>NZ_CP006877.1:67500-1267500 GCF_000816845.1 Rhizobium gallicum bv. gallicum R602sp | reverse complement strand
CCGCGCCTCCATCATCAAGCAGGTGAAGCTGATGGGCGAAATGCACCGCTTCATCCCCGCCTGGGTCGCCGGCGTCGTCCCGAGTTCGCGCATCGGCGAAGTGGCCGTCACGCACCATGCTCGCCAGCACGGCCAGTCGAAATACGGCATCTCGCGAACCTTCCGCGTTATCCTCGACCTGCTGTCGGTGATGTTCTTCATGCGCTACAAGGCGCGGCCTGGCCATTTCTTCGGCTCGCTCGGCCTTGGCCTTGGAGCGCTCGCAACGCTGATCCTGCTTTACCTGTTCTTCGACAAGTTCATTCTGGGCAACGATATCGGTACCCGTCCGATGCTCATGGTCGGCGTCGTGCTGCTGCTCTCGTCCGTGCAGTTGATCACGACTGGCATTCTGGCCGAGATGATTGCCCGCACCTACTATCGCGACGACGCTTCGCCTAATTACATCGTGCGGCAGATTTTCGATGGAAGCGACGTTTGAGAGGCGGCGGGAAAGCTCGCTGCGGCATCGAACCGGACGCGATCGGCTCACTGGCGCTCCCGTACCCCCTCGGCAAGAGCGGCAACACCTTTGCGCTTGGCTATGTCTGGTTTGAACGGAAATGAAATGAACGTGGACGTGGACAAGGCCCGCAACGTCGACATGCGGTGGTTTTTCGCTGTGCTTGCCGCATATTTTCTCATACAGGTCGCCGTTCGCGTGGCGATGCCGCCGACACTCGGGCTCGACGAAGCCGAGCAGGCCTTCCGCTCGCAATGGCTTGCCGCCGGTTATGGCCCGCAGCCGCCTTTCTATAACTGGCTGCAATATGCCGCCTTTTCGATTAGCGGTGTCTCGCTGCTTTCGCTTGCCGTCGTCAAGAATGCGCTGCTCTTCACATCCTACGTTATTTACGGCCTGACGGCACGGATGATCCTGAAGAACAGCGTGCTGGCGGTGGTCGCAACGCTCGGACTCCTGACGCTTCCGCAGGTCGCATTCGAAATGCAGCGCGACCTGACCCATACGGTCGCGGTGTTTTTCGCCGGCTGCGTCTTCCTCTACGGATTTATCCGATCGCTCAAGAAGCCGGATGTGCTCTCATATCTCGTGACCGGCATCGGCATCGGCATCGGCCTGCTGTCCAAATACAATTTCGCCCTTCTGCCCGCTTCGGCGCTCTTGGCGGCACTGCTCGATCCGCAGATGCGCAAGCGCGTCTTCGACTGGCGCATGGCCTTGACCGCAATCACCGCCCTCGTCATCGCACTACCGCATCTCTTCTGGCTGAAGGACAATCTCGGTTTCGCAACGGCCCGGACACTGAAAAAGCTGACCGACGGCGGCAATGCGAGCTACGTCGTGCAGGTCGCCATGGGTTCAGGGTTGCTCGTTCTGGCAGTGATTGGCTTTTGCGCGGTCACGTTGCTTGTCTTCGCGTTCGCGTTCGGCAAGCCGTTTCTCTCGGCCGTCTCCGGCAGGTCGCAGTGGACACAGCTCCTTGAGCGCATTATGCTTTTTTCCATCCTTGGCATCCTGCTTCTCGTCATTTTCGGCGGAGCGGCCCATATCAAGGATCGCTGGCTGGTGCCGCTCTTCTTCATCTTCCCGCTTTATCTTTGCCTGAAGATCGAGGCATCGAATGTTGCGGTTTCAAATCCATTGCGCCGCCTCGTACCGGTCGTTGCGATAATCATGATCGCCGTTCCGACTATTCTCTTCGGACGCATTGCAGCTGCCACTTTGAACGGCGATTACGAGCGTTTGAACGTTCCCTACGCCCAGCTCGCAGCAGCGCTCCGGCAACAGGGCGAGCCTGCCGCTATTCTCGCGGAAGGCAGCCTGCTTGCGGGGAATTTGCGGAAGGACTTTGTTCCGGCGACCGTGATTTCGACGGACTATCCAGGGTTCAAGCCTACGGTCTCGATCTCGAAGGAGCGCCCGCTACTCGTGGTCTGGCAGCTGAGCACTGCACAAGGCAATGCCCTGCCCGCCAAAGCGGCCGAGTGGCTAAGATCGGTGCCGGAGCTCGGCAGTATCGCGCCCGAGGTTTCGACGATCGAGGTTCCGTATTACTACGCCCGCAACAGCGATTCCTATCGTTTCGGCTACGCGTGGGTCGCGCCCGCGGATTAGATTTTCAGTTCCTTCCACGCCGCATCCAGCGCGATCCTCGCGATCCGCGCCATCTCGTCCACCTCATCATGAGTGATGACAAGTGGCGGAGACGCCAGCATGCGGTCGCCGGTGGCCCGCAGCACGAGGCCGTTCGCGAGTGCATGGTTGCGGACGAGCGCTCCGACCGCGTCCGCCTTTTCGAATCGGGTGCGCGTCTTCTTATCGGCAGTGAGCTGCAGGCCGCCCATCAGGCCGATGCTCACCGCTTCGCCAACGAGGTCATGGTCGCCGAGAGCGCCCCAGGCTTTGGCAAAGTAAGGACCGATGTCGCCGCGGACACGCTCGACCAGCTTTTCGTCCTCGATGATGCGCAGGTTCTCCAGCGCCGCGGCAGCGCAGACCGGATGGCCGGAATAGGTGAAGCCGTGGTTGAAGTCGCCGACCTCGTTGATCAGCACATCAGCGATGCGAGCGCTGACCAAAACGCCGCCGATCGGCAGGTAGCCCGATGAGAGACCCTTGGCGATCGGCGCCATGTCGGGCTCGACGCCGAAATGCTGATGACCGAACCATTCG
Organism: Rhizobium gallicum bv. gallicum R602sp; assembly: GCF_000816845.1. Lineage (NCBI taxonomy): Bacteria > Pseudomonadati > Pseudomonadota > Alphaproteobacteria > Hyphomicrobiales > Rhizobiaceae > Rhizobium > Rhizobium gallicum. The sequence goes on along the minus strand of NZ_CP006877.1, from coordinate 1,264,826 downwards.
CCGAGACGGCCGAAGCCGCAGATGACTTCGTCGGCAACGAGCAGGATGTTGCGCGCCTTGCAGATGCGGTCGATCTCCGGCCAATAGGTATTAGGCGGGATGATGACGCCCGCCGCACCCTGCACCGGCTCTGCGACGAAAGCGGCGACATTCTCCTCGCCGAGCTCATCGATCGCAGCCTCCAGTTCGCGGGCCACCTTAAGGCCGAATTCGGCGAGCGAGAGGTCGCCGCCCTCGCCGTACCAATATGGCTGGCCGATATGAATGATGCCGGGAATCGGCAGGTCGCCCTGCTCGTGCATATATTTCATGCCGCCGAGGCTGGCACCGGCAACCGTCGAGCCGTGGTAGCCGTTCTTGCGGGCGATCACGATCCTCTTCGAAGGCTTGCCGACCGCACTCCAATAGACGCGCGCCATGCGGAACCAGGTATCGTTGGCCTCTGAGCCGGAGCCGGTGAAGAAGACATGGTTGAAGCGCGGGCCGGCATGCGCTGTTACCTTTTCCGCAAGCAGCGTCGTCGGCGTGCTCGTGGTGCCGAAGAAGGTGTTGTAGTAAGGCAGCTCGTTCATCTGCCGCGCGACGGCATCGGTGATTTCCTTGCGGGCGTAGCCGATATTGACGCACCAGAGCCCGGCAAAACCATCCAGATACTTCTTGCCGTGGTTGTCAAAGATGTAGACGCCCTCGCCGCGCTGGATGATGCGCGTGCCGTCGGCATTCAGCTTCTTCATGTCGGAAAAGGGATGCAGATGGTGGGCGGCATCGATGGCGGCGAGATTTGAGCGCTGGTAAGTATCGGACATGATTCGCAAAACACCTGCGGAGATTGAAAGGGCCGTCTCAATGAGCTACGACCTTGGCCTTGTCCGAGGGGATTTTCAAGATCATGACGGCCGACATCGTCCATGGCAAAGCTGCGACAGGCGAACCGAGGATCGAAATCCTGCTGGTCGGCATGAACGGGGATTTGCGCGGCAAGCAGATCCCGCTGGATGCCCAGAAGAAAATCTGGGAAGGCGAGGTGCGTCTCCCCTGCTCGACGCAGTCGCTCGATATCTGGGGCGACGATAATGACGACATCACCGGCCTGTCGCTGACGATTGGCGATCCGGACGGCAATTGCATCGCCGACGAGCGCAGCCTTGCGCCGATGCCCTGGGCGGCGCCGGAAGGCTCCATGCAGGTGCTGGCGACGATGCACGAATTCGACGGCAGCCCGAGCTTCATGGATCCGCGAGCGATCCTCGCAGCGGTGCTGAAGCGCTACGAAGAGCGCGGCCTCACGCCGGTCGTCGCGACGGAACTCGAATTCTATGTGATGGAACAGGACTGGCGCGATACCGGCCGTCCCTCGCCGCCGAAAAGCCTCACCTATCGCGGCGAGCCGAACGGTTTCCAGCTCTACGACATGAGCGCCGTCGATGCGCTCGACGATTACCTGCAGACGGTGCGTGCCTATGCCAAGGCGCAGAACCTGCCTGCGGAGGCGACGACGGCCGAGTTCGGACCCGGGCAGTTCGAAATCAACCTGCTGCATCGGCCAGATGCCTTGGCCGCCGCCGACGACTGCATTTACCTGAAGCGCATCGCCGAACAGGCCGCACGCAAGCACGGCCTCAAATCGACTTGCATGGCCAAGCCCTATTCCGAACATGCCGGCTCCGGCCTGCATGTGCATGCGAGCGTCGTCGACAGGCAGGGCCGCAATATACTCGATGCAAAGGGCGGCGAGCCGAAGCGGCTGAAATCCGCCTGCGCCGGAATGCTGAACACGATGCGCGAGGCGCAGCTGATCTTTGCGCCTTTCGCCAATTCCTACCGCCGCTTCCAGCCGCGTTCCTTTGCCCCCATCGACCTCACTTGGGGAACCGGCCATCGCGGCACGGCGATCCGCATCCCGGATACGTACGGGCCGGCAGCGCGCATCGAACATCGCGTCGCCGGCGCTGATGCCAATCCTTACCTGCTGCTTTCCGCCATCCTCGGCGGCATGCTGCTTGGCCTCGACGACGATCTCGACCCCGGCGTGGAGACGACGCCGTCGCATGTGCCGGAAAACACAGCGCGGCTGACGCACGATTTTCTAACGGCGGTGGAAGCCTTTCGCGCATCGCCCTTCATCGCCGATATCTTCGGCGAGCGCTATCAGAAACTCTACGGCGACACCAAATACAAGGAAGCCATCACCTATCTGCGCACGGTCTCGGACTTCGACTACCAGACCTATCTGCCGCGCGTCTAGGGCCTGCCGGCAGCCATCTCAAAGGTGGACCGGGCGGTGTCCAAGTCGTAGAATGAACCGTCCTGTAAGCGGAGGTTTCCGAAAGGAGCGCGCAAATGGCTATCTTCATGGACCGGCATGAACTCACGGGAACCACAGCCGCCGACGTTGCCGAGGCCCATCGCAGGGATCTCGAAATTCAGGACCGCTACGGTGTCAAGTTCCTCACCTACTGGTTCGACCAGCGGCGCGGGACCGCATTTTGCCTGGTGGACGCGCCAGACGCGGAAACCGCTCAATGCGTGCACCGTGAAGCCCATGGCTTCGTCGCCGGCGAGGTTGTCGAGGTCGCGTTGTCGGCGGTCGAGGCGTTTCTTGGCCGAATTCACGACCCCGAGCCGGCGCCAGGACAGGCCTCAGGTGAGATGGATTCCGGCCACCGCGCCATCCTGTTCACCGACATCGTCGGCTCGACCGCGATGACGTCGCGCCTTGGCGACCGCATGGCGACCGAACTGGTCAGGGCGCATGACTCGATCGTGCACAGATGCCTCAGCCACTCCTCAGGCCGCGAGGTGAAGCATACCGGCGACGGCATCATGGCGACATTCGCCTCGACGGCCGCAGCAGTCGATTGCGCCAGGACGATCCAGCAGGAATTCAAACGTTACAACCGCGGAAACCCCGAGCCGATTCATGTTCGCATCGGACTGGATTGCGGCGAGCCCGTCGAGGACAGCAACGACCTGTTCGGCTCCACTGTGCAGCTTGCAGCACGCCTGTGCGCGGCCGCCTCCGGCGATCATATCCTCGTGTCGGAGAATATTTTTCGGGAGTACGGCACCGCTGATCTTTTCACGCATGCGACGCGGCGGCGATTGAAAGGATTTTCGAAGCCCGTGCTGGCATTCCAATGCGACTGGGCGGATGCTGGCGTGAAGAGGCAAGCTAAGCCGCAGGCTCCCGCCGCTCGGCCTCATTGACCTGCGCGGCAAGGCCCTGCTTGACCAGCACCTTCAGCTCTTCGGGATGCAGCTTGATGGCAATGTCGCGTTCGAGCGGCAAAAGCTCGCCGTCCATGACGCAATTGGCCTTTGCCCTCAGCTTCGGGAAATGCAGATGTACTTCGGCCGGATGCATCACCATCACGTCGGCATTTTCGCGCACCTTGCCCCGCAGCATATCGACGGCAAGACGGGCGACGCCGATCGGCTTCAGCGGTTTTGCGGTGTAAAAGCCAAGCTCGCCGCTGCGCAGGTTATCGGCGTAAAGAAGCGCGTTCTCGCCGAAGGGATTGTTGGAGACCGAAACGGCCGATACGCGGCGCGTCTCGCGCACGCCGAGCGCCTGGAATTCGACTTCGAATTCCGGCGGGTTGAGCACTACGCCGAAGGCTGCGCGGACGCTGGCGCGCATCTTGCCGAAACGGGAGCGATAGGTGAAGGAGTTGCGGTATCGCACCATGCGCGCATGAAGCCCTGCCGAGAACTGATGGATAAAGGGCCGGCCGTTGGCGCTAGCAATGTCGACATGATCGACCTCGCCGGTGGCCAACACATCCAGCGCCTGCCAGATATCGAGCGGCACTTTCAGCGAGCGGGCAAAGAGGTTCATGGTTCCGGCCGGGACGACACCGAGGGCGACGCCGTTCTTCCAGGCAATCGAGGCCGCTGCCGAAATCGTGCCGTCACCGCCGCCCGCGACGATGCCGTCGATATCGTCGCGCCGGGCGGCCCGCTCCATCGCGGGAACGATCTCCTTGCCGGAAAAGACGATGGCCTCGAAGTCATGTCCGGCTTCTCGGAAGGTCGCCTCTGCCCGCTTTTCGTAGGCCTCCATATCGGTGGTGCGGAAGGTACCACCGTCTTTATTGAAAAAACCTACAAGCTTCATCAGGCGTGCCGTTCCTCGCGTCGTGGCGTCTCAGTCAGTGCCCCTTAAGATGGTTGGACCCTCTTCGTTTTCAAGCGCGGCATGCACTGTGACCGACGTAACTGCGAGGCGTCCAAGAGCAAATATTGCAATGCGCGTATGCGCATAGCAGGACGCTGCACTGCGAAAAATGCACTCGACGCTGACGGTGCAATCACCCATGATTTCAATGATGGAGACTCTTGATCTCCGTCTCCCGCCATAAAACGGCCGACCTCCGCCTCAGCGCCCGCAATTCGGATGGTTTGCCCTGCAGACATGCCTCAGGAGCTCGCGTGAGCCAGATCGCCGTAGACGATTCCATCGATTCCGCTCCGGCTTGCGAAGCCCTTTCGCCGATGGCGATCGCCCTGGTGCAGCTGGCGCTCGCCTGCGGCGGCTTCGGGATCGGCACCGGCGAATTCGCCATCATGGGCCTGCTGCCGAATGTGGCGGACACGTTTTCGGTCACGACCCCGCAGGCGGGTTACGTCATCAGCGCCTATGCGCTCGGGGTCGTCATCGGCGCACCGGTGATCGCGGTCCTCGCCGCCAAGATGACACGCCGCTCACTGCTTCTGCTGTTGATGGGCATTTTCGCGGTCGGCAACATCTTGAGCGCACTGGCCCCAACCTTCGAGATCTTCACCGTGATGCGCTTCATCACCGGCCTGCCGCACGGCGCCTATTTCGGCGTCGCGGCGATTGTCGCTGCTTCGATGGTGCCGGTGCACAAGCGAGCGCGAACCGTCGGCCGGGTGATGCTCGGTCTGACGATTGCAACCCTGCTCGGCACGCCACTCGCTACCTTCTTCGGTCAGTCGCTCGACTGGCGCGCAGCCTTCACCTCCGTCGGCGTCATCGGCCTCGTGACCGTGGCGCTCATCTGGTACTACGTGCCGCGCGACCAGGTCGCGGACGGTGCCAGCTTCCTGCGCGAGCTCGGCGCCTTCAAGCGTCCGCAGGTGCTCTTGACGCTCGGCATCGCAGCCGTCGGCTATGGCGGCATGTTCGCTATGTTCAGCTATATCGCCGGTACCACCGTGAAGGTCGCGATGCTGCCGGAGAGCATGGTTGCCGTTATGATGGTCCTTTTCGGCGTCGGCATGAATGCCGGCAACATCGTCGGCTCATGGCTCGCCGACAAATCGATCATGGGAACGATCGGCGGCTCGCTGGTCTTCAACATCGTCGTGCTGACGCTGTTTTCACTGACGGCATCTAGCCCCATTATGCTGGCGATCTGCGTGTTCCTCGTCGGCTGCGGCTTTGCGGCCGGTCCTGCGCTGCAAACCCGGCTGATGGACGTCGCCGCCGATGCGCAAACGCTTGCCGCCGCCTCGAACCACTCTGCCTTCAACATCGCCAATGCACTCGGCGCCTGGCTCGGCGGCCTTGTGATCGCCTGGAACTACGGCTTTGCGGCGACGGGTTATGTCGGCGCCGTGCTGTCCTTGTTCGGCCTCTTCGTCTACGCCGCGTCGCTACGCCTGGAGCGCAGCCGGCGCGCATGAAGGATCGCGCAGTTCGTGGCCTTCCGGGCGGCAGAAGACATATTCTTCGCCCCAGGCCGCCAGTGCGCGGATGACCGGCTTCAGCGTGTCGCCAAGCGGCGTCAGCGCATATTCCACACGCGGCGGCACGACTGGATAGACCGTGCGCGAGACGAGGCCGGAGCCTTCCAGTTCCCGCAGCTGCTTGGTCAGCATGCGCTGTGTCACCGCCGGCAGCTTCCGGCGCAATTCGTTGAAGCGCAACGTTCCGTCCATGAGGTGGAACAGAATGACGCCTTTCCATTTTCCATCAAGATAGCTCAGCGTCGCCTCGACCGGACAGCCGGGGAAATTCTTCGTCAGCTTGGCGCGGGGCAACGACATTTTTACAGTATCCTTTTTGGTACTATGTACAGAATTTGTGCATTCTTGCACTCTTTGAACATAAGACGCATCTAGCCTCCATGCAACGAACAGTGGAGGTTTCCATGCGCGCCGTCGCCTACAAGGTCCCGCAGCCCATTTCCGCCGAGACATCGCTGATCGATGTCGACCTGCCCGTTCCCAAGGCGACCGGACATGACCTGCTCGTCGAGATCAAGGCCGTCTCCGTCAATCCGGTCGATGTGAAAGTGCGTGTACATTCGGCACCACCGGCAGGTGAAGTGAAGGTTCTCGGCTGGGACGCAGCCGGCATCGTCAAGGCCGTGGGTCCGGATGTCACGCTCTTCAAGCCCGGAGACGAGGTGTACTATGCCGGTGCGATCGATCGCCCGGGCTCGAACGCAGAATTCCATCTCGTTGACGAGCGTATCGTTGGGCGAAAGCCGAAGAGCCTCGATTTCGCGGCCGCCGCCGCACTGCCGCTGACTTCGATCACCGCCTATGAAGCACTGTTCGACCGATTGAAGATTCACGACGCGGTGCCGGGCGCTGCTCGCGCTCTCCTCGTCATCGGCGGTGCCGGCGGCGTCGGCTCGATTGCCATCCAGATCGCCCGGGCGCTGACCGATCTGACAGTCATCGCAACCGCCTCCCGTCCCGAAACACAGGTCTGGGTGAAGGAACTTGGCGCGCACCACGTCGTCGATCACTCGAAGCCGATCGCCCCGCAGGTTGCGGCTCTCGGCATCGGGGCTCCCGGCTTCATCTTCTCGACAACCAACACCGACAGCCACATCCCCGACATCGTCGAGGCGATCGCACCGCAGGGCCGTTTCGCGCTGATCGACGATCCGAAGTCCCTCGACGTCGTGCCCTTCAAGCGCAAGGCCGTTTCGGTGCATTGGGAGCTGATGTTCACACGGCCGCTCTTTTCGACGCCCGATATGATCGAGCAGCATAACCTCCTCAACAAGGTGTCGGAGCTTGTCGATGCCGGCAATATCCGCACGACACTCAGCGAAATCGTCGGTGCGATCAATGCCGCCAATATGAAGAAGGCGCATTCGATGGTCGAGAGCGGCAGGATGAAGGGCAAGGCAGTACTCGCCGGCTTCTGACCAGCATCGATAATCCACGCATATTGCCGCACCCCGTGTGCGCCATTGTACTCACAAACCAACGCCGCTTGACTTTTCTCGATCGGAGGAGCAGGTCTTACGGCACGCGGATGACAGCCCTTTTCCGCGGAAAATCAACGGAGCCAACCCGATGCCAAGCGACAGTAGCAGTCGATTGCCCTTGCCGTACGCGGCCGCCGTGCGCTGACCGACTCCTGTCGGGCTCGCCCGCCGGACGCTGCGGCGGATCGACGGAAAGGCGAGCCAGTGAACATCAATCGCTTCCCCCTGCGGGCAGGCCATGCTGCCCGTTTCTTCACCCACGACAGCCTCGGAGCGGTCACCACCGCAGAGCGCGTCGAGCGTCTCAACATACTCGACATCCCGGAGGCAGCGGCCGTCCTCACCACGCTTCCGCAGCAGAAGGCCGTCCGCATTCTCGCCAGGCCGGAGCTGCACAACGCTGCCGCAATCCTCGCCGAGATGCCGGTCGAGCATGCCGCGCGGCTGCTCAACGCCACCGCAAACGATCGTGTCGCCGATCTCTTCCATGAATTGGACGAGGATTCCCGCGCGATCCTCTTTACAAAGCTCGACCGCACGACAGCGCTCGCCGTCAAGCACCTGATGGGCTATCCGCCGCGCACGGCCGGCAGCATCATGACGACTGAGTTCGTCAGCGTGCCGGACGCCTGGACCGTTGCCGAGACGCTCGACCATGTTCGCCAGGTCGAGCGCTCGCGCGAGACGGTCTATGCGATCTACGTCCTCGACGCGGCAACGCAGCGGCTGACCAATGTCGTGACACTGCGCCGCCTCATCACCGGCGAACCGCAGGCTTCGGTTTTCTCCGTCGCGCACAAGGGCGGCCTCGTTCGCTGCGATCCGCTGATGACGCAGGAGGACGTCGCCCGGCTGATCCGCAAGCATAATCTGCTGGCGCTGCCGGTCGTCAGCGACGACGGCCACATGCTCGGCATCGTCACCGTCGATGACGTTATCGACACGATGATCGCGGATACGACCGAGGACGCCCAGAAGTTCGGCGGTATGGAAGCCCTCGGCAAGCCTTACATGAAGATCGGCTTTTTCGGCATGATCCGCAAACGGGCCGGCTGGCTTTCGGCCCTTTTCCTCGGCGAGATGCTGACGGCAAGCGCCATGCAGTATTTCGAAGGGGAGTTGGAGAAGGCGATCGTGCTGACGCTCTTCGTCCCTCTCATCATGAGCTCGGGCGGCAATTCCGGATCGCAGGCGACGTCGCTCATCATTCGTGCCCTGGCGCTCGGCGAGCTCAAGCTTTCGGATTGGTGGCGCGTGCTCTTGCACGAGTTGCCGACCGGTGTCGTGCTTGGCACCATCCTCGGGCTCGTCGGCTTCGGCCGCATCGTGCTGTGGCAGAAAATCGGCCTCTACGACTACGGCGAGCATTGGCTGCTCGTCGGCCTCACCGTCTTCGCCGCGCTGATCGGCATCGTCACCTTCGGCTCGCTCTGCGGCTCGATGCTGCCGTTCCTGCTGCAAAGGCTTCGCCTGGACCCCGCCAGCGCGTCGGCACCGTTCGTCGCGACGCTGGTCGACGTGACCGGCCTGGTGATCTACTTCTCCGTGGCCCTGCTCATCCTTAGCGGGACGTTGCTTTAGGCAGGCTATTTTCCTTCTTCTGGCAAAGAAGGGGACTGGGTGGCTCGTCCTCAGAGCGGGTAAGGGTTGAGCGACGAAGGAGCGAGCAAGGAGACGAGCGGCATGCACAACGTTGCCGTGTCGGATCCAGCAGCGCCATGCAAAGGGTCACGGGCGGAGCCCCATGGCTGGATTCCTGTCACAAGGACAGAAAATCCACGGTGAGCTCTCGGCACCACCAAGGCTCGCTCACATGTTGCCTCCGTCTGCCTCACCGGCTGACTTGGCGAGCGTGCAGATCTACCTCCCCCTGGGCAGCTTCAAAGGCCCGTGGGTCTTCATGCTGCGGATTGCAAAGTTCGAGCGGATATCGCTGACGTTCGGCAGCGTCAGCAAGGTATCGGTGAGAAGCCGCTCGTAGGCAGCAAGATCCTCCACCACGACCTCTGCCAGAAAATCCGCGCTTCCAGAAATCAGGAAACAGGAAACGATCTCCGGGATCGCAAGGAGGGCCGCCTGCTGGGATTGCGAATTCTCACGGCTGTGATGGGCCACTTTGAACTCGACGAAGACCGTCAGCCCCAGCCCCACTTCCTTTCGGTCGATATCGGCGCGGTAGCCGCGGATCACACCTGCTTTTTCCAGGTTGCGGATCCGCCGCAGGCAGGGCGACGGCGAGAGGTTTACCTTTTCGGCGATTTCGACGTTGGTGGCGCGTGCATCCTCCTGCAGGCATTCGAGGATGGCCAGATCGAATTTATCAAGATTTGGCATATTTTCCAATTTCAGCCCTTACTGTTGGCAGATTATTGCTACTAGCATGTTTTTGGCGCTACAGATAGCAAGGACATGCCCTGACCATCGGGCCTATCTTTTTCTTGGTCGGACAGCACACCGAATGACAAGAAAGGATAGACCGATGACCAGCTTCAGCATCGCCAACCAGAAATCCCCATCCCTCATCGCCGGTTACGCGGGCGCAACCGTCACGGTGCTCATCTGGGCGACGTGGCTTCTTGCGACCCGCCACAGCGCAGCAACGCCGCTCGGCTCGATCGATATCGGACTGATCCGCTACGGCATTCCTGCGCTTGCCCTTTCGCCCGTTTGGCTCAAGACCGGCCTGCTGCCGAAGGGCGTTGCGCTGCATCTGCTGGCATTGATGGTGTCCGGCGCAGGCGCTGTCTTCTTTCTCGTCACCACACTTGCCATCCATGCGACCCCGGCAGGTTCGTCGGGCATCCTGCTCGGCGGCTCAATGCCGCTTGCGACGGCACTCATCGGCATATTCATCTTCGGGGAGCGGCCGGATATTACCCGCAAGCTCGGCCTCGCCGCGATCGTCTGCGGCGTGCTGATCCTGCTTGTGCAGAGCCTTTCGGATGCATCGCTGCCATGGACGAGCTTCGTGCTTTTGCCGGCCGGCGCCGTCCTTTGGGCAAGCTATACGCACGCCTTCCGCCGCAGCGGGCTCACCGCCGTCCAGGCGAGCGCACTGATCGCCATCTGGTCGTTCCTGATCATTGCAGCGCTTGCCGCCGGCTTCGGCACCTCGCTGACCCGGGCAAGCGCTGGAGATCTCGGACTGCAGCTCGTAAGCCAGGGCATCCTGTCCGGCCTTGTCGCCATGGTTGCCTACGGCACCGCCGTCAGAACGCTGGGCGGCACGCAGGCGGCTGCCTTTACGGCGATCACGCCGGTGTTGGCAACGCTTGGCGGCGGATTCCTGCTGGGCGAGGAAATCGGCCTGGCGGAAATCGCAGCCGCTGTCATCACAGGGATCGGCGTGGCATTGTCGACGGGCATTGCCGTCCGTCACCGCTGAATGAGCCCCGACACAGAGGAGCCCAGCGTTTGCCGGGCTCCTTGTGTTGACCTCACATATTCGGATAGACCGGCCCCTCGCCGCCCTGGGGCGGGACCCAGTTGATGTTCTGGTTGGGGTCCTTGATGTCGCAGGTCTTGCAGTGGACGCAGTTCTGGGCGTTGATGACGAAGGTGTCCTTGCCGTCCTTCTCCACCCATTCATAGACGCCGGCCGGACAGTAGCGCGCCGACGGTCCGGCATAGATGTCGTGCTCGGACGATTTCTGCAACGCCATGTCCTTGACTTGTAGATGGACCGGCTGGTCTTCCTCGTGATTGGTGTTCGACAGGAACACCGAGGACAGACGATCGAAGGTCAAGACGCCATCCGGCTTCGGATAGTCGATCTTTGTGTGCTGGGCGGCCGGCTCCAGCGACTGGGCATCGGTCTTGCCATGGCCGAGGGTGCCGAAGAAGGAGAAGCCGAACAGCGTGTTGGTCCACATGTCGAGACCGCCGAGCGCCACGCCGACGGCCGTGCCGAACTTCGACCAGAGCGGCTTGACGTTGCGGACCTTCTTCAAGTCCTTGCCGATATCACTCTTGCGCCAGTCGTTTTCGATTTCGACGACTTCGTCGTTGGCGCGGCCCGAAGCGATCGCTTCGGCGATCTTGTCGGCCGCCAGCATGCCCGACAGCACGGCATTGTGGCTGCCCTTGATGCGCGGCACATTGACGAAGCCCGCCGAACAGCCGATCAGCGCGCCGCCGGGAAAGGAAAGCTTCGGCACCGACTGGTAGCCGCCCTCGGTGATGGCACGGGCACCGTAAGAGAGCCGCTTGCCACCCTCGAAGGTGGCGCGGATCGCCGGATGCGTCTTGAAGCGCTGGAACTCCTCGAACGGATGGAGATAGGGGTTCTTGTAGTTGAGATGCACGACGAAGCCGACGGCGACGAGGTTGTCTTCCAGATGATAGAGGAACGAGCCGCCGCCGGTCTTCAAGCCGAGCGGCCAGCCGAAGGAATGCTGCACCAGGCCAGGCTTGTGGTGCTCGGGCTTGACCTGCCAGAGCTCCTTGAGGCCGATGCCGAACTTCTGCGGCTCGCGGCCCTTCGAAAGGTCGAACTTGGCGATCAGCTGCTTGGCGAGCGAGCCGCGCACGCCTTCGCCGATCAGCGTGTATTTGCCGAGCAGTTCCATGCCGCGGGCAAAACTTGGGCCGGGCTCGCCGTTCTTCTCGATGCCCATATCGCCGGTGGCCACCCCGATCACCGCACCTTCGTCGTTGTAGAGCACCTCGGTTGCGGCAAACCCCGGATAGATCTCGACGCCGAGTTCTTCGGCCTTCGTGGCGAGCCAGCGACAGACAAGCCCGAGCGATACGATGTAGTTGCCGTGGTTGTTCATCAAGGGCGGCATCAGCACATTCGGCAGGCGGACGGAACCAGCCGGACCGAGCACCAGGAAATGATCGGCGGTCACCTCGGTCTTGAAGGGATGATCGCCTTGGCTGCGCCAATCCGGCAGCAGCCGGTCGATGCCGATCGGATCGATGACGGCGCCCGACAGGATATGGGCGCCGACTTCCGCCCCCTTTTCGAGCACGACGACGGAAAGCTCCGGATTGACCTGCTTCAGTCGGATCGCGGCAGACAGGCCGGCAGGCCCGGCACCGACGATCACAACGTCGAATTCCATCGACTCACGTTCCGGCAGCTCAGTCGTCTCGGTCATTCATCCGTCTCCGCTCGACCGCCCACGCGGCCATAATCCCCTTGTCGGGTCATTGTCTTGTCAAAACCGGAAAGCATTGTCGAGCCGGGAAGCGACAGCCGATCCTCCAATTCGCACAATCAATATCTCCTCCACCGCAAGATTATATAACGCTTACGTTAACGTCAATTGTTCTTCGGTAGAAGGACTCTTCCCTTTTCCGTCGGCTGCGCCTTATACAGAAGCCGATGCATCTGGAGGACATCATGGATCTCGGAATCGACGGCAAACGCGCACTCGTTCTGGCTTCGTCGCGCGGGCTTGGCCATGGCATTGCGATCGCACTCGCACGTGAAGGCGCAAACGTACTTCTGTGCGGCCGCAGCGGTGAGCAGTTGGAGGCCAACTGCAAGGCGATCAACGCCGAGGGCAACGGCAAGGCCGACTGGATCTGGGCTGATCTGGCTGACGAGAAATTCGTCGAGACGGTGACTGCCGCCGTCAAGGAAAAGTTCGCCGGCCTGGATATTCTCGTGAACAATACCGGCGGCCCGACGCCTGGGACGACCGAGGACATGACGCCCGAGAAGCTCGAGACTTATTTCTTCTCGATGGTGCTGCGCGTCATTTCCCTGACCAACGCCTTGCTTCCGGGCATGAAGGCGCAAGGGTGGGGCCGCATTCTCACCGTCGCCTCGTCCGGCGTCATAGAGCCCATCGCCAATTTGGCGCTTTCCAATACGCTGCGCCCTGCTCTTGCCGGCTGGTCGAAGACGCTCGCCTCGGAAGTTGCAAGCCACGGCGTGACGGCCAATTTGCTCTTGCCGGGCAGCATCCTCACCGGACGCCTCGACGAGCTTGACGGCGCGGCCGCCAAGCGCACCGGCAAAAGCATGGAAGACATCCGCAGCGACAAGGAAGCGCGCATTCCGGTTGGCCGCTATGGCAAGGTCGAAGAATTCGCAGCAACCGCCGCTTTCCTCTGCAGCCAGCCGGCGAGCTACATCACCGGCTCACTGATCCGTTGCGACGGCGGTGCGGCGCGTTCGGTTTGACCGCAAGCGCGAGGTGGACGCCACGCCGATCATTACAAAAATTTAAGCTATTATAACCACTTAGTGAGTGCGTCCGGCGGATTATGTCTTTTTTGCGCCGCAATATGGGCGGCTCAATCGGGACCGGAAACGTCGTGCAACCCGTCAAGACCGGTCTCACACATGAAGATATTTTGGATTACCTTCAGCATTATTGCGGTTACTGCCGTCAGCGTTTGGCAATTCGGAAACAGAATCGTCGACCAGTTTCCCTACGTCTCGCAGTTGGTCAGTGCGCCTGCGCAACAAGGCGGCAAGGCGCAAGTGGGCCAGCAAGGCGGCGGGCAGCATAACCGGCGGGGGGGCAGCGGCCCGACGCTCGTGAAAACAGTCGCCGCCGTAAAGACAGTGCTGCCGCGAGACGTCACGGCCTCGGGGTGGGCGGAAGCCGAAAACACCACCACGATCGCCGCGCAGGAACAGGGCCTTGTCACGTCGATCGTCGCGACCGACGGCGCCACGGTCAAGCAAGGCGACCTGATCGCCAAGCTCGACGACCGGCCGGCGCAAGCAGCCGTCGACAAGGACAACGCGACGATCATCCGAGACACAGCGACGCTCTCGGAAGCCGAAACCGCTCTCACACGCGCAGCCGATCTCCTGGCGCAAAAGGCCGGCACACGGCAGAGCTACGACCAGGCCAAGGCCGCTCGCGACACGGCTGCCGCCACCGTCGAAGCCGACAGGGCCTCACTCGCCTCCGATCAGGTTCTGCTCGAGCACACGCAAATCCGCGCGCCTTTCGACGGCCGCCTTGGCGACATCGCGGTCAGCCCTGGAGCTTTCGTCGGTGCCGGAACGGCGATCGTGACGATTGCCCAATATGATCCGATTTATGTGAAATTCCATCTGCAGGAGCGCGATCTGCGCCAGTTGAAGCAATCGCTCGCCAGCGGACCCGTCGAGGTCACGACCACACCGGATTCGACGAAGGGCAGCGTGCGCCGCGGCGCGATCAGCTTCTATGACAATACGGTCGACACTGCTTCCGGCACGATCCTCGCGAAGGCGCGCTTTAAAAATACGACCGGCACGCTCTGGCCCGGGCAATCCGTCAATCTCGTCGTTCACTTCAACAATAAAGAACCGCAGGTCGTCGTACCGACCGTCGCAGTCAGCCCCGGTGCAAATGGGTTCTTTTCTTATGTCGTGAAGGATGAAAAGGTGCAGATGGCGCCCGTCACCGTCGCCCGCGAGAACGGTGGTTTCACCGCCGTTTCCGCAGGGCTCTCCGAAGGCGATCACGTCGTCATCGAGGGACAGGCGCAGCTTGCCGACCAGCAGCATGTCGACGAGCAATTCGATGACAAGGCACTAAACGTCGCCTCCGCCGAGCAGCCGGCTCACCAGACCGAAACCCTGGCGGCGGAGGCAGAACAATGATCCCGAATTTCTGCATCCGGCGGCCGGTTGCGACGACCCTTCTCGCCATCGGCGTGATCCTTGCAGGCCTTGCAGGTTACCGGCTCGTGCCAGTCGCGGCCTTGCCGCAGGTCGACTTCCCGACGATCAACGTCTCGGCCGCGCTCACCGGCGCCTCGCCGCAGACCATGGCGACTTCGGTCGCAACGCCGCTGATCAAGCAGTTCCAGACCATCCCCGGCATCAGCGAAATCAGCGCGACGAATTCGCTCGGCAATACCAGCATCATTCTGCAGTTTGACCTCAACCGCAACATCGATGCGGCCGCGGCCGACGTGCAGGCCGCAATCTCGCACGCGACCCGGCAGTTGCCGGACAACATGACCACGCCGCCGAGTTACCGCAAGACGAACCCGGCCGACGCGCCGGTGATGCTGCTTGCGGTGCAGAGCGATACGATGCCGCGCAGCAAGCTCGACGCCATCGCCGAAGACATCATCTCACCGTCGCTCTCCACCCTGCCCGGCGTCGCCGAAGTGACCGTGTTCGGCGCACAGACCTATGCCGTCCGCGTCGAGGTCGATCCCAACAAGCTGCTTGCCCGCAACATCGGCATCGATACCGTCAACCAGGCAATCAGCGCCGCCAATAGCCAGGTGCCGGTCGGCACGCTGCAGAACGACGCGCAGAGCATGACGATCAACGCCGACACGCAGCGCACCAACGCAGCGGAATTCCGCTCGCTGGTGATCGCAAACCCGAACGGGGCGCCGATTCATCTCGGCGACATCGCCAAGGTGGAAGACAGCGTCGAGAACCAGAATACCGGCAGCTGGTACGACGGTAACCGCAGCATCATCCTCGCCATCCAGCGCCAGCCGGATGCGAACACGGTCGAGGTCGTCGATGCGATCAACGCCAAGCTGCCGACGCTGCATGCCGAGATCCCGTCGTCAGTCACCACCAAGGTCATGAACGATTCCGCCAAGCCGATCCGCGACGCGATTTCCGATGTAAAGTTCACGCTCCTGCTGACGATCGGCCTCGTAGTGCTCGTTATCTACCTCTTCACAGGCCATCTGACCGCAACGGTCATTCCGGGCCTTGCCGTTCCGCTCTCGCTGATCTCGACCTTCGGCATGATGTACGTACTCGGCTACAGCGTCGATAACATCTCGCTGCTCGGCTTGACGCTCGCCGTCGGCCTCGTGGTGGATGATGCGATCGTGATGCTGGAAAACATTCTTAGGCATGTCGAAGAGGGAATGCCGGTCCTCGATGCGGCAATCAAGGGCGCCGGCGAGGTCAGCTACACGATCATTTCGATGTCGGTGTCGCTGATTGCGGTCTTCATCCCGATCCTGTTGATGGGCGGGGTCGTCGGCCGCATCTTCAACGAATTCGGCATGGTCGTCGCAATGGCGATCGTCGCATCCGCCATCGTCTCGCTGACGGTAACGCCGATGCTCGGCTCGCGGCTTTCAAGCCGCAAGTCCAACCCGCCCCTCTTCGTCCGCTGGTTCAATGCGGGCTTTGAACGCACGCTCAGAGGTTACGATCGGGCGGTCGGCTGGTGCCTCGTCCACCGGCCTGCGATCCTTTGCCTGTTCCTCGTTTCGGTCGGCTTGAACGCCTATCTGTTCATGACGCTGCCCTCCAGCTTCTTCCCGACCGAGGACATCGGCCGGCTGAACATCTCCACAAGGGCACGCCAGGACATCTCCTATCCGGCGATGGTAGCCTTGCAGAACCAGGCCGCAGCGATCGTGAAACAGAATCCGGCGGTCAATCACGTCATGTCGATCGTCGGCGGCAACGCGCGCAGCCCGCTCAACAATGGCACGATGTATGTCGAGCTGAAGGACAAGGAGCAGCGTCCGCCGCTTGACCAGACCTTGCGCGAATTGCGGGCCGACATCGCCAAGGTGCCCGGCCTGCAAGCCTTCATCACCCCGCAGCAGAGCCTACGCTTCGGCGGCCGTCAGACCGCAAGCCAGTATCAGCTGGTCGTTCAGGCACTCAGCGCCGAGCAGACCAATCTCTGGGCCAATAATATCCAGCAGGCAATGCGCGGCGATCCGCGCTTCACCGACGTGACAACCGATGCGCAGAACAACGCGCTGCAGGCCAATATCCTCGTCGATTCCGAAAAGGCAGCCGCCTTCGGCATCGACAACAGCCAGCTGCGCACGACCCTGCAGGAATCGTTCAGTGGTTATACGGCAGCGCAAATCCAATCCACCGGTGACAGCTACGACGTCATCGTCGAATACGATACCAACAAGCCCTGGGACGATCAGAAGCTTCAGGACATCCGGGTCGCCTCAACCAACGGCACGCTGGTCCCGTTGTCGAATTTCGCGAGGGTCGAGCGAAACACCGGGCCGGTGACGATCAACCAGACAGGTCAACTCGTCTCGACGACGGTTTCGTTCAACCTGCCTGCCGATGCGGCGCTGGGTGACGCAACAGCCGCGATCGACCAGATCAAGAAGGACATCAACATGCCGGCGGACGTCTTCACGTCCTATGGCGGTACGGCGGAGATCTTCGAGCAGTCGCAAGGAAACACGCCGCTTCTGATCCTCGCCGCAGTGCTGACGATCTATGTGGTCCTCGGGGTTCTCTACGAGAGCTTCATCCACCCGCTCACCATTCTGTCCGGCCTTCCGGCCGCCGCCCTGGGCGCGCTCTTGGCTCTGAAGGTGATGGGTTTCGACCTCTCGATCATCGCGCTCATCGGCCTCCTGATGCTGATCGGCATCGTGAAGAAGAACGCGATCATGATGATCGACGTGGCGCTGGAGAACCTGCGCTCCACATCGATGTCGCCGGTGGAGGCCATTCACGAGGCCTGCGTGCGGCGCTTCCGGCCGATCATGATGACGACCTTCTGTGCGCTTCTCGGCGCCCTTCCGATCGCGCTCGGCACCGGTGCCAGCTCCGAGCTGCGCCAGCCCTTGGGTGTCGCCGTCGTCGGCGGCCTCGTCGTTTCCCAGGCTCTGACGCTCTTCATCACGCCGGTTATCTTCATCGAGATGGGCCGGCTGAACAGCTGGCTTCAGAGGCTTTGGCAGCGAAAGGAAGCGGTGCCGGACGAAGAGGAGCCGACGGCGATCGCGGCGGAGTGATCTTTCGGTCGGGCTTTCGCGCATTGCTTCTCACCCCAACCCTCTCCCGCCTGCGGGGAGATGCGGACGCGCCTCGCTCGACGTTGGAGAAGTGGGCAAGCGAGCGGGGCATATCGCCTTCGCCGCGACTACGGGAAGAAGGCGCCGGCAAGGCGGATGGGGGGCCACCACCAGATTGGCACAACGCCCGACGCCTTCCCTCTTGAATGTGTCGCCCCTCTATGGCATCACGCGCCCTCCTAAATTTTGGGCGCGCGTGCGTCCTTCATGCGGAGCAAGGCTCCGGTCTCAATCACAATCGGCATGAAGAGGTGCGGGCATGGCTCAGGCGCTGGGTTTCGACTTCGGCACGACGAATACGGTTCTCGCAACGGCCAATGGCGGGACGACGCATTCCATGGCGTTCACCAGCGCTGAAGGCACGGCCGACAGCATGCGCACGGCGCTTTCCTTCATGAAGGATCCGCAGCTCGGCACATCGGCCCTGAAGGTCGAGGCCGGGCATGCGGCAATCCGCCAGTTCATCGACAATCCCGGCGACTGCCGCTTCCTCCAGTCGATCAAGACCTTCGCGGCAAGCCCCCTCTTCCAGGGCACGCTGATCTTTGCCAAGCGCCACAGCTTCGAAGACCTGATGGACGTCTTCATCCGGCGGCTGCGCGCCTATGCGGGCGAAAACTGGTCGAGGGATGTGACGCGCATCGTGACAGGGCGGCCGGTGCACTTCGCCGGCGCCAATCCCGATCCGGCGCTTGCAACCGAACGCTACAACAAAGCGCTCTTGCGCTTCGGCTTTCCGGAAATCCATTACGTCTACGAACCGGTTGCCGCCGCCTTCTACTTCGCGCAGAACCTGAAGTCGGACGCGACGGTGCTCGTTGCCGATTTCGGTGGGGGCACGACGGACTATTCGCTGATCCGCTTCGAAACCGTTGCCGGCAAGCTGACGGCAACGCCGGTCGGCCATTCGGGCGTCGGCGTCGCGGGCGATCATTTCGACTACCGGATGATCGACAACATCGTCGCGCCGCAGATCGGCAAGGGGAGTCATTTCAAGAGCTTCGACAAGATCCTTGAGGTGCCGTCGAACTATTATTCGAGCTTCGGCCGCTGGAACCAGCTTTCGATCTTCAAGACCTCGCGCGAATTCGAGGACCTGAGGAAACTGGTCCGCACGGCGCTCGAGCCGGAGAAGCTCGAAACCTTCATCGATCTCGTCGATCACGACGAGGGCTATCCGCTCTATCAGGCGATCTCGGCCACCAAGATGGCACTGTCTTCGGCAGACGAAGCACCATTCGATTTCGGCCCGCTCGGCCGCGGCGGCCATCGCATCATTCGACGGAAGGACTTCGAAAGCTGGATCGCGGAGGATCTGGCTCGTATCGAAGGCGCGCTGGACGACGTTCTGGAGAAGACAGAGACCAAGCCCGGCGACATCGACAAGGTCTTTCTGACCGGCGGCACATCCTTCGTGCCTGCCGTCCGTCGCATCTTCACCGAACGCTTCGACGCCGGCAAGATCGAGACCGGCGGCGAGCTTCTCTCCATTGCCCACGGGCTTGCCCTGATCGGCGAACGCGACGACATCGCGCAATGGACTGTGCAATAGCCGCAGAGCACGGTACCCGCCCTTTCATTGCTGCTGCCACTTCGCTAAGGTCGCCGTATGGTTTCCGTCAACGAACTTTCCCCGGCCGAGCTTGCCGCGCTTCTGCATTTCCATGCACAAGCCGGCGTCGAATGGCTGCTGGAGGAGGAGGCAGTCGACCGCTTCGCCGAGTTCGAGGCGATGAAGGCGGCGCGGGCCAACGCCGCTGCTCCTCCGCAAAGCCCGACCCAGCCCGAGCGGCCAGCGGTGGCGCAACGTCAAGCCGCAGCGCCGGCTGAGCGCGCAGCCCCTCGACCTCAGCCTGCCATTCCTGATGGCGAAGCCGTGCAGCACGCGCGCTTTGCGGCCGAGAGTGCGCGTTCGCTCGGAGAGCTCAAGACCGCGATCGAGGCCTTCAACGGCTGCAATCTCAAGCACAGTGCGCGTTCGACGATCTTTGCGACGGGCAACGCTGCAAGCGGCATTATGGTGATCGGGTCGGCACCTGGCGCCGACGACGACCGCGAGGGCACGCCTTTTGCCGGGCGCGGGGGAGAACTTCTCAACAGGATGCTGGCGGCCATTGGGCTTGATCGGGACGGCATTCTTCTGACGCAGGTCATTCCTTGGCGTCCGCCAGGCAACCGTGTCGCCTCTGTCGCCGAGATGGAAATCTGCCGTCCCTTCATCGAACGCCAGATCGCGCTTGCCGAACCGAAGGTAATCCTGCTGTTCGGCAATTTCGCCGCCCGCTTCTTCTTCGGCGAGAGCGACACCATCCACGGCCTGCGCGGGCAGTGGAAAGAGATCGGTGCCGGGCCGCTGACGATACCGGCAATCGCAACGCTACACCCGCAGGATCTCCTGACCGCGCCGATCAACAAGCGGCTGGCTTGGAGTGATCTCCTGGCGTTTCAGGCACGGCTTAAGTCGCTCGAACTGATTAGAAAATAGACAAATATTAAGTTTTCATGAAACCACCCATGCATTTGTCGCATGGCTGTATCCTATTTTGGCGCATTGCAGAATCGATGCTGCACTGCAATATATACCCTGTCTTGGGAGGAATCTGACAGGAACCAAGGCAATGAACGCAAGTTTTCGTCCTATACACTGCGGGTTTGAAACCCTCCGCCTGGCGAGTGATCCGGCTCGCACCACGCAAGGCTACAGCCGCTTGGGCTTTGCGACCAACGAGCAGATGATCGCCCGCGGGACCGGCATCGGCGGCCGCACGACGCGGCCCTCCGCAATCTTCGTGGATTTCCAGGAATACTGAGATGAGCGCGGCCCGGCCCGGGCGCGCGATCGGAGTTTTTTGATGTCTGCAGTACTCGTTTCGCTTCTGCGCAATATCGACACGATCGAGCATATCCGCGCTGCCGTCTGCGCCGCGAGGGAGTATCAGCGCGAGCTTTCCACCGCAGAGCCAGGCCCGCTGGTCAAAGAAATCGCGGCGATCGCGCTTTAAGCTTGCGCCAGCATTTTGGCCGGCACGCATTCCAGCCTTGCCCGGGCAACGTCAAAGGCGTCCTCGACATAGGCAAACTTGACAGCTTGCCAGCTGCAATATTCCCTGACGAAATCGCGCGACACCCATAACTGCGTCTTCCTGGGCTCGTCGTACCAGCCAAGGCAGCCTTGTTGCACCGCCTTTGCAAAGAGGCGCTGGAGGTGCGTTCGCGACATCATGAAATCGCCGGCCAGATTGCGCGTTTCGACGCGGCCGACATCGAACCTTTCCGTGTCGCCACCATTAAGGTCAATTCGAGCCATGAGATGGTCCACGACCAGACCGCCCGCTTCCGTCCAAAGAAAGAGCGCAATTGGCTCCGGCGGCTCCCGCCAGGCCGCATCTTCGAGGCAGCCGCGGGCAACGAGCGGCTGGGCAATCCGAAGGAGCTCTGGATGGGCCTGCAGGCAGCCGGCGCGATCGCCGTGGTCCAACATGTCGAGGGCGGCGAGATTGGCGAGAAGCCAGCCGTACATTGCCTGATTGCTGACTTCGGCCGGTTCGAAATGACGCGGGCGGCGGCGCTCTTCACCCGGTGCATGGGTGATGAAGCGATAGGTGAAGAGCTCTTCGATGAAGTTCAAAACCGTGTTGCGGCTCGCGACCTTGTGTCGTGTTATCAGCGTCGTCAGCGAAACTGCGGAAAGCCCCGAAGAGGGATCGCCAGGATCGTACTGCATGGCGAGCGCATAGGCGGTCTGCGTGAGGAGCCAGCGCTGGTGGGAGGTGAGCAGACGGGCAAGGCGCGGACCGGCTTGGAACATGCCGCGCAGAGCCCCGGCCAGATGACGGATGCTGAGCAGAAAATCAGGGTGCCGCGCCAGTTCTTCTGCCGTAAATTTCATGGGCGTCCCGCTCGCAAGCCAGCGTTCGCAGCAGCTAAGCACTTGGACCAGGATCCGGCATCAGCGGCCAATCAGACATGCAAGGCTTTGAATAAATGAAGTTTCGTCATATTTAGAAACCATATTTGGGGGCCGATTGGTATCCTTAAATTTCGCCAGTGCAACCCGGCCGGGTTGGACAATCGGCAGGCGGCTTTTCTGCCTTGATCCGATCAGGGCTGCGGCGTACCGGCTTTGCGGGCTTTGCGGCGTTCCAACCCGAGTTGATGCTCGCGGTAGATGATGAATATGCCGGCTGCGATCACAATCGCCGTTCCGATCATCATATGGACCCCCGGGACATCGCCAAACACGAAATAGGCGACAATGCCGCCAAGCAGGATCGACGTGTATTCGAACGGCGCCACTGTCGACACATCAGCGTGACGGTAGCTCTCCGTCAAAAGGATTTGTCCGATGCCACCGCAAAAGCCTGCGCAGACCAGCAGAGACTTCGTGTTGAGATCGAGCAAGGCCCAGCCGAACGGCAGCGTCGCGAGCGAGAAGATCGAGGCGATCATCGAAAAATAGAGAACGATCGTCGCCGTCCTTTCCTCTTCGACGAGCTTGCGGACCTGGATCATCGCCATGCCGGCAAGCACGGCGGACATCAGGACGCACAACGCCCCGACCCCCTGCTCTGCCTCCATGCCGCCCTGCCTGAACAGCGTAAGCTTGGGCCATGAGACGATGGCAACGCCAATGATACCGAAGAAAACCGCACTCCAACGGTATATTCTAACTGTCTCCCCGAGGAAGACTGCCGCGAAAATGACCGCGACCAAGGGTGTCGCATAGCCGAGCGCAATCGCCTCCGGCAGCGGCAGATGCAGGAGGCCGTAAAACCCGAAGCCCATGGAAAGGATGCCGATCGTGCCCCGCTTTAGATGGCCAATCGGATTTGCCGTATGGAAGGCCGCCCGCAACTGTCGGCGATAAGCAAGATAACCCATGATCGGGAAGAGCGCGAAGAAGGAGCGATAGAAGGTCACCTGCCCCGGCGCGACATCGGAACCGGCGAGCTTGATGAAGGTCTGCATGCCGAGAAAGACCACCACCGATGAGACCTTCATCAGGATTCCTCTCATCGGGTTTTCGAAAGCCGACTGCATGTCAGAAACTCGTGCGCCAGTTATTTGAAGCGGGGAGATACGTCAGACTCGACGCAACCTGACTGTGGCAGGGGCTGCGCTCGAAGAACAGTCCAAAAGCGAAAAAAGGCGCCGGCGCATCCAGTTCTCCCGCATTACGGCGCACAGTTGCACAAAAAATTAGCATAAAACAGATGTGCCCAAAAATGTTTGCTTGAACATTTCAACTCTTAATCTTTTGAAAACCATAAACTCGCATTGATTTCAGCAGTATCGCACCAATCGCTTTCATAACCGCCACCTCAATTGTTGCCAGGATCACCTCCATGATGCCGCTTAAGACAAGCGATCAGACACAGCAGACCGCAACGCCGCGTTCCATGCGCATTGTGACGGAAGGGATCGGTACTGATCTTGAGCATTTCAGTTTAGCCAACACCCATGTGGTAAAGCAGATCAAGCTGCTGGCGATCAACGCACTGATCGAGGCCGCTCGCGCGGGCGAGACCGGCAAGGGCTTTGCCGTCGTTGCCAACGAGGTGCAGCGTCTGGCGCAGGTTGCAAGCGATATCGCGGGAAAATTCGAGAGCAACGTCCTTGGCCGCATCGGGCTGTCGCGGACGATGGCGGAATCGCTGGTGAACGAGATGGAAGGCGTGAGGTTGACGGACCTTGCGCAAACCCTCGTCCAGCTTATCGTGCGCAACCTCTTCGAACGGACGGCCGACGTGCGATGGTGGGCAACCGATACCGCATTGTGGCAGGCCCTGCAGGAGCCGGGCAGCGACAAGACACGCTTTGCGTCCGAGCGGCTCGGCGTGATAAACCGGTTCTACACGGTCTATCTGGACCTCGTGCTGACCGATCTTTCCGGACGTATCGTCGCCTCGGCAAATCCCCAGTTCCAGCGCAAAGTCACCAACCGTTCGCTTGCCGGCGACGCCTGGTTCCAGGCGGCGGCGCATTGCAAGTGCGGCGACGACTACATCGTAGACGAGGTCCGCCCCAGCCCGCTGCACGACGGCCGGACCGCGCTTGTCTATGCCACCGGCGTCCGCGAAGGCGGCAAAGTCGACGGGGCGATCGTCGGGACGCTCGGCGTCTATTTCGACTGGCAAAACCAGGGACAGGCGATCGTCGACAAAGAGGCCAACTTGCCGCCGCAGGTCGCGCAAAAGACGACCGTCATGCTGCTCGATGGTGCAAGCAGGATCATCGCCGCAAGTAATCCGGCGCTTCTCTTCACCCATTTCGCGCTGCAAAATCAGACAGGCAAATCCCGCGGCAGCTATTACGACAACAACGGGTCGATCGTCGCATTTGCGAAGACCTTGGGATACGAAGACTATGACGGTCTCGGGTGGCACGGCGTCGTCGTCCAGCGGACCGAAGACGATGCTGTCATAAAGGCCGCGCTCAATCTTAGATAGTGCACGCCCATCCGCTCGTCATCTAAGCATCTCCGCCAATTGCGGCCATCAAAACTTGCACTCCCTCCATTTCGCTTTAAGTTTAGTTCAGACTTTAATGTGATGATGCTGCAAAACCTATGGCAGAGCATTCGCGTCTGTCCCAGCCCATATCGATAAAGGTCTTCAGGGAACACTATGCGTACAGACACGGGCCAGGTCATCAATCTGGCAGATTACCGCCCCACCGATTTCGTTCTGGAACGCGTGGACCTGACCTTCGACCTTGATCCCACAGAAACAAAAGTCGAAGCGCGATTGATCTTCCATCGCCGCGAAGGTGCCGACCCGAAGGCGCCGCTCGTTCTCGACGGCGACGAGCTTTCACTTTCCGGCCTGCTCTTCGACCAGATGGAAATGCCGGCCGAGCAATATACGGCGACAGCCGATAGCCTGGCCGTCTACAACCTTCCCGCAGCCGACCCCTTCGAACTGACGATCTCGACGATCATCAATCCGCAAGCCAATACCCAGCTGATGGGCCTCTACCGCACCGGCGGTATCTACTGCACCCAATGCGAGGCCGAGGGCTTCCGCCGCATCACCTATTTCCCAGACCGTCCGGATGTCCTGGCGCCCTATACTGTCAACATCATCGCCGACAAGGCCGCCAATCCGCTTCTGCTTTCCAACGGCAACTTCCTCGGCGGCGCCGGCTATGGCGAAGGCAAGCATTTCGCGGCCTGGTTCGATCCGCATCCGAAACCGAGCTATCTCTTCGCGCTCGTCGCCGGCGATCTCGGCGTCATCGAGGACACGTTCACGACGATGTCCGGCCGGGAGGTTGCCCTGAAGATCTACGTCGAGCATGGAAAGGAGCCGCGTGCAGCCTATGCCATGGACGCCCTGAAGCGATCCATGAAGTGGGACGAGGAGGCCTTCGGACGCGAATACGATCTCGACATCTTCATGATCGTCGCCGTTTCCGACTTCAACATGGGGGCGATGGAGAACAAGGGCCTCAACATCTTCAACGACAAATATGTTCTCGCCGATCCGGAAACCGCAACCGATGCCGACTACGCCAATATCGAAGCGATCATCGCGCACGAATACTTCCACAACTGGACCGGAAACCGCATTACCTGCCGCGACTGGTTCCAGCTCTGCCTCAAGGAAGGCCTGACCGTCTATCGCGACCATGAATTCTCGTCCGATCAGCGCTCGCGTCCGGTCAAGCGCATTGCCGAGGTCCGGCATCTGAAGTCGGAGCAGTTTCCGGAGGACGCCGGCCCTCTCGCCCACCCGGTTCGCCCGACGAAATATCGGGAAATCAATAACTTCTATACAACAACGGTCTACGAGAAGGGCAGCGAAGTCACCCGCATGATCGCCACCCTGCTCGGCAAGGAGACCTTCAAAAAGGGCATGGACGTCTATTTCGATCGCCATGACGGCCAGGCGGTCACGATCGAGGATTTCGTCAAGTGCTTCGAGGATGCGAGCGGCCGCGACCTTGCGCAGTTCTCGCTTTGGTACCACCAGGCCGGCACGCCGCTCGTCACCGCCTCCGGAAGCTACGATGCGACCGCCAAGACCTTCAGCCTGTCTCTGGAGCAGATGGTTCCGGCGACGCCGGGCCAAACCGACAAGAAGCCGATGCATATCCCGCTCAGCCTCGCCCTTTTCGGCGAAAACGGCGGCAAGATCGAGCCGGCCTCCGTCGAAGGAGCCGAGTATACCGGAGAGGTGCTGCATCTCATCGGCAGAACGCAGACTGCTGTTCTCCACGGCATCGGATCGCGGCCGGTCGTTTCGATCAACCGCAGCTTTTCGGCACCGATCAACCTGCATCTCGACCAAAGCCCCGCCGACCTCGCGCTGCTCGCCCGTCACGAGACGGACCATTTCGCTCGCTGGCAGGCGCTGACCGATCTGGCATTGCCGAACCTGCTGAAGGCAGCGCGCGATGCGCGTGAAGGCAAAGCGATTGCCTGCGAACAGACCTCCATCGATGCACTGCTTCATGCCGCCGCCGACGAGAGCCTTGAGCCCGCCTTCCGCGCCCAGGCGCTCGCCCTGCCGAGCGAATCCGACATCTCGCGCGAACTCGGCAGCAATAATGATCCGGACGCGATACACGCCGGGCGCCAGGCCGTCATGAAGCAGATTGCAGATCGTGGAATCGCAATCTTTACCGGTCTCTTCGAGAAAATGACAACGCCGGGCGACTTCAGCCCTGACGCAAAAAGCGCCGGCCGCCGGGCGCTACGCAATGCCGCGCTGACCTACCTTTCCTATGTGGAGAATGGCCCAGCACGCGCCAAGGCTGCGTTCGACGCCGCAAACAACATGACCGAGAGGCTGCACGCGCTGACAGTCCTGGCACACCGCTTTCCCGAAAGCGGTGAAGCGATCGCCGCGCTTTCAACATTCCGGGACGACTTCGTGGAAAACGCCCTCGTCATCGACAAGTGGTTTTCCGTGCAGGCAACCATCCCTGGACCCAGCGCGCTCGACCGGGTCCGCAGGCTGATGGAAAGTCCGCTCTTCAAGCGCACCAATCCGAACCGCGTTCGCGCGCTTGTCGGCACGTTTGCCTTCACCAATCCCACCGGCTTCGGCCGGGCCGATGGCGAAGGCTATCGTTTCCTGGCGCGCGAGATCCTCGATATCGACCAGCGTAATCCGCAGCTTGCTGCCCGCATCCTGACCTCCATGCGTTCATGGCGGTCGCTGGAGCCGGTGCGCGCCGGTTTGGCCCGCGCTGCCCTGACGGAGATCGAACAAGCACCCGCCCTTTCGACGGACGTTCGCGACATCGTCGAGCGCACGCTGAAGGGGTGATTTGCTCGCCAGAGGCGCCGCGCGACCCTGCGGCGCTTTGAAACGTCTCGGCAAAAAACCAGCACTTATAGATAGTTAACAGATTTTTACCTTTCCCTCTGGACACGGCGAATCAGTAATGATTCATTGAGTGAGGTTCGAGCGAGCGGCGCTGCGAATCACACGAGGGATCAAGGCTAGTGATGATGAACGTGCGGCGGGCAACTGCGGCCGGAGGGCGGCTGCGTGTTGATTTTGAAGGGCTTCGTGCCTGGCACGGCAATGCCTCCAACCGCACCGCGGCGATCTCCAAGCCGATAGCAAGCCGCCTTCCGCACACCGAAATCATCCTAAAGCGCGCCATCCCGGCACTGATCGTGGCATTCCTTGCCGTCGTCGCATGCTCGCATCTTTTCGGGATGATGTCGGAATATACTCGCATGGGCGCAGCCGCCCGGCATGCGACCGCACTTTCGGCCGCGACCGCCGCGGCCGTATTTGCCGGTTCCAGCGATCTCTTCGACAACGGCAGAGCCGCCGAAGCCCAAGCGAAACTTGCGAAATTCCTGCCACAGGACCGTCTCGGCAGCGGCTCCTTCATCCTGCTCGTGCAGACGAGCGGCAAAGTCTTCGCCGCATCCACCGCGGGCCTTGCCTATGTCGGATCGAATGCCGGCGATTTCTTTCCCGAGGTTTCCGCCATCCGCCGCTTCGGGGATCGGGCCGGCGTCATTGAAACGACGATCAGCGGCAATCCGCACTACGCCGAAATCACCCTCGTCGGCAGCACCGGCGGCTATATCATCGCAGCAACCTCGCTGGACGAGATCGGCAGGCTCTGGCGCGAAGAGCTGACACTCAACGTGACGCTGTTTGCCGGCATTTCGTCGATCTTGCTGGTGATCCTTTACGCCTACTACATGCAGGTCAAGCGCGCCCGGGACGCCGACGAGATCTTCGTCGAATCGAACCAGCGCGTCGAGACAGCACTTTCGCGCGGCCGCTGCGGGCTTTGGGATTTCGATTTCGACAGCCGCGAATTCTTCTGGTCGCGTTCGATGTACGGCATGCTCGGCCTGCCGGCTTCCGACAAATCGCTTTCCTTCGGCGACGCGGCGCGGCTGATGCATCCGGAAGACGGCGGGCTGCACGAAATCGCACGCTCTGTCGCCAAGGGCAGTTCCGGCCAGGTCGACCAGATCTTCCGCATGCGCCATGCCGGCGGCCACTATGTGTGGATGCGCGCCCGCGCCCAGATGATCCGCAGCAATTCCGGCCGCGTCCACATGATCGGCATCGCGATGGACGTGACCGAGCAGCATCGCCTCGCGCAGCGCTACGCCGAGGCCGACCAGCGCCTTGCGGACGCGATCGAATGCACGTCGGAAGCCTTCGTTCTCTGGGACAAGAATGACCGCCTGGTGATGTGCAACGTCCACTTCCAGCAGGCCTACGGGCTCCCGGACAGCGTCCTCGTTCCAGGCACCGAGCGCAGCGTGGTCAACGCTGCAGCCGCCCGGCCGGTCATCGAGCGCCGCATGGCCAACGCCGATGGCGCCGGCCATTCGCGCACGACCGAGGTCCAGCTTGCCGATGAGCGCTGGCTGCAGATCAACGAACGCCGCACCCGCGACGGCGGCATGGTTTCGGTCGGCACCGACATTACGCTTTTGAAGCGCAACCAGGAGCGCCTGCGCGAATCCGAGCGGCGTCTCATCGCGACCATCGGCGACCTCAAGGCATCGCGTCAGACGCTCGAAAGTCAGAAAGCTGCTCTTTCGGTCGCAAACGCCAACTACCAGGCCGAGAAGGAACGCGCGGAAGCGGCGAACAAGGCGAAGTCGGAATTCCTTGCCAACATGTCGCATGAGCTGCGCACGCCGCTCAACGCCATCCTCGGCTTCTCCGAAATTCTGCAGAACCAGATGTTCGGCCCGCTCGGTTCGCTGAAATACGACGAATATGCCCGCGACATCCATGACAGCGGCAAGCACCTGCTCAACGTCATCAACGATATCCTGGATATGTCGAAGATCGAGGCAGGGCACATGAAACTGCACCGCGAGAAGATCGATCTTGCGCCGCTGATCGAGGAAAGCCTGCGCTTCACCGCCATTCCGGCCGCCCAGAAGAACATCGTCATCGAGCAGCGCGTTTGTGATGGCATGACGCTGACGGCAGACCGCCGCGCCATGAAGCAGATCCTCCTCAACCTTCTCTCCAATGCGGTGAAGTTCACCAACGACGGCGGCCGTATCGCGCTCCGCACCCGCCGCGATGCGGCGGGCGTCATCGTCACGATCGCCGATACCGGGATTGGCATCCCGCACGAAGCGCTCACGAAGATTGGCCAACCTTTCGAGCAGGTTCAGAGTCAATATGCCAAGAGCAAGGGCGGTTCCGGTCTCGGCCTCGCCATCTCCCGCTCGCTGACGGCACTTCACGACGGCAAGATGCGCATCCGTTCGCGTGAGGCGATCGGCACCGTCGTCTCGTTCCGCATTCCGGACGGAGCGCGTTAGGAATTCACCGTCGCCTGGAATATCTTCCGAACAGCCTTCGAAAGCCGTTTGATCTCGCCTTCAAGCGTCTTGACGTCCGGGCAGTCCCCTGCCCTGCACACCAGCTCCGTCAGCCCGGACGGCGCCTCGGCGGGATCGAAAGGCCCGTCGATGCAAAGCCGGATCAGCTGCGACAGCTCCGTATAGAGGGTGAACGCCTCCAGGCAGAGGTCGAGGTCGGCCGCCGGCAGAAGCTTCGCCCCGAGCGTCTTCAGCGCCTCACCGGTATTCATCCCGCCGATCTTCGCCGTTACGCTCCTCACCGGCGAAATCAGCGCCAGATATTGCGCAATGAATTCGATATCGATGACGCCGCCCGGAATAAGTTTCAGATCCCAGATGCCGTCCGGCGCTTTCTCCTTGTCGATCAGTTCGCGCATCTCAGCGACGTCGCGGCTCACCTTTGCGGCATCGCGTCTCTTTGAGAGAACCTCGCGGATGATCCGTTCCGCCTCGCTCATCAGGCTCTGATCACCACAGATCAAACGGGCGCGGCTAAGCGCCATATGCTCCCATGTCCAAGCCTCGTCGCGCTGGTATTTCTCGAAAGACCTGATGCGCGTGGCGACCGGGCCCTTGTTTCCCGAGGGGCGAAGCCGCATGTCAACTTCGTAGAGGACGCCTTCGGCGGTCGGCGCCGAGAACGCCGCGATCAGCCGCTGCGTCATGCGTGTAAAGTAACGCACGGCATCCAATGGCTTCCCGCCGTCGGATTCGCAAGCGGCATCGTCATAGTCGTAGAGCAGGATGAGATCGATGTCGGAGCCCGCCGTCAGCTCGAAGCTGCCAAGCTTGCCCATGCCGGCAATGGCGACCTTGCCGCCGGGAAAATCGCCGTGTGCCGCCCGCATTTCCTGCCTGACCGCATCGAGCGCGGCTTCAATCGCAAGGTCGGCCAGATGGGTGAAGGCGCGAGCTGCCATCAGCCCGTTGATCGCGCCGGTCAAGAGCCGGATGCCGATCAGGAAGCGCTGCTCGGCGGCAAAGATGCGCAGCCGGTCCAGCACCTCCTCGTAGTGGCCCGCCTGCGCCAGCGATGCCTTCAAACGTTCGCCGAGATAGTCACGCGTCGGCAGCTCCGCCATCAGTCCCGGATCGAGCATGCCGTCGAAGACGTGCGGCTTGGCGGCGATCACCTCGGCAAGCTTTGGCGCCGAGGACATGATGTTGACGATCAGCGAAAGCAGCGCCGGATTGCTGCCGAGCAAGGAGAAAAGCTGAATACCGGCCGGCAGGCCGGAAATGAAGCTGTCGAAGCGCAGCAGCGCCTCGTCAGCCCGCTTGCTTTCGCCGAAGACGCGAAGCAGCTCCGGCGCGAGCTCCGTCAGCCGCTCCCGCGCTTCGACGGATTGTGTCGCGCGATAGCGGCCGTAATGCCAAGTGCGGATAATGCGGGAAATATCGGACGTGCGCTTGAAGCCGAGCTTCTTCAGCGTCTCCAGCGTATCCGGATCGTCGGCCTGGCCTGTGAACACCAGATTTCCGGTATCGGTCGACAGCCTGGTCTCCTGCTCGAAGAGCCGCGCATAGCGCCGCTCCACGGTGCGCAGCACCTCCACCAACCGCTCAGCAAAACTCGGCGTATCCGTAAAGCCCATCATGAAGGCGATGCGCTTCAGATCGGCCTCTGTTTCCGGCAGCAAATGCGTCTGCTCGTCGCGCACCATCTGGATGCGGTGTTCCACATCACGGAGAAACCAGTAGGCCTCCGTCAGTTCGTCGCGGGTTTCCGCATCGATCCATTTCGCCTTGGTCAGTTCGGCAAGCGTCTGCTCCGTGCCGCGGCTGCGCAGCGCCGGCATGCGCCCGCCGGCAATCAGCTGTTGCGTCTGCACGAAAAATTCGATCTCGCGGATGCCGCCGCGGCCGAGCTTGACATTGTGCCCCTTGACCGCAATTGCGCCGTGGCCCTTGTGCGCGTGGATCTGCCGCTTGATCGAATGAATGTCTGCGATCGCCGCATAGTCCAGATACTTGCGGAAGACGAAGGGCGCAAGCCCGCGCACGAACCCCTCTCCCGCCTTCATATCCCCGGCAACGGGCCGCGCCTTGATGAAGGCTGCCCTCTCCCAATTCTGGCCGCGCCCTTCATAGTAGATCATCGCGGCATCGACCGGGATCGCAAGCGGTGTCGAACCGGGATCGGGACGCAGGCGCAGATCGGTACGGAAGACATATCCGTCGGCCGTGCGCTCCTGAAGGATTCGCACCAGCCGCCGCATCATCCGCGGAAAGATGTCGATCGCATCATCCGGATCAGGCACGATGCCGGCATGCTCGTCGAAGAAAACCACAAGATCGATATCGGACGAATAGTTCAGTTCCGATGCGCCGAGCTTTCCCATACCGAGCACGACCAGACCGGAACCTTCGCTCGGATTTTCGGCGTCCCTCAATTGCAGTTTGCCGGCCTCATGGGCAGACAGCAAAAGATGATCGATCGCGGCTTTGACCGAGGCTTCGGCCAGGGCACTCAGCCAGGCCGTCGTCTGCCGCCCGTCGAAGAGCCCGGCGAGATCGGCGAGAGCGACAAGAAATGCCACTTTCCGCTTGATGGTCCGCAACCGGCTCATGACGGCAGATTCGGCAGGCGAAATCCCGTCTTCGGGCTTCCAGCAGTCGCGCGCCTCAGCAATCAGCACTTCGATCTGCGGCTCGACAGGCGATGAAATCGCAGCAGCGAGAACCGCATTGTCTATATTGGCAATCTCGCGAAGATAGGGCGAAAGCGTCAGTACCGCAGCGATGAAGTCGGATAGCGGACCACCTGCCTTCAGCAGTGCCGCGACGGCCGGTTCGTGCCTGCCGATATCCTGCAGGTCGGCGAGCGCCAGCTTGAGCTCGGATTGGTTCAGCGGTCGCAATAAACCGCCACCCACGTTCTTCAGGCTGTGTGTCGAATTCGTCAGCATTTCACCTCCCGGTGCCGCCGCGCCCGGAATCAGCGCTGCCATACGAGCCCCTAACCTAGGGTCACAATCCGGGGCGGCCAACCCTAAGCCGGCTTGACGGGGAAAATCACGCTGACGGTAAGGCCACGACTGTCTTCTTTTTCCGGATCTGTATCGGAAAGCTCCAGCGTGCCGCCATGCAGTTCCATCACTGCCTCGACGAGCGAAAGGCCAAGCCCCGTGCCGGGCTTCGACCGGCTCTCGTCAAGCCGCACGAAGCGCTTGACGACATCCTCGCGCTTGTCGGCGGGGATGCCCGGCCCGTGGTCGGCGACCGAAAGGCAAATGCCGTCAGGCCGGCGCAACAGCTTCAGGCTGATTTCACCGCCCGTGCCATCCCCGGAATATTTGATCGCGTTGTCGATCAGATTGAAGATCGCCTGGCCGATCAGTTCGCGGTTGCCTTGGATGGATATGCCGGGTTCGATGCTGGATGTCAGCAAAAGTCCGGCCTCATCCGCAACGGGCTCGTAAAGTTCGGCGCTGTCGGCAACAATCGTCGAAAGCTCGATTGGCGACATCTCCGCGGCGACAGAACCCGCTTCCACCCGCGAGATCATCAAAAGCGCATCGAAGGT
This sequence comes from Rhizobium gallicum bv. gallicum R602sp, assembly GCF_000816845.1. Taxonomy (NCBI): domain Bacteria; kingdom Pseudomonadati; phylum Pseudomonadota; class Alphaproteobacteria; order Hyphomicrobiales; family Rhizobiaceae; genus Rhizobium; species Rhizobium gallicum. The sequence continues at coordinate 1,231,561 of NZ_CP006877.1, read as the reverse complement.
TCGGATCAGTTGATCGGATTCCGAGATGATCCCGTCCAGAGCCAGGCGGCGCTGATCCTCATTGGCCGTGTCAATCGCATCAGCGGCCTTGTTGCGCAGTCGCGTCAGCGGCGTCTTGAGGTCGTGGGCAATGTTGTCGGAAACTTGCCGCAGGCCCTCGTTCAGCTTTTCGATGCGCTCCAGCATCGTGTTCAGCGAAACCGACAGGCGGTCGAATTCGTCGCCCGAGCCGCCGACCGGCAGGCGCTGCGAGAGGTCGCCCGCCATGATCTTCTTGCTTGCGGCGGACATGCGATCGATCCGCTTCAGCGCGTTGCGGCCGATACCGAACCAGATGATGATGGCGCCGAGGCCCATGATCGCAAGCGCGATCATCAGCGCCTGGCGCACCAGCACGCGGAAGCGCTCGGGCTCGCCGAGATCGCGGCCGACGAGAATGCGCAGGCCGTTGTCGAGCACGAAGATATTGGCGATCGCCATGTGGCGGCGGTCGACCCCGCTATCGGCGTAGCGTTGATAGAAGAAGGGAACGGAGGTCCAACCGGTTTCCTCAAAGACGCCCGGCTGCACCGAGGCGACGTTGCCCGCAAGGATATCGCCCGACGGGCCGGCGATGACATAGAGATTTGCGCCCGGCTGACGCGTGCGGCGCTCCATCGCGCGCAGCAGCGCGTTCATGCCCCCCAGATCATACGCACGCCTGACCACATCGACTTCTTGCTGGACGGCCTCGCGGATCTGCCCGCTGAGCAGCCGCTGCGACATCGCCGTCACGTAGAAGACGAGCGTTGCGGCGCAGATTGAAAAAAGCAGGATATAAAGGGCCGAAAGACGGACTGCGGTGGACTTGAAGAGAAACCAAAAACGGCTCATCCCTCGTCCTTGATCATGTATCCCGCACCGCGGATCGTCTTCAGCAGCGGCCGGCTGAAGTCCTTCTCGATCTTCGAGCGCAGGCGCGAGACATGCACGTCGATGACGTTCGTCTGCGGATCGAAATGGTAATCCCAGACATGCTCGAGCAGCATGGTGCGCGTGACGACCTGCCCGGCATTCTTCATCAGGTATTCGAGAAGGCGGAATTCGCGCGGCTGGAGCGGAATTTCCTTGCCGCCGCGCCGGACTTCATGGGAAAGCCGATCGAGTTCGAGGTCGCCGACGCGGTAGACCACGTCCTGCTCCGGCGTGCCTTTGCGACGGCCGAGCACTTCGACACGGGCGAGAAGCTCGCTGAACGCGTAGGGCTTCGGCAGGTAGTCGTCGCCGCCGGCGCGAAGGCCGGTCACGCGGTCATCGACCTGCCCCAGGGCGGAAAGAATGAGAAGCGGCGTATGGACGCCCTTGCGCCGCAGCTCGCTGATGACGGAGAGCCCGTCGCGGCGCGGCAGCATGCGGTCAATGACGATCACGTCGTAGCTGTTTTCGGACCCCATGAAGAGCCCGCTTTCGCCGTCGCTTGCATGATCGGCGATGATGCCTGCCTCGCGAAAGGCCTTTGTGAGGTAGGCCGCGGTTTCGAGATCGTCTTCGATGATGAGAATCTTCATCCGGCCGACATTACCTGCCGGTTGCGTTTGGGCAAGGCTCAAAGCGTCATCCTGTTGCAGTGGGGTCATCGCCGTCGTCCTTGAAAAGGATGGAGAAAGGGAGCCGCGCGGAGGTCGGATCGCGGCTCCCCTTTTTGGGCCAAGGTGGGAGGATCAGCCTTGGCCGTTGATCGGCAGCGCAACGAAGCGGCTACCTTCCTGGGACTGGATCTGGAAGAGGGCCCGGGTGCGGCCGTCCTTCTTCGCCTGGTTCAAAACCTTGACGACATCATCGGCGTTGGAGACCTGCTGGTTGTTCACCGAGGTGATCTTTTCGCCTTGCTTGATGCCCTTGTCGGCAGCATCCGAATCCGCGTCGATGCCGGTGATCGTCAAGCCCTTGCCGTCATCGGAGGGGCCGACCGTCAAGCCGAGATCGGCAAGCGCCTTTTCGGATGCCGGTGCCTCAGGCTGCGGTGCCGGACCACCATTGTCGTCGTTGGAGGCGTCCTTCTGGTCGATCGGCAAGGTGCCGAGTTCAACAGTGAGGGATTGAGCCTTGCTGTCGCGCCAGACCGACACTTCGACCTTGCTGCCAGGCTGCATGGCGCCGATGCGGCGGCTGAGATCGCGGGCATCCTTGACCGTTTCGCCGTTGACGGCAGTGACGACGTCGCCTGCCTTCATGCCGGCCTTCTGGCCCGGCGTTCCATCCTGAGCCGAGACGACCAGCGCGCCGTTTGCTTCCGATAGGCCGAGCGAATCGGCGATGTCCTTGGTAACCGGCTGGATCTGTACGCCGAGATAGCCGCGCGAAACCGTACCGTCCTTCATCAGGTCGGCAACGACGTCCTTGGCGGTCGAAGCCGGGATCGCGAAGGCGATGCCGACGCTGCCGCCCGACGGCGAGAAGATCGCGGTGTTGATGCCGACCACCTGGCCGCTGAGGTTGAAGGTCGGACCACCGGAGTTACCGCGGTTCACGGCTGCGTCCACCTGCAGGTAGTCGTCATAAGGACCGGAGCCGATATCGCGGCCACGGGCCGAAATGATGCCTGCCGTTACCGTGCCGCCGAGACCGAACGGATTGCCGACCGCCACGACCCAGTCACCGACGCGGACATTGTTGTCGTCAGCCCAGTTTACATAGGTGAACTTGCGGCCTTTTCCGTCAACCTTGAGCACCGCGAGGTCCGTGCGCGGATCCCTCCCGATCAGCTTGGCGTCTAACTCGGTCCCGTCGGTCATGACGGCAACAAAGGCCGAGCCGTCGGAAACGACGTGATTGTTGGTGACGACATAGCCGTCTTCGGAAATGAAGAAGCCGGAGCCCTGCGCGACTGGGCGCAGGCGGCCCTTGCCATCCGGCGGGCCAAACCTTCTGTTCGGACCGCCCTGAGGACCGTTCGGGCCTTGTTCGCCGAACTGCCTGAAGAAGCGCTTCAGCGGGTGGTCGTCGGGAAGATCGTCGAAACCGCGGCCGTTGAAATCGAACGCGAAGCCGTCGGTGCTGTCGGAGGCCGGATTGATGCGGGATTCGACGCGAACGGAAACGACGGCCGGGGAAACGGCGTCGACGACATTCGCAAAGCTCGGGACCGACGGAGCTTGAACATTGACAGCTTCGGCGTACGAGCGCGTGATCTCAAGCGGCACACCGGTTGCAAACACGGCGGCAGCGAGACCTGCGACAGTGGACGCCTTCAGCATCGTTTTGAGGGAGGGAGTCGTAAACATTTTAGGCACCTTCTCTTCTTCTTGTCTTCGTCCCGGCCAATGCCGGATCGGTCGATGCACGAAGATATAGGATGCCGAACCTTACTGCGAACTGTCCGCATAATGAAAAATTCGTAATGTAGGAATTAGCGCTCTATAAATTTCAATGTCCAAGGCAGCCTCGACGGGTTGAGCGCTGTACTTCTTGCTCCCCCAGATATATTCATGATACCTTAAATATTCTTTCGATCCGGCGAGGATGCCTTGGGGCAAGGGTCATGCGATGAGGGTTGTCGGAACATCTGCGTTGGGTGTCTTGCTTGGGATCTCGCTCGCCTGGGGTGGTGCTCTGCACGATGCGGCAAGGGGCGGCAATCGCGAACATGCCGGCCAGCTTATCGATCAGGGCGCGAATATCGCCGAGCCGGACGCCGCAGGAGAGCCGCCTTTACTGATCGCGGCGCTTGCCGGAAACAAGGATGTCGTCGCACTCCTTCTCGAAAAAGGCGCCGATATCGAGATCAGAAACAAGGGCGGCCTGACGGCGTTGCACGCGGCAGCCTATGGCGGGCACCTCGATGTCGTTGAGCTGCTCGTATCGAAGGGTGCGCTGATCAATGATGAAAAGAACTTCTACCAAATGTCGCCGCTTCATGCTGCGGCCGAAGAAGGTCATGCCGATATCGTCGCCTTCCTCGTCGCGCACAAGGCAAACATAGAGGCGAAGGAACGCAACGGCTACACGCCGTTGACGCAGGCCGGATGGCGATCCCACTGGGATGCCGCAGACCTGCTGTTGAAAGCGGGCGCTGTTTGCCAGCAGGCCGACCTGGTCGGCGAGTGGCTGTATGGCGAGTGCACGAAGCGGAAATAGCGCTTGCTGCATCTCATCGCCCGAACTGGGAGAATGGACACATGTCATATCGCAAGCAGACGGGCGGGACTCCCGCCTACATTATCGCTGGCGCGGCGATCCTCTTGGCGTTTGTGCAGCCGGCCTCGGCGCAAGAGCCGGTGAATACCGGCTATTTCGGGGACGTGGCGATCAAGGGCTACGATCCGGTTGCCTATTTCACCGAGAACAGGGCCGTGGAAGGATCTCCGGTCTATTCGTATCGTTGGCTGGGTGCCGAATGGCATTTCACCAGTTCCGAAAACCGCGACCGCTTCATCGCCGAACCAGGCAAATATGCGCCTCAATACGGCGGCTATTGCGCTGACGGCGTTTCCTTCGGAACCGTCACGACCAATATCGACCCCAAGGCATGGCGGATCATCGATGGCAAGCTCTATCTGAGTTACGATCCCGGTGCCGCGGAAGGCTTCGAAAAGAAGCCGACCAAGGTCGTCGACTCCCAAAAGCACTGGTCGGAGGTGCAGAGCACCCTGATTTCCGACAAGGTGCGCAAGGACTGGCAGGATATGTCGGCCAAGTGAGTTCACGGGGTCAGCGAGAAGAACTTCAGCGCCTGCGGGGTTACGTGAACATACTGTGCGCCGGCTTGTCCGGCGTCCTTGTTTCTGTAAACTTGCCCGCACACCATGCGATCGAGAAAATAGCCGCCGAACCGCTCGCAGAGCCTGTTGCCCTGCACCTCCACCGTGCCGGTGATGTTGGTATTGGCGCTGCGGTAGGCGGTATTGCCGGCCTTGTCGAAATACTGGACGAACACCGTTCCGTTTTTGTGTTTTCCGCTCCACGTCTTGTCGCTGATCAGGTTGCGCAAGGCGTCTGCATCAAGCTGATCAGCTTCCGAACCGACGAACCCAAACGGCCATTCCGGAATCCCGGCCGCGCGCAATCCCGCTAGATGGTGCTCCAGGTCGTCTTCGCGCCAGTAGTCGTAGAGATAGTGGTAGTAGGTAAGGTTGGCGTCCGGAAACAGTTCCAGAAGCTTGGCCTTTTCCTTCGCGCCGCGAACCCGGTCCCCTTCATACGCATAAGCTGCCGTCAGGTACTCGCGCGCAGGCTCTGCGTTGGGCAGCGCATCCCGCGCCGCCTCGATGAGCGGAATTGCGCGCCTGTTGTCCCGCGCAGTGTAAAAGACGATTCCGGCCAGCAGCCGGAAGCTCGACGGTGGAGCGGGATCGAGCCGCAAAGCCTTTTCCATCTCAGCTACGGCTTCTTCGTGACTTCCCGTATGGGCGAGGATCAAAGCCAGGTTGCCGAAGGCCTCCGCACTGTTGGGCTGCGCCTGTACCGCCCGGTTTGCCGAGTCCCGCGCCTCCGCGGCCCGACCGTCAACCAGCTGCAGCAGGGCGAGAACGGTGTGGGCGCGTGCATTGTCGGGGTCGAGCTTGAGCGCTTGTCCGGCCGCATCATAGGCGATCTTGCGCGCCACAGCCGCCGACCAGAGGAAGTTGTAGTCGTTGCGCCAGACGTCGACGGCAACGCGCGCAATGCCGGCATGCGCATCAGCAAAGTTCGGATCGAGATCGATCGCCTTCTGATAATAGGACAGCGTGCGCCGATAGGTTTCCACGTCGCTGTAGGCGAGGCCCTCCTGCTCCGCCCGCATGTAGTAATCGTAGGCTTCCAGATTGTCGCTCGGTATCCGCTCCAGCTGGGTGCGCTCGCCCTCGCTGAGTTCCACCGCGAGCGCGGAGATGATCTTGCCGGTGACGTCGTCCTGGATTGCGAAAAGGTCGGCATATTGGCGGTCGTAGCGCTCGGCCCAAACCGAAAGTCCGCTCAGCGCGTCGATCAGCTTGACGTTGATCCGCAGCCGCGGCCCCGCGCGCTGCAACGTGCCCTCGAGCACGTAGTGGACGCCGAGCTCCGCCGCGACATCCTGAATCTTTCCTTCACCGTTGCGAATGGCAAATACTGAATGTCTGGCGATGACGAAGAGCCCCGAAACCTTGGACAGTTCCGTGATCAGGTCGTCGGTCAGCCCCTGCGCCAGATGATCCTGCTCCGTATTGCCGCTGACATTGATGAACGGCAACACCGCCACCGAAGGTTTGTCCGGCAAGGGATAGGCGAAGCGCTCGACCAGCGTTGGCGTCAGGCCAAGCTCCCACGGCTGCCACCAGTAAGCTGTGGCAGCGGCCAAAAGCAGGACGGCAATGGCAGCCGCCAGCCCGGCAGGCATCCTCAACAGACGCTTGAAGCTTCTCGGCGATGTCTGGGCTTTATTCGGATCCAGCACGACCCGGTAGACGCGGATCGGCTCGACGATGCTCTTCGCTTTTTGCCTGCCAAGCGAGGTGTAGCCGACATCAAGCTTGGTTTTTACCTGATCGTAAGTCGTGCCGGAGATCGCAATCCCGCCCGGCTCGGCAAGCGCCTGTATGCGGTCCGCGATATTGACGCCATCACCCTGAATGTCGTCGCCCTCGACAATGATGTCTCCAAGGTTGACGCCGATGCGGAAATCGAGCCGCATCGCTCCATCGTCGGATGCTTTTAGCAATGCCTTCTCGCGCTGTACGTCTATTGCGCAATGCAAGGCATCGACAACGCTGTGAAATTCAACAAGTAGGCCGTCTCCCATGGTCTTCACCAGCCGGCCGTGATGTTCGGTGATCTTGGGCAGGATGATGTCGTCCATATCCGCCTGGAAGCAGCGGCGCGTGCCCTCTTCGTCGATCTGGCTCAAACGGCTGTAACCGGCGACGTCAGCGATCAGAATTGCTGCAAGACGGCGCTTCATGTCTTCCCCGCATGCTGCGATGGCTCCCGGGCGCGCATCTTACCGCAGGTTGATTTGCGAAGCCATTATGCTGTCAGCAAGATGCGGGCGTGATCACCTGCCAAGCAGTTCGTCGAGCTTTGCCTGCTCCTCCGCCGTCAGCGGGCTACCGGTCGGCTTTCCCGCACGCCGCCGCGCGAACACCAGCAGCGAGATGCCACCTACGATGACAAGGAGCACTGGCGCGCCCCAAAGCAGCATGGTGCGGGTACTGAGCCGAGGCTTCAGCAGCACGAATTCGCCGTAGCGCGAAACGATGTAGTTCAGTACCTCCTCGTCGGTGTCGCCATCGGTGATACGCTCGCGCACCAGCAGCCTGAGGTCCTTGGCGAGGTCGGCATTGGAATCGTCGATCGACTGGTTCTGGCAGACCATGCAGCGCAGTTCGGCCGACAGCGAGCGGGCACGCGCCTCGAGCGCCGGGTCGGCCAGCACCTCGTCGGGATTGACGGCAAAGGCCGGTGCTGCGGAAAGAAACAACGCGATGGCGAAGAGGATCGGCCGGATCATTCCGTCGCCTCCATGACCGGTTTTAGCGGTCTTGCCTTGCGGCGCGGGGCGCCGACGCGCAGCCGCCGGTCGGAGAGCGACACGAAGCCACCCACCGCCATCAGCAGCGTCCCGCCCCAGATCAACAGGATGAACGGTTTCCACCAGATGCGCACGACGATGCCGCCGTCCTTGGTCGGATCGCCGAGCGACACGTAGAGCTGGCTTGCCCCGAAGGTGAGGATGCCGGCTTCCGTCGTCGGCATCTGGCGGGCGGCATAAAGGCGCTTCGCCGACCAGGTATCGGCGACCACGGCGCCGCCGCGCCGCACCGTGAAGTGTCCGCGCTCCTCGCTATAGTTCGGCCCTTTCGCCGGCTTGAGACCGTCGAAGGAAAGCGTGTAGCCTCCAGCCTCGGTGGTCTCGCCCGGCTTCATCTCGAGCACATGCTCGGTCGAAAAGGCCGACACCGCAACGATGCCGATGACGCTAACGCCAAGTCCGGCATGCGCAAGTGCGGTGCCGAAGGCCGAGCGCGGCAGGCCTGTCAGCCGCTTCCAGGCGACATGCGCCTTCACCTTGCCGATGCCGGCGCGATACCACAGATCGGCAGCCGCACCTGCGACCAGGAACAGCCCGGCCGCCAGCCCGAGCACCGACAGCACCGGCCCGCCGTGCTCGATGTAGAAGACGGCGATCGCCGCGGCGAAGGCAACCCCTGCCACGACATAGAGCCGCTGCAGCACGCCCAGAAGGTCGCCGCGCTTCCAGGCAAGCAGCGGACCGAACGGCACGGCGACGAGCAACGGTGCCATCAAGAGCCCGAAGGTCATGTTGAAGAACGGCGCGCCAACGGAGATCTTGTCGCCGGTGAGCGTCTCCAGAAGCAGCGGATAGAGTGTCCCGGTCAAGACGGTGCCGCAGGCAACCGTGAGGATCAGGTTGTTCAGCACCAAGGCGCCTTCGCGCGAGACCGGCGCAAACAGGCCGCCCGCACTCAAACGCGGTGCGCGAAACGCAAACAGCGACAGCGCTCCGCCGATGAAGAGCATGAGAATGCAAAGAATGAAGACGCCGCGGCTCGGGTCGCTGGCAAAGGCATGCACCGAGGTCAAGACGCCGGAGCGCACCAGGAAGGTGCCGAGCAGCGACAGCGAGAAGGTAAGGATTGCAAGCAGCACGGTCCAGATCTTCAGCGCCTCGCGCTTTTCCATCACCAGCGCCGAATGCAAGAGTGCGGTTCCGGCAAGCCATGGCATGAAGGAGGCGTTTTCGACCGGATCCCAGAACCACCAGCCGCCCCAGCCGAGTTCGTAATAGGCCCAGTAGGAGCCCATGGCGATGCCGAGCGTCAGGAAGGTCCAGGCCGCCAGTGTCCAGGGCCTGACCCAGCGCGCCCAGGCGGCATCGATCCGGCCTTCGATCAAGGCGGCGACGGCAAAGGAGAAGCACACCGAAAAGCCGACATAACCGAGATAAAGCAGCGGCGGATGGATGGCGAGCCCGATATCCTGCAGCACCGGATTGAGGTCGCGGCCCTCGGCCGGTGCCGGATCGAGACGGACGAACGGGTTGGAGGTCAACAGGATGAAGAGGATGAAGGCGGCGGAGATCCACGCCTGAACCGAAAGCACATTGGCCTTCAGCCTGTCCGGCAGATTGCGGCCGAAGAGCGCCACCAGGGCGCTGAACAGCGCAAGGATCAGCAGCCACAGCATCATCGAGCCTTCGTGATTGCCCCAGACGCCGGAATATTTGTAGATCAGCGGCACCAGCGAATGCGAGTTCTCCCAGACGTTCCGGACGGTAAAGTCGGAGACCACATGGGCATAGGTCAAAACGCAAAAGGAGAAGGTCACCAGCGCAAAGAGCACGAGGGAGCCGAGCGGCGCGACATCCATCATCGCCTGGTCAAGTCTGCGCGCGCCGATTGCCGGCACCAGCGAAACAACGATCGCTGCCGCCAGCGCCAGGACAAGTGCGTAGTGACCGATCTCGATGATCATTGCGTACCCTCGCCTTCCTGCCACAGACCCTGCGCCTTCAGCCGGTCGGCAACGTCCTTCGGCATGTATTTCTCGTCGTGCTTGGCAAGCACCGTATCGGCCATGAACTCCCGGCTGCCGGCCGCAAACTTGCCTTCCGTCACGACCCCCTGCCCTTCGCGGAACAGGTCGGGCAGGATGCCGGTATATTTGACCTTTACCTGATCGCCGCTGCCGTCGGTGACGGCGAATTCCACCGTCGAGCCTGCGCCGCGCACGACGCTGCCCTCGCCGACCAGCCCGCCGAGGCGGATGCGCGTCTCCGGCGCTACCGGTGTTTTGGCAAGGTCGGCCGGCATGTAGAAATAGGCGACCGACTGGCTGAAGGCGAACATGACGAGCAGCACCGCGGCGAGGATGAAGCCCATGCCGCCGCCAATCACCGCAAGGCGCTTCTGCTTGCGCGTCATTCCGTTCCTCCTTCCGCCGCAATGCCGAGTTCGCGCGCCAGCGCCATCAGCTGCCTGCCCTCTTCGCCTTCGGCAGGAAAGGCCGAAAGGGCGCGCTTCAGCGCGCTTGCGGCACGATCCTTGTCGTTCAAGACCGCATAGGAACGGACAAGCCGCATCCAGCCCTCGAAATTGTTCGGCTCTGCAACAAGCTTTGCATCGAGGCTTTCCACCATGCCGCGGATCATCTGCTGCTGCTCACTGCTGCTCATATCCTGCGCCGCTGCGACATCTTCCTCTGTTGGATTGCCCGGCGCCTTGCCGTCCGCCACCACCGGAGCGCCGCCGTTTTTGGCGATATGCTCGTTGACCAGCGGCAGCCATGGCGCATCGGCGGGCGATTCTTGCGCCAGCGCCTCGAAAGCCACCTTCGCCTGCCCCGGTTGCCCCGCCTGCTCCAGGCTCAGCGCCACGTAGAACTTCGCACGCGCATTGTCAGGCTCGAGTGAAAGCGACTGCTCCAGCACCTTGCGCGTCTCCTCGGTCACGACACCGTTGGCGCCCGCCATCAGCGTTTCGGCCAGCCCGTCAAGACGGATCGGGCTCGGCCCGAGCAGCCGGATGGCATTGCGGTAGGCCTTCTCCGCATCGGCGATGCGCATCGCATTGTAATAGATCGGCGCCAGCACGTCCCAGCCCCTGCCGTCATCCGGATTCTCCGAAAGATGCCGCTCCGCCTTCACAATCAGCACCGCCATGTCGTTGCCAGGATCCGCCAGCCGACCCGCCAACGGCCGCGACGGCACATCAGGACGGCCGAGCGTGATGTAAAGACAGAGCCCGAGAACTGGCAGCAGCAGGAGAACGAAAGCCTCGCTGAAACGGTGCGGGCGAACGGGCTTGCGTTCCGTCTTCGGCTCGGCAGCCGAGACGGCAATCAGCCTGCGGCCGATTTCGGCCCGCGCATAATCCGCCTCGTCGGCCGAAATCAATCCGCCGACCAAATCGCGATCGAGTTCGCGCAGCTGATCGCGATAGACCGCCGCTTCGCCGGCACGGTCGTCGTCAGCCGCCTTCGCGCCGCGCAAAAGCGGATAAAGCAGGAAGGCGGCAACAGCCGCGGTCATCGTGGCCACCAGAATCCAGAACATCATACCGGCCCAAATACTTGAAGCGCGGGGCCATTCCAACTGGCAAAGTCGGAATGACGAAGATTTGAGGCGTTTGGCCGCAATATCAGGAGGATGTTATCCGCAGCACCGGCCGAAGTCAGCCGAGCGGCGACCAGCTTCCGTCACTGTTGCGGCAGGCCGCGCCACGCGTGACGGTGTCCTTGCTGTCCGCCGTCAGCGTATGCGTGTATTGACGGCAGTTCTGCGAACCCACCTGATAGGGTGCGGCCGCCACAACCTTACCGCTTACATTGCGCCCGCTCCAGACGACCGGCTGGCCGACACCAGCGCCCTCGAGCGCCCGATATTCGGCTTCGAGAGCCCGCTGCTTGTCGCTGTCGCTCAGCTGCACGCCGCTGCGGCCAGCAATTCCGCCCTGCAGCGCCGTAATGAACGCCGCCGATGCCGAAGGCCTGGACGTCGTGCACGACGACAGCGCAACGGCAACAAGAAGCGAAGAAACGATCAAAACATTCGGTCGTAACATCATTCGGTCAAACCAGCATCGGGGTGTGAATCAGGGCCGCCAGATGCGCATCGCCCCATGTCGGCATTAAGGCAAAGCATGCTATGCAATTGCCTATGTCTTTGTGGCATCAAGCAATTGCTCATGCAACATCCTTTGTGACGCCGGGCAGGATTAGCCGCGCCTTCAGGCCGCCCCACTCCCCGCGGGAGAGCTCGAGCCGGCCCTGATACTCATTTGAAATCTCCGTGACGATCGAAAGCCCGAGGCCCGTTCCCGGCTTGCTCTCGTCCAATCGCCGCCCGCGCTTCAGCGCCTCGCGGATTTGGTCGGGCTCCAGTCCCGGTCCGTCGTCCTCGATGACAAGCTCCACCCAGTGCCGCCGCGCGCTTGCTTCGGCGCCCTTCACATCCTCGGCCGCTTCGGCTGCGCTGAGCCGAACCTTCGTCGTAGCAAAACGCGACGCATTCTCCAAAAGGTTGCCGACGGTCTCTTCCAGATCCTGCTGCTCCATGGCAACCGCGAGGTTTTGAGGCGTCACGTTGAGCTCGAATTCCTTGTCGCCATTGAGCCGCCGCATCACGCGCACCAGCCGCTCCAGCGCAGGTTCCGCATCGGTTCGCGCCAGCACCGATTCGCGCTGTGCGGCGATGCGTGCCCGGTTGAGGTAGGATTGCACCTGGCCCTGCATCGCTTCGGCCTGGCTGCGCACCAGCTCACCGTGCGAGCGCTCCAGAACCCTCGCCTCGTTAAGCAGAACTGCAATCGGCGTCTTCAGCGAATGCGCCAGGTTGCCGACCTGCATCCGGGCGCGCTCGACGATGCGCCGGTTGCTGTCGATCAGCGCATTCACCTCGTTGGCAAGCGGTAGGATTTCCCGCGGGAAATCGCCCTTCAGCAGTTCGCTCTCTCCCGCCCGGATGCGCTCCAGCGCCGCGCGCGCCTTGTCGAGCGGCTTCAGGCCGTAGAGAATGGCAAGCGCATTGACGATCAGGCTTCCGACACCGAAGCCGGCCAGCGCCAGATAGAGACTGTGGGAGAAGTTGCTGACGTCGCTCTCGACGACCTCGACATTGCCCGACACCCTGAAGCGCGCAGCGCGCCCGTCCGTGTCGAGCACCACTTCGGTTTCCGCAACCTGCACGCGGTTTCCCGTCGCATCCGTCACCTGGTAATAGCGCTCGTAATTCTTGTCGAAGGGTGCTTCCAGCACCGAGGGAACAGGGATCGTCGCCGATCCCAGCGAAGGCGAAACCAACGGCGCCGTCGTGTAGGTTCCAAGCGGCTCCACCACCCAGTACCAGCCGGTCCTCGGCTGGGCGAAGCGCAGGTCGCCGAGTTGGGGGCTGCCGCTCAGCGCGCCCTGATCGCCGATCGTCACGGAATTGATGACGTTGTAGAGCTGGGCGCGCAGCAGATCCTGGAAACCGCGCTCGGCGCTGCGGCGGTAAAGCGTGGAAATCAGCAGGCCGATCACCACAAGCGCCACGGTCGACCAGACGGTCGTCAGAAGCAGAACGCGTGCGGTGAGCGACTTAATGCGCATTGTTCGGCGCTTGGATGCGGTAGCCGAGACCGCGCACCGTTTCGATCAGGTCCACGCCCATCTTTTTGCGCAGACGGCCGACGAAAACTTCGATCGTATTGGAATCGCGATCGAAATCCTGGTCGTACATGTGTTCGACGAGCTCCGAGCGCGAAACCACCTCGCCCATATGGTGCATCAGATATGCAAGCAGCCGGTATTCGTGCGAGGTGAGCTTCAGCGTCACGCCGTTGACCATCGCCTTGGAGGTCTTCGTGTCGAGCCGCACCGGGCCGCAGGTGATCTCGGAGGAGGAATGCCCGGCCGCACGGCGGATCAGGGCGCGAATGCGCGCCAGCACTTCTTCGACATGGAAGGGCTTGGTAACGTAGTCATCGGCCCCGGCATCGATGCCTGCGACCTTGTCGCTCCAGCGGTCGCGGGCCGTCAGAATCAGAACCGGCACGCCGCGGCCCGCACCGCGCCACTTTTCAAGGACGGTGACACCGTCCATCTCCGGCAGGCCGATGTCGAGGATGATCGCGTCATACGGCTCGGTTTCACCGAGGAAATGTCCTTCCTCGCCGTCGAAGGCCTGATCGACGACATAGCCCGCCTCCTTCAGCGTATCGGCGAGCTGCCGGTTCAGATTGACATCGTCTTCGACTACCAGAATGCGCATCGGTCCGCTTTCACCTCAAGTGTATCACTGGTGTTTCATAGGCCGATTCCGCCTACATCGGAACCCTGACGGTCACCTTGCGTGGACGCTGGCCGTTGCCCTGGACGAGAACGGTGATGATGCAGGTGTTGCCCGATGGCTGCACGGAAAGAAGCTGCCCGCCCGTCTGCTCGACGACCTGCTCAGCCGCCGCGCTGCAATCGCCTGCGACGCGCACGATCAGATCGCGCGGTTCGTCCGGTGAGGGCGCCGATACCGCCAGCCCGGCGGCCAAAACTACGACGCTCAAGGGAGAGGCCATGTGCATGCTTCCAACGTAATTCCAACTTGGTCCGACTATGTACTCACGTGACCTGAATGGCAAATGAATGCCCTGTAACGACGGACGTTTAGAACAATTCTGGACTGTATTTTTCCAGAACTTCCACAGCCGAAAGACGCGAGGGCGGGATGCGCTGAAAACACAGATGTCCCGCCCTGAGATTCCCTGCGCGAACGACCAGCCGGGCCCCGGATGTCAGGTCCCGGAGGGATAGGCTGCCTGGTCTGCGGCGCCGTCAAGGATCGACAGCGCATTTTCCTCGGTCATGTCCATCGTCACGAAGGAATAAAGGAAGACCTCAATCCCTGCGCCTTCAGATCGGACAGCGCCAAGACCGCACACGCATCGTCCGGGTCCCGTATAGGCCGGCCCACAGTCCAATCGGCTTATAAGATTGGCTTGGCCCGCACGACTTGATGAAGGCCGAAGATACAAAGCCACACCTTTGCCAGTCAGGCGAGGCGCCCGTTCCGCAATTGGTTGCCGCGGCTTTCGCCGCACACGCGAAACTGCTATGCCACATGTCCTCAGCTCTCAAATCCGTTTCAGCACGAATGTTCAAATTCCCCTTGCGCTCGGCGAAGACGATCGCCGTGCTTGCCGTCAGCCAGATCATCGGCTGGGGCACTACCTTCGATATGCTCGGCGTCATGGGCCGTGTCGTCGGGCCCGATCTCGGCCTGCCGAACGAAGTGGTCTTTGCCGGCCTCACCGTCATGATGGTCGTCAGCGCCATTGCGGGCCCCGCGACCGGCCGCTGGCTCGCGCGCTTTGGTGCAGCCCGCGTGCTTGCCGCATCGTCGGTCACCTTCGCGACGGGCCTGCTGATGCTTGCCGCCACGCATGGGGTCGTCCTCTATGCGGCTGCCTGGATCGTCGTCGGCCTTGGCGGCGCGCTTGGCCTTTCAGCGCCCGCCTATACCGCCGTCGTCGAGCGAGAGGGCCTGAACGGCAGCCGGATTATCGCCATCCTCATGCTTTTCACCGGCCTGTCGGCAACGCTCTTCTGGCCGGTCCTGACGCTGGTGACGGACGCCTATGGATGGCGCATCGCCTTCATCTTTTCGGCGGCGCTTCACATATTCGTCTGCCTGCCACTCCATCTTTTCGCCCTGCCGAAGCCCGCTGCAACGCACACGCAAGGCACTGCCGCGGATACCCCATCGATCGCGCTATCGCCGCGTGAGGGCCGCAAGGCCTTCCTGCTGCTTGCCACCTCGACGACGCTCGGCACCTTCATCAGCTTCGGCATTGCGCCCTCGCTGATCGAAATCTTCCGCCAGTCCGGCGCCTCGCCGGCGCTTGCCCTGCAGCTCGGTTCCGCCCGCGGCGTCATCGGCATTTCCGCCCGCGGGCTCGACATGCTGCTCGGCAAACGCGGCAACCCGATCCTCACCTCGGTCATGGGCATCAGCCTCATGCTGGTAAGTTTCCTCATGCTTTTGCTATGCGGCACCTCGACGCCGCTGCTTGTCGCCTTCATCGTTATGTACGGCTTCGGCTCCGGCGTGCTTGCCGTTGCCCGGGCGCTGCTGCCGCTCGCCTTCTTCTCGCCCCGCGAATACGGCCTGCAAGCCGCCCGCCTCTCGCTGCCGCAAAACCTTGCCAACGCCATCGCCCCCGTCATATTCACCGCCACCCTCGACCGCGTCGGCACCGGACTGACCCTCACCATCTGCGCAGCGCTCGCCGCCCTTGCCCTGGTCTTCGTTTTCATGCTGGCGGGAATGGTCAGATCTGCAAAGCAGATGGTTCCGTCACAGCGCTGAACCGCGTCTGCGCTACGTGCAGCTTGGCCTTGGCCGATCGCCCCCACCGGGTTCACATGAAGCCTCGCGCGACAGCGTCGCATAAGAAGCACCCCGTCCAGCTCGCCTGCCTCGCGCTGCCAGCTCAGGAAACCAGACGCCGCCTTCTTCTCGGCCAAGTCTTTCGTCCGCCACAAAGCCCACGGCAGGAAAGATCGGATGGTGATGGTGTTTTCTCTAAGGGTCTGCCGCTGTCCCTCATCCATCTGCCACCACCTTCTGCCCGTGATCACGGGGAGAAGGGATATGCCCCGCCCTCTTACACGGCCGGCAGCCGGCGTGGGCCACGTCCCCTCGCCCCAGTCGCCCCGGGTGAGGGTGAGGGTGAGGTTGAGGGTGAGCGAAAAATTCAGTTGAAGCGCGAAACTTCTGACGATCCGCAATCAAAGGCTTTCATGGTGAGGAGGCAGGGCCGTCGCAAACCGTCAATCGCAATCAGCCGAGCGGCTGCCTTACCGCTGTCTCAACATCGTAATCCGCCGCAATCCGCATTTCCCGGACCGGCCGCACGAGTTCGATCGAACGCTGGTAATCAGGATGCGCCTTATAAGCGGCAAGTGCCGCCTCGTCGTCGAATTCGCCGTAGACCACCAGGTCGACATCGGTGCCGAGCTGGTCGGTCTTCACATTGGTGCCGATCTCCAAAAGCCGCGCATGCGGAATCGCCGTCAGCACCGAAAGCCCGACGCGCACCGTCTCCAGGTTTTCCGCGCTTGCGGTGAAGAAAACGATATGGCGGATCACCGGGACACTCCTCATCTTCAACAAAGCCGCGCGATAGCACGCGCAAGCCACCCCTTCAACCGCTGCAGGATGCCCGGCGCCTCTTCGCGGCGCAGGGCGGCATGGAAGGTCCGGCCGTATTCGGCGAGCTTCTCCGCCCGGTCCGTGCCGTTGACGATGCGGCGTGCGTTCACCCAGTCTTCCTTTTCGGCGTTCAGGTGGTCGGCAAGCCTGTGCCCGGTGAAACTGCCAACCAGCATGCCTTCGATCAGGATCGTCACGGCGGCCGCCATCTCCATCGCACGGTCCGGCTCGGCGACGAGGTCGATGCCGATGATCGCACTCATCGCCTCGTAGTTGCGCTTGTGGGTGAGCTGAACCAGCCCGCGGCCCAGCCAGCACTTTCCGTCCTCGTCCGGCTTCCAGTATACGGTCTTCACCCAGGAAAGCTTGCCTGCCGCATAGGCGCCGTCGAGAATTTCGATCGCCCTTGCGTCGCTGCCGGCCAGGGTCTCACGCACTGGCTGCATCGTGAAGGCCGTCTCGTGGAAAGCCGTCGCCAGGATGTAGGCCAGCCACCGCCAGTCCGCCTGCGGCATGCGTTGCTCGAAGAAGTCGAGAATCGCCGTCATGCCCTCGACCTGCCCCTCGGAAAGGGCCCCTTTGAACAGGCTTTGCCGCACGGCGTCGAAGAAGAATGTCCGGTCGATGTGGATAACCATGAAATCTGACCTGGTCCTAATCGATTAAAATAATTTCAATCGTTTAAAGCGTTTAAGCCCCTGATTTACACCGCATTTGGCCTATGTCATGCGTTTCCTGTCGAAGCTCGCCGAAGGACAGGAGACCGAATGCAAACGCCCGCCAACAGCCAGCCCACCATTCCACAGCACCTCGTCGACCAGATGGAAAACGAGTGGCGCCAGATCCGCCCGGCGCGCGAAACGCAGCGCCCGGCGCCACAGCCGCCCAAGCAGCGATAAACCCAGAAAACTCAAAAGGCGAGACGGCGGATCCTTCAAATCCCCGTACCTTCGGCTCGCCGCCGCCGTCCAGGATCAGCGTCGTCAGCGCCAAGACGAGCCCACCCAGCCGGTCGGGCGAGCAGCCGTCCGAAACCCCGTCGACGCGCAGGGCAATGCCCTTGCCGCCGGCAGCCGTCACCAATTCCGTCGTCTCCTCGATCGCCTCCGGCCCTCCGTATTCGCCGCGCCGAGTTCCACGGCGATCCCGCCTCCGCAGCCGCGCGTGGTCCGGCAACGAGTGCCGCCTTCCCCTTGAGGTATTCCCGTCCTTCACGTTCGAAACATTCGCCGCCGCTTAGGATCTACCTCTTCGCCCGCTCGCCGTCGCCCACCCTCAGCGGCCAATCGACGATATAATCTTCCAGGTTGTCGGGATCGATCTCCGTCTCACTGATCGTCCGCCCGCGGGCGGAAATGCCGGCCTGGTGCACGGTTTCCGGGTCGCCGGAAACCAGCCGATGCCACCAGTAAAGATCGCGCCCCTCGTTCACCAGCCGGTAGCCACAGGTCGGCGGCAGCCAGGCGATTTCCTGCACGTTCGCCTTCGTCAGCTGCACGCAGTCCGGCACGAAATCCCGCCGCTTCTCGTAGTTCGAACAGCGGCAGCTTTGGCCGTCAAGGAGCTTGCAGGCAACGGAGGTGAAATAGACGTCGCCCGTATCCCACTCCTCCAGCTTGTTAAGGCAACAGAGCCCGCAGCCGTCGCAGAGGCTTTCCCATTCCTCGCTGTTCATTTCGTTCAGCGTTTTCCGCTTCCAGAAGGGTAGTTCGTTCATCATTCGTTTTCTTGCAACAGCGTCCGCAAATCCGCGTGAGACGCCTTCAATTCTCTTGTTATCGGCCGCCAAATCAATCAATTATTCAGCATGCTTCGTTTATCGAAGAGCGGCAATGCCGAAGGATGGCTGTGCTCTGACGCCTGGCTCGCCAGCCGTCAAGCGCGATCGGGCGGGAATCTAAAACGTGCAGGATCCGGACAATCCAGAAGAACCCCCGCGCAGGAGCCGGCACATCCTGCTGAAGATCGATTCATGGATCGATTCCACCCTCTGGAACGCCGGTTTCCGCTCCGCCGAGATCTGGGAAGACGTCACCATCTTTTTTCGCCGCTTCCGCGTGCGCGGCTGGAAGCGCTTAGTCTTCGAACTTAGCGGCGAAGCGTTGACGCTCGGCGCTGCCGGGTCGGTTCTGATGCTCCTCCTCGCCCAGCCTGCCTTCGAGGCTACCAAGGAAGATTGGCGCAATCGCGGCGATTTCGCCGTCACCTTCACCGACCGCTACGGCAATGTCATCGGCCACCGCGGCGTCATCCATCAGAATTCGGTGCCCATCGACGAATTGCCCGATTCGCTGATCAAGGCGGTGCTCGCCACCGAGGACCGCCGCTTCTTCGACCATTTCGGCATCGATTTCATCGGCCTGTTCCGCGCCATGAGCGAGAATGCCCGCGCCGGCGAAGTCGTCCAGGGCGGCTCGACGCTGACGCAGCAGCTTGCCAAGAATCTTTTCCTGTCCAACGAGCGCTCGATCGACCGCAAGATCACCGAAGCCTTTCTGGCGCTCTGGCTCGAAGCCAACCTGTCGAAAAAGGAGATCCTCTCCACCTATCTCGACCGCGCCTATATGGGCGGCGGCACCTTCGGTGCGGCGGCGGCCTCGCAGTTCTATTTCGGCAAGAACATCACCGATGTGAACCTCGCAGAATCGGCCATGCTTGCCGGCCTCTTCAAGGCACCGGCGAAATATGCGCCCCACGTCAATTTGCCGGCAGCGCGCGCCCGTGCCAACGAAGTGCTTACCAATATCGTCCAGAGCGGATTGATGACCGAGGGCCAGGTGATTGCCGCCCGCCGCAGTCCGGCGACGATCGTCGACCGCAACGAGCAGGAATCGCCCGATTTCTTCCTCGACTGGGCCTTCGAGGAGGTCCAGCGTCTTGCCGCGCGCTTCCACCAGCATTCACTGATCGTGCGCACCACGATCGACATGGGTATCCAGAAGGCGGCAGAAGATGCAGTCGAGACGTCGCTGCGCGAATATGGCGAGTCCTTTCATGCCAAGCAGGGCGCGATGGTGATGCTTGAAAACGGCGGCGCGGTGCGCGCCATGGTCGGAGGGCGGGACTACGGCGAGAGCCAGTTCAACCGCGCGACGCGGGCGCTGCGCCAGCCGGGCTCCTCCTTCAAGGTCTATACCTATGCAGTGGCGATGGAGAGCGGCATGACCCCGCAGACTACCATCGTCGATGCGCCGATCTATTGGGGCAACTGGAGCCCGCACAACTACGCGAACCGCTATGCCGGGCGCGTCACGCTCGAAACGGCGATCGCGCAATCGATCAACACGATCCCGGTGCGGCTTGCCAAGGACAAGCTTGGCATCCAGCCGATCCGCGCCATGGCCAAGGCGATGGGCATCGAATCGCCGGTGCGCGACGACGTGACAATCCCGATCGGAACGTCGGAAGTCACCGTTCTCGACCAGGCGACGGCTTATGCGGTGTTTCCGGCGGGCGGCTATCAATCACGTCGCCACGGCATCGCCCAGATCCTGGATTACGGCGGCGACGTGCTCTACGATTTCGACCGCGACGAGCCGCCGGCCAAGCGCGTACTGTCGGAAAAAGCCGATGCCTACATGAACCAGATGCTGACCCGCATCCCCTATTTCGGCACCGCCCGCAAGGCAGCGCTCGACAACGGCATCCTCACCGGCGGCAAGACCGGCACGACGCAGGCCTATCGCGACGCCTGGTTCGTCGGCTTCACCGGCAACTACACCTGCGCCGTCTGGTTCGGCAACGACGACTATACCTCGACGAACAACATGACCGGCGGCTCGCTTCCCGCCATGACCTTCAAGCGCGCCATGGATTACGCCCACCAGGGCATCGTCCTGCGTCCCATTCCCGGCGTCGAAAACCCGGCGCCGCCGGCCAAAGAAACCGCCAAGACCGCCGCTGCCAAACCCGAAGACAGCATTCCACAGCTCATCCGTCCCCGCATGCTCTCGGTGGGATCGACAAGGATCCTCAAAGACCTCGGGGAAAAGCTGAAATCCGCCCCGCCACTCGAAGCGCAGAAGGTGGCGAGCGCGGGGTAGGTTTCACGGCAAGACCGATGGGCGGCTGCGTGTTCACCCCCACGATCCTCATTCCCGCGCTCGTCGCAGGAGCCCAGCCACGGTGCGTCCGCGCGGCGAAGAGCCTCATAGACCATGCAGGCAACGCGAGATGTCGCCCAATTCGGATGTCGCACTTGCCGTCCACAATGTCAGCGATCCGCTCCGGTGACACTGCGACAGCGTCTGCCGATGCATCTCCGTCGAGCTGCACCGGCTTGAAGAACTCCTCTCGAAGTCTTTCGCCCGGATGCGGATTGGGCAGCAAATCGTCGCTCGTCTGTGGCATGGCAACTTCTCCTTCCTCCACACATCACCCCAATCCTCCACCGCGTATTCGCCCGCGCCCGCGCCCGCGCCATTCCACCCCGCCGGAATCAATGCTAACCCTTTCACCTGATTTGTTTCCAAGGGCATGCAGTGTTTCGATTCCCGCTTTTTATCGCGATCACGCTGATTGTCGCTTTCGGCGGCGGAATCGTGGTTTCGCTCTATGCGCTGGACGCGACGCAGGGGTTTGGCGCGATCAAGCTCGGCGCCTGGGAAGCCTTTCCCGAATTGCAGACGGCCGATGCCGATCCTTATGCGAAGTCCCACCGCGCCCGGGCCGGCAAGCTGCTTTATGGCAGCGCCGAGGGGCTGACTTTCACGGCGAGCGTCGACGACAGCGGGGAGCGGTTGAACGCGGCCTGCAGCTACCGCATCAGCGGCCAGACGCCGCCTGCCCGGCTGTGGACGCTGTTTACTTCGGACAACAGCGGCAATCCCGCCTCCATCCGTCCCGGGCTGCCGGCGGCGCTGAATTCCTGGACGATCCTGCGCCAGGCCGACAGCAGCTTCACTATCGACATTTCCGCCAATGCAAGGCCGGGCAACTGGCTGGCGCTTCCCGCCGCCGGCACGTTCCGGCTGGTCCTGACGCTGTTCGACACGCCGACTGCCGGAAGTTCGGGCGTCATCGATCTCGCTATGCCGAGGCTTACGAAGACCGGATGCGGCAATGCTTAGGCTGATATTCTCAATCCTGACCGGCCTCTTCGGCGCCGCGCTGCTGCATCTCGTCATCATTCTCGCGCTGCCGCACTACACCGGCAGGGACGCCCAGACGCGGGTTCTTGCTGAGGGCGATCAGAACCATTTCTATCTGCTCTCAGCACAAACCGACGACGCGGGGCTAGCAAACAGCGATCCTTTCTTGCGCACCGCCGTCTGCGCCTTCGATCTGGAAAACAACCCAGTCCGCTTCACGGCAAAAGGCAACGTGCCGTTCTGGTCGATCGCCGTCTATGACGGCGCCTCGAACGAAGTCTTCAGCATGAATGACAGAACGTCTGTGGGGGGAGCGCTGGATGTTCTCGTCGCAACGCCGATCCAGCTTACCGGTTTGCGCAAATCGCTGCCTGCGGAGCTGCAGCCGACTATTCTTGTCGAGATGAACCACCCGCAAGGCTATGCGGTGCTCAGAACGCTTGCCCCGCAGGCAAGCTTCGATGAGGCAGCCAGAAGCTTCCTCGCGGGCGCCGGCTGTGAGGCCTATGCACCCGCCGACTGAGGCTTGGCCTCACTCGTTCTCCGCGCGGTTCTCCACACGCGATGCGCGATGCGCCGGGCGCTTCGGCATCTCCGGGAGGCGCTCGTAGCGTACGCCCGTGAACAGCAGAATCTGAGCCGTGACCGGCTCCCTTTCCTTGCGGCGTGGCATCTGTTGCCGCCGGTCCGCCAATGCGACTACTATGGCCATTCTCGTCTCCATGCACTGCCCGAGACGGATGAACGTGAGCGGATTTCACCCTGCCCGCCTGCACGGGCCAGCGCGTCCTGCGGCGCCGGATATTCCGGACCGAGGGCATTCGCGCCTTTCTCACGGCACCTATTCGAAATACCGTGAAGCGGAATCTTGACGACCGAAGCACTCAATCGCGCCGTTCCTATCCGAATTGAGACACATGATAGTTAACAGTCTACTAATATTGCAGGCTCGCGGCGTCTGCACGACACCGGTTACTAAACGCGGTTACCAGCCGTTTGGTTTCAATCCGACGGGAGCAAAAATACGAATATAATTCGACAATTATTTCAACCACTTAAAATCACCACGTGGCGACGTCCCGAGAAAGGGCGACTGTTGCATATTTACGTCACAAAAGATATTTAATTGCGGCCGCCTCATTTGCGCATATCGTGTTTTTGCCAGTCGAGTTTCAGGGCAATGGCCGGTTGGGAGACCCATGTATGCTCTTGCCGCAAGAACGGAGGGCAGATGATGTCATTGATGTTGAACTCGTCATATTCTCCGGAAGACCTCGATGTGCTGAGATGCGTTATTGGACGCATGGTGCGCGGAAAGGCGATCGATATCAAAAGCGCCGACGCGCGATTTGCCGCCTCTGCCGCGCTCGATCTTTCCCAGGCAGGCCATACCGATAGCGAGAAGCTGCTGACGGCCACGCGTTCGCACAAAGGTCTTTGAACTGCATCCCGCAGATGCGTCCGGGAGCGCCTTGCCCGCTGCAAGGCGCTTTTTCATTGCGCTGGCGATCCTGAGATGCACGTTATGCGTGCATCATCATCTCGCATTTGATTAAAATCTTCAGCAACCGTTAACCGTGCCGGTGTAGGATTTGTTCATCTTCGCATGGGTTGATGTGCGTTCCGCCAGCGCATGAGGGCCCGAGTTCCGCGTTTCCCAGGGTGTTCGTGTGCGTGACCGGTTTCGAGACCTAGAGGGGCCCCTGGCCATCCGGAAAAAGGATGTGGTATTGATGGCGACAGTCAGCAGCTTTGAAGGATTGGCGCATCCCACCCGATCCGAGCTGCGCCAGTTCGCCGAACTGTTCATGCCGCTTTTTCAGGCCTCCTCCGACGAAGCTCGCCGCCAGGCGGTTGCCGCTCTTTCACAGTGCAAGACCATACCATCGGCCGTTGCCCTCTTCATCGGCAGCCAGCCGATCGCAATCGCTGCGCCATTCCTGACGGCTTCGCAGGCGGTCGACGACGATACGTTGATCGTCATCGCACGGTCGCAGGGAGCTGCCCACGCCCGGGCGATCGTCAGCCGCGACAGCCTTTCGCCCAAGGTCATCGATGCGCTTGTGGCGCTGCGTCACGCCGAGCCGCGCCAGACTGCGCCAGCCGCCGTTGCCGAAGAGCATGCGCTCCCGCCGACCGCTGCCTCGATGGAGGCGGCCGATTTCGTCGAGCGCCTTGCCCGCGAAGAGGCGATGCGCGAACGGATCAAGGGGCTAGCACGACATCTCGGACGTAATGACAGCAACCGCCTCGGCCTGCGCACGCTGTCCGACATCCAGGAGGCGCTGCTCGTCCGCTTTGCCCGCGCACGGGAGGCCGGGTCCTTCGCAACGGCGCTTGCCGACGCGCTTTCGGCCAGCCGCTGGCTTGCCGAGCGCATCATGCTCGATCTCTCCGGCCAGCAGCTCGCAACGACCCTGACCAGCCTCGGCATGGGCTTTCTCGACGCCGTTTTCGTGCTGGAGAGGCTGTATCCGCATCTTTCCGAGCCGCAGCACAACGTGACTCGCGCCTGGATGGTGCTGGATGCGCTCGATCCGGACGAATGCCATCAGCGGGTCGAAGCCTGGCGTCGCGCCGACAGCTATACCTATAAACCGGAAGACCAGGTGCGGGGGGAGCAATCCGCCGCTTCCGCCCCGCGCGCCGTGCGCCAGGAGCCGCCGGCACGCGATATCCGCATCGTCGGCCGCCGGTAAGAACTTCAAAGGGGGTTCTGCCGCTCGTCGGCCAGCGGCACGATCTCCGCGACGTCGTCGGCTTCGAGCTCGACGATCCAGAGATCCGGATCGAACTTCCGCTCGCGGTCGAGCAGTTCGCGCACCTTCTCGGCCTCCGCTTTCTCAAGCCTGATTTCAAAAA
Organism: Rhizobium gallicum bv. gallicum R602sp; assembly: GCF_000816845.1. NCBI lineage: Bacteria > Pseudomonadati > Pseudomonadota > Alphaproteobacteria > Hyphomicrobiales > Rhizobiaceae > Rhizobium > Rhizobium gallicum. The sequence goes on along the minus strand of NZ_CP006877.1, from coordinate 1,206,967 downwards.
GACGCATGCCGCTCTCCTCCACATCGAAGACGCTTTGCGGGGCAGGCGCGTAGAGCGTTTCGAACCCGTCGCGGAAATGCTGGCGGATGAAGATGGCACCCGCCTCCTCCGCCCCCTTCTTCTCCACAGCGGCGAAATCGCCCCTGGCAAAAACGCGGCGCAGGAGGGCGGAAACGAAGATGTCGGTACGCAATCTCATCTGCGCGGTATAGACCGGCGGAGTGCGGGCGGCAACGCTAGACCTTTACCGCCAGCCTCAGCCCGCCCCAATGCCGCCCGCGGACGGTGATCGGGGCGGAGATGTCCTTCATCATCACGAAACTGCCGCCGCCCATGTCGCGGCGATAGGTCTGCACGAGGAAAGGTGCTGTGCTTTTTCCCGCGGCAAGGCCGACGCGGTCGTTGAAGATGCGCCGGTTGCGGCAGTTGGCGGTGTTCCACACCGTATCGCCCGGCCGCTGGGGTTCGGAGAATTTCCGGTTGTGCGTCGGCAGATAGCCGTTCTCATCGACCGCCGCGCAAAAGGCGATGCGCTCGTCGCAGGCGGCCACGGGCTCCTGGATCGGCGGCAGCAGGCGGTCGGTGAGTTCCGTGAAAGCCGCCATGAGCTGCACCGGATCGGTCCCCGGGATCGGGCGGTATTGCCGGTTGAACAACGCCTCGAAGCCGATGCGGCCCTCGGCGACGGCATGTTCGAAGACGTCGGAAATCGCGGAGGCCACACCTTGCGCCTTGGCGATCCAGAGGCTGTCTGTCGTTTGCACACCGGCGCTCGCTGTCAACTGCACCAGTTTCTCGGAAAGGCCGACGACGCTGTCGACGCGCTTTGCGGCCTGCTGGAGCTTCACGTTGGAATTCAGCACTTCGGCCGACATCTCGCCGAGCTTGGCGACGAAACCGGCGCATTGCTGGTCGACAGCCTCGGTGGTCCTTGCCATGACCGTGGAGCTGTCGAGGATCTGAGTGATCACATGCTCCATCTTGGTGAATGCGCCGCGCATCGCCTCGGACTTATCCTTGACGCCGGCAGCACTTTCGCGCGCACCGCTGCCTGCCGCCGAGAGACGGTCGATCCTGATGCGCAGCTCGTCCAGCGTTTCCTGGATGGAGCCAGTCGCCTTGGAGGTCTGCAGCGACAGCGCGCGGATTTCCGAGGCGACGACGGCAAAGCCCTTGCCCGCTTCGCCGGCGCGTGCCGCTTCGATTGCGGCGTTGAGCGCCAAAAGGTTCGTCTGCCGCGCGATGGTGCTGATCTCTGCGGCAACCTTGTCGACATCGGCAAGCGATTTGGAGAAGGTATTGATCTCGGCGCTGATCTCCTCGGAGGACTCCACCATATGGCCGATCTCTTCGACCGAGCCCGACAGGCGGCCGGCCGATTCCTTCAACATGTGCCGGGCCTCCGCTGCCGTCCGGTCCGTCTCGTTGAGCGACATGGCAACTGCCCGGTTCGTCTCGGCGATCGAAAGTGCTGTCCGCGTCACATCGTCGAATGCCGTCGCATGGCGCGCCGACATCGCCGCCATGTCCTGGATGGCGCCGGCGATATCGACGAGATCGATGCCGAGCGTGGACGCCTCTTCTGCGAGCCTGGAAAGGACATGGCGCAACGCCTCCGCGCTGTGCCCATCCGGCTCGTCGGCAACCTCCTCCACCGTCTTCAGCGCATACATGACCTCGGCTCCCCCAAGCAAACGAGGAAAGCTTCAGGTAATATGGTTAATAAGTTGCAAACGAAGGCGAGGGCTTAGACTTAGGTTGTAGGGCGCATACCCGAATCGGGGCAATTATCTAGTTCTTGCGCTGCGCATCCGACTTTCTGGTGGTTGCCAAAAGCTCAGACCTCAGCGTCTCTGGATCGGTGATCTTGATCTTATAAAGATGGGCGAGCCAGATGCCGTCGGCAGCCAGGCGCGCGATCTTCAAGTGCGTATCGCCATCCGTCTCATTGTGGCGCTGCGCCCGTTCCTCGACCCAGCTTGCCATGAGATCGCGCAGATACGGATCGGTCAGCGCCGAAATCGTCAGCGGCGCCCACTGGCCGCCCTTGGCGCAGAGATTGTTTTGGAAGACTGAGTTGATATAGGCGCGCGTAAACGCGCCATAGGGCTCGGGGTCCTTGGACATACGGGCATCGATATCGTCATCGATTGCTTCAAGGAGTTCCCCGAAGACGGCGTCGATCAGGTCCTTCTTGCTCGGAAAATGATGGATGAAGCCGCCCTTGGTCACCCCCGCTGCGTCGGATACGGCCTGAACGGTCACGGAGGCAAGCCCTTCCCGCACGGCAAGTTTTGCCGCTTCATCTATCAGGGTCCGCTTGACCAGCTCCGGCTGTTTCCTGCGCCTGTACGAACTTTCCATCGTCTGTCTCTTGCCCCCCAGGCACGCAATCAGGCACGCAATCAGAGCGTGCCGCGCGATGGCAATGTGTGTCGGACAAAATAACATCTGTATTGCCTCGGGCAAATTCTTTTGAGAAGCTTGAGATCGTAACGCAACGGTGACAATGCGTGAGCTGGGCGTGAGCTGGGCGTGAGCTGGGCGTGAGCTGGGCGTGAGCTGGGGGTGAGCTGGGGGTGAGCTGGGGGTGAGCTGGGGGTGAGGGCCGCGCGCCGGATGAGCGGGTCCAGACGGCCTGTACCCGCCAGGCCGGTTCATGTATCAGTCGAAGCCTGGGTGGAAAAAAATTTTAAGCGATGAGGGATCGTGAGTTCAAAAACTGGGGAAAATGTAAAGAGGCCGCGCGGGCGTCCTAAGAGCGTGGACACCGATCAGCGACGGGATGAGATAATCGGCGTGGGATGCGATGTCTTCATCGAATACGGATACGTCAATACGACGGTTGATGTGATAGCGGCCAGATGCGGCATTTCCAAAAGAACCTTCTACGAGTTCTTCAACGGAAAAGCTGACCTTCTGCGGGATATACTGAAATCGCGAAGCGATTCCATTTTCTTCGTACCGGAAATTGATGACCAGCTTCCGTTGGAGGAACAGCTCGCCAGAACCTTTTTCATCGATGAAGACGGTGCGGCGGACGCGGCCGGCATGAATGACTACTTCATGATAGAGGTCGGCTGGGAAGCGGCGGAACACGTCGCGGAATTGCGGGACGATTTCAGGCTCGCGCGTGCAAGGCTCTCCGAGTGGCTCAGGCAGATGAAGCAGAAGGGCCGGATAACGGTTGCTGACGCAGACGCTGCAGCCACCATGCTGATCGGCATCGTCTTCGGAAGCTTGAGCATCGGCCGCGCAGAAATGGATTTGGAAGAACGCGCGAAACGGACCCGAGCCTACCTTCGTTCGAGCCTTAGAATTTTCGCCAAGGGGTTGACCGCCTGAATTGAAGAAGAGCCCGGCTGGGATACCGGGCTCTTCCCTCGAAACTGATCAGAGGTCAATTCAGATCAGTTTTATCGCGTTTGATTAGAAGTCGCGCTGCAGGCGGAAGAAGCCTTCGACCCAGTCCTGATCCGCCGCGTTGTCGTGATCGTCCGAAACATAGGTTGCAGTGAGCTTTGTGGAAAGGTTCTCTACGACCTTGTAATCGAGCGTAACGCCAGCACGCAGCTCGCTACCGCTGTCCCAGCTGCCACTCGCGTCGGCATCGATGTTGTCGATGTACTGAACAGCAGGGGTGACCGTGAACTTGTCGGTTGCCTTGAGCGCGTACTGAGCGGCCACGGACCATTCGCCGGCGTCGTAGTAGCCGTTGAAGCCCTGATCGCCCAGACCGGTGGAATAGATGCCGGCAACCGAGAGCGTGCCCGGGCCAACGTCAACGCCGACCTTTGCGAGTACGGCGCCTTCCTGGGCGTCGGTGTCGTAAGCGCCGATAATCGCATAGGTGAAGCCGCCGACCTTACCGCCGATGGAACCGTCGATACCGAGGTTGTTGGCATTTCCGCCCTCTGTCTGAACCAGTTCTTCGAGAGCGATACCGGCATAGAAGTCGCCAGCGTCGTACTGATAGCGGATGGAGTTCTGCTTCGTCGAACCATCGAGGGTCGTCATGACGTCGGTTTCGCCCGAGAAGTCATCATCCCACCAGTTGGCGAACTTACCGACACGGAAGCCGGCGAGATCGATGTAAGCCTCGTCGATGCCAGTGCTGTCCTGAGAACTGCCGAACGTAGAAGATGCTCCAGCCGAACGAGCGTCGCTGTCAACTTCGTTCGGACGGAAATTGGATTCAAGAATGATCGCACTCGTCAGAACGCCGTATTCCGTATCGCTCTTAGCGATGACGTTGATGTGCGCACGCGTGCGGGCATCCCAGTCCTCAGAGCCGTTGTTTTTGAATGCGTCGCCAGCACCGAAGCCAACGTCGAAGCGGACGTAGCCGCCGATCTGGAGGCAGGTTTCGGTGCCCGGGATGTAGAAGTAGCCGGTGCCGTAAGCGTCGCAGACGCGGACGTACTCAACCGGTTCCGGTTCGGCAGCGACGATGGCGTCGGCGGCCTGAGCACCGGAAACTACTGCGAGGGCAGCAGCGGAGCCGAGAAGAAGGCTCTTAATGTTCATTTTTGTCTCCGTTCCAGAGGCCAACCCCAAGGTTGGCTCTTGCTAGCGCGATGGATGCGGTCCCCTGAAATTTCAGTCCGCCAGGAGTTGCCGAGGCGATTTGCTCCGGCAACGCAACCTTTAGAACAGGCGATGCGCCAGCCCGTCAATTATTTAATAAACGCCATCGTACCAAAAATATTCTAGAACCAGCGAACGTTGTATTTTTGCCACAAGGAGAGCTGCCAGAGCGACCGTTCCGCGGCCAAGATTGTGCTGCCCGGGCAAGCTAAAGAGGCTGCAGCGAGAGATTCCAACAAAGAAGGCCAAGCTCCACCGCCACGCAAAAATGGGGTGGTGAACGGCAGCCGGCAGTGCCGTATCCGGCTCTTCGTGTCAGGCGGCCTCTTTGCAGCGGCAACCTCTCACGAAGAGGTGGATGCACCCTTTGAGATAGCCAATAAGGCGCGATCTGTCCGGCAAGCCGCCACCTGCGGTCATGCAGGATGCCATTCCTCCAAACATCATCGAGATGAGCATCATCGCCGCGTGGTCCGGGTCTTCGATGTCAAGCACGCGCTTTGCATCCTGGAACGACAGCCAGTCAGCGAGCTGCGCTATTGCTCTTTGGCCGTTATAGTCCTGCGCCTCTCGCTGCAATGTCGGACCGGAGGGATAGAGCGCGCTGATGCATGCCATGATCTTACGCTCGGCTTCGACCGGATCGGCTTGATCAAGATGGAAGATCACCATCAGCACATCTTCAGGAACCCGCGTTTCATCCAGCGGACGAGGAAGCTGCAGGAGTCCGCGCGGAGGTGCCACGCGCGAAGTGCTCCACTGAAGAGCAAAGCCCGTGATGTATTTTCGTGCTCGTGAATTCAATGATCGGGTGATAGAGGCGAACCGGGAAATGTCGGAGTAGACAATCTCGAAAGTGAGGTCCTTCGACCCTCGAAGGAGCCGAAAAGTCTGATCGCCCCCTAAGTGAAATTCAGCCACGCTCGATTTGGCTATTGCCGGATAGAGCGACGAGAAATGGTCGAAAAGAACCTTGTAAAGCCGCGGGTTGTCCACGCTGCTCAGGGAGGCGATTGATTTATACATGGCGCGATCAGAAATATGTGTTTCGGATAGAGCGCTGCCGGAATCTTCGAACAACATTCGGGCTATCCCGGCAGGCAAAAATCTTTGAGCTGGCCGGCCATGGGCCGTCGGCCAACAGTATCAGACAGGAAAAAGATACCATACGGCTGGTATCTTTCAAGCGAAGTTGACCACGGTCTCAAAACGTACCTCTTCGCCAACCAGCGGCCGAGGACAAACAAAATTACATTTCGATATTGCCCTAACGAATTTCAAGGCCCAGCAGGTACATTGCCTTTGCAATTTTCTGCGGTGCGAAAAGCCGCTCCGCCACGGCAAATCGCCCCAGATTCCTTCAGGTTTCGAGGCTCCGTCACGTTGGCTTCACACGCACGAGAGAACGGGACGCGACAACTCGCCGCAATTTGCGCGCATCAATAATCTGATCGATGGGGCGGCGATGGAGAGCTGGCGTGCCGGGCGTTTCGGATCTTCAAGCAAACGACTCCGTGCCAGCGACCTTCTCTAACGTGCTGAACTGGAATTGCTGCACCGATCCCGATGGCGTTGTGTGCTCATGTCGACGCGTTGCGGCAAGCTTGAACCCGCTGCCGAGAACATCCTGCAGGCTTTGCGCATCGTAGCGGGCGACCGGCAAGCCGCTGCATTTTTCCGGTCCGTCGGGCGCAAAGGTACCGATCACGGCTTTGCCGCCGCTCTTGAGAGCCTGCCCCAGCACCCGAACATAGGCCTCTTGGTCGGCCGCCTCCGTCAGGAAGTGAAAGGCGGCGCGATCGTGCCAGAAATCATACTGGCGAGCAGGCGACCAGACGGTCATGTCCGATACGATCCACTCCACACGCGTCGCATCTGTCAGCCGCGACTTTGCCGTCTCGATGGCTGCGGCAGACACATCGAGGACGCTGATATGGGCCTGGCCGGACGCCACAAGAGCATCGACCAGCCGCGATGTCCCGCCGCCGATGTCGATCACCGACATGTCCGGCGTCAGCCCGGCTTGACGCAGCAGAACCATCGAGAGTTCCGGCGCATCCTCGTGCCAACTGACCTCGCTCTCCGCCTTGGTCTTGTAGACAGTCTGCCAATGCGCTTGCCGGTCACTTGTGGACATGCCCACTCCTTTTTGAGGAAGAAAGTTTACCAGATTTCGAGCGAGCATGCCGAAGGAACCGTCAATCCCATCGCCAAGCTTGATCGGCCCGCATCTCAGCCTATCTTGCCTCTCCGTGAAGATGTCTGCAGTGCCGTTTTTCTGCAACGGAGGAAAATACGATGCCCACTTTGAGCAATGGCAGTGAGCTTAGCGTATGGGAAGACATCAACAACGAGAGCCCTGATGCAATCCTTTTCAGCATAACGGAAACGGACGGCGACGTCCTCGGACCGGGGGCCGCGCATACAGATTATCCGTTCGGCTGGGTCGATCTTGCCTCGGTCGACGTGTTCGACGGCTTCTTTACCGTCACCACCTTCACCAATGACGGAAGGACCGAGATCTTCACGACGGTGGAAACTTTCGTCTTCGACAACGAAGGCCGCTATATCCGCACGCTCACCGACCAGGCTGCCTACCTTTCGACTGAGATTATCTCCATCACTGCCGAAAGCCCCGACGACCTGGTGGTGACATGGCAGGGCGCCAACGAATATTTCGGTGGCGAAAACACCCAGTACGGCCCGCATCAGATCATCCTGGAAGGCGGCGCGCTGCAGCCCGACACCTTCGTCAACCATGCGCCAACCGCCGCCGACATGAGCTTCACCCTTTCTCCGGGTCAATCGCTCGACGACATCAAGTTCAGCGCGTCGGATGCCGATTTCGACCTGTTGAGCTTCGTCATCGTGGACGGGCCGGACCACGGCACGCTGCAGCAGGAGACGCGATATGACGCAGGCTACTATCCGTTTCATCAGGGCCAATATGCGGGAAGCCTGCACTATCACCAAGACTACCTGAACGGTAACCTCTTCGACTATTCTCCGGCGGCCGGCTTCACCGGCACCAACAGTTTCACGGTTTATGCCACCGACGGCCAGGGCAACAGCAATCTTGCGACGATCACCATCATGATCGTGCCGCCGGCCGAAGAGATCACGCTCACCGATGCGAAAGATGTCGCCAGCTATGAGGCGTACGATCACCCCCTTCTCGTCGCCGCGATGGGCGGCAATGACCGGATCACCGGCAGCCGGTTCGACGATACCGTCGATGGCGGCGCTGGCAAGGACCGCCTGCGCGGCGGCGGCGGCGACGACACTCTCAACGGCGGAACCGGCCGCGACACACTCTCCGGCGGAGTGGGCGGCGACATCTTCGTCTTCGACACCGAGCCCGGCCGGGCCAATTGCGACAAAATCCTCGACTTCAGCTCCGCTGACGACGTCTTCCGGCTGGACAGCTCCGTGTTCGCCGGCGTTGTGGCGGGCGCGCTCGACCCTGGTGCCTTCGCGAAGGGCACAGCCGCGCTGGATGAGGACGACCACATCATCTACGACACATGCTCCGGCCGCCTGCTCTTCGATTCCGACGGGAGCGGCGATGCGGCCGCGGTGGCGTTTGCGGCCGTGAGCCGCGGCACATCGCTTGCCGCCGACGACTTCCATTTCTTCTAGGGGGTCCACCCTCCGGCTTTAGAACCGGTGCGCCCGTTTGTTGCCACATATATACGGGCGTAGCTTCGTTGCCCGCGGGGACTTAGTCTCCAAAATCTTTAACTTATTCAACGACTTATTAACCATATAGCAGGCTGCAATTCTCATGTTGCATTGCATCATGATCCAAAACCACATACCGTAGGCCCGGCGCCAGGGGAAAACGCCATGGGAAACCATGTTCGAATAAGGATATCAGATGCTTGATGCGCCAAAGTCTAAGCCGAAAGACCTCGAAGCCATTGCCCGCACAGGCGGGCCCCTTCGCCGCATGGCAGCGCGCGTACCGACCTATTTAACCGACCTCAAGGAAAATCCCGCTTGGCTGCCGATGTTCCTGCTGGCGCGCACGATGCCTTTCCGTCGCGCCCATTGGCTCACCGCCAGACCTATTCCGTCTTCGGCAACAGCACCGTCAATGTTTGGCGGGATCAAGGCGGAGAAAGCCGCTGCGGAACTGCGAAGAAATGGCATCTTCACCGGCCTCACTTTGCCGCCAGCCATCCATGAGGAAATCGCCCGTTTTGCACGCGAGACGCCGTGTTTCGGCAATTTCGAGCGCAAGGTCGAGTTTCTCGCCGGAGAGCACGCCGAAGCCGAACGCCGCTTCGAACGCACGATATTGAGCGGCCATCATTTCGAGCGGGTTCTGCAATGCAAGGCAGCGGTCGCGGTGCAGCAAGACCCGCTGCTCCTCAATATCGCGCGGCATTATCTCGGCGGCGAGGCGAAATTGATCACCACGCGGACATGGTGGAGTTTCCCGACGAAGTCTGCCTCGGAAGCCGATCTGAGTCGCGCCTCGTTCAAGTTCCACTTCGATCTCGACGACTGGCGGATGCTGAAATTCTTCTTCTATCTGTCCGACGTCGATGCGGATGCCGGTCCGCATGTCTATGTTCAAGGCAGCCACAACCGCCGCCGGATGAAGCACCAGTTGACGCTGCTTGTCGGACATTCGGCCGAGGATGTGCTGGGCTTCTACGGCAAGGAGAGCGCAGTCACGCTGACAGGAAAGGCGGGCACCGGCTTTGTCGAAGATCCCTTCGGCTTCCATATGGGAACGCTCGCCAAGCATACGCCGCGCCTGATGATGGAAGTCGGATTTGGCGTATCGAAGCCGTCAAAGCGCCGGTATCACGGCGAGCCGGTGATCAGATAGCCGTCCCCGGATTTACGAGGCCGGCCCGGCTGGGCCGGCTTCGGTGATTGGGTGTTTTCTTGGCAGAGCGGCCCGCAGTTGCGGTTCAGACCTCCGGGCAACCGTCCCGCAATTTGCGCCATGTCGTGACGTTCAACTCCATCTCGCAGCGTGCGAGATACGACGCCCCGCCCACCGTGATGCAGGCAGTCTGGCCAAGCTCGTACTTCGTGCCATCCCGATTGCGGCATGTACAGCGCGAATCCGGGTGGGCCGCAGCGACGCTCGCTGCGGCCACGGCCAACGATAGCGTTGCAATCCATTTGGCGTGCCGGCGTTCCATCGACTGAGCATAGCGCAAATGTTCGCAGTTGGCACGAAGCAAGGTGGCCTCCCACCGCGCCGATCACTTGCCGCAAGTTTTCCTCCCGGCTCAGCCTTGCCGTTCAAGCTCTCCCAGCGAAGGGAGCTGCTGGCAGAGCGCCGCGATTGCCCGGGATCGGTCAGTGTCTTGCGCCATGCGCGTGACAACGCCGGATCGCTCGTCGAGCCAGGACGCAGAACGACGTCGTGGCCGTGCTGACAGCGCCTCAAACGACGCCAGGAACCAGAGCCGTCGCAGTGAAGATGCACATTGGACGAGCTTTTTTGCCAGCGCTCACCCAGCCTTAAATCGCACCGATTTCCTTCAACTTCTTCAGTACCGCCTCGTTGGGCTCGCCGGTTTCGGGCAGGTTGTAGTGCTTTTGGAAGCGGCGGATGGCGGTGCGGGTTTGTTCGCCGGCGACACCGTCGACGCCGACATTGGCGTAGGCCATGTTGGAAAGGCCCTTCTGGATTTTCAGCACCAGATCGACATTGGTGAGCTCGGATGATGGGACCTGCTTCGGGCCGGCGGGCGCGGTCTTGATCTGCCGTTCGGCGCTGCGGATGGCGGCAGCGACCGGATCCTCGGCCGAGGCTTTCGAGGTCACATCCTCGCGCGGCTTCTCGGCGGGAACGGCCGAGGGGCCGATGGAATCGGTCTTGAGGGCGGCAAGCACATCCGGCGTCGCATCGCCGCTCGGCGGCATGTCGACGGTTTCCTCGAAGAAGAGGATCGCGGCGCTGGTGCGCGGGCCGATGATACCGTCGGCCGTGCCGTTATAGAGGCCTCGGCGGATGAGCTCCTTCTGGATGTCCATGACCAGCTGACTGGGCTCTTGGCCGGGTGCTGCAGCCGGCGGCGTCGCATTGGTGGTCGAGGCAGCGCCCTCCTCGCCCGGACGTTCGATCTTGAAGGTCGTGACGTCGCCTGGGTGCGGCTCTTCCACGGACGGTCGGCCGATCGAGAAGGGCGCTAGCACATCGCGGGTGCGAAAGAAGGGATGCGGATGCGTACCCGGCTGATACCAAAGTGCATTGGCGGCGACGAAGCTGAAGATGACGACAAAGGCAGTGGTCCCGCCTGCGACCGACGGATTGCGCGCAATGACGCCGCCGAGCGCGGATGCGCCCGTCATGCCCACGCCGCCGAGGGCGGCAGCCCCTGTGAAAAGCAGGCTCGGCTGCTGCCGGCCTCTCCTTCCCTTAGGCGATTTTCGCTTGCGCGCGGCCATCGAAAAGCCCCTCTTCCAGTCCGGCGACGTTCGTCGCCGCAATTTTCAGGCGCGGCGGGAAATCGACCGCCCCGTCCTTTTGCGCATGCACGGCACCGGCTCCGGAACCGTCCGCCGCGATCGAAATGGTGATGATCGTGCCTTCGCCGGGAACGCTGGCAATCGCGAAGTGGCCGCCATGCAGTGCCACGAGGCCCTTCACCAGCGATAGGCCGAGGCCCGTGCCCTCGTAATGACGCGTATAATCGTTCTGAACCTGCATGAAGGGCTGGCCGAGCGATTCGAGCCTGTCGGCGGGAATGCCGATGCCGGTGTCGCTGACGCTGATCTGCAGGATGCCGTCCCGCACCGCCGCATCAACGGTGACGGCGCCGCCGGCATCGGTGAACTTCACGGCGTTGCCGACGAGATTGATGAGGATCTGCTGGATGGCGCGCTGGTCGGCGACAACCTCGTCGAGGCCACGCTGGATGCGGCTCGTCAGCGTTACACCCTTGCCCTTGGCCTGCAGCGCAAGCATCGCCTCGCAAGAGCGGACCGAGGCGCCGATATCGAACGGTTCGAGCAGCAGCTCATAGCGGCCGGCCTCGATCTTGCTCATGTCGAGCATGGTGTTGACGACGGAGAGCAGGTGCGCGCCGGACTCGCGGACCAGGGTGACGTATTCGCGCTGGCGCTCATTGTCGAACTTGCCGAAATATTCACCGAGCAAGATATCCGAGAAGCCGAGGATGGCGTTCAGCGGCGTGCGCAGCTCATGGCTGACGGCGGCCAGGAAGCGCGACTTGGCATCGTTGGCGGATTCGGCATCGTCCGCCCGGCTTTGGGCTTCCATGCGCAGCCGCTGTTCGACCGAGACGTCGCGGAGCTGGGCGACGACGGCCAGGAGCTCGCCGTCCTCGTCGCGCCGCGCCGTCATGTCCATTCTGAGATGGGCGAACTGGCGAAGATCAAGGGAAACGCCGGGGCGGTCGAGGCGAAGGTCGACGCTGGCGCACTCCTCGCCCTGGCGCAGCCGGTCGAGCGCCTGCAGGACGAAGATGCGGTCGGAGACATGCACCTGTTCGATGAAGCCCCTGCCCTTCGGATCGCGCATCCAGGCGAGGAACTCGCGGCAGTCGCGGCCACCGGCGGTGGTGACGTTGCCTTGCGGATCGAGGAAGAGAACGAGGCCGGCGCTGTTTTCCAGGAAGAAGTCTTCCGCGGGCGCCGCGGCGACACCCGACACTGCAGCGCTCTGGCGGGCAAGCGCGATGCTGCCCACGGCTGAAAAGAGGAAGGCAGCGCAGACGGTCGCGACACCTGCAGGCAGTGCCACGGCCGGGCTGGTGACGAAGGAGAGGCCGACAGGCGCAGCGATCAAGGCCGCGGAAGAGAGGAAGACGAGGCGGCGAAGGATCGCAAGCTCTCGCTCGGCAACGGCTTCGCCGCTTCCCGTGCGGGAAAGCCAGCCTGCCGCTGCCCGATCCACGAGGGCCGCCGCCCGTCCGCCAATGTCACTCAATACGCGCACGCAATACCCGCCGAAAAGGCTCTTTACACAGTGCGGACAATAGGCCCCGGCGGCTTAAGGAAAGGATAAGGCAAAGCGGCCCTCCACAGCCCAAAAGCTGGAAAAATCCCATTTTGAGCCATCCGCAGGGCCCTTTGGTTTTTGTGGTTAATATGGGGTAAGCGATGGATTTCGCTCGCATTTCGGCTTTGCGTTAACCTTTGCGGCACGCTGCCCGTAGGGAATCCCTGCATTTCCAGGCAGCGCTTTGCGCTATGCTTAACCCCGATGGCTACAATTTGACTGAAATGCGCTCAGAATGCCTTTATTTAAAATTCGAATTAAATTTGCCGCAAATGCCGTCGAGTTTCGAAAAGTGGCATTCGCATTTCCCCGCTAGGGTGAAAGCACACCGGAAGACCGGGCCTGATTCGGCGAGAAGACCGGACGGGAAAACAGGATGGGCAACGACAATGTGGCTTCTGATCAAAGGATCGTTCTGGTTCGGCCTCGTGCTGGTCCTCTTGCCGCTCTTCAGCTCGGAGAGTTCGACGCGGCTTGGCAACGACCCGCAAATCCAATTCTTCGACGCCGTCACCGCCGCAAGCGGCGCCTACGAATATCTCACCGGCATGTGCAACGAGAAGCCGGAGGTCTGCGTCAAGGGCGCCGAAACGCTCACCGCCCTCGGCTACCGGGCCCGCGAAGGCGCCCGTGTCGCTTATGAGCTGCTGGACAGCCAGTTCTCGGACGAGAAGGCACCGGCCCTTGCGGAGGCGACGCCGGCCGCACCGCTTACCGAAGCGCCGGTCGCAGCCGATGCTCCTTCCGCAAAAGAGCACAGGGCTGCCGCACTGAACCAGCCGATGCCCTACCGCCCGCCGGTGGAGGACGAATCGGTTTCCGACAAGGTCGTAACCGGCGCCATTCCCTTGCCGACACCGAAGCCGGTCCTTTAAGAATTCAGCGGAGTTCTCCGCCCCAAGCTTGCACCGGCGATCCGCATGATACGGAGATGCCCGTGCCTGACGTGCCTGCCCTGTTTGATTTCAGCATTGTGCTGCGCCGTGAGGGTGCCCATCCTTCACGGCTTTTTTTCTATGCGTTCGAGCGATAGGCGGGGCTGGCGGACGAAGGCGCCTTTTGATCTTGAGGCGAGGAACAGGGCGGAAGGAACGAGGATCAGGATGCCGTTGGCGTCGTCATTCTCGGCATGGCCGCCAGCGGCATCGGCATGATATCCTGAGCGGCGCGCCCCCCGCAATGCTGCCGAAGTAGGCCTGTGGTGTTTGCCGCCTGGCAGACGTTTTTCTTTTTAATGGTTCAAAAGCGGCGGCAGTTCACCTATATCACTCACAATAGTGAAAGGCCCGCTTATGGCATCTCTCGACGAGATCATCGACGACTTCTCCTTCCTTGACGACTGGGAGGACCGCTACCGCTATGTCATCGAACTCGGCAAGGGGCTGCCGGACCTGCCGGACGACAAGAAGACGTCCGCGAACAAGGTGATGGGCTGCGCCAGCCAGGTTTGGCTGGTGACGCATCCCGAGGGGGATCCGGAAAATCCGGTGCTGATCTTCGAGGGCGATTCCGACGCGCATATCGTGCGTGGCCTCGTCGCCATCGTGCTTGCCACCTATTCCGGCAAGAGGGCCTCGGAGATCGCGGGCCTCGATGCTTTCGATATCTTCTCGAAGATCGGCCTTGTCGAGAACCTGTCGTCGCAGCGCTCCAACGGGCTGAGGTCAATGGTGAACCGAATCCGGGAAGAAGCGCGGGTGAGGGTCGCGGCTTAAGCGCGCCGTCATTCGTTTGGCAATCCGCTCGTCTCGCGTGGAAACAGCCTGATCAAGTGCGTCCGCTCCATCTGCAGCCGTGAACGGCCGGACATGATATTCTCTTCGAGACATAACGTGATGTCGCTCGCCAGAGCCTCGGGGATCTCGATGCCTCCGGCCTTGAGGAGCCGATGTTCCATCGCCGAAAGGGAGCCAACGGCACCATTGCAGCCGTCTGCGGAAAGTTCCGCCCGTCGTGTTCGGCGCTCGGCGGCATCGGCGGTTTGAATGCGCTCCCGCTCCTGATAGGCAGCGATCTGTCCCCACGCCACATAGAGAGCCGCGGCGGTGCAAAAGAAGGCGATGAAAAGGCCGCTCCGCATGCGTCAGGCCTCCCGAACGGCGTTGCAGTTGGCGGCAATCGGCATCTCGTGGGTGCCAGCTGCGAGATGCATCACGTAGCGCTCGGCGGCGTCAGCAAGGGCCAATGCAACCTCGCTCTGCAGCCACCCCGCGTTTGCGGCTTCAATCGAAATCTGCGTCGCCAGATGGTCGAAGAGGCAGGCGCACTCGTTCGCGCGCCGGGCATCGTCGACGTCGAAGGTGGGTGGCCTTATGTTCATGTTCAGTGGACGATCGCGGAACGCGAGGACGGAAGGCCCTGAATTGCAAAACGGTGAAACGGCGCAACGGTAGGAGGCATGGCGACGACACGTTTTGCCTTGCCGAAGTGGCGGTCGAGTTCACTTGCAAGCTCGGCGGGCGAGGTCGTGCCTGCCTGGAACAGCTGGATGAGCAGCAGTGCCGCAGCATTAAAAGTGCGAGGCTGATCGAAACGAATGTCGCCGGTATAGCCTGCATCGCTCAGCACCTGCTGCAGTATGCCAAGGTCCCCGCTGTTCAGATATTTCATGGTGACTTCGGAAGACATGCAGTCCTCCTTTCGGTCGGGGCTAGGGCATGACCGCCCTCAGACAGCAGCGCCCGTGAAAATGGCTGCTGGAGGCCGGACAGTGCGCTTTCAGGCAATACAAAGCAAACGATATCTTTCGCATTCCCTTATATATCGTGAGGCGGTTCGCGGCGTCTGAACGGACCGCTGCGCGATGCCCTCAGTCGCTTCAGACAATTGACCACGGATGTCGTTGCACTGGTGTGAAAAGGCGATGCCGTGCGATTTCGCCCGGCCTTGTTTATTGCCGCATTCTTTGGCGCGAGTGTCCCGCCGGCCTTCGAGCGACCTTGAGGGCGGAAACATCTTTGGTCCAGAAAATAGCCTTAAAAGGGCAATTCTAGGAATGCTCCATTGCTAAAGAGCAGTGCGCAGGTTTTGCCCATCGCTTGGAGGATTCTTCGGCAAGGGCGGCCAATGTGACCTTGCCAAACTTCGCCAGCAAGATGGCTTGCGCCTCATGCATCGCCCCGGCAAGCGAGGCGTTGACGGCCTGTTCGATGACGCAGTTCGGATTGTCGCCCGCCAGTCCGATCGAGAAGAGTTGCGGCGCGCCCAAGGCGTTGTGGATGTCGAGCAGGGTGATCTCCTCCAAAGGGCGTGCCAGGACCCAGCCGCCGCCGTGCCCCTTCTCGGACCGGACATACCCCTGATTTCGCAGGCCGGCCATGGTTCGGCGCACGACAACGGCATTGGTGCCCAGCATCGCTGCAATGGTTTCGGATGTTGCGGCGCCTTCGTGGCGATCCATGTGAACAAGCACATGCAGCATGCGGGATAAGCGGGTGTCGTGTCTCATGGCCTGGTTCACTCGTTTGCGGTTCACAGATGTAACAGATGCATAATCATGCAACAATATTAGTTGCATGATTATTGACAAACCATTTCACGTAACTTAACAAGTTCCATGACGCAACGTTCGGCCGTCCCGCCGGGCGATGAACCGGATCGACCGTGAGAGGTTATTTATGCATTTCGACGTCATCATCATCGGCGGCAGCTTTGCAGGCATTTCAGCGGCGCTGCCGCTCGCCCGTGCCAGACGGAAGATCCTGGTGATCGATGCCGGTGAGCGCCGCAATCGCTTTGCCGCTGTCTCGCACGGTTTTCTGGGGCAGGATGGCCGTGAACCCGGCCTCATCGTATCCGAGGCCCGCCACCAGCTCGAACGCTATCCGACTGTCCACTGGCTGAATGCCAAGGCACAAGCCGCAGAGAGGACAAGCAATGGATTTGCCATCGAAATCGATGGCAAACCTATGAAGGAAGGCAGGCGTCTGATCCTGGCAGCAGGGGTTGCCGATCGACTGCCCGAAATTCCAGGCCTGCAGGAACGATGGGGAAAATCTGTCTTCCATTGCCCCTATTGCCATGGTTACGAACTGAACCAGGGGCGGATCGGCGTCATCGCATCCGGGGAGCATTCCATGCATCATGCCCTAATGCTTCCTGACTGGGGCGAGACGACTTTTTTCACTAACGGTATCGTCGTCCCGAATGCCGATCAGGTAGCGCAATTGCGTGCGCGCGCAGTCAAGGTCGAGACGACACCAGTGCGCAAGATCGCAGGAGACCGTGCGGATGTCTGGCTGGACGATGGCAGGATTGTCGCAATGGACGGTTTGTTCACCTTGACGCGGACTTCAGTGCAAATCCCTTGGGCCGAGCAACTGGGCTGCGTGATGGAAGAGGGGCCGCTCGGCCAGTTCATCAGGACGGATGCCGTAAAGCAGACGACCGCGAAGGGCATCTTCGCCTGCGGCGATGCAGCAAGGGCCGCAGGCTCCGTTGCTCTCGCCGTTGGTGATGGGGCGCTGGCCGGAACGGCGGCGCATCAGTCGCTGATGTTCGGGAATGATTGAGCGCATTTTGATGTCCGCGGCATGAACAAGAAACGTTCCAAACCGGCATGCCGTGTGGCGTCACAACACTGCAACTGTTGTGACGTTTAATCGCTTAATGACCAAACGCGCCCTTGTTATCATCGACCTAATCAATGACTACCTCGACCGTTGGAGCGCAGATAAAGCAGCTCGGCTGATCGGTGAAACCAACAAGCTGGCTGTGGCCTTTAGACAGGCCGCGTTGCCCGTCATATGGGTGCGGCCGGAATTTCGGCCTGACCTTAGCGACGCCTTTCTCGAGATGCGCGACAAGAACCTGAAGATCGCGATCGAGGGAACTTCAGGCGCCCATCTTCATGCTGGCCTCAATTGCCAGCCAAGCGACACGACCATCGTAAAGAAACGCTATAGTGCCTTTTACCGGACCGAACTTGAAGACATTCTATCGGCGATGGGCGTGGCCGAGCTGGTATTGTGCGGCATCAACACGCACGCTTGTATTCGCATGGCCGCTATCGACGCTTACCAACGCGACCTTCGCGTGGTGTTGGCGGAGGAATGCATCGATTCCTATGATGCCGAGCATGGAAGGGTCTCGCTCGATTACATGAATGGAAAGATTGCCAAGTTGGCTACTGTTCCCGAGATAATCCAGGCTCTCCGCCCACTTCAGGCCGCAGGAGCCTTGCCGCCGCCGGAAGCCGCAAGCAGCTTCGATGCCACCAGGACTTCGGTGCCTGCAAGGCCCGCCGAGCAAAACAACGTCGTTTGATCGTGCGCCTGGCGAACAGGCAGCCTGCCGCTGACGATCGCTGCCAAATCCACCAAGCGCACAGCATCGGGCGACCCACGCAGGAAGAATGGAGCCTTGTAAGCGTCTGTCTGCTCCAGAGAGTCGGTCGCGATAAGATGGGCGGCCGCGGCGATATCGAAGCCCAACTCATGCTCGTCCACGGTCTTCGGACCGAGAGTGTTGATGTGAACTCCGGGCTTCAGCCAAGCCGCCTCCATCACCGGTGTTCGGCTGGTCGTTGCACAAATGACGATATCGGCCTCGCTTACAGCGCGCCGTGGCGAATCCACGGGCTCCACGGGGATACCTAAGCGCTGCTCCATCTCCGCTGAGAATGTGCAACGGTTCTGTTCGTGGCGGCTATAGACTCGGACATGATCCAGCCTGCGGACAAGTGCCGCGGCCTCCAACTGTGTCCGCGCCTGTTGCCCGCTTCCAATGACGCCTACAGTCCTGACGCTAGGCGATGACATGTGACGAATGGCAATGCCGCCAATCGCGCCGGTTCGGATATTTCCCAAGCGGCTGCCGACGACAAGGCCTTGAAGCTCTGCCGTTTCAGTCGACCAGACCGCGACGACCTGTTCGTGACGCGGCCCGTTGAATGTTTCATAAACCCTGAAGCCCGCAATGGAACCCTCGCCGATCGTCCCGCCGATGGTGAAGACAAGGTCGCCTTTGCCGCCAAAGACCACGTTATGCCTGGGCGGCGAGATCAATACCCCTGCTGATCGCGCTGCCATTGCTTCCTCGATCGCCTTGATGGCGATCGGCATAGTCGTGCTTCGGTCCAGATCGTCGTCACTTAAAACGATGGCCATCGGCGCCTCCTTGGCTGACAGACTGCGTCATGTTCGCGTCTCAACTTAGATTGAGGTCAACGGGGATTTTGCCGCAGGCGCCAGATTCGATCCGGACGACCGGAAAAGCACCAGGTGCAACTCTTTTTTATTCAATTCGCCTTTTTCGCCATGGGCTGAATATACTGGGATTATTTTCCTCCAAGTCCGCGCAAAGAAAAAGCCGGGCTTGGGGCCCGGCTTTCGCGCTTAGGAACGTGCAAGGTTCAGCCGCGGCCGCGTTTGCGGCGCTGGCCGAGGCCCATTTCCTTGGCGAGGCGCGAGCGCGCCTCGGCATAGGCGGGAGCGACCATCGGATAATCGGCGGGAAGATCCCACTTCTCGCGGTATTCTTCCGGCGAGAGACTGTGATGGGTCATCAGATGGCGCTTGAGAGATTTGAAGTTGCCGCCGCATTCCAGGCAGGTGATCTGATCATCCTGTACTGACTTGCGTACCGAAACGGCGGGCTTCTGCTTTTCGATGGTGGCTGCGGCGGGTTGCGGTGCAGACGTGTTGCTCAGTGCGGAATGCACGTCGGAAATCAAATTGGCCAGGTCACTGACCGGGACCACATGATTGCTGACATAAGCCGCTACGATATCGGCCGTCAGTTCTACCAGCAATTCCGGCCCGTTGCCGGTCGCGGTATCCGTCATATTGTGTATCTCCTGTTCGCATGCGTGGATGACCCTCTTTCGGAGGATCGCCTTCGTAGAGGCAAACAGTAAAAGGCCCAGACAGCGGCATCATGTCCTAAAAACGCGAATCCACCCCTAGATTCTTGAGACCGAAACCTGTTCTAATACTGCCCGAATACGAATCACAATCGCCGCACTCTTCGACCATAGCCTTCATTAGACATTCGAAATCAAAGCTAGAGATGGAATAGGCGAAACGATTCTAATTCGAAATCAGAACTCTACTTACACTTCAATTATCACTGTTTTACCGAAAGTCCAATTCTTATTTGCGGTTTTTCTACTTAAAAAGTTCAAAACACTAAGATTTCGCAAGCAAGGCTGCGGCTTTAGTTCACAATCGCGTGCATAACTTGCGTAAAACGAGCTAAATCGCTGAAAATTATACTCTCATCGGCCCTCCATGTCGTCGCGAACCGAGAGTTCCCACAATTTATGCCCCGTTTCATGCGCCGCCTTGGCCAAAAGGTGCGCTGCGACCGGGGCAGTCAGCAGCAGAAAGACGACGCCTGCGGCAGCGCGCGCGAAAATCGCAAGTTCGCCGGAATAAAGGCCGGCGGCAAGCAGCAGCAAGCCGGAGCCGACGGAACCCGCCTTGGAGGCTGCATGCATACGCGAGTAAAGGTCCGGCAACCGGACGACGCCGATCGCCGCCGAGAGCGCGAAAAACGCACCGGCAAGCATCGTGAGGGCGGTTGCCGCGGCGATAACGTGTTCCATTATCGTGCCTTCCCTTCCGTATCGCCCGGCGCCGGCGCCGCTGCCTGTTCTTGCCTGGCCGGCGGCGGCCTGGCTCCGGGGCCACGGCGCGACAGGACGAAGCGGGCGAAGGCAACCGTCGCGAGAAAGCCGACGAGGCTCAGTGCGATCGCGATATCGATGTAAAGCGCAAAGCGCGTCTTGACGGCGATCACCGCGATGAAGCCGATGGCAATGCCGGTCAGCGTATCCAGAGCGAGAATGCGGTCCGGCAGCGTCGGTCCGATGATCACGCGATAGGCGGTGAGCACGAAGGCGATCCCGAGGATCGCAAGCGTGACCGCGGCGGCGGCCGAAACAAGCGTAAACGGCGCAATCATCGGAAAGCCTCCATGATCTTGCGTTCGAAGCCGCTCGCAATGGCGCGCTTCGTCGCTTCCGGGTCGGCGCAGTCGAGCGCGTGGACATAAAGCGTCCTGCGGTCCTCCGAAACATCGACTGAGAGCGTGCCGGGCGTCAGCGTGATGAGATTGGCAAGCAGCGTGATCTCGAGATCACGATCGACGGTCAGCGGAAAGGCAAAGATGCCGGGCCGGATCTCCATCCTCGGCCGCAGCACCGTCCGCGCGACGGTCCAAGCCGAAAGCGCCAGTTCCTTCAAGAAAAGCAGCGCGAGTGACAGGACAAGGCGCGTGCGGTGAAGATAGCCCTTGCTGCCGAAAGGCTCGCGCACGATCGCCAAAGCGACGGCCCCGAGAACGAAGCCGAAAACAAGATTGTGCAGCGAGGCGCTGCCGGAAACGGCAACCCAGGCAATGGCAAGCAGCAGATTGACGAGGAAGGCGATCATTGCGCCGCTCCTTCCGGGAAGACAGAATGGATGTAGGCGCCCGGATCGGCGAGGCTTCCGGCGGCCGCCTGCACCAGCGACAGCAACGGCTCCGGCGCGATGCCGAAACCGGTGACGAGTGCGGTCAGCGCCAGAAGCGGCAGCGCCGATTGCCAGCCGATCGCGACCGCCTCGACAGGCGCCGGCGCCGGGCGCCAGTAGGCGAGCAGGAAGACGCGGCCGAAACAGATGGTCGTCAGGAACCCGCCGGCCAAAAGGGCGGCGGCAAGCCACCATGCGCCGATATCGAGCGCTGCCTTGACGAGGATGACCTTCGGCCAGAAGCCGGAAAACGGCGGCAGGCCGCAGGCGGCGAGGAAGAGGATGAGCGAGACGGCGGCAAACCAGCCGCACTCGCGATAGAGCCCGCCAAGCGCGCTGAGCTGGAAGCTGCCCCCGAGGCGGGCCGCCTGCCCCGCCAAGAGGTAGAGCGCCATCATCAGCATGACGGAATGCAGCGCGTAAAAGACCGAGCCGCTGACGCCACCCGGCGTGCCGATCGCGATACCGGCAAGCATGTTGCCGATGCCGGAAATGACGACGTAGCCGAGCATGCGGCGGA
Organism: Rhizobium gallicum bv. gallicum R602sp; assembly: GCF_000816845.1. Taxonomy (NCBI): domain Bacteria; kingdom Pseudomonadati; phylum Pseudomonadota; class Alphaproteobacteria; order Hyphomicrobiales; family Rhizobiaceae; genus Rhizobium; species Rhizobium gallicum. The sequence continues at coordinate 1,185,411 of NZ_CP006877.1, read as the reverse complement.
TATCGGTTTGCGCCAGCGCGCCGAGTGCGCCCATGAGGACGGTTGCGGCGCCGACAAGCGCGATCATCAGGCTCAGCGCCTCGCGCTCCACCGGCAGCAGCATCACCACCACCCGGATCAACGCGTAGATGCCGACCTTGGTGAGCAGACCGGCAAAGAGCGCGGAGACGACGATGCGCGGCGTATGATAGGAGGCCGGCAGCCAGAAGTTTACCGGGAAAGCGGCGGCCTTCATGGCGAAGGCAAAAAGGAAGAGGGCAGCCAACGTCATCAGCGGCGCGGTATCGCGCAGGCCCGCGGCCTTCAGGGCGATGTCGGCCATGTTGAGCGTGCCGAAGATCGCGTAGAGGTAGCCGACCGCAATCAGAAAGAGCGTCGTGCCGATCAGGTTCAGCACCGCATATTTCATGGCACCGTCGATCTGCTCGCGCTCGGATCCAAGGATCAGCAGGCCGAAGGACGAGATCAGCAACACCTCGAACCAGACATAGAGGTTAAAAATGTCGCCGGTGAGAAACACCCCGGACACGCCTGCCATCAGGAGCATCAGGAACGGGAAGAAGCCGAAGCGCCGCCCGCCCGCGTCGATGTCGGTGAGAGCATAGAGGCTGCTCACAAGCGCCGCGATCGCGGCTGCAAGCGCCATCAGCGCGCCGAAGAGGTCGACGGTGAAGGCAATGCCGAAAGGCGGCAACCAGCGCCCCATCACCATCGTGACTGGGCCATCGTCGATCACCCGTTTCAACAACACCGCGTCGACCAGCACCAAGGCCGCCAGGCCGAGGACGGCGATCAACGCATGCAGGCGGACATGGGCGCGAAGCATCAGCATCAGCGCGCCGAGCACGATGCAATGCACAACCGGCAAGATCACCAGCCAATTGCTTGGGGGAACGGGTGCGGTGAGGAACGCGGCGGAAAGGTCGGTGCCGATGGGGGCGGCCATTTAAAGCTTCCTCCCCTTCTCTCCGGCAAGGATTAGTGCCGCGCGGAGCAAGGCGACGAGGAAGGTGAACGGCGCAGGCCGCAAGCGTCGGGAGCGCAAGCGACGGATACCATATGCCAGGTCTACCCCCTCATCCGATCCTTCCGGGCCGCTTCTGCCCGCCGGCAAGAAGGCTGAACACGCGGCAGCCCCAATGGAAAAAGCCAGCGCCACCAGCCGATCTCCCTCCCTGTGGGGGCGATGGCCGGCAGGACGGAGGGGGGGTATCATCCGCACCATCCTCATCTCAATACCCCACTGGCGGAAGCGGCGGATCGTCGGGCTCGGCGACGCGCATCTCGTCGGTGTTGTCCGTGCCGATGTCCTGATAGGCCCGGTAGGTCAGCACCAGCAGGAAGGCGAGGAAAGAGAAGGAGATCACGATCGCCGTCAGGATGAGGGCTTGCGGCAGCGGGTTGGCTGCACCGGCGGGCAGCGCGTCGAGGCCCGCCGGAATGATCGGCGGCACCTCGCGCGTCAGGCGCCCGGCGGTAAAGAGCAGGAGGTTCACGGCGTTTCCAAGGATCGCGATACCGAGCATGATGCGGATCGAGAATTTCGACAGCAGCAGGTAGATGGCGGCAGAAAAGAACAGGCCGACGAGGATCGCAAAAAGCGGCTCCATCACTCCACCTCCCTTTCCTCAAGGGCTAGCGCAATGGCGGTGATCGCGCCGACGACAACGAAATAGACGCCGATATCGAAGAGCATGACCGTCGAGAGCGGCACCTCGACGCCAAGGATTGAAGGATAGACCCAAAGGCCGGTCATGAAAGGCACGGCTGCGGCAATCGAGACCAGGCCGGCGACCGCCGACATCATCAGCCCGGCACCGGCGATCGACAGCGGATGAAAGAGGATTGCCCGGCGCACAGCCGGCACGCCGGCCGCGATGCCGTAGATCGCCAGTGCCGAAGCGGCGATAAGCCCGCCGATGAAGCCCCCGCCCGGCTCGTTGTGGCCGCGCAGCAGGATGAAAACCGAAAAGAGCAGCATGAGTGCGACGAGGAAGGGGGCGATGGTGCGGAAGATGAGAGTGTTCATCGGGTGGGTGCTCCGCTTGGCGGCAATCGTCGGACGAGGCTACCTTCTTTGCCCATCAAGTCAGTCGATGGGGCACGCAAGGACAACCCTACCTCATCACCCGCCCTCATTCTCGAAGCACCACCTCCTCGTGCGCCACCCTGGCGATCTGAATCCCGCTGAATGCGTGCGCTTTGCCAACAGCGCTCATCCCAAGATCCCCTCATTCCTGTGCTCGTCGCAGGATCGAGGCCTCGGCGCGCCTGCGCCGTGAATGAACCGCCTTTTGCATGGTTCCTGTGACGGGCACGGCAATGATGGCGGTTGAGGCAATGTCGTCTCCAGACAACATCACCTGGCGCTCCAAACCTGCCGGACTTTAAACCTCCGAGATGGAAACAAACGCCTTTCACTCCGCCACCTCCACTCGGTCCGGATCAGGCGCGACCAGCTTCCGCTCTCCCCCTGCCCGCATGCGGATCAGTGCGATGATGGCGAGGCCGGTGATGGCGACAACGGCGATCTCGCCGAGGGTGTCGGTGCCGCGGAAATCGACGATGATGACGTTCACGACATTGGCGCCGTGGGCAATGGTTTTCGAATAGGTGTTGAAGAAATCCGTCAGCGCCGCATTGAACGGCCCCTCCGTCGCCCGCATCAGAAGCAGCGCAAAGCCGAGGCCGCAGGCAAGCGCGATCGAGCCGTCGCCAAGCCGCTGAAGCAGCGGACGCGGGTCGGTCGGCGAGAGGCGAAGCCTCGTCATGACGAGCGCCAGGATGACGACGGACAGCGTCTCGACCATGAACTGCGTGAAGGAAAGATCGGGCGCCCCGAAGAGCAGGAAGATCAACGCCACGGAAAAGCCCTGGATGCCAAGCGAGATGATTGCCGTCAGCCGGTCGCGGGCGCAAAGCACTGCCGCAAGGCCGATCACGGCGAGCAGGAAGATCGCCCATTCATGGAGCTGGACGCCGCGCGGCCAGACGGGAAACGACGGCAGTTCGCCGTAAAGCAGCGGCGGCACGAGGAGTATCAAGGCGAGGCAGACAAAGGTGCAGGTCACGTAGATTTCCAGCCGTCCCGGCTGGACGATGCGGGTGACGCGCCAGGCAAGGCGGACGAGCCCGGCGATAAAGCTATCGAAGCCGCGGTCCGGCCCCGGCCCTGCCGCCTGCAAGAACGACACCATCAGCGCCCGGGCCAGCTCAATCTTCCAATAGACCGCAACGCCAAGGATGACGGTCAATACCGAAAGCGCGAGCGGAAGGCCCAGATGCGGCATCGGCGAGATCGCAACGTCGATCGCATCGCCCTGAACGGCCGAAGCCATCGGAGACGATATGTAGTGATGCGTGATGCCGGAAAAGAGCGCGAGAGCAAGGCCCAGCGCTGCCAGAATGCCGGGACCGAGCCAGAGCAGGACGGGCGCCTCGTTGGGATGTTTCGGGGTTTCGGCCGCCTGACCGACGAAGGGTTTCAGGCCGACCGAAAAGGCAATTGCAAACATCAGCGCATTGCCGAAGATCGCGACCGCGGTGAAGACCAGCGAGCGCAGGTTGCCGCCGGCGAGCGCAGCGTAGATCTCCTCCTTGGCGAGGAAGCCGAAGAAGGGCGGAAGGCCGCCCATCGAGATCGCGGCGAGCATCGCAATTGCAAAGGTCAGCGGCATGGCGCTCAGCAAACCGCCGAGCTTCGTGATATCGCGGGTGCCCGTCTCGTGGTCGAGGACGCCTGCTATCATGAAGAGTGCACCCTTGAAGAGCGAGTGCGCCACCAGGTAAAGCACCGCGGCTTCGATTGCGTATTCCGAACCGAAACCGGTTAGCAGGACGAGAAGGCCGAGCGAAGAAACCGTCGTATAGGCGAGCTTCAGCTTCAGGTCGGCATGGGCAATGGCGAGCGCCGAACCGGCAACCAGGGTCATGCCGCCGAAGAACGGCAGCAGGATTTCCCAGGCCGGTGTGCCGCCCATCACCGGGTTCAGCCGCATCAGGAGATATACGCCGGCCTTAACCATGGTTGCGGAATGCAGGTAGGCCGATACCGGCGTCGGCGCCTCCATGGCGTTCGGCAGCCAGAAGTGAAATGGAAACTGCGCCGATTTGGTAAAGGCGCCGCACAGCACGAGACCGAGCGTTGCCAGATAAAACGGGCTGCCGCGGACGACATCGCCGAAGGGCGAAAGCAGCGACATCTGCGTGACGCCGGTGATGTTCCAGAGAAAGAGCAGGCCGGCCAGCAGGCAAAGCCCGCCACCGCCGGTCACCACCAGTGCTTGAAGTGCCGCCCGTCGTGCCGCCTCCCGCTCATGGTCGAAGCCGATCAGCAGGAAGGAGGTGATCGAGGTCAGCTCCCAAAAGATGAAGAACATCAGGAAACTGTCCGAGACGACGACGCCGAGCATCGCACCCATGAACAGGAAGATAAAGGAGAAGAAGCGCCCCTGCTGCGGATGCCCCTTCAGGTAGCCGCCGGCATAAAGCACGATCAGCGTGCCGATGCCGGTAATCAGCAGCGCAAAGGTGAGCGACAGGCCGTCGAGAAACCAAGAGAAGCTCAGATTGTAGCTCGGCACCCAGGAATATCCGCCGGTCACCACCTCGCCACGGGCGACGCCTGATATGAAGCGGAGGAAGTGCAGGAACGACAGGAACGGCACGGCAGCCAGCAGCCAGGCGCCGCTTGCGCCGAGCCGGCGAATGACGAAAGGGGAAAGCAAGGCGCCGAGAAGCGGCAGGCACAAGGCCAAAAATGTCAGACCAGTGACACCGGCCATGTCCCCTCCTCATTGCCAGAAAGTGATGCGTTGGCGCGAACTTAGGGTAATCGGCAAGCGCCCTCAAGCATTTTCGGAGAAGGTTTGGATGAATGATCGGAGGCAGGACCGATCAGGCCTGGCGGAGCGTAGCGGCAGACGCAAACATGTGAAACAGCAGGACAACTACCGTCAGCGGCCAGAGAATGCATGCCACCGCGCCTGCGAGGCGGGCCAACGTCCAACCATCGTGGTTGGCCCAGCCTTCCAGCAAAGTCATCGTCAGAAAGAGCACAGCCACAAGGCAATAGGCCCACGGTAGAACAACGATGAACACGTCCATATCCCCCGCCTGGCATCAGCCGCCATGGCTAAGAGTACGTTAACGGCGCGGTCGGGATCAAACCATCAATTCGGATTAGCTATAGGCCGGGCATTTCGCCGATTGCCCTTACCCTGCCCTCTCCTCGAGGGGCCGTCCGCTACGCCGCAGCCTTTGCGCGAAATCGCGGATGCACACTGGATGAGCCTTGGGCGGATATTTCGAAGGCCCGCGATAGAACCTGATTGCCGGGCTAATCCGTCCTGCCTTGATCCGGCTTGTCTTGCGCCCCACATTCTGGCCAAGACGGAACCGCCCCTCCGGCGCGAAAGGAGCATGCCTTATGTCCGACACCACGACCGCCAAAGTCCGCAAGACGGATGCAGAATGGAAAGAGCAGCTGACGCCGGAGCAATACCGCATCACGCGCCAGCACGGCACGGAACGCGCCTTTACCGGCCCCTACTGGGACAGCTTCGAGACCGGCCTCTACCGCTGCGTCGGCTGTAACGCTCCGCTCTTCCGCTCCGATACCAAATTCGATGCCGGCTGCGGCTGGCCGAGCTATTTCGAACCGGTCTCGCCGGATGGCGTGACAGAGCATCGCGACAGCTCCTACGGCATGGTCCGTACGGAGATCCGCTGCAGCAGATGCGATGCACATCTCGGCCACGTCTTCCCCGATGGCCCGCCGCCGACGGGCCTGCGCTACTGCATCAACGGACATTCGATGGTGTTCGAGCCGGGGAAATAGGCAATATACGGGGGCTCATCACCACCGCCAGCTATTTTCCGGAAAGGGAAACGATCGACCACCTGTGCCCGTCAGGGCATGAGGTTAGCGCAAGACAGCGATACCTCGTTTGCCGCTCCCTTGCCTGCGATTGAAGTGCCAGATGCCCGCTTGAACGGCGAGGCGGTCACTTCGAAACCCTGAGTTCCATGCAGGTGAGATCGAGCCAGCGGCCGAACTTGGTGCCGACCTCGGAGAAGGTGCCGGCGATGCGGAAGCCGAGCTTTTCGTGCAGGCGGATCGAGGCGACGTTTTCCGACTCGATGCCGGCGATCATGACGTGAACGCCGTTCTCTTTGGCCTTCTCGATAAGCGCCTGCATCAAAAGCTTTCCGATGCCGCCGCCGCGGCAGTCCTTGTCGACATAGACGGAGTGCTCGGCCGTATGGCGATAGCCGTCGAAGGCCCGCCAGTCGCCGTAGGTGGCGTAACCCGCGACCTGCCCCGCCTTTTCCGCGACCAGAACCGGAAAGCCCCTCGCCTTGCGCGCCCGGAACCATTCTGCGCGGTTTTCGAGATCAACAAGGGTTTCGTTCCAGATCGCCGTCGTGTGTTCGACGGCGTGGTTGTAGATGTCGCGGATCGCCGCAAGATCGGCTTCGGTGGCGTCGCGCACGAGGACGGCGTCGGTCATGTCATGTCCATTCCGGTTCGTTCGCCCAAGCGCATACGCCTGGCCTTCGGCGATGTAAACCGCGAATTGGCGCGAAGAAAGAACGATCAGAGCCTGGCAGCGCCCATGCTGAAGCAGGTGAGTACCGCCGAATAATGTACCGCTGCGGCAGCAACCACGAAGCCATGCCAGATGGCGTTCTGGAAGCGCAGCTTTTCCCAGACGTGGAAAATCACACCTGCCGAATAGATGATGCCGCCGATGACGATCAAAAGCATCGAAGCGAAGGGAATGCGCGAGGCGACCGGCCCGGCAACGAGAATGCCGCTCCAGCCCATGGCGAGATAGAGCAGGATCGTCAGCTTGTCGTAGCGCCCCGGAAAGGCGCATTTCAGGTAGATGCCGGCGGCCGCCATCGCCCAGATGGCAATCAGCATGGCGAAGAGCAGCGGGTCGTCGGCACCGCGTTCGAGGAAGGGCGTATAGGTCGCGGCGATCAGGATGAAGATCGCCGAATGATCGAGCCTGCGCAGGTACCATTTGGTGGGCGAGACCGGCCAGGCATTGTAGGAAAAGGAAATGCCGAGTGTCAGCACAAGGCCGATGCCGTAAATCCAGGCGGCCGCGATCTCGCCGTAGGAGCTCCAGACCATCGCATAGAAGATCAGCACGGTCGCACCCACGAGCGCAAGCGCAAGGCCAACGCCGTGCACGATGCCGTCGGCGATCAGCTCATATCTGTCGTAAGCCCAGCGAATGCCGTTGAACTCGCCCATGAATACGCACCCATTCCTCGACCCTTACCGATGCTCTCACTGAACGGCCGGCGGCGCAACAGCCGGCAGCACCGCGCGCGGTAAAACTTCATGAAACGCTTTAATCCTTACCGATCCACCAGCACCGAGCATTTGGCGTGGCGTACCACCCGGTCAGCGGTCGCACCGATGAAATAGTTCGAGAAATCCGGAACATGCGAGGCGATGATAATGAGGTCGGCGTGGTGCGCCTCGGCGGCGGCGAGTATGCCGTGCGCCGGCGGGCCACGGCCGATCTCCACCTTCGCCGGAATTCCGGTCTTCAGCCGCAGTTGCTCCAGCTGCGCGCGTCCATCATCGATCGCATTGTCGATCAGTTCAGCCGGTAGGTCGACGGCGATATAGGTCGGCACGTCCTGCACGACATTGAGCAGGATGATCTCACCGCCCGCATCAAGCAGCGTCGCAGCCTTGCGGAATGCCCTTTCCCCCCTCTCGACCGTACCCATCTCGATAGGGACGATGATCTTCTTGTACATGGTTTCCTCCACAGCGGGCTTACCTACAATAGAAGATAACGCGCGATGGACAGGTTCAAGTGGGCACAAGCGATCGTCAACATTCGCTCAACGCTTTATCCTCAAAAACTGATCTTCTGTGAACAATCGGAATCCGCCATATAGACTACAAGTACAGCGGCTCGAGAGGACGTGAAGGCGTGATGGACCGGCGAACATTCCTCGAGCTTGCTACGGGCAGCGCTTTCGCTGCCGCCGCCGGCGCGCCTTTCCCTTCCAAGGCAGGAGATAAACAAATGACGAGCGAAACCTCTTATGCGCTGACGCGGCCTGCCTATGTCGGCCAGTCGCATCTGGCCGTTACCGACCTTTCGCTGGTCTCGAGCTTTTATCAGTCGATGCTCGGCCTCAAGGTGATCGAGAAGGCGCCGAGCGGCGAGGTGCTCGGTGTGAACGGGCTGCCGCTCTTGATGCTGACGACGGACAGCAAGGCGACGATCGCGCCGCGCAATGCGGCCGGCCTCTTTCACACCGCCTTCCTGATGCCGAACCGCACGGAACTTGCCCGCTGGCTGCGCCATGCGGCCCATAACGATGTCGTGCTCGACGGCGCCTCCGATCATCTCGTCAGCGAAGCCATCTATCTCTCCGATCCAGAAGGCAATGGCATCGAGATTTACGCCGACCGGCCGCACGAGGCCTGGCATTTCCACCAGGACGGCCAGGTCGAAATGGCAACGATGCGCCTCGATCTGCAGGCGCTCTACGACAGTGCGCCCGAGGATACCTGGGGCGGCATGGCCGACGGCACGGCGATCGGGCATATCCATCTGCAGGTCGGCGACATTCCGCAAGCCGATGCCTTCTATCGCGACGTCCTCGGCCTGAAGCTGATGGCGCGCTATCCCGGCGCGAGCTTCTTTGCAACTGGGGGCTACCACCATCACATCGCCGCCAACATCTGGAACAGCCGCGGCGCCGGCACTCGCGCCGACGGTATGACCGGCCTTTCCGACTACACCCTACGCTTCAACGACAAGGCGGCGCTCGACAATGCGGTGGCGGCACTCGACCGGCTGGAGATCGACAGCGCAAAGCGCGACGGCGGCGTGTTCTTCAAGGATCCGTGGGGCATCGGGCTGACGCTTTCGGCTTGAGGCAATGGTCGGTCCCCCAATCCTTCGAGCCGCTACGCCCGCGCCTCGAACACCATGTTGAACGGCGTTTCCCTCGCCCGGCGGAAATGCGAGAAGCCGGCGTCGAGCGCCACTTTCCTGAGCCTCATCTCGCCCGCCTGGGCGCCAAGGCCGAGGCCAACCTCCTGCGACAGCGACGCCGGGGTGCAGATCATTGTCGAAGCGCCGTAATAGACGCGTCCGACCGGATTGAGGTTGTCCTTCAGATTGTCGTGGGCAAATGGCTCGACGATCAGCCAGGTGCCGCCGGGCGCCAGCGTTTCCTTGACATGACGGCCGGCACCGACCGGATCTCCCATGTCGTGCAGGCAATCGAACATTGCGACCATGTCATATCCCTGCGGGGGAAATTCGGCCGCAGTGGCCTGCTCGAAGGTGACGCGGTCGCCGACACCTGCCTCCTCGGCCGCGGCCCTGGCTTTCTCGATCGAGGGGGCATGATAATCGAAGCCGAAGAATCGCGAGGCAGGATAGGCCTGCGCCATCAGGATTGTCGACGCACCATGGCCGCAGCCGACATCGGCGACCCTGGCACCAACCTTGAGCTTTGCCTCAACGCCATTCAGCGCCGGTATCCAGCTTGAAACCAGATGCGTGTTGTAGCCGGGCCGGAAGAAGCGTTCGGTGCCGCGGAAGAGGCAGACACTATGTTCGTGCCAGCCGACGCCCCGTCCGCTGCGGAAGGCTTCGGCGATCTTCGGCTCGTCCATCCACATGGACTGCGTCACCTGGAACGCGCCGGCGAAGAAGGCGGGGCTGTCTTCTTGTGCAAACACCATCGCCTGCTCGGGCGTGAGATGGAAGCGGTCCGTCCCGTCGTCATAGGTTATGTAATCGGCCGCGGCCATCGCCGAGAGCCATTCGCGCAGATAGCGCTCCTTCAGCCCGGTCTCCTTTGCAAGCCGCGCCACATCCCGCGGCACGCCGTCCGCCAGAGCCTTGAACAGACCGAGATCATCGCCGAGCACGACGAGCGCGCCGGAGACCGCAGCTCCGACATCGCCGACCAGCCGTTCGACCAATTTGTCGAGTTTCTGCCTATCGGGTTCGCGCAATGTCACCCTCCATTTCCACCGAGGAAAGTCCAGCCCGCAAAACTATTCCGAGTAGGCCGCGCGATTGTCAATTTGCCCAAACTGAGTATCCCTCGGCACGCCAGCCTGCCGGGAACCAAACACGCATTCCGTGCGTTTCCGTTTCGAGCCAATGAGGCTTTCGGGGACATTCCATAGATGGGCTTTGCCAACGGCATCCGGAAACAAGCAAAGAAAATCGCAATCGGCGAGCGGCGGACGAGCGCATGGGAAGACGCACTGACCACCGCGACGGAGGAGATGCCGCAGGTGCCGGCGCACCGCGTCCACAAGGATGCGCTCGACGTCAGCATGGCCTGGGCGATGATCGGGATTTTCGCGATCCTTGGCCTTGCCGTTCTCTACCAGATGTCGCTGATCCTGATCCCCATCACGCTCGCCGTAGTGGTAGGCATGATCCTCGGCATGGCGGCGGAAAAATTGAGCAAGCTCGGCGTACCGCGCGTCACCGTTGCCATCATCCTTTCAAGCGCCGTTGCGCTGGTCATCTTCTTCGTCGTCAGCTCGCTTTCCGGGCCTTTGACGACGCTGACCAACGAAGCTCCGGCGTTCATCGAAAGGACGATCAACCGGATCATGCCCTATCTGGAGCAGATACGTTGGTTGCGCATTACCCCCGCAAGCCTCCAGAGCGGGCCGATCTCGATTAATGCGCTGCTCGAAAACACCGGCAACGTGCTGCATGTGGTGACGACAAACCTGACGCCGGCGCTCGTGCAGGCGCTGATATTCTTCGCCGCCCTGCTGCTTTTTCTCTCCGGGCGCGTCAACCTGCGCAAGACGATCATCCTGACCTTCCGCACCCGCCAGCAGCGGCTCACGGCCATCCGCGTCATCAGCTCCGTCGAGCGGGTGCTGGGCTTTTATTTCGCAACCGCCTCGGTCATCTATGCGGCGCTCGGCGTCGTCATGGCGATGATTGCCTGGGCGGGCGGGCTCTCAGCGCCGGCGCTCTGGGGCTTCTTCGCCTTCCTTTCGAGCTTCATTCCCTATCTCGGCATCACCATGATGACGTTTTCCATCGCGGTCGCGGGCATCCTCACCCATAACGGCATCATCATCGGCCTCCTGCCGGCGGCCGCCTTCTTCATCGTGCACCTTGTCATGGAAAATCTGGTGTTCCCCGCCGTCATGGGCCGTCGGCTGGAAATCAATCCCTTCCTCGTCTTCGTCGCCATCATCTTCTGGACATGGATGTGGGGTGCCGTTGGCGCCATGCTCGCTCTGCCGCTCTCGCTGATCGTCATGACGATTGTCGATGAACTCTTCATCGAGGAGAAATTGCTGCCGCAATTGCCGAAGTGATGGGGTGAGACTGGCCGCTCAACGCCTCATCCTCCCAATATCCTTTCAGCATCGAGAGCCTTCCCTTGCTTTCTCATTCCTGTCGCTGGCACAGGAATGAGAAAGCAAGGCGTAAAGACCGCGCAAAAGGCCGCGCCACATCTCAATCATACAAATAATATGTGCTCCACTTTTCCCGCGGCACTTTCTCGCCGATCTCGTATTGCAGTTCGCGCACGTTGATGTGCTGCGGACCGGTGATGCAGGTGTAGGAGAGGTGGTACCAGTCGCCCTGGCTGCGGAAGACGGCTCCGGGGGCTTCGAGCTTGTCGTCGCTGGGGATCGGGTCCTTGAAGGTGTAGGCGATCACCTTGTCCGGTTTGAAGCCGGTCTTGTCCTTGTTGATGCGGCTCATCGCTTCGGTGTCGCAGCTCTGTTCGAGGCGGGTGGCGGGATCGAGTTTTTCCAGCTGCTTCTTGATGGCGGGATCGACGGCGAAGGCGCAGGAGGCAAAGCTGACGAGACACACGGACAGGACCAGACATTTCGGCATTGCGGGCAAATTCCTCTTTATGCTTATGGCAGAATCCGCCCGGTCTATGGCCTCAGCCTAAGCCAAAACGAAGCGTAAATTCCGCGCGACGGTAGCGGACTTTGTTAAACAATGTGGTCACATCAAGGCAACGAGAGGAAGACTCCGATTTGCCGCAGGGGTTCTCGCGCCTGCCTTGGCGCTTGATCCAGCCCGCCTCCACCTCTATCTCTTCTCCACCCCGCAATTCCGATCCGGAGCCTTTCCTTGTCTGTTTTCAAGAACCTGCCGACCCCGCCTTCTGCCGCCAAGAAGCCCGTTTCCGATGCACGCCACGGCATTACCCGGTCGGACGATTATGCCTGGCTGCGCGCCGATAACTGGCAGGCGATGTTCAAGGATCCGTCGATCCTCGACCCCGAAATCCGCAGGCACCTGGAGGCGGAAAACGCCTATATGAACGTGGCAATGGAAGATACCAAGCCGCTGCAGAAGACGCTTTTTGCCGAGATGCGCGGCCGCATCAAGGAGGACGACAGCTCGGTGCCGATGAAGAACGGCGCTCACGCCTACGGCACCTTCTTCGTGACCGGCGGCGAGCAGCCGCGCTATTTCCGGATCCCGCGCGACGGCGACGTCAAGGACGAGACGATCCGAACCGTTCTGCTCAACGGCGACAAAGAGGCGGTCGGCAAATCCTATTTTCGGCTCGCCGGCCTCGACCACTCGACCGATCACAGCCGCGCCATCTGGGGCTATGACGACAGGGGATCGGAATTCTTCACGCTGAGGGTGCGCGACCTTGCGACCGGACAAGACATGCCCGACGTGATCGAGAACACCGGCGGCGGCGGGGTCTGGGCGCCGGACGGCAAGAGCTTCTTCTATTCGGCGCTCGACGAGAACCACCGCCCCTCCAAGGTGTTCCACCACTTCATCGGCACGCCGCAGAGTGAGGACCGGCTCGTCTACGAGGAAAAGGATGCCGGCTTCTTCATGAGCGTCGGCGGCTCGCTGCTCGATGATTTCATCTTCATCGACATTCACGACCATGAGACCAGCGAATACCGGCTGCTCTCGACCAAGGATATGACGGCCGAGCCGAAGCTCGTCGCCAAGCGCCAGGAAGGCATCGAATATACGCTGACGGAAGGCGGCGACGTCTTCTACATCCTCACCAATGACGGCGGCGCCAAGGATTTCAAGATCATGGAAGCGCCGGTTGACAATCCCGCCAAGGAGAGCTGGCGCGAGGTCGTACCACACAAGGCCGGAACGCTGATCATCAACCACATGGCCTATGCCCGCCACCTGCTGTGGCTGGAGCGCAAGGACGGCCTGCCGCAGATTATCATCCGCGATCGCAAGACCGGCGAGGAACATGCGATCGCCTTTGCCGAGGAAGCCTATTCGCTCGGATTGCAGGGCGCTGCGGAGTACGACACCGACGTCATCCGCTTCTCCTATTCGTCGATGACGACGCCCTCGCAGCTCTACGACTACAACATGACGACGCGAGAGCGGACGCTGTTGAAGACACAGGAGGTTCCCTCGGGCCACAATCCGGACGACTACGTCACGCGGCGCGTCTTCGCGCCGGCATGGGACGGTGAGCAGGTGCCGGCCACCCTGCTCTACCGCAAGGATACGCCGCTCGACGGCTCGGCGCCCTGCCTGCTCTATGGCTATGGCGCCTACGGCATCAGCATTCCGGCCGGTTTCAACACCAACTGCCTGTCGCTCGCCGACCGCGGCTTCGTCTACGCCATCGCCCATGTCCGCGGCGGCAAGGACAAGGGCTTTGCCTGGTACGAGAACGGCAAGATGACCTTCAAGACCAATACGTTCAAGGACTTCATCGCCGCCGCTGACTATCTGAATCAACAGAAGTTCACGTCTTACGCGAAGATCGTCGCCGAGGGCGGGTCGGCAGGCGGCATGCTGATGGGCGCCGTCGCCAACATGGCGCCGGAGAAGTTCGCAGGCGTCATCGCTGCCGTTCCTTTCGTCGATGTGCTGAACACCATGCTCGACGACAGCCTGCCGCTGACGCCGCCGGAATGGCCGGAATGGGGCAACCCGATCGAGAGCCGCGAGGATTATGAGCAGATCGCGTCCTATTCGCCCTACGACAACGTGAGCGAGAAGGCCTATCCGCCGATCCTGGCGCTCGGCGGCCTGACCGACCCGCGCGTCACCTATTGGGAGCCGGCAAAGTGGGTCGCCAAGCTCCGCGACAAGACCACAAGCGCAGCGCCGATCCTGCTCAAGACCAACATGGACGCCGGCCACGGCGGCGCCGCCGGGCGCTTCCAGCGGCTGGAGGAGATCGCGTTTGAGTACGCGTTTGCAATCAAGGTGGTTGGGAAGGTGTGAGCGGGAGACGGCACGGGAATTGGCTTTCCTCGTTCCGGTCCTTGTGACAGGAACCCAGCCGCGGCGCGTTCGCGCAGTGAACTATTCTCATGGAGTTCCTGCGCCCAAGGACCTGGGTGCGCTGGACGCCTGTGACGAGCACAGGAATGAGGGTCGCTGGGGTGGCGCCTGTCCCGGATACCAGGTTCGTGAAAGGAGCAAACCCATGCCGGTCTATGTCGCACTGCTTCGAGCTGTGAATGTCGGCGGAACGGGCGCCCTGCCGATGGCGGAGCTCAAGGTGATCTGCGAGCGGCTGAGCTTTCATAACGTCGAGACCTACATCCAGAGCGGTAATGTGCTTTTCCGCTCGGACGAGACAGGGGCGACGCTCGAGAGGCGGCTGGACGAGGCCCTGGCCCGGAATTTCGGCAAGAAGCCGGGCGTGATGATCCGCAGCCGCAAGGAGTTGCAGAAGATCGTCGACGAGGCGCCCTTTCCCGATGCCAAGCCGAATTTCCTGCTGGTGACCTTCCTGCCCGAGGCTGCCCCCAAGGGTGCCCTTGACAATATGGTGGCGCCGGACGGCGAGGAGGCGAAGGTCGCTGGGCGCGAGATCTACGTGCACTATCCGATCGGCTCCGGAAAATCGAAGCTCAAGCTTCCGGCGCTGAAGGCAGGGACGTCGCGCAACCTCAACACCGTGCGCAAGCTCGCCGAGATGGCGGCGGCGATGGAGGACCGCGGGTAAGACGCACCGTAGAATATTTCGAGGCTGCGCCCTGCGGTCTTGCATCTCAGGATGGGGGCTGATCGCCGGTGCCCGCGGGCACGGCCCTCGTCCTGAGGTGCCTGAGGCGAAGCCGCAGGGCCTCGAAGGGTCACTCCTCGCACGCCGCCTTGACGGTATGGATCCGCTGGATGCGCGCATTTTGCCACCAGGCCCATCCCATATTCGTTCCTGTGCCTGTCACAGGAATCCAGCGCGCCCAAGTCCTTCAGCGCGGGAGACCACATTCAGACACGACGTCATTCACGGAGCGGAAGCGCCGTGGCTGGATCTCTTTGACAGGCACACAGATGAGGGAGAAAGTGGAGACGCCGAGACCTTCTGCACCGCATGGCCCCACGTAGCCGCATTCGCTAAGCCTACGCCCTCGAGACCTCCACGAAAGGCTGGAACAGCAACTTGACGAAGGTCCTCAGCATCAGGATCTGCTCGGCAAGCGTGTTCGGTTCCTTGAGGGCCTTCGACAGCACGATGCCGCCTTCCAGGACGGAGGATACCATGTCGGCGAGGTGGTCGATATTAACCGGCTCGCGCGGCGTGTAGACGGCCATGATCTCTTCGAACATGCCGCGGAAGCGGTAGCGCCAAGCGAGTACCGCGTTCCTGTTCGTCTCCCGAATCTCGCGGTCGAAGAGCCGTTCGTAATAGCAGATGGTGGCGACGAGGCAGCCGGGATGGCCGTTCGGCAGATCGCAGAGCAGTTCGGACAGAAGCTTGAGGCCGAGCAGGAAGGATTGCAGCGGATCGTCCACAAGGTCGCGGGCGCGGCTGAAGATCTCGTCATAGATCCGCTCGTCGTTTTCGATGTAGCGGTTGAGCAGTGCTTTCGCGAGTTCGTTCTTATCCTTGAAATGATAGAAAAATCCGCTCTTGGTGATGCCGGTCTCGGCAATCAGCTCCTCGATGGAGGTGCCGCCGAAACCCTTCTGGAGTACGGCCGCCTCCGCCACATCAAGAATGCGGGTTCTCGTTTCCTCGCCCTTGCGCATTAACCCCTCCTGTACCGCCGGTACAGTTTTTCATCGCGGCCTAACGCAACACCCTACCGCCTCATCCTCCCAACCGTTTGATTTCAAACAGCAACTTTGGAAATCGCCACCAGTATACCGCAAGCTGGCTAGTTTAGCAGGCTCTAAAGGGGGAGAAATCTCACATGGCCGATCGATCCGACCGGTCAAACGAGGGGCGGAGCTACCGATGAGCAGATACAGAGACAGACTGCCGCAGTTAAGCGGCGGCACATTCATCACCGACGGCGGCATGGAAACCACGCTGATCTTCCACGAGGGCATGGAGCTTGCGCATTTCGCTTCCTTCGTCCTTCTCGCCTCGCCAGAAGGACGGCGAAAGCTGAAGGAATACTACCGGCGCTATCTCGATATCGCGCGCCAGCACGGCACCGGCTTCGTGCTCGACACGGCGACCTGGCGCGCCAACGCCGACTGGGGCAACAAGCTCGGCTATTCGCCGCAAGCTCTGAAGACTGCAAACGAGGATGCCGTCGAATTGCTCGCCGAGCTGAGGGGCGAATACGAGCGGCCGCAGATGCCGATCGTCATCAGCGGCGCAATCGGCCCGCGCGGCGACGGCTACAAAGCGGGCGCGATGAACGCTTCGGAAGCCGAGGACTACCACGGCGAGCAGATCGCGGCTTTCGCCGGGACAAAGGCGGACATGGTGACGGCCTTCACGCTCACCAGTATCGACGAGGCGATCGGGGTTGCCCGCGCCGCCAGGGCCCATGGCATGCCGTCGGCGATCTCCTTTACCGTGGAAACGGACGGCAGGCTCGTGACCGGGCGCAGCATCCAGGATGCGATCGAAACGACGGATGCGGCGACCGGCGGCGCGCCAGCCTACTACATGATCAACTGCGCGCACCCGACGCATTTCGAGGCCGCACTCGATCATGATAGCGCCTGGGTGAAGCGTGTTTGCGGCATCCGGGCCAATGCCTCGATGATGAGCCATGCCGAGCTCGACGATAGCGAAACGCTGGACGCCGGCGATCCGATCGATTTCGGCAATCGCTACCGGAGGCTGTTGTCCAGCATGCCGCAGCTGCGCGTGCTGGGCGGCTGCTGCGGTACTGATCACCGGCATGTCATGGCAATCTGCGAAGCCTGCCTACCGCCGCAGGCAGCGAGCGCATGAGGTGTAATGATGGTTACGATCCAACAATGGCGGCCGAGCCACCTGCTCCAAGAAGCAGTGCGCTATGCTTTCCGCCACAAACACAAGCATCAGCACGAAGCCTTCGAGCTGTTCGATGCCGGGCTGATACCCTTTGAGGGCCTCGACGGTCACCTGTTGCGGGATATCGGCATCGGTCCGAACGGGTATCATGCGCATGTCGCCGATCAGCCAACCGGAACCGACAAACCAGGGCCGGTGCATGCTCAGTGACCGATGGCGGCAGATGTGTCCGCTGCCGTGCGCTTGCATGCGCAGCGGCGCGGCCCTACCTATGGCCTATGACCTCTGTTCTTAAAAAAGCTGCGCCCGTGTGCGCCTTTCCGTTCGACAACAGCTATGCGCGGTTGCCGCAGCACTTCTTTGCGCTGCAGGAGCCGTCGCGGGCGGCGGAGCCCTGGCTGATCAAGCTGAACGAGGAACTCGCCGCCCAACTGGGGCTCGATGTGGATTTGCTGAGACGCGAGGGTGCCGCGATCTTTTCCGGCAATCTCCTGCCGGAAGGCGCCGAACCGCTGGCCATGGCCTATGCCGGGCACCAGTTCGGAGGCTTCGTGCCGCTGCTCGGCGACGGCCGCGCGATCCTGCTCGGCGAGGTGATCGACCGGAACGGCAAGCGGCAGGACATCCAGCTGAAGGGCGCGGGACAGACACCGTTCTCACGCCGCGGCGACGGGCGTGCAGCACTCGGGCCGGTGCTTCGCGAATATATCGTCAGCGAGGCGATGTATGCCCTCGGTATCCCGGCGACACGGGCGCTCGCCGCAGTTTCGACCGGCCAGCCCGTCTATCGCGAAGAGGTGCTGCCGGGTGCGGTCTTCACCCGCGTTGCGGGAAGCCATATCCGCATCGGCACCTTTCAGTTCTTCGCGGCCCGCGGCGATGTCGAAGGCATCAAGGCGCTCGCCGACTATGTGATCGAACGGCACTATCCAGAGCTGGAGGCTGCCGAAAACCCATATCTTGCACTCTACCAAGCGGTCTGCGAGCGGCAGGCGGCGCTGATTGCCCGCTGGTTGCATGTCGGCTTCATCCACGGCGTGATGAACACCGACAACATGTCAATCTCCGGCGAGACGATCGACTTCGGGCCGTGCGCCTTCATGGATGCATATGATCCGGCAACCGTCTTCTCCTCGATCGACCATCACGGTCGCTATGCCTATGCCAACCAGCCCGGCATCGGACAATGGAACCTTGCGCGCCTAGGCGAGACGCTGCTGCCGCTGATCGATTCGGATCAGGACAGGGCCGTCGAGCGCGCCAACGACGTCATTACGGACTATGGCAAGCGGTTCCAGGCACATTGGCTTTCGGGCATGCGCCGCAAGATTGGCCTCGTCTCGGAAGAGGACGGCGATCTGGACCTGATTCAGTCGTTGCTGGCGCTGATGCAGGACGGAAAGGCGGATTTCACGCTGGCCTTCCGGCGGCTTTGCGCCCTTGCCGGCGACGGTGCGGCGGAGACGGCCTTTACCGCGAGCTTCCGCGAGCCGGAGACCTGCGGCGAATGGCTGGCACGCTGGCGCGAGCGGCTGTCGCGCGACCTGCAATCACCGGCCGAACGCGCGGAGGCGATGTGCAAGGTCAACCCGGCCCTCATTCCGCGCAATCATCGCATCGAGCAGGCGATCGTTGCCGCGACCGAGGACGGCGACTTCTCGCTCTTCGAGGCGCTGCTGACGGTTCTTTCCAAGCCCTACGATGACCAGCCGATGTTTGCAGCCTACATGGAGCCACCGAAGCCGGAAGAGCGGGTGCTAAAGACGTTTTGCGGGACGTGATTTGTCTCCGCGCGGCGCCTGTTCAGATCGGCCGCGACATGAAGACTTCGGTGTGCGCGATGCTGTCCGGCATCCGGCGGAACGGCGTGCAGCGTGTGAAGTCGAAGGCTTCGTAGATCGAGATCGCGTTCTCCATATAAACCGTCGTGTGAGCCACGATTGCGCGGCAATGGCCTTTTTCGACTTCAGCCAGGACCACTCGCATCAACGCACTGCCGATGCCCTTGCCGCGGAACTCGGGATCGACGTAGAACTTGCGAATCTCCATGGTTGCGTCATCGAATGGAGCAAAGGCCAGGCATCCCGCGGGCGAGCCCTCCCATCTGGCGATGAACATCATGGCGTCCGTCGAACTGAATCTCGCGGCCAGGCTGCTGCTCGTCTCGCCGTGGTATATCGCCAGCACTTCTTCCGCGGCGACGCCATAGGCCTGCACCTCGGCCGCATCCCAGGCCGCGAGCGCATCGCACAATCGCGCGGCAATCTCAAAATCCGCCGCACCAATCGCCCTGGAAACAGAAATCATCTTGAACCTCGTCGCCTGTATCCGATTCCGATGATGCGGTTGCATACCACGGCTGCGTGCTTCTTGCGAGCGGGAAGCCAGGTTTTGCGATTGCTTCACGCTCCACGGGAGGCCAAGGAGTAGGTACTACAGGCGCTTTCAGAAAACATGAGTAGTCCTCACTTTTTTTGTTTCTATGCTTGTCGCACGAAACCCCGCCGCAGCGCGTCTGCGCCGTGAAATAAACCGCTCACAACAAGGAGTCTCGGCGCCAGGGACATGGCGCTGCTTGATCTCTCCGACAAGCACGGGAATGCTGGAGGACGAAGGGGATGGGACTACCAGGAGCGGTGCATGCGAGGTGATAGGCCGTCGATCCATGCCTGCCTGCGCCAAATGTGACCATTGAACGGCAGCCCCTTCGCCCTAAGTCGCTGATTCGGCGGAATTGTCCCCATCCCACCATGCCCAGCTCACCTTAGCGGGAGACCGGCTTTATGGCGATCGTCATTACTTCCATCCTTTTTCTTGTCATCGGACTGGTTCTTAGCGGCGGCGGGGTGTGGCTCGTGACGCTCGGCGGCAGCGTCTTCTATTTGTTCGCAGGGTTGATGTTCGTTATCACCGCAGCGCTGCTTTTCATGCGCAAGGCCATGGCGCTCTGGGTCTATGCGGTGCTGGTTGCCATGGCGCTCATCTGGGCGGTGTGGGAAGCCGGGTTCGACTGGTGGCAGCTCGGGCCGCGCGGCGGCTTGATCATTCTTCTCGGGCTTTGGCTATTGACGCCGTGGATCCGAAGGCCGCTCGGGTTTTCGAGCCCGAGTGGCCTTCCCTACCCTGCCAATCCCTGGCCGCTCGCCGTGCCGGTGATCATCGCCATTCTCGTTGCCGGTTATTCGATGACGACCGATCCGCATGATCTTGCCGGCGATCTTCCCAACGAGGTCGTGGCGGCAGCGCCGCCCTTCGGCGGCAATGTGCCGGACGGCGAGTGGCATCAGTATGGCCGTACGCCTTTCGGCCAGCGCTATTCGCCGCTCGACCAGATCAACAAGGACAATGTGAAGGATTTGAAGGTCGCCTGGGAGTACCAGACCGGCGACGTGAAGCGGCCTGACGATGTCGGCGAGACGACCTATCAGGTGACGCCGCTCAAAGTCGGCGACACGCTCTATCTCTGCACACCGCACAACTGGGCGATCGCGCTCGACGCCAAGACGGGGAAGGAGAAATGGAAATACGACGCTAATTCCGGCATGAACCCGGACCGGCAGCACCAGACCTGCCGCGGCGTGACATACTATGCCGTTCCGGCCGTCGCGGCCGGCCAGCCCTGCGCCGCACGGGTCTATCTGCCGACGTCCGATGCACGGCTGATCGCGCTCGATGCAGCCGACGGCAAAATCTGCGAAAGCTTTGCCGACAAGGGCGTGCTGCATCTGGAGACCGGCATGAAATACAACCCGGCCGGCTATTATTACTCCACCTCGCCGCCGGTCGCGGTCGCCGGCAAGCTAATCATCGGCGGGGCCGTCAACGACAACTATTCGACCCAGGAGCAATCCGGCGTCATCCGCGCCTTCGACATCAACACCGGCGCGCTTCTTTGGAACTGGGATTCCGGCAATCCGGATCAGACCGCGCCCCTGCCCGAAGGCCAGACCTACGTCACCAACTCGCCGAACAGCTGGTCCGTCTTCAGTGTCGATGAAGGGCTTGGCTCCGTCTATATCCCGCTCGGCAACCAGGTGCCGGACCAACTCGGGATGAACCGTAGCGCCAATGTCGAAAAGTTCTCCTCCTCCGTCGTGGCGCTCGACATCAATACGGGCCAGCTGAAATGGGTGCAGCAGTTCGTCCACCACGACCTCTGGGATATGGACGTGCCGGCGCAGCCCGTGCTCTTCGACATGACGAAGCCGGACGGCAGCGTCGTTCCCGCTCTCGTCGCCCCGACGAAGCAGGGCGACATCTACGTGCTCGACCGGCGCAACGGCGAGGCGATCATTCCCTTCAAGGAAATTCCGGCGCCGGGCGGCGCGATCCCCGAGGACCATACGGCGCCCACGCAGCCGATCTCCGACCTCAGCTTCTCGCCCGATCCGCTGAAGGAGAAGGACATGTGGGGGATTACGCTCATCGACCAGCTCGCCTGCCGCATCGCCTTTCACCGCTACAAATACGAGGGCCGCTATACGCCGCCCTCGGTGGAGGGAACGATCGTCTATCCGGGCAATTTCGGCACTTTCAACTGGGGCAGCGTCGCGGTCGATCCGGAGCGGCAGATCATGTTCGGCATGCCGACTTATCTCGCCTTCACCTCGAGGCTCGTTCCGGCCGCCGAGCTTCCCCCGCGCGGACAGGACGAAAAGGGCAGCGAGCAGGGCCTGAACCGTAATGACGGGGCGCCCTATGGCGTGTTCATGGGACCGCTCCTCGGCCCACTCCAAATCCCCTGCCAGGCGCCGCCATGGGGCTATGTCGCGGGCGTCGATCTCCGGACCGGCAAGATCGCCTATATGCACAAGAACGGCACCGTGCATGACATGACGCCGCTGCCGCTACCCTTCAAGGTCGGCGTGCCGGGAATCGGCGGGCCGATACTCACCAAGGGCGGCCTTGCCTTCCTCGGCGCTGCCGTCGACAACTACCTGCGTGCCTACGACGCCACCAACGGCAACCAACTCTGGCAAGCGCGTCTCCCAGCCGGCGGTCAGGCAACGCCGATGACCTATACGGCCAGCGACAACAAGCAATATGTCGTCATGGTTGCCGGCGGGCATGGGTCGGTGGGGACGAAGCCCGGCGATTACGTGATCGCTTATACGCTGCCGTAGGCGTTACGGGGTCGGGTGCGCTATGATGCGGCCTCCACCTCAAGCCGCATAATTTAAACACCGCCTCCTGAAATACAACCTGAAATAGAAGCAAGAAGCATGCGCATGTTTTGCCGCCCATGTCTGCCGGCAATCTTTAAGGACATCTTTTCATGGAAATCGGGAGAAGCATTTGAAGCTTTTCAGTCCCGGAGAGCGGCGCGCCAAGCGAGCGGCGGTAGACTGCAGCTGAGCTAATACAGGACCTTCCATTTTCAGCGCCATGTGGGAGACGCAGCGATTGCCGAAGAAACCGAAGCCGATCTCGTCGCCCAAGAAACACCATGCCCAGTTGGTCGACGAGGTGAACGACTATGCCAGCACGAAGCGTCGGACGTGATTATCCGCAAGCGCGTTTTCAAGGAACCCGGTATACGCGAGGATGACCTTGCCGCCATACAGCCTGAGGAACGCGACGCAAGCGAAAAGCAGATCGCCAAGGCGATCAAGCGCGAGCTTCCCGGCATCGACAGCTCAGACGACACCGAGGGCGCCGCTTCCAGGTCCCTGGCGGCCGACACCCAAGGCGAACAGACCGTCTAAGTTCGCAAAATGATTCAAGAGGATGCGACGGAGATTCATTTCTCCGTCGCATGGTCTTGAATTTGCTGATTATCCCGCCATGCCCGCGACGATCTTCGCGACTTCGGCAAAGACGGGGTTCAACTCCTTCACCGGCGCCGTCGCCTCGGCGATATAGGCCGTCACGAGAATCGGGCCGCGGCCCTTCGGCCAGATGATGGCGATGTCTGCAGCGGTACCATTGTCGCCCGTGCCGGTCTTGTCGCCCACCTTCCAGGCTCCCGGCAGACCGGCGCGAAGACGTGCATTGCCGGTGGTGTTGGCCAGCATCCATTCGATCAGCTTTTCGCGTGAGGGCTCGGACAGCACCGAGCCGAGCGCGAGGTTGCCGAGCGTGTCGAGCATCGCGTCCGGGGTCGTCGTGTCGCGCGGATCGCCTTTCTTGCCTTCGTTCAGCGCCGTCTCCCAGCGATCGAGGCGGCTCGCGCGGTCGCCGATCGAGCGAAGCCATTTGGTGAGTGCCTTGGGGCCTCCGACGCTTTCAAGCAACAGGTTGCCGGCGGTATTGTCGCTCAGCGTAATTGCCGCCTTGCAAAGTTCGCCGACGCTCATCCCCTCCCCGCCGACGTGTTTTTCCGTTTCCGGCGAATAGGAGACGAGCTTGTCCTGGTCATATATCACGCGGCGCTCGAGATTCTCCTCGCCCTTGTCGACGCGCGAAAGCACCATGGCCGAGGCGAGCACCTTGAAGGTGCTGCACATCGGAAAGCGTTCGGTTTCGCGATAGCCGAGGGTGACCTTTGTTTCGGTATCGATGACGGAAACGCCGAGCCTGCCGCCGGTGCGCTTTTCAAGCTCTGCCAACCGGCGCTCAATGTCGTCATCGGTTTCGGAGGCGCGGGCGAACGAAGCAAGGCAAAGTGCGGGAAGGAGCATCGCCGTCGTCAAGATCGTGCGGCGAGGGATCGAAAAGTCATTCATGAAATCACTCCGGCTGAATCAACAAGCCAAAGAGCTAGGCCGCGATTGTGGCGCCTTGTCGTCGCCTTTGCGGCGTCGTCAGGCCGCCTGCAATTGCGTGACCTCGACGGTCACGTGCGAGAGCTCGTCCAGGCTTTCGAGCTTCGCCTTGTAGAAAGCAGGCTCGCGCGGCTCGGATGTCGCGACGGCGACGATCGCGGCGTGATGGCCAGGGCCGAGCTGCCAGACATGCAGATCCGTGATGCGGTCGCTGTCGGTTTCAATCACCTTGCGGATTTCGCCTGGCAGCTCCTCGCCGTCCGCGATCGCATCGAGCAGCACGCGGCCGGAGGACTTCATCAGGCCCCAGGACCATTGCGCGATGATGAGGCCGCCGACGACGCCCATCAGCGGATCGAGCCAGAGCCAGCCGTAAAGGCTGCCGAAGGAAAGGGCCGCAATCGCGAGAACCGAGGTCAGCGCATCGGCAAGGACATGGGTGTAGGCGGCGCGCATGTTGTTGTCGATGGTCCCGGCGTGGTGGGTAAGCTCGCCGTGATCATGATGCGCATGATCGACGTGGTGATGATGGGGACTGTGCCCGTGGTGATGGCCGCTATCCTTCAACAGCCAGGCGCTGACAAGATTGACGGCAAGGCCGATGACGGCGACGCCGATCGCCTGTGCGAAGCTGATGGGTACCGGATTGGCAATGCGCAAGACGCTCTCCCAGGCCATCAGCAACGCGATCATGGCAAGAATGATGGCGCTTGCGAAACCCGCCAGATCGCCTAGCTTGCCGGTGCCGAAGGTAAAGCGCGGATTGCGGGCCTGCTTGCGGGCATAGAGATAGGCAACAGCGGAGATCAGAAGCGCACTGGCATGCGTCGACATGTGCCAGCCATCGGCGACGAGCGCCATGGAGCCGAATATTGTGCCGGCGCCGATTTCCACGACCATCATCACCACCGTCAGCGCGATCACGAACCAGACGCGGCGCTCGTTGCGCTCGTGACCAGCACCCAGGAAGACATGGTCGTGTTCCAGCGTTTGTGTACTCATCGCGCGTTCCTTCGATCTCTTCAGCGGATGTAGGTCCGCAGCACTTGCGAAATTTCCTCGACCGCCTCGGCGCGGGCCTTCTCGTCGGCCGCATGCAGCACGTGCTCGTGTAGGTGATCCTCAAGTACCTCGCCGGTCAGCCCGTTCAGCGCGCCGCGGATCGAGGCCAGCAGCTGCAGGATGTCACCACAGGGGCGCTCGGCCTCCAGAGCACGCTCGACGGCTTCCAGCTGGCCCTTGAGGCGGCTGACGCGGGCGATGAGCTTTTTCTTTTGACGGATGGTGTGCGACAAGGGGCTGCTACCATTTTAGTATAGGGGGCTATAGTATATGCAGAAGCCGCGAAAGGGAAGCGTATCCTTGGCTTTCCATGTGATGTTCGACGGGCGGAACGGTAAAGACCACGTTGCTGACTGGCGCTGCCCATCCTTTCCGCCCTCGTTCCTCTCCTTGCTGAAGGAACAGGAATGAGGAGAGTACGGGATGGGCGCTGGCGGCAAAAGGCACGCATTCAGCGATCCATACAGCCAAGGCGGCGTGTGAGGAGGAGACCCTTCGAGGCGCTGCATCTTCGCCTTCAGGCACCTCAGGACGAGTGCCGTGCGGCGGGCGCCGGCGAGCAACCCTTATCCTGAGATTGCAAGCCCGCAGGGCGCAGCCCCGACGGGGGCGCTCATGGGGTGCGGTCTTCCTTGCGTCCCCCATCCACCGGCTTGATGAGCCGCCGCTTGGGCTGCGCAACATCCCATAGAATATTCTGTCGGATCCGCAACGCTACAGCGTCTTCGCGCCCGCCATCTTGGCGAACACCTGCACGCGCTTCCAGCGCAGCGTGCCGGGCTTGTATTTCTTCAGCCACTCCTGGGTCTCGCTCTCGTCCAGGAAGAGGCTTGCACTGGTGTCGGCTGAGGCGTTCGCTTGCCCGTCGCTCCGCCCGGCCATGACCTCCTGGATCGAGCGGAAATAATAGTGGTTGAAGAGCCGGTTGAACTCGGTGAAGTAGATGTCGGCCACGCGTTCGCTGCCGCGGATCAGCAGCATATTCTCGTCGTTGTCGTTGGTCGAAGCTTCTGAAAAATTCGCCGAACCGGACACGACGATCGGGTCGGCGCCGAGCGGGTCCTTCAGCAGAAATTTCGAGTGGACGTAAGCCACATGCTGGTTGAGCCCGAGCGCCCGGGCATTGGTTTCCCGCGTCCACTGGTAGACCGGATCGCGCAGGAACGATCCCCAGGCCTGATAGACGTTATGTTTCGCATTCAGCGGCACGAAGGGATCGCTGGCACGGGGATTGGGCTTGTCCTGCTTTTCCAAGAGCAGGAAGATCACGGGACGCTGTGGCATCTCGGCTTCCGTGTTGTCGACCAGCGCCGTCTTGAATTTCTTGCCGATGCCGAACGCAAGCGTGATGCCGCCGTAATCGGTAGAGGAATCAAGCGCGTCGACGTACATATCGAGCACCTTGCTTCCTGACCGCGGACTGAAGACACTCGATACGCCTTTCGGAATATTCTCCCAGTCCGCCGGAATCGGCGCCAGCCCCATCACGGCGTCGCGATAGGCCTTGCGCTTGGCATCGGATACGGCTCTCGTTTCTCCCTCAACTGCGCCCGGATCGCTTTCGAGCGCCTTCCAGTAAGCCTCAAAGGCCGCAGCAACATCCGCATTGCGCACCCAATGGCCGACATTCGTCTGCCCGTGGATGCCGCCCGGCGACATGTTCGTCGAACCTGTCCAGACTTCCGCCGGCTTTTGCGCAGCACCTTTCAGCAGGACCAGGAACTTGTTGTGCTGGATGTTGTTCGGATTGTTTTCCCGCCAGCGGGCAATCACCGTCGCCGGAAGCCCGGCGTCTTTGACCATAGCCTTGTTGTCCTCGCGCGGAAAACTCGGATGGAACTTGCCCTTGCCGTCGGTGTATTCGTTGATCTTCGCGTCGAGGATGAGCTTTACTACGACGCCGCGATCGATGGCATCCTTCAGGCGCTCGGCGACCGGCAGATAGCGGAATTCGTAGAAGCATCCGAGGAGCGTGTCGCCGGCCCTCGCCTGATCGATGAACCTGAAAAGCGCCTCGTCGAGGTCGCGGCTCAGCCATTGCAACGCTTCAAGGCGCTTCTCCGCCGGCTGCAGATCGTCAGGCTTTTCGTTGCCGAAGCGGCGTTGATAGGCCTGGCTGCTGGCAACACCGCGGTTGAAGAAGACATCATGCTCAAGCTCCGTAAAGAGCGGCTCAGTCGTGACCACGATCTTTACCGGCGGCGCGCTGCGGTCGATGTTCTTCGGCTTGCCTTTCAGCGGATAGAAGAAATATTCGTATCGGCGGCCCGGCTTTGCCGTGAAGTCGTCCCACACGAAACTCTGCACCGGGTGATCGTAGGTCGTGACGACCGTTTTTTCGTCCGGCTGCGGGATGACGCTTGCGAACACCTTCATGCCATAGACGAAATAGCGCTGGTTTTCCGTGGGGTCGTAACGCTCGACCGCGAAACCGAGCAGGCCTTTCGTATCGGCATTTTGGTAGTCGACGGCAAACGAGACGGTGTTGACACCGGTGACTGCGAAAATGCGATATCCTTCAACGTCCTTGGAAACGAAACGCATGATGCCCCTCCGTAAAAGCGTTCGTCTGGAATTATGGGATTTTCTACAAAAGGCCACAGCGCCACGCGACGCAACTTAACAGATAGTATCCGCGGATGATGACGCCCCATTGACAAATCGCGCGTTCTGGAGAATCTATCGCACATGATCAACAACGCGCACATCACCAGCACGTATTTTTGGCTGTACCTGTAAAGGGCGGCCAGACAGATCATATTGTCAACAAGCCGCCGTCAGGCGGCTTTGTTGTAATCGGCAGCGTCCTGACGGCAGAACACCATACAAGGACGCGAAGGCCATGATTGCAATCGAAGACAGCGAAATTTCATTGATCCGCCCCCCGGTGGTGACGATCCGCACGGCAAAACCGCGGGACCTGCCGGCACTCAACGAGATGATCGCCCTGCTTGCCGCCCATCACGGCGATGCGGCGATCGCCACCCCCGAGCAACTGGAACGCGACCTTTTCGGCCCGGTTCCGTGGATCACGGCGCTAGTGGCCGAAACCGGCGACGGGCTGATCGGTTATGCCATCCTTGTGCCGCTCTACAGGGCGCAGGAAGGCAAGCGTGGCATGGACCTGCACCACCTCTTCGTGCGCGACGGCCATCGCGGCCACGGCATCGGCCTGCACCTCGTCAACCGCGCCCGCGAAACCGCGAGGAATGCGGGCTGCGATTACCTTTCAGTGAGTGCGGCGACTGGAAACATCCAGGCACACCGCTTCTATCAACATATGGACTTCACCCCTCGCCCGGTCACCGGCATGCGCTATATGCAGGCGCTGGCTTGAGCGCCTGCCGCTCCAACGGACGAGGGAGAGACAAATGACACGGCTTGCTGTGGTTCTGACGGAGGCTTTCGCGGACTGGGAGGTCGGGCAGCTGACGGCTTCCGCCCGCACCGAATTCGGCTTCGACGTGGTGACGGCGGCGCCCGGTGGCGCCGAGGTGCGGTCCATGGGCGGCCTGCGCGTGACGCCCGATACGGCGGCCGAAGCGCTGCGGGCGGAGGCGTTCAACGGTCTGGTGCTTTGCGGCGGCATGATCTGGGAGACCGAGAAGGCGCCGGATCTAAAGCCCGTCATCGACGATTTCATGGGCCGCGGCAAACTGGTTGCTGGGATCTGCGGCGCAACGCTGGCGCTTGCAAAGGCGGGCGCGCTGAACAATGCGGCGCATACCAGCAATGCCTTGCGTTTCATCGCCGACCTGCCCGGCTATTGCGGGCATGCGCATTACAAGGACGCGCCGGCGGCGGTGCGCGACGGGATGCTGGTCACCGCCCCCGGTTCCGCCCCGACCACCTTTGCCGCCGAAATCTACCGGGCGCTCGACTTCCGCAATGAGGATCTCGACCAGTATCTTTTGATGTTTGGCGCGGAGCACCAGCCGAAGGCTGCGTGAGGCTCAGGCGGCCGACTTTCCGGCCGCTCTCGACAGTATCACTTCCGCCCATTGGTTGAGGCTCCTGCCGGTCCGCCGCCTCGCGCGGATCGATCTCGGGATCGACGCATCATCGGCTCGGCACCGCCTTTAAATACGCGGCGATCGCTTCGAGATCGCCTTTCGGAAGATGCGCGAGACTCCGCTGGACCTCGGCCATCGAGCCGCCGGCGGTGTCGAAGTCCGGGGTGAAGCCGGTTTCGAGGTAGTTGGTGATATCGGCCTCGCTCCAGGAACCGATGTCCTTGGAGCCCGGGGTGATGTTCGGGATACGACCACGGCCCTCCGGATTCGGAGCGCCTGCGAGCCACATATCGGGCTCGAAGCCGCCGAGCGCGTCACGCGGCGTATGGCATTCGCCGCAATGGCCGGGGCCCTCGACGAGATACCGGCCGCGCTTCAGCTTGTCGTCGGCGTTGGCGAGCACGACACGGGGCGCGTCGTTGAAATAGAGGAGCTTCCAGCCGCCAAGTGCGAGCCGGATATCATAGGGGAACGGCAGTTGGTGCGGCGGCGCGACATTGCCGCTCCTGGGCAACGTCTTGATGTAGCCGAAAAGATCGTTGACGTCCTTGTCGCTCATGCGCGCATAGGAGCCATAGGGGAAGGACGGATAAAGGTGCTGGCCGCCGGGGGTGATCCCGCGCTTCATGGCATTGCCGAATTCGGCGAGCGTCCAGGAACCGATGCCCGCCTTCTCGTCCGGCGAGATATTCGGAACATGGAAAGTGCCGAAGGGGCTCTTCAGCGCAAGACCGCCGGATAGCGTGAGTTTGGCATCGCCTTCGGAACCGGGAGCGGCATGACAGCCGACGCAGCCGCCCGCCCAGAACACCGTTTCGCCGTTCTTCACATCCGGCGTGCCGAGATTGGCCCAATGGCTTTCCGGCAGCGGGTTCGGCGCGGTGACAAAATAAAAGGCCGCACCGCCGAGGGCGACAATGCCGACAAGACAAAGCACAAACCGGATGAACCTGCGGACCATGCCGAACCCTTTTTAGCGATTGCAACGGTCTAAGATAAACCGGTCCACACCTACGGCAAGGCAGGTGCGGACCGATGGATTCGGATGGGGACGGCTAGCGTTTAATCCGTCTTTATGCGGTAATTCTCATGACAGCCGCCGCAATTGGCACCGAGCGTCTTCAACGCACCGCCGACACCGGCAGCGTCGGCCGGAAGCTGCGCGAGGATCTTCTCGGCGTCGCTACTCAGCTTTGCGGCGCGCGCCTTGAAGTCATCCATGTTTTCCCAGATCTTCGGGCTCGCCGCTTTGTCGCCGGTCTCCGTGCCCGGCTTGAACTGGTCGGGGAAGACCTTGGCGGTTTCAGAGATCGTCGTCAGCGCTGCCTTCACCACCTCTGCATCATAGGGCTTTTCGCCCTTGGCGATTGCCGTCATGGCGCCAGCCGAGCCGCCGACCTTCTTCATCAGCGCTTCGCGCGCTTCATGCGTGCCCTGCTGCTGCGCGAAGACCGCCGTCACCCCCATGCCGGCAACGAGCACAGCCGCCGCAATTGTTCTGAAATTCATATGTCCGCTCCTCTCGATACCGAGGTCTCTCCGAACCCGGCGCCTGATATTCGCGGCCGCATGATGGCAAATTTATACGAGGCGCGAAGTAACAAGTGGGTGATACGAAAAGGACTTCAAAATGGTAATTCACCCGCAATCCTCATCCCTGTGCCTGTCGCAGGGTTCCAGCAGCACCATGTCGATGGCGCCGGAGACTCGTTTTAAGAAGGAGAGGTCATTCACGGCGCGTCCGCGCCGTGAATGGTTTTCCGTAACAGGCACAGGAATAAGATGGGCTCGGTCAAGTCTCGCTACCTATCTGCTCGTCGCACTCATGCGACCGCCTTCCAGCCATGCCAGGCAGTCAGCAGCGAGACGGCGATCAGCAGTGCTCCGGCGGCGCGGCCGACGATGATGGTAGCGCCGGGATTGGAGATCAAAAGCGTTCGACTTCGCGAGGCGGTGAGCGCCACTGCGCCGTAGATCGCGAATTGCGTCGCAAGCGTCATGGCGCCCATGATCAGGCCCTGCAACCAGATCGGCCCGTAGACGGGTTTGAGGAACTGCGGATAGACGGCGAGCATGAAGAGGTAGGCCTTCGGATTGATGAGGCAGGTGATCGCGCCCTGCCGGAAGGCGCGCCAGCCGGAGCGCAGGCTCCCCTCGCCGACCGTATCCACGGTGATCGAGCTGCGGATCAGCGTGAAGCCGATCCAGATCATGTAGGCAGCGCCGAAGAAAAGCAGCGGGTTGAAGAGCCAGGGAATGAGGCTCGCGAGGATGCCAACGCCAATTGCGCCGTAGAGCGAATGCACCGCGCCGCCCGCCATGATGCCTGCCGTTGCCGCCATACCACGGCTTCTGCCGCCGGAAAGGGAATTGGCGAGCACGAAGAGCATGTCCATGCCCGGCACGATGATGATGCCGAATAGAAGGGTGAAGTAGAGCCAGAGGTTTTCCGTGTAGGTCATGTCAGTTGTCTGCCTTCGAGCCGGCGGCCATTTTGGCGGAGCGCCTTGGATTTCAATTCGATAGGCAGTGCTATACCAAAGCCCAACTGACAGTGTATTGTCAGGAGCCTTGGAGGAAACCGGCAAAATGCGCAAGGCATCACGCCTTTTTGAGATCATCCAGATCCTGCGGTTGGCAAAGAAACCGGTGACGGCGCAGGCGATGGCGGACGCGTTGGAGGTGACGGTGCGCTCCATCTATCGCGATATCGCCGCACTGCAGGCGATGCACGTGCCGATCGAGGGCGGGCGCGGCATCGGCTATATCATGCGCCCCGGTTTCGACCTGCCGCCGCTGATGTTTTCTATCGAGGAATTGGAGGCGATCGTGTTGTCGCTGGCGCTTTTGGAGCGCACCGGCGACGCGGAGCTGAAGCAGGCGGCAAAGCGGGTGAACCAGAAGATCGCAGGCGCGGTGCCGGTACCGCTGCGACAGGCGATGGAGAACAAGGCGCTCTTTGCCTGGGGCACGGTCGCCCAGCCGCCTGCCGGCTTTGATCTCGGCATGGTGCGCCGGGCGATCCGCGACGAGCAGAAGCTGGCGCTTAACTACCGCGACGAACTGGGACGCGCCACCGAGCGCACCATCCGCCCGATCGCGCTAATCTACTATTCACACTACGCCAATATCGTCGGCTGGTGCGAACTGCGCCAGGCCATCCGCAATTTCCGCAGCGACCGCGTCGAGCATTGCGAAGCGGCCGGCGCCTTCTTCCGGGGGGAAGGCGACAGGTTGCGCGAAGAATGGATGAACGGCTGGGCGGAAAGACCGCTTACCGTCTCGTCCTAACGCTGAGACATCGCAGGGGCCCGCCCGGCGATGTCTCAGACGGCGACGGCGATGACGAGCAGGATCAGGCTGACCAGGCCGAAGACGGCGCGCACAAGGTGGGAGCGCTCCCAGCGGTCGCGCAGGACGGTCCACTCCGGCGCTTCGGCGTCCCCATGAGACCTGAAGCTGAAAAAGCGTTTCCCGGCTCCTTCCGGCTGATTTTCCTTAAGCCAGAAATTGTTTACCGGATGCGTCACCATCCAATAGATCGCATGCATGGTGAGCAGCGCCACGAAAGCGCCGGCGGTCAGCCAGTAGGTGCCGCTGAAGGGCGGCGTCAGCACGACCAGCGCCAGGATCATGATCAGGCCGAGCGGCTCGGCGACGCCGCCGAAGGTAAAGCCGGGATAATAGATGGGCTGCACGGCAAGGTACTGCTCCTTCGACAGCCGCATCTTGCCCGGCAGCTCGAGCGCGTGGGCAAGGGCCAGTGCCATTGCGACGGCGACGATGAGAACAGTCAGTATTTCAAGAGCCTGGAACATCGTGTGGCCTCCTGAAGGGTCTCATGCCTAACTTTTCAGGAGAGGCATCGGTTCCATCCGGCGGATAACGATGGCGGCTCTAAAGCGCCAGCGTGCGGCTTTCCTCGCGGCCGAAACCGCGGATTTCGAGGCGGCCTTCGAAGACCTCGACGATGGCGAAGGTATTTTCCGTTTCGGTGTCGACCATGCCCTTGAAATTGACGAAGTGGCAGCCGCCGGTCTTGCCGTAGTTGCCGACGTGGTTGTGGCCGCAGAAATAGGCAACGGCGTTGTCATGGCCGGAGATGAGATCGATGATGCGTTCCCGGTCCCACATGTCGTGCTCGTTCGGCGGATAGACGGGATAGTGGTTCATCACGATCACACGCTCGCGGGCGGCTCCTGCCGCATCCAGTTGGGCCGCAAGCCATGCGAACTGCTCGTCGCTCAGTGATGCATTCCAGCGATGGGCGTTGATCGCGCCCGTTGCCGCCAGCGCCGCCAGACGCTCGGCTGCGAGTTCGCGGTATGGATGCCCTTCCGGCGGCGCGGACGTGCTGACTTCGTTGCCGTTCAAAACGACGAAACGCCAGCCACGGCACGAGAAGGCGTAATAGGGCGACGGCAGACCGACGCGCGCGGAAACAGAGGCAAGATGCTGCGCCGGAACCGCGAAATCGTGATTGCCGAGCAGGAAGAGGTTCTCGTGGCGGAGCTTTTCGTAGACCGGCAGGATATCGTCGAAGCTCTCCCAAATCCCGTCGATGACATCGCCGAGCGTCATCACGAAGCTCAGCTCCTCGCCGTTGAAAACCTCGATCGCTTCGGCGAGCTTCGCGAGGCTGTTGGTATAATAGCGGTCCATCGCGGCATTCGGCGCGATCGCTGCATATTGCGGGTCGGCAATGATGCCGAAGCGGAAAAGGAGAGTGTCCGAGAAAGGCATGGCGGTTGCTTTAGGAGCGTCGGATGAGAAGGCCGTGACAGGGCCGTGATAGGGAGCGGAAACGAAAGCACCCGGCGTTTCAAGGCGCCGGGTGCTGGATTTCAACGCGAAGGACCGCTTACTTCGTGGCGGCTTCGTAGCGCTCCAGGACGTAGTCCCAGTTGATCAGGCTGTCGATGAAGGCTTCCAGGTACTTCGGGCGGGCATTGCGGTAGTCGATGTAGTAGGAATGCTCCCAGACATCGACGCCGAGGATCGGGGAAGCGCCGTGCACGAGCGGGTTTTCACCGTTCGGCGTCTTGGAGATTTCGAGCTTGCCGTTCTTGACCGATACCCAGGCCCAGCCCGAGCCGAACTGCGTGGCGCCGGCATTGGCGAAATCGGCCTTGAACTTGTCATAGCCGCCCAGGTCGGAGTTGAACGCCGCTTCCAGCTTGCCCGGCAGCTTGTTGCCGCCGCCGCCCTTCTTCATCCACTTCCAGAAATGGACGTGGTTGTAGTGCTGGGCCGCGTTGTTGAAGAGGCCGGCATTGGTGCCGAAGGACGTCTTCACGACCTCTTCGAGCGAGAGATCGGCCAGGCCTGCTTCAGCCGCCAGCTTGTTGCCGTTGTCGACGTAAGCCTTGTGGTGCTTGTCGTGGTGGAACTCCAGCGTCTCCTTCGACATGAAAGGTGCGAGAGCTTCGTAGTCGTACGGGAGTGCGGGCAATTCGAAAGCCATTGTAGATCTCCTCTTGGCAAAAGATTGCGGGATCGGCAGGTGAGGCGGAACATAGGAGCGGAAACGTAGGGAGGCAACGGTGGAAACATCAAAAATCGGCCGCCTGCGAGGAAAATTTGCCTCGCCTACAGCCCTGGCTTCGGTGGCAAAAATCGCCCATCATCGGCATATAGCCGCGCTTGCGGCAGACACCGCGCCCAAGGAAACCACGATGCAGAGGAATAATATCCGCCTTTCCGCAACGATCCTCTTTTTGATGACGGCAGCTCGTGCACTCGCCTCCTCCGACGAGGCATGGAAGGAATTTGCCGCGGATGTGGAGGCCAAGTGCAGGCAAGCGGCGGCCGCATCCATCGCGGATGCAAGGGCGGTCGTCGATCCCATCGGCAGCGCGCATTATGGGCTGGCGCTGGTCACCGGCAGACCGAAAGGCGCCAACGGCTTCGTCACCCATATCTGTGTCTACGACAAGCAATCGAAAGGCGCGGAAATCGGCAGCGAACTGGACACGCAGACGCTCAACCTGCTGCCGGAAGAGTAAGGTGCGGGCCTGCCCGGGCATACCTCCTGCGGCGTAGCCGATCCGCTGCTTTTGCGGGCCTTGTTTTCGCCGGGATTTTAATGGTTTCTTAAGAGGATACCACCGGGAGGAAACCCATGGCGCTCGGCGCATCCCATCGCCTGCAGGACGGCATCGACGCCGTCGAAACAATGACGCGTTTCGCGCTCGCCGTTCTGGCGCTCGCGTCGGGCGTCTACACCTATCTCGGCGTGCGCAGCATCCTCGACGGCTCGGCAACGGCCGTGTTCTTCGCCGCCCTCATCTATTCCAGCGCGGTCTCGGTGGCGATCTATGCCTTCTGGACCTATATGGCGCGCTTCTATCCGCATGTGACGGGTGCGGCAGGACGCGGCGCGATGCTCGGCGTCATGGCGCTCGGTTGCGCGATGATCATCGCCATGTCGAGCTGGTTGAATGCGGCTGCCCTTGCAGGATCGGCCGCACTCGAACAGCATCTTGCCGAGACGCTGGAGGATTACACCGCCGACCTCGACAAGGCGCATCAGAACGCGCTTGCGGCCCAGAGCCTGCTGCCGGACATCCAGCGCACGCAGGAGCGCTTCGAGCGGCTGGCCGACCAGGAGCGGGAAACCGGCGCGCTGACGGGCACGACGGGCGCAGGCAGCGTCGTGCAGCTTCTTTCGCAGATGGCCTCGCAGCTGACGGAGCTCGAAAACGGCATCAATGCCTCGCGCGACCGGGTCACCTCGCTCTTCGACGAGGGCCGCAAGCATCTGGAAACGATGCGTACGCTGGTTTCGGCCCCCGGCGCGATCGATCCGCGCGCCGACCAATTCGCCGCCGAAGTCGTCGGGCTTTCCGGCGTCATTACCTCGCTGGAGCAGACCTCCATCGCCCCTTCGGTGAAGCGTGCGGCCGAAGACCTTTCGCTCGGTTTCATCGCCCCCGTCGCTGACGGCCGCGAGGCCGATCTCGCCAACCGGCAGGATCAGGTCATGGAGACGATCCGATCCTCGGTTGCGGCACAATCCAAGGTGCTGTCGCAGGCGGCCGACCAGATCCTTTCGCGCGAACCGGTCGCCGAGCGGCGGTTCGTGCCCCTCTCCTCTGCCGAAGCCGTATTGCGCTATGCTTCCGACTTCATCCCGAGCTGGGCCGGCGCAATCTCGATCGATATCCTGCCGGCGGTGCTGATCTTCATGCTGTCGATTGTCCACTCGACGCTGCGGCGCCAGGACCAGCGCCTGCCATTTGCCGAGCGGATCACCGCGGCGGAGCTTCTGCAGGCACTGGAGGTGCAGCGGGCCGTCCAGCAGCGTGGCCTCGATCTCGAAGCCGCGCTCACTGAGGCAGAGAAAACGGAAACGCCGGACCAATCGAACATTGCGAGCTTCGATCTCTCTGGCAAGGGACCGAGGAAGGGACCGCCTGTATGAGGCTGGAAACGGCAGGGCAGCGGCTGAAGGATTATGTGCTTTCCACAGAGGACGGCACGCTGGTACGGCACGCCTTCCACGCGCTGTTGGCCGCTTCGATCGTGCTTGCGGTCATCGACTGGCGCGAGATCAGCGCCGCCAACGCCAAGCTGCCGGGCTTCGATCCGGCACAGCCGGAGACCATGCCGGTGCTGCCGCCGGCGCTGACGGAGGGTGGACCGCAGGCGCCACCTTCCGAGATCACGACCAGCATCGAGCTGCTCAAGCAGCCGATCCGTTTCGAGCTACAGCCGGGCGGTGTACTTCTGGCGCAGGGGGCAATCGAGCTCGGCGCTGCCGCCCGCTTCGAACAAGAGATTGCGGCGCGCGGCGAATATGTGAAGACCGTTTCTTTGGATTCGCCGGGCGGCGCCGTCGGCGATGCGCTGGCGATGTCGAAGCTCATTCGCGAACGGAAGATCGGCACCAGGGTGGCAAGCGGCGCGCTCTGCGCTTCCTCCTGCCCGATCATCATGGCCGGCGGCGTGACCCGCGAGGCCGAGGATGGCGCCGTCATCGGCGTACATCAGGTCTTCAACGGCTCGAAGGAGAAGCTTTCGCCGGAGCGCGCAATGTCGGAGGCGCAGCGCACAACGGCCGGCGTCACCCGCCATCTCGGCGACATGGGCATCAAGCCCGGCCTCTGGCTGCATGCGATGGAGACGCCACCCGACCGGCTCTACTATCTGACGCAGGAGGAAATCGCGAAATTCGCGCTGGCGACGACGCCGGAGAAGGTGGCAACCCGGAAAGCAAAATAAAGCCGGGGCGACATTTCGTCCCGGCTTCGTCAATCTCAGCGTTTACCGATCGCTGCGCCGCTCAAAAGCTGCTGCGCTCGTAGCGGTCATAACGGTCGTAGCGGCCCCAGTCGCGGTCGCGTCGATGGCGCGGACGCTCCCAGCCCCAGCCCCAACGTGGCGACGGGCGATGCCAGTAGCGCGGCGGCGGCGGACGGTGGAAGCGCGGGCGGCATTCGCCCCAGCGGTTCAGGCGCCATCCGGGCCCGCAGGCATAATCGACTTTCGTGATCGCAGACGGGGCGGCGGTATCGGCACGCGCCGGCGCCATCGGCATCGCTTCGGCGGAAACTGCCGAAAGGCCTCCGATAACGAGCGCTGCTGCCAGCGAGATAATCTTCATTGCGAGTCTCCATAAATCCAGCCGAAGCGAGATTTAGCCGTGCGGTCCTGAACCGATAATGAACTGGCCGTTCATCAACGCTCAGGCGCTGAAAGAACACGCGAGGTCTTCGCCGGATGGATTTCCGGCCATTTCGAATTGTTCGGCGCCGGCTGACTGCCGATCGCCGATATCGATACGACGATCGCGGTTACGGCCGAGAAAAGCACGAGTGCATGGGTCATAGCTTCCGATCCTCAATGGTTGGTTCCCAGCCACCGGGGCGCAAACTGATGCCGGAGGATGAACGAAAGCCTAAGCGGTATGGTTAAGCGCAAAATATTGTAGCAAAATGCCACAACGTTGAATCCATGCGCCAAGGCAACTCATCTCGCGGCGTGAAAGAGAGCCTCTTCCTTCTCGTTTCTGCAGCTATTGCAGCTTTGGTCTGGTGAAATCCTCGGGCATGAACCCGCAATCAACGCGACGGGGATCAATCACGTCGTCAGTTAGCTGCAGCCAATGCTGCCTGCCCTCGTCCCAAGTGCTTTTTCGACTGCGGCAGAAACCTCAAGCGATGCCGCGGCAGCGTCGGCGCATCCTGCCGGCCGGCGAGCTTCCTTTTGGCTTCGAGAATGAAGCAGTTGCGCTTGTAAAGATCGATGCTCTTACGGAAGACCGAGCCCTCTTGGCCGTTTCGCGCATGACCCTTTCGAAGACGTAGACGTTGCTTCGGTGGCCGTGGAGGCGGGATCGCCGTGCAGGCCCAGGACCGCAAAGATCCGTCAGGAAGAGCGGTCTTTACGGGCCGCCTTTTTGGCCCTGCCAGCGTTTGATGAACGCTTCGACCGCTTCAGCCACATACGATTCTTCCATTGCTCCAAAGGCGTTATCGCGCGAAACTTGGCGCCTGAAGCAAGCGATTGCCGGACATTGCGAAAGGAACTTTTCTCGCCTTTTGCGTGTTCCCTTGCGAAGCCGCCAGTTCGGGGAGTTCAATGACGCTTGATTTCTTCTTTTTCGTGCTGGTCGGTTTCTGCGCGCAAATCGTCGATGGCGCGCTCGGCATGGCGTTCGGGGTGCTTTCGACGACGAGCCTGCTGGCGCTTGGCGTGCCGGTCGCAAATGCCAGTGCGATGACACATGTGGCGGAGATTTTCACGACTGCAGCATCAGGCGCATCGCATGTCTATCACCGCAATGTCGACTGGAAACTCGTGGCGCGTCTGGCGCCGGCAGGGATGATCGGCGGGGCGGTCGGAGCCTATATCCTCGCCAATGTCGAAGGCAAGGCGATCGAGCCCTTCGTTTCGGCCTATCTGATCGCCATCGGCCTCGTCATCCTCTTCAAGGCATTCCAGCCGCACTGGCCGCGCGACGTCAAGGACTGGATCGTGCCGCCGGCCGGACTATGCGGCGGCGTGCTCGATGCGATCGGCGGCGGTGGTTGGGGGCCTATCGTCACCAGCACGCTGGTCAGTCGCGGGCACGATCCGAAGAAGGTAATCGGCTCTACCAGCCTTACGGAATTCGCGGTGACGCTCACCATCTCGCTTACCTTCGTTCTGACGCTCGGCTGGTCGGAACTGCGTTCGGCTGTCGGCCTCATCGTTGGCGGCGTGATCGCCGCGCCGCTCGGCGCGATGCTCGTCAAGCGCCTGCCGGTAAGGCCCTTGATGATCGCCGTCTCGCTCGTCATCATCTCGACGTCGGCGATCCGGTTTTTCTAGGGACGAATGGCGCATGATCAACGACACGATGGTCGGCACCTCCGATTTGGCGCAGGCCCTGAGATCTATGGGTCGCTGTTGCGGAAATAAGCCTCGATCAATGCTAGAAAACTACCGAACTTTGCGCTCGGTTGGCGCCTGGCTCGGGCTGACAACGCGACGCTACCATTGAGGCGGTGTTGATTGTCACGGCTATATCTTGCGAGCGCGGATACAACCCGCTCCCGGCACAGGAGAGCTCTGAAGACACACTGCTGCTGAGGGCCGATCAACGCCGCGTTGCCTGTTCTGCAACACGGGCGAGGCTGCCGACTGCCCAGCCCACCTTGACCAAGGCAATGCGGTCAGACAACCTCACGCCCGAAATAGACCTCCACCGACACAAGCTTGCCGTCCTTGAAGCGCAGCGCCTCCATGTTACGGAAGGCGGTGCCGTCAGCTTTTTCGGCGCGGTAGCGCACGACGGCCTCATCGCCGTCGATCGCCAGGAATTCGATCTCGATGCCCCGAACGAACGGCGGTTCCGGCCAGCAGCGGTCGAAATAGGCGTTGCGGTCGATATGATCGTCACGCGGGCTCGAGAAGGTGAAATCCTCGCTCAGCGTGCCGTCGACGATACCCTTACGACCTTCGACATAGGCTTTGTAAAGGCCCCGGACGGTGTCTTCGCGGGTCGCTGCGGTCACTGCCGCTCTCCTTTTGACATCCGGTTTCATATTGCAATCAGTTTATAGCAACAAGTAGGGCAAAACGCAAACTGCCGGACG
This sequence comes from Rhizobium gallicum bv. gallicum R602sp, assembly GCF_000816845.1. NCBI lineage: Bacteria > Pseudomonadati > Pseudomonadota > Alphaproteobacteria > Hyphomicrobiales > Rhizobiaceae > Rhizobium > Rhizobium gallicum. The sequence goes on along the minus strand of NZ_CP006877.1, from coordinate 1,145,340 downwards.
GTTCAAGCCCGATCCGTCCTTGGCACCGGAGCCGGCGGGGCGTAAGTTTCCGCTTCTTCCAAACCGGTACCCATAGAGATTTCGACATGACAGAGACGCAGATGGACGCGGCAGATGCGGCGGCCGGGTCCGCCTACTGGAAACGAAACCTCGCGATTTCGCTGACCGGGTCCTTCACCACCATCGTGGCAATGACGCTGCTGCTCCCCTTCCTGCCGCTCTATGTCGCGGAACTCGGCGTCAGCGAGCATGCCGCAACCGTGCAGTGGTCGGGCATCGCCTATGGCGCGACCTTCTTTGCCGCCGCGCTCGTCGCGCCGCTCTGGGGCCGGCTCGGCGATATCTACGGGCGAAAGCTGATGCTGGTGCGCGCCAGCCTCGGCATGACGATCGCAATCTCGCTGATGGGCATGGCGGAGAACGTCTGGCAGCTGGTGGCGCTCCGGCTTTTCGTAGGACTTGCAGGCGGCTACGCCTCGGGCTCCATGGTGCTGGTCGCGACGCAGACGCCGAAAGACCGCTCGGCCTGGGCACTCGGCGTGCTGTCGTCGGGCATCATGGCGGGCAATCTCGTCGGACCGCTGATCGGCGGGGCGCTGCCGCCCATCATCGGCATCCGCGGCACGTTCCTGGCGGCAGGCGGCGTCATCTTCCTCGCCTTCCTGGCGACCACCTTCCTGCTCAAGGAGGAGAAGTCCCCCGCCCGCAGACAAGCGGCGAAGGCAAGCGGCGGCTGGCCAGCGATACCGGACAAGGGCCCGGTGGTCGCGATGCTGGCGACCGGCCTACTTCTGATGCTCGCCAACATGTCGATCGAACCGATCATAACCGTCTACGTGGCGCAACTGGTCGAAGATCAGGGACGCGTAACGATGACCGCCGGCATCGTCATGTCGGCGACAGCACTCGGCAGCATCCTTTCGGCGTCGCGCCTCGGCAAGCTCGCCGACAGGATCGGGCATTGGCCGGTGATTGCGGGTGCGCTTGCTGTTGCGGCGCTGCTCCTGATCCCGCAGGCCTTCGTCACCAATTCGTGGCAGCTGATCGCGCTGCGCTTCCTGATGGGAATTGCGCTCGGCGGGCTGTTGCCCTGCATCACCGCCGTCATCCGCCACAGCGTGCCGGACAGTGCCGCAGGCAGCATACTCGGCTACTCCATCTCGACGCAATACGTCGGTCAGGTCGCTGGCCCCGTGCTCGGCGGCTTCGTGGGCGGGCATATCGGCATGCGAGCGGTCTTTCTCGGCACCTGCGTGCTGCTGTTGGCGGGTGCTGCCTATGCGTGGATGGTGCGGCCGAGGGAGAAAACGAGCTAGCTCCATTGGCTGCTTGTGCGTCGCCTACCGCAAAGCGCGAGGGAGCGCCGCTCATCCGCCCTTCGGGCACCTTCTCCCCTGGGAAGAAGGTGATTTGACGTGGCCTCCCGGCACTTGTCCACGGGCAGGAAGCGCTCCGCGGCGCGACACATCTATGCTAGCATGCGCACATTCGGCTCGCGGTACCAGTAGCGTTTGGCGGCGGCCTCGAAGAAAGCGCCGTCCAATGCGACGACACCTTCGTCGGGTTCGACGCCGGCCTTGTGAAGCAGGGGCAAGGCTTCCGGCGTGTGGCCGATCGCCTTCAGATGCACGAAGGCATTCATCACCCATTGCACGGCGGCACCTTCCTTCAGCAGTATCCCGGTGCCCTCCCCGGACAGGAGAACCGCGACTGCATCGAATATCTGCGACGGGGAACCGGCGAGTTGGCCATCCGCCTTGATCGTGCTGCCGTCCGAAAGCCTCGCCTTCCCGACCTTCGGCGCAACGACGAAAGCCGTGGCATTCGCATCCTCGATCGAGTTCACCAGGGATTGCAGGGCGTGAGCGTCACTGCCGTCGGCGATCAGGATGCCGATCTTGCGGCCCTCGATCGTCTGCTTCATGTTTTTCTGGATCGAGAGTGCCGGCGACGGGGGCATGTCGATCGGCTCGCGGGCGGCCGGGTTCTTCTGCGGGAGATCGATGCCGAGGCCTTCGGCGACCCGTTTGGCAAGCTCCGGATCGACGTTCAGCAGGTTGCCGACCATGCGTGGTGGCACCTGCTTCAGGCCGACCTTGGAAAGCTCGAAGACGAAGGACGAGGCGATATGGGCCTGTTCCGAGTGCGTCTGCGACTTCCAGAACAGCCGCGCCTGGCTGTAGTGGTCGGCAAAGAGCTCGGCGCGGATGCGCAGCTTGTCGCCCTGCTCCTCTTTTCCGGACGCGGCGCTGAATGTCGGGAAGCCGGTGACGGGACATTCGCGCGGCCCGCCTCCCTCGCCATGCACGCCAAGGCTGTTCGGCTCGTAATTGGCTCGACCCGTCGGCACGTTCATCTGCATCTGCCCGTCACGCTGGAAGTTCATGACCGGGCATTTCGGCGCGTTGATCGGCAGCTGGTGGAAGTTAGCGGTGCCGAGGCGCGATTTCTGCGTATCGAGATAGCTAAAGAGGCGTCCCTGCAGCAGCGGGTCATTGGTGAAATCGATGCCGGGCACGATATTGGCGGGGCAATAGGCGACCTGCTCGGTTTCGGCAAAGAAATTGTCCGGGTTGCGGTCCAGCACGAGGCGGCCGACGATTTTCAGCGGCAGCACTTCTTCCGGAATGATTTTGGTGGCATCGAGCACGTCGTAAGGTTGCTTGCTGGCAAAGTCCTCGTCAAAAAGCTGCAGGCCGAGTTCCCATTCCGGGAAGTTTCCGGCTTCGATCGCCTCGTGAAGATCACGGCGATGGAAATCGTTATCGGCCGCCTGCAGCTTCAGCGCCTCGTCCCAGACGGTCGATTGGAGGCCGAGCTTAGGCTTCCAGTGAAACTTCACGAAAGTCGATTTGCCCTCAGCGTCCACGAAGCGGAACGTGTGGACGCCGAAGCCCTGCATCATCCGGAAAGAGCGCGGGATGGCGCGGTCGGACATCGCCCACATCAGCATATGGGTGCTTTCGGGCATCAGGGACGCCCAGTCCCAAAAAGTGTCGTGGGCGCTGGCGGCCTGCGGATAGGCGCGGTCAGCCTCCATCTTCACCGCATGGACGAGATCGGGAAACTTGATGGCATCCTGAATGAAGAAGACCGGGATGTTGTTGCCGACCAGATCCCAATTGCCTTCCTGCGTATAGAACTTGACCGCAAAGCCGCGCACGTCGCGCGGGGTGTCGACCGAACCGGCGCCGCCGGCGACCGTCGAGAAGCGCACGAAGACCGGCGTCTTCTCGCCCTTGCGCTGGAAGAGATCGGCCTTGGTGATGCCGGAAAGGCTTTCCGTCAGCTCGAAATAGCCGTGCGCTGCCGAACCACGGGCATGCACGATCCGCTCCGGAATGCGCTCGTGATCGAAATGGAAGATCTTCTCGCGCAGCACGAAATCCTCGAGCAGCGTCGGGCCGCGCTCACCGGAGCGCAGGCTGTTCTGATTGTCGGAAATGCGGATGCCCTGATTAGTCGTCAGATGATCGAGGCCCTCGTGGGGGCCCTTTTCCGGAATATGCTGATGCGTCTCGCCGCCATTGCCGCGGCTGGTGTCGAACGGGTTGTCGGACATGATTACGTCCCTCATCTTGGGGTGATAGACGCCAAACGAGGACAGTGAGCTAATGTTCCTGAAATGACGGTCGGGCAAGGCGAAAGGCGGTCTAGCGGCCGAACTCGGCCCATAGTTGGCGCTGGCGCACCGTCCGCCTGCGCAGGAAGCAGACACTTGGAACGAATGTGGATCGAGCTTGCCCCGCTTGCAGGAAGCGGCGAGACGCGCATGATTGCTCCCAACCTAACTTGATCGCGATCGAAGGCGCCCAGCTTCTCTGGATAGCAGCCGGCCTCATTGATTAAGTGAGATAGCGAGAGTAAGTTTTGGGTGGCAGTAGGTGTGGAATGGGCGGCGTGAGCTGCTTCGCCACGGCAGGGCCCGAGAACAAGACCGAACCGATGATCGACAAAAGCCGAGCCGCGCGCGCCCGATCTGAACGGGCGGGCCATTTTGGCTTCGCACGATGGAGGGCGCCGGCATGGACTTCCCTCTACCTGACAACGAGGCTGAGCGCTTGGCCGCGGTACGGGCTTATGATGTTTACGGCACAGACCCGGAAGCCGGATTCGACGATCTCACCGATCTCGCCGCCCTGATTGCCAGTGCCCCGATCGCGATGGTCAACATCGTCGGCGACACCAAGGTTTGGCTCAAATCCCGTCACGGAGTTCCTCCCGGTATCGAAGAAGTGCCCCGCAGCGGCGTCTGCTGCGCCTATGCGCTCTGCCGTAGCGACATGCTGGTGGTTCCCGACACCCACGCCGACGATCGCTTCAAGGCACTGCCGTTCATTGCGACTGAACCCTTCTTCCGCTTTTATGCAGGCATGCCGCTGATCGATTCAGGCGGCCATGCGCTCGGCACGCTCTGCATCTTGGACCTCACCCCGCGCGAGCTCGCCTTCGAGGCTGCCGAAGGCATCCGTCGCCTCGCGCGCCAGACCATCGCCCAGCTCGAACTGCGCCTGAGGATGGCCGAGGTGCTGCGCTCCCAGCAGGAACTGGCCGCTGAGAAGCAGCGCGCGAACAGCCTGCTCCTCAACATCCTCCCACTTAAGATAGCCGCGGAATTGACAGAGAGGGGCTCGGTCGAGCCCCGCCACCACCCTTCGACGACGATCCTTTTTACGGACTTCGTCGACTTTACCAAATCAGCCGTTGAACTCTCCCCTCGGGAGTTGGTCGATGACCTCGACATGTACTTCTCCGAGTTCGATACCATCGTCGCGCGACATGGGCTGGAGAAGCTCAAGACGATCGGTGACTCCTACATGTGCGCCGGCGGCCTGATGCAGGGCCGCAAGGACCATCCGATCCGCAGCTGCCTTGCTGCTCTCGAGATTCGACGCTTTGTCGTGGCGTCGAACCAGCGCTGGGTCGCGATCGGGCAGCGGCCCTGGCACCTCCGCGTTGGCCTGCATACCGGCAGTGTGATGTCCGGCGTCGTTGGCCGGAAGAAGTTCGCCTACGACGTCTGGGGCGACGCGGTGAATATCGCAGCTCGTATGGAGAGCACGGACGAAGCAGACCAGGTGAACATCTCCGAAAGCACCTACCAACACGTAAAATCATATTTCGACTGCACCCCGCGAGGTGCCCTTGACGTGAAAAACAAGGGTAAGATGACGATGTATTTCCTCGACCGGCTGAAACCGGAATATGCCGCGGATGCTGCGGGCGTGGAGGCGAACGAGCATCTGAGGAAAACTCTCGCCGGTACTTCGGTCACTTGGTCGCTGCACGGATAGACGGCGCTCCAGAGGAACTCACGATGAGGCGTCACATGCGAATCCTGGTTGCGTTGCTGACACTGTCACTCATCAGTGCCGGACCGGCTGACGACGGACGTTGGTATGCTGGGGATTATTCCTTCTCCGATGAGCTTGGCGGCTTCCGCATCCTGTCCGTTACAGGCTCAGGTACAAAAGCCGATCCAATCGAAATCAACGAGGAACTGAACTCGGCCAGCCCCGTCACTTTGGTGATTAGGGCCGAAAGGCCGATTCAACATCACGGGTTTCCCGAGGGCGCCTTCCACTTGCGCGTTGTCACTCTCAACGAAAGCGGACTGGCCTGGATCGAGTTCGAATTCGAACTTCAAGAGATTCTTGGCAAACCGAGCGACTTTTACGACGGTCTGTCATTTGATCAGACCAACCCCAATCCGGACCTCATTTCGTCCAACCGGTTTGCCCGTTTCGAGAACCACTTCGAGAAATTCGACCGGCTGCGCTTCACCAGTGGCCAGGTTGATCCCCTCGACCGACCGGCGTTTGGCTTTTTTATCACTGACGTCACGCCGGTTACCGAGTTCTACTTGGTGCAGGATCCGCGCGTACCTTTCTCGTGAGGCTGCAACCGGTTCGCACTCCCCTGCGCGCCGATTGCTACTCGCCGCTTTGGCTGTGGCTGCGCCCGTTGGCCCAGTCCATATAGAGATCGAGCGCCTTGCGGGTGACCGGGCCGTCTTCGAAATTGCGGCCGTCGAGGCGGTTGACGCCGACGATCTTTGAATAGTTGCCGCTGGTGAATATCTCATCGGCATTCATGAAGTCTTCGACCGAGAGCGTCACCTCGCGCACGTCGAATCCTGCCTGGTCCAGCAACCCCGTGACGCGGGCGCGGGTGATGCCGGCGAGGAAAGTGCGGTTGGCCACCGGCGTGAAGACCACGCCGTCCTTCACCATGAAGATGTTGGAGGATGCCGTTTCGGCGACATTGCCATTCAGGTCGCGCATCAGGGCATTGTCGAAGCCGCGGCTTCGCGCCTCGGCGATCGCGCGGCCGCTGTTCGGGTAGAGCCCGCCGGCCTTGGCATCCGTCGTCGCCGTTTCCGGCGACGGGCGGCGGAAGGGCGAAACGGTCAGCGACGAACCGCTATGGCCGCCCATCGGCGCTTCGAAAAGGCAGAGCGCAAAGCGGGTCGATTCCGCATCGACGGATACGACGCTGCCCGGCGAACCGTGCTCGCCCCAATACATCGGCTTGATATAGATCGGCGTCTTGCCGTCGAACTTCTTGATGCCTTCCCAGGCGAGAGCCTCGATCTCCTCGGCCGTCTTGATGGGCTTCAGCCCCATATTGACGGCTGAGCGGTTGACACGCTGGCAGTGCAGGTCGAGATCCGGCGCGATGCCATCAAACCAGCGGGCACCGTCGAAGACCATGGACGCGAGCCACATGGCATGCGAGGTCGGGCCGATCAGCGGCGGGTTGCCGACAAGCCACTCGCCCTCGACACGGGTCCAGGTGGTCGTGCGGGGCGATGTATCGACGGGCATGATCTTCTCCTTGCCAATGTCCGAGAAGCAAAATCCTTCCCTGCAGACAGGGTCAAGCGGAAATTCGGCCGCTCAAGCGGGACGCAAGAAAAATGCCGCAACCGCCCATATCGCCGCAACAATCATGCGCGTTCGCCCGCATGAAAGCGATGGGTCCATCAGCGGAAATGATCGAACGGAGTGTTGGAATCGCAGGCTCCCGCGTGGCATCATGGCGGCGGAATCTCAAACAAAAGAGCTGGAGGCCGTCCAATGAAAGCCATGTATTACGAAGCCTTCGAGCAGAGCCCAGACATTCGCACGGTGCCCGACCCGACTCCGACCGAGGATGGCGTCGTCATCGCCATCGGCGCGACCGGCCTTTGCCGCAGCGACTGGCACGGTTGGATGGGGCATGATCCGGATATCCGCCTGCCGCATGTGCCGGGACACGAGCTTGCAGGCAAGATCGTCGCCACAGGCAAGGGCGTGGTGCGCTTCAAGGCGGGCGACCGGGTGACCGTGCCGTTCGTTTCCGGCTGTGGACATTGCAGCGAATGCCACTCCGGCAATCAGCAGGTCTGCCCGAACCAGTTCCAGCCCGGCTTCACGCATTGGGGCTCGTTCGCCGAATATGTCGCGATCGACTATGCCGACACCAATCTCGTGCATCTGCCCGACAGCATCGACGATGCGACGGCGGCGAGCCTCGGTTGCCGCTTCGCCACTTCCTTCCGCGCCGTTGCCGACCAGGCACGCACCGGCCCCGGCGAGTGGATCGCCATCCATGGCGCGGGCGGCGTCGGCCTCTCGGCGATCATGATCGCCAGCGCGCTCGGCGCCAATCCGATCGCGATCGATATTTCGGAAGAGAAGCTTGCCTTTGCGCGCGAATGCGGCGCGGTGGCGACGATTAACGCGGCGGCGGTTGCCGATGTCGCGGAAGCCGTGCGCGAGATCACCAAGGGCGGCGCGCATGTGTCGATCGACGCGCTCGGCCATCCCGTGACCTGCTTCAACTCGATCAAGAACTTGCGCCGCCGCGGCCGCCATGTGCAGATCGGACTGATGCTCGGCGAATATGCCACGCCGCAAGTCCCCATGGCGCTGGTGATCGGCCATGAGCTGGAAATCTACGGCAGCCACGGCATGCAGGCATGGCGCTACGATGCCATGCTCTCCATGCTTGCCGCCGGCAAGATCGCGCCGCAGAAACTGATCGGCCAGACAATCAGCCTGGAAGAGGCTGTACCGGCGCTGATGGCGATGGACCGGGCGGAAGGAACCGGGATCAGCGTGATTACGCGGTTTTGAATGAGGTGGCGCCATGCTCATCGCCCAGATCAGCGATATCCACGCCAGCCCCGGCAATGACGGCCTTGCCCGCCTTAAGAGGGCAATTTCCTGGCTCGCCGCGATGCAGCCGGCTATCGTCGTGGTGACCGGGGATCTTGTCAACGGCGGCTGGCGGGAGGGCTACCGGCAGATCATTGCTGCGTTGCAAAGCCTCGCGTGCCGCACCTTGATCCTCCCCGGCAACGTTGACGACCGCACCGTCATGCGCGAGGCGATGCCCGAGGCCGGCCATTGGGGCGATGACGAGAAAATGCATTTTGCCGAACCCCATGGAGACGCGTTGATCGTCGGCCTTGACACCTGCGTCGACGGACATGCCCATGGTGACGTTACGGAACATCTTCCGTGGTTGCGGCAGACGCTGGCGAGCGGTCCATCGGGCATGCCCTTGCTCTTCACGCATCACCATGTTTTCCCCACGGGAATATCGCCTCTGGATGATGTCATGTGCAGGGGTGCAGATGCCTTGGGCGACCTGCTATCGAGTGGCATAAGGCGCCCCATCGCAATCTGCAGCGGCCACGTCCATCGGCCGATGTCGAGCCTGATCGCAGGCATTCCGGCATACATATGCGGCTCGATCTGTCCCGCCAATCCTTTGCTGCTCGATCCCACACATGAACCGCCTGTCACCGATCCTCCAGGCCTCATGATCCATGATCTTCGCAATGGCCGGCTGGTCAGCAGTCACGTTTCCTTCCGATAGAGAGATCTGGTGGATGACCAACCGTGGCCCGGAGAGCTCGAGGCATCCGTCAGCGTCTGCCTCAAGATCGGCTTAGAGCCTATCCTTCGACACAGCGAATATCTCGGCCACGCCATCCCATACCGCGCGGATGCGCGGGATATCGACCAGATTGGCCGGGGCAAGCATCCAGAGTTCGCGATCGGGCATAGCCTCGCCGCAATCGATCTCGACCAGAGAGCCGGATTTTGTTTTGCGACGAAGCGCGGAAGCATGGCGATTCCGAGCCCGGCGGCCGCGGCATTTGCCGGCACGACATTGCTGCTCGAGCGGAAGACGAAGGCGTCCGGGCCGAATTTCGTTTCCAGCCAGCGCGCTTCGGCCACGCCGTCACTATCCAGGTCAAATCCGATGAGGCGGGCTGGCCCGCTTTCCGCAACAGTCTCGGCGGCCGCTTTCGAGGCGTAGAAAGCGTATCCGATCGTCGCCACGCGTTTTCCGGTGAGATCACTGTTCTTCGGGTGCCGCAGCCAAAGGGCAATATCGGCCTCGCGCTGGGCAAGGCTCTGCACGCGGATATCGGTGACGATTTCGAGTTCGACGTCCGCAAGCCCGCGCAGCACGTCGCCGAGCCGCGGCGCGATGACGAGATCGGCGATCGAACGGGTCGTCGTCAGCCGCACGCGACCGCTCGGGCAATCCGCCGCCTTAAGCCGCGATCTGCCGGATCCGCTCGGCAGCATGATCCCGGCCGAGACCGTACATCGTACGGCGCTGGCGGAGATCGCCGACCGTTTCGCGACGGTCGTCCCGAATGTAGCGGCGATTGTCAAAGGGGCCGCAACGGCCTGACGGGCCGCAAGAAGCCGTCTTTCTCTACGGCTTCTTGCGCTTCTCCTGCTCTTCCCTAAAATGCCTGACGGTTGCGGCGCGCTCTGCCTTTTCGGCTTTCGAAAGAGCGCCGTCGCCGTTCTTGTCGTAGAAGGCGAAGACGGAAAGGAGGAGCGTCTTGAACTCATCCTCCGTCAGTTTGCCGTCCTTGTTGGGGTCGAGCGCCAGTTGGGCGGCGACGCGTTCCGTATTGCTCAGTCCGTCAGCGAACGGCATGCGAGGCAGCGGCGGTGATTTCAGCGCTTCGTCGAGCGTCACGATACCGTCGCCGTTGCGATCGAAATTCGCAAAGCGCGCTTTCATGCCGAGTTCGGCCTCGTCGCGGCTTTCATAGAGGTTGGCGACCTTGTACTCGTCGAGCGTCATGCGCCCGTCGGCATCGAGATCGCCGGTGAAGAACGGCATTGCGGCGGCCGCCCTTTGGCGTGCGGCATCGACCTGCCGGAGCCTGGCGATATCGTCTTCATCGAGGGCGCGGTCGGCACCGCTGTAGACGGCAAAGCGCTCCAGATGGCTGGATACATGCTGGTCGCGCGCATTGCCCATGTCTTCCACAAGGAAAATCGGCGGAGCGGCCGGCTCGGCCCTTGCGGACATCGCGCCGACCGATAGGCAGACTGCGGCAAAGACGAAACCGGCTCTCATGAAACCCCCAACCCAGGAACGACATCAATAATGCAGCCCGCTCGTGCAGGCAATGCGAAGACAGCTGCAACACGCCGCATACAATCGGCCAAGAATTGCTGCTAGCATGACGCGCTTTGAGCCATTGCCGTATCGGAACACGGGTAAAAACAGGAGGTGCCCATGGCCTGGTCTGCCAGCCAGTATGTGAAGTTCGAGGATGAGCGGACGCGCCCGGCGCGCGATCTCCTGGCGCAGGTGCCGCTGGAAAGGGTCAGCAAGGCGATCGATCTCGGTTGCGGGCCGGGAAATTCGACCCAACTCATCGTCGACCGCTACGGCAAGGATGGCGTGTCCGGCCTCGACAGCGACCTCAACATGCTGGAAGCGGCGCGCAAACGGCTTCCGGACACCACCTTCACCGAGGCTGACCTTGCCACCTGGCAGCCGAATGAGCCTGCCGACCTGCTCTTTGCCAATGCCGTCTTCCAGTGGCTGCCCAACCATCTCGACATCTTCGACCGGCTGATGGACGGGCTTACCAGGGGCGGCGTGCTCGCCGTGCAGATGCCCGACAATCTCGGCGAGCCGACGCATCTGCTGATGGAGGAAAGCGCCCATGCCGGACCATGGAAGACGGCCTTCGAAAAGAAGAGCGTGCGCCGCAATCCCCTTTCCCAGCCGTCGGCCTATTACAGCCGCCTGATCGGCAAATCCGAGCGCCTGGATATCTGGCACACGATCTACAACCACCCGATGGCGGATGCCGCGGCCATCGTCGAATGGGTGAAGGCAACGGGCCTGATGCCCTACCTTGCGACTGCCGACCAAGAGCATCGCGAGGCGTTTCTCGCAGATTATCTCGGGCGTGTCGAGAAGGCCTATCCGAAGATGGCGGACGGGCGGGTGCTGCTCGGCTTCCCGCGGATTTTCATGGTGGCGGTGAAGGGTTAAGCGCGACACGTTTCATGGAGTGCGACGCAGTCGCCGCGCCGTGCCCGGGGGATGATTTGGCAAGGCAGCGACCACACTCTCCCTCATCTTTGTGCTTGTCACAGAGATCCAGCCACTGCGCGTTCGCGCCGTGAAGGACTCATTTGCCCTGAAGGGAACCTCCTGCGCCCAAAGACTTCGGCGCGCTCGATTGCTGTGACAGGCATAGGATAATTGACAGCGCAGAGGGCAACCTCTTGCTTGCCGCAGCCTTGCCCGAGATCGAGCGCTTGGAACGTTGCCCAATGACTTGATGGGGGAGGAGAAGCAGACCTGGTGACAACAGGCCATGCTTGCGGTAGCGCCCGGCGGCCTTATATTCCGGCGCTGACAATCACGGAGAGCAATCCCTATGCCAGACGCCAAGCCATCGCCGCCCACCACTCTGGTCATCTTCGGGGCGACCGGCGACCTTACCCGGCGGCTTCTCGTTCCGGCGATCATCAATCTCACCCGCGGCGCCATGGTCGGCGACGATCTCGACATACTTGGCATCGGCATCGAGCCCGGCGGCGACGAGATGCTGCTCAAACGGCTAGACGATTTCCTGGCCGGCCTCGGCGACGGCGAACCGCTCGTCAAGGATCCGGCCTGGGCACGGTTGCGGCAGCGGATCAGCTATATTTCCGGCGATTTCACCGGCGACGATATCTATCTGGAGATCGCCAAACGGCTCTCGTCGGCGCCGGGCGGCAATGCGGCCTTCTATCTCGCCGTGCCGCCCCGCTTCTTCGGCGGTATCGTGGAGAAGCTCGCCGCTCACGGACTTGCCGCAGAGAGTGAAAATAGCTTCCGTCGCATCGCCATCGAAAAGCCCTTTGGAACCGACCTCGCCTCGGCCCGTGCGCTGAACGCGCAGATCCTGAACAAGGTCGGCGAGGGCCAGATCTATCGGCTCGACCATTTCCTCGGCAAGGAGACCGTCCAGAACCTGCTGACGGCGCGCTTTGCGAACATGATGATCGAATCGCTGTGGAACAGCCGCTATATCGACCATGTGCAGATCACCGCGGCCGAAACTGTCGATGTCGGCAGTCGCGGCGCCTTTTACGACGCGACGGGCGCGCTGCGCGACATGGTGCCGAACCATTTGTTCCAGCTCCTCGCCATGATCGCCATGGAGCCGCCGAACAGCTTCGACGCCGAAGCGATCCGCAACGAGAAGAGCAAGGTGCTGAAGGCACTGCGGGTCTTTACGCCCGAGGAGGCGGCAACACACGGCGTTCGCGGTGTCTATTCCGGCGGGACCCTGAACGGGGTGGAAATCCCCGCCTATCACCAGACGCCGCAAGTGGCGCCCGGCAGCAAGACCGAGACCTTCGTGGCGCTGAAGCTTTATGCCGATACTTGGCGCTGGGCGGGCGTGCCCTTCTACCTGCGGACCGGCAAGGCGATGACACTGCGCGACACGGAAATCGTTGTCGAATTCCAGCCCGTGCCTTTCGCGCAGTTCCGCGAGACAGACGTCACGCGCCGGCTGCCGCCGAACAGGTTGGTCATACAAGTGCAGCCGGACGAAGGCATGAGCCTGGAGATATCAATCAAATCGCCAGGGCTTTCGGTCGATACCGTGCCGGTTTCGCTCGACTTCCGCTATGCCGACCAGTTCGACATCGGTAAGATGACCGGCTACGAATCCCTGATATACGACCTCCTGATCGGCGACCAGACGCTGTTCCAGCGGGCCGACGGCATCGAAGCCGGCTGGGCGGCGGTGCAGCCTTTCCTCGACCTATGGGCGAAGGGCGGCGAGCCGGAAGCCTACGCCCCTGGCAGCATGGGGCCTGCCTGCGCCGAGGGCCTCATCGAACGCGACCGGCGGCAATGGCATGCGCTGGACGTGGTGCATGCGAAGCACAAATAAAAACCCCGCTTCACATGGAAGCGAGGCTCCTTCCGTTTCGGCATGAATGCCGGATCAAACGAACTGGCTCAAGCCCGGGACCGAGGCGACGACCTCGTCGACGACTTCTTCGCCGGCATATTGCTTGGCAATGGCGATGGTTTCCTTGGCGAGCGAGGTGATTTCGCCCATGCCGAGGCCCTGGCTCATGAGCTGCTGGCCGAGGCCCATGATTCCGCCGCCGCCGAGCGCGCCCATCAAACCGCCGAGCAGACCGCCGCCACCGGCACCTTCGCCGTTATACTGGGCGACGAGATCGGCGCCGCCGGGAATGGCTTCTATCATCTTGGCGACAGCTGCATCATCCCCTTCACGCTGCAGGAAACCGAGCATCATGCCCAGCGCCTTCTCCGCCAGATCGGGCGCAATGCCCACGCGATCGGCAATCTGGGTCACAACTTCATTCATCGTCAGCCTCCTGTTATTTGACGTTGACGTCAACGTTATTCGAGTTTCGTCCGCAACTCAAGCCGCGTCGCCGAGAGCCGTCATTTTCCCCGGAATTGCTTTCAATGCAAACAGTTGTCGGCATCCCGGTCCCTGCTTATAACAGGTGGACGATAGTAAGATGAATGCGGCCTATTGCGATCTCCGCATTTCAAACGCAAGCGGCGGCATCGGCCGAAGGGAGAACTGCTTCATGCTCGAGGAAGGCAAGATTTTCATCGGCGCCAGCCGCAATACGGACGACAGCATCAACAAGCCGGAATATCTCGACCTGAAATTCGGCAACCGCCATGGCCTGGTGACGGGCGCGACCGGTACCGGCAAGACCGTAACGCTGCAGGTGCTGGCGGAAGGTTTTTCCAAGGCTGGCGTCCCGGTCTTTGCCGCCGACATCAAGGGCGATCTTTCTGGCATTGCCGCCAAGGGCGATGCGAAGGAATTCCTCACCAAGCGGGCCGAGCAGATCGGCTTTGCCGATTACGAATTCGACCAGTTCCCGGTGATCTTCTGGGACCTCTTCGGCGAGAAGGGCCACCGGGTCCGCACCACGATCGCGGAAATGGGGCCGCTCCTTCTTGCCCGCCTCATGGATGCCTCCGAGCCACAGGAGGGCGTCATCAATATCGCCTTCAAGATCGCCGACCAGGCGGGCCTGCCGCTGCTCGACCTCAAGGATTTCTCCTCGCTGCTGAACTACATGGGCGAGAATGCGAGCGAGCTTTCCAGCCAGTTCGGCCTGATCTCCAAGGCGTCGATCGGCTCGATCCAGCGTGCGCTGCTCGTACTCGAACAGCAGGGGGCCGAGCATTTCTTCGGTGAACCGGCGCTGAAGATTACCGACATCATGCGCACCAGCAACAACGGTTATGGTCAGATTTCGGTGCTTGCGGCAGACAAGCTGATGATGAACCCCAGGCTCTACGCCACCTTCCTTCTCTGGCTGCTTTCCGAGCTCTTCGAAGAGTTGCCCGAAGTCGGCGATCCGGACAAGCCGAAGCTCGTCTTCTTTTTCGACGAGGCGCATCTGCTCTTCAACGACGCGCCGCGTGTCTTGACCGAACGCGTCGAGCAGGTCGTGCGGCTGATCCGCTCTAAGGGCGTCGGCGTCTATTTCGTCACCCAAAACCCGCTCGACGTGCCGGAAACGGTCCTCGCCCAGCTCGGCAACCGCGTGCAGCATGCGCTTCGCGCCTATTCGCCACGCGAGCAAAAGGCGGTCAGGACAGCCGCCGATACCTTCCGCCCCAACCCGGCCTTCGATTGCGCCACCGTGATCACCAATCTCGGCACCGGCGAGGCGCTGGTTTCGACGCTGGAGACCAAGGGCGCGCCATCGATCGTCGAGCGCACGCTGATCCGTCCGCCATCCGGCCGCGTCGGCCCGGTCACGGAAGCGGAACGCCGTCAGATCATGGACCGGAGCCCGGTACTTGGGATCTATGACGAAGATGTCGACCGCGACTCTGCCTTCGAAATGCTCACAGCCCGCGCGAAGAAGGCTGCCGAAGCGGAAGCCGCCAAGCGGGCGCAGGAAGAGGCCGAAGCGCAGCAGACGAGTGCCGGCACGACCTCTGGCTGGACGCTGCCCGGTTTCGGCGGCAGCGACGACGAAAAGCCGAACCGCGGCCAATCGCGCGGGCGTTCGTCCGGCTATCAGCGAGAGACGGTCGTCGAGGCAGCCATGAAAAGCGTGGCGCGGACAGTTGCGACGCAGGTCGGCCGGGCGCTGGTGCGCGGCATTCTCGGAAGTTTGAAGCGGTAGGTCGCGGAGGCAAGCCCGAAGGGTGAGGCCATTCGGAAGCTCACCTCCCTGTGCCCTGCCGGCAGATGGGATGCCAAGGGGCTTAGAATGCCTGGCTCGGCGAAATTTGTATCCTCAACGCTTGCGGACGAATTCCGTGCGCAGGACAAGGCCCTTGATGGTGTCGTGGCGGCAGTCGATCTCATCCGGGTTGTCCGTCAGCCGGATCGACCTTATGACCGTGCCCTGTTTCAGGGTCTGATTGGCACCCTTGACCTTCAGATCCTTGATGAGGGTGACGGAATCGCCGTCTTTGAGGACATTTCCGGCAGCGTCGCTGACCTCGACGGCCGCCTGCGCGGCGGCAGCCAATTCCGAAGCCGGACGCCATTCGCCCGTCACTTCGTCATAGACGTATTCGTCGGCATCGCCCGCCATGGTCGTCTCTCCTAAATTAAGAATTTCCCGGTCAAGCCGCTTATAACAGCCAGCCCGTCTTGCGCAAGTTCGCCCACAAGGGGCAAGGGCCTGATGCGAGCGCTTTGGTTGCATTCCTGCATAGGTGATGATATTTCATGCGTGCACTCTAAAGAGAAAGGAGGGTCGCGTGCATAATTACTATTTCCGGTTCAACCGGCAGCGCGGCCCCGTCAACGCCCTGCAAATGCGTTTGCAGGGCTGACCAGAGACCGTTTCTCGCAAAACCTCTCTTCTGGTCTGCCCTTTGTGGCCTGCAGCGCCGAGCTTTATCGCTTGAGCGCCTGCGATTTCGATCCACCGCTGACGCATCGCATCGATGATGGCCAGGAGCCCTCGATGGATGGTCGCGCGGTCAAGACCAGAGAACGATCATGACCCTCCTCAATATCCGCAATCTCGGCATCACCTTGTCGAGCCCTTTGTTTTCCAGGCTCAATCTCGTCGTCAATGCCGGCGACCGCATCGGCATCGTAGCCGGCAACGGCCGCGGGAAATCGACGCTTTTCCGCTGCATCGCCGGCACGCTGGGGCCGACCGAAGGCGACATCACGCGGGCGCGCGGGCTGACGGTCGGCTATGTCGAGCAGAATGTGCCGCCGGCTCTGTTCGCCATGCCATTCTACGACGCCGTTCTCGATGCGCTCGCTCCAGAGCAGACGCAAACCGAGAGCTGGCGCGTCGATGTCGTGCTGGGATCTCTGGAGGTGCCGGAGGAGTTGCACCGGCGTTCGCTCTCGGCGCTCAGCGGCGGGTGGCAGCGGCTGGCGATGCTTGCCCGTATCTGGGTGACCGAACCCGACCTCTTGATGCTCGACGAGCCGACCAACCATCTTGATCTCGGCAAGATCGCCCGGCTGGAGGAATGGCTGAATGCGCTCCCCCGCGACGTGCCGGTGATCCTGGCCAGCCATGATCGCGCCTTCCTCGACGCCGTGACGAACCGCACGCTCTTCCTGCGGCCGGAGCAATCGCAGATCTTCGCTTTGCCCTATTCCCGGGCGCGGGCTTCGATCGACGAGCTCGATGCGGCAGATTCGCGCCGCTACGAGCGCGACATGAAGACGGCGGAACAACTGCGAAAGCAGGCGGCGAAGCTCAACAATATCGGCATCAATTCCGGCAGCGACCTGCTGGTCATCAAGACCAAACAGCTGAAGCAGCGCGCCGACAAACTCGAGGATGTGGCGAAACCCGCGCATCTGGAGCGTTCGGCGGGTGCGATTCGGCTTGCCAATCGCGGCACGCATGCCAAGGTGCTGGTGACGCTGGACGATGCGACGGTTGAGACGCCGGACGGCACGCTGCTCTTCAAGACCGGCAGGCAGTTCATCTGCCAGGGAGACCGGATCGTGCTGCTCGGCGAAAACGGCGCCGGCAAGACGCGGCTGATCGCTATGCTGCGCAAGGCGATCGCGAACCCGGATACGGCCGGAAACGGCATCAAGGCGACGCCTTCGCTGGCGCTCGGCTACGGCGACCAGGCGCTTGCCGATCTGCCCGATGCCGACACGCCGATGGACACGATCATCCGCCGCTTCGACGTCGGTGATCAGCGGGCGCGCGCACTGCTGGCCGGCGCCGGCATGTCGATCGAAATGCAGGGCCGTCCCACCGGCCAGCTTTCCGGCGGGCAGAAAGCAAGGCTCGGCATGCTGGTGCTCCGGCTCTCCAACCCGAACTTCTACCTGCTCGACGAACCCACCAACCATCTCGACATCGACGGGCAGGAAGCGCTGGAAGGCGAGCTGATGGCGCACCAGGCAAGCTGCCTGCTCGTTTCCCACGACCGCAGCTTCGTGCGCGCCGTCGGCAACCGCTTCTGGCTGATCGAGAAGCGGCGGCTGGTGGAAGTGGAGAGCCCCGAGGGGTTCTTTGCGTCGGCAGCTGGTAGGGATGATTGGCCAAGGGGCTGACCAGCAAGGCGCGAGCCAACGGTCTCGACCCCTCCTTCATCCCAGCTGGGAAGAAGGGATCGGAAACGTTGCAACATATCCCTTCCCCTCGGGGAGAAGGTGCCGGCGGCAAGCCGGCACTTCAGTCTTCATTCCTAGGCTCGTCACAGGGATGAGAGTGGAAACCCCTTAGAATGCCTTCGGCGCAGCACCCAAAAGGTTCAGCTTGCCGCCAGTGATCGTGAAGAGGCTGAGCTTGCGTTCGACGTTGCCGCCCGGGGTCAGGCGGAAGAGCCCGGTGACGCCGCGGAAGCCGGTCTTCATCGTCAGGTTCTCGGCAGTCAGGCCCGCCGGGCCCTTCACGCGGATGATGCCGGCGGCGATGGCGACGGCGTCGTAGCCGTAGGCGGCGTCCGAAGATAGCGTGCGGCCATGGTGGCGCTTGTAGCGGTCGGCGATCAGGCTGGCATCATCCGGTTCGACCATGGCGATCATGGCGCCGGCGACGGCCGGGTCCGCGTAGGCATGGGACGGCCAGGCGCTGGTGCCGACAAGAACGAGATTTGCCTGGCCGCTTGCTTTAATCGCACTGGCGACCGTAGGCACGATGACGCTCTTGCCGAGGATGACGACCGTATCGGCCCGCTGAAGCTCGGCCTTCGACTGCTGCACGACATTGGCGGCGGCCGCATCGCTGAGATCGTAACGTGCGGTCCCGGCATAGGTGCCGCCGCCTGCGCGAATGGCATCCGCGAGCCGCATCTCAGAGGCGGGCGGAAAATCCTTAGGCGCGAAAACCATCACCTTCTTGTGGCCGCCCGCCGCAGCCGCCCGGATACCTTCGAGCGCGCTGTCGAGTTCGTCCGAGGCGAAGTTGTAGACATTGCCGGCAGCTGCCGGAGCGTCATCGCCAAGATTGACCAATGGCGGGCGCTGATCGGAAGACATAGCGGCTATTGCAGATGTGATGGCGGGCGAAGCATAGCTGATGAGCAACGACGAATTGCGCGCCTTGGCGGCGCTGACGGCGGCAGGCACGGCACCTGCGCCGCCCGAAACATCGACGACCTTGATGAAGACCTGGCCGTTGCCGAGCTCGCCGACGCTGAGCGCTGCGCCGTCGCGCACATCGCGGGCGGCACCCTCGTAAACGCCGCTCGCACCTCTCGGCAGCAGCAGCGTGATCTCCGTACCGGTCTCGCCGAAGGTCTCTTCGACTTTGCTCGATGGCGCCTTGATGTCGGTATTCTTGACCGTGTTCAGGCCGTCCGCATCCGACTGGCAGCCTGCGGCGCCGGCAAGGAGAACCAGCAGCGGCAGCGTGCGGGCTGCCAGAATCGCGTCAGCGAGCCTTCCGCGTAAACCATATGAAGGTTCGGTCCGTAGCTTCGAATGCGATGTCACTGCTTCCCCCAAATGCGGCGTCCCGGCCTTCTGCGGCCTTTTTTGACGGCGCCTATTCCTGCATCGGACGCGGGCGAAAATCAAACCCTTCCCCCAAACTTGGTTGACGCGAAAACTAAAGTTTTATGCGTCTTTTTGCGGAATATTTATACTACGCTTATCTACGCTTCCAAACGGCATATTTATAGCTATTCGGTACATTTCTCTCAAACAGGGAGAAACAACCCGATGAAGCGCAAAACAAAAGCAAAAATACTTGCAGCTTTTACTTTCGTGTCGTTCGCACCGCTGCTTCCCAACGCACAGGCGGCGGCAAAAATGCCGGAAATGCAAACCAGCGCGACGTCCTATACATCAATGCTGACAGCCAATACTGCTTACACACTGGCACAGGCAGGCAGCATGAAAGGCGTCTTCAACCTCCTCAGAACTGCCGCCAGCGACGTTTCAAGCGCAGTTCGGACGATTAATCTCACCACAGTGATGCAATTGCGACAGGTCGAGAGCGCATCGTTCACAGCGGAAACGACCGCCTCCGTCAAGCCGGACATACCGCGCAAGGCCGCCTCTTCGAACGACGCGGTCTTCGGCTCTGTCACCATTCCGTTCAAGCGTCTTGCCGCGGTCAAGCGTTTCGCGCCTTCGCTGGGCGAAATGGCGAGCGGCGGGTCCATTAAGTGCGACGCAAAGGGCTGCTCGGATGCGGCCGACGTCATCAAGGCGACAATAGCCAAGACCGGGCAAGCTTCGATCCGCGACAAGTTGAATGCGGTGAACGTCGCGGTCAATCGCGCGATCCGCTACCGCCGGGACATGGACACCTATCAGGCGGCGGATCACTGGGCAGCACCTTCCGAGACGCTCGCCCGCCAGCAGGGCGATTGCGAAGATTTTGCGATCCTGAAAATGGCAGCACTTCGCGCCGAGGGCGTCGACATGAAAGACATGTCGATCGTCGTGCTCTTCGACCAGAAGCGCCACTTCTACCATGCGGTGCTTTCGGTCGCCGTCGATGGCAACCACTTCATTCTGGACAACATGCGCGACCAGGTGTTGCCCGACAGCCGCCTGCCCGACTACCAGCCGCTTTTTTCCATCACCGGCGGCAAGGGGTATCTGCACGGGCTGCGGGCCGGCAACAAGCAGGTTGCCTCCCGCATGCCGCTGGAAAAGGTCGCACCGGGCGAAGGAGCGGCACACTGAGACAGGCCAAAACGCATGACGTTCAAAGCAGTCGCATGATCCGGCCGCTTTTTTTGTTTCACACATCGCTCAGTAGCGGGAAATATAGCCGATCAACATCGATTTTTCGTGTGTCGGCGCCAGCGCCAGGTTGACCTGGCCGCGCATCGACTGCGTGCCGACACCGATGCTGAAGCCGGTGTTCAGCGTCTTGCCGCGGTTCAGGTTCAGCGTCGTGATCGCCTGCTCGATCTGAGTATCGATGGAAAAGCGCAGGCTCCTGGTCAACTGCGCCGTATCGCCCAGAGGCAGACGCTGGCGCAGCATCGAGAGAAACGGATCGTTGAAGAGATGGATCTTCTTGTCCTGGGTGAGCAGGATCGTCGGCGACGGCGAAGCCTGGATGACGGCATTGAGGTTCGCCATCGAGGCGACGTCCTCAACGGCGTCCAGTCGGCGCAATGCCCATTTCAGGCTGAGAACGCGCAGGAGCGAGGCAAGGTTGCCCGATTCCGGCATCTGCGAGGCCGTATAGTGCACCAGATCGGACGTCGTCATCTTGCCGGCGGAGGACATACGGCCAAGCCCATCCCAATAGATGCGCTCCAGGCGGATGCCGCGGCGTTCGCCGCCCCGACCGACGACCGCACGGAAGCGCGGCTCGATTTCCTCCGCGCCTATGACCGGCAGGGGCTCCTCGGTGGGTGCGGCGTTGGCCAAATCGGTCGAGCGGGGCTTGGCTATCAGCATCTCACCGCTCCGTCAGCGCTTCGGAACGCGCCTTGTTGATCGGCTTCAGCAGGTAGCTGAGGACCGTCTTGTTGCCTGTCATGATTTCGACCGAGGCCACCATGCCGGGAATGATCGGATAGAGTTTGCCGTCACGCTCCAGCTCCGATTTGTCCGTCTTTACCTGAACCAGGTAATAGGTCTCGCCTTTTTCCTTTTCGACCAGGCTGTCGGCCGAGATGTTTTCCACCACGCCTTCGAGCCCGCCGAAGATCGAGAAGTCGTAAGCCGTGACCTTGACGATCGCCGACTGGCCGCGGCGCACGAAAGCGACGTCGCGCGGGGAGATCTTCGCTTCGATGAGCAGCGTATCGGCCGTCGGCACGATGCCGGCGATGACGCGGCCTGGATCGACATAGGCGCCGATCGTATTGACTTCAAGCGTGTTGACGATGCCATCGACCGGCGAGCGGATATCAGTGCGCTTGACACGGTCGGAGGCGCCGCGGATCGTCTCGTCGACGACAGATAGTTCGGCAAGCGTCGTCGCGTTTTCCGTCAAAGCCTGCTGGCGCAGTTCAAGCGCCAGATCGCCGAGCTGCAGCGTCGCCTCCTGCACGGCGGCCTCCAGGCGATCGATGCTTTCCTGATAGACCTTGAGCTGGCCCTGCTGGTCCGTCAGGTCGCGTTCGACCTTCAGCATTTCGGTCTGGGCCACAAGCTTCTTGTCGCTGAGCGGCTTGATCAGGTCGTACTGGCGCTGCGCTCCGGCGATGTTGTCCCGAAGACGGGCGATATTGGCATGCGCCTCGTTGAGTTCGTTTTCGCGCTGCCTCACCCGCTCCTTGAGGACGCCTAGCTTGTTTTCGTAGCTCGCGCGGTCGGCGGCAAAGAGGCTCGCTTCGTTGCTGCAGACATCCTTGGCGACAGCAAGAATGTCTTGCGGGCAGACATAGGGCATCTCGTACTGGCCCGCCTCCTCCAGCTTCAGCCTTGCAACCTTGGCGCCCAGCGCGCGTGCCTTGGCAACGGATTCGCCAAGCGTCGATGCCGTCGTCGTATTGTCGAGCTGAACCAGAAGCTGGCCCTTGCGGACCACCTGGCCGAGCGTCACGGCAATCTGCTGGACGACACCAGGTTCGGACGACTGGATGATCTGGGTTTTCGAAACGGGAATGACCTTGCCTTCGCCACGGGCGATCTCATCGACGCTGGCAATCGCCGCCCAGCCGATGAAGCTTGCAATCAAAAGCGCACAGAGCGCCAGGATGGCGCGGGCAAAAAGCGGGGGGTGGTCGAGACGGTTTGCGTTCATTGCTGACCCGCCGGTCTGCGCATGGCCTCGATCACGGCCTGCTTCGGGCCATCGGCAACAATACGGCCCTTGTCGATGACGATCAGGCGGTCGACGAGCTCCAGCATGCTGTGGCGGTGCGTGGCGATCAGAAGCGTGGTATCGCGACCGAAAGCGCCGGACAGCTTGGAGATCAGATGACGCTCGGTGGCGAGGTCCATCGCGCCAGAGGGCTCGTCCAGGAAGACGATCTTCGGCTTGGTCAAAAGCAGACGAGCGATCGTCAGCGCTTGCTTCTGGCCGCTCGACAGATTGGTGCCGCGTTCGCCGACCGGCATGTCGAAGCCGCGCGGGTGGTTGGAGACGAACTCATCGACGCCGGTCATGGTGGCGACCTCGAGGATTTCTTCGTCCGTCGCATCGGCGCGGCCGATCAGGAGGTTTTCCTTCACAGTGCCCGAAAACAGATCGGAGGACTGGCCCGCCACGGCGACGGCGGCTCGCACTTCCGCCATATGGTATTGCCGGATATCGACGCCATCGATTAGAACGCGGCCCGACGACGGACAGAAAAGGCCGTCGAGCAGGCGGCCGAGCGTCGTTTTGCCCGAGCCGATGCGGCCGATGATACCTATCTTCTCGCCCGGCCCCACATTGACGGACAGGCCGTTGATAACCGGATAGTCCGAACCCGGATACTGGAACGAGACGTTCTGGAAGCTGAAGCCGCCCCGCTTGATCTGGCGATTGACGAAACCGACGGTAGAAGGCCGGTCGTCCGGCTGCTCCATGATCTTGTCGAGGATGCGCAGCGACATGGTCGCCTGACGGAACCGCGCCAGCGTCATGGCGATCTGGCCGAGCGGCGCACCGGCGCGGCCCGCGAGCATCACGGTCGCAACGATCGCACCCATGGCAATGCGACCCTCGGAGAACTCATAGGTGCCGGCAATCACGATCAGCACGCTCACCATCTGCTGGATGAACGTCGTCAGGTTGATGGCGTTGGTGGAGATATGCTTGATGTCTTCGCTCGTGCGGCTCGAATATTTGGTGAGTTCCTGCCAGCGGCGCAGCATCGTTGCTTCGGCGCGCAGACTCTTCAGCGTTTCGATGGTGGAGATGGTCTCGACGAGCAGCGACTGCCGGCGGGACGCTTCGTTTGCGGCCGTCGCCATACGCTTGCCGATCTGCGCCTGCGCCCAAAGGCCGATCGCCACCGACAGGACGAAGGCGACGGCAGGGATGACGACCAGCCAGCCGGCAATCAGGTAAATGACGGCTAAGAAGATGAAGACGAAGAGGCTGTCGATCAGCACGCCGATGGTGTTCGACGTGAAGAACTCGCGGACGAATTCATACTGCGTGACACGGTTGGCATATTCGCCGGTCGAGAGCGGTCGCGATTCCAGCGTCGAGTTCAACACCTTGTCGAAAATCAGCTGCGAGAGCCTGAGATCGGCCTTCCGGCCAGCGTAATCGATCAGCGACGAGCGAGCCGTCTTCAACAGAAAATCGAAGATGTAGGCAAGCGAGATGCCTGCTGCGAGAACCCACAGCGTCGCCACCGCCTTGTTCGGCAGCACGCGGTCATAGACGTTCATCGTAAAAAGCGGCGAGCCGAGCGCAATCAGGTTGATGAAGAGCGCTGCCACCATGACGCGGACATAGGTGCGCCAGTACGGCATCAGCGTCGTCGCCAGCCAATGGCGCTTTTCGATCTCCACCGCATTGCCGACCAGCGCTTCTTCGGAAGCGTTCTGATAATAGAGCGTGAAGGCAAAGGCCATCGCGGGATTCAGCGCCACGAGTTGCTCAGGCGCCAACTTGATCGGTGTTCCGGCAATCGGAACGATATCGGTCAGATACGAGCCGTCCTCCGCCACTTCGAGCAGCGGAAGAACGCCGCCATCGACAAAGCAAACGATGGCCGGGCAATCGAAATTGCCCAGGCGGCAGTCGCGTTCCTGATGCCTGATGACCTGGAGGCCGATGCGCTCGGCCATCTGCTCTACGTCATCGAGCTCGAGCGATTCGGTGATCTCGTCCGGCAGGCCGGAGAAGAGAACCGTATCGGAGCTCGGCCGGCCATAGAACGCAGCGACGGACTTGAAAGCGGCTTTGAAGGTCTGGAGCGGGGTGCCGCTTGAAGTCTCGAGCGCTACGTTCAGCATTTTTCCATGGCCGTTTCGACTACTGCTGTCGAATAGGCGCTAGAAGGTCCATCGGCATGCCGGCTTTCTGATGCGACTGAAGCTCGACATATCCCGGATCTGCGACGCCCGCGGGGACAACAAACTCCTCCCGTGCATATTCCTTTGCCTGTTCGACCGGCTTCAGCTTCATCGTCTGGAGCAGATTGCCGGAAGCGGCCAGGATCTTGTACTCGGCAAAGACCGACGCAAGGCGCGCCGTGTCGGCAAGAACCCTGGTATTGAAATTGGTGTTCTGCGCATCGAGCACATCGAGCAGCGAGCGCTGGCCGACGCTGAACTGCTGCCGGTAGGACGATACGAGCTGGGCGTTGGTCGAGGCCTGCTGGCCGAGGATGCCGGCAAGCTTGCCGCGGCTGACGCGTTCGTTCCACGCTGTGCGGACCGACTGCTCGACTTCGCGCTGCACCTGCGCCAGCGCATAGCGCTGCTCGCCTGCACGGCGGATCTGCTCCTGCTCTCGGGCAACATCGATGCCGCCGCGATAAAGGTTCCAGCGGGCGACGACGCGCACCTGGTAGTCATTCGTATTACCATCGTCGCCATTGATGTCGTCACCCACCCGGGCGATGCCTTCGAGATCGACCTTCGGCAGATAGTTGGCGCGCGCGCCGCGCACGCCGGCATCGGCCGCATCGACATCCGCATTGGCGGAATAGATGCGCGGGCTGTTCTTGGTGGCCACGAAGACCGCATCGGTGACCGTCTTCGGCACGTATTTGGCAACCGAAGTCGGGGTCTGCGCGCCGGTGATCGGCTCGCCAACGTCCTCGAGGAAGCGTATCTTCGTCGCCTCCAGCTCTTCCTTAGCTTCCTGCAGACGGGCAGCCGCAGCCTGCTGGCGCTCGACGCCCTGGAGGCGGTCAGCATCAGTCAACGTACCGCCCTTGATGCTCTGCTCGATATTGCCGAGGATCTGGTTGTGGAAGGCCATATTATCCTGAGCGGCCTTCACGATCTGATTCTGCAGAATGTATTCGAGATAATCCTGCGTCACTTCGAGCGCCAGCGATTCGGACCGCTCCAGCACGCGGAAAGAGGCGCCATCGACGCGCGATGCCTGCTGTTCGACCTGTGCACGGCGGCCGCCGCCGTCGAAAAGCCGCTGTGTAACGGTGAGACCGACATCGCCCGGCGACAAGTAATCGGTATCCGATGTCAGAGTGCCTGTCGTAGAATTCGACAGCCGCCGGCGGCCAATCCCCGCGTCGAGATCAATAGAGGGCAAGTAAAGCCCACGCGCCTGGCGAAGTTCAAACTCGATTGCTTCACGATCCTTCGCAGCCTGCAAGATCTGCGGGTTCGTCTTCATCGTTTTTTCAATAGCCTGCTGAAGCGAAATAGCATTGGCGTCAACGCAAAATGCAAAATTCAAAGCAACAGTCGCAGACAAAGCTGCAAAAATTCTTTTGCCGTTAAACAAGTTTGATGCCCCTCATCACCTGTGATTAGCCCCGGCTACCCCATATACCGAAATTTCTTCTCGGATAAGTCAGTAGCATTAAGTTATCAACACTCCAACAGCCCTAGCCACCTTCCTGCGAAGACAGTTAACTCATGAGGTTTCCACCCCTAAAGCAACAATTTTACAGGATTTTTTAACCGGTACTTGTTGTGCTCACGGTTAGCTTGACACTCATCCCTAGTGAGTAATCCGACCCCATGATTTTTATTAACCGTTACTCCCCAGCCACAGTAAAACCCGCCTTGTTTCGCGCCGCGATCGGCGCATCATGCTGCACGGCAGGATCGCTCGGTCTTTTACTTATCTTAAACCTTCTAATCCCGGATAAACCATTTTTGGTAGGATTTGTGAGCATCCCTCCAATTTCGTTTCTTGTTGCATTTCCGCTGCTCCTGGCGCTGCAGCTGCAAAAGTCGGAGCTTGCGGCGCTGCGCGCCAAGATGAACCACGCCACCCGGCATGATCCGGTGACGAATGCGCTCAACGGCACCGCCTTTGCCGCTGCGATGCAGAATTATTCCGACCGCCGCCGGAAGATCGCGACCGATACCGGCGGCATCATGATCGCCGTCGTCATCGAGACGCTCGACGCAATCAGCCGCCGCTACGGCCCGCAATGGGCCGACACGGTGATGCTATCGCTGGCCGACATCATCAAGAGTTCGGTCAGAAGCGGCGACCTCGTCGCCCGGCTCGCGTCCAACGAGCTCGGCATCTTCCTGCCCGGCGCTACCCCCGAAAACGCCCAGGACATCGGCGCCCGCATCCGCAGGCGCGTCTCGCAGGCCGCCTTCGAGACCGAGGAAGCGCCGCTTGACCTCCAGATCAAGCTCGGTGGCGCCCTCTTCGAGGGGCCGGAAGACTTCAACCGGATCCGGCAACTTGCAGATGAGGTTGCGTTCGAGAGCGCGACCGAGGATGGCGAGCCGATCGTGATTGCCAGGCTGCCCACGGCGTGAGGTAGAAGAAAAGGCGCCGAAGCGCCTTTTCCAGGTTCAACTCTTCCAAGACCGAAACGCGAGCCGGTCAAGCGACCGGCGTCGTGCTCGAGTGATGATCGTCATCGTAGATGATCTTCACCGTCGACGCGTAGTTCTGAAGCACCGCGACATCGTGCCAGGTGCCGTTGTCATTGACGCTGATCGTCGTATTGCCTCCGGCAACCGTGCCCTTGACGTTCGCAAGCGCCTCCGCCTCATTCGCCTCGTGACCGAGGAGCGAGTTGAGGAGGTTGGAAACGTCAAGCGTGTCACCCTGGCTGTTCTTGAAGTCCGTGATGACGTCAACGAGGCTTACTTCCTTCAAGGCGGCTGCATCGATGACGAAGGTGTCGCTGCCGCCGCCGCCGGTCATCGTATTGAGGCCAGAGCCGCCGACAAGGATGTCGTCACCGTCGCCGCCGACGAGGATATCGTTGCCGGCTCCGCCGAGCAGAACATCATTTCCATTTTCGCCGTAGAGACTGTCATTTCCGTCTCCACCGTCAATGAAGTCTGTGGAATAGCCGCCATTTAGCGTGTCGCCGCCGCCCATCCCATACAGTGCATCATTACCGGAGCCGCCGTTTACCGTCTCGGCATTGCCGGAGCCGATCACCACGTCGTGACCTCCACCTGCATTCAGCGCGCCATTGAGATTGCTGTTAATGAAAATCAGATCGCCGTCGACATTAAACGTATTGATCCAACTCAATCCGTTCTCATTTCCGTTGCCATTGTTGGTGATGGAATAGGTGGTGCCCCACTCCTCGATCGCGCTGAAAGCAACATAGGTCGACTGCTGGCTGAGCTGGGAGTCCGCGGCAGTCACCCGGTAGATGTAAAGACCGGCATCGCCATCCCAATCCCAGAAGTCAACGGTGCTTGGATTGCCCGTGACAGTGCTGCCGCTGTGGGAAAGCCAATCATCGGAGCCCGTGGAATAGACTTTTTCGAAGCTGTGGCTGACCGTCCCCGCCCCTCCGCTGAACAGGCTCGCAACATTGTAGTTGACCCTGTTCGGCGAGCCGTTGTCGTCAGCGAACGCATACCGTCCGGTCAGGCTGGCTGCCTCGTTGACGGATAGCGGGGAACCTTCCGCGACGTTCGTGACCGTAATCGCGACCGCCTTTGTCGTATCGGCGGCCCCATCGTTGGCATGCACGATGATGTCGTAGACATTGTTGCCGCCGGCATCTGTCGGAGCCTCGAAGTTCGGCGAGGTCTTGAAGGTCACCGCACCGGTTGCTGAAACATTGAACTTGTCCGCGTCGGATCCTGTAAGCGAGTAGGTCAGATTGGCGCCCGCATCAGCATCGGACGCGACGATCTGGTAGACGACATTTGTGGCCGGGCTGTTTTCGGCTTCGCTTCCGGTCGCGCCCGACGTGATCACCGGCGCGTCATTCATGCCGTTGATGATAAAGCTGACATCTTTCACCGTGCCGTCGGCAGACTTGATCGTGAAAGTTTCGGTCCTCTGCTCACCGCCCTGTAGATACTGAACCGCCGCATTCGACACCGAGTAGGTGTAGTTGCCGCTCACATCCAGAACCAAGGTGCCGAGATTGCCTGCAGCACTTGTCACCGCCGTCTGGAACAACGACTGATCGTGGTCGGTATCGTTTACCGCGATCGTGCCGGTGGCTTCTAGGAAGCCGCCGTTCACGCCGACGTCTTCCGTCACCGCAAAAACCGTCGGCGTACCAATCACCGCCGCGTCATTGGCGCCGTTGATCGTGAAGCTGACATCCTCCGCCGTGCCGTCGGCCGACTTGATCGTGAAGGTTTCCGTCCTCTGCTCACCGTCCTGCAGGTACTGAACGGCTTCATTCGACACCGAATAGGTGTAGTTGCCGTTCGCTCCCAGAATCAAAGTGCCGAGATTGCCTGCCCCGCTCGTCACCGCCGTCTGGAACGACGATTGGTCATGGTCGGCGTCGCTCACTGAGAGCGTGCCCGTCGCTTTTAAGAGACCGCCGACCACGCCCGTATCTTCCGTCACCGCCGAAACCGTCGGCGCGCCGATGTCTGCTGCATCATTCGCGCCGGTGATCGTGACGGCGATATCCTTCGTAACCGAGTCATGATCGCCGTCCGTGACCGTGAAGGGGATGTGAAGGACCGCGATTTCGCCTGCCGCCAGGCCGTCGAATGCCGTGCCGGGTACGATCGAGATGGTCCGGCCATCGGCGCCGAGCGTGATCGACGGCATGCCCAGCGTGAGACCGGCCGGCACTCCGGTGTAGCTCGGCGTGCCGATGGACAGGGCAGCGCCGTTCTCATCAGCACTGAAGGAGAAGTGAGTACCTTCGGTGAGCGTGATGCTCTTGCTCTCGTTCTCCGACATGGCCGCGGCCACGTCAGTTGCCGTCGGAAGGCTGTCAGCGACGTTGACGACGAACTGGCCGACGCCGAGTGTCACGGCATCATGATCGCTGTCGAGCGCCTGAACATAGGCACCGAGATCGAGCGCCAGCTTGTCGCTGCCGGCGGCGTGATCGAATTCGCCGTGCAGCACGAAGGTGGCTGTGCCGTTCGCGGAGACCGTCAGGGTGAAGAGCGGCGTTCCGGGCGTGCCTTCGGCATAGCCGGTGAGCGTGGTGCCGTCAGAAACCACCTTCACCTGCTGGCCACCGGCCGTAACCGTACCGAGATTTTCCGCGGTTGCGATGGTCTTCAGTGCGAATACCGCAGCGCCGTCAGCACCAACGGAAACCAGCGAGGAAAGATCGATAGTGTCAGACGATACGTCGTGGCCGGACTCAATCTCGAGCGTCCAGTTGCGCAGCGTGCCTACATCGGCCCCCAGATCATCCCGGATTTCCAGCGTCCAGGTTCCCGCCATGCTCTTACCGTCGAGCAGGGAAAGCTGGTCGATCGCCGGACGCCATGTGCCGACGTATGGTTGGATGGCAGAGGTAAAGGAGCTTGCAGCTTCGTCGTCGAACTTGATGGTGCCGTTCGGGTCGCCACTTCCGCCATTGTCGTCAACCAACCGAACCCTGGTGCCATCCGGGGCAATGAGCGTAATCTCAAGGTCCGCCATGAAGGTGTGAGTGAGATTGATTGACACGTTGACGTCGTGAATCGTTCCGCCGGCTGGCGCCGTGATGGTCGAGCTGATCGTGCTGACGTCCGGGATGGCAAGATTGACCGTACCCGACGCGAAGCTGTGCGTCTCGAGGGTCGGGCCGCCTTCCACGACATTGCCGGAAACCGTCGTGTTTGCAACCAGCGTCGGAACGCTGTCTGCAACATTGATGGCGAAGGGCTGATCGACATAGTCGCCATCGCCGTCGAAGACGCGCGCCACGAGGTTCAGCGAGAGACTGTCGCTGCCGGCGGCGTGATCGAGGTTCTGAAAGAGCGTCGTCGCGAAGCTGCCGGGATGCAGGACACTGACGATGAAGACCGGATTGTCAGGAGTATCGCCGGCCTTAAACGCAACGATTTCCTGATCGACGCCATTCGTCTCACGGACGATATACTGCAGCGCCACGCCGTCGGAGGTGAGGCCGGCATTGATGATCGGCAGCCCGTTGCTATCTGTGCCGATCTCCACATGGGTGTTCTTGCTATCGGCGCCGATGTTGATGTTCAGGCTGGCGAAATCGACGACCGGAAGACCTGTTTCTGAGAGGGTAAGCGTCTGAGCCGTACCGGTGGCAACCGGCACGTCGTCACTGATAGTGACGATAAGCTGGCCGCTGAGCGCGACGCTGTCACCGTCCCCGTCGGTCACCGTCACCGCCGACGACAGGTCGAGGGCCAAGGACGTATCACCATCGATGGCGACAATATTGCCACCATGGCCGTTGTTGACCACGGTAACGCCGTTCGGAGCGCCACTTCCGTCCAGATCGAACTGCGTATTGTTGGCGACATTGCCGACATTCACATACCAGGTCGTATGCGCTGGAATGTTAAGGACATAGTCCGTACCTACGCCGTGGTTGTCGAGGGTCCAGGTCTGGTTCGTGTTGCTGTCGTTGGTGACGCGGATGATTGCGTCGCCATCGCCCATCCGGCCTTCGAAGGCGAGGTTGTTACCCCCGACATCTGCAAGTGCGAAATGGGAACCGGGCGCGTCGAGCGCCGTGGCTGGGGTGATCACGTTGCCGTTGATCAACAGTCTGTCGATATTGTCGAGCGCACCGTTCTGCGTGAAGGTGTAGGCCCCCGTCTCAGCATTGACGGCGAAAGTGAATATCAGGGCCGAACCGGCCTTGGCGATCAAGCTGTTGTCGACGACCGTATAAGTGAGTGCGACGCCATTCGAGCTCAGTGAAGTCAGGATCGAAGACAGATTGGTCAGTTCGACGCCATACCGTCCGATCCCATCGGCGCCGGGCGAGACCAATGTCTCGAGGCTGCCGGTGATCGAGGAAACTTCGTCGGTCGACACGTTGATGATCGTGCCGGTGGAGACTGGGGTGTCGTCATTGACGGAGACGGTGAGCGAGCCAGTGGCGGCGTCACCGTCGCCGTCGGTGACCTGGTAGTCAATCGTGAAGCCCTGGTTGTTCTCGCCGTTTCCAGCCGCATGCTGGATCGCGTGGTTCTGCGTCAACGTATAGGCGCCGGAGCTGGCGTTCGTCAGCGTCACGGTCAGGACATCGACGGAGACCCCATGCTGGACCTGATGGATGACGATGGTCAGCCCGTCGGCGCTCACCGTCTGCGAAAAGGCACCTTCGCTCGCGGCGCTCGACGCAAGGCCGGCTCCCGTCAAGAGTACCGTGCCTGCACCGTCCGTACCATAGGAATGTGCCAGGATGCCGGAGACATTCGCCAGGTTCGGTGAAACGTCGCCGTTGCCGCCTGCATTGCCGCCCGCAAGCGCGTCGTCGTCAAGCTGTACGTTCGCGTTCGAACCAACCTCCGGCGCATCGTCGGTAATCGTCACGACCAGCTTGCCGCCGAGCGTGACGCTATCGCCGTCGCGGTCGGTCGCCTGGATGACGGAACCGAAGTCGATGCCGGAGATCGTCGTTGCACCAGACTTCAGGTCACTGCCGGCACCCGACGCATGGTCGAGCTGGTCGTACTGCTGGAACTTGAAGCTGCCGTCACTGTTCAGCGTCAGCGACAGGACCGGACGGTCGATGAACGGGTTATAGCCCGCACTGCCGATGTTGACATAGCCGATGACCATGTTGCCGGTCACCGCATAGGACAGTTCGCCGCCCTTCGACGATAGCTGCAATGCGGAGAGTGTCTGGGCTACATTGGCTGTGAACGAGAAGCCGCCGCCTTGAGCCGCCCCGTCAGCGCCGAAGGCAACCGTCGAGGCGACGGAGCCGGTCACCGTTGCAGAAAAGCCCAGGGGCAACAGATTGAACGCAGAAGACGAACCATCCGCCGTGCCGTCATTGGGGCTGTTGCCCTGCGACAGGACATTGAAGATGTCGCCTTCATCGGCGGTGACGGAAACCGCCGGACCGGACAGGACCGGCGCGTCGTCGCGGAATTGGATCTTGCCGCCGATGCCGATCGACCTGGTTGCGACATCGCCATCGAAGTCGGTCGCGGTGACAACAGCGGAAATCTTACCGGCAAGGTTCACCAAGTCATTGACGTCGCCGCTGTTCGGATGCTGGATTGCCTGATACTGGGCGATGCTGACGCGGCCAGAGCTGTCGATGCTGATCGCGAAGACGGCATCGCCATGGGCATCACGGCCGACGACAAGACCGTTTTCTTCCGTCAGCGTGATTGCCTCGCCCGCGGCCGTCTTCAGATCGGAATTGGCATTCGTGACGTCAAGCGTCAGCGAAACGCTCTTCGGCTCGTCCGCACCGGCACTCGAGCCGTAGTGGACGATCGCGTTGCCGTTGCGGGCATAACCCAAGGCATGCAGGCTTTCGCCGCTTTCCAAGCCTGCGAAGGCGGAGAGCGCGCCGGTATCGTTACTGCCGGCATTCAGGCCACCGGTTTCGTCATGCGTGTCCGTACGGCCCGTCAGAGAAATCGAAACGGTCGGCAGATCATCGGTGATCGTCACGACCAGCTTGCCGCCGAGCGTGACGCTGTCGCCATCGCCGTCGGTCGCCTGGATGACGGAGCCGAAGTCGATGCCGGAGATCGTCGTTGCAGCAGACTTCAGGTCATTGCCGGCACCCGGTGCATGGTCGAGCTGGTCGTACTGCTGGAACTTGAAGCTGCCGTCGCTGTTCAGCGTCAGCGACAGGACCGTACGGTCGGTGAACGGGTTATAGCCCGCACTGCCGGTATTGACATAGCCGACGACCATGTTGCCGATCATCGTGTAGGACAGTTCGCCGCCCTTCGACGATAGCTGCAATGCGGAGAGTGTCTGGGTGGCGTCGGCAGTAAACGAGAAGCTGCCGACTCGAGCCTCACCGTCGGCGCCGAAGGCAACCGTAGAGGCGACCGATCCGGAGACAGTCGCCGCATCGCCGAGACCAAACAGCGAGGGCTCCGAAGACGAACCATCCGCCGTGCCGTCATTGGGGCTGTTGCCCTGTGATAGGAGGAGATTGGAAATGTCGCCTTCGTCGGCAGTAACTCCGACAACCGTTTCCGAAAGGACCGGGACGTCGTCGTTGACGTTGATCGTCAGCGAGCCGCTCGCAGTGTCGCCGTCGCCGTCGGTCGTCGTGAAGCCGATGGTGAGCGGCAGGTTTTCTTCGGAAGCGCCTACGGTCGGGTGCACCAGCGGAGCGGAGAGATCGAACTTGTAGCTGCCGTCAGCGCCGACCGTCAGGGTGAAGACGACGGCATGGCTGTCAGCGCCGGTTGCCGTCAGGATGGTTTCGCCGTTTTCGCCGGTGGTCGTCGTGTAGGTGAGAGCTTCCTGAACACCATGGCCGTCGACATTGTAGATGGCCTTGATGCCTTGGGGCGTGGTGAAGGCGACGGAAGCGACGCCGTCGGCACCAGCCGTGAACAATGCACCTGCAGCACCGGTTACCGACTTGGCATCTGCAACATCACCGCTGCCGCCGTTGTTGCCTGCAAAGGTCGTCTGAGCTTCGTCGTCCAGCACCGTTTCAGCCGTGACGATGTTGGCGACCGGGACGTCGTCGTTGACGTTGATCGTCAGCGAGCCGCTCGCAGTGTCGCCGTCGCCGTCAGTCGTCGTGAAGCCGATGGTGAGCGGCAGGTTTTCTTCGGAAGCGCCTACGGTCGGGTGCACCAGCGGAGCGGAGAGATCGAACTTGTAGCTGCCGTCAGCGCCGACCGTCAGGGTGAAGACGACGGCATGGCTGTCAGCGCCGGTTGCCGTCAGGATGGTTTCGCCGTTTTCGCCGGTGGTCGTCGTGTAGGTGAGAGCTTCCTGAACACCATGGCCGTCGACATTGTAGATGGCCTTGATGCCTTGGGGCGTGGTGAAGGCGACGGAAGCGACGCCGTCGGCACCAGCCGTGAACAATGCACCTGCAGCACCGGTTACCGACTTGGCATCTGCAACATCACCGCTGCCGCCGTTGTTGCCTGCAAAGGTCGTCTGAGCTTCGTCGTCCAGCACGGTTTCAGCCGTGACGATGTTGGCGACCGGGACGTCGTCGTTGATGGTGACGGTAAGCGAACCCTTTGCGCTATCGTTGTCGCCGTCGGTGACGGTGTAGTTGACCGTCAGGGACAGCTCGTCCTCGACCGTTCCGCTATCGGAATGAACGAGCGGCGCGCTGGCAATGAATTCGTAGGAGCCATCGGCATGGACGACCAGAGTTGCAACCGTCTGGCCGCTGGTGCCGCCGGTGGCTGTGAACGTCGTGTCCGTCCCCTTGATCGAAGGTTCGCCCCACTGGACCGATTCCGTGTGTGCAAAGCCGTCGACGCCCTTAAAGATGGCACTGAAGCTCATCTGCTCGCCAAGCACGACGCTCTTGAAGCCGTCGGCGCCTGGCGTGAACAGCGAGCCTGCGCCGCCGCTGACGGTGGTGACGGTTCCTGCATCGCCTTCACCGCCCGCATTGCCGGGGAAGAACTCCTGCAGGTCGTCGTTGATGACGGCTTCGTTCACGGCATCGTTGCCGTTCGGCACGTCGTCGTTGATGGTTACCATGAAGCTGCTAGCCGTGGTATCGCCGTCGGCGTCGCTGGCGGTCACATCGAACGACAGGCCGATCTGCGTGTCTTGCGACTGCGTTTCACCCTGCGGATGGTCGATGCTGGTCAACAGCTGGAAGGTGTAGCTGCCGTGCGCCGAGGTAGGATCGAGCTTGACGACGAAGACGTCGATGCGACCCTCGCCGGACTCCGGGCCTGTATAGGCCGTCAGCGTGTGGCCGTTTGCGGAGATTTCGTAGTGGATCGCTGCGCCATGCGAGGTCAGGCCTTCGGGTGCGCTCTGCGCGTCGAAGGTCAGGTCGCGTTGGACGCCATGGTCGGCTCCCCAGTCGACGCCGAGGGAGATCCTGCCGGTGATGGCAGCGCTCTCGCCGCCGAGAAGGCCCGCTTCATTGACCGCGCTGTTATCGGTGCCTTCGCCGAGATCGATGCCCGGGCCGTCGTCGTTTATATCGATCGAGGCAGTGCCAGTTGCGGAATCGCCGTCCTTGTCGGTGACGGTGTAGCTGAACCGCAGCCGGAGCGTGTCGGCAGCACCTGTCTGGCCCAGATCCGGGTGGTCGAGCGGGCCGGACTGCGTGAAGGTGAAGGCACCGGCCTCGATGTTGGTGACCTTGAGGACGAAGATCGGCGTTGCGCTGCCTTCGACGGTACCGGTGATCGTCAGGCCATCGGCCGAAACGGTGACGGTGACGGGCTTTCCACCGGAGGTCAGGCCATTCGGCGTGCCATCCGTGCCGCCTTCTTCGTCGATATTCGTGGTGCCGACGAAGCCAATGCTGGTGATGACGCCGACATCCTCTCCGCCATCGAAGCCGAACTGGCCGGTAACGGTCTGCTCTTCGAAGCCACCCTCGCCGTTTGCCGTTTCGGTCAGGGTCAGAAGCTGCGTCTCAGAGATTACCGGGACGTCGTCGAACAGTTCCGGGCCATTGTCGGAGGCCGCGTCGAGCTGCTGCGTATCCGCCAATAGCTGCGCCAGTTCGGGCGGGGCGTCGCCATCCTGCTGGATCGTATCCTGGAATTCGGCGCCGGAGCTCGGAGCTGCCGGGGTTGCGGTGTCGCCGCCATCGGGGCCGGCGGCGACGTTGATGTTGCTGTCGTTCAGCGCCGCGATGACCGTGTCGCGCGGCAGCTCGACGTCGCCGAGCATGAAGGTTGGGACATTTAAGGCGCCGTTGACGATAACGATTTCCGTTCCGTCTGCCTGGACGAGCACCAAGTTGCTTCCCTCGATGCGGATGTCGTCGAGCGAAACACCGGCCGGAAGGTGGGCAACATTGTTCTGGTCCGGAACAACCTGGTTGGGATTGCCACTTTGAGGTGCCGGCGCGACATTCTCGACGCGATCGGTCTTCGGGGCTTGTTCGCTGCTCTGCGCCTGGGCAAGCTCGACACGCTCGACTTCGGCAGGCTTTGTTTCGTCGTATGAAGCTTCGCGAATATCCGAAAGAAATTCGTGCGGCGCGCTTTCGCCGTCGACGTTCGAGATGCGCAGATCTTCTTCGATAGACATGACAGTACCCCAAAATGAAAAACTGGGGTCAATCAATTACGCGGACGTTCTAATTGCAATACTTCCTTAACCACGCAGATATAGCCGATTATGCATCCACCCAAAAATGTTCAGGAAGGGTTAACCTTGCGGGGCGTTTTTTGGCCGGAACGATAAAATTTGAATAAATTTAACAGATTAGCGGAACGGATTTAGCCGCTCAAATGAAGGGGCGGCCCGCTTCCAAGGGCCGCCGCCGATCACTTTCCGTATCTCGATTCCCCGTTTCCGGGATGTTGCTGCGAGGTCAGCGGCCCGGCGCGACGAGACAGAAGTAAGCGCCCTGCGGGTCCGTCGCATTGATGATCCAGCTGCCGCCGGGCACTTCCATCGGACCGACGATTACCTTGCCGCCGCCCGCATTGATGCGTTCGATGGCACTGTCGATCGCCGGCACGTTGAAGTAATAGCCCCAATAGCACATCGGCACACCGGCGGGTTTGGTCATCATGCCGCCGATCTGTTTTCCATGTTCGGCGAAGATGCGATAACCGCCCATCTCGCCCATGTCGAAATCGTGGTCCTTGGTCCAGCCGAAGACCTTCGAGTAGAAGGCGAAGGCTTCCTCCATGTTGCCGGCCATCAGTTCGTGCCAGCCGATATGGCCGGGCGTACCCATTTCCGGCTCCCAACCGCTATCGCCCTCCATCGGCAGCGGCGTCATGATGCAGAGGACGGCCCCGTGCAGGTCGGCGACGACGGCAAAGCGGCCGATGGTCGGGATGTCTTCGGGGGGGCGGCGGATCTGGCCGCCGTTCGCCTCGAAATCCTTCGCGGCTTGGTCGACATCGTCGACACAGACATAGCCTGTCCAGTTCGGCGGAATGCCCTGCCCTTCGAGCTCGGCCGGAAATGTCATCATGCCGGCAACGCCGCGGCCGTCCGCCTCGAAGATGGTATAGGGGGAAGGAAGGTCCTCCATCGGCATCTCTTTCGTCGTCCAGCCGATGACAGAGCTGTAGAAGCCGGCGGCTGCCTTGGTATCCGCCGTCATCAGTTCGCACCAGATGAATTTTCCATGCGTGTCGGAAGCCATGATCTTTTTCCTTTTCGTGCCTATGGAATCGGGTTTGGTTCGGAATCACGGCTTGCGCGTGTAGTGCGCCTCCATAAACTGCTTCCAGCTGCCGTCCGGCTGCTTGGCCGACGAGTTGAAGGTGCGGTGATCGTCATCGGCGAAGATGATCTGCTCGCGGTAGTCCTGCTCGGCGCCTTGGGTCTGGAAATCGGGGCCACGGGTATAGAGGCTGAGCACCTTGCCGTCGGCCGATACATCACCCTCGTAGACCCACATGTGGTCCATCATCGAGCCGATCCAGCTGCCGACATATTTGCCCTTGGCCGCATTGTAGCCGAGGGTGAGCATGGTGGTGGCAGCCCCGCCGCCCGGCATCTCGCCATTGCCTTCGGCAACGAACCAGATGCCGTGCAGCGAGCGCACGATCTCCGTCCATTGCTGGTCACCGGTCATTTCGGATGCCGTGACATCCCATACGCCCACCATCCTCTCCAGGAAGCGGTGCTCCTCCAACGCTTTTGCAGTTTCCATCATCCTTCTCCCTTGGCGATGTTCGCAGATTTCAGTGACGGGATTGCGTCTTTTGAGCGCCCTCGTATTCGTCGTGGCGCTTGACGAAATCCATCGTGCCCTCCTCGTTGCGGCCCTTCGGGGCGCGGTCGAGGATCATCAGCGTGCCGATCAGTTCCTCCGGCCCACGGGCATAGCTAGAGTAGGTATGGAAGATTTCACCCCGCTCGTTCTTGTAGAAGGAACTCAGCCCCGGCAGTTCGTCATGGGCCTCGGCGGGTTCAATCCCGGTGAAATTGTAGAAAACCTTATCCTTGGCGAGATCTTCCGGGCTGAAGGAAACGTGGTAGTCGAAATTGAAATCGCTGCCGAAGGACGAAACCCAGGGGAACTTCCAGCCCATGCGCTTCTTGTAGGCGTCTATCTTGGCGAGCGGCGCGCGCGAAACCGCGACCCAGGTGACGTCGTGATGGTTGAGATGCGGCAGGGCGCCATCCACATGATCGGAAAGGAACGAGCAGCCGGTGCAACCGGCCTCCCAGTCCGGACCGAGCATGAAATGGTAGATCATCAGCTGACTGCGGCCATCGAAGAGATCGGATAGGCCCTTCTTTCCCTGCGGGGTGTCGAAGACATAGTCCTTGTCGACCTTGACCCAGGGCATGGCCAGGCGCTCGGCATTGATCCTGTCTCTGAGATGAGTTGCTTCCTTCTCCTTCAAAAGCAGCGCGCGGCGGGCCTCCAGCCATTGTTCACGGGAAACGACTTGATTCTGCATCGCGAGCGCCCTCCTCCGGCGCCGCCGGCAAGACCGGCATTCGTTCTCATTCGCTTGACAAAATACATTGATATCAATAGAAATAGAGCATGTCAAACGCGATAAAAATTCCCTTTTCGACGACACTGCTGGTACGGGACACCTGCCTATGCCTGCATGTTCAGCGCGCCGCGCGATCACTTGCACGGCTTTTCGACGATGCGCTTCGTCCAGTCGGGCTCACCAACGGGCAGTTTTCGCTGATGATGTCCCTCAACCGGCCGGAGCCGGCGCCGATGGGGCCCGTGGCCAATGTTCTCGCCATGGACCAGACGACGCTGACGGCGGCGCTAAAGCCGCTGCAACGCCGTGGCTGGGTAAATGTAACGCAAAATCCGAAAGACAAGCGGGGGCGGCTGCTCAGCCTGACGCCGGACGGCAAGGCGGTGCTCTCCGCAGCGCTGCCAATCTGGGAAAGGACGCATGCAGCGCTGGAAGAGAATCTGCCTGGCGGCAGCGGCGAGCGGCTGCGAAGCGAGCTGCAGGCGCTCACCTGATCAACGGGCGATGCGTGGATCGTTGCCGAAGTCGCTCCTGGCAAAGCCGATCCGCATCTTCGGAAATTCGCACAGCGCCTGAACGCCTGCCGGCGACAGGCGAATACGCCATGTCTGGCGCTCGGCCGGTTCGCGGGCGCTGAAGGCCTTGGCCGTCAGCAGCGCAATATTCTTGCCGTGATGCGGATCGCGGACGGATTCATAAAGGATCGCTTCGGTGCCGATCGCGCGGGCGGTATCGGCAAGGGCCTGGCAGGGTTCGCAATTCATGGGATCGGTCCATTTCGGGCGATCGCGGTTGAGCGGCGGCAAAGTCAAATCGAGCGCGGCCTTCGTCGCGACGAGAGCCGCAAAGGCGGTGTATTCGGCCGCATTCGCAGGCAGTGGAGTCTCAGGAGAATCCGCAAAGAAGAGCAGGCGGTAGAAGGCCATCTCTGAAAGCGCCGTCTCCACCTTTTCCGAAGCGTAGAAAACGCCGAGCGTGCGCCCTGCCCTGCGAAAGCGCGAACCATGCGGGTAGACGGCGCCGTAGCGGAAGGGCGTGGCGAGCAGATAGTCGAGGTCGGCGCATTCGGGCGGCAGCGCCGGCTTGCTCTTCTCGAGCAGCGTTTCGAGCAGCGCCTGCTCTTCCAGCGTGTCGACGAGCTTCAGCGTCGAGATATGATGCTGCGCCTCCACCAGGCGCCAGAAACTGCCGGATATCGCGCGCGCCTCAGACGAGAGCGCGGCGGGCGTCCAGATAGGCAAGGACATCGGTCAATCCGGAAATGCTAGCGATCTTTTCGAGCGGTGCGGCACCCAGCGCGGTATTGGCATTGCGCAACCATTGCCTGGCGACCGCCTCGTCGCCGCCGACGATCGCATCCAGCGAGCGGAAGAGACGGACAAGCAGGACAGCGAGTTCAAAGGACTTGCTGCCACGCTCCAGAAGATGATCCTGCCGCTTCATGCGCGAGATAGTGGCTTCCGACACGCCGAGAACGACGGCAAGCACGCGGGCGCTGATGCCGAGCCGGTCCGCGGCATTGACCGCCGCCTTGGTGATCACCGCGGCCTCGGATGTCCGGCGGCTGTCCTGAAAATGCAACGAGGTCATCGGCGCATCCTTTCCTTGGAGATAATATAGCAGTTTTATTTCAGATGAAAAGGGTGCCGCTCGTTTCCTCTCCCCAACCGCGGAGAAGTGCCGGAGCGAAGCCGAGGCGATGAGGACGCAATGAGCGAGCGTCTGAGGCAAAAGCAAAGATACATTTGTCGCTCCTCATCCCGGCCGGCCACCTTCTCCCCGGCGGGGAGAAGGTGATTCCGCATCAGGCCACCATGACCGGAACTTCGGTTGAGGTGCGCATGGCGTGGCTGTAGGGGCAGACGATGTGGGCGGCGGCGGCGAGCTTTTCAGCCTCGGCCTGATCCAGGCCGGGGATATTGACGGTGAGCGCCACGTCGATGCCGAAGCCCGTGCCGTCTTCACGCGGGCCGATGCCGACCTTGGCGGAAACCGTCGTGTCTTCCGGAATCTTGACCTTCTGCTGGCCCGCGACAAATTTCAAGGCACCGAGGAAGCACGCGGAATAGCCGGCCGCGAAGAGCTGTTCGGGATTGGTGCCGGTGGCGCCATCGCCGCCGAGTTCCTTCGGAACAGTCAACGTCACGTCGAGAACGCCGTTTTCGGAAACGGCGCGGCCTGCGCGGCCACCGGTGGCGGAAGCTTGGGTCGTATAGAGGATGGGCATGTCAGTCTCCTTTGCGTTGGGGCTGGATTTCATATATTGCACAATTAAATTGTACGCAAGTGAATTTCGCAAATTGCATTCGGAATCTGAAAAGAGGAGAATTACCCCTCAAAGGAACAGGACAATGAAAGCGCAGATGGCAAAGACGATGGAAATCCCGCAAGAGGAGAGGCGGCTGGAGAAACAGCTCTGTTTCGCGGTCTACGCGACGGCGCATGCCTTCACGCGCGCCTACAAGCCGATCCTCGACAAGGTCGGCCTCACCTATCCGCAATATCTGGTGATGCTCGTGCTCTGGGAAAAAGCCGAACTTCCGGTGAAGACGATCGGCGAGCAGCTCGACCTCGATTCGGGCACGCTCTCGCCGCTGCTCAAGCGGCTGGAGCAGACCGGGCTGATCAAGCGCACCCGGGACGCACGCGACGAGCGGCAGGTGATCGTTTCGCTGACGCCGAAGGGTCGTTCGATGAAGAGCGAGGCGGCAACGATCATGACGGCCATCGGCCAGGCGGCCGGCTGCACGCTTGAGGAAATGGCGGAAATCCGAGGATCTTTGCAGAAGCTGCGCGGGAACCTGAATGCAGCCGTGTGAGAAATCGCCCGCGCCTTTGAGCGCGGGCGTTCGCAGATTTTACTCGG
This sequence comes from Rhizobium gallicum bv. gallicum R602sp, assembly GCF_000816845.1. Lineage (NCBI taxonomy): Bacteria > Pseudomonadati > Pseudomonadota > Alphaproteobacteria > Hyphomicrobiales > Rhizobiaceae > Rhizobium > Rhizobium gallicum. The sequence continues at coordinate 1,103,449 of NZ_CP006877.1, read as the reverse complement.
CGGCCTGATAGGCTGCGGCTCGCAACGGCGACGTCCTCGGACCGAGGGCGGCGAGAAGCACGACCGCGACGGAAAGCAACGCCGTGAAGGCAACGCCTGCCACATAAGGATCCCAGCCGAAGGACGGCGCCGCGCCGAAGACCGCGGAGGCGGCCGCGAGCACGATGCCGCCGCCGATCTGGAAGGCGGCAAAGAGCATGCCGGAGGCCAGGCCCGATTTGTCTTCCTCGACATCAGCGAGTGCCGCGACCTGAACGGAGGGATAGGTCAGCGCGTAACCGAGGCCGAGCGGGACCTGCGACAGGACGACGAGCAGGATCGGATTGATGTCACCGACAGCCGCGACCCAGAAGATATAGCTTGCTGCCTGCAGCGCCACGCCGAGCGCCATGAGGCCCGTGGTGCCGCGGTTCTGCGCGATCGCGGCAAAGCGTGGCGCCAGGAACATGACGAAGACGCCGCCCAAAGCGAAGCAGAAGCCGGTGCTGAAGGCCGACCAGCCGAGCTCGTTCTGGTAATAGAGCGTCGCAATGAACTGGAAGCCGACATAAACGCCCTGAAAAAGGGCGGCGACGGCATTGGCATGGCTGAGTTTTGCCCGGCGGAACATCGCAAGCGGTACCATCGGATCGGCATGCCGGGCCTCAACGGCAAGGAAGAGCGAAATCAGGACGGCCGCCGCCGTCAGTGCGCCCCAGGTGGGAAAGGCGCTCCAGCCGTCGGCTGCGGCGTTGGTGATGCCGAAGACGAAGAGCAGCAGGCCGGGGGTGATGGTCAAGGCGCCTGCCCAGTCAAAACGCGGACGGACGGCTCCCCGGCGCTCGTCTGCGGGCAGGACGAATGGCGCGATCGCCAGCGTGAGGATCGCTACCGGAGCGCCCATGACGAGCGTCGCCCGCCAGCTGAAAATGGTGGCCGCACCGCCGAGCACCATGCCAAGCACGAAGCCGGCGGCGCCGGTGGAGGAGAAGACCCCGAGTGCCTTGGCGCGGGTGCTGCCCTCCCCGAAGACGGAAAGCAGAAGCGCCAACGCGGCCGGTGCAGTGAAGGCCGCGGCGATGCCCTTGATCAAACGGGCGGCAATCAGCGTCGGCCCGCTGTCGACAAAGCCGCCCGCGATACTCGCAGCTGCAAAGACGGCAAGCGACCAGAGAAAGACGCGGCGGTGGCCGAAAACGTCGGCAACGCGGCCGCCGAGCAGTAGGAAGCCGCCGTAGCCGAGGACATAGGCACTGACGGCCCATTGCAGCGAAGTTGCCTGCATGCCGAGTTCGGCCTGAATGGCGGGAAGCGCGACGCCGATGGTCGAAACGTCCATGGCGTCAAGGAAATTGGCGGCGCAGAGCAACAGCAATGCCAGCCCCGCCCCTCTTCGAGATTGTGTGAGAGTCATCGAGATCGTTCCTTTTGCTGCCGCGCTGGTTGGGAGGAAGCGGCAGAGGAACGAGAAGATGATCATCTCCGAATCCTATTGCAAATTGATAGTAACCATGCCAGGTATTACTGATAATGATAAATGACGCGATCCTTCGGAAAATCGACCTGAACCTCCTGCTGGCCTTTTCGGTGCTGATGCAAGAACGCAATGTCAGCCGCGCGGCCGAGCGGCTGCTGCTTGGCCAGCCGGGACTTTCGGCGGCGCTGCGGCGGCTGCGCGAAGCACTCGACGACGAATTGTTCGTCCGCGTCGGACGCGGCCTGCAGCCGACGCCGCGCGCGCTCGCCATCGCGCCGGCAATCGAGGATGCGCTTTCCGGCATCGAGCGGGCCATCCGCCCGCCCGCCGCCTTTGACCCCGCCAGCTGGAAGGGCGAATTCCGCATCGGCCTGTGCGACAATCTCGAATCGGCGTTCTTCGGTCCGCTCGCGGCGCGCCTGCGGGAACTGGCGCCGGGCGCCCGGCTGGTCGGTGTGGCCTTCCACAAACGCGATGCCGCACGTCTGCTCGACGAGGGCGCTTATGATTTCAGTGTCTCGATCCACGACGAGCCCGCCTCCTGGCATATCCGCGATCCGCTCTTCGACCAGTGTTCGATCTCGATCTACGATCAGAAGCAGCTCAGGTTGAAGACCCCGCTGACCCTTGAGGACTTCGCCAAGGCAGACCATGTCGGCGTCTCGTTCGAAGGCAGCAATGGCTCGACCAATGTCGATATCGCACTCGCCCGCTTGGGGCGCAGCCGGCAGGTGGTGGCCACCGTGCCCCGCTTTTCCGCCTTGCCGACGGCGCTGCGGGCGATGCCGGCGATCGCGACGATCCCCGAATCGATCGCCCGCTGCATGGCGCAATTGCATGGGCTGACGGTTTCAGTGCCGCCAATCCCGCTGCCTGCGGAACCGATCACGATGCTTTACCGCCGCGTCGACCGGGCGGATGGACGCTCCGTCTGGTTCCGCCGGCTCTTCATCGACGTTGCCAGCGCCGCACTCGAAGCATCCGGCTGCCGGGTGGGCATTTCCAGGGCGGCCGCCTAGCGAATTTGCCGCTAGAGACCTCCCCTTCCCTTTGAAATCTCAGTATTTTTCCGTGAATCACGAAATGTGTTTGGAATATTTACGAACGTGAGTTAAAACGTTTTCGCGACGTGATTTGGGCTGGACTATAACAATAGGAGGCACCGGCCGTTGAGGGCGCGATACGCATTGGGCAAAACCATCTCCGGGATTCTCTTTGCCGGACTGGCTGCAACAGGGTGCACGACGGCCGCCAAGGCGCCACCGCCGACTGCACGTCCTTCTTCCACCGCCAAACCAGCATCAGCCAAAGTGACCTATAATTACACGGCACGGGACCGCGATTGTCTGAAGCGCGCCATGTATTTCGAATCCGAACACGCGGATCGCGATGGCTATATGGCGGTCGGAACCGTGGTAATGAACCGGCTCACATCGCCCGCCTATCCCGACACGATTTGCGAAGTGGTAGCGCAGGAAAAGCAGTTCGCGCCCGGCGTCATGACCAGGGTCGTCGACCCGAAGACGGGGCCGGAACTTGATTCTGCCGTGGACGGAATCTTGCGCGGGGAACGGCATCCCGGCGTGCAGAACGCCATGTTCTTCCACACCGACGGCCTGAAATTCCCCTATCGCAACATGCATTATGTCGTCGAGGCCGGCGGCAACGTCTTTTACGAAAAGCGCGGCAGGGACGGAGCCTTGCAAACGCCGGCACCGCTGCCGGCCTATGACGTCGCAATGAACTACGTTTCCGACCCGCGGCTATCAGGCCCGGTTCAGTTCGCAGGCGTGCAACCGTTCGCGACTTCCACAAAAATCGACGTGTTGCTCCCGGAGAAGGGGCCAATCCCGAGGGCCATGCCCGATGCGGCATCGATACCGGATGCCACCACGACCTCCGCCATTCCGGCTGCTTCCCCGGCATCGACGGCCCCAGGCACTGTCATGCCGCCGGAAGGATCGCCAATCGCACTACCGACGCCCCGCCCCGCCTATAACAGCGCAGGACTGGCTGCCGGCCATCTGCCGGCGGGCGGCTGAGGCCGCTCAAAAGGACTTCCTTCCGAAGCGGAAGGAAGTCGAGTTCATTCATCACTGCCACACGACGATCGGCGTCTTGTTCGGCACGCGGTCGTAGAGATCGATGATATCCTGGTTCAGCAGGCGAACGCAGCCGGACGAAACGGCCTTGCCGATCGACCGCCATTCCGGATTGCCGTGCAGGCGGTAGAGCGTATCCTCGCCATTCGAGAAGATATAGAGCGCGCGCGCGCCGAGCGGGTTCAGGAGGCCAGGCTCCATGCCGCCGCGTTCGATCGAATATTTTGCGAGTTCCGGCTGGCGGGCAACCATTTCATTCGGCGGCTTCCAGCGCGGCCACTTCTGCTTCCATTGGATGACGCCGTTACCGGACCAGGCAAAGCCTTCGCGTCCGATGCCGACGCCGTAGCGCATCGCTGTCCCGCCAGGCTGGACGAGATAAAGGAAGCGCGACGGCGTATCGACGACGATCGTACCTGGACGCTCGCCTGTCGGGTCGATGACCTGCTGGCGATAGTAGCGCGGATCGATCTGCTGGTAGGGGACGGCGGGGATCAGGAAGCCGCCATCCTCGATGGGACCGTATATCACGTCAAGCTCGGCATCCGTGGGAGCGGGCGTCGTCTCGAAAGGGCGTGGGAAACGGAAACCGACGGGCTGGACGCTCGGTGCCGAAGTGGAAGCGCAGCCGGCAAGCGCGGAGGCCGCCGTCAAAGCCGAAAAGGAGAGAAAGTTGCGGCGGGAGAGAGATTTTTCGAGACTCATGCGCGGGACGGAGTTCCTTGTGTCGCGGGGAGAGCCGGCATGCGGCACGCACCCCTGTTGGTTCATTCAACGCCGGTGATGAGTCGGAAATCTATCTGCCGCGGCCAAATAAACCATACCCTCACGAAGTCGTGTCCCCGTGCGGACAGACGATATCGCCCCCCTGTTGCGCCGCTACATCACAACGATCTCGGCCTTGGCCGGAACGCGGTCGTATAGGTCGACGACATCCTGGTTGAGCATGCGCACGCAGCCCGACGAGGTCGCCTTGCCGATCGATTGCCAATCCGGTGTGCCGTGCACACGATAGAGCGTATCCTGGCCGTCGTTGAAGATGTACATGGCGCGGGCGCCGAGCGGATTTCCGAGGCCAGGATTCATGCCGCCGTTTTCGGCCGAGAAGGGGCGGATATCCGGCTGGCGCGAGACCATTTCGGCAGGCGGCGTCCAGCGCGGCCATTTCTGCTTCCACTGGATGACGCCGCGGCCCGACCAGGCGAAGCCTTCGCGGCCGATGCCGACGCCGTAGCGGATCGCCTTGCCGTTCGGCTCGACAAGATAGAGATGGCGGGCCCGCGTATCGACGATGACAGTGCCCGGCTTTTCCTGCGTCGGGTAGTCGACTTCCTGACGGAGATACGCGGGGCTGACGCGGCTGACCGGAATGGCCGGCAAAAGGAAGTCGCCATCGCGAAGCTCGCCGTACAAGGCGGCGTTCACCGGATTGGTGACCGGCAGGCCGTAGGTCTGGTTAAATTGCGTCGAGTAGAGATCGCGCACCTGCGGCACCGGCGGATCGGGGATCGCCCTTACCTTGCGCGGATCAACGCCCGGCGGCTCATAGAAGACCGGCGAAGTCTCCTGCACGAAGCGGGCCGGATCAGTCGCGCCCGTATCAGGAATCAGAATGTTGCAGCCGCTGAGGCCAAGGGCCGCCACGGCAAGGCCGGCAAAGGGAAACACCCGGCGCGAAAAATCCATAAACCCACCCTTTATCCATTGTCAGCGGAGCGATATCTGGCGGGAGGATGGCATTTGCGGCTGGCGTGAAGCTGGCGTCAGCATCCGAAAATGCGCCGGCTTCACGGGACTGGACATCACACGAGCACGACGCCGTGGCCGTAGACGCTCGCCAATTCGCGCACAAGCTGCGCTTCATGTTCGGTGAGCTTGCGAACATCCACAAAGCGCCAGTTGCGCTCATAAAGGGCGAAGGCTTCCTTTGCGGAAATGGCGCATAGAGGATCACGATCCATCAGGAGCGATTTCAGCTCCGGGAAGTCGTTCGGAATGATCTCGTCTGCCATTTGCGCCATCATGCGTCCAATATAGACCGTCGCGGCGAAAATTGAAGACGCGTTCAAGCGGCCACCCCACGGAAAAAACGGATGCTTTGCTCGATCTCGGCCGGCAGCGCGGAGGTGTGGTTGCCGGCCACCCTATCGGTCTCGATGCGGATACCGGCTGCACGGGCGCGGGCAGCGAGCAGGCCGGCACGGTCGTTGAATTGATCCTCTTCCGTGCCGTGAACGACGTGGACGGGGCACTTGAAGCTTTGCGCGTAGCAGAGCGCCGAGCGGACCTCGAATTCGTGCTTGTTGGCGTCGTCGAAGCGGATGTCCTGCGGGTAGCGATTGAAGAAGCGGAAGGCGTCCGGATTGCCGGAAATCGGGGCGGCGGCGCGGAAACGGTGGGTGCTCATGGCGGCAAGCATGGTCAGCGTGCCGCCGATGCTGTGGCCCGCCACAAACAGCCTGCTTGGGTCGACACCCGGCAGGTGCGCCAGCCGGTCGGCGGCGGCAAGAACGTCGTCCACCTCGTCGTAGAAGCCGGAAAAATTGCCCATCTGGCCATTTTCACCGCGGACAGACGGCATCAGCACCACGAAACCCGCCTCGGCATAGGGTTTCAGGAGCTGCCACTGGCCAGCACCCATGGCGTTGCCGCCATGAAGGAAAAGCACGCCGGGCCTTGCGTGGTGCCCGCGCTTGTATTTGCTGACCCAGGCCGCCAGTTCGAGCTCGCCGCCAGCGCCCGAGCGGTAGAATATCTGCTCGCCATCCGACGGCGTGGCCAATGCCTCGTATTTGTCCGGCGCAGGCCCCTTCTGCAGCAGCTTCGTACGGAAGCGGCGGCGAACCTTGGCATAGTCGTGGGTGATCAGGCGCGGCTGATCCGGAACATTAAAGGCGCAGGCGGCGCGGGGAAGCATGAGGGCACCCGCAATACCGGCAAGGACAGCGCGGCGTTGGCGGAAAAAGGCATTTCGATCGTCGTCAAGGGACATGACACAGCACCCGATAGCCCCCGGGGTACTCAAATATCTGCACCAGATCGGCATTTCGGCCAATACACATTGCGTTGAAATCCGGCCCTGCGTCATTGTCGCGCAGGCGGGCCCATTCCACGGCTTTCGTCGATCATCGCGACAAGCGTTTCGAGGCGATCTGCCTCATAGGAAGGCTTGTCCGGCCGTAGCCGGGAGATGCGCGGAAAGCGCATCGCCACACCGGACTTGTGCCGCGTCGAGCGGTTGATGCCTTCGAAGGCGACCTCGACGACGAAGCCGAACTCCCGATCTGCGCGCACGGCACGAACCGGACCGAAACGCTCGATGGTGTTGTTGCGGACGAATTTATCGAGCAGCTCCAACTCCTGATCGGTGAAACCGAAATAGGCCTTGCCGACAGGCACCAGCTGTTCGCCGTCTGGCGTCTCGGCCCAGACACCAAAGGTGAAATCGGAATAGTAGCTAGAGCGCTTGCCATGGCCACGCTGGGCATACATCAAGACGGCGTCGACGTTGTAAGGATTGCGCTTCCACTTGAACCACGGGCCCTTCATGCGGCCCGCCTGATAGATGCTGTCCCGCCGTTTGATCATCACGCCCTCGATCACCGGGTCTGGCGGCGACGTCCGCAGCTCGTCCAATTCCTCCCATGTCGAAAAGGCGACGAGCGGCGAGAGGTCGAACCGATCGTGCGGCGCCTGCTCGATAATCTCCGAAAGCCGGTCGCGACGGTCGATGAAGCTATGGCCGCGCACATCCTCTTCGCCGTCGAACAGCAGGTCGTAGGCACGGATGAAGGCCGGGTATTCGTCAAGCATCTTCGCCGTTACCGTCTTGCGGTTCAAGCGCTGCTGGAGGTCGGAAAAGGTCCTCGTCGGGCTGTTCGAGCGTGCGGTTCCGCCGACGAGCAGTTCGCCGTCGAGCACGCCGTTGAAGCTGATGGACTCCACAATATCGGGGAAGGCATTGGAGATGTCGTCGCCGGAGCGTGAATAGATCTTGCGCGTCTCGCCGGAGCGGGAAAGCTGGACCCGGATACCGTCCCACTTCCATTCGGCCGCATAATCCGCCGGGTCGAGGCTGGTGAGATCGTTGTCTTCCACCGGATGGGCGAGCATGACGGAATGGAAGATCGCCGGCGTCGCGAGCACCGGCTTGCCGCCCTTGCCCTCCAGCCATTCGAAAAGCGATTCATAGGGCGGCTCCAGACCGTGCCACAGGGTTTCGATCTCGATCACGTCCTTTCCACCGAGATCGGACAGCGCCTGCTTGGCAAGCCGTGCCGAGACGCCGATGCGCATGGCGCCAGTGGCAAGCTTGATGAAGGCGAAGCGGCCAGACGGATCCAGCCGGTCTAGCGTATCGCGCACGAAACTGCGAACCTCGGTGCGGCCGAGCGAATTCATGCGGGTGATGACCTCGCCCAGGCGCGGCTGGACGAAGGCGGAGCGCTCGACGTCCTTTTCGTTGTCCCAGACGAGCGAGATCGTTTCGGCGAGGTCGCCGACATAGTCGTAGGAGTAGCGGAACAGCACCTCGTCCATCCGCTCAAGCGTCAGATCGCGGAGCATGGCAGGCTTGACGTTGCGCACTTCGAGCGTGCCGGCGATCGCCGCAAGGCCATAGCCGCGGTCCGGATCGGGTGTGTCGCGGAAATAGTCGGTCAGGAGCTTCAGCTTGCCGTTGCGGCTGGGCGTCAGGACGAGACGGTCGAGGAGGTCGGCGAAGGGTTTCATGGGACCGCTCCGGCCGGTCGAGAAGCCATTTCTTCTGAAGACCCTTCCCCAACCCCTCCCAACAAGGAAGAGGGGCTTCGACGCCGTGCCCACCGCGTTCCATTCGCAAAGATGCAGCATGAAGCGACGCCGTATTGGGTCGAAAGGGAGCCGTATCGTAACCCGTGCCCCTTGTGGTCAGGGGTTGGGGGCGGGTCGTTGCGAATAGTCCCACACATCTTCCTCAATCCCCCTCGTCCTCATAACCCACCAGATGCAGCGGCCTCGCCTTGATGCCCTGCAGTTCGCACCAGCGGACGAGCGCTTCCTCGCGGCCGTGGGTGACCCAGACTTCGGCGGGGCTGAGTTCGCTAATCGTCTCGGTGAGTTCCGGCCAGTCGCAATGGTCGGAGATGACGAGCGGCAGCTCGACACCCTGCTGCTTGGCGCGCTGGCGCACCATCATCCAGCCGGAGGCGAAGGCGGGGAGCGGTTCGTTGAAGCGGCGCGCCCAACGATCGGCGAAGGCCGACGACGGACCGACGACGACGGCGCCCTTGAAGGCGGATTTGTCGCGGCTTTCAATGGTGGCCGGCCGCAGGTCGCCGAGGTCGATGCCCTGGCCGACATAATATTCGCAGAGCCGTTCCATGGCCCCGTGGATATAGATCGGCTCGCCGTAACCGGCATCGCGCAGCAGACGGATGACGCGCTGGGCCTTGCCAAGCGCATAGGCACCGATCAGATGGGTGCGCTCCGGAAACTGCCGGAGCGAGGCAAGCAGCTTGCCGATCTCCTCCATCGGATCGGGATGATGGAACACCGGCAGCCCGAAGGTCGCTTCGGTGATGAAGACATCGCAGGGCACCGGCACGTAGGCCGCACAGGTCGGGTCCGGACGGCGCTTGTAATCGCCGGAAACGACGATGCGGGTGCCGCTCTTTTCAATCGCGATCTGAGCAGAGCCGAGGACATGGCCTGCCGGATGGAAGCTTACCTTGACGCCGTTCAAATCTAGCTCTTCGCCGAAGCCGACGGCCTGCTCGCTGCCACAGAAACCGTCGCCGCAGCGCAGGCGCATGATGTCGAGCGTCTGGCGCGTCGCGAGAACATGCCGGTGGCCCGGGCGGGCATGATCGGAATGGCCATGAGTAACGAGCGCCTGCTCCACCGGCCGCACCGGATCGACATAGAATCCGCCCTGCGGGCAATAAAGCCCTTCGGGAGCCGAAAAAAGAAGAGCATCGGGTCGCATCATCAACGGGAAGATAGCGGGAAACGGGCCGAGAGCCAGTAGTTTCCCGCAATTCCGTCTGCCTGCCGCCGGCTGCCGCAGATCGACCCAAATCTCGCCTTAGCGATTTGCCACATTCGTTGGGGAGGGAACCGTTTTGAGAAGGAAATTGCGTTACAGCATAGCAGCAACCGCCGTCTTCGCCGCTGCCGTTTATCTGAACAATACCGATCGTTTGGCATCGCACCGGGAGGGCAAGCCGGTGCTGCTGGCACATCGCGGGATCGCGCAGCGTTTCGACGAGCGCAATTTGACGAACGACACCTGCACGGCGGCACGCATGCTGCCGCCGAAGCACGACTATCTGGAAAATACGATCCGCTCGATGCGCGCAGGCTTCGATCTGGGTGCGGATATCGTCGAGGTCGATGTCCATCCGACGACGGACGGGGAATTCGCGATCTTCCACGACTGGACGCTCGACTGCCGCACGAACGGGCACGGCGTCACCCGCGAGCACTCGATGGCGGAGATGAAGGCGCTCGATATCGGCTACGGCTATACGGCCGACGGCGGGAAGACCTTTCCATTCCGAGGCACCGGCATCGGCCAGATGCCGACGCTTGCTGAGCTGCTTCAGACGTTTCCGGACAGGCGACTGCTGATCAATGTCAAGAGCCGGGATCCGTCCGAAGGCGAGAAACTGGCTGCCGTCCTCAATGCCCTGCCCGCCGAGCGCCGGGAACTGATCATGGTCTATGGCGGCGACGAGCCCATCGAAACCATCCGCCGCCTGGCGCCGGACATCAAGACGGCATCGCGCGCAAGCCTCAAAGCCTGCTTGCTCGGCTATATCGGCTACGGCTGGACGGGCATGGTGCCGCAAGCCTGCAAGAACACGATGATGCTGGTGCCGGTCAATATCGCTCCGTGGCTTTGGGGCTGGCCGGACCGTTTCCTCAATCGCATGGAGGCTGGAAACAGCGTGGTCTTTGCGCTCGGCCCTTATCGCGGCGGCGATTTTTCGACGGGGATCGATACGCCCGAAATGCTGGCAAAGCTGCCTGCCGATTATTCCGGCGGCATCTGGACGAACGAGATCGAGGCGATCGGCAAGCTCAGGGGAAATTAGGCTCCCCAAGATACTTCGCGGCAAGGATTCTGTGTCAGAACATACATTCGTTTGGCACGAATGATGTCGTATGGACGGCGAAAGGCTCCTTGATGTATCTGCGGCGCGATATGCTCGGCTTTGTCGGTGCGGCTTTGATCCTGCCGATGGCCGGTCGCGCCTTCGCTACGTCAAAACGGCCCGCACTGCGCGGGGCGCTGGATGCATCCGGCGTGGCAAAGAGCGGGCTGCAGGCTCTGATTGACGAGGCGGCACGCAGCGACACGCCACTTTATCTTCCGGCCGGGACCTATGAAGCTTCGAACCTCGTGCTACCGGACAATGCCCGCATTATCGGCGTCCCGGGTGCGTCGCGGATTGTTCTTCAAGGCAGTGTCAATTCGGCCGAAGGCGCCCGGCGGATCGAGCTTTCCGGCATCGTCATCGAGGGTGGCGGCGGGATGAGCGGCGAGGACAATAGCGGCCTCGTGCAGTTGACCGGCATTGCCGAGGTGCACATCGACAACTGCGAAATTGCCGAGGCCGGCAAGCATGGCCTGCGCCTGGAGCGCTGCGGCGGCCGGATCGAACGCAGCCGAATTTCAGGGGTGGCGCAGGCCGGTATCTTCGCTGTCGATTCCACCGGGCTTGCGATCACCGGAAACACGGTTGCCGATTGCGGCAATGGCGGCATCCTCGTGCACCGCTGGGAAAAGGGCGAGGATGGCACCGTTGTTGCCGGAAACCGCGTTAGGCGCATTAGGGCGGATGACGGCGGCACGGGGCAGAACGGCAACGGCATCAATGTCTTCCGCGCCGGCGGCGTGATGGTGGCAAATAACCAGATTGCCGATTGCGCCTTTACCGCCGTGCGGGCCAATTCCGGCGACAACGTGCAGATCACCGGCAATCAATGCCTGCGCTCCGGCGAAACGGCGATCTATGCAGAGTTCGATTTTCAAGGCGCCGTCATATCCGCCAACCTCGTCGATGGTGCTGCGAACGGCATCTCGATCGCCAATTTCAACGAAGGCGGAAGGTTAGCCACCGTCATCGGCAATATCGTGCGGAACCTGAGGCGCGACGGCCCCTACAAATCCGAGGTCGGCTTCGGCATCGGAATTGCCGCGGAAGCCGACACGACCATCTCGGGCAATGTCATCGAAGACGCGCCGCTCTGGGCCATGCAGCTCGGCTGGGGGCCGTATCTGCGCAATCTCGTTGTCACCGGAAATGTCGTACGCAAGGCACCTGTCGGCTGTGCGGTCTCGGTTGCGGAGGGTTCAGGCACGGCTGTGATCACCGACAACGTCTTCCAGGAAATGACCGAGGGCGCAGTCTTAGGCTTCGAATGGGAAAAAAAGGTCTCCGGGGATCTCACGCAAGCAGGCAGAGAGCGATACCCGCATCTCACCATCGAGCGGAACCGCATCAGCTAGGACGCATCAAAAGCTTTCATTGACCCATCAGGACCAGCCGCTTTCCCTTGGCCCGGCAGCGCTCTAATTTGCGCGCAACGTTCAAGGGGGACAAGCATGCTGACAATCTACGGCGTTTACCGCTCGCGCGCTGCGCGCGTCTACTGGACGGCAGAGGAACTCGGCATCGCCTTCACCTCCGTTCCGGTGATCCAGGCGAAGCGGCTTGCCAATCCGCTGGCGCCGGACGCACCGATCAATACGCTCTCGCCCGAATTCGTTGCCATCAATCCGATGGCGCAGATCCCCTCGATCCAGGACGGCGAGCTGGTGATGCACGAGTCGTTGGCGATCAATCTCTATCTCGTGCGCAAGCACGGCGGTCCGATTTCCGGCAAAACCGTCGAGGAGGACGGTTTGCTGACGATGTGGACCTTCTGGGCGCTGGCGGAACTCGAGCCGCATACGGTAAGGATCGTCGTGACCTATGACAACGAGCACGAAAACACCGATGCCGGAAAGGCCACGATCGACGTCGCCTGCCGCTCCATGAAGCGCCCCCTCGCCGTGCTGGAAAAGCACCTCGCCAACAAGGAGTGGATCTTAGGCGACCGCTTCACCGTTGCCGATCTCAACATTGCGGAAGTGCTGCGCTATGGCCAGACGCAACAGGCACTGTTCGACGCTCATCCGAAGGTTAACGCCTGGCTGAAGCGCTGCCAGTCCCGCCCGGCCTATCTCGCCATGCAGGCGATACGCTCGAAAGAGCCGGTCTGAGCCAACGACAGTTCGATCACCTATTCCGATTGGCTGGATTTCCAATCGAGCCCGATGTCCAGCGTCGGCGCGCTGTGCGTCAGCCAGCCGACCGAGATCAGATCGACGCCGGAAGCGGCAATCGCACCTGCGGTTTGCGGCGTCACCCGCCCGGAAGCTTCGGTGATCGCACGGCCGGCGACGATTTCAACCGCCCGGCGAAGCTGGTCCGGGGTCATATTGTCGAGCAGGACGGCATCCACGCCGGTCTCCATCGCTTCACGCAACTGGTCGAGCGTATCGACCTCGACTTCGATCTTCACCATATGGCCGGCGCCGGCCTTGGCCCGGCAAATAGCCTCGGCGACGCCGCCGGCAATGGCGACATGATTGTCTTTGATCAGCACGGCATCGGAAAGCGCGAAGCGATGGTTGACGCCGCCACCGGCTCGCACGGCATATTTCTCCAGGGCGCGCAGTCCCGGCGTCGTCTTGCGGGTGCAGGCGACCGAGGCATTCGTACCGCCGATCGCCGCCACGATCCCGGCCGTCACCGTGGCGATGCCCGAAAGATGGCCGAGAAAGTTCAGCGCCGTCCGCTCTCCGGTCAAAATGGCGCGCGAGCGACCTTCGATCGTGGCGATGACGTCCCCGGGTTCCACCGCCGCGCCGTCCTCGACATGAGGGGTCATGATGATCGCGGGATCGACAAGCTCAAACGCCAGCGCGACGGCGTCGAGCCCAGCGATCACGCCCGGCTGGCGGGCCACCATGACGACCGTGGAGCGGTGATCCAGCGGAATGACGGCAGCCGAGGTGATATCGCCAGCAAGGCCAAGATCTTCCAGCAGAGCATCGCGGACGGGTGGCTCGATCAGCAGCCGCGGCAGGGGAACAAGCGTCATGTCAGGCACTCCTGGCAAAGGGGTCGGATGCAACGGCCCGCGCAAAGTTTAAAACATGAGGAAAATTCATCTTTTGGCGCTTGGCATGCACGTGCTTGAGGGGAAAATCGGTTCGGGAATGGGCGCCGCGCGACTCCGTCCGCAGCGCCGCAAAGGCGGCAATCAACAGCGCGACGGTGGCAGGATCCGTTGCCGGTCCCTCCTTCTCGACGAAGGGCAGGAGCGCGCCGATCGCGCCATGGATCGTACCACCGTTGCGCAGCACGCCGAGATGCGTGGAGACAATCCGCCGGATCGGCGATGCGTCGGGTTGCGGGGGCAGCGGTTCGATCACTGTTGGCCGCAGGGATACGGTCGTGCCGGCAATATCCCGGGCCGAGCGCATGCCCATGACCGCCGCTTCGAGCAGCGAATTGCTGGCAAGGCGGTTGGCGCCGTGCAGGCCAGTCGATGCTGCTTCGCCGGCGACCCAGAGGCTGGGGACGGAACTGCGGCCGTTCTTGTCCGTGGCGACACCGCCCATGTGGTAATGCACGGCCGGTGCAACCGGGATCAGCTGCCGCGCCGGATCGATCCCGGCTTCGCGGCAGAGAGTATCGATCACCGGAAATCGGCTTGAAAAGCGAGCGCCGAGTGCCTCGCGCGCATCGAGATAGACCTTGCCGCCGCGGGCGATCTCGGCGCTGATGGCGCGCGCCACCACGTCGCGCGGTGCAAGTTCCTGAGCAGGCTGATCCGCCATGAAGCGCTCGCCGCGCTCGTTGACCAGCATAGCCCCTTCACCGCGCACCGCTTCGCTGACGAGCGCCAGCGGCCGGCGCTTCGAGCGGAGTGCCGTCGGGTGGAATTGCACGAATTCCATATCCGCAAGCACCGCGCCTGCCCTTGCAGCGAGGACGATGCCCTGGCCGAAATTGATGACCGGATTGGTCGTCGCCTCGTAGAGGCCGCCGAGGCCGCCGGTTGCCAAGAGGACATACGGCGTCGGCACGATGAAAGACTTTCCGCCGGACGCGCAAAGGACGCCGCCGATCGCACCGTCTGCGAGCGAAAGACGCCGGACTTCGAAATTGGCAAGCACGGTGATCGACGGCGTGGCCGAGACGGCTCGTACCAGCGCGCGAATGATGGCAGCGCCGGAGCCGTCGCCTTCGACATGTACAATGCGCGGGCAGGAATGAGCGGCCTCCAGCCCGAGCGCTAGCCGACCTTCGGCATTCCTATCAAATCGGACGCCGAGTTTCTCAAGTGCCGCGATCACCGCTGGCGCTTCGCTCACGATTCCGGCGGCGGTCTCGGGATCACATAGGCCGTCACCGGCAGCAAGCGTATCGGCAAGGTGGAGGTCCGCGCTGTCATCCGTGCCGATGCTTGCTGCGATGCCTCCCTGGGCCCAGGCGCTCGAGGTCTCGGCGCCCAGGGCGGCTTGCGTGATCAGGACCACCGGCTGCGGCGCCAGCGTGAGCGCCGCCATCAGCCCGGCAATGCCGCTGCCGACGATGACCGGGCGGCCGGCAAGATGGGTGAGGATTTCGGTCATATCGCCAGCATCCTTTCCACGGCACGCCGCGCGGCAACCGCAATGGCGGGATCGACGGTGACTTCGTGGCGGTTTTCCTGAAGCGCCGTGCGGATGTTCGAGAGCGTGATCCGCTTCATGTGCGGGCAGAGATTGCAGGGCCGGATGAATTCGACATCCGGGTGGTGCACTGCGACGTTGTCGCTCATCGAACATTCGGTGAGCAGTACGACGCGCGCCGGTCGTTTCTTCCCGACATAATCGGACATGATGGCAGTGGAGCCGGCGAAATCCGCTTCGGCGACGACATCCGGCGGACATTCCGGATGGGCGAGCACGGTGACGCCCGGATAATTTTCCCGAAGCTGGCGGACATCATCTGCGTTGAAGAGCTCATGCACCTGGCAGTGGCCATGCCAGGCGATGATCTCAACCTCGGTTTCCTTTGCAACGTTGCGGGCAAGGTATTCATCCGGGATCATCAGCACGCGCGGCACACCAAGCGATTCGACCACCTGCTTGGCATTGCCCGAGGTGCAGCAGATATCCGAGGCGGCTTTCACCGCCGCCGAGGTATTGACATAGGTGATCACCGGCACGCCGGGATTTGCCTGGCGCAGCAGCGCGACATCCTCCGGCGTGATCGAATCCGCCAGCGAGCACCCGGCGCCCATGTCGGGAATGAGCACCGTCTTTCCAGGATTAAGCAGCTTGGCGGTCTCGGCCATGAAGTGGACGCCGGCAAGCACGATCACCTCGGCATTCACCTCGATCGCCTTGCGCGCCAGCGCCAGACTGTCGCCGACGATATCGGCAACGCCGTGAAAGATCTCCGGCGTCTGGTAATTGTGGGCGAGGATGACGGCGTTGCGGCGGCGCTTCAGATCGAGGATCGCTTCGACATCGTCCTGGAAAGTCAGCCATTCCGCCTTGGGGATGACTCGGCTGACACGGTCATAGAGAGAGGGCGCGGACACGGGAGAGTTCACGGCGGGCTCCTTTATACTTGAATATACTCGAAACGAGTATTTCTAGGGCAAGCTAATTATTCTCAGTTTGAGTTTATGTCAAGCGCGGGAGAGCGGGAGTTTCGAGCCGGACAGCGCGCGTTCTTCGAGAACGGCATGCCGGTAGCGAAAGAGCTTCGCTGGGCGGCCGCCGGTCTGGCTGGCCATCTCGCCGGTTTCCTCGATCAGTTGCTGCTGATCGATCAGCCGGCGGAAATTCGGCTTATGAAGCGTAAGGCCCGCCAGCGCTTCGACGCTGCGCTGAAGCTGCAGCAGCGTGAAGCTCTCCGGCATGAGCTCGAAGACGACCGGGCGATACTTGATCTTCGCGCGAAGCCTGGCTATTCCGGTCGCGAGAATCCGCCGGTGATCGGCAAACATCCGGCGGCCCGGGTTCTCCGCCATGGTTGCGCCCGCCTCCGCCACCAGACCCGCCTCGTACAGCAGTTCGTAGCGTTGCAGAGCGAGATCTTCGTTCCATGCGGCGCCATCCAGGCCAAAGGTAAAGGCGATCCGGCGCTTGCGGTTCTGCTGGCGAGCGGCATCCGTCGCTTCCCAGCGCCGCAGCCGGTCGACAAGCGCGTCGAAGACCGGCGGCTTGCCTTTGCGGTGGTCCTCCCACGGAAAATATTCGTACCAGCTATGCCAACCCGGGGCCGGGTGCTCCCGCACCAGCCCCAGATAGCTGATCGAGATCGTCCGTCCACCGAGGATCTCGTTCTGCCGGTCGCGGTCGGCGAAGGTGTAAAGCTGTTCAAGATAGCCAACCGGATGCGCCGTCTGCTCCTGAATCCACTCCCGCAGGCCGCTTTGCAGCGTGCGGTGCCCCATCTCGAAGGATCCGGAAGGCAGCGCCTCGCCAGTCCTGACCGTCATGACGCGCGGGTCTTCGTCGGTTACGGCGGCAAGGACCGCGATCAGTTCTGCGTGTGCGACGCCAATGGGCACTGTGATGGATCGTCCTCTGCAAATGTGGTTCTAGCGAACAGCTTTGCCCCACGAGCTATACAATGCCAATGCCAGCGAAGCGCAGCACGCTGTCAGTCACGCCCTCAAGAAAAGAGCTTCACCGTTCCGGCCATCTCCTCGCGGATCCAGGCCTTGAAGTCCCGCACCTTCTTCGGCTCACGCGCGCCTTCGGCTGTCACGAAATAATGGCCGAAACCGGTCTTCGCGCGGATGGCGAAGGGGACGGCGAGCTGGCCGGCCTGCAGCGAATAGTCTGCCAGCGTCTGCCAGGCGAGCATGACGCCCTGCCCGGCGATGGCCGCGTCGAGGCAGAGCGAAGCGTCGTTGAAGACGTGGCGCGTCGCCGGCGCCGAACCTGAGAGGCCCGCCTCCCGCATCCAGACCTCCCAGCCGAACATGGCGCGGCCATCGATGACGGCCGGCAACTTCCGGATATCGGCGGGCTCCTTCAGATCGCGCGCCATGTGCGGTGCGCAGACCGGGAATACTTCCTGCTCCACAAGCAGTTCGGCCGTGACGCCGGGCCACTGCCCGGCGCCGACTCGGATGCCGATATCGACGTCGGATGTCGACAGATTGACGAGGCATGTCGTCGCATCGATGCGCAGTTTGATATCCGGAAAACGCGCGGCGAAACGATCGAGCCGCCACACCAACCATCGAGCGGCGAAGACGGGTGCCACAGAGATCGTCAGCGTCGCGTCGTCCCGGCGCTGCGCGATCGAGACGGCCTGCGACATACGGTTGAAACCCTCCGTCAGAGCGGCAAGCACCGGCGCGCCCGCTTGCGTCATCACCATGCCCTTCGACGTGCGCTCGAAAATCAGCTGATCGAGCTGCGCTTCGGTCTTGATAACCTGCTGACTGACGGCACCGATCGAGACCCCGAGTTCCTCCGCGGCAAGCTGCAGCGAACCGAGACGCCCGACGGCCTCCAGCGCGCGTAGCCCGTTCAAATGCACCGAGTTGAGATTCCGCATATATTTTTTCTATAGCGCGTCGCTGATAATCTCAATTGAAAAGGTTCCTCATGGCTCCGATATTGAGGCGGAGCACCTGTAGCGGCGAGGTATTATCGCCGCACACTGTGCATTTGCGAACCAGAGAAAGCGAGGCATGCAATGTCATTGCTGAAGTTTTTCTTGAATAAGGCAACCGACGCGAAGGCTCCTGAGGCCGATGATCCGCTGTCGCATCCGGAGATCGCCGCAATGTCGCTGCGGCAAATGGCCGATCTGCCTTTAAACTATCCGGCGCCGAAGCCAACGCGATACGAGACGCGGCCGCTTTCGAAATGTGCATGATTGCTGCTTTGGTCTTTTGCGCAAACAACGGCAATGGATTGGATGCCGCCGGCCCTCCTTGCACCTCATTCCTGTCCTTGTGACACCAACTCAGCCACGGCGAGGGTTGCCCGCATGAGCCACCCTCACCTCCTCTCGCCGACCGACACGATGGGGAGGAAGCAAGGGACGCCTCATCCCTTTTCAATCGTCAGCGCCCGCTGCACCGCCGGGCGATCCATCATCCGGGCGTAATGGGCGGTGGCCTTGGCGAAGCGCATCGGGTCGACGCCGTCGCCGCGCAGCCAGCCGGTCATGGTGAAGAGATAGGGATCGGCGACGGAATACTGCTCGCCCATGACCCAGGGGCCGGCGAGCATCGTCTCCTCGATGAGTTCGAAGTTTTCCGTCATGGTCTGCGGCACCTTGGCCTGCATGGCTTCGTGCGCGGCGGGATCGTCGGCCCAGCGAGAACCGCGTCGCTTGTGTGCATGGTTCACATGCACGGTCGAGCAGAGGTAGCTGTTGAAGGCCTGCAGGCGGGCGAACTCGAAGGAGTCGTCGAGCGGCGCGAGCCTGGCCGCTGGGACGGTCTGCGCGATATAGGCGAGGATCGCCGGCGTTTCGGTGACTATGCCGCGATCGGTGACGAGGGCCGGGACGCGGCCCTTCGGGTTGATCTTCAGATATTCCGGCGAGCGCTGCTCGTTGTCCTTGAAGCTTATCATCCTTGCTTCATAGGCAAGCCCGGACTCCTCCAGCGCGATGAGACTTGCCAGCGCACAGGTGCTTTGCGCGAAATAAAATGTCAGCATGGTCGAGACTCCCTTTCGGGAATTTTATATAGCGCAACCGTCGCAGCCTGCCCATGGCGGAAATCGGGGCCGTTGCCGGCCCCGGCGCAATCACGCGGCTCTCGCGCAGCCCGGCACCTCTTCCAGCTTGTACCAGACCGGAATGCCGCGCTCGCGCGCGATGCGGACGTCGTTGTCGGCACCCTTGGAGTCCCCCCGCAGCCGCAGCACACCCTCGCAAAGCTCCAAAAGCCGGTGAGCGACAGGGTGGAAGATTTCCTCGTAGAGATCATCGCCGATCGATTTGCCTCCGGCTGCATTCCAGACCGGCAAGGCCACCCATTCGCCGATCATCGGAACATGGCCCGCCTTGAAGAGCGCGTAAGCGGGTTCCTCCAGTCGCTTCAGGTTGGCCGCCATTTTTTCCGGATCATCGCCGGTTCCGGACCTGTACGGCCCTGCAATCAGGATCAACATCGTTAAACTCCATCACTCCCGGCCTCATGCACGGGATTTCACGATAATGCGTGAAATTGCTTGCATGTCGAGTCATCTCAGGCATTATCGTGATAATTCGTTGATTTTCGTGCAGAGCGATGCTGACAACACAACGCAAATCCCTGATCCTCGACATCCTGCGCCGTGACGGCCAGGTCATCGCCAAGCGCGTCGCCGAAGATTTAGCGCTGTCGGAAGACACGATCCGGCGCGACCTGCGGGAGATGGCGGCTGACGGGCTCTTGAACCGGGTGCATGGCGGCGCGATGCCGATTGCGCCGGACCTGCCAAATTTCTCGGCGCGGCGGAGCGTTTTGTCCGATGCCAAGCAGCGGCTCGGCGCCAGGGCGGTGCAAATGGTGAAAGCGGGGCAGATGATCTTTCTCGACGGCGGGACGACGACGGCGGAGATCGCCCGGTATCTGCCACGCGACATCGCCTTTACCGTCGCAACGCATAGCCCGACGATCGCGGCGGAACTGGAGCATCACCCGACCGCGGACATCATTCTCACAGGCGGGCGGCTCTACAAGCACTCGATGGTGGCAACCGGCGCTGCGGCCATGGCGGCGATCTCGCAGCTTAGACCCGATATCTTTTTCCTCGGCGTCACCGCCGCCCATCCCGTGCACGGGCTCTCCACGGGCGATTTCGAGGAGGCGGCGATCAAGCGCCATATCGCCCGTTGCGCGGCCGAAACATATGTCCTGCTGACCGAGGAGAAATTCGATCTCGTTTCGCCCTGCGCTGTGCTCGGCATTGCCGATGTTGCCGGACTGATTGTTTCGGCGGGAGTGCCGGAAGAGCGGCTTGCGCCCTACCGGGCGCTCAATGCCGCGATCCTCGAAGCATGAAGGGCACGGCGCGCCGCGCGATGTCCTGCGGCAGTAGGCTTGCGAAGAGCGCCGCCACGAAGACCGCCAGCATAGCATAGGCCGGCATCATGCTGCCGGTTCCGAGATCGCAGACTGCCGCCAAAAGCGGCTGGAATGCCGCGATCGTCGAGGCGATCCACGGCATGCCGAGCATGCGCGCCGGGAGGGCACCGAAGCCTGGCGTTTCCGCGATTGCCGCAAGCACGCCGTAGCCCGCGGCAATCCAGATGACGGTCCGCAGCCACGCCCGCTGGCCAAAGGAAACCATCCTCCCCTCTTCGAAGGCGATGAAGAGATAAGCGCAGAACACCGTGACGAAGAGGAAGGCCACCGGCAGGCTTTCGACGACCATTTCCGGCCGCAACTGGCCCGTCCAGCCGCCCGCGAGAATCCCCGGGAAGGCCGCCGACGCCGAAAACCAGACAAGCGCGACGGGCGCCCAGAGCCAGTTGACCGACAGGTAATGCAAACGGGCGAATGTGCAGATCACCATGATTGCCCCGGCAAGCCCAATACCCGAAGGCTTCATCGCGCCGGACATGGCAAGCACAATCGGCCCGCAGGAACCGGCGATCTCGGCGCAGCCGGACATGGCGACGATCGCCCAGGTCACGTAATCGAAGCACATGGAAAAGAACAGGAAGATCGCGACGGCGATCAGCATCCACCAGAGATAGCGGCCTGCAAACATATCCTGCCCTCGCGGCACGGGTTGAAACGCCGCACCATAGTAGGACAAATGCGCCGCCGCGCACCTCCTCTCGCAGGATTTGGTTTAACGCATATTAGGAATTGCTGATTATCCGAAACAGGTTGTGCCGTAACGGCACGGTCTATGCGAGAAGCGCAGCCGTGACGCGAATGTCGCCGACATGGATGCCGTTCCAATTGTGCATCGGCTTGACGCCCATCGAAACCAGCTTCGCGTGAACCTCGCTGCCCCTTTCGAAGAACCGGGCGAGCGCTGCCGCCACCATGGCCTCGGCGGCGCGTGTCGTCCCGTCCTCGCACTTTACGGCAATCGAGATCCCTTCCTCCGGAACTGCAGCGCAGAAGACGCCCTCGGCGCCGGTCTTGGCGAAAATCCTGCCCGGCGCGATCTGCATCAGCTCGGTGCAGGCGCGGCCCGTACCCGCGACATAGAAGGGCTCCGCCATGCAGGCGTCGAATAGGCGGCGGGAGGCCTTGGCGCGCAGCGGTTCAAGGCCATTGCCGGTCGCCATCTTGGCAAAGCCATGCGCGAGGCCGCGGAGCGGCACGGCATAGGTCGGGATCGAGCAGCCGTCAGTGCCGCAATTGTCGCGGCCGAGCACAGCACCGCAGAGGCTCTCCATCGTACCGCGGATCTCTTGCTGCAGCGGGTGGTCGTAGCCGCAATAGCCCTTCGCATCAATGCCCTGATGGCAGCAGGCGCAGACGAAGCCTGCATGCTTGCCGGAACAATTGTTGTGGAGCGCCGTCGGCGCTGTGATCGTGCGCGCCTGGTGGATCAGA
Source organism: Rhizobium gallicum bv. gallicum R602sp (assembly GCF_000816845.1). NCBI lineage: Bacteria > Pseudomonadati > Pseudomonadota > Alphaproteobacteria > Hyphomicrobiales > Rhizobiaceae > Rhizobium > Rhizobium gallicum. Next base: position 1,081,318 of record NZ_CP006877.1, on the reverse strand, counting down.
GTCTTGCGGTCCGATGACCAGTGGGCACCGCATTCCAGCATTTCGACGCTCCCACCAGCGCGCGCCAGCATGGAGGCGGCAAGCGCCACATGATCGTCCTCGCCGTTATGTGAAGAACAGGCGAGCGCCAGTTCCTTGTTGCCGAAGCCGTAGGCATCGGCCGCACCACTTTCGACCAGCGGCAACGCCTGCATAGCCTTGCAGGAAGACCGCGGGAAAACGCCGCCATCGATATCGCCAAGCCCGAAGACGACCTTGCCATCGCCGTCGACGGCAACGATCGTGCCGCGATGGCAGCTTTCGACGAGCGAGCCGCGGGTGACTTCGACAGTGACGGGATTGGACATGGGCAGGGATCCGGATCGGTTTTTGGGGAGAGCAAAGCCATAGCGCGTTGCGCCGATAAAGCAACGCCTTTCGGCCGCGCTGCGGCAATTGCATTCCCGTTTCGTCCCGAAGCCGAAGCCTAAAGCGGACTGATCCGGTAGGCGCAGCGGCGAGCGCCGAGAAGAATGTGCTCGGACCGCTCGACATTGGCGCCAAGCACATTGCGGAAGGTCTCGAGCTCGGAACGGCAGAAGCCGGCGCAGGCCCGGGCCGCCGCACAGATGGCGCAGTGGTTTTCGACAAGCATAAACGTGCCGTCCTCTTCCATCCAGCTATCGGCCATGTAACCTTCGCGCGTCCGGATCGCTGTCAGCTGGCGGATGCGCAGAGCGAGATCGGAAGCCGAGACCTCCTTGCGGTAGCGCTTCACGGTTTCTGCCTCGCGTGCCGAGATGATGGTATCCAGGGCATCCCTGCCGAGCGTCTTGACCATGGTGCTCAGAAGGGTCGCGGTCAATTCCGCGTGGCCGTCCGGAAAGGTCTGGTTGCCGGCCAGGGTCAGATGCCAGAGCTGGCCTGGCCGTCCTCTGCCCGAACCCGGCTCGGTAAGGGGCTCGACAAGACGGTCCTCGGCAAGCTTCGTCAGGTGCTGGCGCGCCGCTTCAGAAGTGATGCCCAGCACATCGCCGATCGACGCTGCGCGCTGAGGCCCTTCGGTCTTTAGCAGAAGCAGAATACGGTTGGCAGGCGATTGGCGCATTTATTTTTCCAAGTCGTTGCTTGCTTTAATGAGGCAGGCATGTAATTTTCCAACTTATAACTTGGAAAATAATGATCCGCTAGCGAAAACATCAAGGTAATAGTTCATGACCAGTGCCGATCAGGCGGCAGAGCCGCAGTCATCCGTCTTCCAGCTTTTCACGCCGTCCCTGCTGCCCGCCACGCTGATGCTCGGCGGCGGAGTGACGCTCTATGCAATCGAGAGCTATATCACCGCCACAGTCGCCCCCTCGATCGTGCGCGATATCGGCGGCTTGCCGCTACTTGCCTGGGTGACGACGCTTTTCGTTGCCGCCGCCGTGCTCGGCTCGATCTTCGTGGCCACGCGGCCGCGCGGTATGGGCTTGCGCGGCGCCTATGTCTGCGGCGCCCTGATTTTCGCAACAGGCAGCCTCATCTGCGCCGCCGCACCTGTCATGGAAGTGGTGCTCGCCGGGCGCGCCGTTCAGGGTTTCGGCGCCGGCATCCTTGCCGCGCTTGCCTATGCTTTCGTCCGCTTCGCCTATCCGGAACCGCTCTGGCCAAAAGCCTCCACGCTCTATGCGGCGATCTGGGGTGTTGCGACCCTGCTCGGGCCGAGTGCAGGCGGCCTGTTTTCGCAAGGAAGTGCGTGGCGGTACGCCTTCATCATCATCGTGCCGCTCGGTCTGCTGATGGCCGTTCTTTCGCCATGGCTGCTACCGAAAGCGACGGACGACCGCGCCCACGGCAAGACGCCGGTCTTGCAGATCTGCCTGCTGCTTGTCGCCGTGCTGTTCGTCAGCATCGCAGGCACCGTCGAGCATATGGTCACGAAGGCTGCGCTGATTGCCGTTTCCGTCCTCTCGATCTCACTGATGCTGGTGACGGAACGTCGAGGCAACAACCGGCTTCTTCCAACCGGCGCGGTCATGCTCGCAAAGCCGGTTGCGCGCGTCTACCTCATCATGTTCGCGCTGCTGTTCATCCTCGTCAGCGACATCTACATTCCCTATTTCCTGCAGACCTTGCATGGCGTGACGCCGCTGATTTCCGGCTATCTGACCGCCCTTGTCGCGCTCGGATGGACGATCGCCGCCTTCTTCAGCGGCTCTCTGACCGGCAGGCGCGCGAGCAACGCGATCGTCGCCGGCTGCATCATTGAAGCGCTGGCGACCGTTTTCCTGGCGACCTTTCTCGCCCGAGACAACCAGATGGCGAGCCTTGCAATTCTCGGACCGGCGGCTGTCGCAATGCTGATGATGGGTTTCGGTGTCGGCCTCGGATGGGCGCATCTGGTGACAAAGGTGCTGCGCATTGTCAGCAGCGCCGAGCAGGACAAGGCATCGGCAGCGATCTCCACGTTGCAGTCGCTCGGCGGCGCTTTCGGCGCGGCGGTCGCTGGCGTCATTGCCAACAGCACAGGGCTCGTCACACCGGGCGGCATTGCCGGCAGCATCTCGGCGGCCCACTGGCTCTACGCCGCCATGGCGCTCCCCGGCATCGTCACGATTGCGGCGGCACTGACGCTGAGAGAAGGCCGAAATTGAAAAGAGGCGCCCCGGGGCGCCTCTTCCATGAATGAGAGTTTCGAGCGATCTCAGGCGACGCTGCGCTCCGGCTCTTGCTGGACAGCCTGCTGCTTCACGCCGAGATAAAGAACGGAGCGGAGGCCGATGCCGTAGGTGTCGCAGACTTCGGGCGTCAGGAACTCACTGACCGGGACCTCCTGCACCGCAAGACCTGACCGCCGGATCACATCGACGAATCCCGGCTTGGAGAATATGCGCACATGGTCATCCTGGCCGAAATGCTGCCAGCGCCCCTCAGGCGTCGTCACATCGGGATTTTCATAATTGTCCTGGATCGACAGGCAAATCGGCGCCATCAGGATGGCAATGCTGTTCTGCTTGAGAACACGCCGTATTTCTGAGGTGGCGCGCACCGGATCGTCGACGTGTTCGAGCACGTGCGAGCACAGAACGAAATCGAAAGTCTCGTCCGCATAAGGGAGATTGTGAATGTCCGCCTTGTCGTCCGCCTCCGGCATATACATGTCGCAGCTGCGATAGAAGATGTGCGGATGGCTTTTCAGCCAGAAGCTCAAAGAGCGGCCTGGGGCGATATCCAGAAACCGGAACGGCTGCGCCTGGTTGAGGCGCTGAAACACAGGCGTCAGGAACAGGGCATAGAGCCTGTCGCGGTCGCTCGAGTGACAGTTGGGGCAACTATAGGCCTGATGATTGATCGTTTCGAATTCATCGACCCCATAAGCAAAGCCATGTTCGGTCGCCTTGTCGATATAATACCGCGGAAGCGGCACGAAATGCGGAATCCTGCTGCGGCAGATGGGGCAAGAGTGGAATAGAGCCATTGCATTCCTCGTGGGGACCGTACGACGCGCAATCAACGCCACATCAAGATGCGCAGTTCGGGGCCGGGTTTCGCTCAGACGACAGTTCAGCGACCCCGGAGACTCACTTACGGCCAGGATCAGTTTTACCTTGTGCACCGATGCTGGTCCGAAGCTGACCTCAAACGGTCAGGGTGATCTTGCCGATATGGCTGCTCGTTTCCATCAGCCTGTGCGCTTCGACGACATCTTCGAAGGCAAAGGTCCTGTGGATGACGGGGGCGACCTTGCCGGCTTCGAGGAGCGGCCAGACCTGGGAGAAAAGGTCGTCGCGGATGGCGCGCTTTTCTTCTGCAGTGCGTGGGCGCATCGTCGAGCCGGTGACAGTGAGGCGCTTGGCCATGATCGGCGCGAGGTTGACCCTTTCAGCGACCGCGCCGCCCAGCAAGGCGATGATCGACAGGCAGCCGTCCCTGGCGAGCGATGCGATATTCTTTTCGAAATAGGCGGCGCCGATCATGTCAAGTACGACATCGACGCCATGGCCACCGGTCTCGGCCTTGATGACTCCGGCGAAATCCTCACTCTTGTAGTTGATCGCCCGCTTCGCGCCGAGCTTTTCGCAGGCCTTGCATTTCTCCGCCGAGCCTGCGGTCGCATAGACCTCGGCGCCGAAGGCGCGGGCGAGCTGGATCGCCGTGGTGCCGATGCCGCTGGAGCCGCCATGGATGAGAACGCTCTCACCCTCCGTCAGGCCGGCCATCTGGAAGAGGTTCGCCCAGACGGTGAAGAAAGTCTCCGGCAGGGCTGCGGATTTCACCGCATCGTAACCCTTCGGGAACGGCAAAACCTGGCCAACGGGCAGCAAGCAATATTCGGCATAGGCACCGCCATTGGCGAGCCCGCAGACTTTGTCTCCGAGCGAATATCCGGCCACGCCCGGACCGATCGCGGCCACTTCACCGGAAAGCTCGAGCCCGAGAATGGGGCTTGCATCCTTCGGCGGCGGGTATGTTCCCTGGCGCTGCGCCACATCCGGACGGTTGATGCCGATCGCCTGCATGCGAACGAGGATCTGTCCCTCGCCGGGCACCGGAACAGGTGCGGTCGCGATCCTCATGACTTCCGGCGCGCCGAAGCTCGGCAGGTCGACGAAACGCATGTTCGCTGGCAAGGGCATGACGGTCTCCTCTTTCCGAAAGCCCAGGAGATAATTCACCGCCCGGTGCTTGGGAAGGAGAGAAGTGGCAAAGGCGTCAATTCGCCTCGCCCAGCGGATGGAAGATCAACCCGTCGGCGCTTTCCTTCGCTTCGGCTTTGATGTGCGCGATTTCGGCACTGACACGATTAATGTCGTCGATCACCAAGCCTTCCGGCAGCTCAAGGACACCGATCGAGCAGCGCATCAGCGGGAAAAGCGCTTCCGCACCGGCACGGTCATGACCGCGAATGCGCCCGGCAGCTCGGTCCTCGTCGGAATAGAGATCGCGGACGTCTTCGTGGAAATCGCTGATGAGCCGGTCAAGGATCTCGGTCAGTTCCTCCTTCGTCCATCCGATGACGCCGATGAAGAAGTCGTCGCCCCCCACATGGCCGAGGAAATGACGCTCGGCGAAGAAGTAACGGCGCATCAGCGCGGCGAAGAGCGAGATCGCGTGGTCGCCGAGATGAAAACCATAAGCATCGTTGAACGGCTTGAAGTTGTCGAAGTCGCAATAGCAGAAATGCCGTACCTCGTCGCCGTCGCGACCGGCCTGGCGCATGAAATCGCGGATGGCGCGGTTGCCCGGCAGGCCGGTCAGCGGGTTTTGGTCCTGCGCGGTCTTCAACTGCTTTTCGTTGATGACCTTGATGAGTGAGGCAGCGGAGACGACGCCGGCATAGCGCATGTTGTCCGTAAGGATCAGGCAGTTGCTGCCTTCCATATTGGCGAAGATCGTCATCAACCGCTCGGCGTCGGAATCGAGACCGACGATCGGTGCCATTTCGACGAAATGTGAAATCGTGCGGCCATAGACCTTGTTCTTCAGGAGATCGCGGCCGAAGGGCTGGTAGATATATTCCTTGAGATGGTGCTCATGGATGATGCCGCGCGGCTCGCCATTGGCATTCAACACCGGGAAGAAGGCCTGGCGCGGATTGCGGCGAAAGAGCTCGAAGACCGTGTCGATGCTGTCGTTCTCGTAAACTGTCGGCAGCACTTCAATCTGTTTGCGGATAAGGATCTCATCGAGCGATTGTGTGTTGTGCTTGCTCTTGCCGAGATCCTGCAGATGCGGAAACGAGGACACGAGCTCGGAGGTATGCGGCGTCGGCCGGGCAATGAACCAGCCTTGGACGAGATCGACGCCATATTCGCGGCAAGCGAGGAATTCCGCTTCGGTTTCAATGCCTTCCGCGATCACCCGGGTGCCGAGCACATGGGCGATGTTGACGATATTCTTCAACAGGTGGCGCTTGCGCGGCATGCGGTCGATGTCGGCGACGAAGTGACGGTCGATCTTGAGGTAATCGACGGCATAGTCGCAAAGAAGCTTCATTTCGCCGTGACCGACGCCGAAGTCGTCGATTGCCAGCTTGAAGCCGGTCTTGCGGAGCTTGGAAACCAGCGCCTCGAATTCCGGCACGCTGGTATTGTCGAAACGCTCGGAGAATTCGAAGCAGACCGAGGACGGCGGGATGTTGGCGGCCTTCAGGTGCTGGAGGAGGGTTTCAACCAGGCGGTCGCCGTGCGGGATCAGCCGAACGTCGAGATTGAGGAAAAGCGTCGAAGTCGAATAATTGCCGAGCGTCGCGAACTTGGCGAGTGCGCGGCTGGCGACCATCTGCTCCAGCTGCAGCAGCTGGGCGGCGCGATGCGCCTCATCGAGGATTTCAACAGGAGAATCGAAGCCGATGCGTTCCTGCCCGCGCATCAGTGACTCGTAGCCGAAGACCGTGCCCGTCCCTGCTTCGACAATTGGCTGGAAAGCATTTTCGATGACGAGTTTCGCGAGCGTCACGATCTGATCGCTGGCATAACGGCGCAATACGCCCGGTTCGACGGCGGCAGCCAAAGACATGCCAAATTCTCCACTGCGAAGTCTTCTTTTTCGCAGCGAAGATGGTGAAAAAGCATCAACGAACCCTTTCGCCAATGTGAAACTTTTGTGAAAGTTGCGGACCGGAATGTTTCAGCATTCCGGTCAATGGGTTAGGTCCCGACCCTATCAGGCGGACCGGCGGCGCTCCGCTTCGTGATCGGCAAACATATCTGCAACGCAGCGGCCCCCACTCGCGCGGTCTTCGTCATTTAGAACGTCATTGCGATATTCTGCGAGCTTGCGGGCGGCATCCCAGAGGCGCAGCGCCTCACGAACAACCTCGCTGCTCGATGCATAGCCGCCATGATCGACGGCATCGCGAATGCCTGCTGCCTGGACCGGTGATATGGAAACTGTGACCATTGGCATGAACTTCCTCCCTTCGTTTTTCTACGGGACAGAACCTGCCCTACGCGGGATGCATGACCACTCATGACATCTGTTCCGGCAATGTCATCTGCCGGCGCCTTGGTATCTGAATTTTAGTCCCGCCTCACATGCTTGTCAAAAAAAGAAACATTCCGTGAGCACAGCCTGTGGACAGCCTCATTGCACGCTTCGAAGGCCGATCCCGAATGCAATCATCGTCCATCCCTGCAAAATAAGATCGACCGCGAGGAAAAGTCCGAGGACCCAGAGACTGTTCACCGGCCAGCCGAGCGCGATGATAAAGCCTGCGAGCGCGGTGACCACGCCGCTTACGACAATCCAGCCCCAGCCCTTGAGCGGCTTCATGCGGCGGCCGATAAAGACGCGGAAGACGCCGGCAACAAGCAGAGCGACGGCGAGAAAGAGCGTCAGAGCAGCGGAGGTAAGGATCGGATTGATGAAGGCGAATATGCCTGCGAGGACGTAGAGTACACCGCTCAGCGCCCAGAAAAGGATGTGCTCCCAGCCGCGCACCTGAAAGGCGTGGATGAGATAGACGACCCCCCCGAAGACCATCAGCATTCCCACGGAATAGACCGACACCACGGTGGCGAGAAGGAGATTTCCGACCGCGATCAGGCCGCAGATCAACAGCAGCACGCCGAGACCCACGAACCATATCCATTTCGACTGCAGGGACGAGGACGGCGCTCCATCGAAGACGCTAGCCATGACACACCTCCTGATAGCTGTTCATATGCTGCAGAATCGCGGGCCGGAAAGGGTTGAGCCTTCTCAAATTCCGTCAAAAAGTTTTTGTTGATTGATCAGTCAATCAAAAATAATATGTGCTGAACTGTCGGAGCTGGCCCTCATGCCGAAAATCGGAATGGAACCTCTACGCCGAAAGGCGCTCGTCGACGCTGCGCTGCGCGTAATCGCGGATCGCGGCTCGCTGAGCGTCACCATGTCCGATATCGCCCGCCAGGCCGGCGTGTCTCCTGCCCTTGCGCACCACTATTTCGGCAGCAAGGAGCAACTGCTGATCGAGACGGTCCGTTCGCTGCTCAGGCAATTGCGTGACGACACGGTGACGGCGCTGAAGGCTGCCCGTACCCCACGCGAAAATCTCTCTGCCGTCATCCGGGTCAGCTTCCAGGCCGATCAGTTCGCGCCGGAAACGATCGCCGCATGGCTCGCCTTCTATGCCGAAGCGCAGCGCTCGGAAGAGACGCGCCGTTTCCTCGTCATCTATGCCCGCCGGCTGCGTTCGAACCTGCTGGCCAACCTCAAGAAGCTTTGCCCGCCAGATGCCGCAGGACGCATCGCCGAAGGCGCTGCTGCGATGATCGACGGGCTCTATATCCGCCAAAGTCTGAAATCGGCGCCGATAAACATCGAGGCTTCGATCGGGCTGACGGAGGATTATGTGACGATGCAACTAAGGGGGATCGAATGAGGCTCACCGCACAGGAATGAGGAGCCTTAATTTTTGCCCTGTCGCACAAAGCAAAGGATTGAATTATGAAAGCCCAGCCGAAAGCGTCGCACTTCATTGACGGCGAATATATCGAGGACGAAGCGGGCAGCGTCATCGAAAGCATTTATCCGGCAACCGGCGAAGTGATCGCGCGGCTGCATGCGGCAACGCCTGCCATCGTCGAGAAAGCGATCGCGGCTGCCAGGCGCGCACAGCCGGAATGGGCGGCGATGAGCCCGACGGCCCGCGGCCGCATCCTCAAGCGCGCCGCCGAGATCATGCGCGAGCGCAATCGCGAGCTTTCCGAGCTCGAAACGCTCGATACCGGCAAGCCGATCCAGGAAACGATCGTCGCTGATCCGACGTCGGGCGCCGACAGCTTCGAGTTCTTCGGCGGCATCGCGGCAGCCGGCCTCAACGGCTCCTATATCCCGCTCGGCGGCGATTTCGCCTATACGAAGCGCGTGCCGCTCGGCGTCTGCGTCGGCATCGGCGCCTGGAACTATCCGCAGCAGATCGCCTGCTGGAAAGGGGCGCCGGCGCTGATCGCCGGCAATGCGATGGTCTTCAAGCCCTCGGAAAACACGCCGCTCGGCGCGCTGAAGATTGCCGAAATCCTGCACGAAGCAGGCCTGCCGAAGGGCCTTTACAATGTGATCCAGGGAGACCGCGACACCGGCCCGCTGCTCGTCAACCATAAGGACGTGGCAAAGGTGTCACTCACCGGCTCGGTGCCGACCGGCCGCAAGGTCGCCGCCTCCGCGGCAGGCCACCTCAAACATGTGACGATGGAGCTCGGCGGCAAGTCGCCGCTGATCGTCTTCGACGATGCCGATATCGACAGCGCAATCGGCGGCGCCATGCTCGGCAACTTCTATTCGACGGGCCAGGTCTGCTCGAACGGCACCCGCGTCTTTGTGCAGCGGAAGATCAAGGGCGAGTTCCTGAAGCGGCTGAAGGCCCGCACCGAGGCGATCCTGATCGGCGACCCGATGGACGAGGCGACGCAGCTCGGCCCGATGGTTTCATTCGACCAGCGACAGAAGGTCTTGAGCTACATCGACAAGGGCAAGGCCGAGGGTGCGACACTCGTCACCGGCGGCGGCATTCCGAACAATGTTTCCGGCGAAGGCTATTACGTCCAGCCGACCGTGTTTGCCGACGTGACCGACGGCATGACCATTGCCCGCGAGGAGATCTTCGGGCCGGTGATGTGCGTGCTCGATTTCGATGACGAAGCCGAGGTCATCGAACGTGCGAACGCCACCGAATTCGGCCTTTCGGGTGGCGTCTTCACCGCCGATCTGACGCGCGCCCACCGCGTCGCCGACCAGCTCGAGGCAGGCACGCTCTGGATCAACACCTACAATCTCTGCCCGGTCGAAATTCCCTTCGGCGGCTCGAAGCAATCCGGTTTCGGGCGGGAGAACTCGCTTGCGGCGCTGGAGCATTATTCGGAGTTGAAAACGGTTTACGTGGGCATGGGGCCGGTGGCGGCGCCGTATTGAGAAGAGGCCAAGCCCTCCCGCTTGTGGGGAAGGCCAACACATACTGAGTGTACATCATGCAAGCAGACTTCGTCATCATAGGCTCCGGCTCGGCAGGGTCGGCCCTCGCCTATCGTCTCTCGGAAGACGGCAGAAACAGCGTGATCGTCATCGAGGCGGGCGGCAGCGACTTCGGGCCGTTCATCCAGATGCCGGCAGCGCTTGCTTGGCCGATGAGCATGAGGCGCTACAACTGGGGCTACCTCTCGGAACCCGAACCAAACCTCAACGGCCGGCGCATCACCGCACCGCGCGGCAAGGTGATCGGCGGATCCTCCTCGATCAACGGCATGGTCTATGTGCGCGGCCATGCCGAAGACTACAACCGTTGGGAAGAGCTCGGCGCCAACGGCTGGGCCTATGCAGACGTGCTGCCCTACTTCAAGCGCATGGAGCATTCGCACGGCGGTGAGGAAGGCTGGCGCGGCACCGACGGCCCGCTGCATGTGCAACGCGGCGGCTTTCGCAACCCGCTGTTCCATGCATTCATCGAAGCCGGCAAGCAGGCGGGTTTCGAGGCGACGGACGACTACAACGGCTCGAAGCAGGAAGGCTTCGGGCTGATGGAGCAGACCATCTTCCGCGGCCGTCGCTGGTCTGCGGCGAACGCCTATCTGAAGCCGGCGCTGAGGCGGCCGAATGTCGACATCGCCTACGCCCTGGCGCGCAGGATCGTTATCGAGAACGGCCGCGCGACCGGTGTCGAGATCGAGCGCCGCGGCAAGGTCGAAATCATCAAGGCGAACCGCGAGGTGATCGTTTCTGCCTCATCCTTCAACTCGCCGAAGCTCTTGATGCTTTCCGGTATCGGCCCTGGGGCTCATTTGCAGGAGCACGGCATCGAGGTGAAAGCCGACCGGCCAGGCGTCGGCGCCAACCTGCAGGACCATATGGAATTCTATTTCCAGCAGGTCAGCACCAAGCCGGTTTCACTCTATTCCTGGCTGCCATGGTTCTGGCAGGGCGTGGCGGGCGCGCAATGGATGTTCACGAGATCCGGCCTCGGCACTTCCAACCAGTTCGAAGCCTGCGCCTTCCTGCGCTCGGCGGCCGGCGTCAAGCAGCCGGACATCCAGTATCACTTCCTGCCGGTGGCGATCAGCTATGACGGCAAGGCGGCGGCGAAGAGCCACGGCTTTCAGGTGCATGTCGGCTACAATCTCTCGAAGTCGCGCGGGTCCGTCACCCTGCGCTCGCCCGATCCGAAGGCCGACCCCATCATCCGCTTCAACTATATGAGTCACCCGGATGACTGGGAGAAATTCCGCCACTGCGTGCGCCTCACCCGCGAGATCTTCGGCCAGCAGGCTTTCGACCCCTATCGAGGGCCGGAAATCCAGCCGGGCGAGAAGGTGCAGACGGACGACGAGATCGACGGCTTCCTGCGCGAGCATCTGGAAAGCGCCTACCACCCCTGCGGCACCTGTAAGTTGGGCGCTAAGAACGACCCGATGGCCGTGATCGACCCGGAGACGCGCGTCATCGGAGTGGACGGCCTGCGCGTTGCCGACTCGTCAATCTTCCCACACATCACCTACGGCAACCTCAACGGCCCCTCGATCATGACCGGCGAGAAGGCGGCAGACCATATCCTCGGCAAGCAGCCCCTGCCGCGCTCGAACCAGGAGCCCTGGGTCAATCCGCGCTGGGCACTGAGCGACCGGTAAACAGAGCTGGTAGGGCACACGAATGCCCAGCAGTCTCGTGGGATCTTCTTCGCGCCTATCGCCAATATCAATCATCGAATGCATATCCGCAGTTGCTCCGATGTTGGCATCTGGCAGTTTCATGTGATGAAGCTGCCAGATGCGCCGCGCGCTCGGCTATTTTCATGATCGAACGCAACGACTTCAAAAGCAGAAACAGCGTGGGCATCGCAACCTCGGCCTTCGCACAAGTTCAGTGATCTCTTCCTTGCGCTGGTGGCGCGCGGCGAGCACCGTCGCGGCGTGATCGCCTCTATATGAAACCGATCCACCGCCCGGCGATGAGAGCGGTAATCCACACCGCCGCCGAAACCATGGCTGCAATGCGCAGGCTCGCTGCAACGACCACTCCGGCAATCGCCTTTCGCCAGCTGTCCCTGGCATGCACGATGGCGGCATTGGCAACGCCTACTGCCAGCAATCCGATCTTTACCAAAAATGCTGGGTTTGCAGCATATTCCATCGGCCGGACGCTGAAGAGGCAGAAGCCCGTGACGATCGCCGCCGTCAAACCGACCGCCGCTGCGCGCGACAGGAATGGCCCGACCACCGAAAGCGGGACCAACGGAAAGAAGCCCATCAACCTGAGATCGAGCGGCAGGATGGCGCCGAGCAGCAAACCGATGGACAGGATATGCGAAGCGTTGACGAACATGTAAAGCAGCGCTGAACGCCGCAACCCTGCCGCGAGCGGCGTTGCGGCAAGCCATTCCAGAAGTTCGATCGCCATGCGGTCAATTCGTCTGGATTCGATCGGGATAGATATCGTAGCGCTTCTCGCCGACCGTGATTCGCACGGCCTTCATGCGCTTTTCATTCCGATCCAGCGAACGGTTTCCGATCGCAACGATCTGATCGCCGTTCTTCGCCGAGCCCTCGACGAAGCCGGAGCGCTCCGTCTGGCGCGGATTGCCGAGTTCGACGCGCCACACGCCGTCATCGGCGGTCGCAACGTCAAGCGCGGGATGCGGGCCGCCCATGGAAATCTTCTGGATCGTCCCCCTCAACTCCATCTGCTCGGCCTCGGCCCATGACCAGCCGTGATGCGCCGCAGCGCCGGTCGCGAAAGCTGCCGCGACGGCCGCGCTCAAGACGATCTGCTTTGTGGATAAGACACGCATTTCAGTTCTCCCTGCCCTTTTCCGAACAGCTCCGAATTGGCGCATTCCGGCGGCTTTGAAAGGCTTTTCACCAAATCTTGAAGGTGGGAGATGATTTCGCGAACCTGCGGCTGCCAATGGAGAGGGAAGAAGCCCCGTCAGGCGAGAAGGCGGGTGACCTCTGCGCCTTTTGCCGGCGCGACCGCGTCGGCGATTGTCGTCGAGAACAGCACCTTGCGCGTTGCATCCGCGACTTTCGCGAAGACGCTGCGGATTTTGCAGGTCTGCTCGCCGTCGCAATCGTCGCACTTGCGATACGCGGTGATAGAAAGGCATGGCAGCGGCGCGATCGGGCCGTCGACGATGCGCAGGATCTCGCCGAAGGTGATCATGTCGGCGGGCTTCAACAGCAGATAGCCGCCCGCCTTGCCGCGTCGGCTCGCGACGATGCCCTGATGCTTAAGATCGAGCAGGATCTGCTCGAGGAACTTCTTCGGAATTTTCTGCTGCGCTGCAATGTCCGAAATCATGACGGGCTCGCCGGCATCGGCTTCCGCCAGTACCGTCAGCGCCCGGAGCGCGTATTTTGCTTTCTGCGTAATCATTTTGGACCGTCACACACACGAGCGATGCGACGTGCCGCACCACTTCACAAGCTTACATATCTCCTATTGCACAGCCAGCATGAACGGAATTTGAACGCGCCCGCGAAAGCCTTGGAAGACAAGCATTTTGGCCTTGTTTTTCCTGCTCGGCCAACGGACAGAATTCTACGCTGAAATTGCCCTTCCTGCATCTTTTTCGACATCACTTCAGGTTTCGAATTGACAGGCACCGTGTAACCCTACTAATTTTATAGAGATTAAAGTAGCCCCGACAGATTGCTGACCTGACGCGGCTGCTTTTCTGCATTGCAGCGGCTTCGGAGAGATATTTGCTCCCGTATGCGCCGCTTTCGAAATCCGTTTTTCTGTGCGATCTGCCCTCAAGCTGCGATACTCCGGCCAACATCGAGGACAGGTTTTCCCATGACTGTTGTCAATATCATCGAAGAAGCGGAAACGCTGAATGCGAAACTTGCGACCTTGAGCCTGGCCGAACGTCTGTCGTTTGTCGCCGGCCTAGACGTAAGAGTCGTCTTCACGACATCGCTTGGTATCGAAGACCAGGTGATCACCGCCGAAATCGGCAACCATCGCCTACCGATCGACGTCGTAACGCTGCAGACCGGCCGCCTCTTCCCCGAGACGCTGGCGCTGATCGACGAAACCGAAAGCCAGTACGACATCCACATCACCCGTTACGAGCCCGAGCAGGCCGATATCGACGCCTATGCGGCAAAATACGGCATGAACGGCTTTTACGAGAGCGTCGAAGCCAGGCATGCCTGTTGTGGCGTGCGCAAGCTGAAGCCGCTTGCGCGGGCGCTGGCAGGCGCAACGATCTGGATCACCGGGCTGCGGCGCGGTCAGTCCGCCAACCGCGCGGAAACGCCTTTTGCGGAATATGACGCCGAACGGCACCTCCTGAAGATAAATCCGCTTGCCGACTGGGATATCGAGACCGTCAAGTCCTACGTCGCCGACAATAGCGTGCCGGTTAATCCGCTGCATGCCCGCGGCTACCCTTCTATCGGCTGCGAGCCGTGCACGCGCGCCATCAAGCCTGGCGAGCCGGAGCGCGCCGGCCGCTGGTGGTGGGAACAGGATGAGAAGCGCGAATGCGGCCTGCATGTCGGCGAAGAAGCGACAGCGGTTACCGCACGATAGCCACGAAGGGTGAGTTTGACGTGCCGGACTGCCCGGCCCTCACCCCTGGCCCTCTTCCCGCAAGCGGGGCGAGGGGACGGAAAACGAGCCGCCGAGCGCGGCATTGGGGTGAGGGGCAAATGCCTCCTTGCCAATGATCGAAAGTCTGGAGTAGGAAATGCCCGATAGCCGTCCGGATACGGAACTCAACAATCCGCAGAGCGCCAAGCCGCCGCTCGATCCGCACCTGAAGGCTCTGGAAAACGAGTCCATCCATATCTTCCGCGAGGTTGCGGCCGAATTCGAGCGTCCGGTGATGCTCTATTCGATCGGAAAGGACTCGTCGGTTCTGCTGCATCTGGCACGTAAGGCTTTTTATCCGGGCCGCGTGCCCTTCCCGCTGCTGCATGTGAACACTGGCTGGAAATTCCAGGAGATGATCGCCTTTCGCGACGAGACCGCGAAGAAGTATGACCTGGACCTCGTCGAGCACATCAATCCGCGCGGCGCCGCCGAAGGAATCACACCCTTCAGCCACGGCTCCGCGACCTTCACCGACATCATGAAGACCGAGGGGCTGCGCCAGGCGCTCGACGCCGGACAGTTCGACGCAGCCTTCGGCGGCGCGCGCCGCGACGAGGAGGCAAGCCGCGCCAAGGAACGCATCTATTCCTTCCGCACGCCGGACCACCGCTGGGATCCGCGCAACCAGCGGCCCGAGCTCTGGAACATCTACAACGGCCAGATCCGCAAGGGCGAGAGCGTGCGCGCCTTCCCGCTGTCGAACTGGACCGAAGTCGATATCTGGCGCTACATCCAAGCCGAAGAAATTCCGCTAGTGCCGCTCTACTATGCGAAGAAGCGCCCCTACGTTGAGCGCGACGGAATGATGATCCTTGCGGAAGACCCGCGGTTGGAACTCCTTCCCGGCGAAGTCCGCCAGGAAGGCATGATCCGTTTCCGCACCCTCGGCGATTTCCCGCTGACGGGTGCCATCCGCTCCACCGCCACCACCCTTGAAGACGTCATAGCGGAGCTGGAAATCGCAACCGTTTCCGAGCGCCAGGGCCGCGCCATCGACCGCGACCAGTCCGGCTCCATGGAAAAAAAGAAGCGTGAAGGATATTTCTGAGATGACTGCAGCAGCACCTGCAACCGCCATCGCCCTGCCTGCCGCCGAGCCGCTGAAGGCCACGCGCGACACGCGGCCGTTGCGCCTTATCACCTGCGGCAGCGTCGACGACGGCAAATCCACGCTGATCGGCCGGTTGCTCTGGGACACCAAGGCCGTCAAGGAAGACCAGGCAGCGACGCTCCAGCGCGATTCCACCGGCAAGCAAAACGATCTCGGCCTGCCGGACTTCGCACTGCTTCTGGACGGCCTGCAGGCGGAGCGCGAACAGGGAATCACCATCGATGTCGCCTATCGCTATTTCCAGACCGACAGGCGCGCCTTCATCGTCGCCGACACGCCCGGCCACGAACAGTACACCCGTAACATGGCAACCGGCGCTTCGACCGCCGATCTTGCCGTGCTGCTCGTCGATGCCCGCGCCGGCATCCTCGAGCAGACGCGACGCCACGCGACGATCGCCTCGCTGCTCGGCATCAAGCAGTTCGTGCTCGCCGTCAACAAGATCGACCTGACCGGCTACGACCGCGCCGGTTTCGAGAAGATCACGCACGAGTTCAAGGAATTTGCCCTGTCGCTCGGCGTCAAGCAGATCACCGCGATCCCGATGTCGGCGCTGAAGGGTGAAAACGTCGTCTATTCCGGCCAGGCCGCCATGCCCTGGTACACGGGTCCGACGCTCGTCGAGACGCTGGAGCTTGCCACGGTGCGCTCGTCGCAGACCGTCGGCTTCCGTCTCTCGGTGCAGCGCGTGTCGCGTCCCGGCGAAAGCTTCCGTGGCTATCAAGGCACCGTTGCCGGCGGTTCGGTGAAGCCGGGCGACAGCGTCATGATCTTGCCATCGGGCATGGTCGCCAATGTTTCCAAGATCGTCACCTTCGACCTCGTGCGCAACGCGGCCGTCGCGGGCGACGCAATCACCCTCGTGCTCGACCGGCAGGTGGACGTCGCGCGCGGCGACATGATCGTCTCGATCGACAGCCAGCCGCAGGTCGGCCTTGCCTTCGACGCGCAGATCGTGGCGCTGCAGCCGGAAGGCATCGAGGCCGGTAAGCGCTACTGGCTGAAGAGCGGCAGCCGCCGCCAGCGCGTCCAGGTGCAACCCCTCAGCCAGTTGGAGCTGAAGTCCGGCGCCTGGAACGTAGCCGAGCGGCTCTACATGAATGCCATCGGCAAAGTGCGCCTCGCCTTCGATGAAGCGGCGATCTTCGATCCTTATGAGCAGAACCGCTCCTCCGGCTCCTTCATCCTCATCGACCCGGACACCAACAATACGGTCGCCGGCGGCATGGTGACCGGCAAGCGCTCGGAACTCGGCGGACTTCACACCGGTGACGCGCGCGTCATCCTCTCGCTTCCAGCCGACCTCGCCGAGCAGATTATGGCGAGCGAGATCTTCGCAACCCGCCGCGACGAGGCGCATGTGCACCGGATGACCGCAGCGGAAGCGGCGGAACTCTGGAAAAACGCCGCAAGCGATATCTGAGACTGAAGCTGGGGCCGGACGGCCCCTTTTTCTTGCCGTGTCGAGGGCGCGCGTTACGCATCTGGCGCAAACGGATCGCTGCACGCAGTGTGCGGCGCATTTCTCGCCGGGGTCAGAGCAATTCGGGAAAATCGGCTGGTCGGAGTGGAGTGATTCGAACACTCGACCCCCACGTCCCGAACGTGGTGCGCTACCAGACTGCGCTACACTCCGTGACCAGCGGCGCCTCTATAGACCGGCCCATCTTATTGCGCAAGCACCAAATTTCAAAACCCGGCGCATTTTTGACAGAGGGGTGAAAGGGCCTGGCGCAGCCTAAAACTGCAACAAAAAGCCACACTCGCGGCAAATTTCGCAATCGCGAAGACAGGGCAATTTTCTTTTGCCGGGTTCCGCGCTAAAGCGCTCCACGGGACAAGCGGAAACCGTTGGCAGACAGCGATTCCCGCCTCGAATGCGCGACAAAATTCAGGGACGATTAGATGAAACTCCGCACCACTGCCGCGGTCGGGCTTGCCATTGCGCTTGCCGGCTGCACGACCATTCCTTCTGCAGGCGATCCGATTTCCGCACGCTGGACCGGCCAGTCGGCCGGCAAGTTCTTCGCCGCCTACGGCCCGCCGATCGCCGATACCGAAAACGGCTCGGCCACCGTCTACACTTGGAAGGGCGGCTACAAGAGGATTCGCGTCCCGGCGAAATATGCCGAAGGCGAAAACGGCAAGCGCGGCAAGCAGATCGCTGCCGCCCGCACGCTCTATCTCCGCTGCCAGGCCGAAGTCACCGCCGATTCCAGCTACACCATCCGCTCCATCCGCACCGTCGGCGACATCCCGGGCGAAAACAGCAAGTCCTATTGTGCGGAGTTTCTGGCGCCGGAAACGGCTCGGTAGTCGAGTTTCGCGGCCAGTGTCAGTCCAGAAAGGCAGCCTGCAGGCTGCCTTTTCTTCATTGGCCATTTCGACGACGAGACATGCAGACTGGAGCCACGTCCAAACCCCTTCAGGCCGAAAGTGTCACCTATTGGACTGCACCCCTTTGGTGAGACAGCAATCAGTAACAGTTCTCCCGGCTGTGAATTGCGTCTGGTGTCTCTTGCCGCTGTTGCAAGAGACTGGCTTCGTAAGCGTCCGGCGCGAGATAGTCGAGGGCCGAGTGCAGGCGCTGCCTGTTGTAGACCACCTCGATGAATTCGCCGATCCTAGTCCTTGCATCGTCCAGGTCGCGATACGCCTGACCATCCACCTCCTCTTCCTTCAGGGTCCTCATGAATCTCTCGGCCTTCGCATTATCGTAGGGATTGCCGACGCGGCTCATGCTCGGCTGGATGCCGTGGTCTGCAAGTCGTGCCGCATAGTCGGCGCAGGCATATTGGACGCCGCGGTCGCTATGGTGAATGACGCTATCAGGTCGCGGCCGGCGAGCCGCAACCGCCATGTCGAATGCCTCAATGGCAAGTTCCGCTTTCAGATGGGTTGCAATCGCCCAGCCGATGACCTTGCGACTGAAAGCGTCGAGGACGATCGCCAGGAATGCGAACTCCTCGGCGAGATGAACGTAGGTGATGTCGGCGACCCAGAGCTGGTCGATGTCGGTCAGTTGAAGACCTCGAGCCAGGTTGGGCACGATGCACCAGTCATGCCTGGAGTCGGTTGTCATCGGCACGAACGGGGATTTGCGCAGACACAGCAGATTATCCTCCCGCATCAGGCGCAGCACGCGCTTGTGGTTGGCACGCCAGCCTTCTCGGCTCAAAAGCACGGCGATTCTTCGGTAGCCGTAATGCCGGTTGGCGAGCGCCAGGCGTTGGAGGGTGTCGCGCAGCCCCATTTCCTCCCTGCGCGGCGCCGTCGCCTGCCAATGACGATAGTAGCCCGCGCGGCTCACCCGAGCCAGCCGGCACATTCGTTCCACACTGATTTGGCCTTGCAGCCCGGACGCCATCATCGCTTCGATGACCGTGTAGATGCCGTCCCGCCAGGCTTGCCACTCCGCTGGCGTGCTGTCCCGACGTGCTGCAAGGCCTTTTGAAAAAAATCAATATCGGCCGCTTGCTGTCCGACAAGCCGCTCTAATTCCGCAATCCGCGCAAGCGCTCTCAAGAGTTCGTCGCTCGAGGAAGACTGCAGCGCGCCAGCTTCCGGTTGCTCATCGCTCGCTGCTGCGTCTCGCTGCGGACGTCCGCCTTCTCGCAACGCCGACGCTGCGCCAACTCGGAACTGCTTTTGCCACTGATAAAGGCCCTTGCGCGAAATCCCCAACTCGCGAGCAAGCTTGCTGACATTGGCGCCGGCAGCCATTCGCTGAACCGCTGCCAGCTTAACCTCGCGACTGAACCGCCGCCCAGGATCGTCCGTCCTCATTAGTCCTCCTAACGGAGAACTGTTACCATGCTTTTGTCTCAAAATCGGGGAGCACTACACTATGTCTCAGGAATAAACCGTAACCTACGTGTCCAGAATGGACCCCGAACAGTCTTGGCTGGGGCGCCAGGATTCGAACCTGGGAATGCCGGTACCAAAAACCGGTGCCTTACCGCTTGGCGACGCCCCACCACAGCTTGAGAGCGGAAACCCGCTTTGCCGGAAGCGAGGCCTGATTAGCAAAGGTCCGGCTGCCTCACAATCACTAACTTGCGCTTCCGGCAAATTTCTGTGCGCTTCTTCCTGCGCCGTGCTACGTCTTGGTTCGCCGATCAAAGTCTCAGGAGAGATGATGAGCCAGTACCGTGCCCGCCCGCCTGCCCTTGCGACGCTTCTTCTCGACGATGCCGTGGTTCGCATCACGCGCTGGGATTTCGAGCCGGGCGCGGATACTGGCGTGCATACCCACGGGCTCGGCTATGTCGTCGTGCCTATGACTGACTGCAAATTCCTGCTCGAGGATCGGAATGGCAGCCGGCGCGTCGATGTGGCCAAGGGTGCTGCCTACCGGCGCGAGGCGGGCGGCGAGCACAATGTCGTCAATGCCGGTAGCGAGCCGATGACCTTTATCGAGATAGAATACAAGTAAACCATGCCCAGTCCGACATTCGATCTTGCCTTCGACCCTCACTATGGCCGCGCGGTGGACGTTGCGCCGGGGGTCCAGCGCATCACGGCCAACAATCCGAGTCCTTTCACCTTCCACGGCACCAACAGCTACATCGTCGGTACCTCATCCGTCGCCGTCATCGATCCGGGGCCTGAGAACGAGGCGCATTTTGAGGCACTGATTAAGGCGCTCAAGGGCCGGACGGTCACGCATATAGTCGTCACCCATACACATCGCGACCACTCGCCGCTTGCCGCGAAGTTGCAGAGAGAGACAGGCGCCATCACCGTCGGCGAAGGTATGCACCGCGCAGCAAGGCCGCTCCATGACGGCGAGGTCAATCCCTTTGCCGAAAGCTCCGATACGCGTTTCGTGCCGGATATCTCGGTTGGCGACGGCGAGACCATCAAGGGTGACGGCTGGGCGCTGACGGCGGTGCTGACACCGGGACACGCCGCAAACCACGCGGCTTTCGCGCTCGAAGGCACCGGCATCCTCTTTTCCGGCGACCATGTCATGGCCTGGGCGACCTCCATCGTTGCGCCACCGGATGGCTCGATGGCCGATTACATGGCCTCGCTCGACAAGCTTATCGCACGCCGCGACCACCTGCTTTTACCGGGCCATGGCGGGCCGGTGAAACGTCCCGTCTCCTTCATGCGGGCGCTGAAGACGCACCGGCGCATGCGCGAGCGCGCCGTCGTGGAGCGGATGAAGGCAGGCGACCGGCTGATCCCCGATATGGTGAAGGTGATCTACCGCGACACAGACCCCAGGCTGCACGGCGCGGCGGCACTCTCCGTCTTCGCTCATATCGAGGACCTGGTGGAACGCGGCATCGTGCAGGCGGACGGACCGCCTTCGCTTTTCGGGGCGTATCAACTGTCTGCTGGAGAGGAACGATGAGACGGAATGACTATAGCTATCGGAGCGATGCCGCTGTTCCGGCCTTTCCGGACGACAAGCCGCTCATCATCTTCGACGGCGAATGCGTCTTCTGCTCCCGCTGGGTAAGGTTTGCGCTGAAGCACGACAAGGCCGGGCGTTACCGCTTCCTTGCCGCGCAATCGCCGCTCGGCACGGCACTTTACCGGCACTACGGCCTGGATGAGCGAGACTACGAGACGAATATCCTGCTCGAAGACGGCCGCGCGCATTTCAAATCCGAGGGTTCGATCCGCATGATTGCCCGGCTCGGCTTTCCCTGGTCGCTCGTCAGTATCCTTTACATCCTGCCGCGCCCGTTTGCCGACCGGCTCTATGAGTTCGTCGCCAGAAACCGCCTGAAGATCGCCGGGCGCCGGACAACCTGCTATGTGCCGTCGCCCGAGGAACGGAGCCGCTTCCTGGCGTGAGCGGTGCAGCACTTCGCATTCTCATCATCGGCGGCTATGTGGCACCTTCGGCGCCAAGCTGTCGCAGCTTCTTTGCGACGACGAGCGCTTCTGCCTGCTGATTGGAGGACGTTCGCTTGCCAAGGCGGTTGCTTTCGCGTCCAGCCTGGGCGGCAAAGCCGGCAAGGAGCCGGTGGTGTTCGACCGCAACGGCGATGTTTACAAGCAGCTGTCAGCGGTCGCGCCGGCCGTGACCGTAGACGCTTCCGGACCGTTTCAGACGATGGGCGGCGACACCTATCGCGTGCCGAGAGCCTGCATATCTCTCGGCATCGACTACGCCGATCTGGCAGACAGCCGCGAATTCGTCCGCCAGATCGCGGAGCTCGACGCGGAAGCGCGGACGGCAGGCGTATTCGTTCTGTCGGGGCTGAGCAGCTTTCCCGCTCTCTCCTTTGCCGCGCTCGACCGTCTGGCACAGGATTTTTCGCGGATCGATCATGTTTCATCGGGTATCGCGCCCTCGCCGCATGCCGACATCGGCCCCAACGTCATCCGGGCGATTACGAGCTATGCCGGAAAGCCCGTGCCGATCCTTCGCAACGGCATTTCCGCGACCGGCCTTGGGCTGATCGAATGGCATCGGGTGACGGTCGCACCGCCGGGGTGCATCCCGCTCAAAAGCGGACGTTTCAGACTGGTTGACGCGCCGGACCTCGATCTTCTGCCTCAAAGGTTCGAAGGCTTGTCATCAATGTTCACCGGTGCGGCAACAAAGCCGCAGAGCTTGCAACGGCTGCTGGCCGCAACGGCGCAACTGGTGCGGCTCAAGCTTCTTCCCTCGTTAATGCCATTTGCCCCGTTGATGCATCGGGCAAGCAAGCCCCTCGCCTCCGGCGAACACAGGGGCGGAATGTTCGTCCGCGCCTCGGGATCGGACCGGGCCGGCCAGCCGCTCGAGGCAAGCTGGCATCTGGTCGCGGAAGGCGATGACGGGCCGTTCGTCCCTGTCACCGGGCTGGAGGCCCTGATCCGAAAGCTGGCGAATGGCAATCGACCGGCCGATGGCGCGCGGTCGGCGGCTGGCGAATTTCCTCTTGAAGCGTTCGAAAGATGCTTCGAGCGTTTCGCCATCCACAGCGGCACGCGCCACGTCCGGCCGGGAGAGGTGGACCTGCCTCTCTACCGGCGCCTGCCTGGCTCGGCCTGGGAACAGCTGCCCCGTGCAATTGCCGCGACGCATGACACACCCGAAGGCGGGAACAGGCTCTCCGGCCGTGCACGCGTGGAGCGCGGGACCGGTTTCGTGGCCTCGATCATCGCTGCTGTGGTGGGCTTTCCGAAAGCGCAAGATGATGTTGCGGTCCGCGTATGTTTCACCACCAAAGGCAGAATAGAGTTCTGGACACGCGATTTCGGCGGTGCAGAGTTTTGCAGCGTACAATTGAAGGGCCATGGGCGCGATGCGCATCTGCTCGCTGAGGATTTCGGGCCTTTCCGGATTCTCATGGCTGTGGTGCCGGATGGCGCCAAGCTGCGTTTCGTCGTTCGCGGCTGGCGCCTTTTCGGCATCCCCCTGCCTTTGGTGCTAGCGCCCGGCGGCGATATCTACGAGGAGGAGCGCGAAAGCCGATTCCATTTTCATGTGGAGGTCGGCGGGCCGCTGATCGGGCTGATCGTGAGGTATGCCGGATGGCTGGAAGAAGAAGGCGGTTGAGCCTTCGTCTTACCCCGCAATGCCCAGCAATTCCATATCGAGGGCTTCGAGATAATGGTCGGCGATTTCGGCGCTGAGGCCGAGGTCGTGCTGACCGTAGCGGGAGGCGACGCGAATGTCGACGAAGGTGGTTTCGGCCTCTTCGCGCAGTCGGATGACGACGTCGAAGTGCAGGCCGGTGATGAGCGTGCGGGTTTCGCCCTGAAGCGTCACGCCGTTTGCGTCGCGAATAAGCTTTGCGACATCGTCCTCATAGGGCCTCGGCGTGGGAACGGGAACCTGATCGGGCGCTTCGGCGACGGCATCGCCATCGGGCTGGGGCCTTGCCGGCGCATCCTCGAGATCGCGGACCGGTTCGCCTTCGCCGGCACTTCCGGTGATCGTGATGCCATCCAGCTTCGCCACTTTCCTGACCGCTTCGAGCACGCGGTCGATCGCGCCTTCATAACGCCGGCCGGTCAGTTCGGGATAAGCCAGGAGCTGTTGTTCGCGCTCCTGCGCCGACACGTCGGGATTGCGTTTCATCCAGATCTGATCGGCATGTGGCGACGAAAGCCAGTCTGGCGCTGAAACGACATCCGTCGACACGTCATAGATGGCCGGCCGCGTGAAATAGCGCTCAGCGATAAAACCGCCGAAACCCAAGGGAAGGATCGCAAAGATCAACGCTTTCAACGCATCGAGGCCGCCTTCGGCTCCAGTCGCCCAGAGGCTTCTGAGACCGACGGCGGCAAGCATGGCGGCAAGCAGCGCAAAGCCGATGGAGACAAGCAGCAGGAGCACGAGATAGGGCGTGGCAAGGCCGCCGAACCGGTGCGCGACTAGCACCGCGACCCAGAGGACCAAAGCAAACGCCCCGAAGCGCCGCGCAAAGCGGGCCGAATTGGAAACGGGGCGGTCAAAGCGGATGGCCATCAAACTTACCGATTATTCGCGGGCGCAAACCGCCTGCGAGGGCGCAAGAAGCACCCACACTTGTTTATGGCAAGATTCGCCTAAATTGAAACTGTTGTCTCCGCGCAAGGGCCGCAATCCACCAAAAGGCGGTGGTGGCTTTAATAAGTAACATCTGATATGTCACTAAAAAGACGGCTCCGGCGCATTTGCCGATAACGGGAAGGATCAGGAGAAGAGTGATGCTTTCATCGGAAACAACCGAAAGACCACAGGCATCATCGCTTGGCGCAAGCGATCCATCCGAGTCCTTCCTGCCGATGGAGCTTCTTGAGCTCGAGCTTTCGCTCGAAGGCTACGACGGCGGCGAAGAGGGCTTCTGCGAGGCCGTGCGCGCGGCTGCCGCCAATGCAAACGGCGAATTCCTGTTCGATCTTCCGGCAGCCGGGCTCATCGAGGATTGCCGGCGCATCGCCGTTCTGCGCATCCCGTCGGCGAGCACCAAAATGCGTGTCGTGCTTGCCGTTCTCGATACCAATGGCTCGGAAATCCGCGTGCAGGCGCCGGATCAGGAGACCGCACATCTCGTGCAGTTCGCCGATGCCTTCATCGAGGTGCTGGAACGAATTTGAACTCAGCCGCGTTTTCCGATGTTTGTTGACGTGAGCCGGCAAATCGCCTCTTGTCTGGCGACCGGTTCATGCATCGGAGAATGTGCTATGCGTCTTTCCGCTCTTTCCCTGTCCCTCGCCGCCATCGCGATCAGCCTTTCGGCCTGCCAGACTCTCACGCCGGAAGAACGGCGGGCTGCCGACGAGCGGCGATGCCTCAGCTACGGCTTCAGGCGCGGCACAGACGCGTTTGCCACCTGCCTGCAGCGCATTGATCTCGACAGGCGCGCCGACGCGCGGGCATTTCGCGCGCAGGCAGATGAAAACTTCGACGACTTCACCCGGCCGATCTACTATCCGCGCTATTATCGCCGCTGAGCGTTGCTGATGACCGCCTGAGCTGCCGCGAGCCGGGCAATCGGCACGCGAAACGGCGAACAGGAGACATAATCGAGGCCGATTGTCTCACAGAAATGGATCGAGGCGGGATCGCCGCCGTGCTCGCCGCAGATGCCAAGCTTCATGTCGTTGCGCGTGCGCCTACCGCGTTCTGCAGCGATGCTGATCAACTCGCCGACGCCCTCGAAATCCAGCGAGATGAAAGGATCGTGCTCGATGATCCCCTTGCGCTGGTAAGTCGGGATGAAGGCGGAGGCATCGTCGCGCGAAATGCCGAAGGTCGTCTGCGTCAAGTCGTTGGTGCCGAAAGAGAAGAACTCGGCGGCCTCGGCGATCTTGTGCGCGCGCAGGGCTGCCCGCGGCAACTCGATCATCGTGCCGACGAGATAATCGATCTTCATGCCAGCCTCGGTCATCACCTCCCCGGCAACCGCGTCGATCCGTTCCTTGACATAATCCAATTCCGAACGAAGGCCGACTAGCGGCACCATGATTTCCGGGACGACGGCCGCCCCGGTTTCCTGCGCGGCGGCAATAGCCGCTTCGAAAATGGCGCGCGCCTGCATTTCGACGATCTCGGGATGGGAAATGGCAAGCCGGCAGCCGCGGTGGCCGAGCATCGGGTTGAACTCGTGCAGCGCATCGACACGCTGGCGGAGTGCGGCCGCCTCCATGCCCATGGCAGCCGCGACATCCACGACCTCTTCCTCGGTCTTCGGCAGGAATTCGTGGAGCGGCGGATCGAGCAAGCGGATCGTCACCGGCAGGCCGTGCATGACGGTGAAGAGGCCGGTGAAATCCAACCGCTGCATTGGCAGCAGCTTGTCGAGTGCGGCACGCCTGCCCTTCTCGTCTTCGGCAAGGATCATCTCACGCATGACATGGATGCGCTCGCCTTCGAAGAACATGTGTTCGGTGCGGCAAAGGCCGATACCTTCCGCGCCGAAGGCACGCGCAGCGCGCGCGTCGGCGGGGGTATCGGCATTGGTGCGCACTGTCATGCGGCGAACCCTGTCGGCCCAGCCCATGATGCGGCCAAAATCCCCGGAAAGCTCCGGCTGGATCATCGGAACCTCGCCCCGCAGCACCTGCCCGGCCGACCCATCGATGGTGATGATGTCGCCCTTTTTCAGTGTCACGCCAACACCGATAAGGCGCTCGTTGCGGAGATCGATGCGCATGGTTCCGGCGCCGACTACGCAAGGGACGCCCATGCCGCGGGCGACCACCGCCGCGTGGCTGGTCATACCGCCGCGCGTGGTGAGGATACCTTCTGCGGCATGCATGCCATGGATATCCTCCGGGCTCGTTTCGACGCGGAGCAGAATGACCTTGCGGCCCTCCTCCTCCGCCTCGACCGCCTCTTCCGCGGTGAAGACGATCGCGCCGGTCGCAGCCCCCGGCGAAGCCGGCAATCCGGTGCCTATCACCTGGCGGTCTACACGCGGATCGATCGTCGGGTGCAGAAGCTGGTCGAGCGTTGAAGGCTCGATGCGCAGCACCGCCTGCTCTTCGGTGATCAGCTTTTCATCCACCATATCGACGGCGATCTTCATCGCCGCCTTTGTAGAGCGCTTGCCGGAGCGCGTCTGCAGCATCCAGAGCTTGCCGCGCTCGATGGTGAATTCGATGTCCTGCATGTCGCGGTAGTGCGCTTCGAGCTCGGTGCAGATATGGGTGAGTTCCTCGAAAGCCTCTGGCATCAGCTTTTCAAGCGACGGACGGTCGGAACCGGAGTTGATGCGTCCCTCCTCCGTAATGCTTTGGGGCGTGCGGATGCCGGCGACCACGTCTTCGCCTTGCGCATTGACAAGGAATTCGCCGTAGAGCGACCTTTCGCCGGTCGAGGGGTTGCGCGTAAAGGCGACGCCGGTTGCCGACGCATTGCCGAGATTGCCGAAGACCATGGCCTGGACGTTGACGGCCGTGCCCCAGCCTCCCGGAATGTTGTGGAGCTGGCGATAGGTGACGGCGCGCGCGCTCATCCAGCTTGCGAAGACGGCACCGATGGCACCCCAGAGCTGCTCTTCGGGATCCTGCGGGAATTCCTCGCCGAGTTCCTCCTCGATCAGCTCCTTATACAGCGAAACGACCTGCTGCCAGTCGCTGGCTGTCAGCTCGGTTTCGAGCTCATGGCCGAGACGCGCCTTCTGGTCTTCCAGGATCTCCTCAAAAATTTCGTGATCGAGGCCCATGACGACATCCGCATACATCTGGATGAAGCGGCGGTAGCTATCCCAGGCAAACCGGGCGTCGCCCGCATCATGTCCCAGCGCCTGCACGGTTTCGTCGTTGAGGCCGAGATTGAGAACCGTATCCATCATGCCCGGCATGGAAATGCGGGCGCCTGAGCGGACGGACAAGAGCAGCGGCCGGTCCTTTGCGCCGAACTGCCGGCCAGTCGCCTTCTCGATCGTCTCCAATCCGCGGCGGATTTCATCTTTCAGGCCGGCATCGATCCGTCTACCGAGCGCGTAATAAGCGCTGCAAGCATCGGCGATGATGGTGAAGCCCGGCGGCACCGGCAGGCCCAGGCTGCACATCTCGGCCAGATTGGCGCCCTTACCGCCCAGAACGTCATGGTCCCGTGCGCGACCTTCCGCCTGCCCGTTGCCGAACGTATAGACCAGTTTGGTCATTTTCCCCCCGATCAAAATCAGGACCAGCTTATTCCCATGGTCCTGAAATGAAAATCGACAAATACGGCGAAATGTTGCACCGCACAATGGATGCTCGCCGTTTCGAACCGATTGATTGGAAAAGGGAAGAAAAAAAGCTTTGCGGGACTGCAACAACCGTCCCGCAAAGCCTTGTTTCCGTCCAGCCAGGAAACTGGACGGGGGGTACGTTAAACCGGGAAAATCCGACTGCCCTTATTCGGTATGCCCCCCGGTCGATCCAACATGCGCATCAGCCCGCATCTCAGGTCCGCCATCTAGAAACAACTTCTAATTCAATTTTGGAAAAAGAGCATCACCCAATTGGGTTAACGCGCCCTTTGGGACGTGACCTTTTTTGGGTATTTATGAAAGCGCTTATTTTTCAGGCCGTTTCGCGAAGGCGTTCGGCGGTTTGCAAGTCGACGGAAACAAGCTGCGATACGCCTTGCTCGGCCATCGTTACACCAAAAAGTCGATTCATGCGTGCCATGGTGATTGGATTGTGAGTAATGATGACGAATCGAGTCTCGGTCGAGGCCGCCATTTCGTCCATCAGATTGCAATAGCGCTCGACATTGTGATCATCCAGCGGCGCATCCACCTCGTCAAGCACGCAGATCGGCGCCGGATTGGTGAGGAAGACGGCGAAGATCAGTGCCATGGCCGTGAGCGCCTGCTCGCCGCCCGAAAGCAGTGTCATCGTCTGCGGCTTCTTGCCGGGCGGGCGGGCGAGGATTTCGAGGCCCGCTTCCAGCGGATCATCGGATTCGATCAGCTGAAGTTCCGCCGTGCCGCCACCGAAAAGATGGGTGAAGAGGCGCTGGAACTGGCCGTTGACGACGTCGAAGGCGGCAATCAGGCGTTCGCGGCCCTCGCGGTTGAGGCTTTGGATCGCGCCGCGAAGCTTGCGGATGGCGTCGATGACGTCGTCACGCTCCCTGATCAGCGCCTCAAGCTTTTCGGTGAGCTCCTTCTGCTCTTCCTCGGCGCGGAGGTTCACGGCTCCGAGGCGCTCGCGCTCCATCTTCAACCGCTCCAGCTCGCGCTCGACCTCGCGCAAGTCGGGAACGGACTGCATAGCCTGCAGGCCTGTCAGACGGTACGCCTCATGTGGCGGAACATTGAGCACTTCCCGGATTCGGCTTTCGCTCTCCTGCCGCTTCTCGCGCGCAGAGACGAGGCGCTCTTCGGCACGGGCGCGGCGCTCGCGGCTTTCGGCAAGTTCGGAAAGCGCGGTGGCGGCCTTATGATCGGCTTCGCGCTGCACGAGTTCGGCGGCAGCGAGAAGATCGCCGGCCCCACGGCGGGCGGCTTCCGCTTTCTGTAATTCGTTCAGCAGCGCTTGGCGCTTGTCCTCGAATTCATCCGGCGCCATTTCGAGTTCGGCCGCTTCCTCGCGTGCCTCCTCCTCGCGATCGCGCAAAGTCGCGATGTGATCCTCGGCGCTTGCGGCGCGCTGGCGCCAGGTCTCGCGCTCCTGACCGATCGCAATGATGCGGCGCTGGCGAGCCTCGTTCTCGCGGTTCAGGCTTTCGTGGCGGGCGCGCGCTTCGGCCGCAAGGCCGCGATCGGTCGCGACCTCGGCCTGCTGGATGCGCAGCCGGTCGTCGAGTGCGGTGAGATCCGGCGCATCCTCAAGCTCGATGCGCGCGGTCTCTTCCTGGACGGCGAGGTCTTCCTGCTGCGACTGGAGCTGGTTGACGGCTTCCGCAACCACGTCGCGACGGCGGATGAGATCGCCGGAGGCGCGTTCGGCGGCAGCCAGCGCGTCGCGCGCCTCGGCAAGATGACGGGCCGATAGGCGGCTTATGTCACGCGCTTCGTTGAGCTTGCGTTCCTCACCGCGAATCGCTTCTCCCGCCATGGCAAGCCGCTCCTCCGCTTCAGCCAGAATATCGCGAGCGAGCGAAACTTCGCTTTCCAGCTCGCCGAGGCGGTTCTTCTGGGCGAGGCGCAAAGCGGCGGCACTCGGCGCATCGGCGCCGGTCACATGGCCATCCCAGCGGTAGACGGCGCCATCTTTCGTCACCAGGCGCTGGCCGGGCTTCAAGTCGTTCATCAACCGCATCGCGTCGCCATCGGCGACGAGGCCAATCTGCTTCAAGCGGCGCGTCAGTGCAGCCGGCGCGCCGACATGGGTCAGCAAGGGCACGACACCGGCCGGCAGTGCGGGATCGGAAGTGCCATCACCATTTCCCGACCAGTGGGCAGGCGCCTTCGGATCAAGGGGCGATTCCAGATCGTCGCCGAGTGCGGCGCCCAAGGCCGTTTCGAAGCCGCGATCGACACGGAGCTCATCGGCAACGGGCGGGAATCGCCCTGCCGCCGCACCAGCAGCAAGCATGCGCGAGATCGTGCGGCCTTCGGTTTCCAGCGCATTCAGCTTCGAGCGCGCCTGATCGACCGGCGCGCGTGAAAGCGCTTCGGTTTCTCGCGCAGCGGAGAGCGCTTGTTCAACCGCCTGGATGACCGTTTCGGCCTCGACGACAGCCATCTCCGCAGCTTCGACCACTGCCCGCTTTTCATCGGGATCGGGCATCGCAGTGATCTTTTCAGCCACACTGGAGAACTCGCGGTTTGCTTCGTTCATCTGCCGTTCGAGGCGCATCTTGCGGTCTGCGAGATCGCGGATCGCCCGTTCCAGCTGATGGCGGCCAGCAGCAGCTTCGGCACGCTCGGCGGTCAGCGCCGCGAAAACGCGCTCGCTGTCGGCAAGCTTTGCCGCAGCACCTTCGAAAGCCTCGCGCAATTCGTCCGCATGACGGCCAGAATCGGCCAGTATTTCCGCAATATCCGCCTCCTCGGCATCGAGCCGCGAAAGGATCGCAGCATTGTCCGACACCAGCCGCTCCTCGCGCTGAATGTCCTCGGCGAGTTGCGCCAGGCGGCGAGTCAGTTCGTCACGGCGGCGCAGGATGCGGTTTGCGTCGTCCTCGAGCTGCGACCTTGCGATCTGCAGCCGCTGGAGGGCAGCGGCGGCGCGCGCTTCGCTCTCGCGGAGCTCCGGAAGCTTCAGGCTGGCCACCCCTTGAGCCTTTGCGGCCTCCATCTGGATCTGGGCCCTTTCCGCAACGCCGACGGTCGCCTGGTTAAGGGCGCTGTCGGCCTCGGCTTCCGCCTCCTTCGCCTGCACCCAGCGGATATGCAGGAGTGTGGCTTCGCGCGCACGGATTTCGGCAGACAGCGTCTTGAAGCGGTTCGCCTGACGCGCCTGGCGCTTCAGGCTCTCGATCTGGCCTTCAAGCTGCGAGGTCACGTCATCAAGGCGTTCGAGGTTGCCTTCGGCGGCGCGCAGCCGCAGTTCGGCCTCATGACGGCGGGAATGCAGGCCGGAAATGCCGGCGGCCTCTTCCAGCAACTGGCGGCGGGCCTGGGGCTTTGCCGAAATCAGCTCGCCGATACGTCCCTGCCCGACCATCGAGGGCGAGCGCGCGCCGGTCGAGGCATCGGCGAAGAGAAGCTGCACGTCCTTGGCACGGCTTTCCTTGCCATTGATTCGATAGATCGAACCCTGTTCGCGCTCGATGCGGCGGGTCACCTGAATTTCGTCGCTGTCGTTGAACGCGGCAGGCGCCGTACGCTCGCTGTTGTCGAGATAGAGCGCGACTTCGGCAGTGTTGCGCGCCGGGCGGTTTCCCGAACCGGAGAAGATCACATCGTCCATGCCGGAGGCGCGCATGTTCTTGTACGAGTTCTCGCCCATCACCCAGCGCAGCGCCTCGACAAGATTGGACTTGCCGCAGCCGTTCGGCCCGACAACGCCGGTCAGGCCCCGCTCGATGATGAATTCCGTCGGCTCGACGAAGGATTTGAAGCCGATGACGCGAAGCTTGTTGAACTTCATGCGGCGCCCTCATGGCGCGCAGAACAACAAACGGGCGCACGGCTTTCGCCGCCGCCCGTCATCTTGAAACGGTTCGGATCAAAGCAGGCTGTCGATGAGGGCCGACAGGGTGTCAACCGGCATGTCTCCAGAATAACGCTTCCCATTGATGAGGAAAGTCGGCGTGGCATCGATGCCGAACTCCTTGGAGCCCCTTTCCCGCGTGGCGTTCACTTCATCCAGAAGCTTCTGGTTCGTCAAGCACTTCGTAAAACTATCCTCACTAAATCCAGCGAGTTTGGCCATCTGGAGAAGTGCAGCACGGCGATCTTCAGCGGCGGCCCAGGTTTCCTGCTGCTTGAAAAGCATGGAAACCATCGGGAAATACTGTTCCGGCGTGCTCAATTCTTCCGGCTTGGAAGCGTTGCAGCGAGCGAGCATGAAGGCTGCTGCAGCGGCCGGATCGAACGGGAATTCGCGGATGATGAAACGCGCCTTGCCGGTGTCCACGTACTTCTTCTTGATCTCGTCGAAGGTTGTGTTGTGGAAGTGGGCGCAATGCGGGCAGGTCATCGACATATATTCGACGATGGTCACCGGCGCATCTTCCTTGCCGAGCGCCATTTCTGGCAGCGGGCCGGGCTTCAGCACTTCCGCCATGTCGACATCACCAGCCGGCTTCGGAAGTTCGGCTGCTGCGTTTGCCGTGCCGGTAACCGCAAGTGTGGCGGTCGCGGCGGCCATGCCGCTCAGAAGCTGGCGTTTCGTCAGTTGCATTTCAGAGATCAGCATGGGTTCCCCTAATCGAGAGTGGCGGCTGAATGTGCGATATAACGGCAAGCGGCCGCGAACAAGGCACGCTTCGGCAACTTTCTTCAAAGAATTGTGACCTTGGTGGGACGAAAGCTGACGTTGCGAGCCGCATCCGCAATTTCAGTTTTGGCAAAAAGCGGCAGGCTCCATGGTCATTTGGTCTTCGTCACGAAATACCGCCCGCGACGTTCTGTCAGTACCGGCAATCCGCCACCTGCGGCGCATCTTCGCCAAGCTGTGTCGCGACTTCGGGGCCGAATTGATCGAATGCGACGGCGAAGACGATCATCTTCACCTCTGGTGCATTCGCTGCGAAGATCGCCCTGTCGAAGTTGGTCACCATGAGGACCCGTTTCTCGAATAGGAGAATGCGAACGAAGACGTTTTTTCAAAGTGCGTTATCTGCTCCGCTTCCCCAGCACCGCAGTGCCCAGCCGCTTCACCGCCTCGCGCAGCTTGTCGCCCTCGATGCCTTCCATCATGTCTTCAAGCTTTCGGGCAGCCTCGCCCTTCAGTGGCGGCGGAGTGCGGGAGCGCTTTACCGCTTGCGAAACGGGCTTCTGGACGATGCGGATCTGGTGGACGGCAGCAAAGCCGAAGAAACTGTTGATGCGCTGGATGAGCTCGCCCTGCGCGTGCGTCAAAAACAGAGCGCGCGCGCCTTCGCAGGCAATCGTCAGGACGCCGGGTTTATAGGTGTCGACTTCATAGCCACGCGACCAGGCGATCTTTTCCGGACGTGTGCAGTCGGCGAAATCCTCGCCGGCAATTTCATCCCAGGAACCGAGCAGCGCGGTGTTGATGCCGGCCCGTTTTGCAAGCACCGGGTCGATCAGGCCGTTCGCCAGTTCGGATATCTGCTTTTCAGCTTTACGTGGATAACTCATCGAAACCTTCGGATGCCGTCGCCAATCGGCGCTACCACCTTGATCGCGCAGCATTGCTCCGCCAAGTATAAGGCACTTCCCCGTCCCGCGGCAAATGATGACATCAACGACACTCGACGCCCCTTCCGCAACGCCTATTCTCGACTGGTACGACCGGCATCACCGCGACCTGCCCTGGCGCGTCTCCCCGCCGATGGCGGCGCGTGGCGTGAGGGCCGATCCCTATCGCGTCTGGCTTTCGGAGGTCATGCTGCAGCAAACGACCGTGCAGGCCGTGAAGCCCTATTTTGCCAATTTCCTGGCGCGCTGGCCAACGGTTCGCGACCTCGCCGAGGCGCCGAACGACGATGTCATGGCAGCTTGGGCAGGGCTCGGCTACTACGCCCGCGCCCGCAATCTCAAGAAATGCGCAGAAGCGGTCGCCACGCAACATGACGGCGTCTTTCCGGATACGGAGGACGGCCTGAAATCGCTGCCGGGCATCGGCGACTATACGGCAGCGGCGCTCGCGGCGATCGCCTTCAACAGGCAGGCTGCCGTCATGGACGGCAATGTCGAGCGTGTGATCTCCAGGCTCTACGCGATTTCGACTCCGCTTCCGGCCGGCAAGACGCTGATGAAGCAGAAGGTGGCGCTGTTGACGCCAGCCGACAGACCCGGCGATTTCGCGCAGGCGATGATGGATCTCGGCGCAACCATCTGTACGCCGAAACGGCCGGCGTGTTCGCTCTGTCCGTTCAGGGGATCGTGCGAGGCGCTTCGCCTGCATGATCCCGAGCAGTTTCCGGTGAAGGCGGCAAAGAAGGAAAGGCCGGTCCGGCGCGGTGCAGCTTTCGTCGCCGTGACCGCTGACGGCGAAATCCTCCTGCGGCGGCGGATCGCAAGCGGGCTGCTCGGCGGCATGACGGAGGTGCCGACGACCGCTTGGACATCGCGGGCGGATGGGGAAACTTCCGCGGATGCAGCGCCCTTCCCGGCACAATGGGAACCATGCGGCAGCGTCACCCATGTCTTCACGCATTTCGAACTCCGGCTTTCGATCTACCGCGCCGCGATCCCATCGAGAATTCAGCATGATGACAAATGGTGGGAGCCGGTTACAAATCTTGAAGCGCAGGCACTGCCGACGATCATGAAAAAAGCGATCGCCACCGCTATTCCTCGTGTGTTTGCAATGCCCAAGGGATGATATATGACTGCATCAATCCATCACATCGTTTTTGATATTGGCAAAGTTCTTATCCACTACGATCCGAATATTCCCTACAGCCGCCTCATTCCCGACGCGGCCGAACGCAAGTGGTTTTTCGACAACGTCTGCACCCATGATTGGAACGTCGAGCAGGACCGCGGACGCACCTGGGCGGATGCCGAAGCGCTCCTGATCGAAGCCCATCCGACGCGGGAAGAGCATATCCGCGCCTTCCGCAAGTACTGGCACGAAATGGTTCCGCATGCCTACGAGGACAGCGTCGCGATCATGGAAGCGCTGATTGCGGAGGGCCGCGATGTCACAATGCTGACGAACTTCGCATCCGATACGTTCCGCGAGGCGCAGAAGCGCTTTTCCTTCCTGACGAAACCGCGCGGCGTCACCGTTTCCGGCGATGTAGGGTTAATCAAGCCGGATATCGCGATCTATGAAACGCATACGAGGAGCTTCAGCCTCGAGCCGGCGGCGACGATCTTCGTCGACGACGCGCCTGCGAATGTCGAAGGCGCAAGGGCGGCAGGATGGAATGCCGTGCTTTTCACCGGTGCCGACAAGTTGCGCAGCGATCTTGCCGACTATGGCGTAAGGGCAAGGTGACGGACTGGCGTTGAACAGAAAGGCGCCCGGGGTGTTGATCCCGGGCGCCGTAGGCCTTCTTCCGCAACTGGAGGTACAAAAAC
Source organism: Rhizobium gallicum bv. gallicum R602sp (assembly GCF_000816845.1). Lineage (NCBI taxonomy): Bacteria > Pseudomonadati > Pseudomonadota > Alphaproteobacteria > Hyphomicrobiales > Rhizobiaceae > Rhizobium > Rhizobium gallicum. The sequence continues at coordinate 1,046,185 of NZ_CP006877.1, read as the reverse complement.
CGGAAGAAGGTAGTCTCGATCAGGTCAGGCCGCTGCTCATTCCGCCTTCGCCAGATCACTGCGGATCACAGACCGCAAATCGTCGATGGGGCGCAGGGATTGCCCGTCGTCGAAGTGCCAGAATGTCCATCCGTTGCATGCATCGAGCCCCTGCACTTTCGCGCCGAGACGATGAATCGAACCAGCCTCGCCGCCGGAGGCAACCGTGCCGTCTGCGCGGACGATCGCACTGTAGCGGCGGCGGGCATCAGTCAGCACCTGGCCGGGTTTGATGAGGCCGCTTTCCAAAAGTGCATTGAAGGCGACGCGAACCTCCTGCTTCTTGCCGGTCATGACAGTCAGCTCTGCCTTGCCGAGCGGCTCGACGGCGGCAATGCGGGCAGAGGCCGCATCGATATAGTCCTGCTCGCGCTCGATGCCGACGAAGTGGCGGCCGAGGCGCTTGGCGACAGCGCCGGTGGTGCCGGAGCCGAAGAACGGATCGAGGATGATGTCGCCGGGTTTCGACGACGCCATGATGACACGGGCGAGCAGCGCCTCCGGCTTCTGCGTCGGATGAACTTTCTTGCCATCGTCGCCCTTTAGCCGTTCACCACCGCTGCAGATCGGGAACAACCAGTCGGAGCGCATCTGCACGTCGTCGTTGGCAGCCTTCATCGCATCGTAGTTGAAGGTATAGCTCTTGGCCTTCGCGTCCGGGCTCGCCCAGATCATCGTCTCATGGGCATTCTGGAAGCGGCGGCCCTTGAAGTTCGGCATCGGGTTGGTCTTGCGCCAGATGATGTCGTTGAGAATCCAGAAGTTCAGGTCCTGCAGGGTCGCGCCGACCCGGAAGATGTTGTGATAGGAGCCGATGATCCAGATCGTCCCGGTAGGCTTCAGCACGCGGCGGCAGGCAAGCAGCCAAGCACGGGTGAAAGCGTCGTAGGCTTCGAAGGATGCAAAGTGATCCCACGCGTCATCGACGGCATCGACAAGCGACTGGTCCGGACGGTGAAGCGTGCCACCGAGCTGGAGATTGTACGGAGGGTCAGCGAATATGACATCGACGGAATTGGTCGGCAAAGCTTCGAGGGCTGCAACACAGTCACCCTTGATGATCGTGTCGATCCAAGAACCCGGTGTTGCGGAGGTCTTGAGATCGGCAAGCGGAAAAACTGACGCCATATGGATACTCGCTTATACACATTACGCTTTTACTCGCCGTTATGGTTACTCAAGTTGGTTACCAAAGCCTGAACCGGTGGATGATTTCGGGAAATAAATGCAGGGACGCGGAAGTAAGGTCGCCGCCGCGCTAGACGTCTACATGACATTCTTCGGGCAATCGCCATCATCGAGACGGCAATCGCCGGCAAGCCGTTCGCCGACTGCCGGAACGACAATCCTGCCTCTCGCTCTGGCGCGGGCCATGGAGATCATCTCGAAAGCCAGCCGCGGCATTCGGATGATCTCAAGAACGCGCGGCCGGAAATTGCCCAGGCCCAGCGCCAAGTCGATCGGAAACATGCTGAGGCACGAGCATCATGCCTTTTCGGCAGAATCATCTGGGGCGTCATCGTGGATCAACGTCCCGAAATCCGGATCGTTGAAAGGCAGGTGGATAAAGACTAAGCCGTGTGCACCTGCCGGCTATCGACCGGCGTTTCTGCCCGCTCGAACATGCCGTAGTCTCGAACCACATGGCCGATGCGCAGGCGGTAATCGGCGAAGATGCCGTTGCGGCCGGCCTTCTGCGCGGCGCGGTGGGCTTCGAGATTGCGCCACTCTTTGACCGCCTCCTCGTCACGCCAGAAGGATAGCGACAGCAGCTTGCCGCGCATCGTCAGGCTCTCGAAGCGTTCGATGGAAATGAAGCCGTCAATCTTTTCCAGTTCGGCGCGCAGGTCGGAGGCAAGGTCAAGGTATTTGTGGCGTTCGCCCATATAAGGCACGACTTCGAAGATGACGGCGATCATGGCAGCACCAGAGGAGAATGAGGGAGGGACACGTTCTTCAGGAAGATGCGGTCTTCCTTCAGGATGAAGCGCCCGCGTTTGGCGAATTCGTAGTTCTCCTTGCCGAGCGGATCGGCTGCGAGGCGGGCGCGATAGTCCTCATAGGCGGCGAGGGTTTCAATATTGTAGACGCCGTAGGCGGTCGTCGCGGACCCCTCGTGGGGGCCGAAATATCCGAGGAGATCGGCACCGTTGCGCGGTATCGCCTGCCCCCAGGCGCGGGCATACTCGATAAAGGCATCCTTCTTGAACGGGTCGATCTCGTAGCGGATGAAGCAGGTCAGCATCACTTCTCTCCTTTTCGTGTGAAAGGCGTTTTCGCACATTGTGTAACGACAATGCTTCGGTTACGATCGAAGTATGAGAGAAGGACCGGATATTGCCCAGGTCGGAGCGCTGATCGGCGATCCTGCCCGCGCCAACATGCTGGCTGCGCTGTCGGGCGGCCGGGCCTTGACGGCGACCGAGCTTGCGGCAGTGGGTGGCATCACCCTGCAGACGGCGAGCACGCATCTTGCCAAGCTCCAAACCGGCGGCCTGCTTACCCAGCGAAAGCAGGGCCGCCACCGCTATTTCACACTCGCCGACGAAGCAACCGCCCTGCTGATCGAGAGCATGATGGGTTTCGCCGCCAGCCGCGGACATTTGCGCCACCGGCCGGGTCCGAAGGAACCGGCGCTGCGCAAGGCGCGCATCTGCTACGACCATCTGGCCGGCGATTACGGCGTGCGCATGCTCGATAGTCTCGTGGCAACGGGTGCGATCGACGCAATCGGCGAAGGATTGTCGGTCACGCCTCAAGGCGAGAGCCGGCTGCAATGTATCGGCATAGATGTCCCCGGCCTCAAATCGTCCCGCCGCCCGCTCTGCCGCTCTTGCCTCGACTGGAGCGAGCGCCGCGCGCATCTGGCCGGCAGTCTCGGCAAGGCGCTGCTTTCGACTTTCTTCGACAAGGGCTGGGCGCGGCGGACCGCGGGAAGCCGCTCGGTGATCTTTTCGCCCGAAGGCGAGCAGAAGTTCCTGTCGCTCTTTCCGCTGGAAGCCTGAGCCGCCAAACGTCAGCCGCAAGCCGCCCGCGCGGCGCATTCCAGCCATGCCGGCGTGCCGGTTGAGCTTTCGACGGCCATCGTGTAAGTCGCATCATCCCCCAACAAGGCTTGAGAGTTCATGGACGGCTTCGACCTCATTATCTTCGACTGCGACGGCGTTCTAGTCGATTCCGAAATCATAGCGGCGGATGTGGAGTCCAAGCTTCTGACCGACGCAGGCTATCCGATCAGCGTCGAAGAGATGGCGGAGCGCTTCGCAGGCATGACCTGGAAGAACATTCTTCTGCAGGTGGAGCGCGAAGCGAGCATTCCGCTTTCCGCCTCGCTGCTCGACAAATCCGAAAAGCTGCTCGACCTGCGCCTCGAACGGGACGTGCAGGCCATTGCCGGCGTCGAGTTCGCCATCTCGCGTCTTGATCTGAAGCGTTGCGTCTGCTCGAATTCCAGCGCGCACCGGCTCGACATGATGCTCGGCAAGGTGGGACTGAAGAAGCTATTTGCTCCAAACATCTTTTCCGCAAAAGATCTCGGGCCGGATCGCGTCAAGCCGAAGCCCGACATCTTCCTGCATGGCGCCGAGACGATGGGAGTCTCGCCGTCGAAGACGGTCGTCGTGGAAGATTCTGTCCATGGCATCCATGCGGCACGCGATGCCGGCATGCGCGTCATCGGCTTCACCGGCGCATCGCATACCTATTCCTCGCACGCCGACCGCCTGACGGATGCCGGCGCGGAGACGGTCATCTCGCGGATGAAGGATCTGCCGGGCGTCGTTGATGCTCTTTCGGAATGGGCTGGCGTCCTCTAAAACAGGGACAGGCCGGCTCTTAGCTGCTCTTCTTGGTCTTCGCGGCCGGGCCCTGATCGAAACCGATATTGACGCGAACCAGCGCGCCGGAGCCGACGGGCAGCTTGAAGCCGTCCTTGCGGAAGAGAACCTGAGCGGCCGTCTGCCCTGCCGGAATTTCGGCAGTAAACGGAACCACTTCCGAAGTGACCACATCCTGCCCGTCGAAGGCGGTGATCCGGACCGGCAGCGTGACGCGGCCGGGGCCGCCGGCCGGGCCGGCGATCAGGCGGATCTGCGCCACGACAGTCATCGTCAGGTTCTGTTCGTTCAGCGTGCACTGACGCGTGTAGTCCCCGATTGCCGCCTGATGGACGATCTGGCTGTTGTCACCCGTCTTGCCCTTGGCATAGGTGCGGAAGATCGCGTCCTGATCCTTCATGAAAATCTGCGGGCAGGAGCCCTGCACGACCGGCTGCGCGGTACCTTGGACGTTGGTCGCGGTGCCGATCGGCTTGTCGCTGGAAGACGGATTGGCGGGCGCAAGCGGCATGATCTGGGCATTGCCGTTCGGCTGAGCCGGCGCTTCGGCGGACTTGCTTTCACCGCCGACGCCCAGGGAATTGCAGCTTGCAAGCAGAGCGGCAACCGATACGGAAACGATGAGGCGCGAGACTTTGCCGAACACGATTATTCCACCCTCTTACAAAGTTTCTGGCAGGCCCGAAGTCTTGCTTGCAGGGCCTTTCATGACAGTTTGCGATGGTCTATATCAGCGGCGCAAAGAAAAATCGATTGGGTAAGCACCGTTTTGACGCACATTTCGATCTGCTGCAACTTCGGCGCCTGGATCCTCTATCCGGATTTCCTCCGGCCATAACGTCAAGGATGAAGAACGTGGACTATATCTCGACCCGCGGCGAGGCCCCATCTCTCGGCTTTTGCGATGCGTTGCTGACGGGTCTTGCGCGCGACGGCGGCCTCTATGTCCCGCGGCAATGGCCACATTTCTCCAAGAAGGAAATCCGGGCGCTGCGCGGCAAGAGCTACCAGGAGATCGCGTTTGCGATCCTATCGCCCTTTATGAACGACGAAATCCCCGCCGCCACATTTCGGGCGATGATCGACGAGGCCTATGGCACCTTCCGCCATCCGGCGATCGCCCCGCTCGTCCAGACGGGACCGAACAGCTTCGTCATGGAGCTTTTCCACGGCACCACGCTCGCCTTCAAGGACGTGGCGATGCAGCTTCTGGCACGCCTGATGGACTATGCGCTGGAAAAGCGCGGCGAGCGCGCGACGATCGTTGGAGCAACGTCGGGCGATACGGGCGGTGCGGCCATCGACGCCTTCGCCGGCCGCGAGCGCACCGATATTTTCATCCTCTTCCCGCACGGCAAGGTCTCGCCGGTGCAGCAGCGGCAAATGACGACCTCGACGGCCCCCAATGTCCACGCGCTGGCGGTCAAGGGCAATTTCGACGACTGCCAAAACCTCGTCAAAGCGATGTTCAACGACGCCGCCTTCCGCGACAAGGTTCGCCTTTCCGGTGTCAACTCGATCAACTGGGCGCGCATTATGGCCCAGATCGTCTATTACTTCACGACGGCGATCACACTCGGCGGGCCTGATCGTAAGATTTCGTTTACGGTACCGACCGGCAATTTCGGCGACATTTTCGCAGGCTACGCGGCCAAACGCATGGGCCTGCCGATCGGCAAGCTGGTAATCGCGACCAACGAGAACGACATCCTCGCCCGCACGATGAAGACCGGCCGCTACGACATGAAGCAGGTCAAGGCGACGACCTCGCCGTCGATGGACATTCAGATTTCCTCGAATTTCGAGCGCCTGCTTTTCGAAGCCTATGATCGGGACGCTTCCAAGGTGCGCCATGCGATGGACAGCCTGAAGCAATCGGATGGCTTCGAGATCGCGCCGAAAGCGCTTGCCGCCATCAAGAAGGACTTCCGCGCGGGCCGCGCCAGCGAGAAGCAGGTGGCGCAGACGATCAAGAATACCTACGCCGAAACAGGCTATCTTCTCGACCCGCACTCGGCAATCGGCGTATTCGTTGCCGCCAAGCACGACAAGCCGAACACGCCGATGGTGACGCTTGCGACCGCGCACCCGGCAAAATTCCCCGCCGCGGTAAAATCCGCCTCCGGTATTGACCCGGCGCTTCCGACGTGGCTTGCTGGACTGATGCTTAAGGAGGAGCGCTTCCAAGTCGTCGATCCGGAACTTAAGGCCGTTGAAGGTTTTATCGGCAAGCACGCCCGGACGTGATGCGGCAGGCGCAGAAAGATAGCCAATGACAGTTGAGTGCACCCGGCTCAAATCCGGGCTGACAGTAGTAACCCAGACCATGCCGCATCTTGAAAGCGTCGCTCTGGGCGTCTGGATCAAATCGGGTTCGCGCAACGAAACGGAAGACGAGCATGGCATAGCCCACCTGCTCGAACACATGGCTTTCAAGGGTACCGCACGCCGCTCGGCCCGCGACATCGCCGAGGAAATCGAGGACGTGGGCGGCGAAGTGAACGCGGCCACCTCGACCGAAACGACGTCCTACTACGCCCGCGTGCTGAAGGATTACGTGCCGCTCGCCGTCGATATTCTCGCCGACATTCTGACCGAATCGGCCTTCGAGGAAGACGAGCTCGAACGCGAGAAGCAGGTGATCTTGCAGGAGATAAATGCGGCGAACGATACGCCAGACGACGTGGTCTTCGACAAGTTTTCCGAGACCGCCTATCGCAACCAGACGCTTGGCCGCGCCATCCTCGGCACGCCGGAGACCGTCGTCTCCTTCTCGCCGCAACAGATCCGCAACTATCTCGGCCGCAACTATACGACCGATCGCATGTTCATCGTTGCCGCCGGTGCAGTCGATCACGATGAATTTGTGCGCATGGTGGAACAGCGCTTCGCGAGCCTGCCGACCGCTCCGAGCGCGCAGCCGGTCATCGAGACCGCCCGCTATATCGGCGGCAGCGTGCGCGAGACGCGCGACCTGATGGACGCGCAGATCCTGCTCGGCTTCGAGGGCAAGGCCTATCATGCCCGCGACTTCTACTGTTCGCAGATCCTTGCCAACATCCTCGGCGGCGGCATGTCCTCCCGCCTCTTCCAGGAAGTGCGCGAAATCCGCGGCCTCTGCTATTCGATCTATGCCTTCCACTGGGGCTTTTCCGACACCGGCATCTTCGGCATCCATGCCGCAACCGGCGGCGAGAACCTTCCCGAACTCGTACCGGTGATCATCGACGAGTTGCATAAGTCGGCCGGCTTCATCGAGCAGAAGGAGATCGAGCGTGCCCGCGCGCAGATCCGCGCACAGCTTCTGATGGGACAGGAAAGCCCTGCCGCCCGTGCCGGCCAGATCGCCCGCCAGATGATGCTCTACGGCGGCCCGATCTCCAATCAGGAAATGATGGAACGGCTCGAGGGCATCACCATCGAGCGTCTCACCGACCTTGCCGGCCGACTGTTTTTCGACACTGTGCCGACGCTTTCGGCAATCGGCCCGCTGGAGCAACTGGCACCGACGGAAGATATCGTCGCCTCGCTGTCCGCTCCCCTGCCGCAGTCGAAAACTGCAAGCCGCTGAGCCGCGTTCCATCTGCCGGGAGTGATCGATGCCAAAATCGGTTTTTCGATTCCTGTCGCGGCAGCCGGAGGCGGTGGAGCTCGAGAACGACCGCTATGCGCTAAGACTTCCGCGCTATCAGGATTTCAACCAGTGGCACAAGCTGCGCTCCGCCAGCCGCAAGTTCCTGGAGCCCTGGGAACCGACATGGCGTCGCGACGAGTTGACAGAGGGCGCCTATCGCGCCCGCGTCATCCGCGGCAAGCAGGAATATGCGTCCGGCCAGGCGATCCCGCTGTTCCTGTTCCTAAAACCAGACATGGAACTGCTCGGCGGGATCACGATCGGCTATATCCGCCGCGGCGCGGCGCAGAGCTGCATGATCGGTTACTGGATGGGCGAGAAGCATGCCGGCCAAGGCCATATGTTCGCCGCACTTCAGTTGGTTATACCCTATATCTTCGCAGGGCTTGAGTTGCACCGTATCGAGGCAGCCTGTATTCCGGAGAACGCACGAAGCATTCGCCTGCTTGAGAAAGCCGGGTTTCAGCGGGAGGGCTATCTGCGCGGATACTTGAAAATAAACGGTCAGTGGCATGACCACGTGATGTATTCACTGCTTGCCACCGATACGGATACAGGCAGGAAAACCGACAGCCGATGACCACGAACCGCATGCTGCCTAAATCACCGTCCGGCCGATTGATCGCGGTGATCGCAGCTCTTTTCCTGTCGATGCTTGCATTGGCTGCAGGCGTTGCGCAGGCGGCGGAACCCGTGAAAATTTCCCGCGACGACACCGCGCTCGATTTGACCGCGACGACGGAAATCTATGCCAATCAGGGCGAGGCCTTCCAGGTCTCGACGGCCGCAGGCGCAGACGGCATCCGCCGGCGCATCGAGGTGCGTGCCAGCTCCGAAAACCACCAGGGCGACTGGGCCGTCTTTGCGCTCGCCAACGTCTCGGAAGAACAGCTCGAGCGCGTCATCGTCGCTCCGCATTTCCGCCTCGTGAATTCCAAGCTTTTCTGGCCGGACCTCGGCTCGCAGCGCATCATGGCGATCACGCCGAGCGAGGGCTTTGCGCTCGACCGCCAGCCGAGCGACGAGGCCGACGTCTTCCGCATCACTCTGAATCCAGGCGCTGTCATCACCTTCGTCGCCGAGCTTGCAACGCCCGACCTTCCGCAGATCTATCTTTGGGAGCCGGACGCCTACAAGGACACGATCAACGCCTTCACGCTCTACCGCGGCATCGTGCTCGGGATTGCCGGCCTTCTGGCCGTGTTCCTGACGATCCTCTTCGTAGTCAAGGGAACCTCGATGCTGCCGGCAACGGCGGCACTTGCCTGGGCGGTGCTCGGCTACATCTGCGTCGACTTCGGCTTCCTCGGCAAACTCGTCAGCGTCGCCTCGGCGGACCAACGAATATGGCGCGCCTGCGCGGAAGTGGCGCTGGCGTCGAGCTTCGTGATCTTCCTGTTCACCTATCTGAACCTCAACCGCTGGCACACGCATCTCGGCTATGCGACGCTTGCCTGGGTTCTCGGCCTGGCTTTGCTCTTCGGTGTCGCGATCTATGATCCGTCGATCGCCTCCGGTATTGCGCGGCTTTCCTTCGCGCTGACGGCGACGATGGGCATCGTGCTCATCATCTATCTCGGCTTCAACCGCTATGACCGCGCCATTCTGCTGGTGCCTGCCTGGGCGCTGATCCTGGTGTGGATTTTCGGGGCTTGGCTGACCGTGACCGGCCGGCTCGACAACGACATCATCCAGCCGGCGCTCGGCGGCGGCCTCGTCCTCATCGTTCTGCTGATCGGTTTTACGGTGATGCAGCACGCCTTTGCGGGCGGCGCCTTCCAGCAGGGTCTGTTTTCCGATCTCGAACGCCAGTCTCTGGCGCTGACCGGCTCCGGCGACATGGTGTGGGACTGGGACGTGGCGCGCGACCGCGTCGTCACCATCCCGGACGTTTCCATCAAACTGGGCTTGCCGCCGGGAACCATGCATGGCGCAGCCCGCAACTGGCTGCCGCGGCTTCACCCGGACGACCGCGACCGATTCCGCGCGACGCTGGACGTGCTGCTCGAACATCGTCGCGGACGGCTGAACCACGAGTTCCGCATCCGCGCCGAGGACGGGCATTTCCATTGGCTGCTGATCCGCGCGCGGCCCGTGCTCGGCTCGAACGGCGAGATCATCCGCTGCGTCGGCACGATCGTAGACGTCACCGAGCAGAAGAATTCCGTCGAGCGGCTGCTGCATGATGCACTGCACGACAATCTCACTGGCCTGCCGAACCGCCAGCTCTTCATCGACCGCCTGCAATCGGTGCTGGCGCTTGCGCCCGGCGGCGAAACGCTCAGGCCGACGGTGATGGTGATCGATATCGACCGCTACAAGCTGGTGAACGATTCGCTTGGCGTCGCAGCCGGCGACAACATTCTGATCGCGCTGACCCGCCGCCTGCGTCGTCTGCTGAAGCCGCAGGATACGCTGGCGCGCCTTGCGGGCGACCAGTTCGGTCTCATTCTCGTTTCCGAGCGCGATCCAGCGAAGGTCGCCGATTTTGCTGATGCCGTCAGCAAGGCAATCATGGTGCCGATCAATTTCGGCAATCGCGAAATTATTCTGACGGCCTCGATCGGTCTCGCCTCCTGGGTAGACCAGCAGGAAAACGCAGCCGGAATGCTGAGCGATGCCGAGCTTGCCATGTATCGCGCCAAGCGCGCCGGCGGCAACCGCGTCGAACCCTTCCGCCCCGCCTTCCGCGATTTCGGCGCCGACCGCCTGCAGCTCGAATCCGATCTCCGCCGCGCCATCGAGCGCAAGGAGCTCTCGATGGTCTACCAGCCGATCGCACGGCTGGAGGATGTCGAGATTGCCGGCTTCGAGGCGCTGATGCGCTGGGAGCATCCGAAGCGCGGCAACATCCCGCCGTCCGAATTCATCCCGATTGCCGAGGCCTCGGACATCATCGGTCCGCTCGGCATGTTCGCGCTCGAACAGGCGACCAGCGACCTGATGGCCTGGCAGAACCAGACCGGCGAGCTGCCGATCTTCGTCTCGATCAACCTGTCGAGCGTGCAGCTCCTCAACAACGAACTTTATGACGACGTGCGCTCGGTTCTTTCGAAGACTCATTGCGAGCCGTCGCGCCTGAAGCTGGAGCTGACGGAATCCATGGTCATGGAAAATCCGGAACAGGCACGGCTCGTGCTGCAGAAGCTCAAGGAAGCTGGCCTCGGACTGGCGCTCGACGACTTCGGCACGGGCTACTCGTCGCTGGCCTATCTTACCCGCTTCCCCTTCGACACGATCAAGCTTGACAAGGCGCTCGTTCGCGATGACAGCGACAAAAAGGCAACCATTCTAAGGTCGGTCATCTCCATGGCGCGCGAATTGGAGATGCAGGTGGTCGCCGAAGGCATCGAATCCAACGAGGATGCCATCGAGCTCGCCAAGATGGGCTGCAGCTACGGGCAAAGCTACCTCTTCGGCCCGCCGATGGGCTCCGATTCCGTGCTGCGCCTGCTGAAGGAACGGTTTCCACTGACGAAGCGGGCTTAGGCCCTCCAAATAAATGCTGGCGACTACCCAACACCCTGTCCTCTCCCTGCGTCAACCGCATGCCCCTTCTTCCTGTCGGGTAGAAGGCTGGCAGGTGGATGAGGGGCTACGCGGCAGCCTTCCGCGACATCGCAGACGCAACCTGAATGAGCTTGTGCAGATATTCCAGCTTCGCGACGACAGCCCGCGACAGCACGAAGGGATAGGAGTCCGGCTGGCCCATGCTGCGCTGAATGGCGTTGATCGCGACGCTGAGCGGAACCCAGGCGCTGACGAGCTGTTCAGCGCTTTCCGCCCTGTATGGATTGAAATCCACTTCCGAGGCCATTTCCTCATGGCCGCGGGGATCGATGGCGATGCCGAAGGCGCGGGCCGTTTCCAGCGTATCAACGATATGCAGGTAGTGCGCAAAGCACTCGGCAAAATCTTCCCACGGATGTGAGGATGCATAGGCGCTGATGAAGCTCTCCTGCCAGCCGAAGGGCGGACCGTTTACATAATGGTTCTGAAGGGCTGCGCCGTAATCCTGTCGTTCGTCGGCGAAGACGGCGCGGAAGGCATCTAAGCCATTCCTGTCTCGCACCAGCTTGTTCCAGACGAAGTGGCCGGCCTCATGACGGAAGTGGCCGAGCAGCGTGCGGTAAGGCTCGTTCATCATGGTGCGCGCTTGTTCGCGGGTGGCGTCATCTGCTTCCGCCGCACGGATGGCGATCAGGCCCTCCTCATGTCCGGTCATCGCGGGGAGGATATTGCCGTCGTTCTGAACCGTATCTTCGAGGAAATCGAAAACGAGGCCGCCGACGGGATCTTCCTCGCGATCCGGGTGAGGCAGGTTCCAGCGCAGCAGCGAATAAAACAGATGGCGCTGCGCCTGACTGATGCGGCGCCAGCGGGCGATGCCGTCCTGGGTTCCGGTGTTCGGCACCAGCCTGTTGTGGCGGCAGGCGATGCAAAAATCATGGGGGTCCTCATCCGCAAGCAGCCAGTTGCAGATATCGAGACCGGCATTGGCGCAGAAGCGGATCCTGCGCTCCGGACGTGCGACGAACTGCCACTGCATTTCATCGCGCGGCTCGAGCGAGTGCACGCAGAGGTCATCCGGCAGGAAGCCCAGGCGATGATTGCAGCGGACGCAATGGCGGTTGTCGAAGTGGACGACCTGGTCGCAATTGTCGCAGGCGAAGAGCCTCATGATTACCTCGACGAATGGTGACGAACCAAAATGCCTGCTGCGCGGCGCGCAACAGGCATTTCGGCAGCGCGCCATCTGACACGCTTGCCGGAAGAAAACGTCACGTCAACGAAATCGTTCCTGGATTAGATATCACGCATGTCCGGCTTCGGCCGAAAGCATCGCGGCCGTGATGCCCATGCCCGCGAGAGCGCGCTCGTATTTGTCGTCCAGATTGCGGTCGAAGATCAGCGCCTCATTGGCGGCGCAGGTCAACCAGCCGTTGCTGGCAACTTCCATTTCGAGCTGGCCGGCACCCCAGGAGGAATAACCGAGCATCATCGTGGCCCTCTTCGGCCCGCCGCCCTTGGAAATCGCGCGGACGATGTCGAGCGTCGCCGTCAGGCAGATATCGTCGCTGATCGGGATGCTGGAGTCGCTGATATAATCATCGGAATGCAGCACGAAACCGCGGCCGCTTTCCACGGGACCGCCTGTCTGGATCGGGAAGTCCCGGGCATGTTCCGGAAGGACTATCGGCTCCTGGTCGTTGACCATTTCGAGATGCAGCAGCACGTCCGTGAAGGTAAGGCTTTGGGCGCGGTTGATGATGAAACCCATGGCACCGGCATCGGAATGGGCGCAGATATAGATGACCGTGCGGAAGAAGTTGCTATCTTCCATGCCCGGCATGGCAATCAGGAACTGCCCGTCGAAAAAGCCGCGTTCCCGCCTGTTTTTCAGCGTGGATAAGGACATACTTCCTCCTGCTGCCAGACTGTTACCAACAGCCCTATAAAAGAAACATGGGGCAATGCCGCAGATCAATCAACTGAAAATGAAGAATTAGATGGCCGAACTTCTGGCAGGCAAAGGCGATTTTCGATAAACCGTTGTTCCATGACGATTTTTTTTCTCGAGTTTCGCCAGTTTCTGAACGCCACGATCTGCGCCGCCGCGCTGGCCGGATCGTTTGAGCCGGCGCGCGCCGAGATGAGCGGCTGGATCGCCAATGAGGGCGGCCGGATGCGGCTGATCGCGCTGCCGCCCGGCCGCGACGGCATGATGCGCGGTGCGCTGCAGATCGAGCCGAAGCCCGGCTGGATCACCTATTGGCGCGAGCCCGGCAACAGCGGAATACCGCCCCAGATCACGGTCGCGCGGGAAAGCGGCATCACGCTGACGGCAATCCGCTATCCCGTGCCAAAACATCTCGTCGACGGCAAGATAGACGACATCGCCTATGACGCGCCGGTTTCGCTGCCGCTGACCTTCTCGGCGAAAAACGCCTCCCGGTCGCTCGAACTGAAGGCGAGCGCGTTCATCGGCATCTGCAAGGATATCTGCATTCCGTTCCAGGCCGAATTCTCACTTCCCATCGCTGCCGCCAATCAATCCCGGCCGGAAGAGGAAGCGATCCTCAAGAATGCCGAGGCCTCCCTGCCGGAAAAGCCGTCTTCGCAGTTCAAGGTGATCTCCCACAAGTTCTCTGAGGACATGAAAGAGCTCTGGCTGCAAGTTGCCTTGCCCGACGGCGGCGACACCGCGCCGGAGGTGATCCTCACGGGGCCAAACGGATATGTCTTCACCAGGAAGCTGATGAGCAAGCGCGACGGAAAGAATTTTTCAACGTCGATTGCCGTCGACAAGCTGCCGAAGAATTATGAAATCGCCCGCAAAAGCTGGAGCGTTCTGATCATCGATGGCGGCCGCGCCATGGAGACGCCGCTTGCCTTTGACTGACCGGCTTTTATAGTCGGCTGCCCCCACCGCAATCATAAACATCAAGGAGAACCCTATGACCATCGCGATCGGCGATAAGCTTCCTGCCGCCACTTTCAAGGAAAAGACGGCCGACGGACCGGTAGAGGTTTCGACGGATCAGCTCTTCAAAGGCAAGCGCGTCGTGCTTTTCGCCGTACCCGGCGCCTTCACGCCGACCTGCTCGCTGAACCATCTGCCGGGCTATCTCGAAAACCGCGATTCCATCCTCGCCAAGGGCGTCGACGATATCGCCGTTCTCTCCGTCAACGACTGGCACGTCATGGGCGCCTGGGCCGAGCAGTCCGGCGGCATGGGCAAGATCCACTTCCTCGCCGACTGGAACGCCGGCTTCACCAAGGCGCTCGGCCTGGACGCTGACCTTTCCGCCGGCGGCCTCGGGGTGCGCTCCAAGCGCTATTCGATGCTCGTCGAAGACGGCGTCGTGAAATCGCTGAACGTCGAGGAGAGCCCCGGCCAAGCCACGATCTCAGGTGCGGCCACGATGATAGAGCAGCTCTGAGAGAGCGGCAGAGAAGGCGTCGAGAGGCGGCCGAACCCAGCCGCCTCAGATCGGTAAATTATTGTAATTTCGTAGGTTCTTGTCGACCGGGAATTCCGGCAGGAAACGACGCATGAGGCTGACTTGGCCCGCCCGTTTTCCCGCAGTGTATCGGCTTTTCGGCGCAGGATCAGCGGCGGCTTTCACGACGGCTCCTGCCACAGCTTCGGGGGCGTCGCCGGTTTCGTATGCGCCCTTTTGTTTTCGGCGGGCTCGCCACCGCCGTCAATTTGCCATATTCGTTATAACATAACTTGTAATGTTATTACATTAAGAAGCACCCTATGAAAAGTCTGCCTTTCGCATCCGGCCTGCTCCTGCCCTCTGCTGTGACCCGCGTCGCCTGCGTGCTCGTTCTCGTCGGGGCACTCTGGACGGCGATTCATTGGGCGATCGTCCTGCCATGAGCGACGCGCTGATCACCCTCGACAACCTGACCGTCGCCTATGATCGTCACCCAGCGGTGCATCATGTTTCCGGCTCCATTCTCGCAGGCAGCCTGACGGCGATCGCGGGGCCGAACGGTGCAGGTAAATCGACGCTTCTGAAAGCCATTATGGGCGAGCTGCGGCCCGCCGAGGGGCGGATTTCCCATAGGCTGCAGCGCACGGATTTCGGCTACCTGCCGCAGGCGGCCGAAATCAACCGGCGCTTTCCGATCTCGGTCTTTGACGCCGTGCTGCTCGGCGCTTGGCGTAGCAGCGGCGCCTTCCGGCGCGTCTTGGCGCATGAGACCGGCAAGGCTCGCGAAGCGCTTTCCGCAGTCGGGCTCGAAGGTTTCGAGAAACGCCATATCGGTTCACTGTCGGCCGGCCAGTTCCAACGCGTACTTTTTGCCCGGTTGCTGCTGCAGGATGCCAAGCTCATCCTGCTCGACGAGCCGTTCACAGCCATCGACGCCCGCACGACAAAGGATCTGCTCGATATCGTCGCGCGCTGGCACGGCGACGGGCGAACCGTCATTGCGGTTCTTCACGACTTCGACCAGGTGCGGGCGCATTTCCCGCAGACGCTGTTGATCGCGCGGAAGCTGATCGGCTGGGGGCCGACCGGCGACGTCATGTCGCCCGCCAATCTTCTCAAGGCGCGCGCCATGGCCGAGCGCTGGGACGAGGATGCGAGAGCCTGCGAGCCTGCGGCATGACGTCCTTCGACATCTTCCTCGCGCCGTTTGCGGATTACGGTTTCATGCGCCGCGCGCTCGTCGCCTGCCTCTGCCTCGGCCTCGGCGCCGGCCCGATCGGCGTCTTCCTGATGCTGCGGCGCATGAGCCTGATGGGCGACGCGATGAGCCATGCCGTGCTGCCGGGTGCGGCGATCGGCTACCTCGTTGCGGGATCGCTGTCGCTGACCGCCATGGGCATCGGCGGCCTTATCGCCGGGCTCTCCGTCGCACTGCTTTCCGGCATCGTCAGCCGGACGACGGTCCTGCAGGAGGATGCCAGTTTCGCAAGTTTCTATCTCGCGTCGCTGGCGCTCGGCGTGCTGATCGTTTCGCTGCGCGGATCGAATATCGACCTGCTGCATGTGCTCTTCGGCACCATTCTGGCGATCGACGCTCCTTCTCTCGTCCAGATCGGCGCGATCACCTCGATCACGCTCGTCGTTCTCGCCGCGATCTACCGGCCGCTGGTGGCCGAGTGCTTCGACCCGGGGTTCCTCAAAGCCGTCGGCGGCCGGGGACCGGTCTATCATGTGCTTTTCCTGCTGCTCGTCGTGCTCAACCTCGTCGCCAGCTTTCAGGCACTCGGCACGCTGATGGCCGTCGGATTGATGATGCTGCCGGCGGCAATCGCGCAGCTCTGGTCGCGCAGCCTGCCGTCGATGATGGCGATCGCGGTGATCAGCGCCACCTTCTCCGGCTATCTCGGGCTCATCGCCTCCTACCATCTTGAGCTCGCCTCCGGTCCGACCATCATCATGACGGCGGCGGCAATCTACGGGCTTTCCATCCTCTTCGCGCCGTCGGGCCTTGCCCGGCGCCTCTTTCCCCGCCCGCATCTTAAGGGCTGAACTCAAGGAGATTTCGATGATTTCCCGCAGACTGCTTCTTTCCGCGGCCCTTCCCGCGCTGATCGCCTTTTCGTCCGTACCAGCCTCCGCCGAAACCCTGAAGGTGGTTGCCTCCTTTACCGTGCTTGCCGATGTCGTCAGCCAGGTCGGCGGCGACCACGTGAACGTCACGAGCCTCGTCGGCCCGAATGGCGACCCCCATGAGTTCGAGCCGTCGCCTGCCGACGCCAAGCATCTGAAGACCGCGCAGCTGACCTTCGTCAGCGGCGAGGGCCTGGAGGGCTGGATGGACCGGCTGATTTCCGCTTCCGGCTACAAGGGAACGCCGGTCACCGTCTCCGACGGCATCAAGACCCGCACGATGGAAGAGGACGGCGAGACCGTCACGGATCCCCACGTCTGGAACAGTCCGGTCAACGTAAAGGTCTGGGTCGCCAATATCGAGAAGGCGCTATCGGCCGCTAATCCGGCGGATGCCGGCATCTTCAAGGCGAATGCCGAGCGCTACACGAAGACGCTCGACGCGCTTGACGCCTATGCCCATTCCAAATTCGACACGATTCCGGACGACCGGCGCAAGGTGCTGACGAGCCACGACGCCTTCGGCTATTTCGGCCGCGAGTACAATGTCAGCTTCCTAGCACCGCTGGGCATGTCAACCGAAACGGAGGCGTCTGCCGCAGACGTCGCCAAGCTGATCGAGCAGATCAAGGCCGAGCACGTGAAGAGCTATTTCTTCGAAAACTCGAACGATCCCCGCCTCGTCAGGCAGGTCGCCAGGGCAACAGGTGCGCAACCCGGCGGCGAGCTCTATGTCGAATCGCTTTCGGATGCGAAGGGACCGGCACCGACCTACGAGAAGATGTTCCGCTACAATGTCGATCAGATCGCCGCGGCGATGGCAAAGTCGAGCTGATCGGCGCCGCGGCTTCCCTCAGAGATTGAAATCAAAGACCAGGAGGCCGGCAAGGCCTCCATCCGTCGAGGAGATGATGCGCTCGCCGACGGCCACATGCTCGGGATGCACGAGATAGGCATCCCGCGCCTCGGCATTTTCGAAGGTCACCACGAAGCCGTCGACAAAGCCGCCATGCAGCCCCTCGGGCGAGACGTTTGGGCCGTATCTGACATCGAGGATGCCCGGGATCACCTGCTTCAGCGCGACGACCGATTCGAGCAACGCCTGCTTCTCCTCGCCCGTCATGGCAGCCTTCAGCCTCAGCAATACGCAATGCAGGATCATATGGTGGCCTCCTATGGCGTTGCCGGCAGAATAGAGGGAACGAGGCAGAGGGCAAGGGGATTGCGGTGACTTCCCGGCGGCTACTTGAAACCGTGTCCGGCTCCTCCACCTTTCCAAAGTGGTGCCAATTACGAACGCGGGAGCGCTGCGAGCGAGCCTGCTGGCCACAGATCATTCAACAGAGCACATTGCCCTGCTGTTCGTCCGCATTGACCGGCAGCTCTGAAGAATTCGCGGCCCTCCCTCTTCGTTTCAAATGAAGGGAGATGGAAATGGCAAAGGTCGTTTGCGTCCTCTATGACGATCCGGTCGATGGATATCCGAGCGCCTATGCGCGGGATGGCCTGCCGAAACTCGAACACTATATGGGTGGCCAGACGCTTCCCACCCCGAAAGCCATCGATTTTCAGCCGGGCGCCCTGTTGGGCAGCGTCTCCGGCGAATTGGGCTTGAGGAAGTTTCTCGAAAGCCAGGGGCACAACCTGCTCGTGACCTCGGACAAGGACGGTCCCGGCAGCGTCTTCGAACGCGAGCTTGCCGACGCCGAGATCGTGATCTCGCAGCCTTTTTGGCCGGCCTACCTGACCGCCGAGCGGATCGCCAAGGCGGCCAAGCTCAAGCTGGCGATCACCGCCGGCATCGGCTCCGACCATGTCGATCTCAAGGCCGCGATGGATCGCGGCATCACCGTCGCCGAGGTGACCTACTGCAACTCAATCAGCGTATCCGAACATGTGGTCATGATGATCCTCAGCCTCGCGCGAAACTATATCCCCTCCTACCAGTGGGTCGTGAAAGGCGGCTGGAACATCGCCGACTGCGTCGCGCGCTCTTACGATATCGAGGGTATGGAGATCGGCACGGTGGGTGCCGGGCGGATCGGCAGCGCGGTGCTTCGACGGCTGAAACCGTTCGACGTCAAGCTGCACTATACCGACCGCCACCGGCTTCCCGATGCAGTCGAGAAGGAGCTCGGCGTTACCTTCCACAAGACGCCAACTGAGATGGTGCCCGTCTGCGATGTCGTCACGATCAACGCGCCGCTGCATCCGGAGACGGAAAACCTCTTCGACGAAGCGATGATCGCCAAGATGAAACGCGGCGCCTACCTGGTGAACACGGCGCGCGGCAAGATCTGCAATCGCGATGCCGTCGCGCGGGCGCTCGAGAGCGGGCAGCTTGCCGGTTATGCCGGCGACGTGTGGTTCCCGCAGCCCGCACCGAAGGACCATCCTTGGCGGTCGATGCCGCATCACGGTATGACGCCGCATATTTCCGGCTCGTCGCTCTCCGCCCAGGCGCGCTACGCCGCTGGCACGCGGGAAATTCTCGAATGCTGGTTCGAAGGCAAGCCGATCCGCGAGGAATATCTGATCGTCGATGGCGGCAAACTTGCCGGCGCCGGTGCTCACTCTTACAGCGCCGGAGACGCGACGCGTGGGTCTGAAGAGGCGGCGCGCTTCAAAACCTGAAGGCGCCCGGTTGCTCGGAAGGCTCGACCGGCTCTCGTTGCCTGCCGAGAGCCGAAGCGATTGCAGGCATGCGTTATCCCAAGCGTTATGCCGACTTGTTCAGAGCGAAGCTCCGCCGATCGTTATCGCTTCAACGCAGAGCCGCTGCCCTTCCTCCACGATCATAGACGCCGTGTCCCGACGCAGGATGTTGATTGCAGCATTGTGGTCGGCATGGGTGCGCAAGCCGCATTGGCAACAGCGGAAAGACGCTTGGCTTTCGCGGCTTTCCCTGATGCGGCGGGATAGCACACGCGAACGCCCCCTAATGCACGCCGAGGAACTGCTTGAGTTCGGCGGTTTTCGGGTTGGCGAAGACTTCTTCCGGCGGGCCGATTTCGTGGACGCGGCCCTGGTGCATGAAGACGACGCGGCTGCAGACGTCGCGGGCGAATTTCATCTCGTGCGTCACCATCAGCAATGTCATGCCCTCGGAGGCAAGCTCCCGCACGACAGCCAGAACCTCGGCGACGAGTTCCGGGTCGAGGGCGGAGGTGATCTCGTCGCACAGCAGCGCGATCGGCTGCATGGCAAGCGCCCGGGCAATCGCGACACGCTGCTGCTGGCCGCCGGAAAGCTCGTCGGGATAGGCGTCGAACTTGTGACCGAGACCGACGCGATCGAGCATCTTGCGGGCGACCGCTTCAGCCTCTGCCTTCGGCGTCTTCTTGACGACCGACTGCGACAGCATGACATTGCCGCCGGCCGTCAGGTGAGGGAAGAGATTGAACTGCTGGAAGATCATGCCGACCTTCAACCTGAGCGCCTTCAGATGCAATTCGTCGTCCAGAAGCTGGGCGCCGGCCACCGAGATCGATCCTCGGGTGATGGTCTCGAGGCCGTTGATGCAGCGCAGCAGCGTTGATTTTCCCGAGCCGCTCTTGCCGATGACGGCAATGACCTCGCCCGGCTCCACATCCAGGTTGATGCCCTTCAGCACCTCGTTCGTGCCATAGCTCTTGCGGACTTCAGTGATTTCGATGAGCGACATTGAGCTTCCTTTCGAGGATCTGGCTGCTCTTCGACAGAGGCCAGCAAAGCGCAAAATAGATAAGAGCGACGAGCCCGTAGACAGTGAAGGGCTGGAAGGTGGCGTTGGTGACGACGGTGCCTGCCTTCGATAGTTCGACGAAGCCTATGATCGAGGTGAGCGCCGTTCCCTTGACGACCTGGACGGAGAAGCCGACCGTCGGCGGCACGGCGACCCTCAGCGCCTGCGGTAGGATGACGTAGCGCATCTGCTGCAGCCTGCCCATGCCGAGGCTGGAGGAGGCTTCCCATTGGCCTTTCGCAACCGCTTCGACGCAGCCGCGCCAGATTTCGGCGAGGAAGGCGGCGGCCCACAGGATCAATGCCAGGCCGGCGGCAAGCCATGCCGGCACGTCGATGCCGAAAAGGCCGAGACCGAAGAAGGCGATGAAGAGCTGCATTAGGAGCGGCGTGCCTTGAAAAAGCTCGATGTAGTATTTTGCAAGCGCCCGCAGCGACTTCCGCTTGCTGATGCGCAGGAAGAGCAGGCCGAGCCCGACCGTGCCGCCCCCGATGAAGGAAACGAGCGAGAGCAGAACCGTCCAACGCGTGGCGAGCAGCAGGTTACGCAGGATATCCCAGAGCGTGAACTCTATCATCGGACAAGTCTCCTCGGGAAGATGAACCCGCCGGCCACCATCAAAAGCTGCCGGAGCAGGATCGCCAGCGCCAGATAGAGGGCCGTCGAGACGATGTAGGCTTCGAAGGCGCGGAAGGTTCGCGACTGGATGAAGTTGGCGGCAAAGGTCAGGTCCTCGGCGGCGATCTGCGACACGACGGAGGAGCCGAGCATGACGATCACCACCTGCGAGGAGAGTGCCGGCCAGATGCGCTGGAGCGACGGCACGAGAACGACATGTCGAAAGGTTTCGAAAGGCGTCATGGCAAGACTTGCGCCCGCCTCGAACTGTCCCTTCGGCGTCGCCTGGATGCCGGCGCGGATGATCTCGCAGCTATAGGCCCCGAGGTTGACGATCATGGCAAGATTGGCGGCCGTCAGCTCAGAAAGCTGCAGACCGAGCGACGGCAGGCCGAAGAAGATGAAGAAGAGCTGGATCAGGAACGGCGTATTGCGGATCAGCTCGACATAGGCCGCAACGACGGGCTTCAGCCAGGCCGGGCCGAGCGCGCGCACCCAGGCACAGAAGGTGCCGAGCAAAATGCCGAGCACGCCGCCAATCGAGATCAGCTCGATGGTGATCACGATTCCCTTGACGATCTGCGGGTAATATTGAAGCAGCCAACCGAATTCGAAATGGTAGCTCAAGACACTGTCCCCTCTTTGATTACCGACGGCGAGTGGTCACCCCGCGGTGGCGGGATGACCATGCTGGACCGGTTTTTAGAGGTCTTTCGGGAGGTCGGCGCCGAGCCACTTCTGGGCAATGGCGTTCAGCGAACCATCGGCCTTGGCGGCCGCGATGATGCCGTTCACCTTTTCAAGAAGCGCTGGCTGCTCCTTGCTGAGGCCGATGTAGCAGGGCGAGTTCTTGATCAGGAACTTCAGCTCGGGTCGCTTCGGGGGGTTCTTGGCAAGAATGGCGGCGGCAACGACGTTGCCGGTTGCAACAGCCTCGACCTGACCGGAGAGAAAGGCGGAAATCGTGCCGTTGTTATCCTCGTAGCGCTTGATCGTGACATCGGCAGACGCGATCTTCGTCAGTTCGAGGTCTTCGACGGCGCCGCGGGTGACGCCGACCGTCTTGCCGGCAAGATCTTCCACCTTGGCGACGGAAAGATCACCTGGTGCGAACACGCCGTTATAGAAGGGAGCATAGGCCGCGGAGAAATCGATGACCTTTTCGCGGTCCGGATTCTTGCCGAGGCTGGAAATAACCAGATCGACCTTGTTCGTCTGCAGATAGGGAATGCGGTTGGCGCTGGTGACCGGCACGAGTTCGGTTTTGACGCCGATTTTTTCGGCAATCAGATTGGCCATGTCGATGTCATAGCCCATCGGCGCCATATCGGTGCCGACGCTGCCGAACGGCGGAAAATCCTGTGGGACGGCGACGCGCAGCGTGCCGCGCGCGGTGATGTCGGCAAGCGCATCGGCATGGGAAACCGAACCGAAGCCGACAGCGGCTGCGAGGGTTGCGATTGCAAAGAATGTTCTTCGTGTCAGCATGTGTTCATTTCTCCTTTGAAGTTGCGGTTTTTCGTGTGCCTGCCGGTTGGGAAGACATCGTCTTGGGAGGCAGCGACAGCGAGCTGCGCAATTCCGAGAGTGGGTCCGGGCGGGTCGTGAGGTCCAGGCCCGTTTCCACCTCGTCCAGATGTTCGACGGAGAGCTCGGCGGCCTTGACGAAATCGCCTGCTGCCATGGCCTCGAAGATGCGGCAATGCCCCTCATGAGATTGGACTGCGTGAAATTCCGACTGATAGAGCATCGAAATCAGGATTGTCCTGGCAGTCAGATCGCGCAGGATGTCGACAAGGATCGGGTTGCCGCCGAGTTCGGCGATGCGGATATGGAAGTCACCCATGAGGCAGGTGAGGCGCTGGCGGTCGCCTGCAGCCATCGCAGCCTTTTCCTCGTCGAGGTGGGAGACGAGAACCGTGCGGCCCTCGTGCGTCAGCGCGCGCATGCCCCGCAGCAGGCCGGATTCGATAGCACGCCTTGCCTCATAGACGGTCATCGCCTCTTCAGCGGACGGCTCGACCACAAACCAGCCCCGCCGGGGGCTCACGGTGACGATGCCGCGCGTTTCGAGCCTCATCATCGCCTCGCGCACACGGGTTCGCGAAACGCCGAAGACTGACGCAAGCTGGTTTTCGCTGAGCCGCGTGCCGGGCCGGATCCGGGCGGAAAGAATGCCCGAAACGATGGCCTCTTCGATGTTGCTCTGTGTGCTTTCGGATGTATGGCTGTCTTGCATACAAGACGGGTAAGCAAGCCATATGCCAGTTTTTACAAATCTTTCATTTACAACGGCTTTCCCACCTGGGCCGCGAAACAGTCCGTTGCAATGCTCGCTATTTAGGCAGTTTCTTAGTCTGAATAACGACGAGGCGTCGATATTGGAGGCAACCCGTGCTGAAGGCTACCCAATGTCCAGCAAGAGCGGCCGATGGTCGGACACTTCCGGTTCCCCGACGACGTCGAAGCGCACGACCCCGACTTCAGGCGTCACCAGCATATAATCCGCAAAACGCCCGTCTTTGGCATAGTGCGATGTTCTCGTATCCGTGAAGCCGCGGGAAGTGACGAGATCGGTGAGGCCGAAACCACCGAGCACATCGAACATGACGCTTCCGGGCAGCACGTTGAAGTCGCCGCAGACGACGAGAGGCTCGCCCTTGCGCCAGATCTGCCCGATCAAGCTGACTAGCGCGTCGGCTTGACCCCGGCGTGCGGGCGTATCGCCCTTGCCGGCCATGTCACGCAGGCCATGCAGGTGGGCGATCGTGATCGCTTGACCGGCCCCATAGTCGAAAAGGCGGAGGGCATGGGCGTTGCGGGCGCGCGGATGCTCTCCGTAGCTATCTGCCGAGAATTCGCCATGCACGAAATCTGCGGCGTGGCCGATGACCGCAACCGACCGATGCACGAACGTCGCAAGACCGAATTCCGAAGGCACGCTGTTTTCGTCATCAAAAAGCTCGCCTCTCGCCGTCGGCGAGAAGAAGGCGTCATGCTCGGGAAGAACCGCCTTGATCTCCTCGAAAAGGTTGGCGCGCTGCGGCAGGATGTGGCTGCCATCGCGATATTCCAGCCAGTCGCTCTTGACGGTCACGGAACGGGTAACCTCCTGGAGGCAGAGCACGTCCGCCTCAGCAGCCCGGAAATAGTCCATCAGCGGCCGATGCAGCTTGCCGCCCCAGGCATTCAGCGAAATGATGCGCAATATCACCTCCCCGGATTTGCCGCCCTACCGCCTCTTGAAGGGCGCCATGCCCATGCGCGCCAACTCGTCGGCACGCTCGTTCTCCGGATGGCCGGCATGGCCCTTGATCCAGTGGAGCGTCACTTTATGCTTGTTGCTGGCTTCCTCCAGCGCCTGCCAGAGCTCGGCATTCTTCACCGGTTTCTTGTCCGCGGTCTTCCAGCCGTTTTTCTTCCAGCCGAAAATCCACTTGGAAATCCCGTCCTTGACGTAGGCGCTGTCGGTATAGAGGTCGACCTCGCAGGGCGTCTTCAGCGCCGAGAGCGCCGAAATCGCCGCCATCAACTCCATGCGGTTATTGGTCGTCTCCGCCTCGCCGCCGGAGAGTTCCTTTTCAATGTCGCCATAACGCAGGATCGCGCCCCAACCGCCAGGACCGGGATTGCCTGAGCACGCGCCGTCGGTGAAAATATCGACGTGCTTCATGCCGAAAGCCCGTATTCAACGGCCGATGCGACCTGCCGGTGGAAGCGCAGCTTGCGCAGGTATTCGAGCGGATCCTTCTTGGTGACCATTGCGCCTTCCGGCGTCGTCAGCCAGTCATAGAGGCGAGTCAGGAAGAAGCGGAGCGCAGAACCTCGCGCAAGCACACGAAGCGCTGCGAGTTCGGCACTGTTGAGCGGCCGAACACTCTGGTAGCCTTCCAACATGGCAGTGCCCTTGGTGATGTTGTAGGCTCCGTCCTTTTCAAAGCACCAGGCGTTGAGAATGATCGAGACGTCGTAGGCAAGCAGATCGTTGCAGGCGAAATAGAAATCGATCAGGCCGGACAGCTCATCGCCGAGGAAGAAGACGTTGTCGGGGAAGAGATCGGCATGAATGACGCCGGCCGGAAGGTCCTTTGGCCAGTGGGCGGAGAGGAAATCGATCTCGCCCCGGATTTCGGCAGACAAGCCCTTCTCGACTTCGTCGGCGCGCGCCTCGGACTTATCCCAAAGCAACTTCCAGCCCTCCAGCGACAGCGCGTTCGGCCGCTTCAGTTCGAAACCTTCGGCGGCGATATGCATCTGCGCCAGGGCCTTGCCGACTTCGCGGCAATGTTTGGCCTCGGGCTTCCTCAGCCACATGCCTTCGAGGAAGGAAATGAGCGCCGCCGGTCGGTCCGAAAGCGTACCGAGCAGCGCACCGTCCTTGCGCGGAAGGGGCAGCGGGCAGGACACGCCGCGGGCAGCAAGATGCTGCATCAGGCCGAGGAAGAACGGCAGGTCTGCCTTTTCGACGCGCTTTTCGTAGAGCGTGAGGATCAGCGGCTTTTTGGTGGTGTGCAGCAGGAAGTTGGAATTTTCGACGCCTTCGGCAATCCCCTTGTAGGAAAGCAAAGTGCCGGCATCATACTCCGTCAAAAACCACTTCAAATCGTCTTCTGAAATATCGGTATAGACTGCCAAGGAGGGCTCTCACATTAAATACGCAAAGGGGCAGTGGTGAAGCGCATGGGGATACCCCCCTTTGTCACTTCGTGACATCTCCCCCACAAGGGGGAGATCAAAAGCATGCGTCTTGCCTTGCACTCTATCGTCTTCGTCGCGATTGCCGGAGACGGTGCTACTGCCGATCTCCCCCTTTGTGGGGGAGATGCCCGGCACGGCAGAGGAGGGTAAGCGGCACGATCCAAGCCTCTAATCCCCGTTCACAAAAGCCATGTCAGCCGTCGTCAGCTCGATGTTGCGCAGTTCCCGGTTGACCAGGAAATGCTCGTTTTCCTGCACGGTCTCGGCAAGCTCCACCCTGGCGTCGAAACGCGCCCGGAAGGCCTCGATGATCTCGTTGACGATCACTTCCGGCGCGGAGGCACCGGCGGAAAGGCCAAGCGTCGAAATCGGACCTATCTCGTTCCAGTCCAGTTCAGCGGCGCGCTGCACGAGGATCGACTTCTTTGCCCCTGCCCTCAGCGCGACTTCGACAAGGCGCTTGGAGTTGGAGGAATTCGGCGCACCGACGATGATGAAGAGGTCGCAGCCGGATGCGGCCTGCTTGACCACTTCCTGGCGGTTGGTCGTGGCATAGCAGATCGAGTCGGCGGCGGGTGCCGTCAGCTTCGGGAAACGCTGCTCGAGACGCGCAATCACGCCGGCCGTGTCGTCGACCGAAAGCGTCGTCTGGGTCACGTAGCCCAGATTGTCGGGATCGGCAGGCTGATAGGCATCGGCGTCTTCGACCGTCTCGATCAGCGAGACCGAGCCCTCGGGAAGCTGACCCATCGTGCCGATGACTTCCGGATGACCGGCATGGCCGATCAGCACGACATGGCGGCCGAGGCGATTGTGCCGCATCGCCTGCTTGTGAACCTTGGAAACCAGCGGACAGGTGGCATCGAGATAGAAAAGATTGCGGGCGTTCGCATCTTCGGGAACGGACTTCGGGACGCCGTGCGCAGAAAAAACGACGGGCTGGGCTCGGTGCTCTGCCGGTATTTCATCGAGTTCTTCAACGAAGACCGCGCCCTTGGCCTCCAGTCCCTCGACGACGTAGCGGTTATGTACGATCTCGTGGCGGACGTAGACGGGCGCGCCATAGGACTTCAGCGCCAGCACGACGATCTGGATGGCGCGGTCGACGCCGGCGCAGAAGCCGCGCGGTCCGCAAAGCCTGATCGTCAATGGAGGTTTCGCCGCTATGTTCATGTCATGTCCGGTAATCTGGGATAGGGGCTGTCTAGCCCAATATAAGAAGGAATTGAAGCGATACTATTGCGAGGCCGGCTTGCCGCGCCCGCGGAACCACGAGATCGCAACGATCACGACCAGCACCGCCGCCAGGCCATACCAAGTAAAGGCATATTGCAAGTGGTTGTTCGGCAGGTCGACGTCGGTGACGCCGCCGATCGGCAGGCCTTTCGGATTGGGCGTCGAATCGGCATCGACGAAGAAGGGCAAGACGCTCGCCTTGTTGAGACCAGTGCTTGCTGCCATCACGTCGAGGTCTTTCCAGTAGAAGATGTTCTTAGCGACATCGTTGTCCGGTACAAGCCGGGAAGGTTTTCCAGGCAACTTTTTGCGCGTCAGGCCGGTGACCATCTGCTCGCCGGTCAGTTGGCCCTGCATGCGCATTTCCGGCTCCTTGTTCTCAAAAGGAACGAAGCCGCGATTGACGAAGAGGTAGCGTCCGCCGGCAAGCTCAAGCGGGGTGTAGATGTAATAGCCTGTCTGGCCGCGCCAGGTGGCGAAGAAGTGCCGCTCCTTGTTGTTCACATAACGGCCGGTTGTCGTGACGGGCCGGTACTCGATGTCGCCGCCCGAGGCGAGCATCCGCTCGATATCGGCGAGCGGTACCGGCGACGAGGCGCGGCGCTGCGCAATACTGGCGATCAGCCCTTCCTTCCAATGCAGGCGCTCCACCTGCCAGGTGCCGAGCGAGACGAGGATGGCGAGAGCAATCAGCACGGCAATGCCGGTGAAGACCGGCAGCCTGCGACGCGCAGCCACGGCCTGGGTATCAGTCACTGGAAATGCGTCCTTCACGGGCATTGTGGCGGTATTGCACGGCGATCAGGATGCCCTTGCACCAACGCAGCGCCACCAGCGAAAGAGCGATCGTCAACGGAGCGAACAGCAGAATGTGCAGCCAGATCGGCGGCGAATAGTTCACCTCCAGCCAGAGCACGGAGCCGATGATGATGAAGCCGACGATGAGAATGACGAAGACGGCGGGGCCATCGCCGGAATCGGCGAAGGAATAATCGAGGCCGCAGGCTGCACAGCGTGGCCTCACCGCGAGCACGCCATCGAACAATTTTCCCTGTCCGCAGCGCGGGCAGCAGCCCCGCATCCCGGTCCTTACGGGATCCACAGGGGGAAAATTTGCACTGTCTTGGCTCATCGTCTTCCTTTCGGCCGGAGATCATTTTCAGCCGCGCCTTAACTCTCCCATAAAGTATCTGCAGGACGAAAGGAAATAGCTGCGCGATTTCGCCTCAGCGATTCGCGCCAAACAGAAGAAGAAGCTGATGAGTAACGAGAACCCTGCGGGCCAGATCGTGATCCTGAACGGGGCGCCGCGAAGCGGCAAGACGACGATCGCGAGAGCCGTTCAGCAGCAGTTCGAAGGACCTTGGATGAACCTCGGCGTCGACATCTACAATGCCGCGACGCCGGCGCGCTACCTGCCGGGCATCGGCCTTCGCCCCGGCGGCGAGCGCCCCGATCTTGAGGAACTGGTGCCGTTCTTCTACGCGGCACTCTACGAGTCCATCGCCATCCATGCCGGGCTCGGGCTGAACGTCGTTGCCGACCTCGGTCATCACGACGCCTTTTCGCAGCCGCTCGGGATTCTCACCGATTGCGCCCGGCGGCTTGAAGGTTTCCCGGTTCTCTTCGTCGGTGTGCGCTGCCCGCTCGACGCCATCATGAAGCGCCGCAACATCGAGGAGCCCGGGCGCGAGAATCTTTACGAAAGAGGCAATGGCGAGATCCCTGTTCCGGACCCCGTGCGGCGCTGGCAGGAGGAGGTGCACAGGCCGGGTATCTACGATCTCGAGCTCGATACCTCGGTACTGACGCCATATGAATGCGCCGAGGCGATCCGGCACCAACTCGATCTCGGAATTGCGGAGCCATCGGCCTTCGAGCGGATCGCTGCTTCAAGGTAGCGATGAAAAAAGGCGGGCGCCGATGGCTCCCGCCTTGCTAATTTTCTTTCGGTCCATCAGCCTGCCGCGACAGGAGCGCCCCAGCCGCCCCAGACGTAGATGCAGAAGAACAGGAAGAGCCAGACGACGTCGACGAAATGCCAGTACCAGGCGGCGGCTTCGAAACCGAAGTGCTGCTTCGGCGTGAAGTCGCCACGCAGCGCGCGCAGCAGGCAGACCAGCAGGAAGATCGTTCCGATCTGCACGTGGAAACCGTGGAAACCGGTCGCCATGAAGAAGGTGGCGCCGTAGATCGAGTTCTTGAACGCGAAGGGCGCGTGCATGTACTCGTAAGCCTGGACGCCGGAAAACAGGACGCCGAGCAGGACGGTGAGCGTCAGGCCCTGAATGAGACCTCTGCGATCATTGTGCAGCAGCGCATGATGCGCCCAGGTGACCGTCGTGCCGGACAGCAGCAGGATGACGGTGTTGTAGATCGGCAGGTGCCAGGGATCGAGAACCTCAATGCCCTTCGGCGGCCACTGGCCACCAGTATATGCAAGGCGCGACGCCTGGATTGCTTCATTCGCAAAGAGACTGGCGTCGAAATAGGCCCAGAACCAGGCGACGAAGAACATCACTTCCGAGGCGATGAACATGATCATGCCGTAGCGCAGATGCAGCGAGACGACGCGGGTATGGGCACCCTCATGAGCCTCCCTCACCGTATCGGCCCACCAGCCGTACATGACATAGAGTATCAGTACGAGGCCGATGTAAAACAGCCAGGGCTGGGCCCATTCGACGCCAAAAAGATGGAGCGAACCGCCGTTCAGGTAGCGCATATAGCCGACGCCGCCGAATGTTACGATGAAGGCGCCAAGCGACGCCAAAATCGGCCACGGGCTTGGGTCGATGATGTGGTAGTCGTGATTTTTCTGATGCGCATCGGCCATGTCAGATCCCCGGGATGTCTTCCTTCGCTTCGCCTCCGGCATAGCCGGAAACGATCCTCAATCAAAGTTTCTTTTCAACCTTCTGCGCTCTACCCTCGTTCGAAGCCACCGGCTCCGGTCCCTCTTTCGGGTAGAACGTATATGACAGCGTAATCGTGTGGATGTCTTTCGACTCGACGGCCTTGGTAATATCCGGATCGATATAGAACACTACGGGCATTTCAAGCTTCTGGCCCGGCTTCAGATCCGTTTCGGTAAAGCAGAAGCACTGGATCTTGTTGAAGTAGACCCCCGCCTCGCCCGGCGTCACGTTGAAGACTGCCTGGCCGCGTTGCGTCTCGTTCGACTTGTTCTCCGCCACGAAATTGACCTGGATGGTCTCGCCGATGCGCGGATTGACCTCGCGCTGCACCGGCTTGAAGTCCC
The DNA here is from genome assembly GCF_000816845.1 of Rhizobium gallicum bv. gallicum R602sp. Taxonomy (NCBI): domain Bacteria; kingdom Pseudomonadati; phylum Pseudomonadota; class Alphaproteobacteria; order Hyphomicrobiales; family Rhizobiaceae; genus Rhizobium; species Rhizobium gallicum. Next base: position 1,016,061 of record NZ_CP006877.1, on the reverse strand, counting down.
AGTACAGGCCCGACGCCACATTGGCGTCGAAGGTCACGCGCATCTTGCGGTCGAGGATGACGCTCGACGCCTGATCGACACGCTGCGTGGTGCCGTTGTAACCCGTCATCTGGCAGAAGATGCGGTAGAGCGGAACCGCGGCATAGCTCATCGCCGTCATACCGATGACGAAGCTCAGGCACATGAAGACGACGGCGCCGTTGTTGCGGCCCTGCTTGTTCTGTGCGTTTACGGTATCGCTCATCGGTTTATCCTCCGTGCCCGGTGAACTTCACGATGGTGATGGCGTAGAAGAGAACGCAAAGGCCAGCAAGGGCGAGGCCGAGAGCGATGTTCCGGTTGCGGCGCGACTTGCGCTGCGCTTCCGTGAGCTTGACCGTTTCCATCAAAGCAAACCTCCTGCATGCGAGACCAGCATGGAAGCGAGCCGGTCTATCAACAGGGCAGAAAAGATGGCGAAGAGATAAAAGATCGAGAAAGCAAAAAGCTTCTTCGCCGGGATCATCTTGGGATCGCCATCCGGCATGCGCCAGACGGCGATCGAACAGTATATGAAGACCGCGCCGAGCGATGCCGCGACAAGACCATATCCCGCGCTCGCAAAGCCGAGGAAGGACGGAACGACGCCGCACACGGCCGTCAATACGGCATAGGCGACGATCTGGTGCTTGGTGGCGCGCTCGCCAGATACGTTCGGCAGCATCGGCACGCCGACGGCCTCATAATCGCGCATCTTGAACAACGCGAGCGCCCAGAAGTGCGCCGGCGTCCAGAGGAAGATGATGAGAAACAGGACGGTGCTTTCGATCGTCACCGAATTCGTCACGCACGCCCAGCCAATCATCGGCGGGAAGGCGCCGGCGGCACCGCCTATGACGATGTTCTGCGGCGTCGAACGCTTCAGCCACATGGTGTAGATGACGACGTAGAAGAAAATCGTGAAGGCGAGGATCGATGCCGAGAGCCAGTTGACCGCGAGGCCGAGGATGACGACCGAAAAACAGGAGAGGATCAGGCCGAAGGCCAGTGCTTCCTTCGGCGTGATGCGACCTGCCGGAATCGGGCGGCGCGCGGTGCGGGTCATGATGGCGTCGATATCGGCATCGTACCACATGTTAAGCGCGCCCGAGGCGCCTGCGCCGATGGCAATGCAGAGGATCGAAATCAGGCCGAGCACGGGATTGATGTGGCCGGGTGCCAGCACGAGGCCGGCAAAAGCCGTGAAGACCACGAGCGACATGACGCGCGGCTTCAGAAGCTCGAAATAATCGCGCGCACTGGCTTCCGACAGGAGATGTTCGCCGTCGTTCACAAGTACCTCGTGATTGTTTATGACCCTCATTCTTCCGTCCTGCATTCTTCAAGGCCGGGCGCCGCATTTGCATGCGGCGCCCGGAATATCAGCATCTTACTTGATGCGCGGGAGCTGTTCCCACTGGTGATACGGCGGCGGCGAAGGCAGCTGCCATTCGAGCGTCGTGGCACCTTCGCCCCACGGATTGTCGCCGGCGACGCGCTTCCTGGCGAAGGCTTCGAAGACGCCAAAGAGGAAGATCAGCACGCCGAAGGCCGAGATGTAGGAGCCGATCGAGGAAACGTAGTTCCAGCCGGCAAATGCATCCGGATAGTCGATGTAACGGCGCGGCATTCCAGCAAGGCCGAGGAAATGCTGCGGGAAGAACACCAGGTTGACCCCAATGAACATGACCCAGAAGTGCAGCTTGCCGACGAACTCGTTGTACATGTAGCCGGTCATCTTCGGGAACCAGTAGTACCAGCCGGCGAAGATGGCGAAAACGGCACCGAGCGACAGAACGTAGTGGAAATGTGCCACGACGTAATAGGTGTCATGCAGCGAGCGGTCGAGACCGGCGTTAGCGAGCTGAACACCCGTCACGCCGCCCACCGTGAACAGGAAGATGAAGCCGATCGCCCAGATCATCGGCGTGCGGAAGGTGATCGAGCCGCCCCACATCGTTGCAATCCACGAAAAGATCTTCACGCCCGTCGGAACGGCGATGACCATCGTCGCGAAGACGAAGTAGCGCTGCGCATCGAGCGACAGGCCGACCGTATACATGTGGTGGGCCCAGACGACGAAGCCGACGGCACCGATCGCGACCATGGCATATGCCATGCCAAGGTAGCCGAAGACCGGCTTGCGCGAGAAGGTCGAGATGATGTGGCTGACCATGCCGAAGCCTGGCAGGATCAGGATGTAGACTTCCGGGTGACCGAAGAACCAGAACAGGTGCTGGTAAAGAATCGGATCGCCGCCGCCTTCCGGCGCGAAGAACGACGTGCCGAAGTTGCGATCGGTGAGCAGCATGGTGATGCCGCCTGCCAGAACCGGCAGCGAGAGCAGCAGCAGGAAAGCCGTGATCAAAACGGCCCAGGCGAAGAGCGGCATCTTGTGCAGCGTCATGCCCGGAGCGCGCATGTTCAGGATCGTGGTGATGAAGTTGATCGCACCGAGGATCGAGGAGGCTCCCGCGACATGCAGCGCAAAGATCGCAAGATCGACCGCCGGACCGGGCGTACCGGAGGTGGCAAGCGGCGGGTAGAGTGTCCAGCCGCCGCCGGCACCGTAAGCGCCCGCCGGGCCTTCGACGAACATCGAAAGCACGAGCAAAAGGAAGGCGGGAACGATTAGCCAGAAGGAAATGTTGTTCAGACGCGGGAATGCCATGTCCGGCGCACCGATCATGATCGGCACCATCCAGTTGGCAAAACCGCCGATCATCGCCGGCATGACCATGAAGAAGATCATGATCAGCGCGTGCGCAGTCGTGAACATGTTGAACATCTGCTTGGCGCCGTCGATGGCGGCGTCGCCTTCGTAACCATAGACCATCGAGGCCAGGCCGTGGAAGATCTGGATGCCTGGCTCCTGAAGCTCCATGCGCATGGCAACAGAGAGCGCGCCGCCGACGATGCCGGCAATGATCGCGAAGATCAGGTAGAGCGTGCCGATGTCCTTGTGGTTCGTCGAAAAGAACCAGCGGTTGACAAAGCTCGGCTTGTGCGAGTGGTCGTGATGATCGTCATGCGCATGAGCGTCATGCGAGTGATCATGAGAATGATCGTGAGCGGAAGGTCCAGCCATTGTCCCGAGCCCCTTCTATTACTGTATGTTTTCGGCGACGTCGACGGTCTTTGCAGGACCGTCGGTGGCAGCCAGGAGAGCCTTGTAGGCTCCAGGAAGATCAGAAGCGGCAGCCGTCAGCCACTGCTTGTACTTGTCTTCGGACACGACGCGGATCGCGATCGGCATGAACGCGTGATCCTTGCCGCAGAGCTCGGAACACTGGCCGTAGAACAGGCCTTCGCGCTCCGTCTTGAACCAGGTTTCATTCAAACGGCCGGGAACGGCGTCGATCTTGATGCCGAAGGACGGCATGGCGAAAGCGTGAATAACGTCGGTCGGAGCGGCCGTCACGAGAACACGGACCGTCTTGTTGACCGGCAGAACCACTTCGTTGTCGACGGCGAGCAGACGCGGATAGGTGGCGAGGTCGGACTTGCCGGCAGCTGCGCGATCTGGATCCTTGAGCAGGTAGGAATCGAAGGCGAGCGGCGTCTCGCCGGTGCCTGCGTATTCGTAATTCCACTGCCACTGGGTGGCCGTCGCTTTCAGCGTGACATCCGGGTTTTCCGGTAGGGTGAGCTGCGCCGTCAAAAGGTTGAACGACGGAACGGCAAGGAAGAGAAGAACGAGAACCGGCCCGACCGTCCAGATGACTTCGATCAGCGTGTTGTGGCTCGTCTTCGAAGGCACCGGATTGGCGCTGGCGCGGAACTTGAAACAGGCGACGATCAGCAGCACGAGAACGAAAAGCGTGATCGGAACGATGAACCACAGCGTATATTGTTCGAACCAGCGGATTTCCCGCATGATCGGCGTTGCCGCCGGCTGCAGCGTTGCCTGCCACGGCAGCGGCTGATCGGCAAGACTGCCGGAAGCAAAAAGCAGACAGACCAGCGCGGCCAGTGCTGCATAAGCCTTCTTAATCACCTTAGTATCTCCCTCGAGCGCTTGATCTGCCACAAATCGAACGCAGAATCCTTGCCATCTTCAGCGCTTCAAACCACAGTTTGCCATCTACCGCAACAGGCCAGAGCGATTGTCTATGCGGCATTTTTGCCTAAAGTCAAATTCCGCAGCCAGGGCAAAACATTCCTGAAGATTTTCATGGTCATATGAAAAAGACCGGCTGCAACCAATCCGCCCTCCCGACAATATCGGCGAAAGGTCCTATTTCTGCCGTAGTCCCCCGGTTTTGACGGGGCGGGGCTTTTCATTTCCGATGGCGGCCTTCAACAATAGCGGCACTGATTCGAATTCCAGAGGTTTCCATGGGTTTCCGTTCCCTCGCGCGGTCGCTTATTCTGACCACCAGCATCGCAGCCGCGGCGACAACCCCCGTATTTGCCCAGCAGCAGCCTGCGCCGAAGCCGCCTGCCCAGCAACCGGCACCAGCACAGCCGGCACCAGCGCAACCGGATCGCCCGCAGCAGGCAACGCCCGGACAAAGCCAGCCACAGGCCCCCGGAACCGTGAAGTCCAACCACGGCGCATGGTCCGTCGTCTGCGACAAGCCGGCTGGCGCTTCGGCCGAGCAATGCGCGCTGATGCAGAACGTGATTGCCGAAGACCGGCCGGAGGTCGGCCTCTCGGTCGTCGTGCTGAAGACCGCCGACCGCAAGTCGAAGATCCTCCGCGTTCTGGCGCCGCTCGGTGTCCTGCTGCCGAACGGCCTCGGCCTCAATGTCGACGGCAAGGACATCGGCCGCGCCTATTTCGTGCGCTGCTTTGCCGACGGCTGCTACGCCGAAGTCGTGCTCGAAGACGAGCTGCTGAAGACATTCCGCAGCGGCACCAGCGCCACTTTCATCGTCTTCCAGACGCCCGAAGAAGGCATCGGTATTCCGGTCGACCTCAAGGGCTTTGCAGAAGGCTACGACGCCCTGCCCTGATAGGGGCTTGCTCGAACAGCTCTGCGGACCTACATCGGCCTGGAAGCGTTTCTGCTTCGAAGCGGAGAATACGACTATGAATACCGACCTGCTGACGCTGTTCGACGCCGACGAAACGACGATGCGCAAACACGTTGCCGAGGCGCTTTCCGGCTCCGATGACGGCGAGCTCTTCATCGAGCATGCGCAGGCGGAATCGCTGATGTTCGACAATGGCCGCCTCAAGGGCGGAAGCTTCAATACCGAGCAGGGTTTCGGCCTTCGCGCCGTCGCCGGCGAAGCGGTCGGCTACGCACATGCAGGCGATCTTTCGGTTGCGGCACTGAAGCGCGCGGCAGAGGCCGTAGGAGCGGTCACGAAGGGCTATTCTGGCAGCTACGCCGCAGCGCCCCAGCGCACCAACAAGAAATTCTACGGCGACGAGAACCCGATCGGCTCGCCAACCTTCGAAGAGAAGGTTAAAGTCCTGACCGATATCGATGCATACCTGCGCGGCAAGGACGACAAGGTGCGCCAAGTGACGGCCTCAGTCGCCGCAAGCTGGCAGGTTGTTGATATCCTGCGCGCCGATGGTCATCGCGTTCGCGATATCCGCCCGATGACGCGCATCAACATCTCCGTCATCGTCGGGAAGGACGATCGGCAGGAAAGCGGCTCCTATGGCAGCGGCGGGCGCATCGGCTTCGGCGATTTTATTGCCGAGGGCAATTGGCAGTACGGCGCCGACGAAGCGCTTCGTCAGGCACTCGTCAATCTCGAAGCGATCGAAGCGCCGGCCGGCACAATGGATGTCGTTCTCGGCTCCGGCTGGCCGGGCGTTATGCTGCACGAAGCGGTCGGCCATGGCCTCGAAGGCGATTTCAATCGCAAAAGGACCTCGGCCTTCGCCGGCCTGCTTGGCCAGATGGTGGCTGCACCGGGCGTCACCGTGGTCGATGACGGCACGATCGATAGCCGACGCGGCTCGATCACCATCGACGACGAGGGCACGCCCTCCGGCTACAACGTGCTCATCGAGAACGGCAAGCTCGTCGGCTACATGCAGGACCGCCAGAACGCCCGGCTGATGGGCATGCAGCCGACCGGCAACGGCCGCCGCCAGGGCTATGCCCATGTGCCGATGCCGCGCATGACCAACACCTACATGCTCGGCGGCGACAAGATGCCGGAAGAGATCATCGCTTCGGTGAGGAAGGGCATCTATGCCGTCTCCTTCGGCGGCGGCCAGGTGGACATCACCTCCGGCAAGTTCGTCTTCGGCTGCACCGAGGCTTACCTCATCGAAAACGGCAAGATCGGCGCACCAATCAAGGGCGCGATGCTGATCGGCAACGGCCCGGATGCGATGAAGCGCGTATCGATGATCGGCAACGATATGAAGCTCGACACCGGCATCGGCAATTGCGGCAAGGCCGGGCAGTGGGTTCCGGTCGGCGTCGGACAGCCGCATCTGCGCATGGACCAGGTGACCGTTGGCGGCACGACAACCTGACGATCCGGAGGTGGCGATGAGCGAGATCGAGATTAGACCCTTCGCCGCCCCTGACATCGATGGCGTCTTTTCGGTCATCCTGCCGATCCAGCGCGACGAATTCGGCTTCGCGATCACAGCCGACGACCAACCGGATCTGCAGGTCATCCCGGATTTTTACCAGTCCGGCAAGGGCCAGTTCTGGGTCGCGGAGCTTGACGGCGTCATCGTCGGCACGATCGGCCTCAAGGATATCGGCAACAACCGGGCAGCGCTCCGCAAGATGTTCGTCGCCGCGCCCGTGCGCGGGCCCCGATACGGCGTTGCCGCAAGGCTGCTCGACACGCTCTTTACCCATGCCAAAGCGCACGGCATTCTCGAGATCTTCCTTGGCACGACCGACAGGTTCCTGGCCGCGCATCGCTTTTACGAGAAGAACGGCTTCACTGAGATCAAGCGCGGCGACCTTCCCCGCTCCTTCCCCTTGATGGCCGTGGACAACAAGTTCTACCGGAGGGAAGTCTAGCGATCGTCCACCGGACCAGAGTCTCAGTTCAGGAGTAATCTTTGGCGGCAGAAGTTCCTGCTGAATATCACCTCGCCTGGATGTTCGGCGCATGAAACGCGTTTTGAGGCCCGCCAGACGCTAAGGCAGGTATTTTGAGCTGATGAACGAGCCGCTCCCCTGGACGAACGAAAGGGAGCGCGTCTTACACCGAAGAACAGGGCGGGTGGTCGATCGCCGGGAGCTTGCGTGGCAAGTCGACTTTCCTGAAGCGCACCCAGCTCACGGCCTAAACAGCCACTTGCGCTCGATCGCTCGTGCGAGGTCGATGCCGTTTTGGCGGGCGAAAAGCAGGATGTGGCCGAGCATGTCCGCCGTTTCGTCGGCGAGGTCCTGCTTCAGCTCGTCCGGCGCCTTGCCGTTCGGGCGCCCTCTGCCGCTCAGGCGGTTCCAGGCCTGCGTGAGTTCGCCCATTTCTTCCTGCAGCTTCAGGAGATACCAATCCGGATCTCTTTCGATGCCATGCACTTGAGCATAACGGCGGGAAGAGGATTCGAACTGTTCCGCGAGATCGGCAAGCATCGGCGTTCTCCTTTTGTATCCAAAACAGGAGAAGGCCGATTCGTCCGGATTGTCCAGCGAAGGATGTTTGGGAGCTTAGCCTTGGTTGGCGAGCAGCACGCAATCGTAGGAGCGCTTCTTGAGGGCTTCGCAAGCGGCGGTGGCGGCCTGCTCGCTTTCGAACCCGACGAAGCTGGCGCGGTAGATGGCGTTGGCGCCGGCGCCGAAGGCTTCCGTATAGGGCGTTGCGGATTTCAGCGCCGTGCCGCCTGCGGACTTTGCCTGCGCAAGCAGCGCACGGGCGGCGTCGGCGCTTGGAGCGGCGGAAATCTGGATCTGCCAGCCGCGGATCGACGGCTGCGGCTTGCCAGCATTGGCCATTTCCTCAAGTGCTGCCGGACGCTCCAAGGGAACGGCTGCGGTGTCAGAGTAACCGAGCGCGAAAGGTGCGGTGCCGGTTTCAGCTTCGCTTCGTGGCGCGGCGGCTGCAAGCGGTGCATCCGCATCGGCGGCTGAGGCGACTTCGACCGGCTGCTTGGCGCCGACGCTTGCAAGCAGCCTGCCGCCGCTAGAAGCGCGGCCGAGATACTTGTCGAGTAGTGCGGCCATCTGGGCATCGCGGCTGCGGGCCGTGCGGCCGCCGAGAACGACGCCGACGACGCGGCGGTTGCCATCGCGCACGGCGCTCACGAGATTGAAACCGGAGGCGTTCGTGTAACCCGTTTTGATGCCGTCCATACCCTGGTAGCGAACCATCAGGTTGTTATGTCCGCGGATGGTTTTGCCGCGGAAGGTGAACGCCGTCATCGAAAAGAGCCGGTATTCCCTCGGATAGTGTTTGAGCAGCGCAACGCCAAGGGTGGACATGTCGCGGGCCGTCGTCACCTGCCGCTTATCCGGCAGGCCGGAAGCGTTATAAAAGACGGTACGGTTCATGCCGAGCTGACGGGCCTTCTGCGTCATTACGCGGGCGAAGTTGCTTTCGGAGCCTGCGAGCGTTTCGCCCACCGCGGCCGCGGCATCATTCGCGGATTTAACGATCATCCCATAGACGGCTTCGCGCACGGTGATCGTTCCGCCCGCCTTCACGCCGAGCTTTGTCGGCGGGCGGCTGGATGCGTATTTCGACATGACGATCGGCGTGTCCCAAGTGATCTTGCCGCGGTTCAGCGCCTCGAAGGTGAGGTAGAGCGTCATCATCTTGGTGAGCGACGCCGGGTGGTTCAGCACATCACCGTTCTCGGACGCGAGAACCTTGCCTGTCCGGGCATCGAGGATGAGGGAGGCGCTGCCGGCCATGGCCGCGATCGGTGCCGAAACGGCAAGCGTCACAGCTAGAAATGCGGCCAACAACCTTTTCATGAAGTCCCCTCAATACAAGTGCCGACTGCGGCGAAGCCAAAACATGTCCCGTTCTGCGACAGAAGCCGCTAATTTGGCGCGACTTTGACGCAACGGACACTGATTTTTTGAGTTTTCTTTGCTCTTGGTGAACGGAACGTAAAGATTTCACCCGAAAATGCAACGTTCAACAACGCTTAACACCATAATTGATAGGTTCGCCCGTCTTCAGGGAGGCGCAATGCACAGGCTGTGGAAAAGTCGCGCGAAACGGATCGCCATTACCGGCGGGCTCGAAGCTGCGCATCTCATCGCTGCTCTCCGGCTCATGCGCAGCGCGCGCGGGCGCGGCGCGATCTTCACCCTCCATCATGTCAGGCCGCACGAGCCGCATGCTTTCGAGCCGAATGCACACCTCGAAATCACGCCGGAATTTCTCGATGCGGCGCTGACGCGGCTTGCGCATGACGGGTACCGTTTCGTCGCGCTGGACGAGATTCCGGCATTGCTTTACGGACGGGCCGGCGAGCAGCCCTTCGCAGCCTTTACCCTGGACGACGGCTACCGCAACAACCTCGTTCACGCCTATCCGATCTTCGAGAAGCACGCGGCACCCTTTACCGTATTCGTGGCAAAGGGCCTGACGGAGCGCACGCACACGATCTGGTGGGAGACGCTTGCCGCCGTTTTGCGGAAGGCCGGAAAGGTCCACTTCGATTTCGGCGGAGGCGAAGAGAACATCACGCTTTTCACATTGGCCGATCAGCATGCCGCATTCTCGCGGTTAGCAGCCCATGTCCACGGCACCGACGAGGCCTCGGCGGTTGCGAAGATCGATGCGCTCGCCCGTCACCATGAAATCGATCCGGCCGAACTCGTCGACGATCTCGTGATGGGCGCGGCGGAACTCAATCTTCTCGACGCAAGCCCCCTCGCCTCCATCGGCGCCCATACGGTCAGCCACCGCGCGCTTGCGCGGCTTCCGGAAGCCGAAGCACGGGAGGAAATAGCGCTTTCCGCCGACCATGTAGAGGCGATTACCGGCAAACGGCCGCAAACCTTCGCATTCCCATATGGCACACCCGAAGCAGCAAGCCGTCGCGAGGCGGCAATCGCAGCCGAACTCAGGTTCAAGGTCGCGGTGACGACCCGGCCGGGTGTCATGCGGCCGGACCTGCCCGGCAGCACCACCTATCTGCCGCGGCTTTCTCTCAATGGCTTTTACCAGAAGCCGCGCTATGTCTCGGCACTCGCCTCCGGCATTCCGCTGAAGCTGATGGGCCGTTAACCGCTTAAGGATACATCCTGATCTTTTGCCAATCGCCTTCCGGGGCCTTGCGGCGGAATTCGATGCGGTCGTGCAGGCGGAAGTTCTGGTCCTTCCAGAATTCGATCGAAACCGGCTTGATGCGGAAACCCGACCAGTAGGGCGGCCGCGGGATTTCGCCGATGGCATAGCGCGCCGTATATTCGGCCACGGCTCTTTCCAGCGCAAAACGGCTTTCCAGCGGACGGGACTGCTTGGATGCCCAGGCGCCGATGCGGCTGCCGCGGGCGCGCGTCTGGAAATAAGCGTCGGCTTCCTCCTCGGTCACGATTTCCACAGGACCGCGCACGCGCACTTGCCGTCGCAGCGTTTTCCAGTGAAAACACATGGCCGCTTTTTTCTGCCCCAAGATTTCGCGGCCTTTCTGACTCTCGAAATTGGTGTAGAAGACGAATCCGTCGCTATCGAATCCCTTCAGGAGAACCATGCGGACATTGGGAAGGCCATCTTCATCGACCGTCGCAAGCGCTACCGCATTCGGATCGTTTATCTCGGAACCCTCGGCATCTTTTAGCCATTCCGCGAAAAGCTTGAACGGCTCGTCGCGCTCGGTGAAGTCACCGCTTATTAACTCATTTGCCGACATATTAGCTCAAATGCCCCGGGTTTATTGGTTTAATGCCCAGCTTTTCACGACTGGACAGGACGCAGGGTGGAAGTCATAGCAAAGTCAAATCGCCATACAAAGGGCCTGCTGTGCCGTTGCGCCACGTTGTTCGTCATCGGCGCGGCGATGCTGCCGCTTTCTGGCTGCATGACGGGCGGTTTTGACTTCCTGAGCGATTCGAAGGTGGACCGTTCGGTTGCCACCGGAACCGTGCCGCAGACGCCGCCGAGCACCGATACGCTTTCCGACGAAATGACGGTTCGCAACGCGGTCACCTCTGCCGACATCCAGAGGATGGCCGGCCAGCCGCTGCCCTGGGCGAATTCCTCCACCGGCAGCGCCGGCGTCATCGACACGATCGTCGAAAACAACGATCAGGGCCAGGTCTGCCGCCAGTTCCGCACGACGCGGCACTCCTATGCCGGCATTGCCAAGTTCTACGGCAAGACCTGCCTCGTCGGCGGCGGCAACTGGCAACTGCTGAGCTTCCAGCCGGAAGGCTGACCCGCTTCAAGACATGATTAATCGCAGCCGGACCGCAGCCGCAATGCTTAGCAGAAAGCTAACCATTTGCGGCGAAAGCCGCATTCCCCTCCCCGAAAAATAAGGACTGATTAGTAACTCTGACGCACGATCGGCTAGTAGACGCGTGTTCCGGTTCGTCTGAAATGCCGGAAGGCGCGCGGAGAGTTGTCATTGGGCTTCGGGGTGCTGGGCAAGGACAGGCACGCCGCATCGCAACACCGGCGGTTATTAAATGCGCGATCCTTACAAGATTTTGGGCGTTCCTCAGGACGCAGGGACAGACGAGATCAAGGCGGCCTGGCGCAACATGGCCAAGGCCGTTCATCCGGATCACAACCAGGGCGATCCGACCGCAACGGCTCGTTTCGCCGAGGTCGGTCGTGCCTATGAGACATTGAAGGACCCCAAGAAGCGCAGCCTTTTCGATACGGCCGCACGGATGGCAGAGGCGCGAATGAATGGCGAGACGATCATGCAGCAGCGCCAGGCGGCTCGCGAGGCGGCAGTCCGTGCGAGGGCCGCGCAGGCGAATGCCGAACGGGTGATGGAAGAACTCGCCCGCGCCAACGCGCAGAAGGCTGCGAAGGCCGCCGCCGAGGCGGCAAAACAGCAGCACTTCAGCCCGGAATCCGCCGAAGACATGGTCGTGCGCATTTTTGGCGCGCAGGCCAAGGCTGCAAGCGCCGGCGCGACGGCTCATCCACAGGCAAATGCCGGCAAGCGGACAGAGGCGGAGGCAGGCAAACTCGAAGCGGAAGCTGTAAAGCCCGAGGAAGAAAGCACGGAGACGATTGCGGCCGCTGGCGGCATTCTCCAGCCCTTGAGCATTCTGACATCGCTTGTGCGCCGCTTTACCGGCAGCGCGCCCGCACCTGAAAAGGCACCGGATCAATCCGCACAGGTAACGGTCACGATCGAGGACGTATTGAAGGGCAGCTGGACCACGGTGCAGCTCGGCGAGGGCCGCGAGGCAAGCTTCGCATTGTCGGCCGGGACACGGGAAGGCCTTCAGGTCCGGCTGAAGAGCCAAGGCTACAAGCTGCCGAACATGCAGCGAGGCGACGCGGTCGTCAGCATCCACATCGCATCCGATGCGCGTTTCACCGTCGACGGCTTCGACCTGCGTACCGTGCTGCCGGTGACGATCGAGAATGCCGTCCTTGGAACCGAAGCGCGCATCGACGGGCCGAACGGGCCGGTCGAGGTCACCGTTCCCGCCTGGTCAGGATCCGACAAGACGATCCGAATCTCCGGCCAGGGCCTGCCCGACGACACAGGCGGAAAGGGCGACCTGATCGTCGAGCTGCGCATTATGTTGTGGGAAAAGCCGGATGATAAGGTCACGGATCTCATGAGAAGCATGCGCGAAGGGCTGTTTCTGTGAAATTTTCGTGACAAGCGCACCCTTTGTTACGATCCCTAACAGTTGATGATTGCCCGCAATCTTGAACCGATTAACGGCCTATGCCATAGGCAACTTCCAATTGGTTCATTAGGGGGCAAAATATGGCTCAAGCAACAGGCCTCATGTCAGGCAAGCGTGGCGTCATCATGGGCGTCGCCAACAATCGTTCGATTGCGTGGGGCATTGCCAAAGCCATTCATACACAGGGCGCCGAAATTGCCTTTACATATCAGGGAGATGCCCTGAAAAAACGCGTCGAGCCTCTGGCTGCCGAACTTGGCGGCGTACTCGCCGGCCACTGTGACGTCAGTGATGAAGCGAGCATCGATGCGGTTTTCGAGAACATCGAAAAGATGTGGGGCAAGATCGATTTCGTCGTTCACGCGATCGGCTTTTCGGACAAGGACGAGCTGACCGGCCGCTACGTCGATACTTCTCCGGACAATTTTTCCAAGACGATGCAGATTTCCGTCTACTCGTTCACGTCCGTCGCACGCCGCGCCGAGAAACTCATGACCGAGGGCGGCTCGCTGCTGACGCTCACCTATTACGGCGCCGAGAAGGTCATGCCGAACTACAATGTCATGGGCGTTGCAAAGGCTGCGCTCGAAGCGAGCGTCAAGTACCTCGCCGTCGATCTCGGACCGAAGAACATCCGTGTCAATGCGATTTCGGCAGGCCCGATCAAGACGCTGGCAGCCTCCGGCATCGGCGATTTCCGCTATATCCTGAAGTGGAACGAATATAACGCTCCGCTCCGCCGCACCGTCACCATCGAAGACGTCGGCGATGTTGGCCTTTACATGCTGTCTGACCTCTCGCGTTCGGTCACCGGCGAAGTACACCACGCCGACAGCGGTTATCATGTGATCGGCATGAAGGCGGTAGACGCGCCGGATATTTCAGTTATCAAGGACTGATCGAAGTCAAATCAAGCGGAACCTGCCTTGCTCATCTATGTGGTCCGACATGGTCAGACCGACTGGAACGCTGAACGCCGTCTGCAAGGCCAGAAGGATATTCCGCTGAATGTCATCGGCCGCGAACAGGCGCGGCTGAACGGCATCGACATGGCCGAGATTGTCAGGGTAGAAGCCATTCCCTTCGATTTCGTCGCAAGCCCGCTCCAGCGCACGCGCGAGACGATGGAGATCATGCGCACGGCAATGGGCCTGCCGCCCAAGGACTACCGCAGCGACGACCGGCTGGTCGAAGTTTCCTTCGGCGACTGGGAAGGCTTCACCATCCGGGAACTGAAGGCGACCCAGCGCGATCGCATCATCGAGCGCAATATCAACAAATGGGATTTCATCCCGCCTGGCGACTATGCCGAAAGCTACGAAATCATGTCGTGGCGCATCCGCTCATGGTTGAATTCCGTCGAGCGCCCAACCGTTTGCGTCACGCATGGCGGCGTCATCCGCAGCCTCTTCAAGATGATCGCCGATCTGCCGAAGCACGAGGCTGCCGAGGGGGAAATTCCGCAGGACCGAATCTTGAAGATCGACACTGCGAAAAGACTGATCGGCTGGATATAGTCTCTAATCACTGCACGATATCGAGGTCGTTGATCACCCGCTTGCCGTCGACTTCCGTGTAGAAGATCACCACTTTCACACCGGCCTTCAGCCCATCGAAGTTGAACTCCTCGGGCGCCTGGTATGTCTTGCCGTCATCGAGTGTCAGGCTGAGGCTGCTCATGTCGACTTTCTTGATGGTCGCTTCGACGTCGGCGCTTTCCGCAAAGCTGCTGATGGGCGACAGGAAACTTGCTGTGGCCAGCAGCGTGGCAACAAAAAAACGCATCGCGGCAACCCTCTTGGAACTCGACGCAAAAATCCAGTGAAACACAGATAAGCTCCTGAATATGGCGAAAATTGCCCGGAAGAATGGCTTTCCGCGCCTCATTGATGAATGGCACTTCAACAACGATCAAGAGCAGCCGCTAACCATTCGAGCGCTCTTGATTGCAAGCCGCAAAGATGAACCATCAGGAAATCGTAAATTAACCGGTTCCTCCTAGAGTTCCGCCGAACAGGGGGACATATTTTTGCTTTTCCGGCTAGGCGCCAACATTCAATTGCGGCGGGTACTCAAGAATACCTGGGTTTCACTGCTGGTTTCGACTCTCGTCGCATTTGTGGTCGTTGTGGTCGGCTTCACGCTCGACCGTGCGAATACTGCGGCCTATCTGCGAGAGCTGCAGATCCGCACAGAAAACGAGACGAACCTCATTCGCGCGCGCATGGCGGCACAGATCAATATGGACGTTACCGTTGTCCGCGATCTGTCCAACATGATTTCCGTGAGCGCGAAAGCCGGCGATGAAGAAATGGCGCGCCAGATCAATTGGCTGCTCATCCAAAATCCCCATTTCGTCAGCATCGCCGTCGCACCCGATTTCGTCGTCGGCAACGTCTTCCCGCCGCAGTCCGGCAAGAGCCGCATCGGCAAGGATGTGCGTGAAAAGCTGATGCTGCGCCAGTCCGTCGGGCGCAATACGGGAGACCAGCAGGCGCGTTTTTACGGCCCGGTCAAGATCGGCAGCGGAAGGGATGCCTTCGCGATCTTCTTTCCGATCTTCATCAAGGAGAACGGGCAGCGCAAGATCTGGGGTGCCGTCGAAGTCACGATCGACCAGGATATGTTTTACGAAAACACTGGCCTCAAACCCGCGCGCAATAGCGAAAACCAGGAACGCTACCCGCATCTCGACCATCTTTCGATCGCGGTGCGCGACCTGGGGACTGTGGCCGAGCAACGCGCCCTTCCCTTCTTCGGCAGCGCCGATGTGCTCGACAAGCAGCCGTTCCGCCGCAATATCACCTTCGCGGGCGGGCGCTGGGAGCTTTCGGCCGTGCCCACGACCGGATGGAACAAAGCTCCGCCGAACCAGCTTCAGCTTCGCTTGATCATCATCGCGGCCGGCTGCGTCATCATCGTGCCGATCTTCCTCGCGACCCTGCTTCTTGGCGAGCGCACCCGCAATGTCAACGAGCTCGAGGCCCGCGAAACGAAGCTGCTCGAACTTTCGCAGCGGCTGAACCTGGCGCTGGATTCTTCCAATATCGGCATCTGGGAACTGCAGGATCACGGCCACAGCCTTTACTGGGACACGCGCGCCTCGGGCCTTCACGGCCAGCCTGCCGGCGAAGGCAGTCATCCGCTTGAAAGCTGGCTCGAGGCAATCGTGGCGGCAGACCGGCCAATCGCCGAGACGCACTTTTTCAACTGCAGCCTGGCAGGCACGTCCTGCACGGCACAGTACCGTATCAGGCTTTCGGACGGCCGCATCCGGTATCTGCGCTCGGTGGGCTCCTTCTACACGGATGCGGGCGGTACCGGCAGGACGATCGGCATCGTCGCGGACGTGACTGCAGACGCGGAGGCAGCCGATATGCTGCGCAAGGCAAAAGAAAACAGCGATATCAAGAATGCCGAGCTGGAACTGGCGCTGGACGAGCTCTCCCGGCGCGAGACGCAGCTTGCCGAACTTTCAACCCGACTCGATCTGGCGCTCGATTCCTATCAGTGCGGCATCTGGGAAACGACGCTCGGCACGGCCGGCTCGGTCTGGGACGAACGCATGCACGAGCTCTACGGGCTGGAACCACGGCAGGGATTCATGCCCCAGGATGTTTGGCTTTCCTGCATTCATCCGGAAGATCGTGGTTTTGCGCTCGAAAGCGCACGGCATTTCAAGCAGCTCGGCGACAAGCACACGCTCATTTGCCGCGTGCCGGCCGAGGACGGCAGCATTCGCTACATCCGCTCGACCGGCAAAGTGCACCAGACGGCGACAGGTCAGCTGAAGCTCATTGGCGTCGCGCTCGACGTCACGGAAGATGCGCTGCTGACCGCCGAGCTGAAGGCAGCGAAGGACGAAGCGGTTGCCAAGAATATCGAGCTCGAACTTGCCAAGAATCGTATCGAGCACAATTCGCTGCATGATCCGCTGACGGCACTGGCCAACCGCCGCAAGCTCGACATCGCGCTCGAAAACCTGACGGCCAGCAGCCGATCGCAGCGGCAGAAATTCGCAATCCTCCACATCGACCTCGACCGTTTCAAGCAGATCAACGACACGCTCGGCCACGCAGCCGGGGACGCGATGCTGGTGCATGCGTCGAAGGTTCTTTCGAAGAATGTCCGTGGCAGCGATGTCGTCGCGCGCATCGGCGGCGACGAGTTCGTCATCCTCGCACTCGATGCCAGCGACGAGGAGATGGCCGCGCTGGCGGGTCGGATCATCGAAGAAATGCGCCAGCCCGTCGATTTCCAGGGCTTCCCTTGCCGCTGCGGCGTTTCGATCGGCATCGCGCTTGCCAACGGCATCCATGTCGACGCGCGCAAGGTGCTGATCAACGCCGATATCGCCCTCTACCGCGCAAAGAGCCTGGGCCGGAACCGCTACGAATTCTTCAACCAGAACCTACAGGCCGACATCATCAACAGCAAGCGCATCGCCGACGAGATCCTTGCCGGCATCGAGAATGGCGAATTCACCGCCTGGTATCAGCCGCAATTTTGCGCGCGGACAATGCGGCTCACCGGTGTCGAAGCGCTGGTGCGCTGGAACCACCCGGCCCACGGCCTGCTGACGCCGGACAAGTTCCTGCGCATCGCCGACGAGATCAACGTGGTGCAGGCGCTGGACCGCATCGTTCTCGAAACCGCTCTGAAGGACAAGATGCGCTGGGCAGCACTCGGCGTTTCAGTGCCGCAGGTCTCCGTCAATGTTTCAGCGCGGCGGCTGCATGACGGTAGCCTCTTCGAATCGCTGAGCGACCTGCAGATACGCCCGGGCGAGCTTTCATTCGAACTGGTGGAATCCATCTTCCTCGACGAAAGCGAAGATGTGGCGGCTCACAACCTCGACCGCATCAAGGCGCTCGGCATCGACATCGAAATCGACGATTTCGGCACCGGCCATACATCGATCGTCAGCCTGTTGAAGCTGAAGCCGAAACGGCTCAAGATCGACCGCCAACTCGTGCAGCCGATCCTCAACTCCCCGCAGGAGCGCGCACTGGTAAGCTCGATCATCGACATCGCCCGCTCGCTCGGCGTCGAAACGGTGGCGGAAGGGATCGAGACGATCTCGCATGCCGATATGCTGCGCGATCTTGGCTGCGACCTGCTGCAGGGCTACGCCTTCTCCCGTCCCCTCTCCTTCGACGACTTCACGGCCGCCGCAGCCGATGGTGCGGCATGGCGGATCGCTTCCTGAGGGGCTTTAAACAGCTGTTTGCGATTTTGTGCCGCTCTCCATCGCATGATTTGCCCCTCGCCCTAACGCTTCTCCCCGTAAACGGGGCGAGGGAACTTGCCATACCCAGCGCCGAGACTTGAGGAAGGCTAGGGCATGCCCCCATCTACCCGTCAGAACGGGGGAAAGTGGCGGCAGGCGGATGAAGGGGCCGCGGCATTTCTCATTGCCGATGACGTCCAAAACCCGCATCGTTTGCAATTGCGGAAACAGCATTTCTCCCTCACGTGGATTTCGCGCAAAGAAAGGCTTTTGCCCCAACCTCTTTTTGGCCTATGAGTGTCGCGCATTTTGGAGAATGGCGCGGGTTGCCGCGCGTGGTCGGAACACATGTCGCATAATACATTCGGTCATCTCTTCCGCGTGACAACCTGGGGCGAGAGCCACGGCCCGGCGCTCGGCTGCGTCGTCGACGGCTGCCCTCCCGGCCTGCGCTTCAAGCTGGAAGACATCCAGGCCTGGCTCGACAAGCGCAAGCCCGGCCAGTCGCGTTTCGTGACGCAGCGCCGCGAGGCGGACCTGGTGAAGGTGCTGTCCGGCGTGATGCTGGATGCCGACGGCGAGACGATGACTACGACCGGAACGCCGATCGCGATGATGATCGAGAACACGGACCAGCGTTCCAAGGATTACGGCGAGATTGCCCGGCAATACCGCCCCGGCCACGCCGACTATACCTATGACGTCAAATACGGCATCCGCGACTATCGCGGCGGCGGCCGCTCCTCCGCTCGCGAGACCGCGGCACGTGTCGCTGCCGGCGGAATTGCCCGTCTCGTCGTGCCGAACATGAGAGTTCACGGAGCTCTCGTGCAGATCGGCAAGCACAAGATCAACCGCCAGAACTGGGACTGGGATCAGGTTAACCAGAATCCCTTCTTCTCGCCGGATGCTGAGATCGTCCCCGTATGGGAGGAATATCTTGACGGCATCCGCAAGAACGGCTCCTCAATCGGCGCCGTCGTCGAAGTCGTGGCTGAAGGTGTTCCAGCCGGGCTCGGTGCGCCCATCTATGCCAAGCTCGACCAGGACATCGCCTCGCTGCTGATGTCGATCAATGCCGTAAAGGGCGTCGAGATAGGCAATGGGTTCGGTGCCGCCGAGATCACCGGCGAAGAAAACGCCGACGAGATGCGCATGGGCAATGACGGCAAGCCGCTGTTTCTTTCCAACCACGCCGGCGGTATTTTAGGCGGCATATCGACCGGTCAGCCGGTGATCGCGCGATTTGCGATCAAGCCGACTTCCTCCATCCTTACCGAGCGGCGCTCGATTGATGCCGATGGCAACAATGTCGATATCCGCACCAAGGGCCGGCACGACCCCTGCGTCGGCATCCGGGCCGTGCCTATCGGCGAAGCCATGGTCGCCTGCGCCATCGCCGACCACTACCTGCGCGACCGCGGCCAGACCGGCCGGCTGAAATAGGAACTGTCCCATGCCTTATGACCAGAAGCGTGTCGTCGATGCCATCCGGGCCTTCGAGGCCGGCGAAATCGTCGTCGTCATGGATGACGACGACCGGGAGAACGAAGGCGACCTGATCGTCGCCGCCGTCCATTGCACACCGGAAAAGATGGCCTTCATTGTCCGCCATACCTCCGGCATCGTCTGCACGCCAATGCCGAAAGAAGAGGCGAAGCGACTGAACCTCAACGCCATGGTGGCCGAAAACGACTCCGCGCACACGACGGCGTTTACCGTGTCCGTCGATTTCAAGCACGGCACGACGACCGGCATTTCCGCCGACGACCGCACGCTGACGGTGCGCAATCTCGCCAATCCGAATGTCGGTGCAAGCGATTTCGTCCGGCCCGGCCACATCTTTCCACTCGTTGCCCGCGAAGGCGGCGTTCTGATGCGCTCCGGCCATACGGAAGCGGCCGTGGATCTCTGCAGGCTCGCCGGACTGCCGCTGATCGGCGTCATCAGCGAGCTCGTTAATGACGACGGCACGGTGACGCGCGGGCCGCAGGTCATCGATTTTGCCGAAAAGCATGGGCTGAAGCTCGTCTCGGTCGCAGACCTCATCGCCTATCGCCAGCGCAAGGAAACATTGATCGAACTCGGCGCCAGCTTCGATATCGAGACGCCGTTCGGCAAAGCCAAGGCGCACACCTACTCGCTCCCCTGGGATCCGATGCAGCACCTCGCCGTCGTCTTCGGCGATATACGCGACGGCATCGACATCCCAGTGCGCCTGCACCCGGAAAATGTCGCCGAGGACCTCTTCGGCAAGAAAAGCCCGGTCGACCACTATATGCAGAAAATCGCCGAGGAAGGCCGCGGCATCATCGTATACCTCCGCGAAGGCTCCGTGGGCGTGGGCCACTACGACAACGGCCGCAAGGCCCGCAGCCAGGGACGCGAAGCCCACGCCGAAGCCAAGAGCCGCGAAAGCGAATGGCTGGAAATCGGCTTGGGCGCGCAGATCCTGAAAGACCTCGGCGTCAGTTCGATCAGGCTCCTCACCAGCCGCGAGCGACACTATGTCGGGCTGGAGGGATTTGGAATCAAGATTTCAAAGACGGAGATTTGGTGAGAGGTTCCCTTCTGCCCCCGGGAGAAAGGCAGCCCGCCGCGCCGGATGAGAGGAGCGTTCCGACAATCTCGTAAGCTAGGCTCCGGCACCTCTCCCCGCTGGGGAGAAGAGACACGCGGCTAACCCCTCCACCCCATGAGAAACACAACCTTCTCCACCCCCGCAAACTTCGCCACGCGCTCCAGTTCCGCGCGCAGCCTCTCCATCCGCCCCGCAGAAGCCTTCACGCCGGGCTCCAGCCATAGCCGCTTCACATCCAGCGTCCCCTTCTTGCGGTCGGCCTTCATGTCGATGCGGCCGATGAGTTTGTCACCTTCGAGCAGCGGAAAGACGTAATAGCCGTATTCGCGCTTCGGCTCAGGTACGAAAACCTCGATGCGGTAGAAAAAGCCGAACAGGCGTTCGGTGCGGTTGCGGTCGCGGATCGTCGGATCGAAGGGGCTCAAGACGCGAATGCGCGCCGGAGCCTCGAGATAGCCATCCAGCGTCGAAAGGAAATCCGCAAAGGCCCAGGAGGGGCGCGGCTTGCCGCCGAGCGCCGGTTCGATCAGGATCTCGGTCAGCTCGTCGCGATGGGTTGAAACCCAGGCCTTGGCCTCGTCCGGCGACAGCAGATTCCAAAAGGCGGCGATTTCGCCGTGTGTCGCAAAACCGAGCCGTTTCAACGCGCTGCGGCACGCCCAATCGACAAACTCCTCCCGGCTTACTTCCGGATCGCGGAATTCGGCGGGGATGACACGCTCGACCAGATCATAGATCTTCTGGAAATTGGAGCGGCCGGCGATGGCGAACTTGCCGGTGTGCCAGAAATATTCGAGCGCGGTCTTATTAGGATGCCAGTTCCACCAGCCGCCCGAGGTGTGTCCGTCGGCCTTGATCTCGCGCGCCATGATCGCGCCGTCGCGCGCCACGCGCTCGTAGGTCTCGTCGAAGGCATGCTCGAAACCCTCGCCGCGCCATTTGCGCCAGCGCTCGACGAGCACCTCTTCCTGGTGCCGGAATTTGTGCTTCCAGTATTTGAAAAAGGCGCTCGGCAGGATGGAGGCGTCGTGCGTCCAATGTTCGAACAGCGCGCCGTCCTTCTCCAGGAGCGCGGTCAGGTGTTCGCGTCTGTATGTCTGGTTGCGGGAAAAGAGGATCTGGTGATGCGCCCGCTCCACCGTCTGGATGCTATCCACCTGCACGAAACCGATGTTATGGATCAGCTGCAGCAGCCCGGCCTTGGTCAGGGCGCGGTTCGGCGCAGAGCTGAGGCCCTGTTTGGCGAGGAAGACGCGGCGGGCATCGCTGTTCGACAAGAGATTCGTCATGGGCACATCATATTCGGGAAAATGTTCCTAGCCACCCGGTTTTGCACTTTTGACGCTGCGGCTATAGAAGCAGCATCGGATTGTGACAGGGGAATGATTTGGAGATCCGCTTCGAAGGGGCTGCAGTCACTTATGGCGCGCGCGAAGCGCTCTCGCCGCTGACCCTCACTCTTACGGAAAACCGCATCGGCGTCATCGGCCTCAACGGTTCGGGAAAGACCACTTTCGCGCGGCTGATCAATGGTCTGACGAAGCCGACAGCCGGACGCGTGATCGTCAATGGGCGGGACACGGCCGATTCCCATTCGGCCCTTCCGGAGGTCGGTTTCATCTTCCAGCAGCCGCAGAACCAGATCATCCTGCCGATCGTGCGCGACGACATTGCCTTCGGATTGAAGGGCCGCGGCTTCTCGAAGGCCGAGATCGAGGCGAAGGTTGAAGCTGCACTCGGCCGCTTCGATGCCGCCCATCTGGCAGCGCGCCGGGCGCATGAGCTTTCTGGCGGCGAGTTGCAGATCGCCGCCCTCTGCGCGGTTCTGGTGACAGGCCCGGATATCCTGATCCTCGACGAGCCGACGAACCAGCTCGATCTCAAGAATCGTGCATTGGTGCAGAAGATCATCGAGGGCCTGCCTGAAAACGCCATCGTGATCAGCCATGATCTGGAACTGGTCGCGCATTTCGGCCGCGTCCTGCTCTTCCACGAGGGCAGGCTTGCCGCCGATGCGCCGGCGGCCGAGGCAATCGCGCGCTACCGGGAGATTGCCGCCTGATGCAATCGCTTTATGTCGAGGGAACCAGCATCATGCACCGGCTTCCGGCGCGCTCGAAGCTGCTTGTTCTCGCGATCCTCGGCGTCATTCTCTTCACCACCCGCAACATTCCGCTGCTTTCGCTCGGCGTGCTGATAACAGGGGCCGTCTATTTCAGCCTCGGCCTGCCTTTCGGGCAGGCGATTGCACGGCTGAAGCCCGTGCTGCTGACGATTCTCGTCGTGGCACTTTTCAGCCTCGCCTTCAATCCCTGGCATGGCGCGGTCGAGGCGCTGCTGCGGCTGACGGCGCTGATGCTCTTTGCGGCGGCGGTGACGGCAACAACGACGATCGGCGAGTTCATCGACGAGATCACGCTGCTTGCCCGCCCATTGGAGCGGGCCGGCCTGGTGGCGGCGAACGATGTCGGACTTGCGGTCGGCCTCGTCGTCCGTTTCGTGCCGGAAATCCTTGGCCGCTACCAGGCGATCAAGGAGGCGCATGCAGCCCGCGGCATTAAGTTGCGGCCCGTCACCGTGCTTGCGCCGTTGATCATCCTCACGCTCAGAGATGCGGATAATATTGCCGCAGCGATTGACGCGCGCGGCGTTCGGCGGCATGTGAGTTAACATTCTGTAAACACGGAGCCCATGATGAGCACCCGCGACCTCGTTCTCTCAGCCCTCTTTGCCGCAATCATCGTGGCGCTCGGCATTCTGCCGCCGATCACGCTCGGCTTCATTCCGGTGCCGATCACCGCGCAGTCGCTTGGCGTCATGATGGCAGGCGTCGTGCTCGGCGCGCGCCGCGGCGCGATCGCCGTGCTGATCGTGCTTGTTCTCGTTGCGATCGGCCTTCCGGTGCTTTCAGGCGGCCGCGGCGGCCTTGCGGCATTTGCCGCACCGACGACCGGTTTCCTCATCGGTTGGCTCTTTGCCGCCTCCGTCACCGGCTATGTCGCCGAGCGCCTGGTGAGGGCCGAGCAGTCCGGCCTCGTGCAGACGGTCGGCTTCTTCCTCGCATCTGCGATCGGCGGCATCATCGTTCTCTATGCTTTCGGGATCGCCTATCTCGTGGTCGCTGCCGGCGTCGGCCTGCAACAGGCGTTCGTCGGCTCGATGGCCTTCGTCCCCGGCGATGTCATCAAGGCGTTCGTCGCAGCGCTCGCCGGCCGCGCCGTCATGGTCGGCTATCCGCTGCTGCCTGCACGTGCTTAGGTTTGGAGCCTAATCAACGAAGGTGTAAAGCCAGTCGCGCGTTTCTTCAGGGAGCGCGGCCGGCGACAGGTCTTCGCGATTGCGCGCCTGCCAGATGATCTCGACCTCGGCGGCGCGTTCGCCTTCTGCCTCGACGGCAATCAGAAAGCCGACGGAGCGAACGCCGATCTTGTCGACCGCAGTCGTGAATTCCATCAGTTCGTCGTAGTGCAAGGGCCGGTGCAGGATGCAGGAAATCTTGCTTGCAGTATAAATTGGCTCGCCTTCCACTTCCGGCCGCGTCAGCCAGAAATTTGCAAGTACGGATTCGGCATAGGAAATATAGGACGAGATGAACATCTCACCATGCATGTCGACATCCCGAAACGGCACGCGTATTTCCGCTACGTTCGAGCGCGCTGATTTTGCCATCTGCCTGCCTATCCTCATTTCCCTGCTGAAAGACTAATGGCGACACAGGCCGAAGTAAACGGTGGAGCTGACATGGGCACGACACCGCGCGTATGTTGAAATTGCCGGCATTTGCACCATCTGCTGTGGATCATGACTGGGGCAAGCGATAAGAGTTTCCGCATGAGCACCCGCCTTTACGAACATCCGATCTTTCTCGAACATGTCACACCCGCGGGCCATCCCGAGCGGCCGGACCGGATGCGGGCAATCAACGTCGCGCTCGGCCATCCGAATTTCGAGCGGCTGGAGCGCAAGGAGGCGCCGCAGGCGAACGAGGAGGCCGTGCTGCTTGCCCATCCCGAGGAACATCTGCGCGCCGTCATGCGCCAGATTCCCGAAGGAGACGGCGAGATCAACCAGATCGAGGCCGATACCTATGCGAGCCCGAAGAGCCTGCAGGCGGCGCTGACGGGCGTCGGTGCGGCCATGGCTGCGGTGGATGACGTCTTCACCGGCAAGGCCGACAATGTCTTCGTCGCCGCCCGCCCGCCGGGGCATCACGCGGAGAAGATGACGGCGATGGGGTTCTGCTTCTTCAACAATGCAGCGATCGCCGCGCGCCATGCCCAAAGGCGCCATGGCGCCGAGCGTGTCGCGATCGTCGATTGGGATGTACACCACGGCAACGGCACGCAGGACATCTTCTGGGACGACGCCTCCGTGCTCTTCTGCTCGACGCATCAGATGCCGCTCTATCCGGGATCGGGAGCGAAGGACGAAAGCGGCAAGCACGGCACGATCATCAATGCGCCGCTTTCGCCGAATGTCGGCAGCGATCATTTCCGCGAGGCATTCAAAACGCGCGTGCTGCCGGCGCTTGTCGATTTCCGGCCGGACCTCATCATCATCTCTGCCGGCTTCGACGCGCATCACCGCGATCCCTTGGCGCAGATCAATCTCGTCGGCGAGGATTTCGACTGGGCGACCGGAAGATTGCTGGAGATAGCCGACAAAAGCGCCTCCAACCGGGTCGTCAGCCTGCTGGAAGGCGGCTATGATCTGGAAGGGCTTGCCGAATCGGCAGGCCTGCATGTGCTCCGATTGATGAAGGGTTGAGTATGACTGACAGCGCCAAGCCGGAGGTTTCCGGTCTTTCCTTCGAAAAGGCGGTTGCCGAACTCGAAAGCATCGTGGCCCGCCTGGAGCGCGGCGACGTGGCGCTCGATGAATCCATCGAGATCTACGAGCGCGGCGAAGCGCTGAAGAAGCATTGTGAGACCCTGCTTTCGGCGGCCGAAAACCGCATCGAGAAGATCCGGCTCGACCGCGCCGGCAAACCGCAGGGCACGGAGCCGCTGGACGGGGCGTGAGCTCGTAAAACATTTGCCCAAGACTTCAGGCCGGAAGCAAATCGTCAGTCTAACATCCCCCACCAAACAGCAAAGGGAACAGTTCAGAATGACGGATAGGCTGAAGAGCAAGGTTGCCATCATCTCAGGCGGTGCGACCGGCATGGGCGGCGCAGCGTCAAAGCTGTTTGCGGCCGAAGGCGCTCGTGTCGCGATCATAGACCGCAATGGCGAGGCGGCGGCGCAGACCGCCACGGCCATCCGGGATGCAGGCGGTGAAGCGGATTACTGGGTTGCCGACGTTTCCGACGAGAAAGCGGTGAACACGGCCGTTGCCGGTATCGAGGAGCGCTATGGCGCCGTTACCGTGCTCTTCAATCATGCAGGCACCATCGTCATCAAGCCGTTCCTTGAAACGACGCTTGAGGAATGGGATTGGCTGCATGCCGTCAACGTGCGCTCGATGTTCCTGATGACAAAGGCCGTGTTGCCGAAGATGATTTCGGCAGGCGGCGGATCGATCGTCTGTACCTCGTCCATCTCCGCCGTTGCCGCAACGCCGATGGAAGTGCTCTATGACACGACCAAGGGCGCAGTGCATATGTTCGCGCGAGCGATTGCGGTAGAATTCCGCGAC
This sequence comes from Rhizobium gallicum bv. gallicum R602sp, assembly GCF_000816845.1. NCBI lineage: Bacteria > Pseudomonadati > Pseudomonadota > Alphaproteobacteria > Hyphomicrobiales > Rhizobiaceae > Rhizobium > Rhizobium gallicum. The sequence goes on along the minus strand of NZ_CP006877.1, from coordinate 989,873 downwards.
CGCAACATCCGCTGCAATGCTGTCTGCCCCGGCTTCATCCGCACGCCGCACGGCCTTCGTGAGGTGGCCGACTTACAGGCCTTTGGGGTCGATGTTTCCGACGCCGCGATTGCTGCGCAGCAGGGGAGGATCGGTGAGCCGGAAGACGTGGCGAGGGCGGCGCTCTATTTGGCGAGCGACGAATCCAGCTTCGTCAACGGCGCCCATCTCTTCGTCGATAACGGCTTCACAGCCATCTGACGAACATGAACCCTTTCGCGGCGGCCCTCCAGGCGCTATTGCTGGTCGCGCCCTCGTGCTCGGAGAACCGATATGTCCTTCTTCCCCGGTAAAGACCCGCTGCCCGGTGACGCGTTCGCCTGCGACGCCATTGAGAATCTAATCATTCCGCGCACCAGCGATATCGGCGGTTTTCAGGTGCGTCGGGCGCTTCCGACGCGGCAGCGGCGGCTGGTGGGGCCGTTCATCTTTTTCGACCGGATGGGACCGGCGATTCTCAAGCCCGGCGAGGCGCTCGATGTGAAGCCGCATCCGCATATCGGATTGTCGACAGTCACCTACCTTTTCGATGGCGAAATCCGGCATATGGACAGTCTTGGTACCGAGAAGGTGATACGGCCCGGCGACATCAACCTGATGACGGCCGGACGCGGCATTGTGCATTCGGAGCGCACGCCCGACAATCTGCGTGGTCACCCGCTGCTGATGTCGGGCCTGCAGACCTGGCTGGCACTGCCGGACGACAAGGAAGAAATCGACCCCTGCTTTGCCCATACGGAAAAAAGCGAGATGCCGCTGATCAATGAACGTGGCGTCAGAGGGCGCGTCGTCATCGGCTCCTTCGAAGGCATGACGTCGCCGGTCAAGGTGTTTTCGGACACGCTCTATGCCGACCTCGATATTGAACCGGGCGCCAGGTTCCCCTTCGGCGCGGCGCATGAAGAGCGCGCAGCCTATGTGCTTTCGGGCGAAGTCATCATCGCCGGCGACCGCTTTGCCGCGGATCAGCTGCTCGTCTTCCGGCCAGGTGACGCGATCACCCTTGAGGCAGGTCCTGCGGGCTGTCATCTGATGCTCTTTGGGGGTGCGGCGCTGAATTCGAAGCGGTACATCTGGTGGAACTTCGTTTCCTCCTCCAAGGAGCGTATCGAGAAGGCGAAGGAGGAATGGCGCACCGGCCGCTTCGACATCGTTCCGGGGGACGAAGAGGAATTCGTGCCTTTGCCTGAAGGATGAACTCCTTTAGAATTATGGGGTTGCGGTTCTTGAAATGCACTTGTTTTGCCGCAATCTAATCGAATAAGCAAAGCAAGAACCATAAGAAAGAGCTCCCGCCCGTGACACATCAGCCGAAAACCCCGCTGCTCGACCAGGTCAAATATCCCGCCGACCTGCGCAAGCTCGAGGATCGTGACCTGCCGCAGCTTGCGCGCGAAGTCCGAGACGAGATGATCGACGCGGTCTCGCGCACCGGCGGACATCTGGGCGCGGGTCTCGGCGTCGTCGAACTGACGATCGCCATCCACAGTGTCTTCGATACGCCCGGGGATCGGTTGATCTTCGACGTCGGCCACCAGTGTTATCCGCACAAGATCCTTACCGGCCGCCGCGAGCGGATCCGCACGCTGCGTCAGGAAGGCGGCCTTTCCGGGTTCACGCGGCGCGCCGAGAGCGAATACGATCCCTTCGGGGCTGCGCACTCATCGACCTCGATTTCCGCGGGTCTCGGCATGGCAGTCGCCGCGGAACTCAGCAAGACAGACCGACGCGTGATTGCCGTCATCGGCGACGGCGCCATGTCGGCCGGCATGGCTTACGAGGCGCTGAACAATGCCGGCGCGCTCGATGCAAGGCTCATCGTCATCCTCAACGACAACGATATGTCGATTGCCCCGCCGACGGGTGCCATGAGCGCCTATCTCGCCCGCCTCGCCTCCGGACGGACCTATATGGGCTTTCGCGATTTCGGCAAGAAACTGACGGCTTATCTCGGCAAGAAAGTCGACCGGGCGCTCACCCGCGCCGTCGAGCATGCGCGAGGCTACGTCACCGGCGGCACCATGTTCGAGGAAATGGGCTTCTACCACATCGGCCCGATCGATGGTCATTCCTTCGAGCATCTGCTCCCCGTGCTGCGCAATGTGCGCGACAACGCCGAGGGTCCGGTGCTGATCCACGTCGTCACGCAGAAGGGCAAGGGTTATCCGCCTGCCGAAGCCGCCGCCGACAAGTACCACGGCGTCAACAAGTTCGACGTCATCACAGGGGCGCAGGCCAAGGTGAAGCCAAACGCGCCGAGCTATACGAGCGTCTTCGCCGAGGCGCTGGTGCAGGAGGCAACGCTCGACGACAAGATCGTCGGCATCACGGCGGCCATGCCGAACGGCACCGGCCTGGACAAGCTTGCCGAAGTCTTCCCTGCGCGCTGTTTCGATGTCGGCATCGCCGAGCAGCATGCCGTCACCTTCGCGGCCGGCCTCGCCACCGAGGGTTACAAGCCGTTTGCGGCGCTCTATTCCACCTTCTTGCAGCGCGCCTACGACCAGGTCGTCCACGATGTCGCAATCCAGGGCCTGCCGGTCCGTTTCCCGATCGACCGCGCTGGTTTCGTCGGCGCCGACGGCCCGACGCATGCGGGCTCGTTCGACACGACATTCCTTGCGACGCTTCCCGGCTTCGTCGTCATGGCTGCGGCCGACGAGGCGGAACTGAAGCACATGGTTCGTACGGCGGCGGCTTATGACGCCGGCCCGATTTCATTCCGTTATCCGCGCGGCGAAGGTGTCGGCGTCGAGATGCCGGCGCGCGGCGAAATCCTGCAGATCGGCAAGGGCCGCATTGTCAAGGAAGGCACCAAGGTTGCGCTGCTCTCCTTCGGCTCGCGGCTCGCGGACTGCATGCTTGCGGCCGAAGATCTTGAAGCTGCCGGCCTTTCGACCACGGTTGCCGATGCGCGCTTCGCCAAGCCGCTGGACCACGGCCTGATCCGCCAGCTCGCCCGCCACCACGAAATGCTGATCACCGTCGAAGAAGGCGCCATCGGCGGCTTTGGCAGTCATGTGCTGCATTTCCTCGCGATGGAAGGTCTGCTCGAAAGCGGCCTGAAGGTCCGCTCGCTCACCATGCCCGATATCTGGATGGAGCAGGCGAAACCAGAGGTGATGAACGCCCATGCCGGCCTCGACCGCGCAGGCATCGTTTCAACGGTTTTCCGGACACTCGGCCACGGCGCAGCCGTGGGGGTTGCGGGCTGACGCCATCCGGAGCCTTCGGCAGCGCGAAGGCGGCCCAAAACTAGCAATCTACTTCATCCGTCCGGTATGCGGCCGCACCGAGGCGGCGGCAGGTCAGTCGCAGGAGCCAGCGCAGCCGGAACATGCGGAGGTCCTGGCACCGCTTTTTTGAAGGCGAGATCCTGTACCGGCTGCTGAGCGGGCCGCAGGCGGGTCTGCTTGAGCAGATCGCCAATGGCGAGAGCCGACTGAACCAGATCGGCCGCGCGATCGAATTCGTGCGCAAATCAGGCTGCAGGAGGCGCGGCGCCGCATGGTCGTCGAAGGCATGACGGCGGCCGAAGCGGGATTTCGCGTAGGCTACGACAGCCCGCCGCAGTTCAGCGGCGACTATGTCCGGTTCCCCCATATGGCGCCGAAACGCGACGTCGAGCGGATGCGCGGCTAGCACGCAACGACGAGAAGGGCGGCCAAACCGGCCGCCCCTCTTATATGCCAGATCGATCAGCGATCTCAGAATTCCGTCCAATCGTCTTGTACGGCTGCGGCGGTTGCCGCCTTGCCGCCGAAGGCGCTGGCGAGCTTGTTGGTCAGCGCGCGGGCGGGCGATGCAACAGGGCGGGCGCCTGATTGCGCGGCAATCGAACGGGGCGTGGCCGACGGTACGGCCTGGCCGAGCTTGAACTGTTGCAGCAAGGCGTCCAGCGCGTTGGCTTCCTGAGCCAGCGCATGGCTTGCCGCCGTTTGCTCTTCGACCATGGCAGCATTCTGCTGCGTACCCTGGTCCATATTGTTGACGGCGGTGTTGATCTCCTGCAGGCCGATCGACTGTTCGCGCGTCGCGGTGACGATCGCCCCGATATGGCGATTTATCTCCTGGACCTCGCTCACGATCTCGGCAAGCGCTTTGCCGGTTTCACCGACAAGCGAGACGCCGGTGTTGACATGGTCGCCTGAGGTCGTGATCAGAGCCTTGATCTCCTTGGCGGCGTTGGCGGAGCGCTGAGCCAGTTCACGCACCTCCTGGGCGACGACGGCAAAGCCTTTGCCCGCATCACCTGCACGGGCGGCCTCGACGCCCGCGTTCAAGGCAAGCAGGTTCGTCTGGAAGGCGATGTCGTCGATGACGCCGATGATGTTGCTGATCTCGCCCGATGACTTCTCGATCTGCTGCATGGCGGTGACGGCCTTGCGGACGACATCGCCGGAGCGCTCGGCACCGAGACGCGCACGCTCGACCAGATGGCCGACATCTTCGGCGCGCTTGGCGCTGTCGCGGACCGTCGTCGTGACCTCTTCGAGAGCTGCGGCGGTTTCCTCGACGGCAGCAGCCTGCTGTTCGGTGCGGCGGGCGAGGTCGTCGGCGGCAGAGCGGATTTCGCCGGCGCCGGCATTGATCGCCGAGGCATTGCGGCCAACCGCCTGGAGTGCCGACTGAAGCTTTTCAGCGGCATGGTTGAAGTCGTTTCGCAGGCTGTCGAAGTGAGCGGAGAAGGGCGTTGCGATCCGGCTTGCGACATCGCCGTTGGCCAGGTTCGAAAGACCGCCTGCCAGACTGTCGATCGCAAAGCGGATCTCGGCTGCCTCGCGGGCCTTTTCCTCGTCGGAGAGCTGGCGCTGGCGCTCGGCCTCGTCGCGCATGCGGTCCGTCTCGCCGGAAAGGCGCTGCTTTTCGATTGCGGCCTCCTTGAAGACCAGCACCGACTTCGCCATCAGGCCGACTTCGTCGCCGCGGTCAAGCGCCGGCACGTCGATATCGTTGTGGCCAGCTGCCAAGCGGCTCATGGCGACGGTCATGCCGACGATCGGCTGCGCGATGGTACGTGATAGAAGCCAGGCGAGCAATGCTGCGGCAAGCGATGCAGCGATGCCACCGACGATCAGCGTGAAGGTCAGATCCTCGTTGGCGTCGAGCTGGGTTGTGGCAAAGGCCGCCGACTTTTCGCGGGCGACAGCCTTGATCTTGGCGGAGGCCTGACGGAAGCCGTCGAGTTGTCCTTTCGTGGCGTTCACACCGATCTTGACGACGTCTGCGATCGGCGTCTCGGTTTCCTTGCGGGCCTTGGCCTGCGGTTCGGCGAGTTCGTGGAAATAGAGATCGGCCGCCTTTTGCATGCCGTCGATCATCCCGATCAGTTCGGCCTCGCCTGCAGCTGTCTGCTTGGCGGCAGCAATCGCCTTCAGCATGCGTTCGCGATTGGCGAAGATATCGCCATAGGTGCTGTCGCTGCGGAAGAGGATGAACCCCCGCAGGTTGACGGCCTGCTCCAGCATCGCCTGCAGCGCGTCGTCGATGTGATTGACGAGGAGCTCCGATTTCTCCTGTTCGGCGGCAGCAGCAGCCGAGGCGTTCGCCTTGCTGTACACATGGGCTGAGACGGAAATGAAGATGAGAATCAGTGCAGCAAAGGTTGCGGCAAGCTTTCCCTTCAAGGACATGTTGGCGAACACCGGTCAACTCTCCTGACAAAAACGGCGAAACAAGCCGCGCGAGACGCAGCGGCAGAGCGAATAAAACTGAATCATGATCTGCAGGTGGAGGTTTTGATGCCATCATGGCAGGGAACGGCCCGAGCGGACCGCTGCAATCACCGCGACGCTACGGGCACCGGCTTTAAATTTACTTAATCTGTCCTGGCCAAAATTTGGGGGAGAAATTGTTTCCACCCGCTCCCGCATTTCCTCGAAAGCCGTCATCTCACCTGCGCGCCGGCAACAAAAGGCTTGCAAGCGGCGGATTTGCCGGTCATGGACAGCCGATGTCCGATCAGAATACCCAGCGCCTCGACCAGCTTCTCGTGAGCCTCGGTCTTTTTTCCAGCCGCTCGCGGGCACGCGATGCCGTCAGCCGTGGCACAGTGAAGGTCGGCGGCGCTGTCGTGACAAAGCCGGGCGCGCTCCTTGCCGAGGACGCCGAAATCGAGGTCGATGATCCGGCGCAGGATTACGTCTCCCGTGCCGCGCTCAAGCTCATTGCGGCGCTCGATCATTTCCATCTCTATCCGGCGGGCCACCACTGTCTCGACATCGGCGCTTCGACGGGCGGCTTCACGGAAGTGCTGCTGGAGCGCGGCGCGGCCCATGTGACCGCCATTGATGTCGGTCACGGGCAGATGCATCCGCGCATCGCAGGCGATCCGCGGGTCACGAATATCGAGGGGCTGAACGCCCGCAATTTGACGGCAGAGGATATCGGCCGGCCAACAACCTTCGTCGTATCGGATGTTTCGTTCATTTCGCTGAAGCTGGCGCTGGCGCCTGCGTTGAAGATCGCCGAGCCTGGCGCCATTGCAGCGCTTTTGGTAAAGCCGCAATTCGAAGCCGGGCGCGAAGCGATCGGCAAGGGCGGACTGTTGAAGGACCCTTCCTCCGCGCCCGCGGTCGCAGCGGAGCTCGAGCGCTGGTTCGCCGAGGACATGGGCTGGAAGAGCCTCGGGCTCATCGCTTCGCCGATCGTCGGCGGCGACGGCAATCAGGAATTTCTACTCGCAGGAACAAAGCCGTGAGCACCGAAACAGTCACCATCCAGAAACTCGGCGGCCAGGGCGACGGTATTGCCGACGGCGCGGATGGCCCGATCTACGTGCCCTTCTCGCTGCCCGGCGAAAGCGTGGCGATCGCGCGCGTCAAGAACCACGGCACGATCATGTCGATTGCCAAGCCTTCAGCCGACCGGCAGGAGCCGCCCTGCCGACATTTCGGCCCGGACGGCATCAACGGAACTTGCGGCGGATGCACGCTGCAGCACATGGCGGATCAGCCCTACCGGACCTTCAAGCGGCAGCTGGTGATCGACGCACTGAAGTCGAAGGGCATATCGACCGGGGTCGGCGAACTCGTCCCGGCACATCCCGGCGAGCGGCGGCGCGTCGTCTTTGCGGCACGCAAGACCGAGAAGGATATGCTGATCGGCTTCAACCAGGCCGAAAGCCACCATATCGTTGCGATCGAGGAATGTCCCATCTCATCGGCAGCGATCCTTGCACGGCTGCCGGCGATCAAGGCAATAGGCGCAGCGCTTGCCACCAGCGCCGAGGCCTTTCGCATTTCGGTTCTCGAAACACTTTCCGGGCTCGATCTCGCCGTAGACGGGATCAAGAAAATGCCGGACCCGCAGCGGCGCAAGGCGATTGAAACCGTGCTTGGCCTTCGCGGCATCGCGCGCGTTTCGCTGAATGGCGAAATCCTCGTCGAGCCCTCCAAGCCGATCGTCGACTTCGGCGGTGTGCAGGTCTCGCCGCCGGCTGGCAGCTTCACCCAGGCGACGAAGCCAGCCGAAGAGACGATGGCCGAGCTGGTGCTTGCCCATGTCGGCAAGGCAAGGCGCATCGCCGATCTCTTTGCGGGCGCCGGAACTTTCTCTCTTCGGCTTGCCCGGATCGGGCGCGTGCATGCCGTCGAAGGCGAGGAGAAGGCGCTCGCCGCCCTCGACCAGGCGGCGCGCAAGACACAAGGGTTGAAGCCGGTCAGCGTCGAGAAACGCGACCTTTTCCGCCGCCCGCTGATGACGTCCGAGCTGAAAGTCTATGACGCTGTGGTCTTCGATCCGCCTCGCGCCGGAGCCGAGTTCCAGTGCCGCGAGCTCGCCCGTTCGACAGTGAAGAAGATCGCCGCCGTCAGCTGCAATCCGCTGACATTGGCGCGCGACCTCTCCATTCTCATCGAGGGCGGCTACCGGATCACCGGCGTCACGCCGATTGACCAGTTTCTCTGGACCTCGCATGTCGAGGTGGTGGCGACGCTGGAAAAATAGGCCCCCCAGGCTCTCATTGAGCCATCGCGATCCAGCGCGCGAATGAAAATGCCCGCGCCAACGCGGGCATTTTTGGTTTGAAGCGGCAGGGGTCAGGCGGCGCGGCGGCTAGCCGAAGCCGTCGTTGCGTGCGCCCCGGGTTGTAGGTTGAACTGCGCCAGAAGCTGCATCAGCTTTGCGGCCTCGGTTGCGAGGCCGTGGCTTGCCGCTGTCTGCTCTTCGACCATTGCAGCGTTCTGCTGTGTGCCCTGATCCATTGTGTTGACGGCCATATTGATCTCGTGGAGGCCGGTCGATTGCTCACGGGTGGCCGTGACGATCGCGCCGACATGGCGGCTGATTTCCTGCACCTGCAGAACGATCCCCTCCAGTGCTTTGCCGGTATCGCCGACCAGCGTCACACCGGAGCGAACCTGGGAATTCGAGGCCGTGATCAGGCTCTCGATCTCCTTGGCCGCCTTGGCGGAACGCTGCGCCAGTTCCCGAACTTCCTGCGCGACGACGGCAAAGCCCTTGCCTGCCTCGCCGGCCCGTGCGGCTTCGACACCGGCATTGAGCGCCAGAAGGTTCGTCTGGAACGCGATATCGTCGATGACGCTGATGATGTTCGAAATCTGCTCGGACGACTGCTCGATGCCGTTCATCGCATCGACCGCCTTGCGGACGATCTCGCCGGATTCTTCGGCGCCGGCGCGTGTGCGGTTGACGAGATTGCCTGCTTCCTCGGCGCGGCGGGCGGTGTCCTTGACGGTGGTCGTGATTTCCTCGAGTGCTGCGGCAGTCTCTTCGACTGACGCTGCCTGCTGTTCCGTGCGGTGGGCGAGACCATCGGCAGCCGTGCGGATCTCCGACGCACCGGCATCGATCGCATGCGCGTTGCGGCCGACGCTCTGGAGTGCCGCATGCAGCTTGCCGACGGCCGTGTTGTAGTCGCTGCGGAGACGGTCGAGATGCACGGCGAACGGCGTTTCGATGCGGTGGGCGAGATTACCCTCCGAAAGCGCTCCCAGCGCACCCGCCAGCGCATCGACGGCGGTACGGATTTGCGCCGCCTCCAGCGCTTTTTGCGCTTCGCGATCCTGACGCTCGCGCTCGCTCAGTGCGCGGCTGGTCTCGGCCTCTCCTTCCAGGCGCTCGCGGTCGATTGCGTTGTTCTTGAAGACGGCGACCGCTTCGGCCATCGAGCCGATCTGATCGCGGCGTTCCTCCCCGGGAATGGCGGCGGAGAGATTGCCGGCTGCCAGGTTCTGCATCGCAGCTGTCATGGCGGTGACCGGGCGAATGACGAGACCGTGCAGGAGCCAAGCCATGGCGACGATCATCAGGCCAACGGCGAGAAGCGTGGCGATGGTCGCTGCGATGCGGAATTCGTCCAGGGACGCGAAGGCTTTGTCGCCGTCAACGACGAAGCCTAGATGCCACTCGACCGTCGGCAGGCCGTCAACCGGCAGGAAGCTGACGAGAGCCGGTTTTCCGTCGAATTCGCTCTCGACCAGGCCGGGACCGATCGACGGCGTCGCGTTCGGGAAGGCATCGGCAAGTGTCTTGGTAACAAGCTTTGCATCCGGATGGATGAGAATCTGGCCGCTCTTGTTGACCAGGAAAGCCATGCCCTGGCCGCCGAGATCGATCTCCTTGATCATCTTCACCATGGTATCGAGCGAGAAATCGCTGCCGACCACGCCGGCAAGCTTGCCGTCGCGCTTGACCGGAACGGCAGCACTGATGATGAGGTCGCCGCTCGAGGCGTCGGTGTAGGGCTCGGTCAGGACGGGCGCATCGGCCTTGACAGCATCCTGATACCACGGGCGCTTGCGCGGATCATAGTCCGCCGGGAGCGGCAGGTCCGGCCAGGACGTGAAGACGCCCTGTTCGTCGCCGAGATAGGTACTGACGAAGTGCTTCGTCAGGACGTCGTTCTGCAGCACGCTGACAACGCCGGCGCGATCGACAGCCTTTGCGGAGGCGTTTGCGACCATCGCGGTCAGCGTGACGCGACCGTTCATCCAGTTGGCAAGGCTGCGTGCAGCCTGCTCGCCGGAAGACTGGATATTCGCTTCGATCGAGGCCGCCGTGACGCTGCGCTGCACAAAATTGATATAGGAGGAAAAGGCGACAAAGGCCGCGAGAACCACGGCAGACGCGGCGACAAGGATGCGCGTCATCAAATTCGTCTTCTTTTTCAAGATGCGGTCCTTTCGGATCGTCTGCCGTCCCATCGGCGCACAGGAACGCGGGGCGGGAGCGGAACAGGCAGATGGCTCATGGAGACAAGGATGCGCAAAGCGCCTCATGCGCCCGGACGACCGAATGGAATCAACTCGTCACCCCCTGATTATTAGGGGCTACTTAAAACAGGCTTAAAATTTAGCAAAAATCCTGTGCCCCGCATCAGCGCCGCATGAAGGCCTCGAAAGCCGCACGGGCTTCCGCGCTCTTCAACTGTGCGGCAAAATGCCGGGCCTCGTCATCGATGCGCGCAATGACTTCGGCACGGTCGCCGCGGATGAGATCACGAGCAATCTTCAAGGCTTCCGGGGGCTTGGCGGCGAGTTTTGCGGCGGCAGCAAGGGTTAGGGGCTCAACGTCCGGCGCGGAGCAAACCCTCCAGACCAGCCCGGCATCCTTTACCTCCTGCGCGGAGAATGCTTCACCTGCAGCAAGCAGGGCGAAGGCGCGCTGATGACCCATGATGCGCGGCGCGAGCAAGCTGGAGGCAGCTTCCGGCACGAGCGCCAGGTCGACGAAAGGTGTGCGAAACTGGCTGCGGTCGGAGGCGACCGTCAAATCGCAATGCATGTGCATCGTCGTGCCGATGCCGATCGCCAGCCCATCGACGCCGGAAACCAGGGGCTTTTCGGCATTGACGAGCGCATTGAGGAAATCGAGAAGCTCGCGGCCAAGGGAGCCACCCATCGCCGCCGCAAGGAAGTCGCCGATATCGTTACCTGCGGAAAAAGCGCCTTCCGTGCCGAGGAAGACCGTCGCCCGGATGGCGATGTCCTCATTCGCGGCCTTCAGCGCTTCGGTCATCCGCACATACATGGCGCGGGTGATCGCGTTCTTCTTTTCCGGGCGGTTGAAGCGAATGATCTGTACGCCGGGATGGGCAGCGGATTGTTCGACGATGATGTGGTCGGACATGATGATCCTCAGGCAAGAGCAATGCGGGCAGCGGCGAGGCTATCTGCGCCGTTGATGACGCGATCCTTCAAGGCGGCGGTTTCCGACAACAGATTTTCGGCGGCAAAGCGGCAAAGCGCAATGCGCCTTTCGTCTGCACCGTCAGATACCCTGGCAAGACCGCCTTTGGCGAGGTAGGAGCCGGTCAGGGCGAGCCCGAAGAGGCGCTGATAGGGCGTCGCTCCCGAAAGGGCATCGGCCACCTTGCCATCTGCCTGCACCTTCAAAAGCCAGCCGGTTGCCTGTTCGAGATCGGCGATGGCCGAATCAAGCCGCGCTGCCGTTTCGCCAAAGCCATCGAGATTGGAACTGCGCACCTGATCAGCGATATCGCGAAGCTCGGCGAGGAAACCTTTCACGTGATCGCCGTTCGAAAGCGGCAGCTTGCGGCTGACGAGATCGATCGCCTGGATACCGTTGGTGCCTTCGTAGATCGGCGCGATTCGAGCGTCGCGCAAGAAGCGGGCAGCGCCCGTCTCCTCGATGAAGCCCATGCCGCCATGGACCTGAATGCCGAGCGAGGCGACGTCGACGCCCGCATCGGTCGAGAAGGACTTGGCGATCGGCGTTAGAAGCGCAGCGCGTTCCTGCCAATGCTGCTTGTCTCCACTGGCGCGATGCGACATGTCGATCGCGTGGGCGCAGGCATAGGAAATGGCGCGGGAGCCTTGCGTCAGCGCCTTCATCGTCAGCAGCATGCGGGCAACGTCGGGATGTTCGATGATTGGGCTCATGCCGCTGCCGCTCCAGCCGGGCGCCCTGCCCTGCGTGCGCTCCATGGCATAGGCTATCGCCTTCTGCGTCGCGGCTTCGGCGATCGCGACACCCTGCATGCCGACCGTCAGGCGGGCGTTGTTCATCATCGTGAACATGCAGTTGAGACCCTTGTTCTCCTCGCCCACGAGCCAGCCGACCGCCCCCTTCTCGCCGCCGAACCTGCCGTCGCCATAAATCATCGTGCAGGTGGGCGATCCGTGGATGCCCATCTTGTGTTCCAGCGAATGGCAAAAGACGTCGTTGCGGCGACCAAGCGAGCCATCGTCGTTGACAAGGAACTTCGGGACGAGGAACAGCGAAATGCCGCGCGTGCCGGCCGGTGCATCAGGCAGGCGCGCGAGGACGAGATGGATGATGTTGTCCGTAGCGTCGTGCTCGCCCCAGGTGATGAATATCTTCTGGCCGAACAGGCGATAGGTGCCGTCATCGCGCCGCTCGGCCCGGCTCTTCAGCGCGCCGACGTCCGATCCTGCATGCGGCTCGGTGAGGTTCATGGTGGCAGTCCACTGGCCGGAGATGAGCTTCGCCAGGTATTTGTGTCGCAGTTCCGGGCTGCCGTGGGCGCTCAGCGCCTCGACCGCACCCATCGTCAGCGTCGGGCAGAGCGCGAAGGCTGTGGCGCCGGAGTTCCACATTTCAAGCGCGGCGACGTTCAGCATGTTGGGCAGGCCCTGGCCGCCATATTCCTCGGGGCCTGTCAGTCCGTTCCAGCCCCCTGCGATCCAGTCCTGATAGAGTTTCGCCCAGCCATCCGGGGTCTTCACTTCGCCGTCAACCAGACGAGCGCCCTGCCTGTCGCCGATATCGGCCAGCGGGGCGACTTCTTCCGTCGCGAAACGACCAGCTTCGTTCAGGATCGCGTCGACGAGATCCTCGCCGAGGTCACCGAGCAGGCCTTTATCGATCGCGTCGCTCAGCCCTGCGACATGTCTCAGAGTAAACGCGATGTCCTCGACGGGCGCCTTGTACATATCATCTCCTCGCATCTCAAACGGAACCGTGGTTCCAAGCCTCCGATGGCAGAGCTAATTGATTTTTACGTAAACGTCAATTTCGAATTCGGCGTTTCAGAATTGACGACATCTTGCCGCTCGCAGGTCTTCACACTTGCACAAACAACCGTCATGGAGAATCTCTAAACAGACTGATCGCATCGAAAGGATCGCGACCGATGGATACATTGCCCGCCAATATACCCGGCCTCGTCTGGGCCTACAGTTTTCCGGCAGGAAGCGGCAAGGCAGTGCGCCTGCACAACAGTGCGTTTCCGGCAGAACTGGTGTCCGGCAACGGCTTTTACTGGCTGCATCTCAACCTCGCCGATGCGCGCGTCCCCGCCCTGCTCGAGACGCTGGACGGCCTTTCCGAAGATGCCAAGACGGCTCTCACAACGCGCGATACGCATGCAGCGCTTACCGTGGACGAGCAAATGCTCTACGGCACGCTCATCGACTGCCAGCGTGAATTCGATCAGGATACCAACGATCTCGGCTGGCTGCATTTCGCAATCGCCGATCGCTTCATCATCACCACCCGTCTGCAGCCGCTGCGCAGCGTCGAGCGGGCGCGCGCGATGATCGAAAAGAATCCGGCAAAATTCTCCCGGCCGGTGGACCTCTTCGAACTGCTGGTGATCGAGTTTCAGCGCACGCTGATTTCTGTTGTCATGGAGCTCACCGAAGAGCTGAACCTCATTGAGGACTTCGTCTACGACAACGTTTCGCGCGATGAGCGGCGGCGGCTGGCGCCGGCACGCCGCACAATCGTACGCCTCCACCGGCACCTTAGAAACGTGTTGACGCTCATGCGGCGGGCCTCGGCCTCCGACGAGGACGAGATGCCCTTCGGCTTCGAGGATATCGCCGGGCGGCTAACGAGCAGGCTGGAATCGGTCGACCACGATATCTATGCATTGCAGGAACGCGCCCGCTTGTTGCACGAGGAAATCGACTCGAAGCAATCCTCCGAGACCAACCGTCACCTCTACATCCTTTCGATCATGACAGCCTTCCTGCTGCCGCCAACGCTGGTGACCGGCTTCTTCGGCATGAATACGGCTAATCTACCCTTCGCCGAAGGACCTGGCGGTACGGAATACGCGGTGGCGCTCCTTATCGCTTCGGTGCTGCTTGCCTGGTGGCTGCTCAAGCGGGTCAATATTCTCTGACAAGAAAAATCGCTGTCCAATGCACTGCTGCCATGGACGCGTATCGAAATAGCGCAGACTTTGCGTGCCGGCTCGTACTTCGTCGCGCAGAAACAACATCAAAGTGCGTGCACTCGACGACATTATACTGGGTGTAAATGATGTTGCGGTGACCTGCCGCTTCTACGAACGCGTGCTCAGCATGGAGGTCCGGGAGGAGCGATCCGGGAAGTGGTCATTGCATTTCGGCGCCAACAAGATCAGCCTTCAGGACGCCGGTGCACCGCCAAACATAGCCCCGCGAAACTGTCCCGGGCAGCGGTAACTTCTGTTTGCTAACCGATACCCCGCTGGACGCGGTCATCCTGCAGATCAAGCGCCAAGGCGTGGAAATTGTCGACGGGCCGGGCGAGCGGGCCGGAGCGATGGGTAAAATCCCGTCCGTCTACTCCAAGGATCCGGACGGCAACCTCCTCGAGAGGTGAGCAACTGGCTCTATATTGAGCGCATCGAGTCGAGACGAAGGCTTTGCGGTGCGCGTTCGTTCTCTGGCGCAAAGCAGCCGCCATAGTGCCGTCCTCTCGAGGTGGGCTGGCGGCGTTTGTATTCACTATCGAAAAGCCCGGCAGTGCTGCCGGGCTGATCGGTTCAAAAATTGTATTGAGCCTCAATTGTAAGGCGAATAGCATTGCTGCCGCGGGCCGTTATAGGGCTGGAACGTATTGTCGTAAGCCCGGTATGAACGGTAGCGGTTTGCGCACCAGGCGACGTGACCGCCGCCGCCACTGTAGGCCGGCGGAGCGACGTAGCGCGGCTGCGAGGCGATCGCGCCACCGATTAAGGCGCCGGCGCCGAAAGCAGCCAGCGGATACCAGTAGCCGTTATAGTGACGATAGCCAGGGCGCGAATAGCGATAGCCGCGATAGCCGCCATAGTAACCAGGGCGATATGCGGGTCTGTAACCCGGATAGTATCCGGGACGATAGCCCGGGCGATAGTAACGGCGATACTGAACGTTCTGCACGTCCGAGGATTTTTCCATCTGCGGTGCTGCCGGCATCTGAATGGCCTGGGACGGCACGAAGCTCGTCAGGACAACAGCGGCGGAAAAGACGGCACTGACAATTTTCTTACTGAGCACATTCATTGTATTCTCCAATCCCCAAGCGCGAATCTGGCCTCGCCTGTAACGTATGGGTGCGGAAAATGTTCCCAACACGCGCCGTTCGGCAGGGATTGCGTTTCTACCGGAACGCAAATGAACCGGGGATTAACCGGTTCATTCCTGCAATTGAAACGGGAAGAGTCAGGCGACGTCGGAAAGCTTCGCCTGATCGCCCTGGAGGCGGTTCACCATGAAGTTCGAATACCATTCGAGGAACTGCATGACGCCGCCTTCATGGAGCATCGAGTAGGGACCGGGCTCATAGGCCGGCGAATGGATGCCGAAGGCATTCTCTTCGACGATGCGGCGGTCCTGATCGTTGGTTTCCGTCCAGACGTGCGTGAGTTCCTCGAGATTGTAGTCCACGCCTTCGACGGCGTCCTTGTGCACGATCCACTTCGTCGTGACGGCTGTCTCGTTGGCGCTGAGCGGCAGGACGCGGAACGAGATCGCGTGGTCGCCGAGCAGGTGGTTCCAGGTCGTCGGATAGTGAAAGAGCAGCATAGTTCCGATGCGGTCGATCTTAACATCCTCCGAAAGCGGGCGCTTGACGGCACTCTTGCCGGACATGGTGTAGCTTTCGGCATCCTCGATCAGCGGCATGCGGGCGGTACGGAACTGGCCGTCCGGCGAGATCTGGAACTTGCTCGGAAGGCCCGCCGCCTCGCAGCGCGCCCAGTGACCGGCGATTTCCGGGTCGTCGGCGCCACCGTCCGTGCCGGTGACGCTCGGGGCTTCCGGATAGGTGCGGCAGAGTTCCGGATGGTTGGCGGCGCAGTGATAGCACTCGCGGTTGTTTTCCCAAACGAGCTTCCAGTTGCCCTTCTCGATAATGGTGCTCTGGAAGGCGATCTTGCCTTCGCTCAGACGGTGGGGAAGCAGATAGGGGCTGACCATGTCGCGAATCGGCTGGAAGTCCGGTGCCTTTTCTGCCAGGCAGATGAAGATGTAGCCCGCAAAGTTCTCGCAGTGCACGGGCTTCAGGTTGTAGCCGCTCTTGTCGAAATCATCGCCCATGTGTCGGGCGAAGGCGAGCTTGCCGTCGAGATCATAAGTCCACTGGTGATAGGGACAGACGAGGCGGACCGACGAGCCGTGCTCCTTGGTGCAGACTCGCGAGCCCCGGTGGCGGCAGCTGTTGTGGAAGGCACGGATGACGTTGTCGCGGCCGCGTACGATGACGACGGGATACTGGCCGATTTGAACCGTGAAATAGGCGCCGGGCTTCGGCAATTCGCAATCATGACCCATGAACAGCCAGTCGCGATAATAGATCATCTCCATATCGAGCTTGAAATAATCTTCGTCGATATAGAAAGGTTGCTCAAGGCTGAAGCCTGCGCGCCGGTTTTTGAGCTGCCGCAAAACGTTGGTGCGAATATCCATCTGTTTATCCTCGTGCCATAGGCTGCCGCCGAAAAGGCGGGATGGAAGCGCCCGCTTCTTCTCCATGCGGGAGAACTATCATGGCGTCATTTAACCACCGGCCATGACTGCCGCTTGGTTGTAATGCGACATCGGCTTCGAAATTGACGACAGCGTGGCGACGCAACACGATTTTCGCCTCCGCTCCAGAGCCTTCAAATGCGACATCCGACAAACTCAAACCTGACAGCACAATCCACCTGCATTCGCCGTCATTATCGCATCTGCGACGCCCTTTCGCCACACGCTCCCGCCATCATGCGCAGGAGATGCGCTTTAACGGGCCATTAAGCATAAACTCCTATATTTCCCTTATCAGACAAAGCAGATGGAATGCGAGCCATGGCGAAAATTCGCTATTTCGACGCCAAAGGAGATGCCAGGCCGCAGGAGATGAAGCCTGCAGCGCCGCATTCCGAATTTCTCCGCACCGGCAAGATCACCCGCGATCGTGCGCACTGGCTCGCCGAAGAACGCCGCTACCTGAGCTACCGCGAAGTAAGCGAGAAAACCGGCCGAAAACTGCACACGGCAGGCATCAAGGCGCACCAGCAGATCAATGGCTTCCACCGCACGATCCAGTTCCCCAAGATGGTGTTCCACCGGACGCTCGCCGACAGCCCGCATCTCGGCTACTGCCATGTCACGGCGGCTCGGACGAAATTCGCCCGCTACGAGGAGGTCAGCTGGGCCTTCTACATCGCTAATTTCTACGCAGACATCGGCGACAACGACAATTTCTTCCACCACATCGATATCAAATATTCCCGCATGTATTTCGCCGTCGCAATCAAGCCCGGCGAGCATACGCCGGAGAAAATGACGATCGACCGCTCCATTCGCGGTAATGGCGTGCTCTTCAGAACCGACGATCCGCAGGTGGCGATCAGGAATGTGCTTCTGCTTGGCGCCCGCAACGAACAGCTTCGAGAAATCATCCGCCAGCTCTGATATTGATCGCAAGCTTTCAAAGGCCTATGGGACTGCCTGGAACAACGGGCGGCACATGGCACGCATAATCGACATCGCAGAACATCGACATGAAGCGCTGCAAATGGCGTCCGCCGTGCTTTCGGAAGGTTTTCCGGTCGCCATCCCGACTGAAACCGTTTACGGCCTTGCTGCCGATGCCACCAATGCGGCGGCGATAACCCGTATCTACGAGACTAAGGGCCGCCCCCGCTTCAATCCGCTGATCTGCCATATGAGCGATCTGGCGATGGCGGAAGAATATGCGGAGTTCGATCCGATCTCGCGCGCACTGGCGGAAGCCTTCTGGCCAGGGCCGCTGACGATCGTTCTGTCCTTGAAGGCGGAAAGCCGGATCCATGCGCTGGCAACAGCCGGTCTGGATACGGTTGGTATCCGCGTGCCGAAGGGGTTTGCGGGCGATCTGATCCGCGCCTTCGGCAAACCGCTCGCCGCACCCAGCGCCAACACATCGGGCAGGATCAGCGCCACCAGCGCAGCGCATGTCGACGCCGATCTCGGCGGCAAGATCCGGCTCATCGTCGATGCAGGCGCCAGCACCGTCGGCGTCGAATCCACCATCGTCAAGGTCGAGGACGGCGACCTGAAACTGCTGCGGCCTGGTGGGCTTCCGGCTTCCGAGATCGAGCGCGTCGCCGGCAAGCGGCTGCGGCGTGCGGGCAAGGCATCCGCAGCAATCGAGGCTCCCGGCATGCTCGCCTCGCATTATGCGCCCGGTGCCAATGTCCGTCTCGATGCCGGGGCTGTTAAAAGCGACGAGGCCTTGATTGCCTTCGGCGCGGTCGATGTCCCGGGTGCGAGCGATGCCGTCATCGTGCTCAACCTCAGCCCCTGTGGCGATCTGGCGGAGGCGGCTGCCAATCTTTTCGACTACATGAAGAAGGCCGATGCCAGCGGCGCAGCGACGATCGCGTTTTCACCGATACCGGACGAGGGTCTTGGCGAAGCGATCAACGACCGTTTGCGGCGTGCCGCCGCGCCGCGCGAATAACAAGGAAGGAATGAGCTCGATGAGCGCCAGCGTCTCGCCCGAACTTCTTGACCGCTTCGCCGCAATCGTCGGCGAGAAATACGCGCTGCGCAGCGAGGCCGAGCTTGCCCCGCACCTGATTGAGAACCGCGGCCTCTACCACGGCTCCTCGCCTCTCCTGCTCAAGCCCGCGAATGTCGAGGAGGTTTCGGCCATCCTGAAGCTTGCCACGGAAACCGGCACTGCGGTCGTACCGCAGACGGGCAATACCGGCCTCGTCGGCGGCCAGACACCGCGCGAGGGCAAGTCGGACATCATCGTCTCGCTCGAGCGGATGAACAGGATCCGCGACGTCGATCCGGTCGCGAACCTGCTGGTTGCCGACGGCGGCGCAATCCTCGCCGAGGTGCAGAAGGCGGCCGAGGCGCATGGCAAACTATTCCCGCTCTCGCTCGGCGCCGAAGGCTCCTGCCGGATCGGCGGCAACCTGTCGACGAACGCCGGCGGAACGGCGGTGCTGGCCTATGGCAATATGCGCCAGCTTTGCCTTGGCCTCGAAGTCGTGCTGCCGACCGGCGAAATCTGGGACGGACTTCGCCGCCTGAAGAAGGACAATACGGGCTACGACCTTCGCGATCTCTTCATCGGCGCCGAAGGCACGCTCGGCATCATCACCGGTGCCGTCCTCAAGCTTTACCCGCAGCCGCTCGGCCATCAGGTCGCCTTTGCTGGACTGAACTCCGTGGAGGAGGCGCTTGCCCTGTTCAATCTGGCGGGCAGCCTCTGCGGCACCTCGCTGACCGGCTTCGAGCTGATGCCGCGGTTCGGTGTCGAGATCACTGCCAAACATATCGAGGGCGTGCGCGATCCGCTGGAATCGGCTTACCCGTGGTATGTGCTGATCGACATCTCGACCTCGGATTCGGCCGAAACCGCCGAGCGGATGATGAATACGCTGCTCGAACAGGGTTTTGATGCGGGGCTGGTCCAGGACGCGGCGATTGCCTCATCCGTCGCGCAGCAGAAGGCGCTGTGGCATATGCGCGAGAGCATGTCGGAGGCCCAAAAGCCCGAAGGCGGGTCGATCAAGCACGATGTTTCTGTGCCGGTCTCGAAGATCCCGCATTTCATGCACGAAGCCGGCGACGCCGTGATGGCGGCAATGCCCGGCGCCCGCATATGCGCCTTCGGCCACATGGGCGACGGCAATATCCATTATAACATTTCTCAGCCGGTCGGCGCCGACAAGGACGCCTTCATCGCCCGCTGGCATGAGATGAACGCGATTGTGCACAGCATTGTTCTGGCACACAGCGGCTCGATCTCGGCTGAGCACGGCATTGGCCAGCTCAAGCGCGACGAACTCGCCGCGATCCGCCCCGCCATCGAGATCAACCTGATGCGCCGCATCAAGCGTGCCCTTGATCCGGCGAACATCATGAACCCCGGGAAAGTGGTCAGCGTGGAATGAGAACGTGGCGGCTTAACCGCCACCGGTCAGAATCTGCAGAGCCGGCGATTGGCTCGTGACGTTCTGAATGTCGTACATCGCCGTGAATCGCTTCACCAACTTGTCGACCTTCTTCGAGTCGCCAAGATCCTTCAGGTCCACAAACTTTTCGAGAAGCGCAACCTGCTTGTCGACATCCATGCTGGAGATCTGGCTCGGCAGGTTGTAGGCGGTGGTGATAACCTGGAAGAGTGCCTTGTCGCCTAGGATGGAGTAGAGCGAGGTGATATCCGGCGCCTTGCGGGCGAAGTAAAGCGCCAAGCGCGTGCCGTCGTTCGTCTCGCCTTCCTGCGTCTCGAGCGTCTGTTGCAGATAGGCATCCTGCGTGCGATCGAGCGCACCTTGATCCTGGACGATGCCCAGCTTGGCGCGCGTGAGATTGCCCTCCGTGTCGAAGTTGAAGTCGGCGACGAGGTTCTTGAACTTCGAGTCCACCTTGGTGTTCAGATAACTGCTTGCATCGTCGGGATCGGATGTGAAAATCTTCCGCAGCGTCTCTTCGTCGTAGTCCTTCGGATCGAGACCGACAGACTTGAGAATCAGACCGGTCAACCGGTCGTCCTCCAGGAAATCATCGAGAGATTGCACCGATTCCATGGTCTTGGCGAAATAGTCGACTTCCTCGGTCGCATCTTTGGATGCCTTCTCCTTCAGGGGACCGTCCTTCATCAGCATTGTGACATGCGACTTATAGTTCGTCGCATATTTGGCCATCGCGGCTGGCGACAGTGCCTGCAGCTGGATCGACGCGTTCCCTTCGCCATCGAAATTGAAGGCTCTTGCCAATTGGGTGATGCGGTCATCCTTGAACGACGCGACATAGCCCTCGGGGTCGTAAGGATCGCTTGCCAGCAGCTTGCGCATGACGGATTTCGACAATTCCTCTTCCGTCAAGCCGTAAGCCTGAAGCGCAACCTGATAGAGGTCGGGCAGATCGTCGTTCGTCTTGTCTAGGTCGCCGGTCTTGTTGGTCTTCAGGAAATCGTTGATGCTGTCGACGTCGGAGAAATTGTCCAGCGTCCTGGTATCGGACATGCGTGTCTTGTAGTTGGCGACGATTTCCTCGATGGCCGCTTTCGCCTCGTCGTCGTAACGGGCCATGTAGTTTACGGAAGTTGCCTGGATCAGGGAATCCGATTGCGGGCCGTCGGGTCCGAGGACGCTTCCATCAGCCTCAAAGCTGAAGGCCTGATGGACAGCCGTGGCACCCATCGTATTGGCATAGGCCGGATCAACAAGGATTTGCCTCAAGGCCGTGTCGCTCAGGTCCGTGCCGAAGCTGCTCGGGCCAAGACTGTAAGCGGCCCTGATGTAGTCCGTCAGGCGCTCATCGGCGATGAGGCTGTCAACGTTGGTGATCGTCTTGATCTTGGATTCGTAATAGGCCTTGTTGTAGTCGGCAGCGGCCCTCGTCGTATAGACGATATCCGGAAACACGTCGTTGTCGACAATGACGGTCGACGAATTCAGATTGTACTGCTCCATGACCGTGTTTTTCTGGGTCGCGGTCTGGGCCGAGCCATTGACTGTGCCGTCTGCATTGAAATTGAACTGCGCCGCGAGCGCTTGGTACTTCTCACCGCCCTGAAGGTTCACCACGCTGTTCGGATCGTTGAGATCGCTGGTCAGCACATCCCGCAGAAACTGCTTGGACGCGTAGGTCGTATCGATGCCGAACGTCTTCAGCACATAGGTGCGCAGCCGCGTATTATTGACGAGATCATCGACTGTTTGCACGTCAGCGATCTCCGCGCTGTAATAGTCGGTGTCCTTGATCGCCTGCTTTTCCTGATCGGTGAAAGATGCGTTGTACCTGTCTATCAGGTCGTCTTCCTGCGCATCCGTCTGCGCATCGGGCTTGGGCGCATTAAAATTGAACGCCGCCGCGAACTGCTTGTAGCGCTGGTCCGAAAGCTTGTTGGCGAAACTGTCGGGGTCTGTCAGGTCGCTTTCCAGCACCTTCTTCATGAAGGCCTTGGCATAGGTCATGTCGTCGAGGCCATAGGCCTTCATCGCATAGCTGTAGAGCTTGTAGTTGCCGAGGAAGTCGTCGACGTCCTTCACCTTGTTGATATTTTCGGCGTAGTATTCGGCGTCCCTTTTGACCGTCGCCTGCGAGGCAATGCGATCAAGACTCGTTTTCGGGTCACGACTTATGATCGCGTAGGCAACGGAGGCGGAAATCATGAATGCGCCCTTAAACAGCAAAACCTAAAAGAATAATGCAGGATCCTGCGCGCATTTTGCCATGCAAAGCTTACCCGAGACTTACCTGACGCTGTCCCGCTTTGGCGCAGCCATCCTCGCCGGTCCGTTCATGGTCCGGAAACCCTGCCACATTGGTTTTTGATAACCATCGGGGAAGGCAAAGTTTTCTTAACCGCAAATTTTAAGTGGTCCGGAAGAGGCCCCGCCTATTGTCGAGGCGTAGAGGGCGAAAAAGCCCCGAGGAGAAGACCGGAAACCGGCTCTCAGGTAAGACAAGGGTAGAAATGAACATGAATAACACCGTTATGAAGCCCGCTTGGGCTGGAACGACACTGCGTCTCGATCCGTCGCGCTTTCCCCAGCAGGTCAGCTACGCCATCCACGACTCCACAAGTGACGTCAGCATAACGATCGATGAACGCGGCGCCGTCCTCCGCAAGACCCTTCCCTCCAGCGGCCTGCCGCTTTCCGTTGCCCTGCCGAAGCGCGCTTTCAAGGGCGTTGCAGCCCGGGCGATCGACCACGGCAACGGGGAAGTGACCGTAACGCTGGAATTGCACCACGAAGACCCGGATCTCTGCATTCCCCTGCTTGTCGCCCACGATCTGTCCGATATCGCGGCCGATTGGCGCGGCTGGTCGGAGGCATTCCGCATTCCGATGCTGATGGTGGAGGCCGACGGCATTGCACGCCCGCTCGAGGAGCACCTCGGCGATTTGCGTACCAGCCACATGAAACCGCGCCGGCGCCATTCCTATTTTGCCAATCGCCGTCCGCGCTTCCTCGTGCGCCGCACGACCGGCAAGCTCGGCGTGACAATGAAGATCGAAGGCAAGGAAATTATCGCCCGCAATTAAGAATTCGGCGAGTGACCCAATCTGAAACCCGGCCGAGCGCCGGGTTTTTCGTTTCAATCAGGGAAGCCCAAAGAGCAGCGAGACGAACAGTCCCGCAAAGATGATCAGCCCGACACGGTTATTCGACTTGAAAAGCGCCAGGCATTGCGTCGCGTCGTTGATATCGAGCCTGGCGATCTGCCAGGCGAACATGCCGGTGGCAATCAGCAGCCCGAGATAGGCCGCGAAACCGACGCTTGCCAAAACAAAGGCAAGCAGCATCAGGATCAGTGTTGCGCCATAAAGACCGATCAGCCACTGCCGCGTCCGATCGCCGAAAAGCCGGGCGGTGGAACGCACGCCGATCAATTCGTCGTCTTCCTTGTCCTGATGCGCATAAATCGTGTCGTAACCGATCGTCCAGGAAACGGAAGAAAGGTAGAGCGCAATCGCCGCGAAAGACAGGCCGCCGAATATGCCAGCCCAACCCATCAGTGCGCCCCAGGAAAAGGCAAGACCGAGAAAAAACTGGGGCCAGTCTGTGAAGCGCTTGGCAAACGGGTAGAGCGCGACGATGGCGAGCGAGAGCACGCCGAGAATGACTGCAAACCAGTTGAACTGCAGAAGCACCAGCAGACCGGCAAGCGCCTGAAGCACCATGAATATCTTTGCCTGGAGGCGCGTGACGCGCCCCGAAGGCAGGGGCCGCGAGCGGGTGCGTGCGACCTCCATGTCGATCCTGTGATCGACCAGATCGTTGTAGGTGCAGCCTGCCCCGCGCATGGCGACGGCGCCGATGAAGTAGAGAACCAGGTGAAACAGCGTCTGCGAGCCGGAAAACAGACCTTGTCCCGCGGCCACATTTGCGGCAAGCGCCACCGACCAGAAGCAGGGCCACATCAGGAGTTGCCAGCCGATCGGCCTGTCCCAGCGCGCCAGCTGCGCATAGGGCCAGAGCCATGAGGGCAAAACCCGGTAAACCCAATTGTCCGAAGGCGCATCGGCAACGCGCCCGTTCAAGCCGCCAATCTGTTGCATGCAGCCATCTAGCGACGGGCGAAGGCGCGGGTCAATAGCAGCGAGCCCTGCCTCCGCGTTCATCTTCGCCGATAGAGAAAATATCGGCCCTTCTCGACGGACGGAGGCACCGGCATTTCCTCCAGTTCGGAATGCTTCAATCCCAGGCCGCTTGCTACAAATCCGCCACGGGTCAGCACCGCGACCATGCGAGAGGGCAACCACTCGCGGATGATTGCATCCTGCTCCGGATAACCGGTTCCGATGTCGGCATGAACGAGGGCCGCCCTAGTGCCGGTATAACTCAGGCAAGTCTCCCTGATGTCACCGATGACGACATCGCCGTCATCGGGCCGGCAGCTTCCATGTGCGCCGTTTTCGCGGTCGAATGCAATGATGTGCCGATCCGCGAAGCGCACCCGCAAATGGCTGTAGGTCCTGCCATTGCCGAGGCCGATTTCGAGGATCGGTCCATCGGGCAGGCTCGCCTGCCTTGCCGCGATGTGATCGAGGATATCCCTCTGTGCGGAAATCCTGCTGATGAAATCGTCGAGACGCGTTCGCATAGACAGCTCCGAAGCTTGAACTCGAAACAAGCTTTAATTTCAATCGTTCATCGCGCCGCTCGAAAGCGCAACAGACCCCTACCGCTGATTCCAGCGCCGGATCACCGGCTCCGTCAGATCGTGCTCATAGCCTAAGATGCTGATGCTTGCAGTATCAAGGACGAAGCGCGAGCCGTCTTCCGGCGGCAGGCCGAGCCAGCGGGCAGCGAGCACGCGCAGGAAATGGGAGCTGGAGAAGATCAGGATCGGCGCGCCGGCTTGGCGAAGCTCGCGCACGATACGGTCCGCCCTTGCGCCGACATCTGCGGCCATTTCTCCGTCCGGGCAGCCGTCGCGGAAGAGCTGCCAGCCGGGGCGGGCCGCGAGGATTTCCTTCGTCGTGATCCCCTCATAGGCACCATAATCCCATTCGGCGAGATCGGGCTTGATCACGGCATCTGCGCCGAAAGTGGCAAGGGCGCAGGTGTTCGCCGCCCTTTGAGAAGGGCTCGACCAGACGGCCGAGACAATCAGTCCCTTCAGGCGATCCGCGAGCTTGCGGGCGGCCGTCTCGCCATTCGGGGTCAGCGGGATATCAGTCCTGCCGGTATGTTTTCCGGAGAGGCTCCATTCTGTTTCGCCGTGGCGGACAAGATGGATTTCGGGAAATGCACTGCTCATCTGCAAGCCTTTCCTTGTAGAAAAAACGCGCCCGAAGCCGCGCCGCGATATCAGAAGACAACCTTTTCCAAGGGAGGCCGCGTGGCTTCGAATTCCTTCAGCTTCGCCTCGTTTTCGGCAATGTAATTGCGGTTGTCCGGTGTCGAATACTGGTTCTTGGAAACCTGGATCTGCATGACGAAGAGTTCATCCCAGCGGAAGCCTATTTCGGAGCCGGCGAGATAGAATTCCCACATCCGGAAGAAGCGCTCGTCGTAAAGAGCGACGGCTTCTGCCTTGCGCGCCATGAAGCGCTCGCGCCAACGGCGGAGCGTATAGGCATAATGCAACGGCAGGACCTCGATGTCCCGGATCAGCAGTCCGGCCTTTTCGATTGCAGGCACCGTCTCGCCGATCGACGGGATGTAGCCCTGTGGGAAGATGTATTTCTCGATGAAAGCATTTGTCGCAAAGCTCGGCTTCGGCCGGGCGATGGAATGAAGGAGCATGACGCCGTCGTCGGCGAGAAGTTCATGCACCTTGCGGAAGTAATTGTTGAAATTGCCGATGCCGACATGCTCGAACATGCCGACCGAGACGATGCGGTCGAATTTCATGCCCGTCATCGTGCGGTAATCCTGCAACTCGAAGCGGACGCGATCGGCGAGACTGCGCTTTTGGGCGCGCTCGCGCGAGATCTTCAGTTGCTCTTCGCTGAGCGTGATGCCGGTGACGTCAACGCCCTTTGTCGATTCCGCCAGATACATCCCCATGCCGCCCCAGCCCGAGCCAATTTCCAGAATACGCTGGTTGGGCTCCAGCAGAAGCTTGGCTGCGATATGGCGCTTCTTGGCGACTTGTGCTTCCTCCAGGCTGATGCCCGGCGGGTCGAAATAGGCGCAGGAATATTGCCAGTCCTCATCAAGAAAGAGTTCGAAAAGCTTTTCCGACAGGTCGTAATGATGAGCGACATTGCGCTTGTTGTGATTGACCGGCAGCCGGCTCTTCAGCTGCTGCAGTGCAATGCGGCCGACCAGAAGTGCGGCCATCGGAACATCGAAAATTTCGTTGGTGGTGTTCTGCTTCACCATCGAAAGGAAGTCGTAGATGTTGCCCTGTTCAACAATGAACCGGCCGTCCATGTACATTTCGCCGAGCTTGAGGGTGGGATCGCGGCGGACAAGCTTCTCCGCCTCCTCGTCGGCAATCCGGACGACGACCAGATCCCCGGTGCCATCGCCAATCGCGTGTGTCTCGCCATTGGCCAGCGTGAGCTTCAGATTACCCTTGCGGATGATTTTTTGGACAATCGATAAAAATCCCGACGCCATGAAAGGCCTCGCATATGTGACAGGATGATATCGGTTAAACTTAGTCGCTCTCTTCCGCCACACAAGCGCCGTATTTGGCAGTTCCGCAACAAGGCTGCCGAACTGTGACATTTTTGCAATGCCTGCCGCTAAGCTATTATTTTCGCTTCATGGCCTCGGCAAGGGCAGCGCCGAAGGCGCCTTGGGTTTGCTGTTTCGGGACAGCCGGACGCCTATCGTTTTGCGGCCGCGCGCCCTGATTTCCCCGGGGCTCGCCGCGTGGCGCTGAAGCCGAGGTGCCATCGTCTTTGCGCATCGAAAGACCGATGCGCTTGCGTTTTGCATCGACTTCGACCACCCGCACCTTGACGACATCGCCGGCCTTCACAACGTCGTGAGGATCTTTGACGAAACGGTCGGCAAGCTGCGAGACATGCACAAGGCCGTCCTGATGCACGCCGATATCGACGAAGGCGCCAAAGGCCGCAACGTTGGTCACCGTGCCTTCCAGCATCATGCCGGGCTTGAGATCGGAGATTTCGTTGACGCCTTCTGCGAAGGTTGCCGTCTTGAAGCTCGGGCGCGGATCGCGGCCGGGCTTTTCCAGTTCGGCGAGGATATCCTGGACCGTCGGCAGGCCGAACTTCTCGTCGATGAACTGCCGCGGATCAATCGATTTCAGCGCCGCGCTGTCGCCCATCAGCGACCGCAGGTCGCGGCCGCAGGCGGCAACGATCTTCTTTGCCACGCCATAGGCTTCCGGATGCACCGATGACGCGTCGAGGGGCTCCTTGCCGTTCGGGATGCGCAGGAAGCCTGCCGCCTGCTCGAAGGTGCGGTTGCCGAGACGCGCGACCTTGAGCAGGTCGCGGCGGCTTTGGAAGGGACCGTTCTGGTCGCGATGGACGACGATGGCTTCGGCAATCGACGGGCCGAGGCCGGAAACGCGTGAGAGCAGCGGCGCTGAAGCCGTGTTGAGATCGACGCCGACGGCATTCACCGCGTCTTCGACGACAGCGTCCAGCGAGCGCGACAGCTTCTGTTGGTCGACGTCATGCTGATACTGGCCGACGCCGATCGATTTCGGCTCGATCTTGACAAGTTCGGCCAGCGGATCCTGGAGGCGGCGGGCGATGGAAACTGCGCCACGCAGCGACACGTCGAGATCCGGAAATTCGGCTGCGGCGGTCGCGGAGGCGGAATAGACCGACGCGCCGGCTTCCGAAACGATGACCTTGGTGGGCTTTGCGCCCTGAAGAACGGCCAGCATGTCGGCCACCAGCTTTTCGGTTTCGCGGCTTCCAGTGCCGTTGCCGATGGAGATCAGTTCGACATTGTGCTTAAGGATCAGCGCGGTGAGCTCTGCCTGAGCGCCACGCACGTCGTTCCGCGGCTGGAAGGGATAGACCGTGGAGGTCGCAACGACCTTGCCGGTGCCGTCGACCACTGCGACCTTGACGCCAGTGCGGATGCCCGGATCGAGGCCCATCGTGGCGCGCGATCCGGCAGGCGCGGCCAGCAGCAGATCCTTCAAGTTTCGCGCAAAGACGTGGATCGCCTCCTCTTCGGCGCGTTCGCGCAGTTCGCGCATCAGGTCGAGAGACAGCGACATGGAAAGTTTGACGCGCCAGGTCCAGCTTGCGACCTCCATCAGCCAGCGATCGCCGGGGCGGCTCGCGCCGATCTCATAGGCAGCAGCGATCATGCGCTCGACAGGTTTGTTGGGAGAGGCGGTCTCGGCGTCGGCCTCGATCGTCAGCGTCAGCACTTCCTCGTTCCAGCCGCGCAGCATGGCGAGTGCGCGATGGCCGGGCGCGGTCGCCCAGCGCTCCGAATGGTCAAAATAGTCGGAGAACTTCTCGCCGACCGTCTGCTTGCCATCCACGACCTTGGCCTTCACAAACGCGGCGCTGCGCATATGGGCACGGAGCTTGCCGAGCAAATCGGCATTTTCCGCAATGCCTTCGGCGACGATATCGCGTGCGCCTTCGAGCGCCGTCTTCGCATCCGGAACATCAGCGGTGATATAGTCCTCCGCCAGCACCGCCGGTCCCTTCGAGCGATCGGCGAGGATCGCGTCGGCCAGCGCTCCGAGGCCGCGTTCGCGGGCGATTTCAGCACGGGTACGGCGCTTCGGTTTATAGGGCAGGTAGAGATCCTCGAGCTCCGCCTTGGTGGCGGCGCCGACGATCTTGCCCATCAATTCGTCGGTCATCTTGCCCTGGCCGGAAATCGATTCGACGATCGTGTCGCGGCGGGCTTCCAGTTCGCGCAGATAGACGAGGCGTTCTGCCAGATTGCGCAGTTGCGTATCATCCAGGCCGCCCGTCACTTCCTTGCGGTAGCGCGCGATGAAGGGAACGGTCGCGCCCTCGTCGAGCAGCTCGATCGCGGCTTTGGCCTGGTCCGGCCGGGCATTGATTTCGGAGGCGATGACTGCGGCAAGCGAGCGGAGGTCTGCGGCCATGGGATTTCCTCAACTAACGAAGGTAGCGGGACCATAGCGGCGAAAAGCGGCAAGGCAATGCCCGGCAGAGCTTTCCACAACAGACTGACGCCTTCATACAGGTTTGCGCTCGCAGCCATCCGACCCTTCGGGCCACCTTTTCCCCGCTGGGGAGAAGGGACGACAAAGCGCAGCGACCTCATCTCCTTTTCTCAGGCAGAAGGTGCCCGGCAGGGCGGATGCGGGGGTGGCGCGACACAGAAGGGCGTTTGCCTCCTCGCTTGGCTCGCGCGCCTGGATTTCCCGTTTTTGCGGTTGTGCAGATGCGGCATTCTTTGGTAGCAGAGGCGACCGTTGTGGACCGCCCCCCTAAGGGAGGCAAGGAAAAGTGACATGCCCGATCTGCTTCTAGAACTTCGCTCCGAGGAAATTCCGGCCCGCATGCAGCGCAAGGCTGCCGGCGACCTGAAGAAGCTCGTCACCGATGCGCTGGTGGAGGCAGGGCTTTCTTATGAGGGCGCGCGCGAATACTGGACGCCGCGCCGCCTGACGCTTGATATCCGCGGACTGACCGCCCGCTCTGCCGATGTGCGCGAAGAGCGCAAGGGCCCGCGCACCGATGCCAACGAAAAGGCGATCGAAGGCTTTCTACGCGGCGCCGGCCTTTCCTCGATTTCCGAGGCGCAGGTGAGTAGCGACCCGAAAAAGGGTGATTTCTACATTGCCGTGATTTCAAGGCCCGGCCGCGCTGCGGAAGAGATCATCAGCGACGTTATGCCCGGCATCATCCGCGATTTCCCCTGGCCGAAGTCCATGCGCTGGGGAAAGGCGTCCTCCAAACCTGGCTCGCTGCGCTGGGTGCGCCCGCTGCAATCGATCGTCTGCACTTTCGGCACCGAGCATGAGGAAACCTCCGTCATTCCCTTCGAGATCGACGGCATAGTCGCCTCCAATGTGACCTACGGCCACCGCTTCCATGCGCCAGGCGTCATCACCGTCAAGCGTTTCGACGACTATGCCGCGGGCCTCGAAAAAGCGAAGGTCATACTCGATGCCGAGCGGCGCAAGAACATCATCCTGCATGATGCCCGCGACATCGCCTTTGCCGGCGGACTGGAACTGGTCGAGGACGACGCTCTGCTGGAGGAAGTCTCCGGCCTTGTCGAATGGCCTCAAGTGCTGATGGGCAGCTTCGAGCAGGATTACCTCTCCATCCCCTCCGAAATCATCCGGCTGACGATCAAGACGAACCAGAAGTGTTTCGTAACGCGCAAACAGGGCGAAGAGACGCTTTCGAACAAGTTCATCCTCGTCTCCAATGTTGAGGCGACCGACGGCGGCAAGGAAATCATCCACGGCAATGGCAAAGTCGTCCGCGCCCGCCTTTCCGACGCGCTACATTTCTGGAAGCGCGACCAGGGGAACTTGCCGGACCTCGAAACGCTGGAGGCTTCGGCGAAGAAATTCGAGCTTGATCTGAGGAAGCCGCTCGATCAGCGGATGGCGAAGCTCGATGCGCTGCATGTGACGTTCCACGCGAAAATCGGAACGCAGGGCGAGCGGGTAACGCGCATTCGCACCCTTGCCGGCGAAATCAGTAAAATCGTCAATGCAGATCCCCTAAAGGTCAGCCGGGCCGCAGCGTTGGCAAAGGCGGACCTGCGAACCGAGATCGTGGGCGAATTCCCCGAACTGCAGGGTGCAATGGGGAAGAAATATGCGCTGCTGCAAGGTGAAGATGAAACAGTGGCGGCGGCACTGGAGGACCATTATAAGCCTCAGGGTCCTACCGACCGAGTGCCTACCGACCATGTTGCCATAACCATAGCGCTTGCTGACAAGATCGACACACTTGTGTGGTTTTGGCGAATAAACGAAAAACCAACCGGTTCAAAGGATCCGTTCGCGTTAAGAAGGGCAGCGCTAGGATCGATACGGCTGCTGTTGGAACGGGGAATCAGAGCATCCCTCATCCCGCTGTTTCGCTCTGCATTTCGTAGCGAATGGGCTGTGGCCATCGCTAGCCATGAAGCTTCGATAAGACTCTTCGAGCTTAAAATCCAACAGGATAACGAAAGACTCGACCACGAGAGGCTCGTACACGAACAGCGCGAAGCTATCAAATATTGCAAGAATTACCTTGCTGACGGCCATCCAAAGACAATCGAAGAAGAACATGAGCTGGCAATCAACCTCCTCTCCTTCTTCCACGACCGCCTCAAGGTCTATCTCCGGGACCAGGGTGCTCGCTACGATCTGATCGATGCCGTCGTCACATCCGAGGCCGACGACCTTCTCATGATCGCCCGCCGCGTCGAGGCGCTGACGGCTTTCATTACCTCGGAGGACGGCAAGAACCTCCTGGTCGGCACCAAGCGCGCCACGCAGATTCTGGCCGCCGAGGAGAAGAAGGGCACCGTCATCGCCGATGGCGTTTCGCAAAAGCTGTTCCGGCTGAATGCCGAAACGGAGCTCTTTGCCGCCATCACCAAAGCCTCGGCCGAGGCTTCCGCCGCAATCGCCAGGGAAGACTTCCGCTCGGCGATGGAGGCGCTTTCGAAGCTCCGCGCCCCGGTCGACCGCTTCTTCGACGACGTGCTCGTCAACGACGAGGACGCGGCGATCCGCGCCAACCGCCTCGCCCTTCTGCGGCTGATCCGCGAGGCGACGGGGACGGTTGCGGACTTCTCGAAGATCGCAGGGTAACGTTTTCGGACTAGCCCATTCTTGTGCCTGTGACAGGAACCCATTAACGGCGCGTTGCGCCGTGAATGGTTCTGTTGGCCATTGAATGAGGTCTCCCGCGCGATGGACATGGCGCTGCTGGATCTGCGGATGACATGGAGGAGAAGCGCATTCCACTGGTCATTCACCAGCGCTCGCGCTATCAGACAATCATGACCACCAAAATCCTCGTCAGCGCCTGTCTCATGGGCCATGCCGTGCGTTATGACGGCCGGGCGAAGCCGCTGGCCCATCCGGCGCTCGAGCGGTGGCGGGCGGAGGGCAGGCTGGTGACGATCTGTCCGGAGATGTCGGCAGGCATGCCGGTGCCGCGGCCGCCGGCGGAAATCGAATGCGGCGCGAGCGGCAAGGACGTGCTGTCGGGAGCAGCACGGGTGTTCGAGATCACCGGAGGCGATGTGACGGCTGCATTTCGAGAAGCCGCGCAGAATGCGCTCAGGCTGGCACAGGAGACGGGCTGCACCCACGCGCTCCTCATCGACGGCAGCCCCTCGTGCGGTTCCGGTTTCATTTATGATGGGTCTTTCAGCGGATCGCGGCGGGACGGAAATGGTGTTACAGCTGCCCTGCTGAAGCGCGCCGGAATCCAGGTCTTCTCGGACCGGGAGATCGACCGGCTGGTGGAAAGCCTCGCGACGCTCATCTGATCAAACGGCACGTCCTTGTGCTCTGCCAGCGCCTTCATCACCTTTACCAACCGTTTTTCGAGCCGCGCGCCGGTCTGGATGCGCGACACCCGCAATCGATCGCTGTCTGGCATGATGACATCCGGATTGGTGCACATATGCCACTCTATCGACACGCTGCTGCGGCAACTGCGCAGACAAAGCCGCCGGATTTTCGCCGGCGGCCGTTCGTATCACGTGATGAAGGTGGCGGCGTTTAAGCCTATGCCGCGCGGCGCGCCGGGACGGTTGCCGCCTGACCCACGCCGCAGACGCGGAAGCCGTGGATGAGACGACGGCATCGCTGCGGCTCGTTTCGGTACTGACGGCATGCACGCGCTTGGCGGCCTCGTGCGCAGCATTTCGTAGCGCTCGCTGTGATGCCATCGGCAGACGATTTGCGTTGCAGGCTGATGGCGATCGATTAAGCAGATTGCATGCGTACTTTGAAATCAATTGAAATAAAGAATGCGCTCCTGCTTCTCTTCAGGAGCGCATTCAATCCGCCATACGGCGGACCCCGTACGACCAAAACCTTGGCCGGGTCAGGGGCAGGGAACTAAAAATCACATCCTTAGCTTAAAGTCGGAAACGTCGAGCGGCGCCGTTTGTTCCGCAGGAGCGGACATACCTGCAACAACCGGCTTCGCATCGCCGCCGATGACAGAGGTCGTTGACGTCGGGTCGATGCCTTCGACGGGGACCGTCACCTTGAAGGCGGCCAGGACTTCGGGGGTTGCCTTGGTCACGAAAACGACGGGCGAGCCGCCCATCCAGCCTTCGGTACGGTAGAGCTTCTGCTCTCCGGCCACATCGCGGAGCGCGCTGGCCTGGATGGCGCCGGGCGGCAACGCCGGCACTGTGTAATCCTTCTTGCGTTCGGTCGATTGCAGCGGCGGGCAGGTCGTGCACGTCTCGGTCACGATGCTTTCACCGCCTGTGCGCGGTGTCTTGCCGATCACCTCGATCGAGGATGCCATCGCCGAGCCGGCTGCCAGAAGAAATGCCGCACCGAGAATGAATTGACGCATGGAAACTGCTCCGACTTACTATGGGAACAGAATAGCGCGCCTTTATTTCCATCCCGTCAGGGGAAAGGGTAAAAATTTAGGGAACTGACCCGATTTCGGGCCAGAGCTAAGCTTTTTCGCGCTCGATCGCCCGCCAGCCGATATCGCGGCGGCAGAAACCGTTTTCCCATTGCACCTTGTCGAGCAGCGCATAGGCGCGGCTCTGCGCCTCGCCGACCGTTCGGCCGGTGGCGGTCACGTTCAGCACACGGCCGCCGGTCGCGACAAGCTCGCCATCCTTCAAAGACGTGCCGGCATGGAACACTTTCGAGCCGTCGCCTGCCTCCGGCAGCGAGAGGATCGGCGTGTTTTTCTCGTAGGAGCCCGGATACCCCTTAGAGGCCATCACGACGGTCAGCGCCGGATCGTCGCTCCACTCGGCTGTGACCTTGTCGAGCGTGCCTTCGGCCGCTGCCAGCAGCAACGGCAGCAGATCGCTCTTCAAGCGCATCATCAGTACCTGGCACTCGGGATCGCCGAAGCGGACGTTGTATTCGATGAGTTCCGGGCCCTTTGCCGTAATCATCAGCCCGGCGAAGAAAACACCGGAGAAGGGATAGCCGCTTTCGGCCATGCCGCAGATCGTCGGCTCGATGATCTCCTTCATCGTCCGCTCGATCATCTCGGCCGTCATCACCGGAGCCGGCGAATAGGCGCCCATGCCGCCGGTGTTGACGCCGGTATCACCCTCGCCCACACGCTTGTGATCCTGTGCGGTCGCCAACGGCAGGGCGTTGCTGCCGTCGCAGAGGCAGAAGAAGCTTGCCTCTTCCCCGTCGAGATAAGCCTCGATCACGACCTCGGCGCCGGCTGCGCCGAACGCACCCTCGAAGCAATCGTCGACTGCGGCAAGCGCCTCCTCGACGGTCATCGCCACCGTCACACCCTTGCCCGCGGCAAGACCATCCGCCTTGACGACGATCGGTGCGCCTTGTTCGCGGATATAGGCCTTTGCCTTAGGGGCGTTGTTGAAGCGCCGGTAGGCACCGGTGGGGATGTTGTAGCGGGCGCAGATATCCTTGGTAAACCCCTTGGAACCTTCGAGCTGGGCTGCTGCAGCGGAAGGACCGAAGACCTTCAGCCCATCGGCTCGCAGGCGGTCGGCAAGGCCGGCAACCAGCGGCGCCTCGGGGCCGACGACGACAAAGTCGATCGCTTTTTGCGCGCAGAAGGCGGCGACTGCCTCGTGATCTTCTACCTTCAGGGAAACGAGCCTCGCATGTTCCGCAATACCCGGGTTGCCCGGCGCGGCATAGAATTCCGTCATCAGCGGCGATTGTGCCAGCTTCCAGGCAAGCGCATGCTCGCGTCCGCCCGAGCCGATCAACAGAACCTTCATGCCTGATCCTTTCCGTTTTCTGTCTGGCGGTTAAGGGGCGGGAAGCCAAAGGTCAAGCGGGAAAGCTCACCAGCCGCCACCGCCGCCGCCTCCCCCGCCACCACCCGAAGAACCGCCGCCACCGGAAAAACCGGAAGAGGAACTGGAGGGCGCAGGTGAAGGAATGGTCGAGGCGATCGTGGACGCCATCGACGACGAGAAGCCGCCGATGCGGTCGGAGAAGCTGCCGCTGCTGAAGTTGCCGTAATACCAGGACGGATCATAGGCGGCAGCCGCACCGGCAGCGGCCGCCGCGAGCCAGGTTTCGAAGGTGCGTGTCCAGGGCTTCTCGACACCCAGTGCAACCGCATAGGGCAGCAGCCTCTCAAAATGTTGGGGCGACATTTCCGGCGCACCGGCCATGTTCATCCGGTCCTTCTCGGCAAGGGTCAGATACTGACGAAGGCCGTCGATGCCATCCATGATCTTCGAACCAAGCGGCGTCGGCGCACCCATGATGAAGACATAGAGCAGGTTGAGCAGCACGATGCCGCCGACGGCAAAGAGCATCGGCGTCTCGTGGAACTCCAAGAGCGTGGAGAAAAGCGCCAGAGCCAGCGATGAAACGATGCTGAAGCCGACAAAAACGATGACGGCGATCGCGATCACAGCGGCGATCTTGCCGCCCAAGGACTGGCCGGGGCGGAACGACCGTGCAAAGCCGGCCACGAAGATGGCGACGAAGACAGAAACGACGATCGGGATGATCATCAAGACGATCGCATCGGGTTCCAGCGTGCCGAAAACGAAGAGCGCGACGAGTGCGGCAGCGCTGAGCGCGATGCCGCCGGTCGTATAGCCGGTATTGGAATTGTAGTATTTGCCGCGATGTTCCCGCTCGATCGCCGAGCGGAAGCTTTGGCCGACCGACTTCACGCGTTCGCCGTTTGCCTTGTCGATCGTCAGCGAGCCCTTGTTGGCGACGGCGCTCAGGAGGCTGGCTTCGCCGGCTTCCAGCTTCTCCTTACCCACCGGCTTTTGCGTGCGGCGTACGATGATCGATTGCCTGAGGTCTTCAAGAGCGACATAGCCGCGAACCGCCAGGTCCAGCGCCGTTGCCGAAAGTGCCGTCCAACCCCCGCCTGAAATGCCCTTGTTGTCGATGTAGTTGACGAGCGCCGGTGAGATGCCTTCGGGAGGATCCCAGCGCGGCACAAGGACGCCGCGGGAAGGGTCGCGTCCGACCTTCAGCCAGGAGCGGGTGTAGTAAAGGAAAACAAGGAGGAGGCCGCCGAAACCGATGAAATAGTCGCGGTTGTCCTTCAGCCACCAGATGTTCCGATCGGATGCGCTCGGTGGATCGATCGCGCCTTTCGGAAGCTTGACGGCAATCGTCAGACCTTCGTTGGCATCGAGCGGCATGGTCGTCGAGAAGATCGGCCGGGCATTGCCGCCTGAAATCCGGGCATTCTTGTCCTTTGCGCCAAGCGCACCGGTGAAGACATTCGTATCGGTTGCGATGACACCATCTGGCAGGTTCACGGTCGCGGTCGCGGCCATGATCGGGAAGATCCAGCCGTTACCGGTCACATTCCAATAGAGTTCGTCGTGATCGGCGAAATAGCGGATCTGGCGATTGGTGGTGTAGGTGAAGGCATATTGATGGCGGCCTGGTGGAAGCATGACGTCTTCCGACCCAGCATAGATACGGATGCCACCGGAGACGGATTCCGTCTTCCACGGCTCGTCATTGCCGTCGCGTTTCACCGATACAACGTCAAAGTCGACGCTGCGGCGGCGACCTTTTTCATCGACGAAAGTCAGCGGAAAGTCGCGGAAGATGCCGCGCCGGATCCGATTGCCCTCGGCATTGACGGTGATTGTCTCCGTCACCGTCATAGCGCCGCTCTTTTCGAGCTTTATATCTGATGCGAAGGAGTTGATGACCTCCGCGGCACTTGCCCCATATGCTGCAAGCGCCAGAAACAGAATGAAGCAAAGGCCGAAAAGCCGCCGGATCATCATACCTCTCCCCGCCGGCGGCGCGCTGCCGCCTCAGACAATGTCAGTCCTCGTTCACATATTTGACGCCCAGGCCTGCCAGCGTGCGCCAATAGGCAGGGAACGTCTTGCCGACGCAGTCCGGATCGAGGATCGTGATGCCGTCTATCTTCAGCCCGGCGAGCGCGAAGCTCATGGCGATGCGGTGGTCGGCGAAAGTGTCGATCTCGGCAGGAAGACGCCTTCCGGCAAGCGACGGATCAGACTGGACGATGAGATCGTCGCCTTCTTCGCGCGCCAGATCCGGGCGAATCTGCGTCAGGCCGGTCGACAGCGCGCGG
Organism: Rhizobium gallicum bv. gallicum R602sp; assembly: GCF_000816845.1. Lineage (NCBI taxonomy): Bacteria > Pseudomonadati > Pseudomonadota > Alphaproteobacteria > Hyphomicrobiales > Rhizobiaceae > Rhizobium > Rhizobium gallicum. The sequence continues at coordinate 952,559 of NZ_CP006877.1, read as the reverse complement.
ATGCGATCGCATTCCTTGACGCGCAGATTGGCAATGCCGACGAAATGGACGGGCGTTTCGTTGAAGGCGGCAAGGACTGCGAGCGTCGGAACCGCGTCCTGCATCTGCGAGCCGTCGATTTCAGCCGGCAGGCGCGGGAATTTGACGATCATCTCATAGGCGCGCGCATCCGGCTGCGTGAAGGCGCCGTTCGGCACCCCGAGATCGATGGAGCCGCCGGTCAGGACTTCGGCAGCCCAGAGATAAGTTGCCGCCGACGCATCCGGCTCGATGACGAAATCGGCCGCCGTGTAGCCGGTCGGTTCGACGCGCCAGGTGACTGCGCTCGTCTTCTCGACCTTGGCGCCGAAGGCTCGCATCGCGGCGGTCGTGAGATCGATGTAGCCGAGGGCACCGATGTCCTCGCCGAGGAGTTCAATATCCACCGGGCGGTCGCCTCCGGCCGCCATCATCAGCAGCGCGGATACATACTGGCTGGAGAGACCGCCATCGATCCCGATACGGCTCGCCTCGAAGCAGCCTGTCCCCTTGACGGTTACAGGCGGGCAGCCGGTTTCGGCCGTCGCATCGATTCCGAGAGACCGCAACGCATCAACGAGCGGGCCGATCGGGCGCTTGCGCATGTGCTGATCACCGTCGACGACGACGGTGCCATCAACGAGTGCGGCAGCGGCCGTCAGGAAGCGTGTTGCAGTGCCGGCATTGCCGAGGAAGAGCGGCGCTTTCGGCGCCAGCAACTTGCCGCTTCCAGTGACGACGAAGCTCGTATCGTCCGGTTCGTCGATGACGACGCCCATGGCGCGCAGCGCATCCGCCATGTAGCGCGTATCGTCGCTCTTCAGTGCGCCGGTCAGACGGCTGATACCCTTGGCGAGGCCGGCCAGGAGCAGCGCGCGGTTGGTGATCGACTTCGAGCCCGGCGGCACGGCGCGCCCCACGAGCGGAGCCTTAGCCGGGATGATGGTGAGTTTCTTGTCCTTGCTCATGAGGCTTGTCTATTCCGTCCATTGCGCTAGCCGCCCTGCGGCCTTGACCGGCCCTGCTCATAGCAGCTTTTGCGCAAAGGCAAACGCCCATATCAGAATTTGACGGCCGGAACGGCGCGGTCGGCCTCGTTGGTGATCTCGAAATATTCCCGCTTCTGGAAGCCGAACTGCCCGGCGACCAGATTGGAGGGGAAGCTTTCAACCTTGACGTTGAGATCACGGGCAGCGCCGTTGTAATACCGGCGTGCCATCTGGATTTCGCTTTCCATCGTCTCGAGCGAGGCCTGAAGCTCGGAGAAGTTCTCGTTCGCCTTCAGGTCCGGATAGGCTTCGGCTAGCGCCAAAACACGGCCCAGCGCCTGGCCGAGAAGGCCTTCCGCTTGCGCCCTGCCCGCTACATCGCCAGAAGGCACCGCCTGCGCCTTGTTGCGCAGCTCGACGACCTCTTCCAGCGTGCTCTTTTCGTGGGTAGCGTAGCCCTTGACGGTCTCGATGAGGTTTGGGATCAGATCGGCGCGGCGCTTGAGCTGCACGTCGATGCCGGACCAGGCCTCTTCGGCCATCTGCCGGGCGCGGACAAGACCATTATAGATAAAGACAAGATAAAGCGCGATCAGAACGATCACACCGACAACAATATACATCGCGAATCCCCCGCAACGACGCAAAGTCTGGACCGAGACTATGCGGCTTCCGCTGGATTGTCATCCCGCATTTCCGGGCTGTGGCTTACATCAGCGACTAGCGAAATATCACGATACCGCACACACATAGCCGGTTATATCTTTCTTATGTGCCGCCTGGTTACGGTGCACTCGCAACTCACGACGAGGAAATAATCAGACAATGAGCGCAGCAATCTACCTATTGAGCCTGTCGGCGATCGCATCTCTCGTCGTCTTCCGAAAGACTCCACGGCCAGCGCCCCGGCGCATCGTCGTACGCTCCAACCACCGCCGCTAAGCGGCATTCTTAGGCGGCGGCCACGGCGATATTGATGCCGCCGGCATCCGTCAAAAGGAAGGCTTCACCGCAAGCCTTGGCGAGCGTGCGCACCCGCAGGATATAGCTCTGACGCTCGGTGACCGAGATCATCCCGCGTGCATCCAAGAGGTTGAAGACGTGGCTTGCCTTGATGCACTGGTCATAGGCCGGAAATACACACTTGTGCAGCAGCTGATTGGCATTGTCGCTCGGCGCACCGGCGGCGAGAAGCGCCTGGCACTCCTTTTCCGCATCGATGAAATGGCGATGCAGCATCTCGGTATTGGCGAATTCGAAGTTGTGGCGTGAGTATTCCTGTTCGGCCTGCAGGAAGACGTCGCCGTAGCTGATCTTTTCGTCGCCTTCGCGGCCGTTGAAGTTCAAGTCGTAGACGTTGTCGACGCCCTGCACATACATCGCCAGACGCTCGAGGCCATAGGTCAGTTCGCCGGCAACCGGCGCGCATTCGATGCCGCAGACCTGCTGGAAGTAAGTGAACTGCGAGACTTCCATGCCGTCGCACCAGCACTCCCAGCCCAGCCCCCATGCGCCGAGCGTCGGGCTTTCCCAGTCGTCTTCGACGAACCGGATGTCGTGCAGCAGCGGATCGAGACCGATCGCCGCCAGGGAGCCGAGGTAAAGCTCCTGCAGGTTCGGCGGGTTCGGCTTCAGGATGACCTGATACTGGTAATAATGCTGCAGACGGTTTGGGTTTTCACCGTAGCGGCCGTCCGACGGACGGCGCGACGGTTGGACATAGGCAGCCTTCCACGGCTTCGGGCCGAGCGCGCGCAGCGTGGTCGCCGGATGGAACGTACCGGCGCCGACCTCCATGTCATAGGGCTGCAGAACCGCACAACCCTTGTCCGCCCAGTAGTTATGAAGCGTCAGGATCAGCGCCTGGAACGAGCGCTTCGGGTTCATATGGTCGGAAATCGATGCAGACATGGAGACAAGCCACCGGTTGCGTATTTTGCCGGACAGGTGCCATGGGAGAGGGCAAGGGTCAATACTTAACGTATGATCGGACCATGTTTTGGAAGGAGCTCCGTCGCCAACGTCAAGACAACGGTCATGCTGTCTGATGAGGATTTACGCGTTGCAGAAGAGTTCGCCGAAAACGGGGCGTTTTCCAAGCGCATCCGATGTCATTGGCGAGGGTATCGCCCCAATGCGGCTTGAGGAAGAGGTCGAAGACCGACCTGCTTAATATCGGCGATTTAATTCAAACTATTCCGACCTACGGAGAGCCGGCGAACACGACTCATATCGAACCATAAGAAACGACGCTCCCCCGGGCTCCGGGCATCCGGCTTCAGATAAAGCGGTCATTTGCTTCGCTGTCGAGCGGGGTTAAGCACGCTCCTATTGCAAGAACTCGCCTTGTCACGACCGAACTTGTAGTCGGCCGGCACTTGCAGCCGCAAAGCGCGTATTCAGTCGAGAGCCTGCGCATGTTCTTCATTGGTCACCATCATTCATCCTCCCGCTTCACGCGGTATTCGCCGGTCACCGGATCCTTGACAAGCGTGCCGACGGCGCCGGTCTGACGCTCCTTCTCGGCACGGCGGGATTTTTCCTGCAAGCGCTTGGCATCGGAGATGAAGCGGCGGTAAAGCCACCAGGCAGCGCCGACCAGGATTATGATTGTTATAAGCTGCGCCATCTCCCTTTTTCTTCTCCTCTCACAGTCCGTAGCGGCTCCACAATGCCTTTTCTTCCGCCGCTTCGACAAGTCCCGTCGCGAGACCTGATGCCAAGCCATCAATCGAGACGGGCGAGACACCGGGCATCCGCCGGCCGAAGAGGCTGCGGGCGGCGGTGACGAGCTGCAGCCTGGTCTTCGGGCCGTAGCGCCTTTTCAGTTCCTGGCGCATGTCGCCGAGGCTGTCGACGAGGCCGAGCTCGAGCCCGCGCGTGCCGCTCCAGAATAGGCCGGAAAAGACGGTTTCGTCATCCTTCAGTCTCCCGGCGCGGCGTTCGCGCACCATGGTGATGAAGACCTCGTGGATCTCGAGCTGAAGGGTCTTCAGATATTCAATGTCCTTCTCTTTTTCAGGCTGGAAGGGATCGAGGATGACCTTGTTTTCGCCGGCCGTATAGACGCGGCGCTCGACGCCGATCTTCTTGAGGAGTTCGGGGAAGCCGAAGCCACCGGAAACGACGCCGATCGAACCGACGATAGAGGTCGGGTCGGCAATGATCTCATCGCCGGCAAGCGCGATCATGTAGCCGCCGGAGGCCGCCACGTCCTCGACGAAGACCAGCACCTTCTTCTGCTTTTCACGAGCAAGCTCGCGGATGCGGGTGAAGATAAGCCGCGACTGAACGGGCGAACCGCCCGGCGAATTGACGGCAATGGCGACAGCGGGAGCTTCCTTGTCAGAGAACGCCTTTTCCAGCACCGGTGCGACATTGGCGAGATTGAGTATCGGGCGGAACTGGCCGCCGCCGCTCATGATTGCGCCCTGAAGCCTGACGACCGGGATGATCACCCCTTCCTTGCGGAAACGCTTCGGTACCAGCTTTCTCAAAAATCCGGCCATTTCAAATCCTTCTCGCTCTCGGCATCGCAATCCATGTATGCAATGGAGCAGCAAACGCAATGGGCCAACTTCCCAACATGCATCCGATTTTTCATTTTGCGAATGACTTGCATTATCATTCTAATCGGGCATAGTGCGGGGCATTGGTCCCAAAAGCGGTAATCATATGGATGTTTTGAATCGTACTCCAAAAGGCGGCTGGCGACACGACCGCGAAGAAGCCTCGCTTTCAGACGTTTATCGCACGATCGGCACAGGCCGCCCGGGATCGAAACTCCGGCGGATTGCCGCCTTTGCCGGCCCTGGCTACATGGTCGCGGTCGGCTATATGGATCCCGGAAACTGGGCGACCTCGCTCGCCGGCGGCTCGAAATTCGGCTACGCGCTGCTGACTGTGGCGCTGCTTTCGAACCTCATGGCGATCGTGCTGCAATCGCTTTGCGCCCGGCTCGCCATTGCTTCTGGCCGCGATCTGGCGCAGGCCTGCCGGGACGCCTTCCCCAAAATCGTTTCCGTACCGCTGTGGGCCTTTGCGGAAATCGCAATCATCGCGACGGACATTGCCGAGGTGATCGGCACGGCAATCGGCCTCAACCTGATCTTCGGCGTTCCGCTGGAACTCGGCGTGCTGATTACGGCGCTCGACGTTTTCCTTATTCTCTATCTGCAAAAGCTCGGCTTCCGCTGGATCGAAGCGTTCATCATCACGCTTCTCGGCGTCATTGCGCTGTGCTTCGGCGTGCAGATCTTCCTCGCCGACCCGCAGTGGGGCGCCGTCATCACGGGCTTCTTCCCGACGACGGAAATCGTCAGCAACCCGGAAATGCTCTATCTGGCGCTCGGCATTCTCGGCGCGACAGTCATGCCACATAATCTCTATCTGCATTCCGGCATCGTGCAGACCCGCGCCTACGGCCACACCGTGCCGGAAAAGCGGGAAGCGCTGACCTATGCGACGATCGACTCGACCTTTGCGCTCTCTTTTGCGCTGTTGATCAACGCCTCGATCCTGATCCTTGCCGCAGCCGCATTCAACGCCCACGGCCGGACGGACATCGTCGAACTCGGCGAGGCGCACTCGCTGCTGTCACCGCTGCTCGGGCTTGCGATCGCACCCACGCTTTTCGGCATCGCCCTGCTCTGTTGCGGCCTGAATTCGACCGTGACGGCAACGCTTGCGGGCCAGATCGTCATGGAAGGCTTCCTGAAGATCAAGCTTCAGCCATGGGTACGCCGTCTGACTACCCGCGCCATCGCAATCGTGCCGGCGGCGATCGTGACCATCTGGTACGGCAACCAGGGCACGGCACAATTGCTGATCCTGACGCAGGTCGTGCTCAGCCTGCAGCTTTCCTTCGCCGTCTTCCCGCTGGTGATGTTCACCGCCAGCAAGGCCAAGATGGGCGAGCTCGTCGCGCCGCGCTGGCTGAGCACTATTGCCTATGTGATCGCAGTCGTGATCGCCGGATTGAATATCAAGCTGCTTATCGACTTCGTGACCGGCTAAGCCTTGCATAGGCCGAGCGGCCATTGTTCAGATCGTCGACGAAGGGGGAGAACTTATGCGTTCCTTCTTCGTGCATGATAAGGGGTGCGCGCAATGAAAGGCGCGCCCGCGACCCCTTGATCGCCGTCACCAGGATGCGGACGGCATTCTCACCTTTGCGCGGATGGATGGGGGTAATCTCGATGCCGCCGAAGCGCCTGCCGCAGCCGGTGATGATGTCGGCGATGGATTCGGGCCGCGCAATCAGCGACAATTGCCCGCCGGGGATCATGATCGCGCCGGCGGTACGAATCCATCTTTCGAAAAGACCATCCGTCATCGCATGCGCTTCAGCCTTCAGCGCATCGGGCGTTCGCCGGTCAGCCGCGTCGTTGAAAGGCGGGTTCATGATGACATGATGGAAGACTTCGTCGGCAAGGCCCGCGTCGTTGCGCGCCCTTGCCGTGAGCGTCACATCCGCCTCGACGACCGAAACGCGGCCCGCCACATGGGCATTTTCCGGCAACGCAATGCTTCGGCGGGCATAATCGGCCATTTCCGCAGAGCGTTCGAAAAGCACGGCCTGCGCCTTCTGCAGCCGGCAGACCACGGCCAGTCCGGCGGCACCGGCGCCGGCGCCAAGATCGGCAACCTTGATCGCACGGTCATCGGCAACGAGTGCTGCGAGCAGCATGGCATCCATGCCCGAACGGTGCCCCCTGCCCTTCGGCTGGACGATGTAAAAGCTGCCGCGATGGAAGGCATCGATCGTGTCGGAAGCGCCGTTCATGGCCACATTATTTCGCGATACGCAATTCGCCGGCGAGACCGGCATCCGTGAGGATGCGGCGGGCCTGATCGGCTCGCTCCTCCTCGACGAGCAGACGGCGCGGCAGCATGCCGAGCGACCCCTCGAGAATGCTCATATCCTGATCGGCGACAAAGCAGTGAATTCCCGCATCCTTCAGAAGACTCTGCGCATAGGACAATAGAACAGGGTCATTTGCGCGGATAAGTTCATGCATTTGCGGTCAATTCCCTTTCAATTCTGTGTTGCGCGACAATTCACCCCTTGCCGCTTCAATCGCCCCTTTCTATTGTCAATTCCAAAGAATGAACAGGAGTCCGGGTCGTTGGGCGTGGTCATACCGCTTGAAGAAAGCAAAAACAAACTGGCATCCGTCAAGCCGCTGGTCGATTTGACACGGGCGGACATGGAGCGGGTCAACCAGCTTATTCTTTCGAAGGCCGGTTCCGACGTGCAGATGATCCCGGAGGTCGCAAATCACCTGATCTCTTCCGGCGGCAAGCGCCTGCGCCCGATGCTGACGCTCGCATCGGCCTGTCTCTTCGACTATCGAGGCGAAAACCATGTCAAGCTCGCGACCAGCGTCGAGTTCATGCACACGGCAACGCTGCTGCATGACGACGTCGTCGACGAAAGCAATCTGCGCCGCGGCAAATCAACGGCGCGCACGATCTGGGGCAACCAGGCGAGCGTTCTCGTTGGCGATTTCCTGCTTGGCCAGGCCTTCCGCATGATGGTGGATGTCGGCTCACTCGATGCGCTCGATGTCCTTTCGTCCGCCGCCTGCGTCATTGCCGAAGGGGAAGTGCTGCAGCTTTCGGTCGCCAAGAACATGGAGACGACGGAGGACGACTATCTTTCCGTTATCCGGGCCAAGACGGCAGCACTCTTTGCCGCTGCTGCCGAAGTCGGCCCGATCGTCGCAGACGCCGGCAAATCAGGCCGCAATGCGCTGAAATCCTACGGCATGAATCTCGGCCTCGCCTTCCAGCTTGTCGATGACGCGCTGGATTACGGCGGCAAGGCTGCGGACCTCGGCAAGAATGTCGGCGACGACTTCCGCGAAGGCAAGATCACCCTTCCCGTCATCCTCGCCTATCGCCGCGGAACACAGGACGAGCGCGCCTTCTGGCGTGATGCGATCGAAGGCGGCAACAGCACTGATGCCAACCTGGAAAAGGCTCTCGGCCTGATCACCAAATACGGCACGCTGAACGACACGATCTCGCGGGCCGTTCATTACGGCACGATCGCCCGCGACGCGCTGGCGCCGCTCCCCGAAACGGCCTGGAAATCGGCCCTCATGGAAGTGATCGATTTCTGCATCGAGCGGGTCAACTGATCAAAGGTCCTTGATCGCGGGCTGATTTTCTTGCAGGGCCGCTTCAAAAAAGCCATCCTATTGTGAATCAGTCTTTTCAACTGATTTCGCAGCCGGCCGGATAAATCGGCTGCCCTGATGAAAGGTTTTCTAATGCGGCAGAGATATGCCATCCGTCTTCTTTCGAGCGTAGCCCTTGCAGCGGTCATTTCGCTCGGCGCGCTTGGCGGCGTGAATGCCGAAGAGGCGACCAAGACGGACGATGCCAGCAAGAACGTGATCTTCGACCCGGATACGGTCGGTACTTTTGCAGGCGCATTTCTTGCTGCCCGCACGGCCGATGTCGATCATGACTACAAGACGGCGATCGAGCTCTACAAGAAGGCCCTCCAGATCGAGCCTGGCAACCCGGAGATCCGCCAGCGCCTGATGATCTCGCTGCTTTTGAACGGCAATATCGAAGATGGCGTGAAATATGCCAACGACCTGAAGAAGGATCCTTCCGTCGAGCGCATCACCACCGTCGTGCGCAGCATGGACGCGATGCGCCGCGGCGAGTTCAAGAGCGCTGAAGCGATCCTTAAATATGACGGCCCGAACGACCTCGACCGCATGATGAACGACCTTTTGCTCGCCTGGGCGCGCGCCGGCGCCGGCCGCAACAAGGAAGCTCTTTCGATGGTCGAGAAGATGAAGGGCCCGGAATGGTTCGGCATATTCCAGAACTATCATGCGGGCGCAATTGCGATCGTAACCGGCAACGTGGCGGCCGCGCGCAGACATTTGAACGATGCAGTGCTGGACAAGGATGGCGGCGCGACCGCACCCGACACCTTCATGCGCGCTGTCATGGCGCTTGCCCGCCTCGAAGCATCCCAGGGCAACAAGCAGAAGGCGCTCGACGCTATCTCGGTCGGTGACAACATGCTGCCGAACTATGCGCCGCTGAATGCGCTGCGCCAGAGCATCGAGAAGGGCGAAAAGCCCGAACAGCAAGTGCGCAACGCCGCGCAGGGCGCTGCCGCGGTGCTTTTCTCCATCGGCAGCGCGTTGAACCGCGACGGCGCCGAAGACATCGTCTCGCTCTATCTGCAGACGGCCAATACGCTTGACCCGAACAGCGCCGATACGCTGGTCCTTCTCGGCGGCATTGCTGAAAAACAGGAACAGACGGATCGCGCCATCGAATTCTACAGGCGCGTGCCGGAAAACTCCCCGATGCGACGCATCTCGGAGCTTCAGCTCGGCCTTGCCCTGGCACAGGGCGGCAAGACCGACGAGGCACGCAAACACCTCAAGGCGCTGATCGTTTCTGACCCTAAGGACGTCCGCTCCTATCTCGCCTATGGCAGCGTGCTTTCCGACGCCAAGGACTATGCGGAAATGGCGGCGAATTACGACAAGGCGGTGGAGGTGATCGGCCCGCTGCCGCGCCGCGCCGACTGGACTGTCTTCTTCCAGCGCGGAATCGCCTATGAGCGCCTGAAGAAGTGGGACCAGGCCGAGCCGAACTTCCGCAAGGCGCTCGACCTCAATCCGGATCAGCCGCAGGTTCTGAATTATCTCGGCTATTCATGGATCGACATGAATCGCAACCTCGACGAGGGCCTGACGATGATCAAGAAGGCCGTCGACCTTCGTCCGGACGACGGCTACATCATCGACTCGCTCGGCTGGGCCTATTACCGCCTGAACCGTTACGACGATGCCGTTGCCGAACTGGAAAAGGCCGCCGAAATCAAGGCCGGTGATGCGACGATCAACGACCACCTGGGCGACGCCTACTGGCACGTCGGACGCAAGCTCGAGGCCGTTTATCAGTGGAACCGGGCGCTTAGTTCGGAACCGGAAGAGACCGAGATTCCGAGAATCAAGGACAAGATCGCGAACGGTCTGACGACGGACAACGACGACGCCAAGGCGGCCGACAAGAAGCAGCCGGATCCGGTGCCTGTTACGCCGCCGCCGGCCGACAAGAAGTCCTGACAACCCATGCCTGGTGCGGGCATGGGCGGCGGCTTCGCGGTTACCGAAGATGCTTTCGCTAAGATCAATCTTGCCCTGCACGTGACGGGCCAGAAAGCCGACGGCTATCATCTGCTGGACATGCTGGTGACCTTTGCCGGCCACGGCGACAGGCTGGGCTTTGCCCCTTCGCCATCGGACGAATTCACGATCAGCGGACGGTTCGGCCCCGCTCTCGACATCGGTTCGCGCAGCAATCTGGTGCTCAAGGCGCGCGACATGCTTCGCCAGGCAGCGCTGGCGCAGGGCGACCATGCACCGCCGGTCCATATCCATCTCGAAAAAAACCTTCCGATCGCCTCTGGTATCGGGGGCGGTTCCGCGGATGCGGCAGCCGCCCTTCGCGGCCTCATGCGGCTTTGGAGCCTCCGCCTGCCCGGCGGGAGGCTGTCGGCGATCGCTCTCAGACTTGGCGCCGACGTTCCCATGTGCCTCGCGAACCGGCCGCTGATTGCGCGCGGGATTGGCGACCAGATCGAGCCCGTTGCCTTGCCCTCTTTTGCGATCGTGCTGGCCAATCCGCTGAAGGCGGTCTCGACGCCCGAGATATTCCGGATGCTGACGGCGAAGAACAACCCGCCGCTTGCCTTGCGGGGCAGCGACTGGCTGGCGGCGATCGGGGCCAACCGGAACGATCTCGAGCCGCCTGCCCGCAGGCTTGTTCCCGAGATCGAAGATGTGTCGGCCGCATTGAAGGACGCAGGCGCAAGACTTGTCCGCATGTCCGGCTCCGGCGCAACCTGTTTCGGCATCTTCGGCTCGATTGAAACAGCCCGAGCGGCCGCGGCAAAGCTTCACAGAGAACGGCCGGACTGGTATTTCCAGGCGACGGAAACGCTTTCGGGAGACAGGTGATGGCAGGTATCGACGAACAGCGGCCGTTCATTCCCGTCGGCATCGCCGTTCTGACGGTTTCGGACACGCGCACGCTGGAGAACGACAAATCCGGCGACACACTTGTGGCGCGCATCGCCGAGGCCGGCCACAAGCTGATGGACCGCGCCATCGTGCGCGACGACAAGGTGGCGATCGCTGCCCAGGTCAACGCCTGGACGGAGACGCACGGCATCGACGTCGTGATCACCACCGGCGGCACCGGCCTGACCGGCCGCGACGTCACGCCCGAGGCGCTGGAGCCGCTGTTCGAGAAGCGCATGGACGGCTTCTCGGCAGTCTTCCACCGCGTCTCCTACGACAAGATCGGCACGTCGACGATCCAATCGCGGGCAACGGCAGGGGTTGCCAAGGCGACCTTCATCTTCGTGCTCCCGGGCTCGCCTGGCGCCTGCAAGGACGCCTGGGACGGCATCTTGAAGGCGCAGCTTGACTACCGCCACATGCCCTGCAATTTCGTGGAGATCATGCCGCGGCTCGACGAGCACATGAAGCGCGGCATGGGGAAGTAGAAGGCGCGCTGCTGCCCAGGATGCGCCATGGCAGCAGCCTGGGTTCGCTATGTATCCAAGCCCGGCAGAGTGGGTATCGTTTCCCAGCTGTCACCCGACAGCAGGAAGCAGCTGACGCCGTGAACATCCGTAATGATGAGTGTCCAGGTGCCGCTCTTGGCGGCATAGACCTCAAGAATGGCGTTCTGGTTGATCAGTCCGACCGCGGTGAGCTTTTCGGCGAAGTTCTTGTCCAGGAACTCGACGACCTCGGATCGGCCTGCGCAACTGCGCATCATCTGCGATGCTGCCGAATGCGGATGCGCGATCACCAATGTCGTCAATATGACGGCCAGCAGGCCGCGGATCATATTGCGTTTCATGACGCACCTCCTTTCGCCGGAAACCCGGCAGAAGAGGAGACTTCCGCTGTGACCTGTTCTGCCGTCTGTCGGCAATTCCATGGTCGGCCGCCAAGAAGCGGGGGCGCTCGGGCGGCGCCATGGCTGAATTATAGCGCGAAATCGTATCGGGCGCCATCTTTAGCGCGGGTGCTGCAAAGTTTGCGCGCTATCGTGCGGCGCGGGCGACCCAGGAGGGAATTAGTTCGCTGGAAAGCTTGCGCAGCTTCTGCCCCTTGGCAAATTCGGAAAGGCGCATTCCGCTTCTTGCGGCGGCAATCGCGTGTTTCTTCGACAGGAGAAGGCCGAGTTCCAGCGGCGGCAGCGACCGGCCTACACGCTGGAAAAACGGGCGCCTGTATCCGCGCGAGGCGGTGAAACGCGCCGGAACTTTGTTGAGGGCGACGTATTCGGCGATCTCGTCTATCCAACCAGTCTGCGGCCGGGCGCCAGGTTCGACGAAAAGTAGCCACTCGCCGCGGGCCGAGCGAAATACATCCTTGATATCCCATTGCGAATGGAACCGGCACCCAGCCGCGTCCGCCACCCTGGATGTACCATCGCGCGAGCCGTGATCGAGCACGACCACGTCGCTTACGAGCCCTTCGACTGCACCCGCCACCAGCACCGATAAAGTCTGCGCCAGCTCAGGTTCCTGATCCTGGCACTCCAAAACAACCGTCAACATTGCCTATTTATAAAGCGCCGCACAAAAATTTGCCAGCATGTCTTTCCTCATTTTGTTCTTGCATTGTTCTCTTTTTCTCGATAGGAATTTAATCATCAAGACGGACGACGGCAATGGCCTTGTCCCGGGAGAACCGAATGAACGAACAGTCCCTTGCAGGGCAGGCTGCGTTTGCGCCTGCCAATACGGCGGATGTTGCCGAAGCGTTGATCGCCTCTTCCGGCCTTCGCATCGAGGGCGACCGGCGCCGCGGCCGTGCGGCTGGACTGAACCCCAGCGGGCGCTTCGAGCCGATGCACCGCGAGGCCTTCGACGACGGCTGGCAAACGCTGGAAGAACTGCCCCCCTTCAAGACCGAAGTGCAGATCGAAAAGCCGCGCACGGCGATTACCCGCAACGAGTCGCCGGACGTTCCGTTCGACCGTTCGATCAATCCCTATCGCGGCTGCGAACACGGCTGCATCTACTGCTTCGCCCGGCCGACGCATGCCTATATGGGGCTTTCGGCGGGCCTCGATTTCGAAGCCAGGCTGTTTGCCAAACCGGATGCGGCCAAACTTTTGGAGCGCGAGCTCGCGAGGCCCGGCTACAAGCCGCGGGTCATCGCCATCGGAACCAATACCGATCCCTACCAGCCGATCGAGAAGGAATGGCGTATCATGCGGCAGATCCTCGAAGTGCTGAACAAGGCGAACCATCCGGTCTCGATCGTTACCAAGTCGGCGCTGATTCTGCGCGATATCGACATCCTGCAGGAGATGGCAGCCAAGAACCTTGTGCGTGCCGCGCTTTCGCTGACCACGCTCGACCGCAAGCTCGCTCGTGCGATGGAACCGCGCGCCGCAACGCCGCCGCGCCGGCTGGAGGCGATCCAGGCCCTGACAGAGGCGGGCATCCCGACCTCGGTGATGGCCGCTCCGATGATCCCCGCGCTGAACGACCACGAGCTGGAACGCATTCTCGACGCGGCAAAGGTTGCCGGTGCGCTGGAGGCGGGCTACGTGATCCTGCGCCTGCCGCTGGAAGTCGCGCCGCTTTTCCGCGACTGGCTGCTGCAGAACTATCCGGATCGCTACCGGCACGTGATGTCGCTGGTCCGCTCGATGCGCGGCGGCAAGGACTACGACGCAGAATTCGGCAAGCGCATGAAAGGCGCCGGCCCCTATGCCTGGCAGCTCGCCCGCCGCTTCGAGATGGCGACGAAACGGCTCGGCATGACAAGGCGCAGCATGCCGCTTCGCGATGATCTTTTCGTGCCGCCGGATGGCAGCGGCGTGCAGCTTTCGCTGCTTTAGCAGCCCGTCCGGGCGCGGGTGTTGCCTGAGGCCGCCCGGGGAATGCCATAACGAGTTACCCCGCAGGAGGCCGCCGCCCTGGCTTCTTGCCGCCGCAAACGGCTCCCCTGCCCGTTTTGCGGCCTGAGCCCCCGGTGCGCCGCCCTGATCCGGGGGCTTGCAGGAAATCGGGTTGGCGTGCGAGGTTCAGCCGCATGAAACCTCGCACGTCACCCGATTCTCCTCTGCTTTTCGAAGAGGTGCCGCTCGTCCCGGACTTCAAGCTGGAACTGAAGGCACGCAAGGCCGGTCACTGGCCGGTCGCTGGCGCCGATGAAGCAGGGCGCGGCCCTTTGGCCGGACCTGTCGTCGCCGCTGCCGTCATTCTTGATCCCAGGCGTATCCCGGACGGGCTGAACGATTCCAAGCAGCTTTCGGCGCAACGGCGCGAACAACTTTTCGCCCAGATCCTCGCTACCGCGACGGTTTCCATCGCATCGTCGAGTTCAACACACATCGACCTCACGGATATCCGCAAGGCGAGCCTCGACGCCATGCGCCGGGCAATCTGCGGCCTTGCTATTCCTGCAAGCTATGTACTGACCGATGGCCTCGACGTACCGCCGGGGCTGGAGTGCCCGGGCCAAGCGGTGGTCAAGGGCGATGCCCGCTCGGTCTCCATCGCCGCCGCCTCTATCGTTGCCAAGGTGACCCGCGACCGGATGATGGCCCGTGCAGATGCCGTCTTCCCCGATTACGGCTTTGCCGCGCATGTGGGTTATGGCACGGCGCAGCACCGCGCCGGCATCGAGCGGCATGGCCCCTGCTCGCTTCACCGCATGAGCTTCCGGCCGTTGAAGAAGAACGGAACCGAAGGCGCCACGATGGACGAAATGCTGGAAGAGTAACTGCTGCCGCTGCAAACCTGTCCACGAGACCGAGCTTCCATGAGACCGAACTCTATATTGCCGTTCATAGAAGCAGCATCATGCGTTCGCACGCGATGATTGAAGCGGTCATTCGGACCGCTTCAATGGAACCAGAACAGCACAAGTGCAGTCCCGGCGCCCAGCTTACTGCTGCGTCGCGGGCGCCGGCTGCGCCGGCTGCGCGGGCGCAGATTCCTGGAGCTTTTCCTGAACTCTCTTGACGAGCGCCGGATCGTTCTGCGCGGCGGTTAGAATTGAGTTGTACTCATCCAGCGAGATGCCTGGAGAGGCTTCCACGGCCTGTACCATTTGCTTACTGGCTTCAGTCTGCAGCTGTTGCTTGGCTGCCGTGTCCTGTG
Organism: Rhizobium gallicum bv. gallicum R602sp; assembly: GCF_000816845.1. Taxonomy (NCBI): domain Bacteria; kingdom Pseudomonadati; phylum Pseudomonadota; class Alphaproteobacteria; order Hyphomicrobiales; family Rhizobiaceae; genus Rhizobium; species Rhizobium gallicum. Next base: position 937,367 of record NZ_CP006877.1, on the reverse strand, counting down.
TTGCTCCGATCTTGGCCGAGTATTCCTGCCTAACCTGGTCAACCTGAAGATAGGCGACCGCAAAGGCCTCGATTTTCTGATCGCTGACGGCTGCGGCCGCGCCTTTGCCTTCTGGTTGCGCTTGAACCGGTTGCTGCGCTGGAGCTGCCTGCTGTGCGGACGCGGGGCTGCTGAAAAACATCAAGCTGAGAGCTGCAGCGGTCAACGATGCAACAGGGGTAAAACGTGTGATCATATTCATTCCTCTGTGGTGGCATGGACGGCGACATAGTGCCTTGGCCGCCGGTTAGGGTTGAGGAACGATCCGGCGACAATGTGACTCTCAGGCGTTTTCGGTGCGGCAATAGGAAGGCGATCTGCCGACAATCAAGCGGCGGCTTTGTGGCAGGATTCACCGCTTCGGCGTGCTGCCGGCTCAATCAATTGGCCATGATACCGGCCGCGATCTGAGCCCGATGACCGCGGATGTAGCCGATGTCATCGCGAAAAAGCCGATGGTGGCCGTCTTCGATATCCTTGCGGTATTTTTCCGATCCCCGCGCCTCTTCCGCTTCCATGAAAGCGACAAGCCCCTTCAAACGCTCGATGACAAGATCGGGCAAAGCGGCGCGTTCATCGGCTGGCAAGCCGTAACCGTCGAGGAAGTCCCGCGCCCGGTTGATCTGCGTTTCTATCGTGACGATGCTCTCTACCGCGATATGTCTCGACAGCGGCGCCCATCGATAGACAGCATAGGCGATATCCCAGAGCCTCGGACCGGGATGTGCCGCTTCGAAATCGATGATGCCTATCGCTTTGCCGTCGCGCATGACGACGTTGTACGGTGCAAAATCGCCGTGACAGATGACTTCAAACGGCGGCTTCGGCTTAAGCTGCCAGGCGCCTTCAGCGGCCCCCTGAAAGGATGTCGAGCAATCGTGGTAGATGCGCAGCAATCGCGCCGCAGAAGTCAGTACCGTGTCCAAGCGCATTTGGACACTATCGAGGTCGCCGCACTCGCCCTCAATAAAAGTCACGCGCTCGAAATTCTCATCATAGCCTGCCGATCGCGGCGCTGAAGCGAAGCCGCACTGCTTCAGGTGGCGAAAGAGGGAATGCACATTCGCAGTCCATGGACGCGTGGCGCGCCATACGAGCCCGTCACGCAAGATCGGTCCGGAACCCGTCTCATCCTTCAGCATCAGCAACTCTCCGGGCAGCCGCACCGCCGCCAATAAAAAAGCCCCGTTGCCGGGGCCTTTCCAGATCAACATGAAAGAACGCTCAGTTCAAGCGCGTCTTCACTTCGCCGACGGCACCCTTGAAGAGGTCGGTCTGGACCTTGCCGTCGGCCTTCTTGGCGAGAACCGTTTCGGCCGCGCTGATCGCCAGATCGACGGCAGCCGAACGGACGGCTTTCATCGCATCGGCTTCCGCCTGCTTGATCTTCTGTTCCGAAAGGACCGTGCGGTTGGCGACGAACTCTTCCGTCTTTTTCTTCGCCTCGGCAGTCAGCATCTCGGCTTCGCGCTCGGCGGCGGCGACGATATGCGCAGCCTCCGCTTCCGCTTCCTTGCGCTTTCGCTGGTATTCGGCCAGCAGATGCTGAGCCTCTTCGCGCAGACGCTTGGCTTCGGCCAGCTCGTTGCGGATCTGGTCGGCGCGGTCGTCAAGCGACTTTGCCATCATGCCCGGAACCTTCAGATAGACGACGAGGGCCAGGAACAGGACGAGGCCGACAAAGGCGAAGAAAGTTGCATCAAATTCCATCGATCAAGCCTCCTTCTTGGCGGCTGCGACAGCAGCAGCAACGTCGGTCTTGGCGGTTGTGCCACCAATCAGCTGTTCGATAACGGCAGCGGCCGTTTCCTCGGCAATCGTGCCGACGTCTGCAAATGCCTTCGCCTTGATGTCGGCGATGCGGCCCTCGGCAGCTTTCAGCTTCTCGGAGAGGCTCGCTTCGACGGAGCGGCGATCTTCTTCGGCCTTGGCCTTGGCGGCGTCTCGCGCGGCAGAGCCGATCGAGTTCGACTTGGCGCGGGCCGCAGCGAGTTCAGCTTCATAGGCTGCAACGTCCGCATCGGCTTCCGCCTTCAGGCGGCTTGCCTCGTCGAGATCCTGCGAGATGCGCTTATGGCGCTGCTCGAGGATACCGCCGATTCGCGGCGTAATGACCTTTTGCATGAGCAAGAAGAAAACGGCGAAGGTGATCGCCAGCCACAGAAGCTGGGATGCGTAAGTCGACGAATCGAAAGGCGGGAAAACACCGCCGCCATGCTCGCCACCGGGAACGCCGGTCTCGGTATGGACCTCGCCGGGCGCCGGAGCGGCATGCGGGTCCGTGGCGGGCGCTGCACCCGGTTCTGCCGTTCCCGCCGGAGCTTCTTGAGCATAGGCCGGGGTCACAAAAAACATGCTCACCTCCAGGTGTACTGCAAATACAAAGGATCACGGCTTGCTGGTCGCAGGCCGTGATCCCTCAATCCGCCGATATTAGACGGCGAAGAGCAGAAGGAGAGCGACGAGCAGCGAGAAGATGCCCAGAGCTTCCGTAACGGCGAAGCCGAAAACCAGACGGCCGAACTGGCTGTCAGCGGCAGAGGGGTTGCGCAGAGCGCCGGCGAGGTAGTTGCCGAAGATGTTGCCGAGGCCGAGAGCCGTACCGGCCATACCAAAGCAAGCCAGACCTGCACCGATGAACTTTGCTGCTTCCGCTTCCATGTTGAACTCCTTTGAAATGGTTGTTGCGGCGAATTGACTGACGCCCGTTGACGTCAATGTCGGTATCCTTAGTGGCCACCCGGGTGAATTGCGTCGTTGAGGTACATGCAAGTCAGCACCGCAAAGACGTAAGCCTGAAGGAAGGCGACGAGGAACTCGAGACCGGTCAGGGCGACCGTCATGATCAGGGGAAGAATGGCACCGCCGACACCGACTGCACCGAGGGCTCCAAGCGAGGCGACGAAGCCTGCGAACACCTTCAGCGTGATGTGACCGGCGAGCATATTGGCGAAAAGACGAACAGAAAGTGAAATGGGGCGGGACAGGAAGGAGATGATTTCGATCGTCACCACCAGCGGCAGAAGAATGCCTGGCACGCCCGAGGGCACGAAGACATTCAGGAAATGGAAGCCGTGCTTATAGAAGCCGTAGACGAGAACGGTGCCGATGACGAGCAGTGCCAAGGCGAAGGTGACGATGATCTGGCTCGTCACCGTGAAGAAATACGGAAACATGCCAAGCAGGTTTGCCGTCAGCACGAACATGAAGAGCGAAAAGACCAGCGGGAAGAACTTCATCCCCTTGGTTCCTGCGCCTTCCTTCAGCATTCCGGCGATGAATTCGTAAGACATTTCGGCGACCGATTGCGAGCGGCCGGGAACGATCGCGCGGTTTGACGTCGAGAAATAAAGGAAGCCTGCGGCAACGGCAGCGGATGCCGCCATGAAGAGAGAAGCGTTGGTAAACGAGAAATCAATTCCGCCAATTTCGATCGGCACAATCTTCTGGATCAGGAACTGATGGGTCGGATCGTTAGACACCGCTTGTTCTCTCCTCTTTGGCCCGCGATTGCGGGATCATCACACTGGACAAAGCGCTGGCACGCTGCCCTATTTCTTGCCGTTTTCGGCCTCTCCAGGCTCCGGTTTTGCAACCTTGCCTGCAGCACGAAGAACGTTCAAAACGCCGGCACAGAAACCGAGAAGCAGAAGAACAATCAACCCCCAAGGCGCCGTGCCGACAAAACGGTCCAAAAGATAGCCAAGAAGGGCACCGACGACGATGGCGGAAATGAACTCGCTCGAAAGCTTCATCGCCTCAGCATAGCCTTTGCGGCTTACCTCGGCGCGGGCTTCGTTCGCCTCGTCCTCTCCCGCATCTATGCGCTTGGCTCTGAGCTTCGCTCCCAGCTGCGCACGGCGCTTTTCAAGACTTTCCTCGCGGTCATCCGCCATGGCTTCCTCCTCGTCTTCCGCTGTCCGCGATCCCCGCTACCCCGGTTTTCAGGACAACGGACACAAGGTCTGAAAACCTTTCGGCCCGTTCTGAAGTCGCGCGCAACATAGTTTTAGGGGAAACCATAGTCAAGGCGTAGGAAGCTTATGTCCAGCCATAAAATTATCGTTCCGAATCAATGATTTGATCCGAATTTCACACTGCGTTGAAAATTCGAGCGAAAGAATCCGCTTTCGAAGCCGATGATCGGCGCTGAAATCCGCTGCCGGACCGGCTTTTCCTCAGCTCCAGCCGCCGCCATAGGTGCGGTAGAAGACGTGCAGGCCGATCCGGCCGACCTTTTCCATGGTCCTTGCCCATTTCGGCCGGACATAGACCGCATGATAATGTGTAGCCGAGCCGACTTGCGGAAGCCAGATCTTGCCGGCCGTGACGGCCATGGCGACGTCGCGGGCAACGCGCCAGTGATTTTCGGAGTTCACGCGATCGCGGATGTTGTCGCAGGCAAAGGAAAACTGGCAGCGGTTCCGCCAGTCTTCGTTCTGGTAGACAACGCCGCAGATGGTTTTCGGGTAGGCCGGGTTCCTGACGCGGTTGAGGATGACCTGCGCGACTGCGGCCTGCCCCTTTACCGATTCGCCGCGAGCTTCGAAATAGATGCCAGATGCAAGGCACTGCTGCTCGCGCGCCGAAAACACGCTGGCCGGCAGGATGCTCGCCGCCCATGCGTGATCGCCCGCGCCAATCTGCGGGACGAAGCGGCCGTCATTTGCCTGATCGGCGAGGATCGAGTCGAAGGGCGATTGACGGGCGTAGTCCGGGGCTGCCGGCGCATAGGCGGTCGCCAGCACGTCGGCCTTGTTGCTCGTGACGAGGCCTGCAAGCATCGCCGGAACACCGGGTTCCGGCATGACCGGCTGCTTCCTGTAGAAATTGGTGGCGATCTCGATTTCCTTGCCCATGATCTTCGGCTTCACGAAGGCGGACTTGTCCTTGATGGCGAAGCTCGGCTGGAAAAGGAGCTGTGTGCGCTGGAGAATGGAGCCGGCGGAGAAATCCTTCGGCGGCTGCATCTTCTCGACGGCGACGATGCGGCCTTTCTTGGTTCCGCGGTTGACGCGGTCTTCGTCCGGCGTTTCCTCGTGGCCCTTGCCTTTCGCGACAAAGGCAACCTTGCGGCCATCCGGAAGAACCATGCCCGCGCCGGCCGCGATCGTTCCCGTCACAATCGGATCCGCGAAAGCGAGTTCGGCCTGATGAATGGAGCCCGCCGGAGAATTTGTCATCACCATGCGCCAGTTGTCGCGGCTTTGATCAAGCCCGGCGAGCATGGCGGCGAGGTCGGCATGCGATGCGATGGTGGGGGATGCGAGCCACCCGCAAATGCCGAAGATGGCGGGTGAAATCCAGCTCTGAGGGAGAAAACGCAGCTTGCTGCGGAAAACGCGAATTCGACGCAACGCCAGACTCCGGACACGGGACGCTTCAACAGTCAGACAAAAATCACCCATTAACCTTGATGCTTGGTTAATGCGGTGTGCCAGAATTCATCCTGAGCGGTTTTTCGTCTTCTCCCCCGCGGGGAGAAGACTGTCTGGAAAACGTGTCAGATGATGACGTGCGAGCCGAGTTCGACTACGCGGTTCGCCGGAAGACGGAAGTAGTCGGAGGGGTTTGCTGCCGCGTTGGCGAGCGCGATATAGAGCCGGTCCTGCCAGTAAGGCATTCCGGATTTCGCATCCGGCACCAGCTTGCGCCGGCCGAGATAGAAGGAGGTCGTCATGATGTCGAACTTCAGCCCGGTCTTTCTAAGTGCTGCGAGAGCCTGGGAGACGTTCTGCGTTTCCATGAAGCCGAAGAGCAGCTCGACACGCGAGAAGCGCTCGGAAACCTGCTCGACCTTGTAGCGTTCGGAGTTCGCAACGCGCGGCTTGTTGACCGTGCGGATCGTCAGGATGACGTTGCGGTCATGCAGGACATGGTTGTGCTTTAGATTGTGAAGCAGGGCTGCGGGCGCCGATTCCGGATCGCTGGTGAGGAAAATCGCGGTACCCGGCACATGGGCAGGCGAGTGATCGCTCTTGCGCTCGATGGAACTGACAAAGGAAGGCAGCGGAATATCCGTGTGGCGGGTCTTTTCCATGAGGAGCGCCGTGCCGCGGCGCCAGGTCCACATGACAACGATGAAGGCGGTGGCGATGAGGATCGGAATATAGCCGCCGTCGTGGATCTTGAGCAGGTTGGCACCGAGGAAGATCAGTTCCAGCACAAGCAGCGGCAACAGAACGATCGTTGCGATCGAAGCCGACCAGTTCCAGCGCGTCCGCACGAATTCGAAGGTCATGATTGTGGTGACGACCATCGCGCCGGTGACCGAGATGCCGTAAGCCGTTGCAAGAGCTTCCGACGTCTGGAAGGTGATGACCAGGAACATGACGCCCAGGAAGAGGACCGTGTTGACCGTCGGCAGGAAAATCTGCCCGGTATTGGTCTCCGATGTGAAGAGGATCTCCATGCGCGGCAGGAAGCCGAGGTTGATCCCCTGGCGCACGAGCGAAAAGGCGCCGGTGATGACCGCCTGGCTGGCGATGATGGTTGCAGCCGTCGCCAGTATGACGGCAAAAGGCAGCGCCCACTTCGGGAACATGAGATAGAAGGGCTCGGACATCGCCTGCGGATTGCCGAGGACGAGCGCGCCCTGGCCGAGATAGTTCAGCGCGAGCGACGGGAAGACCAGCGCGAACCAGGCCCACTGGATCGGGCGTCGGCCAAAATGGCCAAGATCGGCGTAAAGCGCTTCGGCGCCGGTCACCGTCAAAAAGACCGCACCCAGAACAATGATGCCGAAGAATCCCTCGTGGAGTAGGAAGCTGACGGCATAATACGGATTGAAGGCTGCCAAGATCCCGTAGTCGTCGGAGATATGCGAAATGCCGGCAATCGCCATGACGATGAACCAGAGCGCGGTGATCGGTCCGAAAAAACGGGCCATGACGCCGGTGCCGTGCGATTGGAAAACGAACAGCACGACAAGAATGGCCGCCGAAATCGGCACGATGTAGGCCGACAGGCTCGGGGCCATCAGCTTAACGCCTTCAACGGCAGACAGAACCGACAGCGCCGGCGTAATCATCGCATCGCCCAGAAACAGAGCCGCACCTGCCATGCCGAGTGTAAGCAGCAATGCGGTGTGCCCGTTCGCCGTCTTCATCAACAGGGCAAGCAGGGAGAGTGTGCCGCCCTCGCCTTCGTTATCGGCGCGCAGCAGCAGAAGGACATATTTGAGGGTGACGATGATCGTCAGTGCCCAGAGCATCAGCGAGATAAGGCTGATGATCTCGAAACGGGTGATCCCATCGTGCGCGATCGGCTTCAGCGCTTCGCGGAATGCGTAGAGCGGGCTGGTACCGATATCTCCATAGACGACGCCGACGGAGCCGAGCGTAAGATAGAAGAGTTTGCGCGGCGTGATGTGGCGATCGTGTGAATGGCTTTCGTCGGACATGAAGTGACAACAGGCTCCTTAGAGCCAGCCTTTCCATCGGAAAAAGAAGAACGGAATGATGGCGGACATCACCATCAGGCCCAGCGAAGAGGGATAGCCCGCGACCCAGTGCAGTTCCGGCATGAATTCGAAATTCATGCCATAAATCGATGCGACAAGGGTGGGCGGCAAGAAGACGACGGATGCGATCGAGAAGATCTTGATGATCGAGTTCTGTTCGATGTTGATGAGGCCGAGCGAGGCGTCGAGGAGGAAGGTGATGTTTCCGGCGATGTAGGATGCATGCTCCGTCAGCGACTGGATATCGCGCGAGACGGTGCGCGACAGTTCCTTCGTCGCCTGGTCCTTCTGAACTGCGGGGATGGTGTAGAAGAAGGTCATGAGGCGTGCGAGCGAGGCGAGGCTGTCGCGCACCTTGCTGACAAGGCGGTGGTGGCCGGCGATATCGCGAAGCTTCACCTCGAGATAGTTCGAGGGCTTGCGGACCTTTCTGGCGCGGTCGCCGAAAACGTGCGTCGAAAGGATATCGATGCGGGCGACCGAGAGTTCGAGAATTTCCGCAGTCCTGTCGGCGATCGTCTCGAGCAGCTTGGCAAGGAGAGCCGCACCGCTGCGCCACTCTTCCGGCACGCGATGAAGGGCGGCGATGAACAGGGCAAAGGATTTCGGATGAGCGTAGCGGATGGTGATCAACCGGTTCCCAACGAGGATGAAGGCAACATCCGTCAGCGTCGGGGCCTCTGTCTCAGCTTTCCAGACGAGCGAAGCCGTCATATAGACCGCATCATTCTCGGTATAGAGGCGTGCGGACGGCTCGATATCCTTCAAATCGTCGCGGGTCGGAACCTCGATGCCGACGATCTTTTCGACGTAGAGTTCCTCCTCACGGGTTGGCTCAAGCAGATCGATCCATACCACATCGTCGGGAAACTTCGCGGCGTGCGATAGGTCACGGATTTCGACCGACTTGCAATTTGAACAATAGGCAGTGATCACCGGGCGTTGCTCCAGCCGCCGGCACGTCCTGCAATGCGTGCGCTTTTCATCGAGAGCCTTTCACTGGAATGGCCGCCGTCACGGCGCCGTACAGGCTAATAGTCTTCGATCTTACCGGACGCGGAAAAAGGTTCATACAACTCCAGCTGCATCCGGTCATAACCCGGCCATGCATTCTGCTCAACCGCATCGCAGTCACCAATCCTTCGATCGACAAGATAACTCCGAACATGCAGGCTGGCCGAAACTTTTCAAGCAAGGGCGGCCATCATCGAGCATCCGCAGAAACCGCCATCATGGCGACGGCGGGCCATATGACGGAAAGCTGTGAAATAATCAAGTCATCTTGGGCGAACTGGGCGATATCACCACATTTCCCCCACGATTTGGGGTATGCGGCGCGCCGAAACAGCTATTCGAAAATCATCGCCGGCGCCTGGCGCTGCGGCTGGCCGCCGAGTTGTTCCCACACCTTCGAAGCGATGTCTCGATAGATGCCAGCAACGATGCCGTTCGGTTCGGACGCGACAAGCGGCGTGCCGGCATCCGAGGTTTCGCGGATACTCACCGTGAGCGGGACCTCGCCGAGGAAGGTCACGCCAATGCGCTCGGCCTCCCTGCGCGCGCCGCCATGGCCGAAGATGTCGTAGCGGGTGCCAGTATCGGGCGCGATGAAATAGCTCATGTTCTCGACGATACCGAGAACCGGGACCTCCACCTTGCGGAACATATTGAGCCCCTTACGGGCATCGATCAATGCAAGGTCCTGCGGCGTGGAGACGATGACGGCGCCAGCGAGCGGCACCTGCTGAGCCATCGTCAGCTGCGCATCGCCGGTACCGGGCGGCATGTCGACGACAAGCACGTCGAGTTCGCCCCAGGCGACTTCGCGCAGCATCTGCAGCAGCGCCGATTGCACCATCGGGCCGCGCCAGATCATCGCAGTTTCCTCATCGACGAGGAAGCCCATCGACATGACCTTGAGGCCGTAGTTCTCCATCGGATTGATGATGCGGCCGTCGACCTGCGTCGGCCGGCCGGAAATCTTCAAAAGGCGCGGCATGGAGGGACCGTAGATGTCGGCGTCGAGAATACCGACACGCAGACCGTTCGCCTGTAGGCCGAGCGCGAGATTGACGGCCGTCGTCGACTTGCCGACGCCACCCTTGCCGGAGGCAACCGCGATGATCGACTTGATGCCGGGAACGCCGATCTTGCCGGCGCGCGGCGGCTGTTGCTGCGGCGCGTGCGCATGGCCGTCATGGCCGTGCCCGGCATTTGCAGCAGGACGGGCGGCAGGTGCGGAGGCAGGGGCCGCTTTCTTGTCCGCGGTCAGCGCCACGAGCGCACCCTTGACGCCGGGCAGTTCCTTGATGACGCGTTCGGCCGCGAGACGCAGCGGCTCAAGCTCCTTGGCTCGCTCGGCCGGAACGGTGATCGAGAAATAGACCTTGCCGTCGGCAATGAAGACATCGGATACCATGCCGAGCTCGACGATATTATGTTCGAGATCGGGACCGCGCACGGTCTTCAGCGTTTCGAGAACTTGTTCCTTGGTGACGTCCGTCATTCCACCCTCACGCATAGTCTTTGAAGAGACGTAGATAGTGGAGGGCTGCGGCTTCGCCAAACGAAATCGGCATCAAGGGCAACGGAAATCGCGCTCTATCGAAAACCGTTGCGGCCATCTGGTCCGCCGGGCTTTCGCCCCGATGGCCGCAACGGTCTGCCCGATACCCGGCGCAATGCAGGCCGAAGTAGAACAATGTGGGGAAATGACCAGAGGAAAAATCACGCCGAACCACGGGGTTGGAGCGACATCACGGAAGCGCCGTTACAAAATGGCAACAACCGCCGCCGGCAACGGATGCGGGAGACATGCATCTACGCTGCCGACGGCGGGTTGCCGATGGCGCCGTTCGTTTTGGCGCTCTTTCAAAGTCCCCTCTGGACCTCTGCGGAATAAGAAGCAAGGCTCGTGCCAGATGATGATCGGCAAGCGCTTCATAAGCCGCTTGGCATGGATCGCACCCGGCTGTATGGCGTGATCGATCAATGCGGGCGACAGCGATGGAATTGCCAAGGATCTTGCGGGAACAGGTGGAGGAGATGCTGGAGGGCCAGCCGCTCGATGGGCTGAAGCGCGCCGCGGCACGCCTTTCCAGCCGCTATCGCCAGGAACTGCGCGACGGCAGTTTCCACATCAGCGATAGCCTTGCTGCCAAGGCTTATCTCGCCGCCAGGCTGCCCGCCACCTATGCCGCGATCCGCGCCGCATATGAAATGATTTCGCAAGCCCGGCCCGATTTCGCCCCTGAGTATTTCGTCGATATCGGGGCTGGTCCAGGCTCGGCACTCTGGGCGGCCACCGACTGCTGGCCGGAGATCAAAAGCGCCGTGATGGTGGAGGCAAGCGATGCGATCCGCAACGTCGGAAGAAGCCTCTCGGGGCGGCTCGACCTTCAGACGGAATGGCTGGATGGCAATCTTATCAAGGCGTTGCCGAAAATTGCGCCCGCCGATCTTGTCACTATCGCCTATGTGCTCGATGAGATAGAGCCGCATCAGATCGACGCGTCGATCGATAAGCTCTGGGCGATGACCCTCGACACGATCGTCATCGTCGAACCGGGAACGCCGTCCGGTTGGGACCGCATCCTCGCCGCGCGTGACCTACTGCTCTCAAAAGGGGCGCATCTGATCGCGCCCTGCCCGCATGCATCGGACTGTCCTCTCGCGCGGCCAGATTGGTGTCATTTTTCGCGCCGGGTCGCCCGCTCGAAAATGCACCGCTTGGTCAAGGATGCGGACGTGCCGTGGGAGGACGAGAAATATATTTTCATCGCCGCAAGCCGTTTTGCGGGCGAGGCTCCCCAGGCCCGCATCATCGCACCGCCTCAGGGCTCGGGCGGAGTGATCCGGCTGAAGCTCTGTCAAAGCGACGGGACGGCGGGCGAGCGCACCTTCTCCAAACGCGACGGCGCCACCTTCAAATGGGCGCGACGGGCGAATTGGGGCGACGAGCCGGAACGCGACGGAGAGTAGCAGCGGACGAAAGACGCGGCGCTGCCCATCTTTTGAGCCAAACTGCCAATATTTTCAGCAGGGTTACTTGATGATGCCGATGCGCAGTGCCTTGGCGACCGCCTGCGTCCGGTTGACCGTGTCGAGCTTCTTCGTTGCGCGGTTCAGGTAGTGGTTGACGGTATGTTCCGAGAGGTTGAGGATATCGGCGATTTCCGCACTGGTCTTTCCCGCCGCCGTCCAGTTCAAGCAATCGATTTCGCGGTCCGTCAGCGCATCCGTCATGCGCGTATCGAGACTGCGGATTTCTGCAAGCCTGTCGAACACATGGATCGAGATATAGGAAAGATCGCGCATCTCTTCCGGCGCGAAGGGCTCGCGATCACCGGCGAACGAGACTGCGCCGCGCATGCCCGATGGCTCGTGCGTCGGGAAAAAGGCGCAGCGCATCATCTTGAAACGCTCGAAAAGCGCCACGGCCATCGCCGTCTTCCCGTCATCCCTCCTATGGCCCTTGGTCACGTCGACGAAAAAGGGAACCGACGACGTGCGCAGGCGGCGTATGACGGGACTGCTCACCAGCAGGTTTTCCTGATCATAAAGCGTCAGCAGTTCGGCCGGCCAGCTGGTGATCACCGTCGCGCTTTGCAGTTCGAATGACGTGACCGGCGGCAGGTTGAGGACCATGAACGCGCGGCTTCGGCACGCTTCCGTCAGGCGCTTCATGAAGCGGAAGATATCGAATTGGGTTTTCAGGCCGGCGATTTCCTGAATGTATCCATCTGCATCGAAAGATGCCCGTGACAGTGCTGTCATCTACCTTTTCGTCTTCTCAAGAGCGGCGGCGCCGTTTCAGATCGATGTGTGCCTGCAAGCCAACCACGCGCCAGCATGAAATCAAAAACAACCTGGCCGAATACAATGGCCGAAGAGACTATTCGTTTTAACAAACTACCGCAGTTGGCGTGATTCGCAGCCAAATCTCAATATCGCACTCATCATAAGTGCGCTCTGCGAGAGCGTCCAGCCGATTGCTTCGCCGCCTAGGCTGCTATCGGCGCGGGCCGAGACGGACGCGCATCGCATCCGCGATGCTTTCCGCCGTCTGCTTTAAGGGTGCAGCCCATTCTTCGAGACGCTCAAGCGTGAGCCTGTAAGCCGGACCGGTGATCGAAACGCCGCCCGTAAAGCTTCCATCCTCCATCCGGATTGGCGCCGCGACGCAGCGGATACCCGGCTCGTGCTCCTCGCGGTCGAAGGCGAAGCCGGCTTTGCGGATTGCCGCCACCTCGGTCAGCAATGCCTCGGCTGAGACCAATGTCTGTGGAGTAAAGCTATGAAAGGAGAGGCTTCGCACCAGCGTCTCCAGCGCGTCATCCGGCAAAATCGAAAGAGCAACCTTGCCGACGCCGGTGCAATAGACGGGCGACGCATTGCCGATCTGGGAATACATGCGAACAGACTGCTGGCCCTCGATCTTGTCGAGGTAGATAATGGAGGTTTCGCGCAGGACGCCGAGATGGACCGTCTCGCCGCTCATCTGCTGCAGGTGCCGCAGGTGCGGTTCGGCAATCAGCCGGAACTCATTCTTCGCCCAGCTTCGCGACGCCAAATCGAGAAGTCGCAGCCCCGGCCCATAGCGGCCGTCTACGTCGAATTCCAAAAGCCCTTCCTCGACGAGATGACCGAGCTGGCGGTGCAGCGTGCCGCGCGGCTGGCCGACGAGCGCGAGAATGTCGGTAAAGCGCATTGGACGTTCGGCATGCGTCACGAGTTCGAGCAGCCCCATCGCCTTACCCAATGTCCCCGTTTTACTTTCTCTCGATATATCTTTTCGTGGAGCCATTGATCGCCTACCGTCGGCCTTGACACGAATGGCAGCGTAATCAGATAATTCCACATAGTCAAATTGAGTTCCGAATAATGGAAAAACGGGAGGATACGGTGACGAGCGTAGTCGCGCAGTTTCCGGAATTCAGGGATCGTTGCGTGCTCGTGACAGGCGGCGGCTCCGGCATCGGCGCCGCGATCGTCGAGGGCTTCGCCCGGCAGGGCGCGAAGGTTTCCTTCATCGACATTGCCGAAGCGGAAAGCCGCGAACTTGCCATGCGGCTTTCCCGCGATTCGGAACATCCGGTGCATTTCTTCAAGGCCGATCTTCGCAATATCGGCGCGATCCGGCAGACGGTTGATGCGGTGGTCGCGCAATCAGGGCCGATCACCGTTCTCGTCAACAATGCTGCCTGGGACGACCGGCATGAATTCGATACGGTGACCGAAGAATACTGGGATAACAACCAGGCGACAAACCTGCGCCATGTCTTCTTCACCGCCCAGGCCGTAGCGCCTTCCATGCGTGCGGCAGGCGGCGGCGCGATCATAAATATGTCGTCGATCGCCTTTCTCCTGAACATGCCGGAATTCCCGGCCTATTCCACGGCCAAGGCCGCCGTGATCGGTCTCACCAAGAGCCTTGCAGGCAAGCTTGGCCCCGACAATATCCGCGTCAACTGCATCTTACCGGGCATGATCGTGACCGAACGGCAGATGAAGCTCTGGCTGACCGAAGAAGGCATTGCGCAGACCATTAAACGGCAGTGCCTGAAGAAGGTCCTGCATGGCGACGCGATCGTCGGCCCTTGTCTGTTTCTTGCATCCGACTGCGCGGCGGCGGTGACGGCGCAGTCCTTGATTGTCGACGGAGGCATTTTCTGATGGCAAATCCCGTTTATGTCGCGGTGGATTGGGGTACGAGCAGTTTCAGGCTCTGGCTGATCGGCAAGGACGGCCGCATTCTCGGCGAACGCCGCAGCGGCGAAGGCATGACGACGGCGGCCAAGACCGGCTTTGCAGATGTCTTGGCGTCGCATCTTGCCGCACTCTCGGTCCCACAGAACGTGCCGGTCATCGCCTGCGGCATGGTCGGCGCCAAGCAGGGCTGGGTCGAGGCGGGCTATATCGACGTTCCTGCGTCGATCTCCTCGATCCTCACCGGCGCGGTTTCCGTTGCGGACCAAAGCCGGGATATCCGTATCCTCCCCGGCCTTGCCCAACGCGACAAGGCATCGCCCGACGTCATGCGCGGAGAGGAAACGCAGCTGCTTGGCGCACTTGGCCCCGACAGCAGGGGATTGCAGGCCGTCTGCATGCCGGGCACGCATTCGAAATGGGTTCATGTTCAGGACGGCGAAGTGATCGGGTTTTCGACCTTCATGACTGGTGAGCTCTTCGACGCGATCAGCAAGCATACAATCCTCTCGCATGCCGTTGCGAGCGCCGAGGCGGCGCAAGCAGACAATTCCGCCTTCAAAGCGGCAGTCTTGGCCGCTTTCAGACAGCCTGCCATGGCGTCGAACCTTCTCTTTACCGCACGCTCGGGCCAGCTTCTTCACGGATTGACGGCGGCCGGTGCACAGGCAAGGATTTCCGGTACTCTGATCGGGCTTGAAATCGCCGGTGCGCTTTTCGACGCACCGAACGATACGCCTGTCACCCTCGTCGCGTCGGGCCGCCTCCAGGGCCTTTATGAAACGGCCTTCAAGTTCTTGTCTCTAAAGTACACCGTCATCGATGCCGACACGGCCGTGCGCCGTGGGCTTTCGGCCGCCGCCGAAGCTATCTGGCCGAATTGAGGAAACTCTCATGATCAACCGCATTGCCTTCCCTTCAATGAAGCGTCCGCTCATCGCCATTCTCCGCGGCATCAAGCCGGAGGAAACCGAAAGCGTCGTCGGCGCGCTGATCGAGAACGGCCTCGTCGCGATCGAAATCCCGCTGAACTCACCCGACCCTTTCAAATCCATCGAGATCGCTGCGAAAATGGCGCCGCCGGAATGCCTGATCGGCGCGGGCACCGTGTTGACGGTCGAAGCTGTCGACAACCTTCACAATGCCGGTGGAAAGCTGCTCGTCACACCGAATGTCGAGCCTGACGTTATCATTCGCGCGCGCAGCTACGGCATGGTGTCGATGCCGGGCGTCTTCACGCCGACCGAGGCGCTCGCCGCCGCCCGCGCCGGGGCAACCGGCCTGAAGTTCTTCCCCGCCAGCGTGCTCGGTCCTTCAGGCATCACGGCGATCCGCGCCATTCTGCCGCCCGAACTGGTGATCGCGGCGGTCGGCGGCGTCTCCGACAAAAATTTCGCGGACTACACGAAAGCGGGCATTCTGGCCTTCGGCCTCGGCACCAGCATTTACAAGCCCGGAATGACGGCCGCAGAGGTTGCCGAGCGCGCCAAGGCCACCATTTACGCCTATGACGCAGCCGTAGGAGCGTAGGCATATGACTGAGATTTATGAGTTCGAGGGCAAGACGCTTTGCAATACCAGTTCGGTACTTGGCGAAGGCCCGACCTACGATCCGGATACCGACACCGTCTGGTGGTTCAATATTCTCGGCAAGGAACTGCACGAACTGAACCTCAGCACCGAAATAAAGAAGGTGCATCCGCTTCCGATGATGGCGAGCGTGCTCGCACGCATCGACGCCAACCGCCAGCTGCTCGCAACCGAAGAAGGGCTTTTCGTCCGCGATATTGGCAGCGGCAATCTGACCTTCTATGCCGCATTCGAAAACGACAACCCGGAAAACCGCTCGAATGACGGCCGCACGCACCCGTCCGGCGCACTGTGGATCAGCACGATGAGCAAGCGGGCGGAACCCCAGGCAGGCGCGATCTATCACGTCGCCGGTGGCAGGGTGACGAAGATCTTCAGCGGCATCAGCATTCCCAATTCGATCTGCTTTTCGCCCGACGGCACGATCGGCTATTACACGGACACGCGCATCAGCCGTCTCATGCGCGTCATGGTCGATCCGCAGACCGGGCTTCCGACGGGCGAGCCGATCGTCATGGTCGACAGCATGGATGATCCCGGCGGCATCGACGGTTCCGTCTGCGATTCGGATGGCTATATCTGGAACGCACGCTGGGGTGCAGGCGTCGTCGACCGGTACAGCCCCGACGGCCTGCGCATCGCCCGTTACAAGGTTCCTGCCGCACAACCCTCGTGCCCGGCCTTTATCGGCGTCAATGCGGACCGGCTGGCGGTGACGACCGCCTGGGAAGGGCTCGACGACACCGCACGCTCCTCGCAGCCTCAAGCTGGTGCGCTGCTGGAGCTTGGTGTGACGGTAAAAGGCGTTTTCGACCCGGTCTACCTGCTCTGAACAACGCGACGCGAACGTTTGAAGAAGCTGAGGGCGAAATGCCTTCAGACCATCTTCATTCCGGTCGGAACACCGTTGCGAGCAAACGGTTTTCGTCTATGACGTTTTTGGCCGGACAGATCACCACCATGGAAAGACTGGCATCGACCAAGCCTGCTCGATGGCCCGTCCAACCGAGGTCCGTCCCCGGCAGGAACGGCGATGAATGCCGCGATGTGGCCGCCCGCACCGAGAAAGCCTCTAATCAATATCGAAAAGCGGCGCGCTTTGTTGTAGCCGTCAAAACCACACGCATTTCGATAGAATTCCGCGAAAATCATCGAACTTTCCGTATTCGTTCCCGGAACTAAAAGCCTATCCAGTCATTTTCCTTTTGAACCGGCACGGAAAAAGACGCCAAAGAACAAAACCGGCGGCCGCGCTTAAGACCAATCGAGGAACACAAAGGTAGGTTCGAAATGACACGCAAACTTCTGACGACCGTTGCCGCTGGCGCCTTGTTTGCCACGGCTTTCGCGCCGGCGGCGTTCTCGCAGACTGCACCGCAGCCGGCCACCCCCGATGCAACCCAGACGGCTCCGGCCGACCCGGCAGCACCAAAGATGCCGGATGCGACCCCTCCGGCTGGCGACGCTCAGGCTCCGGCTCCGGCTCCGTCGACTGATACGGCCGAGGCAGGTGCATACCTGACAGAACAGGGTGCAGACCAGATCAGCGCCAATTCCTATATTGGCCAGTCTGTTTATACCGGCGAGAACGAAAGCATCGGTGAGGTCAACGACCTGATCATGAACAAGGATGGCGGCTTGGTTGCTGCTGTCATCGGTGTCGGCGGCTTCATTGGTATCGGTGAAAAGAACGTTGCAGTGCCGATGGACAAGATCACCGCTGCCCAGAACACGCAGGACGGCAGCCTCAAGCTGACGACCTCGGAGACGGCAGAGTCTCTGAAGGCCGCTCCGGAATTCAAGACCCTGCAGGCTCTGGCCGCTGAAAAGGCTCCGGCGCCTTCGGGCACGATGCCGTCAGACCCGACAGCTACGGGTTCGACCAATAAATAATCCCGCGCGGTGCGTATAGTGTAGGCGGCGGTGCCCCAATCGGGCGCCGCCGTTTTCGATAGAGAGGATCAAAAGCGCAAGGCGTCAACGTCAGGTGCTTGAGCAAAAGGATCATGGCGCAAGGCGGGACAGATTGCGACGTCTGCCGGCGTTGCGCAGGCCTCAGGCCGACACGCGATCAATCGCGGCCGAGTCGTAATAGTTTTCGTGGAGGAAGCGCAATGTGGCTATGCCATCGGCGGGCTTGCCGAAATGGTAGCCCTGCCCCATGCCGCAGCCGAGCGACCGCAGCTTCACGGCCTCCGAATAATCCTCGATGCCCTCGGCAACCACTTCGAGATCTAGGCCTTCGCACATCGTCAGGATCGCCTTGATGATATGCTCGGAGGCGCGGTCTGAATTGATGCGCGAGACGAAGGCGCGGTCGATCTTCACCTTGTCGAAGATGAAGTCGCGAAGGCGCCCGAGGCTCGATTGACCGGTGCCGAAATCGTCGAGCGAGATACGCACGCCTGCCTGCCGAAGATCGGAAAGGATGCGGTGGGCGGTATCGGTGGAACTCATGACCGCCGTTTCGGTGATTTCCAACTCCAAACGGTGCGGGTCTAAGCCGACGCGGCCGAGAATGGAGAGCACGTTGCTGCTTGTGCCTGGATCCATGAGCTGGGCGGAGGACAGGTTAAACGACAGGAATAGCTCGCGCGGCCAGGAGAGTGCCGCTTCGGCAGCCTTTCGAAGCAAGGTTTCCGACAGCGCGTCGATGAAGCCGCGCTCTTCGGCGAGCGGCACGAAAACGCCCGGCGAAACAAAGCCGAGGTCCGTATCGTTCCAGCGCGCCAGGGCCTCGAAGCCGACCACCTGATTGTTCGACAAAGAGACGATCGGCTGGAAATGCACGTCGATGGCGTCTGAGATGATAGCATTTCGAAGCGCCTGCTCGAGCTGTGTTGCGCGCTTCATCTCCTGCGCGATCTCGCGCGAATAGACAGTGATCTGGCTGCGGCCGCGGCGCTTCGAGCGATAGAGAGCGGTTTCAGCGCTTTTCAAAAGCTCCTCGAACTCCGCACCGGCGAAAGGATAGATGGCAAAGCCGAAGGAGGCGGAAAGCCGCACGTTGCGGTCGCCGAGATCATAAGGCGCCGACAGCACCTCACGGATCATCTGGCCGAACTTTTCAGCGCTTGCACGCTCGAAGATCAGCGGCAGCACGAAAGCGAATTCGTCGCCGTCGTGGCGGGTGACCAGCGCGCCATCCGGTATACATGCCTTCAGGCGGTGGGCGACCTGGCAGAGAATTTCGTCGCCGGCTGCAGAGCCGAAAAGATCGTTGATCGGCTTGAAGGAATCGAGGTTGGCGATGCCGATGGTGAAGGGAGCCGGATCGCTTGCGCGTTCCGTGGAAATCTGACTGACCCTGTCGCGCATGCGATGGCGGTTGCCGAGCCCGGTCAGCGGATCGGTGTAAGCCATGGCCTGAAGCTCATTCTGGCTCACAGGCAAGAAGGGTATGTCCGCCGGCTTCATTATTCAACCTGAGATTTCGTCACTCCCTCCCGGAAGAATGGCGGGCAAGTCTTAACAAACCGATAGTAAACCGGCTCCGTTCGGCCCAGATGATGCCCCAGATTTGAGGAGTTGACGGCGCTCAGACGTGCGCCCGCAGCGGCTCGGCAGCGAGATGCTTCTGGAACAGCGTTTCCAGTATGTCCGGACTGACCGGCTTCATGATGACGTCATCCATGCCGGCCTTCGCGCATTCGGCGCGATCCCGCTCGAATGCCTGCGTCAGGACGCCGACGATCGGCGTCTTATGCGGGTGGTTGTCTTCCATCTGGCGGATCATGCGCGCCGCCTCGAAACCGTTCAATCCCGGCAGTGAAATGTCCATCAGCACGATTTGCGGCCTGTATTCCGCCCAGAGGCGCACTGCTTCGTCGCCGCTGGCTGCGATCAGGTAGCGGTAACCCAGTCCTTCCAGTATCTGGGAAAAGACAATCTGGTTGATGTCGTTGTCTTCCGCCACAAGCACCTCCAGGAAATCCATCTCGGAAGACGTATTGATTTCCCAGTCGGCCTCGCCTTCCGGTGCGGTGCGGTTGTTGCGATTGAAGTGGCGGGCGATCTGGAAGGTAAGCTCGTTGGCAAGCTGGAAACCATCCATGACCAGCGCCGGGATGCCGTATTGTCCGGCAAGTTCCAGGCAGCGCATGCCCATCTGATTGTCGACGATCAGAAGATCCAGCGCGATGCCGGACGAGGTTGCGATCTCCAGGAAGCGCTCTTCTTCGTCTTCGCCGCGAACGGAGCAGGCCTCGAAGCCGTATTTCGCAAGCGTGCGGAGGGCGGCGGTTTCAGCTGCGAGGTCGCCTGTGACGACGAGGATCTTGCGGCCGGAGAAATTCTCCGGAACGATCGTTTCCATCGGGGCCGGCGGCCGGCGCTCGTGATCGCCATTCAGCGGCACATAGGCGCGGCGATAGGATTGACTGCTGGAGGTGGTGACGGACGTTGCCTGGTCGAATTCGTCGAGATCGGCGCCGTCGCGCGGCAGATCCTGCATCGTGGATACGATAAAGTAGCGTCCCGGCTTGCCGATGCGATGCTTGCGGCTGACGATGTCGCGCTCCGAACCGTCGCGGGCGACCTGTCGCTGCCGCACGACGGACATCTCGCCGGTTTCCAGAACATGCCGGTCGCTCTCCTCGAAGCGCTTGGCAACTTCGGGCGAGAAGAGATCCCCGCTCTTGCGGCCGAGCACCTCCTCGACACTCGTCTGGTATTTCTCGCAGAAGGCGATGTTGACGGCGACGTAGGTGAGGTTGCGATCCTTGACGAAGAGCGGGAACGGCAGATTGTCGAGTATGTCCTCGGTCAGCTGCACACGTTCGAGATCGGCGCGCCACTGCTCCTCACGCTTCTTCTCCTCCGAAATATTGGAAATGATCGATACGCAATAGCCGCTCGGCAGACGACGCTTGACCAGGCGGATCCAGCGGTCGCTGCCATGGCGCTCGACGACTTCGAAGCGCTCGCGCCAATGCGAGGCAATCTTCTGGGACAGCCAATCCTCGCGACCGAGCGGTATGCCCGGCTGCCTGGCCGCATATTGCTGACGCACGCCGGTGTCGTAGACGGCGCCGAGAAAATCGCGAAGCCGGGTTCCAGGCTTCAACATCACGGACGAAATCGGGAAGAAATCGAGCACCTGGCGGCTCGCGAAGATCATCTGATCGTTCTTGTCGTAGATGATGAGGGCGGCCGAAAGGCCGTCCGAAAAGGCATCGAAGAGCGCAGCCTGCAGGTCGATTTCGGCCGGCATCTCATCGCTCACGGATGATGCGTCCGCCTTTTCGAAGCCGGCACTCATTCCTTCACGTCCCACATCTGTCCGATTTCATAGCACTGTCTGGTTGTGTACGATCAAAATGCCAGCTTTCTCCTAACGGCGGCTTAACGTTAAGCACCGCAATTCACGGGGAAAACAATAGTCCACGGGCGCAGCGTTTTCGCCCTTCCCTCGGACCCGCGAATCCACGAAAATGGCGCATGGTCATCAGACAACTCTCCGAAACGCTCATCAACCAGATCGCCGCCGGCGAAGTCATCGAACGCCCGGCGAGCGCGGCGAAGGAGCTGATCGAAAATGCACTGGATGCCGGCGCGACCCGTATCGAGATCGCCACGTCCGGCGGCGGCAAAGGCTTACTGCGGGTCAGCGACAACGGCTCCGGCATGGATGCAGCAGATCTCGAACTTGCCGTGAAGCGGCATTGTACCTCGAAGATTTCCACGACCCTTGACGACATCCGCACGCTCGGCTTTCGTGGCGAAGCGCTGCCTTCGATCGGGTCCGTGGCGAAGCTCAGTATTTCCAGCCGCCGCAAGGATAGTGCGGGCGGCACCGAGATTGCCGTCGCGGGCGGCAAGATCCTGCATCTGAGGCCCTCGGCTTCCAATCCGGGCACGATCGTCGAAGTGCGCGATCTCTTTTTCGCAACACCTGCGCGACTGAAGTTCCTTAAGACAGAGAAGGCGGAAGCGGCGGCTATTACGGAAGTCGTCAAGCGCATGGCGATCGCCTTTCCCGGCGTGCGCTTCGTCCTGTCCGGCACCGATCGCAGCACGCTCGAATTTCCGGCAACCGGAGAGGATCATTTGGCGCGCATGGCGCAGGTGCTCGGCAAGGAATTCCGCGATAACGCAATCGAACTCGACGCCGAGCGCGAAGGCATCGCTCTCACCGGCTTTGCCGGCGTACCGACCTTCAACCGCGGCAACTCCGCCCATCAATATGCCTTCGTCAACGGCCGGCCGGTCCAGGACAAACTGATCCTTTCGGCGATCCGCGGCGCCTATGCCGAGACGATCCCGGCCGGACGCTATCCGGTGGCTGTCTTGTCGCTGTCGCTCGATCCGGCGCTGGTGGATGTCAACGTGCATCCGGCCAAGTCGGACGTACGCTTCCGCGATCCGGGCCTCGTGCGCGGGTTGATCGTCGGCGCGGTGCGCGAGGCGCTGGCGCGTGACGGAAGCCGGGCGGCAACGACCGGCGCGGACGGTATGCTGCGCTCCTTCAGGTCGGGTTTCCAGCCGGGTTACCAGCGGCCAGCGCAAGGCGCATGGTCGGCCGGGACGTCCCCATCGCGCCCGTTTCAGACGGCAAACGGCGGCTTTGGCGCAAGGCCGCAGGCGTCCTTCGACGGACTGAGCATGCCGGCTGCGCGCGCCGAACCGCAGGCGCAGCCATGGCAGCAGTCGCGATCAGCCGAAGAACCGCCGCCGCGTTACCCGCTCGGCGCTGCGCGCGCACAGATCCACGAGAACTACATCGTCGCGCAGACGGATGACGGGCTTGTCATCGTCGACCAGCACGCCGCACATGAGCGGCTGGTCTTCGAGGCAATGCGAAAGGCGCTGCAATCGACACAACTGCCATCACAGGTGCTGCTGATCCCGGAAATCGTCGACCTGCCGGAAGAGGATTGCGACCGGCTGATGATGCATGCCGAAGGCCTCAAGGGGCTTGGGCTTGCAATCGAGCGCTTCGGGCCGGGGGCGATTGCCGTACGCGAAACGCCGGCCATGCTCGGCGAGGTCGATGCGCAGGGCCTCATCCGACAGCTTGCCGACGAGATTGCCGAATGGGATACGGCCTCCGGCCTTTCGGCCAAGCTCGAATATGTCGCCGCGACCATGGCCTGCCACGGCTCGGTGCGCTCCGGCCGCAGGCTCCGGCCGGAGGAAATGAATGCGCTGCTTCGGCAGATGGAAATGACGCCGGGCTCCGGCCAGTGCAATCACGGGCGACCGACCTATATCGAACTGAAGCTGTCGGATATCGAGCGGCTGTTCGGACGCAGCTGAAAACGCTGGCAATAATGCCTTCGCCGCGATATTGGCAGTCGAAGGCAATAGGGAACGGAGCAGGATGAACTTGTTTGAAGGAAACGGAAACCGCGAGGCGAAGATCCGCTATCTCGATGCAGATTTCCAGATCCTGTCGCCGGGTTCCTATGTCATCTGCGCCATGACCGGCAAGCATATCCCGCTCGACGAGCTGCGCTACTGGAGCGTTGCCCGCCAGGAACCCTATGCCGACGTCGTTTCTTCGCTCGAAGCCGACAAGCGCGCCGGCGTTCTGCCGAACCAGAAGCGCTGATCCAGGAAACGCTTGAGAATGAGCGCCCGCTGCCGAGAGACGCGGGAAACGACGCATCGCCGCACGCGGGCAGCACGCTCCGGCTTCGAGGCCATCTGGCGAACGCGGTGATCGTTGACGGACCGCAAACTCATCCGGACTTCCGGCTTTTACTCAGCCGCCGCTCCCGGCAGGCCTCCATGGCACGATCGATGATGAGGCCGGGTGCCTGCGGGTCTTCGAACGCCATTTCGACTTCGATGACCCGGCATTTGGCGGCGAGTTCCTCCGCTTTGCCATGGTGGCCGGCAAGCCGCACGAAATCCTTCGAGGTGGTGACGATCAGCAGGTCGTCGCGTTCGGCGGTCGACAGCAGGTCAGCCATCTCATCGTCGCTCAGGTGTTCGTGGTCGCCGAAGGATCTGCCGATTGCGATTTCGGCGCCCAGTGATTCCACCGTCCGGAAGAACTTGCCCGGATCGGCAATGCCTGCAAAAGCCAGCACCTTCCGGCCGGCGAGGTCGTTTTCTCCACAAACCTTCAGCGATGCGGTGAAGTAGGGTTTCGCGGCACGGGCAGCCATGCGTACGATCGCATCGGCGGCATTGCCCTTTCCCACTTTCAGGAGCGCGCTGGCATAGCGCATCTGCACGGAGATCGGCGCGCGCACGGGACCGCCCGGCACCGTATGCCCATTGCCCAGGCCGCGCGTCGTGTCGATGACGAGCAGAGCATAGTCGATCGCCAGCCGCGCGCTCTGGAAACCATCATCCATGATGATGAGGTCGGCCCCTTCCCTGACGAGCCGTTCGGCGCCTTCGATGCGGCGGCGCGAAACGACGGTCATCGCCTCGCGGGCAAGCAGCAGCGGCTCGTCGCCAACGGCAACGGCGCGATGATGAGCGGGATCGACAACGACGGTGACGTCCAGGGAGCCGCCATAGCCACGGCTCAAGAAGCCGGGCCGCAGCCCCTTGGCCTTGGCGGCCCGAGCGATCGTCAGCGCTGTCGGCGTCTTGCCGGCGCCGCCTACGGTGAAATTGCCGATGCAAATGACGGGAACGAGAACGGAAGCGCGGCGCGCATGCGTCATGCGATAGCCGGCGATCCGTCCATAGAGGAAGGAAAAGGGCGAGAGCGCCCACGCCCGCCAATCAGCTTTCGTCCACCAAAACGGCGGCGCTTCGGATACCATAACTGCCGCCCTATGCTCCTCCGGTGCCTTGCGGGCCACCGGCCACCCCCTCGACTGGCGGAAAGAAAGGGCAAAATTGCAGAAAAAGCAAGCTTTTGCTCCCGACCGTCCTCATTCCCGGGCTTATCACAAGCATCAAGCCACGGTGCGTATGCGCCGTAAATGAAACAACGACATCGGAAAAGAGTCTTCCGCGCCATCGACATGGCGCGGCTGGACGCGCACAGAGATCAGGGAGAGTAAGGGAGTGCCGTCGCGGCAAGAATGATTGGCGGCGCGTAGTGGGCAATCATGCCAATTGCAGGTCCGGCAACAGGCCTTCGAGTTCGGTGATATCGTTGAGGCAATAGTCGGATGCGGCAGCCAACGATTCCCGCGAGCCGGTGCCCGTCAGCACGGCGATCTTGAGGCCGGCCTCGGCATTGTGGCCCATGTGCAGGTCGTGATTGTTGTCGCCGACGACCGCCACTTGCGCCGGCTCCAGCCCGGTCGCCTTGCAGAAGCCGAGAACCATTCCAGCGTCCGGCTTGATGCCGAAGCCGCTGTCATAACCGGCGATGTAGTTCACGAACTCGGCGAAACCGAAGCGCTGAGCGGTCTGGCGGATCGAGCGCTCGTTGTCGCTGGACGCGATGCCGAGCTTGAAGCCGCGGCGGTGCAGGCGGCCGAAGAAGGCGGCAAGATCGGTGACCGGTACGGAAAAGTCGGCGGCATGGGAAAAGAGAGCGTCGAGCTTGATCGTCAGTTCAATGACATCGACCCTGGAACCCGCCGCGACCAGCCCCTCGGCGATCTGCCGGGTATTGCCGGCAGCCAGCAGACTGTCGGGCACGATATGGCCGGTCACCGGGTCCATCCCGGTCGCCAGCAACAGATGGTCGGCTAGCGCCGGATCGCCTTGCGAGGCGATGCGCGCCAATTCACGGTTCACCGGCAGCCAGCTCTCATCATAATCGAGCAGGGTGCCGTCCTTGTCGAAGAGGATGCCCTTGATTTGCGCAGCCGTCATCTTTTTCATCAGCCCTCTGCCACCGACCTCGGCAGCAGTCTTGCCTTCACCGTCAGCGGATTGATGTAAGGCTCGAGAGACTTCACCGTCGCCGTCAGCGCGCCGCGCATTTCCTGCACGGTCATGACGCCGGCCTCGATCATACTACGCCGCGCCTCGCCGTTGATGAGCAGATAATGCACCCCCTTGGCCAGCATCTCGGTATCGCGCACCATGCGGGCGCTGCCGCGGCGGGCAAGCTTCTGATAGGCGTCGCGGAAGTTCTGGACATTGCTGCCGGAAAGTACAGCGCAGCCCAGCATGGCGGGTTCGAGCGGATTTTGTCCGCCTTCGGCAAAGAGCGAACGGCCGACGAAGGCGACTTCCGTCATCCGCAGGTAAAGACCCATTTCGCCGATCGTATCGCCGAGGAAGATATCGACATCCGGCGAGAGTAGGTCATCGCGCGTGCGGCGAGCAACCTTGAGGCCCTGCTTGACGAGCATTTCTTCGATCTCGTCGGAGCGCTCGGGATGGCGCGGCACGATGATCGTCAGCTGGCCGTTGCGCTCCTTCAGTGTGCGATGAACAACCGCCGCGGCATTTTCCTCGCCGTCGAAAGTCGAGATCGCAGCCCAAGTCTTGCGATCGCCGATCTGCTTCTTATAGCGGGCGAGTACGGATGCGTCATAAGGAGGTGCATCCGTATCGACCTTGAGATTGCCGGAGGTCGTCACGTGCCTTGCCCCGAGATCGCGAAAACGCTCGGCATCGATGTCCGACTGCGCGATCACAAGCGCGAGGTTCTCGAACAGCGCCTCGGCAATGGCCGTTCGACGCTGCCAGCGCGCGAAGGAGCGATCCGACATGCGCGCATTGACGAGGATCTGCGGAATGCGGCGGCGGCCGAGTTCCATGACGGTCGCCGGCCAGATTTCCGACTCTGCAATGATGGCGCAATCCGGCTGCCAGTATTCGAGGAAGCGGCTGACGGCGGGCTTCAGGTCGAGCGGTACATATTGATGGATCGCCTCATTGCCCATGCGCTCGGCGGCGAGCCTTGCCGAGGTGATCGTGCCCGTCGTCAGGATCACATGAATGTCGCGGCGGCGGATTTCGCGGATAAGCGGAATGACGGCGTTGGTCTCACCGACACTCGCAGCATGAAACCAGACAAGCGGACCCTGCGGCCGGTTTGCGCTGGCATAGCCAAAGCGCTCCGTGCGGCGCGCACGCTCTTCCTTGCCCTTGGCGGTCCGGTAGGCGAGATAGGCGCCGACGATCGGAGAGGCGATGACCCCTGCCGTCCTATAGACGCCCAGCGCGAACCGCGCTCTTGGCGAACTCATTTAAAATGCCTCCGATCAGCGATGATCGACATCAAACCCATTCCCCAATTATTGTTGCCGCCGGAATGACCGAGTAATTTGTTCAGAATGCGTCAATCGCCTGTGGCGCGTATCTAACGATGCGCAAAGACGGCCCTGCCGAATGGAGCGGCATCGGGCGCGTAAGATGCTGAGAAATTATTTATTTCCAGCCTTGTCCTGCGGATCGAGCAAGCGATGCATATGGACGATGAAGTAACGCATATGTGCGTTGTCCACGGTCGACTGCGCCTTGGCCTTCCAGGCCCCTAGCGCCGAGGCGTAATCCGGAAAAATACCGACAATATCGAGATCATTCAGATCCCGGAACTGAACATCGGTCAGGCTTTCCAGTTCTCCGCCAAATACGAGATGCAAGAGCTGCTTTTTGCCGCCAGATTCCGTCATTTTCTTCTCTTTCTCTACTGGTCTCCTCCGCGCTTTCATCTGCGGGATTTTGACGCAAACGTCAACTGCTTCGTATTTCAGCAAGCCCTTCGAGAAACTCCGCAACGCGAGGGCCGGCAGCGCCGCAAAGCTCGGCATGACTAACCTCAGAACGGTTATAGAGGACCGAGCGTCCATCGAGATCGGTCAGCCGGCCGCCGGCGCGTTCGAGGATGAGATCGGCTGCCGCAAGATCCCAATCATGCGAATTGCGCTTGACGAAGGTACCTTCAAGACGGCCGTCCGCGACCATCGCGATGCGATAGGCGAGCGAGGGCACATGCTTCACCCTTTCGATCTTCCGCCGGAAGGGATCGGGGAACGCCTTCAGGATGTCTTCGCCGATCGCAAAACGACTGACGGTATCCGGTCCGTTGGCCGATACGGCAATGGGCTCGCCATTTTTCATCGCGGCACCGCCTTCGACCGCCTCGAAAAGCTCGTCGAGGGCGGGAGCATAGAGAACTCCGGCAACCGGCCTGCCGCGATGGACGACGGCGACGCTGACGCACCAGAGATCCAAGCCGCCGAGGAAGGCGCGCGTGCCGTCGATCGGATCAATGACGAAAAGCGTCTCGGCCGACAGACGGGCGGCGCTGTCCTCGGTCTCTTCGGAAAGCCAGCCGTAATCCGGCCTGGCGAGGCGCAGGATGGATTCCAGCTTTTCGTTGGCGGCGAAATCGGCAGCGCTGACGGGCGAGCGGCCTCCATTTTTCCACCAGACCTCCGGCGACTGATTGAAGAAACCGAGAGCAACATCACCCGCCTGCTTTGCGGCATCGGCGATCAATTCGAGATCGCTTTGCCAGCGGGCCGTTCGAACGTCACACATTGCATCAATCCAATTCCAACAAGGTCAGGGCGCTCTAGCGTCCCGCAAGCGTCATTCCCTCGATCGCCAGCGTGGGGGCCGCTACGCCATACTTGCGATCGATGTCGTTTGCGGGCGTCACACGCATGAACATCTCCTTGAGGTTCGAGGCGATCGTCACTTCGGAGACAGGGAATGTCAGTTCGCCGTTTTCGATCCAGAAGCCGGTCGCGCCGCGGCTATACTCGCCTGTGAGCATGTTGACACCCTGGCCGATAAGCTCAGTTACGTAGAAGCCGTTCCCGACGCTCCGGATCAACTCTTCCGGCGAGATATCACCCGGTTCCAGCGCGAGGTTCGTCGAAGCGGGCGTCACCGAATTGCCGCTGCGCACGCCGCGGCCATTGGTTTCCATGCCGATTTCACGCGCCGTCGCAGTCGAAAGGAACCAATGCTTCAGGACGCCGTCCTCGATCATCACCAGACGCTCGCCGGAAATGCCTTCGCCATCGAAAGGACGCGAGGACGGGCCGCGCACAATCAGCGGATCGTCGGTGATCGAAAGGCCGGATTTCAACACCTGCTGGCCCATCTTGTCGCGCAGGAAGCTGGATTTGCGCGCGACCGAGGCGCCATTGATGGCGCCAGCGATGTGGCCGACGAAACCGCGGGCGATGCGCGGATCGAAGACGACGGTGACGCCCTTGCCGGTATCGACCTGACGCGGATTGAGGCGCTTGACGGCACGCTCGCCGGCGCGCCGGCCGATTTCGGCGGCATCGTCGAGTTCGGCGTAATAAAGGCGGCTGTCGTAATCGTAATCGCGCTCCATGCCGGTGCCTTCGCCGGCAATGACGCTGACGGAGCGGCCGAAGCGCGAGCCCATATAGCTGCCTTGGAAGCCGTGCGAGGTGACGAGAACCAGCCCACCGAAACCAGCGGAGGCTCCGCCCCCGGACGAGTTGGTGACGCCCTTGACCTCAAGCGCCGCGGCCTCAGTCGCAAGCGCTGCCTCGCGCAGAATGTCGGTGGAAACTTCCGTCGGGTCGAAAAGCTCAAGATCGGCATAGGACTTCGCAAGCCTCTGCTCGTCGGCAAGGCACGCGAAGGGATCTTCAGGCGAGACTTTTGCCATCGCGACAGCGCGTTCGGCGAGCGCCGTCAGGTCGAAGCCCGGATTGGCGGAAACGCTCGCGACCTTCCGGCCAACGAAGACGCGCAGGGAGAAATCGTCGCTCTCAGACGATTCCGTGCCTTCGACCTTGCCGAGGCGGATGCCGACGGATTGCGAGCGAGAGCGCACGACAACCGCATCGGCGGCATCGGCGCCGGCCTTCTTGGCAAGATCGATCAACTGGCTTGCACGGGAAAGAAGTGTCGAGGAATCTATTTCTGAGGACATGATTTGGCCTTTCCTTGGGCTTCCATTTATTGTGCACTTCCGAAAGCATCAAGGCCGCGGCCGTCGATTCTTTTTCGCGCGGCTTGCGCGCTTCCCACCATTGAAAGAAACTCCGCGACATGTCCGCCCCCAATGCCCTCTTTTCCGAAACGATCCTGCTGCTCGGCGGCGCGGTCGTTGCCGCCCCGATCTTCAAGAAGCTCGGGCTCGGCACGGTGCTCGGCTATCTTGCCGCGGGCGTCGTTATCGGTCCGATATTTCATGGCATCACGGACGGCGAGCAGATTTTGGGCGTTGCCGAGCTCGGCGTCGTGTTCCTGCTCTTCATCATCGGCCTCGAGCTCAAACCCTCGCGCCTCTGGCAGATGCGACGCGACATCTTCGGGCTCGGCACCGCGCAGGTGATGCTGACGGGACTGGCGTTGACGGGCCTTTCCTATTTCTCCGGCGTTCTCGACTGGCGGGGAAGCGTCGTTGCGGGCTTTGGGCTGGCGCTTTCTTCCACTGCCTTTGCGATGCAGCTACTCGATGATGCTGGCGAGGTGAACACCAAATACGGGCAGCGCTCCTTTTCGATGCTGCTTTTCCAGGACCTGGCAATCGTGCCGCTCTTGGCGCTGATCACCATTCTCGACGGTGGAAGCGGCAGCAATGCGCCGCTTCTGGACTTTGCGATCGCGGTCGGTGCCGTCGGCGCGATGATCGTCATGGGACGCTATCTGCTGACGCCGCTCTTCCAGGTGATTGCAAGGACCGGAGCCCGCGAGGCGATGATTGTCGCGGCGCTTTTCGTAGTCATGGGATCGGCGAGCCTGATGCAGTTTGCCGGGCTTTCCATGGCGATGGGCGCGTTCCTGTCCGGCGTCATGCTTGCCGAATCGTCCTACCGGCACGAGCTTGAGGCGGATATCGAACCCTTCCGCGGCGTGCTTCTCGCTATCTTCTTCATCGCGGTCGGCCTGTCGCTGGAGCTGGACGTGCTGATCGACAACGCGCTCTTCATCATCGCCGCGGTGCCGATCGTGATGGCCGTCAAGGCGGTGATCATCTACGGACTCTGCCGGGTGAGCGGTTCTTCGCACGACGACGCCATCCGCATCGCTTTCCTGCTGCCGCAGGGCGGCGAGTTCGGCTTCGTGCTGTTTACGACCGCCGGTGCGGCGGGACTGATGAGCTTCAGCACGGCATCGCTGCTGGTCGCCATCGTTACACTGTCGATGGCGCTGACGCCGCTCGGGGCAGCACTTTCGAAACGTATGATGAAAGGCGAGGATCATGAGGAGCTCGATGAGGACTTCGAGGGTGCGGGCGCCGATGTGCTGATGGTAGGCTTCTCGCGTTTCGGCCAGATCGCCGCGCAGATCCTACTCGCGGGCGGGCGCGACGTGACGGTCATCGATTTCTCCGCGGACCGCATCCGCCAG
Organism: Rhizobium gallicum bv. gallicum R602sp; assembly: GCF_000816845.1. Classification (NCBI taxonomy): domain Bacteria; kingdom Pseudomonadati; phylum Pseudomonadota; class Alphaproteobacteria; order Hyphomicrobiales; family Rhizobiaceae; genus Rhizobium; species Rhizobium gallicum. The sequence goes on along the minus strand of NZ_CP006877.1, from coordinate 906,403 downwards.
GCGTCCTCCTTCGGCTTCCGTATCTATTTCGGCGACGGAACGCGCAAGGACGTGCTGCGCTCGGCCGGCATCGAAAAGGCGAAGATCGTCGTCGTCTGCACGCAGAAGCGGGAAATCACCGACAAGGTGGTGGACCTGGTGCAGGCCGAATATCCGCACGCGAAACTCTTCGTGCGCTCCTACGACCGTGTCCATTCGATCGCCCTCAGGAATCGCAATGTCGATTACGAACTGCGCGAAACGCTGGAATCCGGCCTGCTTTTTGGCCGCCGCACGCTTGAGGCGCTCGGGTTCGACGATGCGGACGCCTTGGAGATCGGCGAGGATATCCGCAAGCGCGACGAGGAGCGGCTCGTGCTTCAGGTAACCGGCGGGCTGCAGGCGGGCCGCGACATGCTCTTTTCCCAGCCGGTCCGGCCAGAACCGCTGGTGAAGCCGAAGCGAACGATGGATTTCGACGAAGATCCGCTAGCGGGAACGGCTGACGTGACAGCGGATGCCTAAGCCCTGAGGCGGGCTTCAAATTCCCGATCGAGTGCGCGCTTCAGTTCATCCTTGACGCCCGCAGACATCGCCAGTACCTCGCGCGCCTTGAGAAAATCCATCACGCCAGTGCGGCCGACGGCCGGGCGCAGGAAGATATGCGGCGGCTGGAGCTTGAGTTTCAGCGTGATTGCCGTCTGCATCATCAGTTGGCCGGAACCGAAAATGCTTTCCATGCGGTTCGGAATATGTGTGCCGTCGCCTTCCGGCGCACCGACGACATCGACACCGATGACGATGTCGGCAATATCCATCAGGCACTCGTAGGGGACCGGATTGCTGATGCCGCCATCGATCATCACCCGGCCGTGGAGGCGAACGGGCATGAAGACGGCAGGGATGGAAGACGATGCGGCAAGCGCCGGAAATAGCGCTCCTTCGCCGATGATGACCTCGCTCTGACCGTAGTAATCGGTCGTGATGACGTTCATCGGAATAGGCAGATCTTCGAAGCGATCGGGCAGGCCGGCCGGCAGGAAAGCCTTGAGGATACGCTCGAGATTGAACTGGCCGATACGGATGCCCTTTGCGACGGCGTCCCGGACCGTCTGCGGCCGCAGACCCCAGATGCGGCTGACGACAGCCGTCTTGTTACCGACCGTCATCAGCGCGTGCTCGCGGATCGCCTCGCCACTCATGCCGGCCGCCATGCCCGCACCCATGATGGCGCCGATCGATGCGCCGGAAATCGCAACGGGCCGGATGCCGAGCTCGTCCAGGGCTTCGATCACGTGGATATGGGCGAGCCCACGGGCACCGCCGCCGCCGAAGGCGATGGCCACCGTCGGCATGCCGCTCGCAACAGGCATTTCGCTATTCGCAATAACCGCCGCCTGCCGCACAACCCAACTCCGGATAACCCGCCGCCCTTATTCAGGCTGGTAGCGGAAGAAATGAACCCTTGTATCGCCGAAGATGCGATCTTCGAGGAAGAGATAGGAAGGATCAACCGAAACGGCAACATCCGATCGCTCTTCGAGAACGGCAATCGCGCCCGGCACGAGCCAGCCGCCCTTGGCGGCAGCCGCCATCGCCTTTTCACCCAGACCCTTGCCATAGGGTGGATCGGCGAAAAGCATGCTGAAGGGCTCGAGATTGCCGACGGAACCCAGGTCCGTGGCGTCACGCCGCAGAATGCGGGTGCGGCCGTGGAGGCCGAGCGCATCGATATTCTCCCAGAGAAGCCCCCTGCCCTCGACGCTGTTTTCGACAAAGAGCGCATGACGGCAGCCGCGCGAGATGGCTTCGAGGCCGACGGCGCCGGTGCCGGCAAAGAGATCGAGTATCCGGGTGCCGTCGATGCATTCCGAATAGGCGTGGCTCAGGATATTGAACAGGCTCTCACGCGTCCGGTCGGCAGTCGGCCGGATGTCGTTCGATTTCGGTACGGCAAGCGGCCGTCCGCGAAACTCACCGCCGACGATCCGCACCGCGCGTCATTCCCTTTCCTTTCGGTCCACCGCGCGACGGCGCGCCCGAAGGCTTGCCACCGCCGCCCGGCCGATCGCCCTTAGGCTTGCTTGAGAAATTCTTGGAGCCGCCGCCCGGCTTGCCGAAGCTCTTGCCGCGGGGCTTGTCGCCCGCAGGTTTATCGCCAAACGGCCTTTCGCCGCGCGGACGTTCGGAGCGGCCCTCGCCTTGAGCGCTGCGGGCAGTGCGCGCACGATCGCCGAAGGAATGGGGACGCTCGTCACCTTCTTCGCGCGGTCTGCGGTCGCCACGGGGCTTGTCGCTAAAAGGCCGATCCCCACGCGGAGGGCGGTCGCCTGACGGGCGGTCACCACGCGCGGGACGATCACCGAAAGGACGGGGACGTTCGTCACCCTCAGCACGTGGTCTGCGGTCGCCACGGGGCTTGTCGCCGAAGGGCCGATCCCCGCGCGGAGGGCGGTCGCCGGACGGGCGGTCGCCAGAACGGCGATCCGGGCGTGCAGGACGATCGCCGAACGAGCGCTTGCGGCCAAAACCCTCGCCGTCATCCTTGGACTTCGGCGAAACTTCGCTGGAGCGGATCCACTCGCCTTCTTCGTCGCGGGCGCGGTTGATCTGAACACGTGGCCGGTCGTCGCCGTAGCTGGAGGGCTGCGGCTTACCGCTTCCCGGCTTCTCGCCACGCTTGCGGGCGGTCTGGGCATTCTTCGCAGCCTTGGCGGCGGCCTTCTCGCCGAGCGGACGGGCGCCGGGCGCCATCCAGACATTGGCGTTTCTGCGGCTGCCAAGCGCCGGGCGCTTGGGCCGGTCGTCTTCCCTGCGGCCAACATCGCGGTCGCCTTCGCGCCTGCCATCCCGGCGGTCATCACGGCGATCGTCACGCTTGGTGTCGAGACGGCTCAAAGCACGCTCGCGCTTGTCCTCAGGCTTCCAGGAGCGCTCGCGCTTTTCCGGCTTCGTTTCCACCTCTTCCTCGGCAGCAAGGGCAGGCGCGTTGTAGATCGGGGCATCGAAGTTCGCCTTGGCGTCCTCGATCAGGCGCGGTCCAAGCTGATCGCGCAGCGTGCGTCCGCGCACTTCAACGACGTGGCCTTCTGGCAGATCGCCGAGTTGGAACGGACCGTAGGAAACGCGGATGAGACGGTTGACGTCGAGGCCGAGCGCGCCGAGCACATTCCTGATTTCACGGTTCTTGCCTTCGCGAAGACCCATGGTGATCCAGACGTTGGAACCCTGGGTGCGGTCAAGCGTCGCTTCGATGGAGCCGTAGAGCACGCCGTCGACGGCAATGCCGTCCTTCAGCTTGTCGAGCGCTTCCTGATCGATCTCGCCATGGGCGCGCACGCGGTAGCGGCGGAGCCAGCCGGTGGTCGGCAGTTCGAGCGCGCGGGCAAGACCGCCGTCATTGGTCAGCAGCAGCAAACCTTCGGTATTGATGTCGAGCCGGCCGATCGACATGACACGCGGCAGCTCTTCTGGCAGGTTGTCGAAAACCGTCGGGCGGCCCTCCGGGTCGGAATTGGTGGTCACCAGACCGGCCGGCTTGTGATAGAGCCAGAGGCGCGTGCGCTCGATGCCGCGGATCGGCACACCGTCGACCTCGATCTTGTCGGTAAGCGTCACGTTGACCACCGGCGTATCGAGCGTCTTGCCGTTCAGCGTGACGCGGCCTTCCATGATCATGCGCTCGATGTCGCGGCGCGAGGCAACGCCTGCGCGCGCCATGACCTTGGAGATGCGTTCCGCCTTGGTATCGCCTTCGGTCTCGGCGGCTGCAGCCTTGGGAACCGCCGAGCTTCTTGCCGGTTTGCCTTCGGTTTTCGGCCGCGCATCGTGCGCGGAGGGCTTGCCGCCCGGCCGTTTTGGCTTGTCTTTGAATGTCATTTGTTGTTTGCCTGCCTTTTGGGGCCTGTCTATCAGGTCGCGCCCTTGCGGTTAAGTGGGAAATTGCCGGATCGTGAAGACAAATCGGTTTATGGAGATGGCCCTTGACGAAGCGCGAGCAGCGGGCGGGCGCGGCGAAGTGCCGGTCGGCGCCGTGGTGGTGCGCAATGGCGCCGTCATCGCGCGCGCCGGCAACCGGACGCGGGAGCTCAACGACGTCACGGCCCATGCCGAAGTGGCTGCGATCCGCATGGCTTGCGAAGTCCTGAGGCAAGAGCGTCTGGTTGGCGCCGACCTCTACGTGTCGCTGGAGCCCTGCACCATGTGTGCCGCGGCCATCTCGTTCGCGCGCATCCGCAGGCTCTATTACGGCGCGGAAGATCCCAAAGGCGGGGCAGTCGACAATGGTGTGCGGTTTTACGCGCAGGCGACCTGCCATCACGCGCCGGAAGTCTATTCCGGTTTGAACGAAACGGAATCAGCGGACATTCTCAGGACGTTCTTTGCCGAAAAGAGAGAGCTTCCATGACCCGAGCATTCTTGTTCTCGCCGCCATAGTCGCGCTCGCCGCGTCGGCCTACAGGGCGCTCGCGCCGGGTGCAGGGAAAATCCCGATGAAATGGTCTTTGCGGGGCAAGGTGAATTGGTCGGCGCGCCGGCTCATGGCCTTCGGCTTCGTGCCGGCACTTGCCTCGCCATACTCATCCGGCTGACCGTAAGCGGCATGGCCGGCGGAAACGATATCGCTTTCACCGGCTGCATTCTTTTGTGCACATCGCGCTCGTTCGCAGCTGGTTTGCGGCGCGGCAGGCCTGAGATGGCCCGATAGTTACTGAAGGAAGTTCCACCACTTCTTGCCGGTGCCGGCAACTGCGGCATCCTTCTTGCGCTGCTTTGCCTTCTTGAGCTCGGGTTCGCCAAGGTCTTCCAGCTTGGCGGGATCGTCGACCTGGCGATAGGTCGACGGCGGATCGGAAATGTAGCGGCGCTGATCGAGATAGGCCCCTTTCTGCAGGGCACGGGCTTCGCGGTAGGCCTTGGTCTGCGCTTCGGTCGTCTGGCGACCGCCTTCGACGCCGTTCTTGGCGAGCGGCGAGACGTAGGTATACTTGTCCTCGTTATCGTCGGCTTCCTTGACGAGGCGTGCACGCGTTTCTTCCGGCGACTCGACCCACTGCGGATTTTCCTTGCTCGCGATCGTCTGCTGCGGCTCGACCAGCGCTTCCCTGGAAGCCTGGGCAGGCAAGACGAGCGTCGGGCGCGGCGTGTACTTGACGCCCTTGTTCTTCGGCTCGCGGGGAGCCAGAGACACGGACTGGCCGATATCGTCGCCAAGCTGCGCCATCGCCGTCGTGCCTGTACCGTAAGTCGGGCTGCAGCCGGAAGCTATCGAGCCCGCCGCCACAACAAGAGCCAGGCAAGCGCCTGCACGGAACCAACGCGTCGCTAACATGAAAACCCTTCCAGCCATGCCGGTGCAATCATCGCCCTACCGGATGATCGTCCCCCTGACGTAAAAATCCGGCCATTTTCAGGCAGCTTTTACCGGATGAACTGCAAAAGAGCAATTCATCCGGCAATTTTCTTCAGTATTACAATCCGAGTTCACGCAATGCAGCGGCATCGCGCGCCGATACATCCGGATACTGCGGATCGGAGCCGACATCCTTGGTGATACGCCAGGAGCGGGCGCATTTGGTGCCCTCGGCAAGTGCTGGCTCGACGCTAACCCCCGGAACTTCCGGCAGCCGGAAGGCTTCGGCCGGCCCCTCGGCGCCGTCGACGGCAATATCGGAGGTGATGCAGATTTCCGAGAAATCCAGCCCATCAAGAGCAGCGCGAAGCACGCTGTCGGTGACATGCACGACGGGCGCTGCTTCCAGCGACGAGCCGATCCGCTTGTCCTTGCGCTCGATCTCCAGAGCGCCGGTGACGACCGAACGGATCGCACGGACCTTCTTCCACTTGCCGGCCAGTGCCTCGTTCTTCCATTCAGGCGGGATCGCCGGGAACTGCTCGAGATGAACCGAGACCGCCGACGGATCGCGCGACAGCCACGCCTCTTCCATCGTGAAGGGCAGCATCGGCGCCATCCAGGTCACCATGCTATCGAAGATATTGCGGATGACATGGAGAGCCGCACGGCGCCGCGGGCTCGACGGCGCATCGCAGTAGAGCGTGTCCTTGCGGATGTCGAAATAGAAGGCCGAGAGCTCGACATTGGCAAAGTCGATCAGCGCGCGGGCGATCTTCTTGAAGTCGAAGGCATCGTAGTTCTCGCGCACGAGCTCGTCGAGCTCGGCCAGGCGGTGGAGCATCAGCTGCTCCAGTTCCGGCAGATCGGCGAGCGCGATCACTTCGCCCTTGTCGTGGGCGAGTGTGCCAAGCATCCAGCGGATCGTGTTGCGGAGCTTTCGGTAGGCATCGACATTCGTCTGGATGATCGTCTTGCCGACGCGAAGGTCGTCCGCGTAATCGGAGGTCATGACCCAGAGACGGAGGATATCCGCACCGGCATCCTTCATAACTTCCTGCGGCGCAGTGACGTTGCCCTTGGACTTTGACATCTTCTCGCCCTTCTCGTCCATGGTGAAGCCATGGGTGAGGACGGCGTTGTAGGGCGCGCGGCCGCGGGTAGCGGCCGATTCAAGCAGCGAGGAATGAAACCAGCCGCGATGCTGGTCCGAGCCTTCGAGATAGAGATCGGCCGGCCACTTAAGGTCCGGGCGGTCTTCCAGCGTAAATGTGTGGGTGGAGCCCGAGTCGAACCAGACGTCGAGGATATCCATGACCTGCTTCCACGGCTCGTTCGCCTTCTTGCCGAGGAAACGCTCACGCGCACCTTCGGCGAACCAGGCGTCGGCGCCTTCCTTTTCGAAGGCTTCGAGGATGCGGGCGTTGACCTCGTCGTCCTGCAGGATCTGGCCTTGCTCGTCGACGAAGACGCAGATCGGCACGCCCCAGGCGCGCTGGCGCGATAGCACCCAATCCGGGCGCTGTTCGATCATGGCGCGCAGGCGATTCTGGCCGGCAGCCGGAACGAAGCGGGTCTCATCGATCGCGTTCAGCGCACGGGAGCGCAGCGTCGTTCCGTCGCCGAGCTCCTTGTCCATATGGACGAACCACTGCGGCGTGTTGCGGAAGATGACCGGCTTCTTCGAGCGCCAGGAATGCGGATAGGAGTGCTTCAGGCGGCCGCGTGCGAAGAGCGCGTGACGGGCGATCAACGCTTTGATGACGCGCTCATTGGCATCACCCTTCTTGCCGCTGTCGTCGATAACGCGCGCCGCGCCGCCCTCCGCGTCCGGGCCGAAGCCGGGCGCGTCGATGGTGAAGAAGCCGGCATCGTCGACCGGAAACGGGATCGTGGACGAGATGCCGCGCGCTTCGAGGTCCCGCATATTGTCCATCCAGGCATCGAAGTCCTCGCGACCGTGGCTGGGGGCGGTATGGACAAAACCGGTACCGGCGTCATCGGTCACATGCTCGCCATCAAGCAGCGGCACTTGGAAATCATAGCCGCCGCCCAGGCCGTGCAAGGGGTGCGCGCAGGTGACGGCGGCAAGTTCATCCGATTTGATATCGCGAACGAAATTGAAGGTCACTTTGGCCTTGGCAGCCGACTCCTCAGCCAGGCGCCTGGCAAAGATCAGCTTCTCGCCCGGCTGCGGGCCGAAGTCGTTCTCGGCGGTCGCAACTTCGTAGAGGCCATAGGGGTAGCGCGACGAGAACGCCACCGCGCGGTTGCCGGGGATCGTCCACGGTGTCGTCGTCCAGATGACCACGAAGGCGCCGGCCAGAGCGGCGGGGCCTTCCGCGACGGGGAACTTCACCCAGATCATATCGCTTTCGACATCGGCGTATTCGACTTCGGCTTCCGCCAGCGCAGTGCGCTCGACGACCGACCACATGACCGGCTTGGAACCGCGGTAGAGCTGGCCGCTTCTTGCAATCTTCAAAAGCTCGCCGGCAATGCGCGATTCGGCGTGGAAGTTCATCGTCGTATAGGGATTATCGAAGTCGCCCTCGATGCCGAGGCGCTTGAACTCCTCGGACTGAACCTTGATCCAGCCGGCGGCGAAGTCGCGGCATTCCTTGCGGAATTCGTTGATCGGAACTTCGTCCTTGTTCTTGCCCTTCTCGCGGTACTTCTCCTCGATCTTCCATTCGATCGGAAGGCCGTGGCAGTCCCAGCCGGGAACGTAGTTGGCGTCAAAGCCGCGCATCTGGAACGAGCGGTTGATGACGTCCTTGAGGATCTTGTTCAGCGCGTGGCCGATATGGATGTTGCCGTTCGCATAGGGCGGGCCGTCATGGAGGACGAATTTTTCGCGTCCGGCCGCGGATGCGCGCAGCTTCCTGTAGAGGCCCATCTGCTGCCAGCGTGCAACGATTTCCGGCTCCTTCTGCGGCAGGCCGGCGCGCATCGGGAAGTCGGTTTCGGGCAGGTAGAGGGTCTTCGAGTAATCGATCTTTTCGGCTGTGTCGGTCATGTTTCAGCAATCGTTTCTGGGCGCCTTCACGGCGCGACGGCTTCAAAAATGTCTGATGACGGAAGCGCTCGTTTGCCCAAGCGCCAAAAACCCGGACCTTCCGGCTCAGCGCGCGCGGAAGGCCGGGCCGATAATTCGCATCGCACTCGACAGCCGGACTTTATTCATAGCGGCGGTTCATAGGCGTTTTTGCCGGGAAAAGGAAGAGGGATTTGAGGCCGTGCCCACCGGCCATCGCGGCGTCAGACGAAACAAAGCTTAAGGTCGAGTTCGCCGAGCGGCCGGACACCGGCAAGCAGCGCCCTCGCCTCCTGCTCGTCACGCTTGATCTGCTCGACGAGCGGTTCCAGGCCGTCGAACTTCAGTTCGGGCCGCAGGTGGCCGAAGAAGGAGACGGAACAGGTCCGGCCGTAGAGGTCGCCACTGAAATCGAAGAGATAGGTCTCCAACAACGGCGCACCGTTTTCGATCACCGTCGGACGGCGGCCGTAGCTCGCAACTGCATCGTGGAGCTTGCCGTCGTCCAGGCGGAAGCGGACGGCGTAGATGCCGGCTGCAAGTTCGGCCTCCGGCGGAAGCTGCATGTTTGCGGTTGGAAAACCGAGCTCGCGGCCAAGCTTTTCGCCGCCGATCACCTCGGCCTCGATTGTGTAGCGGTAGCCGAGCTGCGCGGCGGCCTCGCTGACATCGCCTTCCTTCAACAACTCGCGGATGCGGCTCGATGAGACGACTTCGGCATTCTCGTCGCGGAAGGCGTCGATCAGCGTGACGCCGAAACCGTATTTATGGCCGGCATCCATAAGGAAGGCCGGGCCGCCCTCGCGATTCTTGCCGAAATGGAAGTCGAAGCCGGTGACGACTTCGGAGGCGCCCAGCCAGTCCTTCAAGATGCCGTGGATGAAGTCGTCCGGCGAGCGCTGCGAAAATCCGCGGTCGAAGGGATATTCGATAACGGCATTGAAGCCGATCGCTTCCAGGATGCGGGCCTTGAGGGGTGCAGGCGTGATGCGGAAGACCGGTGTTTCCGGCCTGAAGACCGTGCGGGGATGCGGTTCGAAAGTCAGCACCAGCGCCGGGATGTCCCGCTCTTTCGAGATTTCCAGCGCGCGGTTCAGCACCGATTGATGGCCGCGATGAACGCCGTCGAAATTGCCGATGGCAATCACGCCGCCCTTCAGGTGGGCAGGCAAGGGTTCGCGGGTTTCATTGCGGTGAAAAACGGTCATCGGCGGGCTTCTTCTTATGCGAGGCGGGGCATCCACCACTTGGGCGCGGCCTTCTCGCGTTCGAGATAGGCATGCAGGATCGCCTCGTCGGTCTCGCCGTTCAGCGTGTATTCCTTCGCGTGGATACCGCCGCTGATATAGAGGAGATCGAGGCCGTAATCGAGAGCGCCGTGCACATCCGTCGGCATGCCGTCGCCGATGGCAAGAATGCGGCTTTTCGGGAAATCGCCGTGGAGTTCGTGCGCGGTTGCCAGTACGGCGTCGTAGATCGGCGCGTGCGGCTTGCCGGCGATGCGGATCTCGCCGCCCAACTGGTGGTAATAGGCAGCCATGGCGCCGGCGCAGGGTATGATGCGGTGGCCACGTTCAACGACAAGGTCCGGATTGGCGCAGACCATCGGCACGTTGCGTGCCTGAAAATCCTTGAGCATATCGGTGTAGTCTTCCGGCTTTTCCGTCTCGTCGTCGAAGAAACCGGTGCAGACCACGGATTGAGCGTCCTTCGCATCGACGCGCTCGACGCCGAGACCTTCGATGATGGCCAGATCGCGATCCGGGCCAAGCAGGAACACCTTCTTCGGGCCTTCGGCGATCAGGCCGCGGGTGACGTCGCCGGAGGTGACGATCCGGTCATAGGCGCCGTCCTGGATGCCGATCTGGCGAAGCTGGGCGACGACCTGAGGCGCGATGCGCGGCGAATTGGTGATGAGGATGACGGCAAGCCCCTCGCCGCGCGCAGCTTCCAGAGCGGCAGCGGCCGTCGGGAAGGGATCGACGCCGTTGTGCAGCACGCCCCAGACATCGCAGAACACCGCATCATAATGGCTGGTGATCTCCGCAAAACTTCTAATCCGCTTGGCCATCCGATTTCCCGATTTGCTTTCAGTCAGGCGTGACATTGCAAAGGCATGCCGCGATGGCAAGGGGTTTCCGGGCGATCTTCAGCAAAAACCGTCGGACCTTCCACGACAGGAGCGCCACGCCGTTGACAGCCTGCGCGGGCACTCCGAAGCTCAGGCAACCGACACGCGTCGAATCGGGCGATGCTTCAAACAATTCCCGCCCTCTTCACAATTCCGGCGCAAAATTCCGTGATGGGTCTTCTTGACTCCTTCTGGAGCCATCCCTAAATGCTCGGCGCTAGCACTCCTCAACGGAGAGTGCTAACACTTATCCATGTGGGCCGTCCGGCCTGCGAATGTCATTTGATCGAGGGATTAGACAATGGCAAGCACCAATTTCCGCCCCCTTCACGACCGCGTCGTCGTTCGCCGCGTTGAATCCGAAGAAAAGACCAAAGGCGGCATCATCATTCCCGATACCGCTAAGGAAAAGCCGCAGGAAGGCGAAATCGTCGCCGTCGGCTCCGGCGCTCGTGACGAGTCCGGCAAGGTCGTCGCTCTCGACGTCAAGGCTGGCGACCGCGTTCTGTTCGGCAAGTGGTCCGGCACAGAAGTCAAGATCAACGGCGAAGACCTTCTGATCATGAAGGAAGCCGACATCATGGGCATCATCGGCTGATCCAGCCGGTCGCTTTTTACCGAAATCGCTGACAACCCTTCTCAGGAGTTTTCAAAATGGCAGCTAAAGAAATTAAGTTCGGCCGCACCGCGCGCGAAAAGATGCTGCGCGGCGTCGATATCCTCGCTGACGCAGTCAAGGTAACGCTCGGCCCGAAGGGCCGCAACGTCATCATCGACAAGTCCTTCGGCGCGCCGCGCATCACCAAGGACGGTGTTTCGGTCGCCAAGGAAATCGAACTGGACGACAAGTTCGAAAACATGGGCGCCCAGATGGTCCGCGAAGTCGCTTCGAAGACCAACGACATCGCCGGTGATGGCACCACGACCGCAACCGTTCTTGCTCAGGCCATCGTTCGCGAAGGCAACAAGGCCGTTGCTGCCGGCATGAACCCGATGGACCTGAAGCGCGGTATCGATCTTGCCGTTGCTGAAGTCGTCAAGGATCTCCAGGCCAAGGCCAAGAAGATCTCGACTTCGGAAGAAGTTGCGCAGGTCGGCACGATCTCCGCAAACGGCGACAGCCAGGTCGGTCGCGACATTGCTGAAGCCATGCAGAAGGTCGGCAACGAAGGCGTCATCACTGTCGAAGAAGCCAAGACCGCCGAAACCGAACTCGAAGTCGTCGAAGGCATGCAGTTCGACCGCGGCTATCTCAGCCCGTACTTCGTGACCAACCCGGAAAAGATGGTTGCTGACCTCGAGGACGCCTATATCCTTCTGCACGAGAAGAAGCTCTCGAACCTGCAGTCGATGCTTCCGGTTCTCGAAGCCGTCGTTCAGACCGGCAAGCCGCTGCTGATCATCGCTGAAGACGTCGAAGGCGAAGCGCTTGCAACGCTCGTCGTCAACAAGCTGCGCGGCGGGCTGAAGATTGCTGCCGTCAAGGCTCCGGGCTTCGGCGACCGCCGCAAGGCCATGCTCGAAGACATCGCGATCCTGACCGGTGGTACGGTCATCTCCGAAGACCTCGGCATCAAGCTCGAGTCCGTCACCCTCGACATGCTCGGCCGCACCAAGAAGGTTTCGATCTCCAAGGAAAACACCACGATCGTCGACGGCGCCGGCGCCAAGTCCGACATCGAAGGCCGCGTTGCGCAGATCAAGGCGCAAATCGAAGAAACCACCTCCGACTACGATCGCGAGAAGCTGCAGGAACGCCTTGCCAAGCTCGCAGGCGGCGTTGCCGTCATCCGCGTCGGCGGCTCGACGGAAGTCGAAGTGAAGGAAAAGAAGGACCGCATCGACGACGCCCTCAATGCGACGCGCGCTGCTGTTCAGGAAGGTATCGTCCCCGGCGGCGGCGTCGCCCTGCTGCGTTCCTCCGTCAAGATCACGTCCAAGGGCGTGAACGACGATCAGGAAGCCGGCATCAACATCGTTCGCAAGGCGCTGCAGTCGCTGGTTCGCCAGATCGCTGACAACGCTGGTGACGAAGCTTCGATCGTCGTCGGCAAGATCCTCGACAAGAACGACGACAACTACGGCTACAACGCCCAGACGAGCGAATATGGCGATATGATCGCCATGGGTATCGTCGACCCGGTCAAGGTCGTCCGTACGGCTCTGCAGAATGCAGCCTCGGTTGCTTCGCTGCTGATCACCACGGAAGCCATGATCGCCGAGCTGCCGAAGAAGGACGCTCCGGCAATGCCGGGCGGCATGGGCGGAATGGGCGGCATGGACATGATGTGAGACTGAGGTCTCGCATCTGAGCCATCCGGTTCAGTTCAGGAAAGGGCGGTCTTCGGGCCGCCCTTTTCTTTTGAAGCGCGATTCGCAGCCGCGCACGCGCAGGGCAAGCTTTCCAAAGCGTTTAACTTGGCCCGTTTACTTGCCGCCACCAGCCCGTAGCTTTCGCGAAGCTTGTGCCGCCAGATTGTTCGACAAATATTCGAATTTCGCTTAAAGAGGCATTTGTCGAGCAAAAACCACTTCTTTGCGAAGCGAAACCAGGCGCAATCCATCACAAATTGATTCCTTGTACTTCTCATGCGACGTTTTCCAGCAAAATAGCCGGTTGAACCGTCTTGGCCGGACGAGGGTCCCACCCCGAAAAAGCCGTTGCCGTTTGGCGAAAAGCTCCTATAAATCCGCGCTGCAATTGATGCGCGTTCGAGGATCGTTTTCGCCCGCCAGCGAGGATGGAACGCCGTCTTAACCTGCGCGAACATTCGGCGACGACCGTTTGCGCGACAAGCAAGAGCAAGCCTCAGTGCCCCGCCGGGGTCGAGGTTCCAGACCGCAGGCATGATGCCTAGCGCCGAATGACCCTGTTTCGCTCTGACCGCAGCGCAGCCGAGACTGCGCCCGAACCGGGGAACCCCTTGTTTAAGATCGCCAAAGCAACTGTTGCCGCCCCCCTGATGCCTGGATCGCTGGATCTGACCCATCGTAACCAGGATATGATTGCGCAATTCTCGGTCTCCGAGGCCTGGGCCGGCGACTTTTCAAGCGGAATCATCCGCCTTGGCGACTGGAGCAGCCTGCTGCATGGCCTTTCGACACAGGAATGCGGCCTTCTAAGCCTGCTGCGCTGCTATGATCCGAAAGATCGGGGGCATATCCTCGCGCTTTTCGAACAAGCCACAACACTTTCGTCGTCCTTCTGCTTTTCCACCACGATCATGATGCCGAACAGCCTGCGTCAGCCGGTTTTCTGCATGGGTGAATCGAGCGGAGTGGAGGAAAAATTCAGTGGCAGCATCGCGGGGGTCTTCATCTTTCCGCGCTTCAAGCTGGATGGGGCAAACCAGACGGCAAGCCGGCAACAAGCGCAAGCATCATAAACGTCAGGCGGACTGTGTGGAAACGCGTGATCGACGGTGGCTGTGGTCAGATTTTCAGCCAATCCCGTCAGTTGTGCGCGAAGGCAGCGCTGGGCTCAGCCGGCCAGAAGGCCGGTTAGGTCCAGTCGATCCACGAAAATCTTCGATGAAGCGGACCGGATTGTCCGGTCAGATGTCCAGCGCCTCGGGCGAACGCAGCATTGCGAGCGGACTGTTCTAGAAGGATGTGCCATGCAAAGCGTAGACCGACAGTTGCCACAAGGAATTTTCAATTGGCTTTCGGGCAGCGGGAATAAGCGAACCTGGAGGGAAATGGATGACTGACTGGGAACTGATCCGAGACATGATGGCCGAGCGATCGATGCCTGTGGGCGCGTGGAGGCTGCTGGATACCGTGAGAGCGATAGAGACGCTGCTATTAGCGTGCGCGGCCAAGACGTGAGCGTGCACGACTTTCGTACAAGCGCGTGGACAATCCGGAAAACATTCGATACGCGATCTTCCGAGAGCGCCACGAAAAGACAGACGACCGTGCCTATGTACCGGAAGCCTCCCGCATCCTTGTCGCCATGGCGCGCCGCAGCGGAAATAATTGGATCCGGCCAGCCCAAGGCTCCAGCAGCAGACGACATACGCAAGATGATCACCTGGTTCGGTAGCCACGCTGTCCCTGGTGTCGAGCAAGCCATCGGGAATCGGCGTAGCACCTCATCTTGAATCGAGGACGTTAGTTTCCACACGGTCTGCAGCAATTTTGCGACTACGTCTCGCCGTTCCGGTGAAAAAACCCTCGAGCTCCGCAAAGCCCATAGCCTGGTCTGAGAAACGGAAGGTGCCTGCCGATCGCATTTCCCGCGCCGCGTTCACGAACGTGCCGTAGGCGTGCCTTGCCAGCCCCGAACCGACACTTATCCGTTTGACGCCCGCCTCCGCCAACTCTGCCACGCTGAACGTTGCGCCGGGCATTCCCATCACGTTGACGGGCTTCGTCACGGCCTCGCAAACCAACCGGATCGTGCGAAGGTCACGAAGGCCGGATGCATAGAGCACGTCGGCTCCGGCCTTCTCGAACGCTTGCAGTCGCCGGATCGTGTCGGCGAGATCGGCGCGCGCCCACAAAAAATTCTCACAACGCGACGTCAGCACGAAATCGTGGGGCAGAGAACGGCGGGCCTCGACAGCCGCCTCTATACGCTCCACCGCCAGCGTGAAATCATAGATCGGATCATCGCGCCGGCCGGTATGATCTTCAAGCGAACACCCGGCGAGACCGATGTCGGCAGCGGCTCGGATCGTCTCGGCAGCACTCTCCGGACTGTCGCCGAAGCCTTTTTCTAGGTCGGCCGAGACGGGCAGCGGCGTTGCGGCCACGATGGATCGGCAATGGTCCAAGGCGTCCTTACGTGAGACGGCGCCCTCTGCGGCGCCCAGAGAGAACGCCATGCCAGCGCTGGTGGTGGCGAGCGCCGGAAAAAACCCACGGCAGCTAAAATCCGGGCTGTGCCGATATCCCAGGGATTGGGGATAGTGAACGCGCCCGGTGCTTCGTTTCTCGAAATGCAATACGCTTGTCTTCCATCTGCTAACTGCCAGACTCGCCTCCTTAGATGCGAACATTACTCGAGATACCGAACAAATAAGGAACGATTGCCATAAAAAGCTCCCGGCAAAGCCGCTGGTTCCAAGGGCCGTTCCTGCGACCGGCCTCTTCCTTTAGGCCGGGTTACTCCGGCTTCACAGGGATGTTCAGACCCTTGGCGCTTGCCGGACGCGCGATGCAGCGTTCGAGCCAGGCCATGACGGAGGGGAACTTGGCGTAGTCCAGGACTTCCCGGCCGCCGTAGAAGATGTCGGCGCCGCGGATCCATGGGAATGTGGTGATGTCCGCGATGGTGTAGGCGTCGCCCATGATCCACTGCCGTCCCTCAAGGCGCGCTTCCAGCACGCTCAGCAGCCGCTTGGCTTCGTCGCGGTAACGCTCCATCGGATAGGAATTGTTGGCGACCTTGTCGGCCGCGAACTTGTAAAAATGGCCGAACTGGCCGAACATCGGACCGACGCCCGCCATCTGGAAGAACACCCACTGGATGGTCTCGTAGCGCCCCACAGCATCGGGGGGCAGGAGCTGGCCGGTTTTTTCCGCGAGATAGAGGAGAATCGCGCCTGATTCGAAGAGGCCGATCGGCTTCCCGCCCGGCCCGTTCGGATCCATGATTGCCGGTATGCGGCCATTCGGATTGAGCGAGAGGAATTCGGGGGACTTCTGATTGTTGGTTCCAAATGAGATGTAATGCGGCTCGTAAGGCAGACCGAGCTCTTCCAGCGCGATCGCTATCTTCACGCCGTTCGGCGTTTGCAGCGAATAAAGCTGAATAACATTTGGGTTCTGCGCCGGCCAGCGCTTGGTGATCGGAAATGCGGAAAGGTCTGCCATGCCGGCTTCTCCTGGGGGTTGGGTGGCCAACATAGAAGACCGGCGAAGCAAAAGACAACCCGCTCAACGGCGTGATCGTTTCAGATTAGTGAACAAAGCATCCTCATTTGTTTATCTTTTCATCGCAATAAAAAAAAGCGACAACACCGGCCAATCGGGGTTCAAACGGTGCCGGGGCACGGGGACCTCCAGAGCAATTCAAACGGAGATCGCGTCCATGTCGAATACCACCAATATCGTCCTTCTTGTCGCCCGCATCCTGCTTTCGTTTATGTTCATCATGTCCGGCTTCGGCAAGCTCACCGATCCGGCCGGTACGGCCGGGATGATCAGCGGTGCCGGCCTTCCTGCCGCAACGCTTCTCGCCTATGGCGCTGGCCTCTTTGAGCTTGTTGCCGGGCTTGCTGTCCTCGTTGGTTTCCAGACCCGTATCGTCGGCTGGGCACTCGCCCTCTTCTGCGCCTTCACCGGCCTCGTCTTCCACAGCGGCACGATCAACGTTCCGGATTTTCCGGCTGCAGCCAATGGCTGGATCAACGTGCTCAACCAGATCATGCTGATGAAGAACCTGACGCTTGCCGGCGCCTATATCCTCCTCGCCACCTTTGGCCCGGGCGCCTATTCGCTGGATGCACGCCGCGGCGCATATGCCGTTGCCGCCTAAGCGCAAGAAACCCGCCGTCGGAAGACGGCGGGTTGTTCGTTTGGTTCTTTGCACAAATCAACGGGCGCTGCGCACCGCCTCTATGATCCTCGCCACCGACGGCTCGCCGGCGTGGCTCTCCTTGCGGGCGCGGAGGAGGCAGGCTTCCGAGCGCAAGACTACACCGTCGTTCAGCACCCGCAGATGGTTCGCCCTCAAGGTGGAGCCCGTCGAGGTGATGTCGACGATGATATCAGCGGAGCCGGAGGCCGGAGCCCCTTCCGTCGCACCAAGGCTTTCGACGATGCGGTAGAGCTGGATCCCATGCTGTCTGGAGAAGAACTGCTGCGTCAGCCGCCAATACTTGGTTGCGATGGTCAAACGGCGGCCATGGCGGGCGCGGAAGTCGGCCGCGACATCGCCGAGATCGGCCATGGTGTCGACATCGAGCCAGATCTCAGGAACGGCAACCACCACGTCGGCGCGGCCGAAACCGAGGCGGGCGCAGAATTCGACGCGCCTGTCGGCTTCCGCCAGCCCTTCGCGCACCAGGTCTTCTCCGGTCACGCCGAAATCGATGGTGCCGTTGCCGAGTTCGCGCGATATTTCCGAGGCCGACAGGAAGGCGATCTCGACATCGTCCCAACCCTCGACACGGCCGCGATAGGAGCGGTCATTGCCGACGGCGACGATCCTCATGCCGGCGCGCTCGAAGAGTGTCGAGGCATCGTCCTTCATCCGGCCCTTGGAGGGCAGCGCGATGGTGATGGTCATGGGCCCGCCCTTTCCGTTTCGATGCGGTCGAGCCAGAGCGAGAAGCCAACGGCTGGAATGCGGTCCTTGGCGCCCAGCAGCGTCAACAGCCTGTCGAAGCGTCCGCCGCCTGCGAGCACGGCGGACGAACCCTGGATGCCCACCTCGAAGACAAGGCCGGTATAGTAATCGAGCGGGCGGCCGAAGGCGGCGCGATAATCGATGGAGGCGAGGTCGATCCCGGCATTTCCGAGGGCGGCCACCCGGCCATCGAAGCGAGAGAGCGCATTGCCGAGCTTCAGCCCGGCGGCATCGGCAAAACCGGCCAGAGCGGCCGACGCATTGATGAGCGGCACCCTCAGCGACAGGAACTCTTCGAGCACGCGGAAGGCCGCTTCATCGAGGCGCGTTTCCGAAAGAACCAACTTGTCCTTCAGCCGGCGGGCGATTTCAGCCGGCGAACGGCTGGCGTTCGAGGAATAGCCGGTTCTGTGCATCGTCGCGTTGATGTGGGCGATGAGTGCTGCCTCGTCGCCGGCGGCGATCAGGCGCGCAACATCGTCATCCAGATCGGTCACGAATTGCGGACTGACAAGGCTCGCAAGCAGCGCTTCAAGCTGGCCCATATTGCCGAAGGCATGGATCAGCCGCTTCTGCCACCCGAGCGGTAGGCCGAGCGCCTGGACCACGGCTTCGAAGACGGCCTGATCGCCCAGCGTGACCGTGAGGCGTTCACCAGGAAGTAGCCGCGTCAGGATGCCGGTCGCATCGCCGATCGCGCGGGCGTCGGCGCTGGCGATATTGATGTCGCCAAGGTCCTCGATGCCTGCCTGATAGAATTCGTTTCCACCCTCGCGGCGCTGGCGAAAGACTTCGCCGAGGTAGGAATAGCGTTTCGGCGTGCCGGTTGCCGTCTCGATGTGGCGGATGCAGACGGGAATGGTGAACTCCGGTCGCAGGCAGAGGCTGGCGCCGGTTTCGCTTTCCGTCATGAAGATGCGACGGCGAAGGTCTTCGCCGGCAATGTCGAGGAAGGGCTCGGCCGGCTGGATGACCGGCGTGTCGATCCGCTCCGTCTTGCGGGCGGCAAATTCGTCCAGAAGGTCGTTGGCGAAATCGGGGAGGTTGATCAGGGCCATGGGGTGGCTCCCAAATAAAGTCCCCTCCCCGACCCCTCCCCACAAGTGGGAAGGACTAACCTGCGACGATCGCCCAGAGAGATACGCAGCGCGGCCGACCAGGCGAATGCTGCGCTGGGCAGGACGGCGGCGCTCAAAGCCCCTCCTGCTTGTGGGCAGGGGTTGGGGAGTGGAAAATCACCCATTGCCGCCCGCCCTCGCGCGATCCTCCGCCTGAGCCGCCAGGATTTCCTTCACCTTGGCCACCAGATCGGCCTCGGCGACGGTCTCCTGCGCCACGCGCGCCTCGCGCCAGCTGGCATTGTCCTCGATCTCACCGGACAAGCGCTTGCCTTCGATCAGGTCCTTGATCTGCGCGACGCCTTGGGCACGCTCATCGCCGCCCTGGATGATGGCGATTGGGCAGCCGCGGCGGTCGGCATATTTCAGCTGGTTGCCGAACTTCTTCCAGTTGCCCTGGAACATTTCGGCGCGGATGCCGGCGGCGCGCAGCGCTTGCGTCATGCGCTGGTAGCGGCCCAAAGCATCCATATCCTGGCCATCCATGACTGTGACGAGCACCGGCTCGATGACCTCGCCCTGGCCAAGCTTGCCGAGGTTCTTAAGCGCCGTCATCAGGCGCGAAACGCCGATCGAGAAACCGGTTGCCGGAACCGGCTGGCCCATGAAGCGAGAGACAAGGCCGTCATAGCGGCCACCGCCACCAACCGAGCCGAAGACAACCTTTTCGCCCTTTTCGTTGGTCACGTCGAAGAGCAGTTCGGCTTCGTAGACAGGGCCGGTGTAGTATTCGAGACCGCGGACGACCGAGGGGTCGATCTTGATGCGATCTGGACCGTAGTCCGCTGCTTCAACCAATTGCCAAATCTGCTTTAGCTCAAGAACCCCTTCAACGCCTTTAGGAGAATCTTTGAAGTTGTTGTGAAGCGTGTCAAAAATAGCCCCTCCATCAATCTCGGCACTGGCCACCGGATTTTGAACCAACGGATGTGAACCGAGTGCCGTTTCTGCCCTCTGCAAGATATTGATGAAATCAAGCAATCGATCAATCTGCTGCGAAGTCAGCCCCGCGCCCTTCGTGAAGTCACCGGATTCATCCTTGCGGCCTTCGCCGAGCAAAAGCCGCACGCCCTCAGGGCCGAACTTGTCGAGCTTATCGATGGCGCGCAGCACGTTAAGGCGCTGGCCTGCCTTGTCCTCGTCGCCGAGACCGATTGCCTCCAGCACGCCATCCAGAACCTTGCGGTTGTTCACCCGGATAACATAATCCCCGCGCTTGATTCCGAGGGCTTCCAGCGTATCGGCCATCATCATGCACATTTCGGCATCGGCCTGAACACCTGGCGCGCCGACGGTGTCGGCGTCGAACTGCATGAACTGGCGGAAGCGGCCGGGGCCTGGCTTTTCATTGCGGAACACGTAGCCGGCGCGATAGGTGCGGTAGGGTAGCTGGATCTCATTGAAATTCTCCGCGACATGGCGGGCGAGCGGCGCCGTCAGGTCGTAGCGCAGGCTCATCCACTGGTCGTCGTCGTCCTGGAGCGAGAAGACGCCCTCGTTCGGACGGTCGCTGTCCGGCAGGAACTTGCCGAGCGCATCGGTATATTCGAAGAGCGGCGTTTCGACCGGATCGAAACCATAGTGCTCATAGACTTCGCGGATCTTCGCGGTCATCTCGTTGACGGCGCGGATATCGGCGGCCGAACGGTCGACGAAGCCGCGCGGCAAGCGAGCCTTGAGCTTTTGTGGTTTCTTCTGCTTCTCGTTCATTTCCAACGCATTCCGCTCAATCGTGACAGTGGCGGTTTCCTAGCGGATTGGGAGGATAGCGGCAAGGGCGAAGGGACTTGAAGCGCAAGCCAGAATCGAAGATCGAAGGGCAGTCCACCGAATTGCGGGAACGACCATGATTTTCGAGGCACTTCACTATCTCGCGACGCTGCCTGTCACGGGCAAGGCGAACCGCAGGTTCATCCGCTATTCCATCAACCTCTGGTCTCGCGCCAGGCGCTGCAGCCTGGCGTGGGCGGAGCATGTGGAGAACAGCCGCACAGCCATCCTCTCCGCGATGGACGGTCTTCGCGAGACACGCACGGTCGTCGTGCTCGGCTCGGGCCTGCTTTGCGACGTGCCGATCAAGGAGCTTTCGAAGAGCTTCGATACCGTCGTTCTTGTCGATCTCGTGCACATCGCGTCGGTGCGCCTTTGGCTGAAGACGAAGGGCTACCGCAATGTCCGGCTCATCGAGCGCGACCTCTCCGGTTATGACGATCTCGCGGCAGGGAAAGAGGTGGAGCCGCTCCGCTTCCTGCGGTCGGTGCCCTATCTCGATTTCGCGGTCTCGGCGAATCTGCTGTCGCAAATCGGCCGTGGCGTGAAGCGGCGCTATGAGGCGGAAGAGCCGGGCAGGATGCCCGATGACACCGTGGCTCGGCTGATCGACGCTCATCTTTCCGATCTGGCCGCCTTGCCCTGCCGAACCTGCCTTCTGACCGACATCTCCTACGCCGTCGTCGACCGCTGCGGTAAAACTCACGAGGAAAACGACCTTTTAAATGGCGTCTTGCCGCCTGCGGCCAACGCCAGCTGGTCATGGCCGGTCGCACCGATCGGCGAGGAAAGCGCTGACTACCAGATCGTCCACAAGGTCATTGCCGCCTACTGATTTGGACGTCTCCGACAGTCCCGAATGCACCGAAGACGACTTCAAGGCGACGGGCAAGGGCTGGGGGGCGCATCATTGAGGCGTTGCGCAAGGCGCCAAGCTTTGAAATTCCCACATGGGTCGCTTGGCATCCTTGCCGGGCGTGCCTATTTTGATGGCATGCGTGTCTTCGCCATCTCGACGATGCTTTTCGCCTGGCTGTTCTACAGCGCGATGTCCGCGCTGGCCGGGATGTCCTATGTGCGCGTCGATGCAACAGCCCGTCCTGGCCGAAACGCATCACGATATGGCCGGCATGGATACGGCCGGGCAAAAGAGTGTCGCAGCCAAGGATGCCTGCGCAACAGGCGACACGGCCCACATGGCCTTCTGCGCGGTATGTCTTATCGTGCCTCCGCCGCTCACGATCGGTCGAAGCGCGAAGTCTCTCTTCGCGTATCCTTCATCGGCCGCTGCACATGCGCTCGCCGATCTTCGCCCTGCACCGCAGGCACCACCCCCCGCCTTGTCTGACAATACTTTCCGCATACCGATCGCGCGGCGCGCAAAAGCACTTATGTCAGACAGAGGAAGGAAGTCCCGTGTCTATCAAAATTCTTGCCCTTACCGCAGCCTTCGCCTTCGCCGCCCCAGCGCTTGTCCAAGAAGCGCTTGCCCAGGATAAGACGATGCACATGAATCAAGATATGCCAATGCATGATATGCAGATGGACATGAGCAAGCCGATGGGCGACCAGGGGCCTTCAAGCCAGGCCTTTGCCGAGGCGAACGCCAAGATGCACAAGGATATGGCGATTGAAATGACCGGCGATGCCGATGCAGATTTTGTTCGCAGCATGATCCCGCATCATCAAGGTGCGATCGACATGGCAAAGATCGAGCTGCAATACGGCAAGGACCCGAACATCCGCAAACTCGCCGAAGCCGTCATCAAGGCTCAGGAAGCGGAGATCGCGGACATGAACGCCTGGCTGAAAGCCCACGGCAAGTAAGGCCGATACCCCCGAAGGCTGTTGTCCAACTTTCGGGGGCTATTCGTTCCCGCACCGGCGTTTTCAGTTCGCCGTTTTCAGGCGTTCGGCTCAAACGGTTCCGGGCGGCGCGCGACACCCTGGCGAGCCAGCATCCAGCCTGGATATTCCGGCGCCAGCGCACTGACCTCGTCGAGCTTCTGCATGTCGCCGGCATCGAGCTTCAGCTTGACGGCGGCAAGGTTCTGGTCGAGCTGATCGATGCGCTTCGCGCCGATGATGACGCTGGTCACGAACGGCTTTGCGAGGACATAAGCGAGCGCAACGGCTGCG
This sequence comes from Rhizobium gallicum bv. gallicum R602sp, assembly GCF_000816845.1. Taxonomy (NCBI): domain Bacteria; kingdom Pseudomonadati; phylum Pseudomonadota; class Alphaproteobacteria; order Hyphomicrobiales; family Rhizobiaceae; genus Rhizobium; species Rhizobium gallicum. Next base: position 883,579 of record NZ_CP006877.1, on the reverse strand, counting down.
ACGTTGCTGCCGTGCTTCTCGGCAATTTCGCGCATGACGGCCACGCAGGCCCAGGCCTTGTCCTTGTCCACTGGCGGAAAGTCGAAATTGGCGCGGCGGCCTTCGCCGTTGCCAGGCGCACCGGGGCCAAACTTGCCGGAAAGTAGACCGCCGGCGAGCGGCGACCAGACCATCAGGCCGATCTTCTCCTCATTCATCAGCGGCACGATTTCCCGTTCGAGATCGCGGCCGGCGATCGAGTAGTAGGCCTGGACGGTTTCGAAGCGGGCGAAGCCGCGACGCTCGGAAATGCCGAGCGCCTTGGCGATTCGCCACGCCTGCCAGTTGGAAACGCCGACATAGCGCACGAGACCACGCGAGATGAGATCGTCGAAAGCGCGCAGCGTCTCGTCGATCGGGGTGACGGGATCGGTCGCGTGGATCTGGTAGAGATCGATATGGTCCGTCTGCAGCCGCTTCAGACTGGCCTCGACGGAATCCATGATGTGACCGCGCGATGCGCCGCGATCGTTCGGCTTGTCACCCATCACGCCGTAAACCTTGGTGGCGATGACGACGTCCTTGCGCGGGACATCGAGGTTCTTCAGCGCCTGGCCGAGCAGCCTTTCGGATTCACCGGAGGAATATACATCGGCGGTGTCGATGAAATTGACGCCGGCAGCGAGCGAGCGCTCGACGATCTGGTCTGCCGCCTTCTGGTCCACATCGGCAATGGAACCCCATATGGTGCCGCTGACCGCCTCGCCGAAAGTCATGGTGCCGAGGCAGATTTCCGAGACGAAAAGTCCCGTATTTCCGAGTTGATTGTATCGCATGGAGAAATTTCCTTGTGTCGGCCGCAAGCGGCCGCTTGCGGACTGCTGAACTCTAATTTTTGATTATTGGCCTGCACGTGTCAGGCACAGCCAAGGCTGGCTGCAGGCTAGGCAATATTTTACCTAATGCCGATCGTCCGCTTTTCAACGCCGCTGCAACAGGCTGCGACGAAAAAGCAAAAGCCCTTGTCTCGACGCGGCCGCTCAATAGATTGCTTCATGGATTGCAGGAGCTTGAGATGAGCACACATGCGCTGACGACAATCGGCTTCGATGCCGATGATACGCTCTGGCAGAACGAACAATATTACCGGCTGACCGAAGAGCACTTCAGGGAATTGCTCGCCGATTTCGCCGAGGGTCCGAAGATTTCCGAGCGCCTGCTGGAGGCCGAGAAGCGCAATCTCAGCCACTATGGCTTCGGCATAAAAGGCTTCACGCTGTCGATGATCGAGACGGCGATCGAAATCACCGAAGGCAAGGTGCCAACGAGCGTGATTGCCCAAATTCTCGACACGGGCCGCGATCTTCTGTCCCATCCCGTCGAGACCATGCCGCATGTGCGCGAGACGCTTGAAGCGCTGTCGGGGAATTACCTGCTCGTGCTGATCACCAAAGGCGACCTGTTCGACCAGGAACGCAAGCTCGCACAATCCGGCCTCGGCGATTTCTTCGATGCCGTCGAGATCGTCTCGGAGAAGACCGCAGTCACCTATCGCCGGGTTTTCTCGAAGGTCGGCGATGGCCCGGAGCGGGCGATGATGGTCGGCAATTCACTGAAATCCGACATCGTGCCGGCGATTGCCGCCGGAAGCTACGGCGTCTTCGTGCCGCATGAAATGACTTGGGTTCTGGAGCACGTCGACGAACCTAAGGATGCGCCACGCTTTCGCAAGATCGCCCACCTTGGCGAGCTTGGCAGCTTGCTCGGGGCACTGTCTTGACCTATTCGCCGGTGCCGGATTTCGAAGGTGCCGGCGGAAAGAGTGAAGGGCGCTCCGGCTCTTGCGGCGTGGCAGGCTGCGGCTCGCCGACTGGCTGCGGCTCGACCAGTAGCGTATAAGGCGCCCCGAGGCCACGGCGGGGCGAGACCTTGGAATAATAGGGCCGCAGAAACCACGTGGTGTTTTCCTTTACGGTCACATCCAGCGTCGTGCCATCCTCGTCCGTACCGAAGAAAGCTTCGTCATCCGTCTTCGAAAGGTCGAAGATCGCAAGAAAGGCGAATTGGCTCTTGGTCGTGAAGCTGATCTTCACGCGCTGACCGGCGCGCACCGGCAGCGTATAGACATCGCTGTTGCCGAACTTGGTCCAGCCTTTGATCTGCATGGTAACGGCCGGAAACTGCAACTTCTCGAGCTTTTCGCCAGGGTCGAGTTGCGGCGCCTGAGCAAATGCCGCCGTGGTGGACAACAGGACTGCCGCACCGGTTCCGACCCACACTTTCATGGGCGTACCAATGCCGCGCGCATCGCCTCCACTTCGGCACGGCAGAAGCAGCCTTCGATATGATCGTTGACGAGACCCATTGCCTGCATGAAGGCATAAACTGTGGTCGGACCGACGAAGGTCCAGCCACGCCTCTTCAAATCCTTCGATATCCTTGCCGAAACCGGCGTCGTCGGATTGGCGGCAACATGCTGGCGGTCAACGAGGGCCGGACGTTCATGGAGTTGCGGCTCATAGCTCCAGAAATAATGCGCGAGCGAGCCGAATTCGGCCCTCAATGCGATCGCGTGCCGCGCATTGTTGATGGTCGAGGCGACCTTGCCACGGTGGCGCACGATGCCGGGATCGGCAAGGCAGCGCTCGATATCCCGCTCGTCGAAAAGCGCAATCTTTTCGAAATCGAAGCCCGCAAAGGCGGTGCGGAAATTCTCGCGCTTGCGCAGGATCGTCAGCCAGGAAAGGCCGGACTGAAAACCCTCGAGGCAGATTTTCTCGAAGAGGCGGATATCGTCGGTGACCGGCCGGCCCCATTCCTCGTCGTGATAGCGCATGTAGTCGGGGAGATTCGCGTGCCAATGGCAGCGGCTCTTGCCGTCGTCGCCGGTGATGATACCCGATTCGCTCATGTTTCTCCGCAGCTCCTGCGCTCAGAATCCGGCTTTACCATTTAGAAACCTTGTTTCCAAACCGAAGAGTAACCCTGACGAAAAGTTTATTGCGGGGGCCGGCTTTTAATGAATCGATCTTTACCATTCGCTGGCGGGATGATGGCAGCATTCTGTCAGGCAGAAATGCCGCCCTCATGCATTCTCGGTCATTTGTAGAGAGTCCGTCCGATGATGAAATCAGTCTTGATTGCCGCCGGCCTGATCGGCCTTCTTGTCTCGCCGGCGCTCGGCAACGATCGCTATGCGAGCCGCCCGCCGGTCGTTCTCAGCCCCGATCTCACCGCGCCCTGGCTCAACCAGCTCGGCGGTGGCGTTCGTCCCGTCGTCTATCAGCGCCCGGCCGTGCAGCCGCGCGGCTTCTTCCAGCGCCGGTTCTTCCGCCGGGCACCGGCCGTGCAGCAGGTTGCGGCCGTTCGTCCCGGAGTACCGGTGATCCGCCATCAGATCGAGCCGCAATATCTGCCGCAGATGGTCGATTACGAAACGAAGGAAAAGCCGGGCACGATCGTCATCGATACCAACAACCGCTTTCTCTATCTCGTGATGGCAAACGGCACGGCCCGGCGATATGGTGTGGGCGTCGGCAAGCCGGGCTTCGAGTGGGCCGGCGCGCACAAGATCACCCGCAAGTCGGAATGGCCGGCTTGGACGCCACCTTCCGACATGATTGGCCGCGAAGCTGCCAAGGGCCATTATCTACCTGCGCGCATGGATGGCGGCCCGCAGAACCCGCTCGGCGCGCGCGCCATGTATCTCGGCTCGACGCTCTACCGCATCCACGGCACCAACGCACCCTGGACGATCGGCAGCGCCGTCTCGTCCGGCTGCATCCGCCTGCGCAACGAAGACGTTGTCGACCTTTACGAACGCGTCAACGTGGGCACGCGGGTTATCGTCATGTAACGCCCGGATTTAGTTCCGCTGTGCAAGAACATCCGGGCCGGCATACTCGAAAAGTGCAATGGCGCCGGCGACTGATCTTGAATCAGGCTGGAGTTCAGGTAGCTTCAGCCCGATCTTGCTTTTGAGGGGAATCAATCATGCTGAAAGTCGCCTCCGGCCTTGTGGCCGCCGGCATTGCCTTTTCCGTCGCAATAATGCCCGCCGTTGCCCAACCAGTGCACGATGCTGCGCCGGTCGTCCGCGTCGCGCAGTCGAAGTTCGTCAAGCCGCAGTATAAGCGCAAACTCGTGCGGCTCGTGACCGACGAAGTACCGGGGACGATCATCGTCGATACAAACAACAAGTATCTCTACTTCGTCGAGTCGAAGAACCGCGCCACGCGCTACGGCATCGGTGTCGGCCGTGATGGCTTCGGATGGTCGGGCGTCGTCAAGGTCGGCCGCAAGGCAGAATGGCCGAGCTGGACGCCACCGGCCGAGATGCGCATCCGCGAAGCCCGCAAGGGCCATATCATTCCCGCCTTTCAGGAGGGTGGCGAGGACAATCCGCTCGGCGCACGCGCCATGTATCTCTACAAGGGCGGACGCGACACCATTTTCCGCATCCACGGCACCAATCAGCCCTGGACGATCGGCCTCAACATGTCTTCCGGCTGCATCCGAATGATGAATAATGACGTCATCCATCTCTATTCGCGCGTGCCGGTCGGCACGAAGGTGATCGTCATCGGCCCCGGCAACAAGCAAGGCAGCGTCGCCTTCCAGGACAGGGGCATCGACGTGCTGCGCACCATCTTCGGCGGCGGCTGACGTCGCTGATTACTGTAACGACGGGCGGCCTTGTGCCGCCCTTTTCACATTGACGTCAGGTAAGATTGTTGCGACCTGTTCAAGCCGTTACGGCTACTTGGAGCCGCAGCTGACCTTGCCGCTGGCGGTGAACGGCTTTCCGTCGCCGCTGACCGTCAGTCCGTAGGTGCCCGAAAAATTCTTCCCCCGACCCTCGGCAAGAATGACGAGGCTCAGTGACTGGTCTTTGGCGTCTTCGCTGCCATCATCGAAAATCTCGAGGCGGAGTTCACCGTCATGCGACCAGCGGTTCGTGAGTTTGCTGGAATCGAACACGCGTTTCCTGAAGGCCTCGGGAACCGAGTTGTTCTTGACGATCAGCGCGCCGCGGAAATGATTGAGCCTGTGGCCGGCCTCGTCCTGAAAGCCGCTTTCGATCGTGAACCGCGCGCTATTATCGTCTGTTGAGCAAAAGAAACGGCTGTCGGCGTGAGCAGCCCCTGCCGCGCCAAGCAGACCTGCGAGCAATAAGATTGTACGCCCCATAGCGCTGAACTCCGTGACCAGCCGAAAACCGGCCAGGCTCACGCTAACGGAAAACCTCTTAATTTTTGCGGTATATCGCCGCCATAGGCCCAATCAAGCAGTTCAACCGTATGCAGAATTGGGATCGCTGTGCCGGTCGCGATCTGCGTGATGCAGCCGATATTTCCCGTTGCAATCACATCCGGCTTCGTCGCCTCAATATTCTTCACCTTGCGCAGCTTCAGCGCCGCGGAGATATCCGGCTGCATGATGTTGTAGGTTCCAGCCGAACCGCAACAGAGATGGCCTTCCGCCGGATCGCGCACCGTGAAGCCGGCCGCCTTCAGAAGTTGTTTCGGCGCCATGGTGATCTTTTGGCCGTGCTGCATGGAGCAGGCAGAATGATAGGTTACCGTCAGGCCCTTCGGCACATGGGCAGGCAGGTCGAGCGATGCCAGGAATTCCGTTATGTCCTTCGCCAACGCCGCCACGCGCGTCGCCTTTTGTGAATAGGCGGGATCAAGACGGAGCATGTGGCCGTAATCCTTGATCGTCGTGCCGCAGCCGGAGGCGGTGATGATGATCGCGTCCAGACCACCCTTGTCGATCTCGCGCGTCCAGACATCGACGTTTGCCCGTGCGTTTGCAAGCGCCTGCTCCTCGCGGCCCATATGATGCACCAGCGAGCCGCAGCAGACCTCGCCGGCGGGCGCTACCACCTCGATGCCAAGGCGGGTCAAAAGCCTGATCGCCGCCTCGTTGATCGCGGGATCGAGCACCGGCTGAGCGCAGCCCGTCAGAATTGCAACCCGGCCGCGCTTTTCCGCCTTCGCAGCATGGACCGCCGGCAGCGAGAAGCGCGATGGCGCCGGAATATGTTTCGGCGCAAGTGCCAGCATCGCGGCAAACGGCTTCATGACCGGCGCACGCATCAGGCCCTGGAGCGGCCTGCCGATCTTCGCAAGCTTCAACGCCAGGCGGAAGCGGCCGGGATAGGGCAGCACCGCCGCGAGGATGGTGCGAGTGAACCGGTTCATGAAAGGACGTTTATAGGTCTTTTCGATGTGGGCCCGGGCATGATCGACCAAATGCATGTAGTCGACGCCGGAGGGACACGTCGTCACGCAGGCCAGGCAGGAGAGACAACGGTCGATATGTGTAACCACTTCGGCATCCGCGGCCCGGCCGTTTTCCAGCATATCCTTGATGAGATAAATGCGGCCGCGCGGGCTGTCGAGCTCGTTGCCGAGCGTCACATAGGTGGGACAGGTCGCGGTACAGAAACCGCAATGCACGCATTTGCGCAGAATCTTCTCGGATTCGGCGACGTGCGGATCGGTTAGCTGCTCGGCGGTGAAGTTGGTTTGCATCAGGCAACTCCGGGCCGCGGGGAGGCATGCCCTCCTCTGTCCTTCCAGACATCTCCCCCCCAAGGGGGACGATCGGATGAGACGGCCTTGCGGTCGTAGTTGGACCAGAGTGGAAAGAGCGCACGACATGTATTGCCAATCTCCCACCTTGTGGGGGAGATGTCCCGTAGGGACGCAGGGGGGTGCTGCCACAAGCGGATAACGGCCATCATATCACCCCATCTTTCCCTGATTGAGTATTCCCGCCGGATCGAATTTCTCCTTCACCCGCGCCGACAGCTGGGCGACGGCTTCGGGCTGCGGCTGGAACGCCGATACGGCAGCGCGCGCCGCGTCAGTTGCACGGATCAGCGTAGCGTGGCCGCCGCCCAGCGCCTTGATGAACCGTCGGATGAGCTGCGACTCCGGATCGGCCTCCATCCGCATCCAGATCAGGCCGCCTTGCCAATCGTAGAACGCATCGACGCCAGCTTCGAGGCGCAGGGCAGCGACGAGCTGATGGCCGATGGTCGGAGCGACGGAGATGCGCCAGACCGGCCGCATCGTTTCATCGACATAAGGATGCACATCGCGTATTTCGCGCCAGAGCTGGCGGCTGGCGGGCTCGTCCAATATCGCGACCGCGCCGAAGGCCGACATCGCCGATGCCAGCCTTTCAGCACGCGCTTCGACGGAGCCCGGCAGACCTTCGATCCTGAGAACGGTCGTCTCGCCCTCCGGCAGCTTGCCGCCGAGGAATTTCCAGGTAACGGTCAAGGGAAGATGGGCCGCACCTGAGACCTCGACCGGCTGTGCCATCGCCGCGGCCATCGCAGTGGCTGCGTCCGCATCATTGAGGCCGGAGACGACGATAGTCTCTTCCGTTTTCGGCCGTGGCGGCACGCGGAAGGTGACTTCCGTCAGCAAGCCAAGCGTGCCGTGTGAACCGGCGAGAAGCTTGACGAGATCGAGGCCGGTGACATTCTTCATCACCCGCCCGCCCGCCTTGACGATCTCGCCCCTGCCGTTGACGAAGCGGATGCCGAGCAGGCTGTCGCGCGCCGCGCCTGCTACGAAGCGGCGAGGACCGGAGACGTTGGCGGCAAAGACGCCGCCGATGGTCGGCTCGCCGGACGTGCCCATGACCGGGCGGTGGTCCATCGGCTCGAAAGCCAGCATCTGCCCGTTTTCCGCAAGCGCCGCCTCGACCTCTGCAAGCGGTGTTCCGGCGCGTGCGGTCAGGACCATCTCGCCGGGATTGTACGAGACGATGCCGGTCAGACCGGTAGAACGCAAGCGGTCCTTCGCCACAGCACTGCCGAAGCCCGAGCGGGTGTTGCCGCCACAGATGGCAAGCGGTTTACCCGCGGCCGCGTGTTCACGAATGATCGAGGCTGCGGCCTCTTCCGTCTCCGGCAGAAAATCGGTCATACAGCGGCGCGCCCATCAAGCGGGAAGACCTTGGACGGATTGAGCAGCCAGCCCGGATCGAAGGCGGAACGCACCGCCATCTGCTGAGCGAGATCTACCTCGGAAAATTGATGCCGCATCAGGTCGCGCTTCTCGATGCCGACGCCATGTTCGCCGGTGAGACAGCCGCCGGCATCGACGCAGAGCTTCAGGATGTCGTTGCCGGCGGCCTCGGCTCGCGCTGCGTCCTCCGGATCGTTGGCATTGAAAAGGATCAACGGATGCATGTTGCCGTCGCCGGCGTGAAAGACGTTCGCGACGCGCAGACCGTAGCGATCGACGATCTCCGACGACTTTTTCAACACATAGGAAAGTTGGCTGAGAGGCACCGTGCCGTCCATGCAGATATAGTCCGCAATCCGCCCCGTGGCCCCGAATGCAGATTTGCGGCCTTTCCATATCTGGGCCGCCTCCGTCGCCGACTGGCTCTCGCGAATGGATCTTACGCCATGACGGCGGGCGATCTCGACGATGTTTTTCAAAATGCCGTCCATCTCCGTCTCGGAGCCTTCGACCTCGACAATCAGCAGCGCACCGGCATCGAGCGGGTATCCCGCATGGGCAAAGGCCTCGCATATCTCGATCGCCGGCTTATCCATGAACTCGATCGCCACGGGAATGATGCCCGCCGCGATGATATCGGCGACGCAGGAGCCGGCTTCCTCGGAACTGTCGAAGCCGAAAAGCACGGGCCGCGCACCTTCGGGCTTCGCGATCAGGCGGACCGTCGCTTCGGTGACGATGCCGAGCTGTCCCTCGTGGCCGCAGACGAGACCCAGCAAGTCGTAGCCGCCCGCATCCAGCGCCTTGCCACCGAGCTCGATGACCGTTCCATCCGTCAGCACCATCTTCACGCCGAGTAGGTTGTTGGTCGTGACGCCGTATTTCAGGCAGTGCGCACCGCCGGAATTCATGCCGATATTGCCGCCGATGGTGCAGGCCAGCTGCGAGCTGGGATCGGGCGCGTAGAAGAAACCATCCGCGGAGACCGATTCGGAAATATTGAGGTTCGTGACGCCCGCCTGGACGACGGCTGCCCGGTTTTGATAATCGATTTCCAGAATGCGGTTCATCTTCGAAAGGCCGATCACGACCGCATCCTCCTGCGGGATGGCGCCGCCTGAGAGCGACGTGCCCGCCCCGCGAGGCACGATCGGAATGCCGTAGCGATTGCAATATTTCATCACGGCTGCGACTTCGACGGTGGTGCGTGGCAATGCGACGGCAAGCGGCACCCGGCGATAGGCAACGAAGGCATCTGTTTCGAAGGGCACGAGCTCTCGCGCCTCGTGAATGAGACATTCGGGCGGCAGCAAGTCGATGAGGTCGCCTACGATCTGGCGGCGGCGGGCCAGCACATCGGCGCGCGGAGCGAGAAAAGAGATGGCGTCGGACATGGCGCGCTTCCTTCGGACGAATGGCGGCGAAACCGGCGCGTCCTCCACGACAACCGGCTCGTTTGGCTTAGCACTTTCCCGAAACCGGCGCAAATGCTAGGCATTTATGCCAAAAAGGGAAAAAGTCTAAAAGCAATATGACAAATCTGGGTGATCTCGAGATATTTGCCAAGGTCGTTTCGACCGGCAGCATGTCGCTTGCCGCGCGCGTGCTCGGCTTTTCGCCGGCCGTCGTTTCCAAGCGCATCAAACGACTGGAAGACAGGCTCGGCACACGTCTGTTGCAACGCACGACCCGCCAGATTTCGTTGACCGAGGCCGGCCAGGGTTTCTACGACCGCGTGCTCGGCATTCTCGCTGGGCTGGAGGAAGCGGAATATTATATCTCCGGCCGCTCGGCGCTGATGCACGGCACGCTAAAGATCTCGGCACCCACTTCATTCGGCCGCATGCATATTGCGCCGCATCTCAAGGCGTTCATGGACGCACACCCGGAGCTTGCGATCAACCTCGTGCTGACGGATGAACTAAGCGATATCGTCGGCGGCGGCTTCGACCTGGCAATCCGCATTGCCGAGCTCACCGATTCCAGCCTCGTCGCCCGAAGGCTCGCGCCGGTCCGGCGCCTGCTTTGTGCCGCGCCTTCCTATCTCAACATGCATGGCATGCCGCAAAGCATCGACGACCTGAAGAACCATCGCTGCCTGCCGGCGCACAACAACGACCTATGGCGCCTTGAAGGACCGGGCGGCGCGACGAGCCTGCGGCCGGAGGGAATGCTCGTCACCAACTCCAGCGAGGTGATCCGCGAGACGGTGATCGCGGGGCTCGGCATCGCGCTGCGCTCCACCTGGGATATCGGCGATGAACTCAAGAGCGGCAATCTCGTGCAGGTGCTGCCGGCCTATGAGGGCTCCCGCAACGTGGCGCTCTCCGCAGTATACCCCAGCCGGCAGTTTTTACCGGCCAAGGTTCGCCTGTTCATCGACTATCTCGCCGACCTCTACGGCCCGGTTCCTTACTGGGAACTTTAGGCAACGCACGAGAGTTGAGCAGCGGAAGACGCATAGTCACCATATCTTGAAAGATTCCGGAGGAACAAATGTGCCCGGCATTGAATGAGATGTCAGTCGAGATCATATTGAACAGCTGTGCAAGGACGGAATCAGCACACGATCTGACGGAATTCCGAAGCGGAACGGCAACGAATTTCCTTATTCGAAGTGTAGATCATGTCCTCGACCGTCGAACGGCGCATGGACCGTGCGAGATTTCCATGCGAAACTTATATTAGTGATTCCTGAGGCAGACTTTAAAAGGTGACCCGACAATTGACGATTCTTACCCGACTGGCTTCTGATGTGCAGCTGATGTTCCGTCGCCCGCCGCGACTGCAATATGCTGCCCTCTGCTACCGGGTGAAGAAGAAGACCAGTGAGGTCGAGGTTCTCCTGATGACGAGCCGCGATACGGGCCGCTGGGTCATCCCCAAGGGCTGGCCGATGAACGGCAAGCGCTCCTATGAAGTTGCCGCCCGAGAGGCCCATGAGGAAGCGGGCGCGCGTGGCGCTGTCGAACACGAGCCGCTCGGCTCCTACACCTATCCGAAGATCCTGAAGGACGGACTGAAAGTAACCTGCAAGGTCCAGGTCTATGTGCTTGAGGTCATCGATGTCGCCAAGAACTTCAAGGAAAAGGGCGAACGCAAGATCGAGTGGGTAACCTGTGACGAGGCGGTCAAGCGCGTCAACGAGCCCGAGCTTCGCGATCTCTTCCTGCTCTTCAAGCGAAGGATGAGCGAGCGGCCTCAGGCAAGCTTGCCCAGGCAGATTCCAGCGGAATGATTCCTGCCTTCTTGCGCTGCTAGGATAGAGGGGCGCTAACGCAGGATTTGCCCCAAGGAACAGAATGCCCAGCCGAACTCCCGTTCTTACGAAACGAACGCTCGACAAGGACCTCGACAAAATCACCCATGCCGAGGACGCGGCGAAGTTCGTCGCGCGCAAGCTGGTCGCCCCGGGCCTCGGCCTGATCTTCCTCGGTCTGGCGATGCTATTTGCAGGCGTCTACGTCTTCGACCGGCAGGGCGCCGTTCTCGTCATCGCCGCTGCTGCGCTCGCTGCCTACATGGCCATGAACATCGGCGCGAACGACGTGACGAACAATGTCGGCGCCGCCGTCGGGGCGCGTGCCATGACGATGGCACAGGCTCTCGTCATCGCGGCAGCCTTCGAGGTTCTCGGAGCAACCATCGCCGGCGGAGCGGTGGTCAGAACGATCTCGTCGAGCATCATCGATGCCGTAGAGGTTCCCGAAGGCCTGCTTGCCTGGATCATGATGGCCGCGCTGATGGCCGCAGCGCTATGGATCAATCTTGCGACCTGGCTGAACGCGCCAGTCTCGACGACACATGCGATCGTCGGCGCGGTGATCGGTGCCGGAATTGCCGCTGTCGGGCCGGATCCCGTCAACTGGCGCGTCATGGTCGAGATTACCTCAAGCTGGATGACATCGCCTCTGATCGGCGGCGTCATCGCCGCTGGCCTGCTCTACCTCGTCAAGACCTTGATCATCTACCGTGACGACAAGATTGCGGCAGCACGGCGCTGGGTTCCGGCTCTGATTGCCATGATGACCGGCGGTTTTGCGGCTTATATGATCTTGCAGCTCACGCCCGCCGGGCGATTTTCGTCACCGATGATCCTTGCCTTCGGATTATCTGCCGGCCTCGTTGCCTGGGCAGCGTCAATGCCGATCGTCGCACGGCAATCGCAAGGCCTCGAAAACCGCAACAGTTCGCTGCGCACTCTTTTCAAATTCCCGCTGATCGGCTCTGCAGCGCTGCTGTCCTTCGCACACGGCGCCAACGACGTTTCGAACGCCATCGGCCCGCTTTCGGCGATCGTGCGTTCGATATCGGGCCTTTCATCCGGCGGTGACGCGCCGCCGCTCTGGGTGATGCTGATCGGTGCCCTCGGTATGTCCGTCGGTCTGCTGCTATTCGGCCCGCGCCTCATCCACCTTGTCGGCGAGCAGATCACCAAACTCAATCCGATGCGGGCCTATTGTGTCGCACTCTCGACTGCCTTCACCGTCATTGTCGCGTCCTGGTTCGGACTGCCGGTCAGCACGACGCACATCGCCGTCGGCGCCGTCTTCGGCGTCGGTTTCTTCCGCGAATGGTATACGCGCAATTCCAAGCGCCGCATCGAATATATGCGCAGCAAGGCCGAGGCCTGGGCGATCGACGAACCGGAAGATCCGAACGTTCATGAGGCGCGCCGCCGCTATCTTGTGCGGCGCTCGCATTTCATGACCATCGTTGCAGCCTGGATCATTACCGTGCCTGTGTCGGCGGCGCTTGCGGCGTTGCTCTATTGGGTTATGTTCGCCCTCTTCGTTTGATCGGGATTGTTTGAGATGCGCGCCAATTTCCGCATGCAGCGGCTTTTCGTCGATGCTTCCTTGTCGCCGGGCGCCGCAGTGGAGGCCAGTTCCGACCAGTACAATTATCTCGCCAATGTGCTGCGCATGACCGACGGCGCCGAAATCCTGGTATTCAACGGCCGAGACGGAGAATGGAAGGCAAGCCTTTCCTTTCCGACCCGCAAGCGCATCCTCGTGACGCCAACCGAGCAGACCCGGCCCCAGCCGGCTCCGTCCGACCTGCACTATCTTTTTGCGCCGCTGAAGGTCGGCCGCCTGGACTACCTCGTGCAGAAGGCGGTCGAGATGGGCGCCGGCGTGCTGCAGCCGGTCATGACGCAACATGTGCAGGGCAAGATCACCAATCTCGATAAACTGAAGGCCAATGCTGTCGAGGCGGCAGAGCAATGCGGCATCCTCGCCATCCCGGAAGTTGCCGAGCCGGTGAAGCTCTTCGATCTGCTCGACAACTGGCCGCAAGAGCGGCGGATCATATTTTGCGACGAGGGCGATGCGGGGCAAAACCCGCTGCCACTGCTTTTAAAGATCGAGGAAAAGCAGCTTGCGCTGCTCGTCGGGCCGGAGGGCGGTTTTTCCGAGGAGGAGCGCGCGCGGCTGAGCGGCCTCGATTTCGTCACGGCCATCCCGCTCGGGCCGCGTATCCTGCGCGCCGACACGGCTGCGGTTGCGGCCATGGCGGTCATCCAGGCGGCGGTCGGCGACTGGAATTAACCTTCAAATCAGGGTCCGTTGACACAGCCTGCTATTTTTTTGATGCGTCGTTGAAAGAATTTCACTTGCAACATACGTGAGACCGGCACTAATCACCCTTCCAATTGCCCGTGCTACCGGGCATTCCCCAGAATACAGGTTACGTTGAATGGCTCGCGATACTACCGACCAGACACCGATTTCTTCGGTGCAGGAGCTGACCGATTACATTGCTGCGGGGAACAAGCCGAAGGAGCGCTTCCGCATCGGCACCGAGCATGAAAAGTTCGCCTTCTTCCGTGCCGACAACAACCCGGTTCCCTATGCCGGCGAAGCCAGCATCTCAGCCCTTCTGAAGGGCCTGCAGGCAAAGAACAGCTGGGAGCCGATCATGGACGGCGAAAATATCATCGGCCTTGCCGAACAGCACGGCATGGGCGCGATCTCGATCGAGCCGGGCGGCCAGTTCGAGCTGTCCGGTGCGCCGCTGGAAACGATCCACGAGACTTGCCGGGAATCCAATTCGCATCTCGCGACGCTGCGCGAAATCGCCGAGCCGATGGGCATCCGCTTCCTCGGCATCGGCGGCAGCCCGAAATGGACGCTCGCCGAGACGCCGCGCATGCCGAAATCCCGTTACGACATCATGACCCGCTACATGCCGAAGGTCGGCACCAAGGGCCTCGACATGATGTACCGCACCTGCACGATCCAGGTGAACCTCGACTTCTCCTCCGAAGCCGACATGCAGAAGAAGATGCGCGTGTCGATGAAGCTTCAGTCGCTGGCAACCGCGCTCTTCGCGTCCTCGCCCTTCACAGAAGCTCAGCCGAATGGCATGCTTTCCTGGCGCGGCGACATCTGGCGCGACACGGACAACCGGCGCTCCGGCCTGCTCGATTTCACCTTCCGCGACGACTTCGGCTTCCAGCACTACATGGAATGGGCGCTCGACGTGCCGATGTACTTCATCGTCCGCGACGGCCACTATCACGACTGTACCCACGTCACCTTCCGCCAGTTCATGAACGGCGCGCTGAAGGGCAAGGTCGCCGCGTGGGAGCCGACGATGGGCGACTGGACGAACCATCTTTCGACGCTCTTCCCCGACGTTCGCCTGAAGCGTTTCCTCGAGATGCGCGGTGCAGACGGCGGTCCGTGGCGCCGCATCTGTGCCCTGCCCGCCTTCTGGGTGGGCCTTCTATACGACGAAGCGGCGCTCGATGCGGCCGATCAGCTGACGAAGAACTGGACATTTGCCGAAGTCAGCGCGCTGCGCAATGCCGTTCCAACGGCCGGCCTGAAGGCCGAGTTCGGTGGCCACGCCCTTTATGAAACCGCCCGCGAGGTCATCGGAATTTCGAAGGCGGGTCTGAAGTCGCGCAACCGGCTGAACAAGGAAGGCCAGGATGAGAGCATCTTCCTATCGCCGCTCGACGAGGTGATGGCCAAAAAAGCCACGCTCGCCGAGGACCTGCTGGCGCGTTACAACGGCCGCTGGCAGCACTCCGTCGAGCCGGTCTTCGAGGAATATCAGTACTGAACCCCTTCGGCAAAAAGCCGTTTGCGCATTCCGATTTCCGTTTATAGTGGCGATTCACAAGCACTGGAAAGCGGGGGAGGACTATCATGTTGCCACTCTTCGACATGATGATGCAGGCGCAGAATGGCGCGGCGATGGACGCGATCTCCAAGCAGTTCAACCTTGCCCAGGAACAGGCGACCAAGGCGATGGCGGCGCTGATGCCGGCCTTTTCCGCCGGGCTGAAGCGCAGCACGAGCAATCCCTATGACTTCATGGGTCTCATGCAGGCGGTCGCATCCGGCAACTATGCCAAATATTTCGAGGACATGACGAAGGCCTTCACCCCGCAGGGCATCTCGGACGGCAACAATATCCTCGGCCAGCTTTTCGGCTCCAAGGAGGTTTCGCGCGCCGTCGCCGCACAAGCAGCGCAGATGACCGGCATCGGCCAGGAGATCTACAAGCAGATGCTGCCGGTGATGGCCGATACGCTGATGGGCGGGCTCTTCAAGCAAGCGACCGGACAGATGATCTCGCCCGTCAACCCCTTCATCAATACCGCGATGGGCGAAACGATCCAGAAATGGCTGGAAAGCACCGGTTTTGCGCCAAAGCCGAAAACAGCACCCGAGCCGAGCATCTTCGACAATCCGTTCACGCAAGCGATGCAGCTGATGTTCAGCACGCCGCAACCAGAATCCAAGAAGGCTCCAGCCAACCCGTTCCTCGACAATCCTTTCGCCAAGGCCTTTCAGGACATGATGGGAAGCCTCAATCAGCCGGCGGCGCAAAAGGCGCCCGAGCCTCCGAAAGAAGAAGCCAAGGAGCAGGCGGAGAATTATCTGAAGATGCTCAACACCATGTTCGACAGCGGGCTTGAGGTGCAGAGGGGCTATCAGAAAAGCATGGAATCGATCTTCGAGACATATCTGCCTAAGAAGGGCCAGCCTTCCTCCAAGATATAAAAAAAACCCGGAGACGGCTTGGGAAAGCCGGTCACCGGGTCAAGCGGCAGGGCTATTGGCTATCACCCTGCGGGGAAACTGGCCGCTCCTACTCGACGCAGGAACGGAATATCGCGAGGCGCCAGCGGCGGCGCGCCGAGTTCGTCAGATGCGCCGACGGATCTTCGAAGAAGCTCGACGTCAACAGGGCGCCGGTAACGTCGGCCCGCGTCAGGCCGATATCCCGCAACTGATTGTCGTCGAGGTCATTCAGGCCGTTGATCGCTCTACGATTGCGGAATGCGCGAAAGAGAGCCGTCAGCGGCGCAAGGGTTCCGCCGAGACGCTGGGAAAACGTCGCAGGCTGCTTGGCACAGTCGAGTTCTACTGTCTGGTCAATCATGCGCATCGAACTCTCCTTTCTTTCGGGCGCAACAGCCCACCCCTCCCGCGAGGTCGAGCGGGAAGGAGGGCTGAAACCTAGGCAGGACAGCAGGGTGTCTGTCCGTCACTTTGCTTGATTTGCATCCCGAAGATGCCAAAGACCTATTGATCAGTCCAACGAATGTTTCTAATGGTTATTATCAGCAATCGTTATAGGTGAGCCCATGTCCGCGCCTCTTGATATTGACCAGTTGCAGACTTTCATCGCCATCATAGATTCCGGCAGCTTCACCAAGGCGGCCGATCGCGTCTACAAGACGCAATCCGCCGTCTCGATGCAGATGCGCCGCCTCGAGGAACGAATCGGCAAGCAGCTCTTCATCAAGGATGGCCGCGGCAACCGCCTGACGGTGGAGGGCGAGAAGCTTCTGAATTACGCCCGCCGTATCATCCGCCTCAACAACGAGGCAATCGCCGCTTTCGACGACAATCGTCTCGAAGGCATGCTGCGCATCGGCACGCCGGACGACTACGCCGACCGCTACATGCCGGAGATCATCGGCCGTTTCGCCAAGACTCATCCGAATGTGGAGCTTTACATCGTGTGCGAGCCTTCGGTGGATTTGGCAGAACGCATGCACAAGGGCGAGCTCGACATCGCGCTGGTGACGCATAACCCGCGGGAACGAATGTCCGACGTCGTCAGAACCGAGCCGCTCTGCTGGGTTGGCTCCGCCAACCACCCGCTCCGTGACGACGCGCCTGTGCCGCTTGCTGTCGGACGCCGCGACTGCCAGTGGCGGCAACTCGCCTGTTCGGCGCTCGATGCCGTGGGCCGCGAGCATCAGATCCTCTTCACAAGCTGGTCATGCACGGTGGTTGCCGCTGCGGTGCTTGCCGGCATGGCGGTATCGGTGATGCCGGAATCGGCATTGCGGACAGGCATGAAGGTTTTGAGCCAGGCTGACGGCTTCCCTGCCCTGCCGCCGGTGCAGATCGGCATCATGAAGCGTCCGGGGGTTTCAATCTCGCTGATGAACGCGATCACGGCGCATATCACCGCCTGCCTCGACAACATCACCCCTGCGGTCGTCGACGACAACCTGGAACCGGATGTGAAGACGGCCTATGCGCGGCAGTATCCGCGCCTGAAGGCCGCTAACATGGTACCGAGCTGGTAGGCTTCAGGCCGCCTCGGCGAAAAGCGAAGCGCGGATGACGTGCTTCCATTCGTCCAGCATCCTTTTTGCCAGCTTTTCTTCGCTCTTGACCGCGAGGCGGATCGACGCGCCGATCAGGTGGCTGAAAAGGTAAGTGCGCGCTTGCATATCGACTTCCGGCATCTCCGGGGCGATTCGTTTTATCGCCTCGAGGAAAATCTCGGCCACGCGATTGCTGTGCTCGATGTTGAGCTGCAAGAGATCCTGGTCGGTCTCCGTTCCCATCCATACGCCGAGATAGGTGGCGTCGTTGCGGTATTCGTTATAGTACCAGTCGATCATCACCGAGATCAGATCCAGTGCTTCATCGAGGGACTCGACGTTGGAGAACATGACGGCCGTTTTCGCCTGGACTGCGGCCGCATGCCGGTCGAAGAGCGCTTTGACGATCGCCGCCTTTTCAGGGAAATATTGATAGACCGAGCCAATCGGCACCTTGGCGGCAGCGGCGAGCTCCGTCATGCGCATGGCGCTGACGCCCTTTTGCGCGATCAGCTCTGCGGCGGCGGCGAGGATCAGATCAAGTCTCTGGATGCTGCGTTCCTGCTTCGGCTTCCGGCGAAGGCCGATGCGATCCATACCCTGCGCGCTCATATCGTTCCCATGAATTATCGTTGAGCGGCGGAAGATGGCTCAACCCGGCGCATCCGAGCGATATGGCATGCAGGTATTCATGCGCCGTAAATCGAAAAGCTCGCATTTTAACAGACGCCAGAAAGCATATGAAAATCGGGGTGATAAGCCCCGATTTGGTCGCCCAAAGCTGTGGATCAGTTATTAGGCAGCCGCCGGCTGTGCACGGATCGCATCGAGCCTGTGGCCGTGCTGTTTTTCAAGAGCACGAAAGCGGCGGTTGCATCCTGATCAGGCCAGGCTCTTCTTCAAGAACTCGACGGTGCGGCTCCAGGCAAGATCGGCCGCTTTCTTGTCGTAGCGCGCCGAGGACGTGTCGTTGTTGAAGGCATGGTTGACGCCGTCGTAGACGAAGATCTGGAAGCTCTTGCCGTTTGCTTCCAGTTCCTTCTTGTAGGCCTCGATGCCGGCATTGATGCGGTCGTCGAGACCGGCATAGTGCAGCATCAGCGCCGCCTTTATGTTCGGCACGCCATCCTTCGGCTGCGCACCGTAATAGGCGACGCCTGCCTTCAGTTCCGGCGATTGCGTCGCGAAATTGTTGACGACCCCGCCACCCCAGCAAAAGCCGACGGCGCCGACATTGCCATTGGCGGAGGGAAGCGTCTTCAGGTATTTGAGGCTTGCTTCGGCATTCGCGACAGTTTCGGCCGGCTCGAGCTTGCCAAACATTTCCCGCGCCTGATCCTCGTTCTCCGGCGTACCGCCGAGCGGCGACAGGAAATCCGCAGCTAGCGCCACGAAGCCTTCCAGCGCCATGCGCCGGGCGACGTCGCGGATATGCGGGTTGAGGCCGCGATTTTCGTGAATGACGATAACGCTGCCGAGCTTTCCGGATGCCTCTTTCGGTTCGACCAGATAGCCCTTCATCTCGCCGCTGCCGCCGGGATAACTGACATCCTGCACCTTCAGCCGCTCGTCGTTGGCCGGGACCATTTCCGCGCTCGCCTTGTTTGCCGCAAGCATCGGTGCGATGACGGCGGCAGCACCTGCCGATCCTGCAAGTTTCGTCAGCTTGTCCATGAAGCTGCGGCGGTCGAGCGTCAGATGCGTGTATTCGTCATACGCGTTGATCATCGCCTGCGTGATTTCCGGCTTGTCCATGTGAACCTCCTCTTTTCCTCGCCGAGCCAAAGCCCGATGAGAGAAGATAGGCCAGCCGACGATAACGCAGGAACAAAACTGCGTTACCCGCTGAAGGCCAACCAGCCGGCAAGCCACGCCCACATGGCACCAAGCACGACGTATCCGGCAGCAAAGAGCGGACTGCGCAAGCGCATGCGGTTGCTCGTCACATGCACGAAAGCGTGGGCATACCGCAACGCCACGAAGATCCAGGCGAGCACGAGGGCGCCCAGATTGTCGGCCTCGGTGATGTAGAGCAAGATGCAGCAGACATAAAAGAGAACCGGCAGCTCGAACTGATTGGCGATGCTGTTCTTGACGAAAAGGCTTTCCGGCGGCTCGCTGCGGTTTTCGCGATAGTCCGAAAGCTTCACATTGCCGGCTTCCACCGCCTTGCGGCGGCGAACGCTGAGCAGCATGTAGAGGCCATTGACCAGCGCGACGTGGGCAATAATGGGCCAAAACATTTCGTAGCCGGTCATAATGTCTCCTCTGCGGCTTCTCTCATATTTTTCAAAGCAGTAGAGGAAAGCTCCGGCACTTTCCAGCCTATCGCCCGTCGACACCGCCGGGTGTCAGACGGATCAGGACGAAACGAAGGATGACGATTGCCGAAACGGCGAGTGTTGCGAATTTCAGCTTTGTCATCCAGGGCAGCAAAGCGGCGGCGGATGCCGCGGCGCCGCTGTCACCGAAAGCAATCAGGCTGGAGAGATTCTCGGCATAATCGGCAAAGCAGTAGACGAACGGCAGAACGTAGATCGCCTTGATGAACGCTGGATGCATCGGTTTGCCGAAATAGCTGCCGCCCGGCTGGAGCTTCACAACAATCGTGAAGAGAAGCATCATCACCAGCGCCGGCAGGACGAGCTCCGGACCAAGATACATGCTCCGCAGCAGCGCACGCGCGACATCGTTGTCGCTCAGCACATGCTGCATGGCGGCAACCGTAGGCCGATCATAGCCGGTGAAATAGGTGTCGAGCACCATTGCTCCGGTTTCATGCCGGAATGGCAGGACGAAGCCGAAGGTCGTCCATGCCAGCACTGCGAGGCAGAGAATGGCAAGCAGCCCGATCATCCGGGAGGGTATCCGGCTGCCCGCAGTCACGATCAGGCGCCTACGCCCGGGTAATTCGGGCTCTCGCGGGTAATCGTCACGTCGTGGGCATGGCTTTCGCGAAGGCCGGCGCCGGAGATGCGCACGAAGGTCGCGCGTTCCTGGAACTCCTTGATATCCTTGCCGCCGACATAACCCATCGCTGCCCTCAGGCCGCCCGTGAGCTGGTGCAGGACGCCGGAGACCGGACCCTTATAAGGAACCTGGCCTTCAATGCCCTCCGGCACGAGCTTCAGCGTGTCGCGGACTTCCGCCTGGAAGTAGCGGTCTGCCGAGCCGCGCGCCATGGCGCCGACCGATCCCATGCCGCGATAGGCTTTGAAGGAGCGGCCCTGATAGAGATAGACTTCGCCCGGGCTTTCATCGGTACCGGCGAGCAGCGAGCCGATCATGACGGCAGAAGCGCCGCAAGCCATCGCCTTGGCAAGGTCGCCCGAGAACTTGATGCCGCCGTCGGCGATGACCGGAATATCCAGTGCGCGCGCGGCTTCGACAGCCGACATGATGGCGGCGAGTTGCGGCACCCCGACACCGGCGACTATGCGCGTCGTGCAGATCGAGCCTGGGCCGATGCCGACCTTGACGGCATCCGCACCGGCATCGATCAGTGCCTTGGTGCCATCCGAGGTCGCGACGTTGCCGGCCATGATGCGAACCGAGTTGGACAGCTTTTTGACACGGGTGACGGCATCGAGAACGCGCTGCGAATGGCCGTGCGCAGTATCGACGACAAGCAGATCGACGCCGGCTTCGATCAGGCGCTCGGCACGCTCGAAGCCATCATCGCCGACGCTGATGGCGGCGGCAGCACGAAGACGGCCTTGCGCATCCTTGGAAGCGTTCGGGTTCAGCTGCGACTTTTCGATATCCTTGACGGTGATGAGGCCAACGCAGCGGCCTTCCGGATCGACGACCAGCAGCTTTTCGATGCGGTGCGAATGCAGCAGGCGCTTGGCCTCCTGCTGATCGACGTTCTCCTTGACCGTGACGAGATTATCCTTCGTCATCAGTTCGTGGACCTTCTGGGCCGGATCGGAGGCAAAGCGGACGTCACGGTTGGTCAGGATGCCCACGAGACGGCCCGACTTCTCAACGACCGGAATGCCGGAAATGCCGTGCGTCTTCATCAGAGACAGCGCTTCGGCAAGCGTCGCATCCGGGCCGATCGTCACCGGATTGATGACCATGCCGCTTTCGAACTTCTTGACTTGCCGAACCTGCTCGGCCTGCTCGATCGGGGTTAGATTGCGATGAATGACACCGAGACCGCCAGCCTGCGCCATGGCGATCGCCAATCGGCTTTCGGTGACGGTATCCATTGCGGAAGAGAGGATCGGGATGTTCAGGTCGAAATCGGTCGCGATGCGCGTTGCGATGTTCGTCTGACCGGGCATGACCTCGGAGTGACCGGGCTGCAAGAGCACGTCGTCGAAGGTGAGCGCGTCCGCTCCGGTTGCCGTTTCTATGATGCGAGCCATGGCCAATTTCCTTCAATTAAGAAAAATGCGACCCACCCGGAACGAATCGTCCGCACCGGCGGTGTGCAAGGGTTGCTTTGGAAGTTGGCGAGGGCTCGTAACACGTCTATGACAGGAAGGGAATAGCAAAACGCCTGGCGCATGCACCGGGCGCGCAATGGCTGCCTTGCGCCTGGATCAGATGTCCAACTGACAGTCTTCAGCACGAAAGGTAGCTCGTTCTTAAAAAGGCCTGCATCAAAAAGCGTGGCCGCTTCATTGCCAACGAAACTGCCATATATCCACTTTCCAATAACGCCGGTGGTCGCGCCGCGCAGACCCCTTTTGCCGTCCGGGATTCTTGCTGCGGCGGCTTGAACCTGGGTCGATTTTGAACGGAAAAGTTGCCGGGAACCGCCGCGTCACGCACACGTGATGCAAACCCGCAGCTCCCGCAGTTTCAGGGATTGGCAGAGGCGGCAACTGGGACTACACAGCACGGGCCCCGAGCCATCCTCCCAAGAGTCGCCCAAGGCTTTTGCCTATGAACCGCATTGTTCCGCTGATCCTCGCCGTCGCGCTCTTCATGGAGCAGATGGATTCCACCGTCATTTCGACCGCCCTGCCCGCGATCGCCAGCGACCTGAATGTCGGGCCGATCACGCTGAAGCTGGCGCTGACCTCCTACATGGTGTCGCTTGCGGTTTTCATTCCCGTCAGCGGCTGGATGGCCGACAGGTTCGGCGCCAAGCGCATCTTCCGGCTTGCGATCTGCGTCTTCGTCATCGGCTCGATCTTCTGTGCAGTATCTTCCAATCTGGTCGAGTTCGTCTTCGCCCGCTTCCTGCAAGGCATGGGCGGTGCGATGATGACGCCGGTCGGCCGGCTCGTTCTCCTACGCACCACCCAGCGGAGCGAACTGGTTTCCGCCATGGCGCTGCTGACGATTCCCGCCCTTGTCGGTCCGCTCGCCGGTCCGCCGCTCGGCGGCTTCATCACCACTTATTTCAGCTGGCACTGGATCTTCCTGATCAACGTGCCTGTCGGCATCATCGGCGTCTGGCTTGCAACAATCTTTCTGCCGGAGGTTGAAGCAACCATGCCGCCGAAACTGGACTTCACCGGCTTCATGCTGACCTCACTTTCCGCCGCGGGTGTCGTTTTCGGCCTGTCCGTCGTAAGCCTTCCGGCGCTGCCGCCGGCAATCGGCGTCACATCCACCTTGACCGGCTTCCTTTGCGGCTACCTTTATGTGCGTCACGCCAAGCGCCACCCAGCCCCGATCCTGAACCTGAACCTCTTCCGCAACCCGACCTTCCGCACTGCTACGACTGGCGGCAACCTGTTTCGCATCTGCGTCGGCGCCATGCCCTTCCTGACGCCGCTGATGCTGCAGCTTGGCTTTGGCCTGACACCGTTCCAATCCGGCCTCATCACCTTTTCCGGCGCAATCGGCGCCATCACTACCAAATTCATGGCACGGCGCGTTTTCGCCGCCACCGGCTTTCGCACGACGCTTCTTTCGGCAGCCGCGGTCACAACGATCGTCACAATCACGACGGGCTTCTTCACGCCTGCAACGCCGCATCTCGTCATCATCACGGTGTTGCTCATCGGCGGATTCTCGCGCTCGTTCATGTTCACCGGGGTGAACGCGCTGGCCTTTGCGGACATTGAGGATCGAGAAGCGAGCCAGGCCACATCGATGAGCTCGGTGATGCAGCAGATCAGCCTCGCGCTCGGCGTTGCCGTGGCAGCAGCGATCCTCGAGGCATCCATCTATTTCCGCGGTGAGACACTGCAGGTCGCCGACTTCCATCTGGCCTTCTACGTCATCGCCGGACTGACGGTCGTGGCGACGATCCCCTTCATTCGCATGGACAGGAATGCAGGGGCGCTGGTTTCGGGCCATCGCGCCAAGCGGATCGGCCCAGCCATCGAGACCGAGCAACAAGCGGTGAAATAAGCCCTGCTATTTTGGCTTTTCGCAGACGGCGGCAAGCTTGTTGCCGTCGGGATCGCGGATATAGGCGGCGTAGAAATTCGCATGATAGGAGCGCAAGCCGGGCTTGCCGTCATCAGTACCGCCCGCCGCGAGGGCCGCCGCATAGAACGCATCGACATCCGCGCGCGTTTCAGCGCTGAGGGCGATCATCGAACCGTTGCCGGCGGCGGCACGGCGGCGGTTGAACGGCGTGACGATCCAGAGGCGCGAGCGGGTGTCGCCATCGGCGGAGTAGCCGATCTCCTCGTCAGAGAGACGCTGAAGTTTGTAACCGAGCACCGGCAGAACGGCGTCATAGAAGCGCCGGGCGCGCTCGATGTCATTGGTTCCGAGAGTGACGTAGAGTAGCATCAGATCGTGGTATTCCAATCCTGCAAGCCGCCATCATCGCCACAGACGAAGCCAAAGATCAAGCTCCCACAGCGTCCGTGACCGGCTTGCGGCCTTTGAAGCTCTTCGCCAGCAGGAACATCTCGACCGATTCGGCACGTGAGGAAGCCGGTTTGACGTGCACCACCTGACGGAAATGCTGCTTCAGCATGTTGAGCAATTCACGCTCCGTGCCCCCCTGAAAGGTCTTGGCGAGGAAATGGCCGCCTTCGCCCAGAACGTCGACGGCAAAATGCGCGGCAACTTCGCAGAGATGCATCGTCCGCAGATGGTCCGTGCGGTGGTGTCCGGTCGTGGGGGCGGCCATGTCGGACATCACCAGATCCGGCGTACCGCCGACCGCTTCCATCAGTTTCGTCGGCGCGTCCGGATCGAGAAAGTCGAGCTGCAGGATCTTCACGCCGGGAAGCGGCGCCATTTCCAGAAAATCGATGGCCGCGACGCGGACATCCTCGTCGGTCGAGCCCGTCACCTTGGCGGCAATCTGCGACCAGCTGCCCGGTGCGGCGCCAAGGTCGATGATGCGGCGGGCGCCTTTGAGGATATTGTGCTTCTCGTCGATCTCCAGAAGCTTGAAGGCAGCCCGCGCCCGGTAACCCTCAAGCTGCGCGCGCTGCACGTAGGGATCGTTGATATGGCGCTGCAGCCATTGCCGCGAGGAGGCCTTGAGCTTCTTCTTCTTGACGCGCTGGCCGAGCTTGCGGCCGGTGCGGTTGCCCGCGATCGGTGCCTTGGTCATTCTGTCCCTACCTTGCGCGCTGGCCGCGGCGGTTTCGATGGCGCCGCCAGACGCCGTCGTCCGCCATCATGTCGGTCAAGAGGCCTTCTCTCAAGCCGCGGTCGGCGACGCGCATGCGCGGGCTCGGCCAGCGGCGGCGAATCGCCTCCAGAATGGCACAGCCGGCGAGCACCAGGTCAGCGCGGTCCGGCCCGATGCAGGGATTGGCGGCGCGGCTGTCGAAATCCCACGAAAGAAGCTTCGCCTGCATGGCTGAAACCTCGTCATCCGAAAGCCAGATGCCATCCACCTTGCGGCGGTCGTAGCGCGGCAGGTCGAGGTGGACGCCCGCCAGCGTCGTCACCGTGCCGGACGTGCCGATCAGGTGAAAATCGCCGGAATGTGCGACCTCGATTTCCGGGCAGTCGAACCGCGCAAGCATGCCCCCCACCTCCGATACCATGGTCTCGAAGCTCTCCGGCGTCACATGCTGCCCGCCGTGGCGCTCGGAAAGCGTGACGACGCCGACCGGCAGCGAGGTCCAGTGAGTGATGTGATTGGCAAGGCGGCTGAACCGATTCTCGCCGATGCGGATGACCGCTATTTCCGAGGAGCCGCCGCCGATATCGAAAAGCACGACGGAACGCGTTTCGCGGCCGACCAGTGACGAACAGCCGGATACCGCAAGGCGGGCTTCCGTTTCGCGGTCGATGATCTCCAGTTCGAGGCCGGTTTCGGCAACGACGCGATTTAGGAAAATGGCGCCATTTGCCGCCTGACGGCAGGCTTCGGTGGCGATCAGTCGCATGCGGCGGATCTCGCGGCTTTTCAGCTTTCCGGCGCAGACGCGTAGCGCATCGACGGCGCGGTCCATCGCCTCGTTGGAAAGGCGGCCGCTCGCGGCAAGCCCCTCGCCGAGGCGCACGATGCGCGAAAAGGCATCGACGACGCGGAACTGGCCCGGCCGGGTGGGCTGGGCAATCAGCAGGCGGCAGTTGTTCGTGCCGAGGTCGAGCGCGGCATAAAGTTCGTCCGGCCAGGGATGCTCGGCTCCCTGATCGCGGCGCTCGCGTTCAGGCGGCCGGCCGCCGCGATTGAAGCCATCGTTTCGAGGCTCGGAATGCCCATTGGCCTTGGCCGTTGTTGGGGTTCTCGCAATGGCAGGATCCCGGGCAATGGCGGCAGGCTGGGCGGCGATCCCCGGCTGGCCGACCGGCTTGCCAGGCGCCAGCGGACGGCCCTGCAGGCCGCGCTTCCCGCGGTGCTTGCGCCGGTTGCGGCGGCTGGATGAAGCGTCGCCATCGGCCTGCGCGGCCGAAGCCGGCTTTTCATGCTGCTGGATCGCTGGGGATGCGCCGTCATGCCGCTGGCCGCCGTTACCGCGGCGGCGTTTGCGCTTGCGGGCCGGGTTCCCGGCTGCAGCTTCCATCGGGCGCGCTGCCTCTCCGGATGTCTCGGAGGAGGCCTGCGAAGCGGCATGAGGCGCGTTGCGGGACTGACCGCCCCGTTTGCCCTTTCGGCGCCGGGATTTCTTGCCGTCCCTGCGCACTGCCGCTGACGCCCCGTCAAATTGCGGCTTTGCGCCGCCTTCGGGGTCTTCCACGTTCGTTTTCCACGCGCCGCGCAAGTCCATGACGGTATGCAGCAGGCGCTCATTAGATTTTTGCGTTGCCGCGAGAATACCAGCGCGATGCAAAATCGCCAAATTCTTTTTGGATTCAGAATTTGAGACCCGCTCGACCTCACCCGATTAGGGAGCAGAAATTTTTCCAAAACAGGTATTTGCATTCCTCCGGCTTTTGTTTATAAGCGCCGCACACCAGCGGAGCCGCTTTGCCGGCCGCGCGCTGCTGGGGAATAGTTCAATGGTAGAACAGCGGACTCTGACTCCGTCGATCTTGGTTCGAATCCAGGTTCCCCAGCCAATTCTCCCTAAAAGCCCTTAGTTCCTTGATTTTCCAGTCGTGCCGGATCCCGTTTTGGCATCAATGGCGACCTGATGCCCAGAACTGGTGCCCACAGGTGATGCCCAGGCGCGCAATGCGCTGCAGCCGATCCTTCGGGCGAAGACAGGGTATTCGTCATGGCCGTGCGCCACGAGGTCGAGAATCTGATCCGCCGCGGAAACATCTTTTACTGGCGGCCGCGCATCCCCGCCGCATTCGTTCACTGCCGTCCGGGTAGCCGTCTTTCACTCAGCCTTCATTGTTCGGACCATAGAAAGGCTCAGATCATCGGCCGGAAGCTCAACACCCGGCTGGCCGAACTGAAGATGAATTCGAAGGACGCGATGACCACCAAACAGCAGCTCCAGATCCTGTTCGAGCATGAGCGGGACAAGGAACTCGAGAGGGCCGGTAGCTGTCATTCCGCTGTCGGCCAGAGCCTAGCATATATACCACTCCGTCGCTCACCTCATGTCGGTCGTCTCAGGGCCACAACCGACTTTCAGAAGCCTTCGCCTCGGGCGCCGATGATGCGGGCGATCGACAAGGGCTTGGTGAATTCGCGGTCGGTATCGTTTTGGTGACCCCGGCTCTGTTGCGGCGCCTCCCGGCAGAACGCATCGCAGACAAAGAGCTTTCGGCGCTACTCCGGCGAGAGCGGCTCGTCCCGGTCGTTCACGGAACGACCTATGAAGAGCTTGAACAGGTCAGCCTCCTGCTAGCCTCCCGAGCCGGGCTGAATACTGCCGAGGAGCCGATGGCGGAAGTCGCCGCTAAAATCGCCGAACTGGTCGCTACTTAGTTATGCCGGAGGTCAAATCGAGGGCGAATCGATGTTTTTCGTCGGATACCGCAGGTTTTCTGCGGCGACTTGGCTTCCTCCTGCACTTCGACAATTTCGGAAGTGACTGTCTGCTTTTCCGGGCTCTATCTCTGAGGCTCAATGCCCGATTGGGTGCGCGACACTGCCGTCAATATGCTGAGCACAACTCAGTAAGCGCTCATCTATGAGGTGCTCGTAGAAGGTCTTGAACACGCCGAACGGTTGACCCAAGAGGGCGCAAAGAGCTCGACCGCCAGTGTATGCTGACCGCCGAGCTCTTCTAAAGCATCTTCAGGCGAATGGAGCGACACCACTCAAGACAGCAAGACCATGCGTCTTCCTGATCAAATCGCCTGCGCGCTCTCCGATGACGACACACGGTGCCATCGTGTTTCCGGTGGTGATACGCGGCATGATCGAGGCATCTGCGATACGAAGACTTTCAATCCCGTAGACCTTGAGCTCGTTATTGACCACGGACATGCTGTCGCGTCCCATTTTGGCCGTGCAGGACTGGTGCCAGTAAGTGACGGCCGACTTTCGGATGAAATCGATCATCCCTGCCCGGTCGCGTGTGCCCGGAGCTGCCTCGCTCGTGACCAGCGGCGTGAAGGCGTCGCTGTTTCCGAGTTCGCGGCACAGCTCAACCGCGGCCAAGGCGGCAGCCATGTCTTCCGGCTCACTGAGAGAATTTGGTTCAATCAGGATAGGGTCGTTTGTATTGGGGCCGGAGAGCCTCAGCCGGCCACGGCTTTTCGGCTGCGCAAGCCCTGAAAACATCGTCCAGCCATGCGCCGGGGTTTCCAGACCTGTTTCCGCCGGCGAAGGTACGGCGAACTCCAACTGGCACTGAAGAATGTCCGGCTGAGAGAGGCGAGAGTCGCTTTTCCAGAAGAGTTTTGCTTCGCAACCTCCCCCACCGACGCCCTCCGGCTTTCGATATGCCCACGTGCAGCCGAACGCGAGATGATCCTGATGATTTCGACCCACACCAGGGAGATGCTGCACGACAGGTATCCCGTGAGCTTTCAGTTCATCCTTCGGGCCAATGCCTGACTGCATCAGCACCTTTGGCGTGTTTATCGCACCCAGCGACAACACCGTTTCGCATCGCGCAGTGAACGCACGCCGCTGACCGTTGACGAGAACCTCAACGCCTGTCGCCCGTTTGCCATCGAAGATGATGCTCGTGACCAACGCGTCGGTGAGGACCGTAAGGTTTGGTCGTGACATGAGCGGACGAACATAGGATCCGAATACGGACTCCCGCCTGCCATCCCGGATGCGCAGTTCCGCGATCGATGCACCTCCGGCACTTTCCATCAGTTCGCCGTTCGGAGTGTCGAATACCGGAATGCCAATCGCCGATGCAGCGTTCAATAGAGCCTCCGCGATGGGCTGTGGCGAACGTGGCTGGGCGACATAAACCGGCCCTCCAGCGCCGCGGCGCACAGCATCTGGCGGGCCGCGCCAGTCTTCGATCCGCCGATAGTAGCCGAGAACCGATTCATAGCCCCAGGCTTCATCGTCCGCTTCGGCCGCGAAATGATTCCAGTCTTCCTTGTGGCCTCGCGCCCAGACCATGACATTGATGCTCGAGCCGCCGCCCAGACCCTTGCCCATGCTGAGAGGAAGCCGCCTACCGCAGAGCTCAGGCGCCGGCTCTCCAACGAAACCCCAGTCACGGCTCGTGCCGAGATTGAGTGGCCATTGCGCCGGGTCTCTAACAGACTCGGCTACGTCATCGCCGCCTGCCTCAAGAAGCAAGACGCGGGCGTCTCCGCATTCTGCCAGTCGAGCGGCAATCACTGAACCACTGGAGCCCGCTCCACATACGATAAAATCAAAATCGTCTGAAACCTCATGACGTGTTGGTGCCGGATTTTCATGTCGGTTTAGGTCATGCGTATTCTGATCCACGGGGTTACCTTTGTGAATTGATGAGCTTAAATTGTGAGAAATGGCGGTGCGCGCTAACGGCTCAAAGGCGCAATCGATCTCAATTGGAGATCGACGGTTTGAGGACGTTCCAGCAAGCAATCATCGGAACAGGGATGCCTGTCCCGATGATAAAGCTCGAATGATCATCCTTACTGCGCCGAAACAGTTTTCGCGGCCTCGTCGATAGTGTCCGCCACCACCGTCGGCTGCGTCATGAACAGCGCGTGGCTTGCTGAAACCTTGGTAATCTTGGCTTTAATCCGCTCTGCCATATGGATCAGCATGGCTTGGTCGAATGCCTTGTCTTCGGTGGCGATGACAGCCCAGCTTGGCTTGGTTCGCCAAGCAGCGTTTTCCAGCTTCGTGCCGAACGCCGACATGTTGATGGGGACCTGCGCGTCCCGCATGAAGGCGACGTCGGCGTCGCTAACGTCATGCGCAAATCCCGCCTTGAACTTTTCGGGGCTGACATAACCAAAACCATCTTTCGTGGTCTCGATGACGAATTCCGTTGCAGGGGCAAAACCTTCATACTGCTGGGCCGTCGTCTCGCCTGCGTCCGGTGACAGCGCGGAGACGTAGACCAGCCCCGCGACCTTCGCATCGATGCCGGCTTCCGTAATGACTGTACCACCCCATGAATGGCCTACCAGAATGGCGAGACCATCCTGTCGTTCGATTGCGCGCCTGGTGGCGGCAACATCGTCTTCGAGGGAGGTCAACGGATTCTGGACGACGGTGACGCGATATCCGCGCTTCGTGAGATTGTCGTAGACGCCCCTCCAGCCAGAGCCATCGGCGAAGGCACCGTGAACGAGTACAACGTTTTTCACGGTCTGGTTTTCACGGATTATGTCCGCAGCGTTCGCAGGCACTGCGGCGGATATTGCGGCTGCGGCTGCGACGGCGGCCAATATGGTCCTGGTGGTCATGGCTTTCTCCTCTTTGTGTATGCGATAACTGTTATCGCGGTAACTATAAGCTGGCAGATTTCATTTTCCGTGTCAAACATCATTTATCGCGATATTGTTTTTTGCGGTATCATTTGCTATTTCTGAGCCGATAGGAGTTTACAAATGACCGAACGGCATAACGATCCACCAGCGCTTCATGATCAGCTTTGCTACGCAATCTACACCGCGGGCATCGCTATTCAGCGCGCCTATAAGCCATTGCTCGACCAACTGGGCTTGACCTATCCGCAGTACCTCGTGCTCAACGTCCTCTGGCGTGAGGACGAGCAGACGGTTGGTGCCATCGCCCATACCCTCGCTCTGGAATCCAGCACGCTTACGCCACTTCTGAAGCGTCTTGAAGCATCGGGTTTGCTGCGACGGACACGAAATCTGAGCAATGAACGGCAGGTTGTCGTTGCATTGACGAACGAGGGACGCACGTTGCAGCACAGGGCCGGCTGCCTCAGCGACACCCTGCTCGCAACCTCTACACAGACGCCTCAGGAGTTGGCATCCTTGAATCGCGATGTCCGGCATCTCCGCGACGCCATCTATTCACAGATCGGCGGCTGGGACGCACCCGCTTGATCCGTGAAGGCGTCTCGTTCCTAAGCTGTTGGCACCGTTCCTCCATCGATGGTGTATTCGGTACCAGTGATCGATGCAGCGCGATCCGATGCCAGGAAGGCAATCAGGTCTGCGACTTCCGTCGGCTTGGCCGGGCGCCCGAGAGGTATGCCACCCAAGCTATCCATGATAATTTTCTTGCCACCCTCAAGGTCCGTGCCCGCCTTGTCCGCCAAGCGCTGGGCCAAGTGGACGGACGCTTCCGTTTCGATCCAACCCGGAGAAACTCGCACGACGCGGACGCCCTTGGGCGACACCTCCTTGGACATGGCCTTGCTATAAGTCGAGAGTGCTGCCTTGGCTGCAGCGTAAGCGGTAGTCGCTTCCGGGAGAGGCAGCACTCTTTGGATGGACGTGACATGCACAACCACACCGGTTCCGCGTGCGACCATGTCTGGAACCAATTCGCGATCGAGTCGAACAGCGGGAAAAAGATTGAGCGACATTTCTTTGTGCCACTCGGCATCAGTTAGCGCCCCAAAACCACCGCCGGCTGCTGACGAGCCACCCAGCATATGAACGATGATATCGATGTTGCCGAGACGTTGACGCGCAACGTCCGCGACGGCCGCGCACCCCTCTTCAGTCGTGAGGTCGGCCTCGACAAACAATTCCTCCGGCAGGTTCTCAGGATGCGCCCGCGCGGTCGTCAACACCTGCGCGCCGAGTTCCCGAAACAGGCTGACGGTCGCAGCCCCGGCGCCCTTGGTTCCAGCAGTGATGAGGGCTCGTTTGCCTCTCAGGTTGAGAAAGTCTGTCATCACCGGATCTCCAGCTTAGCGATCTTGCCGTTCTTGATGGTGAAGGCATATGAGAGCGTCACCGGACTGCCGGGAAACTGGCCGCTAACTTTGGCTCGGACGAGCACTCTGTTGCCGTCAATGGTGGATTCCAAAGGTTCAGAAACGTACTGAGTCGCCTTCTTCGCTGCCACCCACCATTCACGGATTGCGACGACGCCTTGATGGCGCGATCCCTCATCTTCGACAACGGCTTCGATCGCAAAGGTGTCCGACAGCGCATCCGCGTTGCTGCCGCTCTCAGCGTCAAAGTACATGTTCACGATATCGGGCATATCCATTGTGTTTCTCCTCACTGGTTGACCCGATAGTTAGCGCTCGACCATTGCGTAGATAAGTGGGATAAACCGGCATGCGGTAATGAACAGACCGGGACAATGGAACAGACCAGCCTGAAAGAACTTGAAGCGGTTATTGCTATTGCCCGGCGTGGGACATTCCGTGCAGCGGCCATCGATCTCGACATGTCCACGACCGCGCTGAGCCACACAATCGGCAGGCTTGAGGCGGGGCTGGGAGTGCGATTGTTCAACCGCACCACACGCAGCGTGTCGCTCACAGATGCCGGCAGGCTCTTTGTGCAGCAGGTGGC
This sequence comes from Rhizobium gallicum bv. gallicum R602sp, assembly GCF_000816845.1. Lineage (NCBI taxonomy): Bacteria > Pseudomonadati > Pseudomonadota > Alphaproteobacteria > Hyphomicrobiales > Rhizobiaceae > Rhizobium > Rhizobium gallicum. The sequence continues at coordinate 850,873 of NZ_CP006877.1, read as the reverse complement.
GCCGTCGCTCCAGGATCTCTATGCCGCTTTGGATTCGGTGCGTGCGCAACGTGAGACACCTTCCGGAACAATACGGATCAACGCGGCGCCGTTTGCGGCTCGCGCCATCATCTCACCGCTCGTGCTTGAGTTCCTGCGCCGCTATCCCGACATGAATGTCGATATTGTAACTGAAGGAAAGATGGTTGATATCGTCAAGGACGGGTTTGATCTGGGGGTTAGGGTTGCGGGCCTCGTTCCCAGCGACATGATTGCCGTTTCGCTCGGCCACCCCCAGCGACATGCTGTGGTTGGGTCTCCTGAATACTTCGAGAGGCATGGGAAGCCGGTGGTCCCTCCCGACCTTCTCAGCCATCGATGCATTCGCGTTCGCCTGCCCGATGGCTCCTCGTTTCGGTGGCGTTTCGAGAAGGACGGGGAGCAGGTGCAAATCGATGCACGCGGTCCGATATCCCTGGACGAGGCTGGCCTCACAAGAACCGCTGTCCTGGAAAGCGCCGGTATAGGCTACATCTTCGAGCAAGACATTTTCCCGGACATTGAGGCGGGGCGCGTCGTCCGTGTACTGGAAGACTGGACGCCACCATATCCGGGGCTTTGCCTTTACTACCCTGGGCGCCGAAATCTGTCAGCCGGGGTGAGGGCGTTCTTGGAACTTGCGCGTGAGCTCTCGCGACAGTGAGCTCTTATGTTCGTTTGCAAGCCCGATGCGGCCGTTCAGCCGGTCGTCGCATTACGATGTGCATTTTCTCAAAGGCTCGGCACTTGCGCTCAATCTTAATCCGATCGCCGACATGTGGTAGTGTGATATCTGGCTGAAACTATGGGGACGCGCTCTGTGGAACGTCGCTTGACCGCGATTCTGGCCGCCGACATGGCAGGCTATAGCCGCCTCATGGAGCAAAATGAGGAAGATATCCTTACGCGTCAGAAGGTGCACCGCACGGAGTTGTTCGATCCGCAGATCGCAACTCGTGGAGGCCGCATCGTCAAGACCACGGGCGACGGGATGTTGGTCGAATTCGCTTCAGCACAGGATGCCGTCCGCTGCGCCATCAACATCCAAGTGGCTATGGCGGACCGTGAGGGAGCGTCACCGGAAGAACGCCGCATTCTCTACCGCCTCGGGATCAATCTCGGGGATGTCCTCTTCGAGGATGGAGATATCTTCGGCGATGGCGTCAACGTGGCTTCCCGCCTTGAGGGGCTGGCGAAGCCAGGCGGCATCTGCATCTCCGACATTGTACATCAAGCGGTCGCGGATAAGATCAAAGTGCCTTTTCGCGACATGGGCAACCAGCGGGTGAAGAATATCTCCCGCCCCATCCGGGTTTGGCAGTGGACACCCGACGCTTCGCTGCCTAGCTCGGAGCTTCCCAAAGCTGCGCAGCAACAACAGGTACAGTTCGCCACTGCCCCAGACGGAGTGCAGATCGCGTGGGCCAGTATTGGCCAAGGGATGCCGGTGCTGAAGGCACCGAATTGGCTGAACCATCTGGAGTATGAATGGCGCAGTCCAATCTGGCACCCATGGCTGGTCAGGTTGGCGAGGCTGTGCCGGCTGGTACGATTCGACCAGCGGGGAAATGGCCTATCGGATTGGGGCGTCGAAGCTGTATCCGAGGGGGCAATGACTGGCGACATGTCGACCGTCGCAGCCGCTGCTGGACTGAGCCGGTTCGCGCTTCTCGGCATTTCGCAAGGATGCTCATTCAGTGTCCGCTACGCCGTGGAGAATCCCGAGCAGGTGACCTGCCTCGTCCTCTTGGGCGGATTTCTTCGGGGTCGGCTCAAGCGGACGCAACCGGACCAAAAGCACCTTTATAAACTCGGGACGATGATGATCCGCGACGGCTGGGGCTCGACCAATCCAGTCTTCAGGCATTTTTTTACAACAACCTTCATGCCCGACGCTCAGCCCGAGATGGCTGCGAATTTCGACGAACTTCAGCGCATTGCTACGAGTCCGGAAGCGGCGATGCGGATCTGGAAAATGAACAGCACGGTCGATGTGACGGAGTTGGCGAAGCAGGTCAATGTTCCGACGTTGGTCCTGCATTGCATCGGCGATCGCGTCGCGCCGATAGAGGAAGGGCGTCTCATGGCTACGCTTATTCCTAACGCGACCTTCGTTGAGCTTCCTGGAAACAATCATGTGCTCATGGAGGACACGGCTGCCTTCGAACAGTTCTTTGACGAGTACTCCAGGTTCCTGACAGCGTACAACCAGTGAAATATGGCCGCTATGGCGCGCAAAGCGGCTTTTCAGCGGCTTCGCTTTGAACTTCTGCTATCCACGCGATTCGGACCTTAACACCCTGACGTGCGAGGTCCGCTTTACGCCCCAAGAGCGGAAATTATTACCGTTTTGCACACCGGTTGACTGAGGCCCAAAGCCGGGCACAAAGGTGGCATCCACGGTCGCTCGCGGCGGGAAAATATAGGGAATTCAAAGGCGATTTCGCTAAGTCATTGAAATCATGTGAGAATCCAGGCTCCCCAGCCAATTCTCTCTAAATCCCCTTAATTCCTTGATTTTCTAGTCGTGCTGGATATCGTTTTGGCATCATTGGCGACCTGATGCACCAGAACTGGTGCCCACAGGTGATGCCCACGCGAAAACTGCGTGGCGGTATAGCAGGTGGCAGGCAAGGGCAAATACCCCATGGCGGTCCGCCACGACGTCGAGAACCTTACTGGCCGCGGCAACATATTTTACTGGCGCGCTCGTGTTTGGATTGAGGTCCGCAATCGGCCGATATTGTTGATTTAGTCGCGGATTCAACGTGTCTGCCGTCTCATAGCTGATGGTTCCGTCGGGTAGTGCCTCGTTTATCGAGCTTCGGTGCTGGTGGTAGGTGGCGTGGCCCGCATTTCTATGCTCCCTATGCCGCGATCGGGTTGGTTGGAGCCACGAGAGGTCGCAATTTTGCGAGCTTTCGTAGATTTTGCGCGGTGGCGGCCAGCAGAAACTCGTCACGCGCACCGCGTGGACCTCGCAGTCTCAGCCGCCCGAGCCTCAATATCCGTTTGAGGTGAGCGAACAGCATCTCGACCTTCTTGCGGAGATGTCGTGCGCGCTCGTATTCCGGCGTTCCAACCAACGCACGGGCCACATCGCGGGCATCCTCATTGACGTCGCGCGGAACCTTTCGAGCGACCATGTTCGGGCAGCATTTTGGCTTCAGATCGCAGACCGCACAGTCCTTCTTGCTGGCCCTGTAAAGCTTGGTTCCGGCCTTCGTGATGCCGGTCCGCGGCTTGTCGTAGGTACGCCGGAATTGCACCAGCAGCTTGTCCGCCGGGCAGATGTAGTGGTTTGCATCCGCATCAAATGTGAAGTCGGCCCGTGAGAACGTGCCATCGGTGCGGTTCGACTTGTCGAAGACCGGGATGTGCGGCGTGATCTTCTTGTCCTTTACCAACCAGGCAAGGTTTGGGGCCGATCCATAAGCGGTGTCGGCCACAAGCCATTCTGGCTTGAGCCCAAGGCTTGTCTCTGTCCTCTCGATCATGGTGCGGGAAGCGCCGACCTCGGCCTGGCGGATGGCACGACTAGCCTCGACATCCAGGATGACGGCATTGTCGGTGTCGATCAGATAATTGGTGGCATAGGCGAAGAAGGCATGGCCCTTGTGCGCCCCGGTCCATTGCGCGGCCGGATCGGCAGCAGAGATGAACTTCGGCGTCACCTCCGAGGCCGCTCCAAAGGCGGCATCATCCAGCTTTTCCAGATATTCCCTGACCGCACGCGCGGCATCCTCGTCGTTTGGCGCGGCCCACTCCTCACCGGAAACAGAGCGCTGCTTGTTAGCGTCGGCGGCGATCAGGCTTGCGTCCACGGCAAAGCCCTCGCCACGCACCAGGCCCTCTGACATGCATCGCTTGACGACAGTCTCAAACAGATGACGGAGAAGATCGCTGTCGCGGAAGCGGCCATGGCGGTTGCGTGAGAAGGTCGAGTGGTCAGGCACTTTGCCGTCGAGACCGAGTTTGCAGAACCAGAGATAGGCAAGGTTGAGATGGACCTCGTCGCACAGACGCCGCTTAGAACGAATGCCCATGCAATAGCCAACGAGCAGTATCCGGATCATCAGCTCTGGATCAATCGAAGGCCGGCCAATTGAGCTGTAAAATGGCTTCATCTCTCTGCGGATATCGCCGCAGTCGAGGAAACGATCGATGCCGCGCAGCATATGTTCGTCGGGGAGGTGATCATCCAGGCAGAAATCGTAAAACAATTGCGCCGGTTCCGACTGCATCCCCATCATCGTTGCGCTCTCCTCTCGAAGCAGTAACGAGATCAACCACCGACTAAATCAACAATATCCGCCCAAAACAGGCTAACGGAAGCCGAGACTCAAGCTCCGCCGCGATGTCGAAGAGCGTCTACGACCACCGCCATGGCCGGCGACATCTGACGTCTGCTGGGATAATAGAGATGGTAGCCGGTGAACGGCTGACTCCAGTCGTCCAGAACCGGCTGCAGCTTCCCCGCGGCGATGTGCTCTTCGACGAGGTCTTCCGGGATATATGCGATCCCGTACCCGTTTAAGGCGGCGTCTATCTGGACGATGGAGGAGTTGAAGCTGAGCTGGCCGTCAACCCTGACCCGGAGTTCCCGACCGTCCTTCTCAAACTCCCATGCATAGAATCCACCCCATGTCGCCTGGCGTGTGTTGATGCAGACATGCCCCACAAGATCCTGCGGCGTCGTCGGAGATCCGTAGGCCGCAAGATATTTCGGCGAGGCGACGGCGCGAAGCCGCCAGTCGGGACCGATCCGCACGGCGATCATGTCCTTGTCGACGCTCTCTCCCAGCCGCACGCCCGCGTCGAAGCGCTCCTCCACGATGTTGCGCATCCCGTTGTCGGCGTAGAGTTCGACCTTGAGGTCGGCGTAGCCAGCGAGGACGCGGGCCAGCTTCGGCCATACCGTCGTCTGCAGGGCATGATCCGACAGGGTCAGCCGGACGGTGCCGGACGGCTTTTCGCGGAAGGCGACAAGATCTGTAAGGTCCGCTTCGATCCCATCGAAGCGTGGAGCGATCGACCTGAACAGGCGTTCCCCGGCTTCCGTCGTGGCGACGCTGCGGGTCGTTCTTGTCAGGAGACGGACGCCGAGGCGAGCCTCCAACTGCTTGATGGCGTGGCTGAGCGTCGACTGCGACGTGCCGAGGTTCGCGGCGGCCTTTGTGAAACTCTGCTCCTTCGCCACCTCGAGGAACCAGAGCAGATCCTTCACGTCCTCGCGCTGCATCGGCGCACCTTATTCATATTGGAGACCGATAGGTCCATGCGGATTGGCTCGACTTATCCGCAAAGTACGCAAGAACTATCTTCCGTGCAACGTTGAAAACGAGATCCATCCAGGACGATTGCATATGACGCTGACCATCGACCATATCGACAGCAGACGCTCGGTTTGGGGGGCCGTATTCTCCATGACATTGTGCGTCTTCGTGCTGATCGCGTCTGAATTCATGCCGGTCAGCCTGCTCACGCCCATCGCGGCCGACCTCGGCGTTTCGGAAGGAAACACAGGACAGGCGATTTCGATTTCGGGCATCTTCGCCGTCTTAACCAGCCTGTTCATCGCAACGCTTATCCGCCGGTCAGACCGCCGCATGGTCGTACTGGCTTTGACGGGACTGCTGATGCTGTCGGGGATCACAGTGACCCTCGCACCTTCCTATCCGGTCCTGATGCTGGGTCGCGCCCTGCTCGGCATTTCGATCGGCGGCTTCTGGTCGATGTCCACGGCGATCGTGATGCGTCTCGTCTCCCAAGACCAAGTGCCGAAGGCCCTCGCCCTGCTCAACGCAGGCAACGCGATCGCCGCGACGATCTCCGCGCCGATGGGAAGCCTGCTTGGCGCCTACATCGGGTGGCGCGGCGCCTTCTTCCTCGTCGTCCCGGTAGCGCTGCTCGCACTCATCTGGCAGTGGATCAGCCTGCCCAGCCTCCCCCCACGCCGCGAGGGAACCTCGGGAAACGTGTTCCGGCTCCTGGGACGTCCGCCCGTCGCGCTCGGCATGGGGGCGATCCTGCTCCTCTTCATGGGACAGTTCGCGCTCTTCACCTATTTGCGGCCGTTCCTGGAAACAGTGACTAGCCTAGAGATCGAAACGCTTTCGCTCGCGCTTCTGATGATGGGCCTCGCGGGAGCGGTCGGCACATGGGTTATCGGCTGGCTCCTGTCCCATCGCCTGTTCAGTATTCTCATGGTCATCCCGTTGTTGATGGCCTGCATCGCCTTGGCCATGATCGCATTCGGCGACATGAAGCTCCCCGTGTTCCTGTCGCTGGTCGGCTGGGGCTTACTCGGAACGGCCGCGCCAGTCGGCTGGGGTACCTGGCTGAGCCGCGTTCTCCCGAAAGATGTGGAGGCCGGCGGCGGACTCCAGGTTGCCGTCATACAGCTAGCGATCACGGCCGGGGCCTCGCTCGGCGGTCTTCTGTTCGATGTCGTGGGCTGGCAGTCCACCTTCGCCCTTAGCGCCGCGCTGCTGTGCGGATCATCGCTGGCATCCCTTGCAGTGTGGCGTGTGACGAGGTCGTGATGAGCATCCCGTTCAGGAACCTGACCCGACGCAGCCTTCTCGCAACGGCCATGGCCGCCGCAGTCTTCCCAAGAACCGTGTTCGGCCAGAGCGATCCCAATAATCAGGAGCGAACCAACGTGAAGATCAGGCTGACGTTCGAAAAGCATACGATGACCGCGACGCTCTACGACAACCCGTCGGCGCGCGACTTCGCTTCCATGCTTCCGCTGGATCTCAAGATCGACGACTTCGGATCCAACGAGAAGATCGCCTACCTTCCTCGCAAACTGACCGTGGAAGGCCACGGCCCATTCACGAACGAGCGGCCGTACGACCTCTGCTACTACATGCCTTGGGGCAATCTCGCGATGTTCTACGCCGACTACAAGCATCCAGGGCTGGTGCGCCTCGGACGCTTCGACGACGGCTACGAGGCGCTGCATGTCCGAGGGCAATTCCCATTGCGTATCGAACGTATCCAGTAACCAAACGCCTCATATAGAAGGAGATCCGATCATGACCAGGAAGATAGATAATGCCGAAGGATTCAACGCCGGCCGGCGCAGCTTGATGAAGGCGACGGGCATCGCCGTCGCTGCGATGAGCGTGGTTCCGGCAGTCGCCGCGACGCAGGCTTTAGCCCAGTCGACCTCATGGGACAAGGTGTTTCCGAAGAGCGACAGGGTCGATCACCAGAAGGTGTCGTTCAAGAACCGCTACGGCATCGTGCTGGCAGGCGATCTCTACCTGCCGAAGGAGCGGGGAAATACACCGCTTGCCGCGCTTGTCCTCGGCGGCCCCTTCGGCGCCGTGAAGGAACAGTCTTCCGGACTTTACGCGCAGACGATGGCCGAACGCGGCTTTGCGACGCTGGCCTTTGATGGTTCCTATACGGGAGAAAGCGGCGGCGAGCCCCGCAACATAGCCTCGCCGGAGATCAACACGGAGGACTTCAGCGCGGCGGTGGACTTCATCGGCCTCCACTCCTTCGTTGACCGCGAGCGCATCGGCATGATCGGCATCTGCGGCTGGGGCGGCATGGCGCTTAATGCCGTCGCCGTGGACAAGCGCGTCAAGGCGGTCGTCGCCAGCACGATGTACGACATGACCCGCGTGATGTCGAAAGGCTACAACGACAGCGTGACGCTGGAGCAGCGGACGCAGGCGCTCGAGCAGATGAGCCGGCAGCGCTGGGCGGATGCCGAGAAAGGAACCCCTGCGTATCAGTCCCCTTACAACGAGCTCAAGGGCGGCGAAGCACCGTTCCTGGTCGACTATCACGACTACTACATGACACCGCGTGGCTACCACCCGCGCGCGGTCAACTCCGGCAACGCCTGGTCCCAGACGACGCCGCTGTCATTCATGAACATGCCGATCCTGACCTACATCGCGGAGATCTCTCCGCGCCCGGTGCTCTTCATCCACGGCGAGAAGGCCCATTCGCGCTACTTCGCCGAAACTGCCTTCGCCGCCGCCGCGGAGCCTAAGGAGCTGATGATCATCCCCGGTGCCAGCCATACCGACCTGTACGACCGGGTAGACAAGATCCCCTTCGACCGGATCGCCGACTTCTTCGGACAGCATCTGGCATAGGCGAGGAAGCCACCGACCCGGCGTCGTCGGGCGAGCTGGGCTCGACGTCGCCGACCTTTTTGAGAAGGAACTGAAAGATGAAGAACATCGCTGCGTCCATAGCGATCTCTGCGCTCGCTGCTACGGGAGCGGAGGCTCAGGAAGAACGCCGCCGTGTTGCTCCGCCGGCCGTCTACGATGTCGCGCCCGGCCTCGGCCACTTCACCGACGATGTCCTGTTCGGTGAAGTCTGGGAACGGAAGGAGCTCGCACCTCGTGACCGCAGCCTGGTCACGGTCTCGGCGATCGTATCGACGGGCAAGACGGCGCAGATCGGCGCGCATGTCGGTCGCGCGCTGGATAACGGCGTGAAGCCGGAAGAGATCGGAGAGCTGGTAACGCATCTCGCCTTCTACTCCGGCTGGCCGAACGCGATCTCCGCTGTCGAGGAAACGAAAAAGGTCTTCGATGAGCGGAAGATCGCGCCGCTTCAGAACATCGCCGCGCCGCGCGTCGAACTTGAGGCAGCCGCCGAGGCTGCTCGCAGACAGACCCTCAACACGTCGGTCGCACCGACCTCGGCGGCGCTTGCCGACCTGACCAACCGTGTCCTGTTCGGCGATCTGTGGCAGCGCCCGGAACTCTCGGCACGCGACCGCAGCCTGGTGACGATGTCGGCATTGATCGCCGTCGGTCAGCCCGAGCAACTGCCATTCCACGCCAACCGCGCCATGGACAACGGCCTGAACCAGGCAGAGGTGTCCGAAGTTCTGAGCCATGTCGCCTTCTACGCGGGCTGGCCGAGAGCAATGTCAGCCGTACCCGTTCTCAAGCAGGTGTTCGAAAGCAGGAAGGGAACCCAGGTGACCGCTCCCCAGGCAGACCTCAAGATCACTCCGGCGGGAAGCGGGGCGGCTTCGGCTCCCGAGCAGTTTTTTACAGGGAAGGTTGGGATCTCCGGCCTTTACCAGGCTGACGAGCCTGCGCGCGTCGGAGGCGCAACAGTGTCCTTCTCGGCGGGTGCGCGTACGGCATGGCATACCCATCCGCTTGGTCAGACGCTGTTCATCGTACGTGGCCGTGGCTGGGTGCAGAAGGAAGGAGAACCGATCCAGCAAGTTAATCCGGGCGATGTCGTCTGGATACCTCCGCAGGTCCGTCACTGGCACGGAGCATCGAGCGGTGAGCCGATGACGCACTTCGCCGTGGCAGAAGCATTGGACGGAAGCTCGGTGACGTGGATGGAGAAGGTCTCGGAGGGAGACTACAGCAAGGGCACCGTACGCTGATCGATAAGCGTGGCGCCGCGGGATGCTGTTCATCCCGTCGCGACTTTTCGGACGCCGTTTCGTCTAGGCTTCTGACGCGGCCGAAGTCCGCAATTCCAAAACGGTCACGCACGCGGTCATCGCCAGATGACGACTTCGGCCCGGCCAGCGGAAATAATTGCCGCTGTACCCTCCTGTTGACTGATGCCCAACGCGACGTCCTCCAGATTCAATTTTCGGCGCGATGCTTGATGCGTTGAAGGAGCTTGGGATTGCGGACGACTCCATCGTGGTCTTTGCTTCCGACAACGGACCGGACGGCCCCGGAGCGAGCCGCTTCGGCACCGACATGCCAGACATGGGGACGACCGGACCTTATCGCGGCGCGTTGGGTGACGTCAGCGAAGGCGCGATCCGCACCGCCGCCGTGATCCGCTGGCCGCAACGGATCAGGCCACGGTCCTCCCACGCGATGTTTTCGATCATGGATTTCTTCCCCACCTTCGCGCACGTGGCAGACGGCAAGGCGCCCGACGACAGGCCAATCGACGGTATCAACCAGATCGATCTGCTGCGCGGCGAGAATGATAGAGGACGGCGAGAGCATTTGCTGACCTTCGTGGGTTCCGAGTTGGTCGCCGTTCGCTGGAAACAATTCCGGGCCTATTTTGTGGACGTAGCACCTGGACGGAGCGGCCCAGGCGGCGCGACGCTGATGGGCGGTATCGGATCCGGCGCCGCACCTATGAACGGGTATCCGAAGGTGTTCAACATTGAGTCGGATCCGCAGGAAGAGCACAATATCGGCGAGATGTACAACTGGGTTCTCGGACCGCTGCTGAAGGTAGTGGGGGAATACAAGGCGACCCTCGAGCGATCACCCAACCCACCGGCGGCGAACATGACAAAGTTCTGAATGCCAATATTGCTGGTCGGTTCCGGCGCTGAATGGTGTTTAAACTGCACGATCCTGTAACAAAACTTTTCAACGAAAGCTGACGATGGCCGGCGTCGACAGCCTGTCGCGATGCGCTCCAGGCTGTCAGAGGCGAAATCGCGCTAGAAGCGGACGGCGAGCCCGAGGATCGGTCCTTGCTGAACAACATCGAACACGAAGCCGTCGTCGCTGTAATCAACTCCGAGGGCTCGATATCCGGCGATGGCGGAAATCCTGTCGTTGAAATCGTAGCCGACGCCCATGGCGACATCCCAGTCGATGTCGGCTCCACCGCCGCCGACCAGTCCCCATCCCGTCAGATAAATCTCCGGCGTGAAGGAATACTTCCCACGCAAGCCGACCATGCCATCCACCCATGTCGCGCTGTCGCTTCGCTCGATGCCGCCGAGGAGGCCGCCGTTGAACGAGAGCGTTGTGTCGACCGACCAGAGCTTCGCACCCCCGACGATGTCCAGATGTCCGGCCGGACCATCGAGGAGCGCGTAGCCTATGCCCAGCAAGCCCGAAAAACTCTCCGACGTGACATCGACATCAGTCGCAAATATTCCAAGAGGAGTCTCGCCATTGGCAGACACCTTGACATAGATGGCGTCGCCGATGACGCTGAAGCGGTCATATCGGGCCTCGCCTGCCGCCATGAAGGCGAAATCGAGATTGTCCAGGATGTCGCCGAAGTCGGCATCGATGTCCACCGTGGTGGGAAGCCCGAATTGCGCCGTCTCGCCGGATATCCCGGCCATCCACAGGTATGGAGCAATCGAGAATGTCCAGCCTTCCGGGGCTTCTGCAGGCTTTGGGTCCTGAGTAAGGAGCGGCGATACGTCGGCCGCCTGGGCGCCGCTGCAAATCATGGCGACGACAGCCGCGGAAAGCCCGAATTTCAAAAGCTTCATCCCAATCCCCTTCTGTCGGAAGGCACCATTGCCATTACTTCCTCAGTTCTGCACCGCGCGGCACGCCGGATCCCGTGCCGCTGCCTGCTTCCACGTGCAGTCGTTCACCGCAATCTTCTGCTCTGCGCCGATGTGTCCAGCCATCCCGCTTACCTGGTGGGCGTAGTTGTCTCTGGTATGCGGATCAACCGCGGCCACCGGAGCGGCAAGGATCAAACCTGCGGCGTTGCCGGCCGCTGCCGCCGCCCCCGTCGTTCCGGCGATCAGGTGATCCCCAAGGCCCATCCGGCTGTCGGTCAGCGTCTGGCCCTCGGAGATGCGTGCGCCGATGAGCTGGACCACCTGCGGGGATTCCGCGAACTTGCTGTGGTGGAGACCGTCGCCCGCCTTCACCTTGGTGAGGTCGATGACGGTGACCTCATTGGTTTCCATCTCGTCCTTGTAGGGCGCTTCCTCCGGATCGATCGAGCCCAGCCGGGGGATGTCGCCCCAGACCCTGCGCGAAAAGGCCAGCGCGCGGTCATCGCGGGATACGAACAATGTGAAGCGCGGCTGCCGCTTGCCCATGTCCTCGATCTGCGAGCGAAACACGTCCACGTCGACGTCCGGAGCAGCAAGCATCACATTCTTGAACTTCGGTGGCAGACCACCATTGCGGATCGCCATTTGGCGTAGCCCTTCGAGGGCCAGCCAGTTGCCCATCGAGTGCGCGAGGATAGAGACCTCCTTCACTTCAGGATCGGCAGCCAGATACTGAAACAATTTCTCAAGGGCGTTTCGCGTGTAATTGGTGCTTTCGCGGTCATATCCATAGGCGAGCAGGCTACCTCGCGATGGCCAGGTCACAAGAATGGGAGCGCTGCGGACACCTGAATCGTGGACAATCTGCGCAAAGCGGTAGACGGAATCCTCGAAGCGATTATTGAACCCATGGATGAAGACGAACGCGCTGCGGTCGGGACTCTTCTTCACCGCGGCGTTGAGCCAGGTCTTTGCCTCCTCTTGGCTGATCTCTTCGGCCTTGAGAGTCGCGAAATCGGTCGCCGGATTGGGGGGAAGCCTCTTTGGCCAGGCGACATCGCCGACCTTGCGGACAGGCGGGATCGACACCGTGATGTCCGCAAAGGCTGGGGTGCGTGCCCGCTCGCCCGTGAACATCTCTCCGGCACGCTCCGAGCGCCCACGCGTGGTGGTGATCAGCATGCTGACCCTGCTCGAACCGGGCGACGCATCGGCAACGGGCGCCAACACGCCCTTCGGATGCCCGCCACATCCGGCAGGGACGATGAGCGCGATGCAAAACGACAGCCGCAGAAGGCGACGAAGCGACGATGATGAGGTGACGCGGATGCCACCACTGCGAAGACTGCTCACGCTTCCCCCCGAGCCTAAGTCATGTTCAGCGCAGCAAGCGTCCCCAAGCTGTCTGCGCACTCGCAAAGACAAATCAGCTCTCTACAGATAGCAAGTATTGGGGCCGAAGCACAGCAATACTTGGTCGTGCGGAGGCGACTGGTTGATCGTATGTATTGCCATCATTTTGCACCGGTTACTTCCCGCAATTGTCTGACCAGCTCCGCAACCTGTGGATCGTCCGGCCGCAGGCGGGCCAGCGCCTCGGCATATTCCAGTGTCTCCGGAAAGCGTCTGAGCTTCAGTCCGTACCTGACCGCAGATCCGAGCAGCTCGGCGTCGAGCTCTCCGCCCGCAACTGCGCGACCGAGCAGGTCGAGTGCCTCCTGCGTCCGGCCGAGCGAGTCGAGTGCGATGGCAAGCGTCGTCTTGTAGCGGGTATTTCCCGGATCCAGCCGTATGGCTTCATCGAGTTCCCGCATCGCCTCTGGCATTGCTTTCTCGCGAACGAGCGACAGCGCATGTCCGTAGCGCAGACCCGCGTGATCGGGAGAGATCGCGATGGCTTCGGCGTAGGCGCGTTCCGATTTGTCGTTTTGGCCCGTAGCGCGGTAGAGTTCGGCAAGGTTGATATGTGGACCCGCAAGCGCCGGGTCGAGCACGATCGCCTGTCGGAACGCTTTTTCCGCGTCTCCGGCGAGCCGCTGGCCGAACAGGAAGGTTCCGTAGTTGTTCTGTGCCTCGGCGACGTCGGCGTTGGCCTCGACATAGGCACGCAGGTCTTCGACGGCGGCGTCGAAGCTCTTCCGTTGATTGCCAAGGAGGTCCAACGACGGCGTGCTGCCGAGTGCCGTCGCTGCAGCCACGCGCACCGCGCGGGTTGCATCGCCGAGCAGATTGCCGATAGCCTCCAATCTGAGCTCGGGCGGCAAGCTGCCGGCCGCTTCTGCGGCGCCTAGCCTGACCAAAGGATCGAAGTCCCCCGCGGCCGCTTTTACGTCAGCGACGACGTCGGCTCCGCCAATGCGGCTCATCTGCGCGATCGCGCTGCCTCTGACGATGCCAGCCTGTTCTTTGTCCACCACAAGCTTGCGCAGAGCCCCGATCGAAGCCGGATCGCCTCTTGCGGCTGCGGCGAAGGCGTGCGCGTTCGTTGGGCGCGCACGCCAGGCGGTCCCGTACCACTTGTCCATGTTCTCCGCCGCCCAGGCATTGGTTTTGTGCTCATGACACGTCGTACAGGCATTCGGCGTTCCGTAAGCGACGGAGAGATCGGGGCGCGGGATCACGAAGGAGTGGTCGCGCCGCGGATCGACCTTCATATAGGGACGCTCCGGCATGTGACAGTTGGCGCACTGCGCGCCGCTCGAACCGGCCGGGTGGTGAGTGTGGGCCGGGGTATCGAACATGCCGCTCGGGTCATTCCTGGCAAACCGCTCGGACGCGGTTTTCGTGTGGCATTGAGTGCACAAGGCATTGCCATCCGCCTTCAACGTTGCCTCGTGCTGCCTGTGGCAATCAAGGCAGGTGACGCCCGCTCTTGCCATCTTGCTCTGCTGGAAGGAGCCATACTCGAAAACCTCGTCGAGAATCTGCCCGTCCGGAAAGTAGAGGTCCGGGCGGAGCAACGCCGGCGAAAAATGATCAAGAAAAGGCTTCCCAGCAGCATAGCCGTCGCTAAGCTTGATCCGCCTGGAGTGGCAACCGACGCAGGTGTTCGCGTCGACCTGCGGTAACCCCAGACCCGGACCGACGGGTATTGAAGCACCTTTCGACCTCGCCTCGGCCCATTCGACATGCTTGGCACCAGCGCCGTGACAGGACTGGCAGCCGATGCTGGTCGCGACATAGGTTGATCGATAGTCGCTCGTCTCCGGCTGAAAATTGCTCCGGGGATCGGTGGAATGACAGTCGATGCAGGTGCGGTTCCACCGGTAGAACGGACCTGTCCAATGATATGTCGAGCCCGGCTTTGCTGGCTTGCCTTCGCCAAGCCAGAACCATTCCCGCTTGTCGGTATCCCAGGCAATGTCGAGAGCCTGCAGCCTGCCGCCGCCCAGATCGACCAGATACTGCTGCAAAGGCTCATAGGCGAAGGTGTATTTGACCTCGAATTCCCCCTGCTTGCCGTCCGGCCCCTGGGTCCTGACGAAAAAGCGGCCGTCGCGGCGGGAAAAGATCGTGACGATGCCGTCGTGATCGTACCGGACATTGTCGAAATTGCCCCGCACCGTCCTCTCATCGGCGAGTGCCATCGCTTTTGAATGGTTGGATTTGGCGAAGGCGGCTGACTGGTCGCCATGACAGGATGTACACGTCTTCTCGTCCACGAATCCGGTGTGGATGGAGATTCGAGGATCGGCAGTCGACGACGGAGCCGTCTCGGCGGCAACAATCGGTGCGGCAAACACAAGCAGGGCGCCAAATAATAAGGCTGCCCGAACAATTGCCGCTGAGTGGAAAAACCCCGTCAATCGATCGCTCCCGCGTCGTTCTGGAACAAAGGTCTCGCTGTACCCGGCAGCTTGACCAAGCATCGGGCAAAAATGCAACTGGGCAGCCTCCAATCAGCCGGAGCTTTTCGACCATCTGTTGGGAACGCTTGCATTCGTGCCGATTAGACCAACCCAAAAGCTTAGTAGCACGGTGGGTACCAGCTTTTCGCCATCAATCCTGGCGCCATCCGAGTTGATGACCGCAAGCGACGGCACCGGGGCGGTGGCGGGGACTTGGCCAATGTTCTTTGCCAGCGGCACATGTTGTTTCTTGGTGGAATCCTGGGCGACTACACCAGTTGATGCCAGTGCCAAGCATCCGACAAAGGCTGGCACGCGGGCGAGACGATGGATGTTCATTGTTGTTCTCCCTCGAGCTTCGGGACAAGCGGCAGGGCCACCTGTCCATTCTTGTTGCAGATGGATTACTCCGCCAAAGCCGTCGCTGGCACAAAACGCCCTACTTCTCCCGGAAAATCTGCTTCCAGTCGGCCTTCATATCGACCACGGTCCAACCAGTGATCGCTGCCGCATCAAGCGCCTTGTCAAGGCGGCCGAATTCGCTCTCACGGTCGTAGGCATATTCGCGTTCCGCATCTGTGTGATGAACGAGCATGCCGAAACGCGCGGGCGCACCGCCCATCGTCGTCCATTGCAGCATTTCAAGGTCACCGTCGGAATTGCCGAAGGCAGCAATCGGCCGACGGCCGATGTGCTCGTTGATCCCAACAGGCTTCCCCGCCTTGTCGTCGATGAAGTTGACTTGCGGCAGGCGATATAAGGTCGGCGTATCATCGCGCATCCTGAACTCTGTCTTGATCGACGACCCGACAACCTGCTCAGGCGGGATGCCGTAAACTTTCTCCGCCCATGGCCGCACGAATTCGATACCGCCACCTGAAACGATGAAGGTCTTGAAGTCGTTGGCGCGCAGATAAGCGAGCAGCTCGATCATCGGCTGGTAGACCAGCTCCGTGTAAGGGCGCTTGAATTTCGGGTCGCGCGCTGTGGCAAGCCAATCGGTGACGACCTTCTGGAAGTCGTCGCTGGTCATTCCCGCGTGGGTCGTCATTATGAGTTCCAGAAGGCCCTTTTCGCCGGATGCGGCCAAGGTCTTCATGTCGCCTTCGAGCACGGCCTTGAACGGCTGCGTGTCCTTCCATTCCGGATGGTCCGGAGCAAGCGCCTTGACGCGGTCGAGCGCGAAGGCGAGCTGGGTGTACATAGGATGCTCGGTCCAAAGCGTGCCGTCGTTGTCGAACACGGCAATGCGCTCATGTTCCGGGATAAACTCGGGCGAACCCTCCTTTGTCACCTTCTCGACGAAGGCGACGATCGCCGCTTTCGGGGCGGTGTCGTTCCAGGAGGGAAGAGGGTCGGTCTGGGCGAGAGCGAGGGGAGCGACGAGCAGAGCCGCGGCGGCAGCCAATATGACGCGACGGATCAGTTCGGGTAGATCATACTTCGCAAGCATGTGACACTCCATATGTTCATGACGTTGTCGAACGGCTGCTATATGTCTGCTGCTGATTGCCGATCGACGGCGACATATTCGTTGGCGGCCGACCGCAAAGAGCGATCAGCCGCCCGATTGACGCCGTGCTACTGACTTGCGCGTTGTTTAACCGCTGCCTCGATTTGCGCCTTCACAGCGTCGAGGTTGAAGCTTGCGCCCTTCTGCAGTGGTGGATACTCGATTGCCGTTTGGGCAAGAGCAGCTACCTGCTGTTGGACGAACACGAAGCGCCAGAACTCGTAGACGAACCAGCCCATGAAATTTCCCTGCGCGCCATCCAAAGTCCCGTTTTCAGGATCGCCAAAGCGCTCGAACGGGTCCAGGCGCAGATTTGTGAGGGTGGGCGCGTTGAGCTGGTTCTTGACCCCGATCCAACCGTGGGGCTGGTCAATGAAGCGATACTTGTAGTCGCCTACCCGCACCGCTCCGAGAGTGCTTTCGCCGAAATAGAACACCTCCTGGCGGGCTGAGGGTCCCTTGCCGGTAACCAGGTCCAACTGATTATAGCTGTCGAGATGGTTCTTGTAGGTTTTGTCGCCGACGGTTTTGCCCTTCAGCAGTTCCTCCTTGATGGTTGGGTTGCCGGCAGCGGCAACGAAAGTGGGGAACCAGTCGAGACCGGAGATGATGCCATTTTCGATCTTGCCGGCAGGCACTTTGCCGGGCCAGCGTATCATCGCGGGGGCGCGGAAGCCGCCTTCATAGACGGTGCCTTTTTGCCCCTTGAACGGCGTGTTGCCGCCGTCCGGCCAGGTGAAGGTCTCAGTGCCGTTGTCGGTCGTGAACACGACGATCGTGTTGTCGTCCACGCCCATGTCCTTCAACTTCTGCATGGTCGCGCCGACGATGTCATCGAGTTGGGCCATGCCCGCTTCCTGAAGCGACCATCCGTTCTTCGAATTGCGCAAAGCCTCATATTTGGGTGACAGATGGGTTACGATATGCATGCGTGTGGGATTGAGCCACAGGAAGAACGGCTTGTTGTCCGCCTTCACCTTGTCCAGCCACTTGAAGGCGACGTCGCGGATTTCTTCATCCACGGTCTCCATCCGATCCGGATAAAGAGTGCCGGCGTCTTCGATCCTCTGCTTGCCGACCTTGCCCCAGCGCGGGTCTACCGCTGCATCGTCGGTTTCGGTCGCAAAGCTGTGAACCATGTTGCGGGGGCCGACCTTGTCCAGCAGCTCCTGCGGATAACCGGGGTGCGACGGGTCCTCCATGGCGTCGAGGTGATAGAGATAGCCGAAGAACTCGTCGAAGCCGTGGACCGTGGGCAAGTACTCGTTGCGGTCGCCGAGATGGTTCTTGCCGAACTGACCCGTGGCATAGCCCAAGTCCTTGAGCGCCGTCGCGATGGTCATCGCTTCTGCAGGCATGCCGACAGTGGCGCCGGCTTGTCCTACGGTGGTCAGGCCAGTGCGAATTGGAAGTTGGCCCATAACAAAGGCCGCGCGACCAGCCGTGCAGCTCGCCTCGGCGTAGTAGTCGGTGAAGAGCATTCCCTCGGCGGCGATCTTGTCGAGGTTCGGCGTGCGCCCCGCCATCATGCCGCGGTGATAGGCGCCGATGTTCCAGATGCCGACGTCGTCTGCCATAATGACGACGATGTTTGGTTTTTGCGCATCCTGCGCCCGCGGGGAGACAGGTTGGCCCCAAAGAACGACCAAAACAGCCAATGCTCCAATGCCGTCGATTATCCTGCGGTTCATCTTAAGTTCCTCCCGTGCGATTTCCGGCCGAACGATGATTCATCCAAACGAACGACGGCAATTCATCAAGCGCCGCCGGTCGCCTATTCGCTCTGATGCGCGGTTAAGTAATCCGCCCGCAACGCTGCGGCCCAGGCGTAATCCCAAGCCGCCGCGCCAGCGTTAGTTGCCGGTCGGCATCGGAATACTTACGCCCTCCTTTGCTAGTGAGTCCCGTATCCACTGGAAGCGTTCGTAATCCGATAGTGTGATGGGACCGTTGTAAGTCAGACTTTGGGGCTTCCGAGGCGGATACTCCACGTAAGTGGCCATGATCTTCTTCAATTCCTCGCCCATGACCACGCCCATCCAGGTTCGCTCCGTAAAGTTGTTCATGAAAATGTCGTAGCGTTCCTGCGGGTCCTGCCACAGATCGAACACCTGGGGCACCGTGGCTACATATTTCTCCGCACCCTTCCAGCCGAGGTTGGAATCGACGGCCAGCCCGCCCGTTGACGCTCCGTCATCGCCGCGGATATTGAACGCAAACTTGTAGTTGTTGACGCGGATCGCGCCCGGCGAGAGCTCGTTCTCGGTAAAGTAGAACCATGACTTGCGGTCCGACTTTCCGGTGCCGCGCAGGATTGGCGACATGTCAAAGCTGTCGAAGATGATGGGCTTGTCTTCACGGTCCTTGTCGGGAAGCGGCACTCCGCCGACGGAGGCGAATGTCGCCATGAGATCGAGACCACCGACGATGTCGTGGTTCTTGCCGCGAGGTTTGATCTTACCGGGCCATACGGCGATCGCGGGAACGCGGTTGCCGCCCTCGCGCAAGGTGCCTTTGGTGCCGCGAAACGGCGTGTATCCGGCGTCCGGATAGACATCCTGCCAGGCTCCATTGTCCGTCGTGTAGAAAACCAGCGTGTTCTTGTCCATGCCGGTTTCACGCAGCTTGTCCAAGATCCTGCCGATGTGCGTGTCGAGTTCTACGATCGAGTCTGCATACTTCGACTTCGACAGGGACTTGTGCTGGAACTCGGGGGCTGGAAGATTCGGCTGGTGCACCTTCATGAAGTTGACGTTGATGAAGAACGGTTGATCCGGCTTCTTGGCGGCCGCATCCAGGAATTCGATCGCCGCCTTCTCAACATAGCCATCGAAGTATGGGATGCCGACGACACCTTCCTTGCCGTCGATCACCGGCGTGTCGACGTACTGGCCGTTGATCTTGAAGTCTTCCTTGACCTCGCCGCCGGCCTTGCCGGACAGCGAGCCTTTGGTCACCTTCTGGAACATCTCCCTGAGCGCCGGATCCATGTCCGGGAACCAGGTAGGATCGGCATAGGTGTAGGCGTTCAGATGATAAAGGCCGACATGTTTCATTTCGTCATAGCCCTGCGCGATCGGTAGCGCGTAGTCCGCCTCGCCAAGGTGCCACTTGCCCGTGAAATAGGTCTGGTAGCCGCCTCGCTTCAACACCGACGCCAACGTCCATTCGGCTGCGGGCAGTCCGCCGCCCTGGCCCTGGAAGGCGACCGTCGTCATGCCGCTGCGGTTTGGAATACGGCCGGTCTGCATCGCGGCGCGGCCGGGAGTGCAGCTTGGCTGAGCGTAGAAGGAAAAGAAGGTCATCCCTTCGTCTGCCAGCTTGTCGATGTTCGGCGTCGGCATGCCGCGGCCCTCGCCGCCGCCATAAGGCCCGAGATCGCCGTAGCCAGTGTCGTCGGACACGATGAATAGGATGTTGGGCTTTGCTGGCGCGTCCTGGGCTTGCAGAGGCGATGCGGTAGACCAAAGAACGGTTGAAGCAGCCACTGCTCCAATTCCGCAGATTATTCTGCGATTCATCTTGAGTTCCTCCCGTGTGATTTCCGGCCAAGCGATGGTACATCCAAACGCACCACGGCAACCGAGCGCCGCCGGTCGCGTATTCACTCTGAATTCAATCGAAACAAAATGGAGCAATATCAAACTGCGGACGCCCTTCAGTCGAAATGGCATCCAGCCTGAGCATCCCTTGCAGATGGCCAAGGACACCCATGGCTCGCACCATACCGGATGGCAATCCGCGCCGATATTGTACCTTCGGGCAACCATGGCTTTTTATAAGCTTCATGAAATATATTTAAACGGTTGCAAGGCCGATGCGACTTGGCTTAACTGCCATTCGTCGATTAGCTTTTCGGGGGAAGGCTATGGGCTTGGGGCGCAAGTGGGCGTTTCGATCGGACCGGCTCGGTCGGTGTGCGGCCCTCTTTTGTTTTCTTGTCGTAGTGATCGCTTGGATACCATCCGCGTCCACGGAGATCGTGGGCCGGCTTCCCCGTGTTCTCATTCTCTACCCATACGATGAACGAATAGCGGCAACAACCGCCGCCGGAGAGGCCGTGAGGACGCGGCTGCTGGATGCCACCCAGGGAAAGATCGATCTTTTCTCCGAATTTCTCGACCTTTCGAGATTTCCGGAAAGCGCCCACATTGATCGTATGGCGCAGTATCTTTCGGCCAAATATGCTGATCGTCGTCCTGATGTGGTCGTTGCGCTCGGCGAGCAGTCGGCAAGGTTCATCATTGCGAACCGCAAGCAGCTTGCAGGGAATGCAAAGATAATCCACGCCGGTTTCAGTAGCTCCACCGCCGAAAAAATAGACTTGCCCAGCGATGTGATCGGTGCCTTCACCGAGTTTGACATCTTAAAGACAGCGGAGATGGCGCGCGGACTCCAGCCCGAGGCGCGTTATCTCTTCATTATCGGAGGATCCTCAGAATTCGATCGGTGGTGGCTCGCCACGGCGCGGGCCGATCTTGCGGCATTCTCCAGGGACTACGAAACGACCTATCTGGAGGACATGACGATCGACGAGTTCACCAAGCGGGCCGCGGAGTTTCCCCGTAACAGCATCGTCCTTGCGCTGACGATTTTCAAAGATAGCGCCGGCCGCAATTTCATTCCGCGTGAAGCGATCAGACAAATATCGCAGACTGCCAGCGCTCCGATCTACGGTCCATATCCCACCTACATCGACTACGGCGTTGTCGGTGGCAACGTTGTCACGTTCGAGTCGTTGGGCATGACCGTGGCGGACCTGGCACTCGATGCTCTCGCCGGCAAGCCGATCTCCAACCTCGAGTCTCCCCAGACCTATATCGCAGACGCGAGGCAACTACAGCACTGGGGGCTGCCGGAGAAGAACCTTCCTCCGGGCACAGTCCAGATGTTCAGGGAACCGACGTTCTGGGAGCAACACTGGTTCGCCGTGGTTGCGGCATTAGCCGTCATCACGGCACAGGGGATCGTCATCAGCGGTCTGCTTATCGAACGCCTCCGCCGCCGGAAGGCGGAGATCGAATCGCGCCGCCGTCTCCTCGAAGTGGTTCACCTCAATCAGTCCGCGACAGCCGGCGCGCTGTCGGCGTCGATCGCGCACGAACTCAACCAGCCGCTGGGTGCTATCCGCAGTAACGCGGAAGCGGCTGCGGTCATTCTTCGATCCGAGAGGCCCGATCTCAAGCTGATCGAGCAGATCCTGATAGACATTCAGGACGACGATCAACGCGCTGGTGATATCATTTTGCGGATGAGAGGCCTGCTTAAGAAGAGAAGCGAGATCGACTGGCAAGAGTTCGACCTCAATGAAGTGACGACCAGTGCCATCCAAATCCTCCACGGCGAAGCGGAGCGGAAGGGTGTTGTTGTCAGTTCCAACCGGCCCCCACAGGCGCTGCCGGTCCGAGCCGACAAGGTCCATGTCCAGCAGGTTATTCTCAACCTCGCGACCAACGCCATAGACGCGATGCTGGAGATGGTAACGACTGAAAGAAGGCTCGTGCTTGAGACAACGCTCACGAAGGAAACCCAGGTCGAGTTGTCGATTTCCGATACGGGCCGCGGTATCCCTGACGAACAGCTCGCCTGCGTTTTCGAGCCGTTCTATACTACAAAGCCCACCGGGACGGGCCTTGGCCTTTCCATCGCGCGCGCGATAGTCGAAACCTATGGCGGCAAGATCTGGGCCGACAACCGCCCCGAGGGCGGAGCTGTTTTTCGTGTTGTGCTGCCTCTTGCCCGAAGCGGATAAATCCATTGGAACCCGTCGTTCACATCGTCGATGACGACCAATCTTTCCGGACAGCAGTCGGGCGGCTGCTGTCGGCGTCAGGTTTCCGCGTGGCTCTCTATGAATCAGGCGATCAGTTTCTCGCGCAGTTGCCCGCCACCGAGCCTGGCTGCCTCCTCCTTGACCTCCAACTGCCTGGGTTGAGCGGTCGGGAACTGCAGGACCGCCTTTTGGAGAAAGCGCCCCTGCTGCCGATCGTGTATCTCACAGGCCAAGGCGACATAAGGGCCAGTGTCAGTGCAATGAAGGCCGGCGCGGAAGATTTTCTAGAGAAGCCGGCGTCCGGCAATATTTTGTTGGAGGCCATCCAACGAGCGCTGGTCAAATACGAAAAGCGGCGTGTGGAGCACGACCGCATTCGCGCGCTGCAGGTACTAGTGGCCGGCTTGACACCTCGCGAAGCCGAGGTCTTCGGCCTGATCGTGCGCGGCCACCTCAACAAGCAAATCGCCTATGCCCTTGGCACCTCCGAGAGGACCGTGAAGGCCCATCGCCACAGTATCATGGAAAAGCTTGGGGTGCGTTCGTTGGCCGAAGCGGTCTCCATCGCCGAGAAAAGCGGCCTCCTCGATCCCGACGCGAGACCGCTGCAGCGTTCATGAGCGTGCCGTTTCCCCTTAGGACAATATCCGACGTACCGTGGAAGGCCTACAGTCATATGCACGAGCCGAACATCTTCCACACGAGCGAAAGAGAGGCACAAGTTGGAAAGCCTGCGCCGCACGGTGGCGATCGTTGAAGACGATGCAAGTATGCGAAGAAGCGTCCTGCGGCTGCTGAATGCCCACGGATTTCTGGCTGAGGAGTATACGTCGGCAGAATCGTTTCTCGGTCGCGATGCGGGAAGCAATGTGGAATGCCTTGTTCTGGATGTTGATCTGGGCGGCATGTCCGGGATAGAGCTGCAGCGCCGATTGAAGGAGGCTGGCTCCGGCCTTCCGGTGATCTTCATCACTGCTCTCGAAGACGATACCCTGGAAGTTGAGGCGACACAAGCAGGTTGCATCGCCTATCTACGGAAGCCGTTTCCGGCCGCCTTGCTGATCGACGCCATCAACGACGCGTGCAAATCACAAGGTCCATGTTAATCGGACTGACAGCGGAAGACCCCAGATTCCCCAGACAACCACATTTTTTCAAGTAAATCATATTTCGCTATCTGATTATTCCCACGCAGTGAACCGACCTCGCGTCCAAACGAGAAGGTGGCGTAAAACGGCACGCGACAGATGATTATGTCAACGACGTGGTATTCCTTCGCCCCTTGGATGTCCCGCTTGCGATCAGAAGCCGGTCGAAGAACTTTCTCGTCTTTGCTAGACGATCAGCAGCACGCAACCGGTGCCAAGCAGCACCAGCGTCCATACGAGATCCACATTGAACCAGGCGCTGCGCAATATCTCGAGCCCGACCCAGCGATAGACCGCCAGGGCAACGAGGCTTGTAACTGCCAACATCGCAAGTGTATGGACGCCGACCGCGGCGATCGCGATGGCGACAGACCCATCTCCGCCGATTTCGCGCAATGGCGAATCCGCGAGACAAAGTGGTATCAACGCTGGCAGGATCATCAGTCCGGCTCCATGGGCCGTCGCCATCAGGAACGACCAGAACGCCAGACCGGCAAGCCCCGTGCGCATGCCGATACGAACGCGACGCCCGTGTCCGACGAAATGATGCCAGACAGCCCAGCCTATGAGGCCGGCTCCAGCAGCCGTTTGCACGGCAGCCTGGTCCACGAAGAGGCCGGCCGCGACCAGGGCTCCAGCCACCAGTGCTATCGATACGGCGTGTCCGACGGCGATGGCGGGCACTGCCTGAACCACGGCGGCAGAACTCTGCCGGTGAACGCCAAGCGCCACGGCAAACAGCCATCCCATCGCCGGGTTGAGACCATGAAAGGCTCCTAGTCCCGCCAGCAAAATCCATGGCCAGAGTTCGTTCATAGGCGCTTCATCCGGCTATGCGTCGCTCCTTACGGATAACAATATGAATCTGACGAGCAATCCCCACCCTGGAGGCGGACCTGGTGCGGGCGATGCGATTTTGGCCATTCGACGAAGAATTTCTCGTCGAATGCAATGCCGCCGTCAGGCTTAGCGTCCAGCTTGACCATCCAGCCAGAGACACCGTCGGGATAGAACTGCTCGTCGATCGCACCGTAGAGAGAGTTGGTGAAATAGACACGGCGACCATCCCGGCTGATCTCGACCATCTGCGGGCCGCCATTCAGCGCGCCATTCTTCGCTCCTGGATGTGAAGCACGCGAAACGATGCCGCCGATCCGAACCTTGCCTGTCAGCTTCGGCTTGAACGGATCGGAAACATCGTATTGATGCAGGTCGCCGGTGCCCCAGCAGGACACGTAGAGAAATCTGTCATCCATCGAAAGGTCGATGTCGGTGACGAGTGGTGGCACGGCATTGAAACCCTTCAGCATCGGCGGCAACAGGTCCGGATCGGCGGGCTCCGCCGGAATGTCGATCACCTTTGTCACCGCCCACTGGGTGCCGTCACGGTGCCAGACCCATATCGAGGAGGAGAGGTCCTCAAGACTGAGAACGCAGTTGACAAAACCATAGGCCTTGGTCGGGTCATGCGCGGGTCTAAGTTCGAATACGAGCTGATACTTGTCACCGAAATCGATAGTCTGCAGGTGCTTGCGCTTATGCAGATCCCAGAAGTGCAGACGGCGGCCGTATTTCGCGCCGAGCAGGATTTCCGGGACCAGGCCGTTTTCGAACGTATCCGGCGTGCCCCACTCGCTGGTGATGAGTGTGTCGTGGCCGAGATGCCACCAGACGTCATAGGAAAGCTGTTGCGGTCCGCGATCCATTTCCCACTGGCCGCGAACCTCGAATGTCTCGTGATCCATGAGGAATACGCCGCCTGGTCCCTTACCCTCGGCATTGCCAAGTGCTGCGACATAGATCCCTTCTGGTCCGCAGTGAACGGTATGCGGCCTGGAGTAACCGGCCCGGTCGGCGAGTTCGCCGGGTTCGATGACCTTGACGATCGATGGCCTGCGGCCATCGGGCTTGGTGTCAATGATATGGATACGCGAGGATTTCAATCCCGGCACCACCAGATAGCGGCGCTCTGCATGCGGATGCGGCGCATTCGGGCAAAGGCAGGATGAACAGGCGTTCCAGCCGAAATGATGCAACTCGTCACCGACATTAGGCATCGCAAGCGATGTGACGATCTGACTATAGGAGGCTGATTGAGGATCGACATCGACGACCGCGAGTTCGTCGGGAACCGCTCGGGTCGGATCGAAGGCGACGACATAGGCAAGTGTCTCCGGCGCAGCCTTCATGGCCATTCGCGGTGACGGATAAAAACTTGGATCGGGTTTCCACGTTACCATGTGAAGTGCTCCTGGCTCGCGTTTGCTGAACAATGAAAGGTGTTCGCTAGATGCTTGCCGACAGCAGACTCATCGCTGCGGACGGGGCAGGATCCAAGGATGTTTCGACGGGATACAGATTCGAAACCGCCCTCTGCGGCTGAGCGAACTTTAGAGGTAATCCTCCCCGCATAATTGTCTCAGATAATGGCGGGTTTTGGCAGTCCCTTTTTCGCCGCCTCCCTGATTGCGGCTTCCACTTCATCGCTTCATGCAAGCGCCCACCATACGACAGACGTCGCGAAATTCGGCGGTTCCGCTCGGCAAGCCCCGCTGCCGGCCCTCTTTGCGGCGGAGCCGCTCACGTCTCGCCATCAACGTGCCCTGCTCAGCGCCATCGACACTAAAGGCCGTATCACTCCTCAGCGCCGCATGGTATATTTTGAAACGTGCGACTAGGCGCCGCTGGAATAGCAGACTGCTGATCGCGGCAGGTCGCGAGTGCCACATCATGACAGAGGCGCCCCCGCTGCGGTTGCGGTACCCCTCTCGTGCGCAAGATTGGTATCAAGGCGGAAGGCTGTTTCATGCACCGTATCGCCGTCTCAGTTTTCGCGCTTGCAGCCGTGGTCGGTTATTCCGCGCACGCTGAGGTTCTGATCGGCGTTTCAGCAGCGATGACCGGACGGCTCGCGTGGATCGGCGAACAGGGACAGCGTGGCGCAGAGATGGCCGTGGCCGATATCAATGCGGCGGGCGGCGTTTTAGGCCAGCGGGTGCGGCTCATCGCGGTCGACGACTTCTGCGATCCAGAGCAAGCGGTGGCCGTCGCCAAAAAACTCGTGGCTGACGGTGTGGTTCTCGTCGTCGGGCACTACTGCTCTGGAGCCTCGATCCCGGCATCAAAGGTTTATGAGGCGGCGGGAGTTCTGCAGATTTCACCGGGGTCGACCAATCCGCTGCTGACCGAGCAAGGCCGTGCCAACGTGTTTCGCGTCATTGGTCGCGACGATGCACAAGGCGTCGTCGCCGGCAACTATCTGGCCGATCATTGGGGCAACAAGAAAATTGCAATCCTTCATGATGGCACCACCTATGGCAGGGGCCTTGCCGATGAGACCAAAAAGCAGTTGAACAAGAGGGGCGCGACCGACACGATCTACGAGGCGTACAGTCCTGCGAAGAACGACTATTCGTTTGAAATCGCTGCACTAAAGGCTGCAAAAGTCGCCGTCGTATATGTCGGCGGCTATCATGCTGAAGTTGCGTTGATGGTTCGCGCTGCACACGATCAAGGCTACGCGGTTCAGTTCATCTCAGGCGATGCCCTGGCAACCGAGGAATTTGCGCTGATCGCCGGTCCAGCCGCTGAAGGAACCCTTTTCACGTTCTCCGCAGACGCCCGGCGAACCCCCGAAGCGGCCCCGGTGGTCGAGCGGTTCCGTGCAGAAAACTTCGAACCCGCAGGCTACACGCTGCTGAGCTACGGCGCCGTTCAGGCCTGGGCGCAGGCGCTCAAGGAAGCCGGTTCGCTGGAGGCGGGCGAGGTGATTGCTTCATTGCGCGGCCACTCGTTTGATACTGTATTGGGCCGTATCGACTTTGACGAGAAGGGCGACCTCACGGTCCAGAGCTGGGTATGGTATATCTGGAAGGGTGGCGAATACGTGCCATTGGAATAACGCAACGCTGACCACGGCGGATTGCGTTCGAGAAAAAAGCTGTGCGGGCCATGTTGACCACATCAGCCGGATCGATGGGTCGCCGCGATGTTTGAACGTCTCGGCATACGTGGTCGCTTACTCTTCGCTTTCTTTGGGATCAGCACCTTCGCGGTACTCGCAACCGCTGCAGCCGTGTATGCCTTCCTGCAAGTGGGCGAGGTCGTCGAAAGGATCACGGAGCGACGGGTCCCGTCGGCGCTTTCATCGCTCGAGCTCTCCCGCCAAGCTGAGCGGGTCGCCGCCACTACGCCGGCCGTACTTGCTACGACCAGCACGGTTCAGCACAACGAGGTCTCGGCTGCGATCGGAGTGGAGATGTCGCGCCTGGAAGACTTGCTCGCCGCGCTCAAAGGCACCGCGGCAAGCACGGCGGCGGTGGCTGAGATCGAAGCCGCAGTGATTGGCCTGAGGCGCAATCTCAATGCTCTCAACGATCTTGTCGCCGATCGCCTCGGTGTGGTTGCACGCAAAGAGGAACTGCTGGGCCGTTTGTCGGCTACGACAGTCGCAAGCGAGCGTCTTGTGGCACCCGGCATCCTCGTGATGAACTCGAAGGTCCCCCAGTGGCGCGTAACCGTGGCGGATGCCGCCGTACCACCCGAAGCACGCGCGGCGGCGACGACAGAGCTTGCTCAGGCAATTTCCGCCTACATCCCGCAACAAAAGGCCCAACGGGAGATTTCCGCGATCAACGAAGCGCTGCTCAAAACGGCGGTTGCGCCGACGCCCGGCGACCTAGCGGTGATGTCGTTTCCGCTGCGCCGCTCGGTCGAGTCGCTTGCGGCGGTGACATCGGAGATCGATGAGAAGCTGCGGACGCGGTTCCGCCAGCGCGTTGACGAGTTCGAGGGGCTGATCGACGGCCCGAAGAGCATCGCGCAAGCGCGTGAGGATGAGCTCGCATTACTCGCAAACGGCGGGAAGCTATTGGTCGAGAACGCTCAGCTCTCGCGTAATTTGACCGTTGCCGTGGATCGCCTGGTAGCTGCGGCAAACCGTGACATCACCGAGGCTGGCCGTGAAGCTGCGACCGTCCAGCGCTACGGTACCGGTGTTGTTCTTGGCTCAGCCGTTCTGAGCCTCCTGAGTTCGGTGCTGGTCGTATGGCTGTATGTCGACCGCAATCTTCTTGCCCGCTTGTCGGGGCTGAGCCAAAGCATGCTTGCCATCGCCGGCGGCAATCTTCGCGCACCACTGCCTCCCACGGGCCGCGACGAGATCGGCCGCATGGCCAAGGCGCTTCTGTTGTTCCGCGACACTGCGGTCGAGGTCGAGGAAAAAAACCTGCGTGAGGTCGCCGAAGCGCGCCAGCGACTCGTCGATGCGATCGAGAGCATCTCCGAGGGCTTCGCCCTTTACGATGCTGAGGACCGACTTGTTCTGTGCAACAGCCGCTATAGGGAAATCCTCTATCCCGGCATAGCCGATGCCGTCGTACCGGGTGCGCAATTTGAGACGATTGTGCGCAAGGCGGTGGAACAGGGCCTCGTCGAGGATGCGAAAGGTCGGGAGGAGGAGTGGCTCGCCGCGCGGCTTGAGGCGCACTGCAACCCTAAGCAGACGCTCGTTCAACATCGCAGCCATGACCACTGGGTTCAGGTAAACGAGCGGCGCATTACCGGTGGCGGCACGGTCGCGGTCTACACCGATATCAGCAAACTTAAGAGGCATGAAACGGAGCTCGAGATCGCCCGCGACGCGGCCATGGCGGCGACCCAGGCCAAAAGCAAGTTCCTTGCCAGCATGAGCCACGAGTTGCGCACGCCGCTGAACGCCATCCTGGGCATTACCGAAATGCTGCAGGAAGATGCCAGCGAAGCTGGCCAGGACGAACTGGTCGAACCGCTTCAGCGGGTTTCGCGCGCCGGCAAGCATCTGCTCAAGCTCATTAATGAGGTCCTCGATCTGTCAAAGATCGAGGCCGGCCGCCTGGAATTGCATATCGAGGAGTTCGATATCGCGGGAATGGTTCAAGATGCCGCCACAACCGCGCAGCCCCTTGCGCAGAAAAACCGCAACCGGATCATCATCCACTGCGCGGATGACATTGGCACCATGCGCGCCGATCAGCTTCGGGTGCGCCAGATCCTCCTCAACCTGTTGAGTAACGCCTGCAAGTTCACGGAGAACGGCCAAGTGACGATTGGGGCGACCTGCGCGAAGCGTGATGGAGGCGGTGGCGTGATGTTCACCATCGCCGACACTGGCATCGGCATGACGCCGCAGCAGATGACGAACCTGTTCCAGGAGTTTAGTCAGGCCGACAGCTCCACCACCCGCAAGTACGGCGGCACCGGGCTAGGGCTTGCCATCAGCCAACGTCTGTGCCGCGCGATGGATGGCCAGATCACTGTAGACAGCATCCCCGGCGCCGGTACCAAGTTCACGGTGTGGCTGCCGTCGGCAATCGACGCTGGCCCCATGCTAGAAGAGCAGCCTGCCCCTGGCTCCGGGATCGCCGTTGATGATAACCTTCGCCTCGTCTCGAACGTGGTCCTCGTCGTTGATGACGATAAGGCGGTGCGGGACCAGATGCGCCGGTTCCTTGCCCGCGAGGGTTGCGATGTAGTGACGGCCAGGGACGGTGCCGAAGGCCTTAATCTGGCCCGGCAGGTGAAGCCAGCACTCATCACCCTTGACGTGCTCATGCCGGGCTGCGACGGCTGGAGCGTCCTGCAGCAACTGAAGGCAGATCCTGAGCTCGCGAGTATCCCCGTGGTGATGCTCACCATGGCCGATAAGAGGAATCGGGGGTATGCGCTCGGTGCCGCCGATTACTTGATGAAACCGATCGACCGCGATGCGCTCCGCAAACTGATCGCCAAATTCTGGTCCGGCGCGCCCAGCCGAGCGCTTCGTGTTCTGATCGTCGAAGATGATGAGAACACGCGCCAGCAATGGCGTCGTATATTGAGTACCGAGGGTTGCGATGTGGACGAGGCCGAGAATGGCCGGGTCGCGCTGGAACGGCTGATCCGCGCGCCTCCGGACCTGATCATTCTCGACCTCATCATGCCGGAAATGGACGGCTTCGAGTTCCTTATCGCACTGCGAAAGCAGCCTGCCTTCAAGGCGATGCCGGTCGTGGTTGTGACGGCGGCAACCCTTGGCAAGGAAGACCACCTTCGTCTGAACGGTGGCGTCGAGCGCGTGCTCGCCAAGACCGCCTTCAGCCGCGACGACCTTCTGGAGGAATTGCGCAAGATGGTTGCTCGATACATTGTCAAACGAAGCTCACCTGACAAGGACCGCCGTGATGGTTAGGATCCTCTATGTCGAGGACAATGACGACAACATCTACATGCTGTCTGCGCGGCTAAGACGCAAAGGCTACGAGGTAGTCGTCGCCACCGATGGCGATCAGGGCGTGGCGCGTGCACGATCGGACGCGCCGGCGCTCATTCTGATGGACTTAAGCCTTCCCGTCCTCGACGGCTGGGAGGCGACAAGACGTCTCAAGGCATTGGCTGAGACGCGGGGTATTCCCGTGATCGCACTCTCGTCGCACGCGATGGCTGGCGACCGCGAAGCAGCACTGGCGGCCGGGTGCGATGACTTCGATACCAAGCCCGTCGACTTCGCGCGCCTGCTTGGAAAGATCAAGGCCCTGCTCCCAAAGGAGTCGATGCGATGAGTGAGGTTGGACATGCCCTGCTCGTCGTCGATGATAACGAGGACAATCGCTTTACGCTGACCGAGCGGTTGAAGCGAGAAGGCTACCGGAACGTGGCATGCGCCAGCAATGGACGCGAGGCGCTCGAAATGCTGGCAACGAGACCGTTCGACCTCGTGCTGCTCGACATTACGATGCCGGAAATGGACGGCTACCAAGTGCTCGAGCACCTGAAAGCCGACACAACGCTGCGCAACATTCCGGTTGTCATGATATCGGCGGTCGATGAGATCGACAATGTGGCGCGCTGCATCAGCCTCGGTGCCGAGGATTATCTGGCAAAACCGTTCAACGCGGTTCTGCTGCGTGCCCGCGTGGCCGCGTGCCTGGAAAAGAAGAGGCTGCGCGACCAAGAGGCGGTATATATGCAGCAAATCGAAAACGAAAAGCGCCGAGCCGACGAGCTTCTGTACGCCATCCTACCCGCCGGCGCGGTGCGTGAGCTCAAAGCGACCAATGAGGTCCGTCCCCGCCGATACAATGAAGTCGCGGTGCTATTTTGTGATGTCGTTGGCTTCACAGCCTATTGCGACGAGAATCCGCCAGAGAAAGTGGTGGAGGATCTCCAGGCGCTGATCGGCGAATATGAACGAATCGTCAGTCAGCATGGGATGGAGAAGATCAAGACTATTGGTGACGCCTTTATGGCTACGGCCGGCCTGTTTGACCGCATGCCAGATCCGGTTTTTGCCAGCTTGCAATGCGGGCTCGACATGGTGAGGGCATCACGCCGCATCGAGCCCAAATGGGAGGTGCGAGTCGGCGTTCAATTCGGTCCGGTTGTGGCGGGAATCATCGGGCAGCGGCAATACGTGTTCGACCTGTGGGGCGACACGGTCAATATGGCCTCCCGGATCGCAGCCCATGCTAGCCCTGGGACTGTAGCGACCAGCGGGGCCACGTGGCATCGCATACGCGAGCGGGGTCGCGGGCATACACTGGGCTTCGTAGAAATCAAGGGCAAGGGTCGGATTGAACTGATCGAATGCCAGGAACTTCGTTGAGGGATCGGAACAGCCCTTCGCCATTCCGCCGTCTTGCCAGACTGAGACGTTCCTGGGTAACGGCAAAGGCATGCTGCCTTTTCGGCAGAGATATAAAACCGCTGAAGGTCCGGATAGCCCCGGAAGCGAAGATTAGTGCCGTTTTGCGTAGCTGGTGACTGTACTGCGGCGCGTCTCACCTCGGCCGGCGGATGGCCCGCACTTTACCGCTGCTTCCGCCGCCGCAGAAGAACTGATCGCCGCCATCGGACTCGAGTCCGGAGACGCCGACATCGGCCGGCATAGCGAGCACTTCCAGGACCTCTCCCGTTTCAGGGTCGATTTGCCTGACGTCGCTCTCGTCACCTTCCCAGGTGGCGTGCCAGAGTTCGCCGTCGACCCAGGTGACCCCCGTGACGAAGCGGCTGGACTCGATGGTGCGGAGAATCGCTCCTGTCTCCGGATCGATCTGATGGATCTTGCGGTCCCGGTATTGCCCCACCCAGAGCGTGCCCTCGGCCCAGGCAAGGCCAGAGTCGCCGCCGCCGGGCGCCGGGATCGTGGCGAGGACGCGGCCGGTCTTCGGGTCGATCTTCTGGATGCGGTCCTCGGCAATCTGAAACAGATGCTCGCCGTCGAAGGCGGTCCCTGCGTGCGCGGCAACATCAATGGAGCGCACCGTCTCTCCGCTCGCGGGGTCGAGGGCGTTCAGTTTGTCTCCGGAAGCAAACCAGACGTGCCGCCCGTCGAAGGAGACGCCGTGCACCTGCTCGGCACCCGGAAAAGGTCCATATTCACGGAGAATTTCGGCTGCGGATCTTTTCATGATTCCACCCTGTCGTTTCAGGTTTTCAACTCAGCTCAGGCACGGACCTTAATCACCCGGCAGCGCACCGGGGAGTAACAAGATTGTCGGGAATCCCGGCACGGGCGGGGTCATCCAGCGACGCGCCCGCCCGCGACCATAAGACTGCACCTTGCCTGCTGCGGCAAGCTGCTCGAGCGCCCGCTGTACCGTGCGCGGGCTGGCTCCGAGCGCAATCGCAAGTGCTGAGCTCGACCATGACTCGCCGTCGGCCAGAAAGGCGAGCACCGCCGGATGCTGCTCTTCGACGGGCGGCACCAGCACAGCGATCTCGCAAGCCCGGCGCGGCGCCAACGCAAAGCCTCGCTTCGTCGCCTTCACATCTGCAAGCGTCCGGATTTCCGCGCGCAGCCGCCCGATCTCGACCCGCAGCCGCGCGCGATGGGATTCATCGGCATGTTTTCCCCGGAATGCGCGTGCGATGAGCACGCCCCTCGGCACGTCTCCAGGCCAGGCTTCGCCCAGCGCACGGGCAAGCGCGAACAACACCGGGCGCGTCGCGAGCGGGACGGCCAGCCGCGCGTCCCGCACGATATTCCGGCACGCGTCCACAACAAGCGCACCGGACGCCGGGAGCGCTTCGATCTCCTCGAGCAGGAGGGGGCGTTGCTCACCACGCGCAATCAGACGCGCTGCGGGCGTTATCAGGAGGCGAGATGCTCGTTCTACCTCCGCCATGAGCGCAGGGATATCTGCCTCGCTCGCCGCGTGCCTGGCCCGCGTGAGAGCCTCGCGCGCAGATTTCGTCTGGAGACGCCGAATGGCGATCCCCGCAACCACCAACTCATGGGCGGCCCTCGACGCGGGCGGAAGCGGTGCTGCATCGAGCGTAGCCAGCATACGCTCGGCCTCGTCGAGGCGGCCGATCAGGAGCAGGCGCCGGACCTCTACGTTCCGTGCGTGCGCGGCATTGATGCGGTCGCCGTGGGCTTCGAGGGTCGCCCGCGCTGCGTCGAGCGCCTTCGCAGGCCAGGTGAGATCGCGCGAGACGAGTGCGATCTCGGCCTCGGCGACGACACACCTTGCGCGCGCCACCGCCTCCTTGCGGCCGAACGCACGCGCCGCACTCTTGAGGAGAGCCGTGGCACGGACGAGATCGCCGATCTGCGCCATCGCAATACCTCTGAGCGCAAGTGCTGGAGCGTCGTCGCGCAGGGCGACCCGCTTCAATGCGCCGAGGGGATCGCCTGCGGCGAGGGCGCGTGCCGCGGCAGTGATCAGCGAGTCCATCGGAATCCCGTCACACTTGTAACTCCCACCATTCGATATCCGGCCCTAGTCTATTCACGACCAGCAAGCAACACGCCGCACCGAAAATGAGACGGCGACAGTCAGCCATTGGAGAAGAAAAGATGACGGCACACGTAACCGGAACACGCGAAGAGTGGTTGTCGGCACGGCTCGACCTGCTCAAGGATGAGAAGGAGCTGACACGGCGCAGCGACGCATTGGCGTTGCGGCGTCGGGAATTGCCCTGGGTTCGGATCGACAAGGAATACCGGTTCGAGACCGATGAAGGAAGCACCAAGCTGGCGGATCTTTTCAGGGGCCGCTCGCAGCTTCTCGTCTATCACTTCATGTTCGGTCCCGACTATACGGCCGGCTGCCCGTCCTGCTCTTCGATCGCAGATGGATTCAACGGCATCGTCGTCCATCTGGAGAACCACGATGTCGCCTTCTCGGCGGTCTCGCGCGCACCGCTCGCAAAGCTGCAGGGGTTCAAGCGGCGGATGGGCTGGACCTTTCCCTGGGCGTCGTCGAACGGCGGCGAGTTCAACCGTGACTTCGGCGTCTGGTTTACTGAAGAGCAGCAGCGCGAGGGCAGCATAGAATACAATTTCCATCGCGAGCCGCCGGCACCGGAGCCGCTCGCAGGAAAAACCGTTCAGGAATGGCAGGTGCGTGGCAGCGAGGGACCGGTCGCGCAGATCGCAGCCATGACCGGAACCGACGTTGCCACATATACGCGCGACAGGCCGGGCCTCAGTGCCTTCGTGCTCGACGACGGCATCGTCTACCATACCTATTCCAGCTATGCGCGCGGTCTGGACGGCCTGTGGGGTATGTACCAATGGCTCGACCGTGCTCCTATGGGGCGCAACGAGCACGGCGTCTGGTGGCGCCACCACGACAAGTACGACAAGCAATTTCGCCGGGGGGATCACAACGATGATTGCTGCTCGGCGTGAAACTTTGGGCTCCTCCGGCGAAAGCGGCAACCTGGCGGCTCTCGGTTTCGCCGATTGGCTATCCCTTGCGGCGGCCCCGACCTTCGCGGTCATGGCGGTGTTGACGTCGGTCTCTGGCGGTACGGACATGATCTGCTCTGCCGCGTCTCATACGTCACCGCTGACCGGAATGGTCCCAATGTACGTGCTGATGAGCGCGTTTCATTTGGCACCCTGGCTGAAGCTGCTCTCCAGCCGGCGAAGCGGAACCTGTCGTCCCGATTCAGCTTTCGCTCCGCAAAGCACCAACGAACAGGAGAATAACGATGCAGGATCAAGTCGTTTCGCACGAGGAGTGGCTGAAGGCGCGCCTTGACCTGCTCACTGGCGGGAAGGAATTCACGCGCCAGCGTGATGCGCTGACGCGCGCCGCGTGGCGTTGCCCTGGGAGCGCGTGGAGAAGTCCTATCAGTTCGAGGGGCGATTTCAATTTCGACTATCATGTTTCGTTCACCCCGGAAGAGATCGCCAAGGGCGAGGCGTCCTATAACGACCAATCGGGCCGCGCGCCTACCAGTACCTCGACCTCGTGCCGAAAGGGCCCTGACGAGGACGGTTT
Source organism: Rhizobium gallicum bv. gallicum R602sp (assembly GCF_000816845.1). Classification (NCBI taxonomy): domain Bacteria; kingdom Pseudomonadati; phylum Pseudomonadota; class Alphaproteobacteria; order Hyphomicrobiales; family Rhizobiaceae; genus Rhizobium; species Rhizobium gallicum. The sequence continues at coordinate 815,080 of NZ_CP006877.1, read as the reverse complement.
AAAAACGACCCGATGCAGTGGCTAAGCCGGCACGATCAGTATTGATCCGACGCAAAAGATGCGGCGCCCGGTGGCATAACCAGCAATCATCTGGCCATCGCAAGCGGTGGCCGGTGCCCTTGTTGCGGGTGAGCGTTTGCCTACATGCTGTCTCACGCCAAGCGGGGCATCCCCCGTCCATTCTGCGCCTCAAACGGGGCAGCAACAACAGGAGAGACCAATGCAAGAGGCCCTTGTCGTTCGTCGCGAAACCCATATCCCGGCGCCGCCCTCGGCGGTGTTTGCCCTGTTGACAGATCCAGAGAAAATCCTGCGCTGGATGGGTACCGAGGCGGAGATCGAGCCGCAGCCTGGGGGGATCTATCTGGTCAACGTCACCGGCGCTCGCTTCGCCCGCGGCTCCTTTCGCGAAGTGGTGCCGGTGCACCGTCTGGCCTACAGCTTCGGCTGGGACGGCAGCGAGATCGTGCCGCCGGGGTCGAGCCTGGTCGAGATCGACCTGATCGAGCAGCCGGACGGGACGCTGCTGCGCCTGACCCACACTGGCCTGCCCAATGCCGAACAATGCGCCGGCCATGCGGAAGGCTGGGCTCACTACCTCGGCCGGCTGGTCGAGGTGGCAGCCGGACGCGACCCCGGCCCGGATCCGATGCATGGCAGATACGACTGAACTCCGCTCCCGAAACGCCCGCCTTGAGGCAATTACCCGGCAACGGCCAGCCGCCCGGAACATGGGCCTTAACGTGAAGCGGCCGTTGCGGCACCGCTAGATAGCTTCGTCCGGGGTCAACTCTCCTCGATGACGTCCTGTCGCGGGATGTCCTCCGACATCGGACAGGCGGACATGGCGTCGCCACGGCGTGGATGACAGCCTCCGGCCCCCGTGGCATGATCGCGGCATGGATCTTCCCGCCCCCCTCGCCTGGCTGGTCGACGAGGCTGGCGCCTCATCCGGCCCCGAATTGTTCCTGGCCGAACTCGGCGGCCGGTTGCTGGCCGACGGCCTGCCGCTGGCCGGCGCAGCCCTGACGCTTGCCGTGCCGCATCCGATCATCGCCCGCCGCACCTGGTTATGGCGGGCCGAAACCGGGGTAGTGATCGAGGCGCTCGGCTTTGCCGGCGGTCCGCACGATCAGGCCGGACACGGCTGGCTTGCCGCACTTGGCCCCGTGCTGGAGGAGACGGTCGGCCCGGCTCCGGAAAGCCCGATGCTGGGCTTTGCCGGGTGCCGAGCATTCGATCCCGTCGAGGCTTACCGGCTGCGACAGGCCTCGCGCTTTGCCGCCGCACCCCTGGCCGCGCTGGCCGCGCGGGCGGCACTGGCAACGCTGCTCGAGGCCTATCTCGGCCGGCGCAGCGCCGCGCAGGTGCAGGCCGGCGCGCTCTGCCGGGGTGCCGGCGAGACCATCCGCGCTGCACTGCTCTGCGCCGATCTGCGCGATTTCACAGCGCTGTCCGAAGCGACAGAGCCCTCCGTCATGATCGCCGCCCTTGACGCCTGGTTCGACCGCGTCACGGGAGCGGTGCATGCTTTCGGGGGCGAAGTGCTGAAGTTCATGGGTGACGGCGTGCTGGCGATCTTCCCGGCCGCCGGCGCGCCGGGCGAGGCTTGCGACGCGGCGCTGCGCGCGGTCGCCGCCGCCCGCGCCGGAATGGCTCATCTCGATGCGACGCGGCAGGCGCAGGGCCTGCCATCGCTGCCCTTCGGCATAGCACTGCATTTCGGAGAGATGCTATGGGGCAATATCGGCGCGGCCGACCGGCTGGACTTTACCGCCATCGGCCCCGCGGTCAATCTGGTCAGCCGGCTCGAAGGGCTCTGCAAGCCCCTCGGTCACAGCGTGCTCATCTCGGGCGCTGTCGCCAAGGAGACGGTAACGGACCTGATCCCCTTGGGCGAACACCCATTGCGCGGCATCGCTGATCCCTGCGCTGTCTTCACCCTGCCGGAGGATTGAGCTCTGCTGTCCCACCAATTCATGAGAGGTCGATACGTCCGCAGGCAATCGGCTTTGGCAGCGGCCGGCATATTTCCACCTGCGCCGTTCATTACCAGAGGCTGCGCTTGGCTACGACTCCGGCCTCCGCTCCGGCTCCGCTCTAAGTCCACTTACCAGTGTCGGTGTCGGCCAATGAAGGTCCGGATTGAGGTCAACAGATTTCCCAACAAGCCATTTCTCCTCGCAATTCCCTTTCCAAGAACTGCGGTGAAATCCGCTCAATCCTCGATCACGGCCCAATTGTCGTTCGGCTTGAGCCGCTCGATGCCAGAAGCCAGCTTTTCCGTGCCTCCTCCGAGATCCGCCTGATAGTCGATGCCGTTGCGGTTGACCACGAAGGTGTGGATACCGGTTTCGCCGTTTGTCACCGGCCAGGCGACGAGGCCGAAACCGGCGATCACGTTTCCATACGAAGCCTGCCTGCGCGCTGACACAGGCGCAAAAAAGGCCTTCACCGCAAGGCGGATGAAGGTTACAGCAGTCCATCGCTGACGATCATGCACTGGACTTGAGCCTATGACCGATACTGTTACCGATCGCTTCCTTCGATATGTCGTCATTGATACGCAATCGGATCCTACGTCGTCGACGCAGCCTTCCACCGATAAGCAGAAGAACCTCGGCCGTATGCTGGTCGAGGAACTGCTGGCAATCGGTCTTTCGGATGCGCATCTCGACGAACACGGCTATGTCTATGCGACCATTCCGTCCAATGTGGACAAGCCAGTGCCGGTCATCTGCTTCTGTTCGCATATGGATACGGCACCTGACTTCACCGGAACGAATGTCAAGCCGCAAATCGTGCCGAACTACAGCGGCGGCGACATTAGGCTTTCAGGCGATCCGCAGCAGATCATTCGCGTTGACGACAATCCGGCGCTCACCGACCAGATCGGCAACGACATCATCACCACCGACGGTACGACGCTGCTCGGGGCCGACGACAAGGCCGGCATTGCCGAGATCATGACGGCAGCCCAGATCCTGGTCGACAATCCGGATATCAAGCACGGGACGATCAAGATCCTCTTCACGCCGGACGAGGAAATCGGCCGTGGCGTCGACAAGGTCGACCTTGAAAAGCTCGGTGCCCGGTTTGCCTACACCATGGACGGCGAAACGGCAGGGCATATCGAAGACGAGACCTTCTCCGCCGATGGCGTCGAGATCACTATTCAAGGTGTGGCCATCCATCCCGGCTTCGCAAAGGGAAAGATGGAAAACGCCATCAAGATCGCCGGCGCGATCATCAGCCGGCTGCCGAAGAACATGGCACCGGAGACGACCGAAGGCAAAGAGGGATTCGTCCACCCGACGGGCGTCACAGGCTCGATGGAAAGAGCAGCCCTCAACCTTATCGTTCGTGACTTCAATGACGGTGGCCTCGCGGCCAAGGAAGCCATGCTGGAGAGGATCATAAAGGAGGTCATGGCGGACTATCCCGGCTCCTCTTACGGCTTCAAAGTCAAGCCGCAGTACCGCAACATGAAGGCCATCCTCGACCGCCATCCGGAAATCATCGAGAACGCCGTCGAGGCAATCCGGCGCGCCGGTATGGAGCCGGTGCGCGGCAGCATCCGGGGCGGGACCGATGGTTCGCGGCTTTCGTTCATGAGCCTGCCCTGTCCCAATATCTTCGCAGGCGGCCACGCCTTCCACTCGCCGCTCGAATGGGTCAGCCGACAAGATATGGAGAAAGCGGTCAAGACGATCGTCGAACTGGCGAAAATCTGGGAAGAGCGCGCTTAAGCGCGCGCTCGACTCAACTGCGAAGGCCAGGCGCCTCATGACCGGTGCGCGCCACGTATTCCGTGTAGCCGCCGCCATACTGGTGAATGCCGTCAGGGGTGAGTTCCAGCACCCGATTGGACAAAGCGCCCAGGAAGTGCCTGTCGTGCGAAACGAACAGCATCGTGCCTTCGTACTCGGACAACGCCTTGATGAGCATTTCCTTGGTGTCCAGATCCAGGTGGTTTGTCGGCTCGTCCAGCACGAGGAGGTTCGGCGGATCGAAGAGCATCATTGCCATGACGAGCCGCGCCTTCTCGCCGCCCGAGAGCACCCGGCATTTCTTCTCGACGTCGTCGCCGGAAAATCCGAAGCAGCCCGCCAGCGCGCGCAATGAGCCCTGCCCCGCTTGCGGGAACTTGTCTTCCAGCGACTGAAGTACGGTGCGGTCGCCGTCCAAGAGATCCATGGCGTGCTGCGCGAAATATCCCATCTTGACGCTGGCACCGAGAGCGACGTTGCCTTCATCCGGCTCCGCCGAACCCGCAACAAGCTTCAGAAGCGTAGACTTTCCGGCGCCATTGATGCCCATGATGCACCAGCGCTCGCGCCGCCGCACCATGAAATCCAGCCCCTCGTAGATGGTTCGGCTGCCGTATTTCTTGTGCACGTTCTTCAGGCTGATGACATCTTCGCCCGAGCGCGGTGCCGGCAGAAACTCGAATGAGACGACCTGGCGGCGCTTGGGCGGTTCCACCCGGTCGATCTTCTCCAGCTTCTTCACGCGGCTCTGTACCTGCGAAGCATGCGAGGCGCGGGCCTTGAAGCGCTCGATAAACTTGATTTCCTTGGCGAGCATCGCCTGCTGGCGCTCGAACTGGGCCTGCTGCTGCTTCTCGTTCTGGGCGCGCTGCTGCTCGTAAAAGGCATAGTCGCCGGAGTAGCTGTTCAAGTTGCCGCCATCGATCTCGATAATCCTGGTGACGATGCGATTCATGAACTCGCGGTCGTGCGAGGTCATCAGCAGCGCGCCGTCATAACCTTTCAGGAACTCCTCCAGCCAGATAAGGCTTTCCAGATCCAGATGGTTGCTCGGCTCATCAAGCAGCATAACGTCAGGACGCATCAGGAGAATTCGGGCAAGGGCTACACGCATCTTCCAGCCGCCGGACAGTGCGCCCACGTCGCCGTCCATCATTTCCTGGCTGAAGCTGAGACCAGCCAGAACTTCGCGCGCGCGTCCTTCCAGGGCATAGCCGTCCAGCTCCTCATAGCGCGCCTGGACCTCGCCGTAGCGATCGATGATCCTGTCCATGTCGTCGGCCTGCTCGGGATCCGACATGGCAGCCTCGAGCTCCCGCAGTTCGGCAGCAACGATGCTCACGGGGCCGGCGCCGTCCATCACCTCGGATACGGCGCTGCGGCCCTCCATCTCGCCGACATCCTGATTGAAATAGCCGATGGTGACGCCCTTATCGATGGATACCTGCCCCTCGTCGGGATGCTCCGCCTGTGTGATCATCCGGAAAAGGGTCGTCTTGCCGGCACCGTTCGGACCGACGAGGCCTACCTTGTCGCCTCTGTTGAGCGCTGCGGTCGCCTCGATGAAGAGGATGCGGTGGCTGTTCTGCTTGCTGATGTTTTCGATACGAATCATATGCGATAAGGACCCAGAAAAGTTTTTCGGGGGCCTTATGCCACGGGGCGGCGAGGCTGTCGCAGGTTTTTCCGCTTTAAGATCTATTTCGGGGTCGCGGCTGATGCCAGACGACACCGCGTCCTATCGACGCAAAAAACCCGGCGCCACAACGCCGGGTTTCAAACATCTCATTTCGTCGCACTATTCGCGGCGCATCAGGCGCATGACGAGCGATACGACGAACAGCACCAGGAATATGAAGAAAAGAACCTGTGCTATGGAAGCCGAAGCCCCTGCGATCCCGCCAAATCCGAGGACGCCGGCGATCAGGGCTACGACGAGAAATACCAAAGCGTAGTACAGCATGGTGAACTCCTCTTTCGATTCTGATCTATCAACGGCTACCCTTGGCAATTGGTTCCAGAATGCCTGGTTTCAGGGCATCAGCCGAACTGGAAGATGCCCTGATGCGTGCGGTCGCCTTCGTCGGGGGCGGGTGGCTCTGCTGCTTCGAGATAGAACTTCACGGGCGCTGTCAGCACGAACCAGATGCATGCGCCAGCCATGAACGCCGATCCGATGGGATCATCAATGCGCGTCACGAATGGCAGCCCGGCCGAGGCGAAGAGAACGGTCATCCGCAGAGACCATTCCGCCTCACGCTTGTTGATCGCTCGGGCTCGGAGCGATTTGTAACGCCGGGCGTCATAGCCGCCCCTTCCCACCCTTGCGGAGGAAGCCAGCTTCCAGATGGACGGCAGAGCCAGCATGAACAATGCCGCAAGGCTGAGGACAAGAGGCTGTCCAGAGAGATTGTACCGGCTTGCGATTGCCAGGAACGAAAGCGCCGCCAGGTTCCACACTGGCTCCAAACGCTCCGGATGCTGCGCCGTGTAGACATGCCAAACCCGCAGCGTACGCGCCGCGCCGGAAAGCAGCGGCTCGTCGATATAACGATTGATCCAATCCATGCTGAAACGCCGGTCCCTGTCGTATCGAGATGATCGGCAACACCATGCAATCTGGTCATCATGATGGCGGACGGCAATCATGCCGTCAATTTTGACCTGAGGCTATCGACGATCTCCTGCATCCGGTCTGCCGGGGCATGGCCGATCAACATGAAGGCATGGCTCCGGCTGGACCAGTAAATGACGTTCATGCCCTCGCGGCCTTCGATGTCCGGCGCCTTTTCACCCTTGTCCGAGCGGATGATGCAGAGCGCCATCGGGCCGGTCTCGGGATCAAGGTAGGCGATCTGGGCGAGCGGTCTTTCGTCATATTCCAGGAGCAGCACGCGCTTAAAGTCTATCCCCGGCAACGCAACCATCCTTGGGGAAAGTGCAAGCCCGAGCTTTCGGTCGATCTGGGCAAGCTGAACGCTCTGGACATCGGCAGGCGGAACGGGACCTGCCAGCGTGTCCGACGTGTAGAGCGAGATGTATTCGGCGACGACAGCGCGCCATTCTGCGCCCTCGTCCTTCGAAAGGCTGCGGCTGATGCCGAGATAGGCGCGGTCTGCAATGACCCCCACGACCACCGAAGCGGCAAGCGCGCCGAGAAAGGCGCGGCGGCTCCCAAAGCTTGATCCCCTCCTTTCCCGCGGTGTGGGGATTGCGGCAAGCATCGATTCGAGGCTCGCCCGCGGCGCGGCGGCGAGAAGCGGGAGGAAGGCCTCCTTGAACGGCAGGTTGCTGTGGGACAGGAATTCCAGCCTGGCAGCTACGCGTTCGTCGGCATTGGCAAGCGCTTCGATGCGCGCAGCATCCTGCGACGGCAGTTCGCCGTCGATGAAGGCCGTCAGTTCTTCGTCAGAGGCTATGTTGATATCGTTGTTCATTGCCGTCCCTCGTCCGAAATGGCTCCGCAAAGCGTCGCGCGTGCTGCCGCCAGCCGGCTCATCACGGTTCCGATCGGTATGGCCAATACATCCGCCACCTCGCGATAGGAGAGCCCTTCCACGTAGGCGAGGAAGACGGCACTACGCTGTGCTTCCGGCAGCGCGTCCACCTGCAGCAGCACCTGATTTGCCATCACATGCGTTTCGGTGTCGCGGGCTCCGTCGAAGACCAGTGCTTCCTCGGGATCCGCCAAGCCCTTGCCCTGGCGGACCTTGCGGGAACGGACCTCGTTCAGCCAGATCGAATGCAGGATCGAAAACAGCCAGCGATCGAGCCGCGTCCCCTGTTCGAATTGACCGCCGCGTTCCAGCGCCCGGACACAGGTCTGCTGGACGAGATCATCGGCCACATCGCGCTGCCGCGAGAGCACGAGACCATAACGCCAGAGCCTGGCAAGGTTCTCTGTCAGGCCTTTCCTGATGTCCGCTTCGCTCGCGATGGCCGCCTCCGCCCCAGTTCGTCCTCCGGGGATCGCCAGCCGAAGCGGCAATCCCGTTTCCAGGCGACTATAGGCAGGAAATGTGGCGCGCGCGACCGGCATTCGACTATCCCTCCTTGCCGCCACGCGCCGCCTCTTTTCAGATCTTCGATGGATCGAGGATTACGGCGTTGAGGTCCTGGTATTCCTCGCAACCCGTGCCGCAGATCGCCTTGATCATGTTCAACTGCTCCTTGGCGAGATCGATGCGGCCTTTGACGACGTAGGCTTCGCCGAGATATTCACGAACCTTCGCATATTGGGGATCGAGCTTGACCGACTGAAGGTAATAGGAGATGCCTTCGTCCGTGCGACCGAGCTTACGGGTGGCATAGCCGCGATAATTCAGCACCTCCGCATTGTTCTGGTCCTTGACGGTATCCAGTATCGCCAGCGCTTCTTCGTAGCGGCCGGCCTTTGCCAGCGAATAGGCATAGTCGGTGCGGTTCTCATCCGTCACGTTGGCGCTCTGCTGCTTCACGCATTGCTTCGACCTCTTGTCATAGATCTGACCCTTTTTGCAGGTGGGCGTGTTCGAGCCGCCGCCACCACCGCCGCCGACTGCGAAGACGGGAGTGGAAAGCATAGAGGCGGCGATGCAGCCGCCGAGGACGAGAGAAGCGATACGGACAATCGTGGTCGTCATGGGATATCTCCGGGATAATGACGTTGCCGCCAAAGAACACGCCTGCCCGGAATTTTATTCGGACGGCGCAACGCATTTTTCCATCACCTTTTCGTGACGAAACCTTTACGAATAAATCGCCGTCAGAGGTGTTCTCCGCTTTACCACCGGGGGGCAAAAGGAGAATGCCGTGAACGATACGGTCAAATTTCTGAGCCTCGCCATTGCCGTGCCCGAACACATCATTACGCAGGCAGAAGCAGCCGAGGCATCGGCTCGCCTCTTTGCCGGCCGCTTCCAGGACTTTCGGCATCTTGCGAGCGTCTTTAACAATGCGGGCATTACTAAGCGACATGCGGCGCGACCGCTCTCATGGTTCGACGAACCGCATGGCTGGCAGGACCGGATGGACGCCTATGCCGAGGTCGCAAGCAGCCTCTTCATCGAAGCGGCGACCAAGGCACTGCGGCAGGCGGATCTGCAGGCAAACGACATCGATTGCGTCGTCACCGTCTCCTCCACCGGGTTTACGACGCCGAGCCTCGATGCGCAGCTTGCCGGAAAAATGGGGTTCCGGGCGGATATAGAGCGCGTCCCCGTATTCGGACTTGGCTGTGCTGCCGGCGTCTCGGGCTTCGGCATCGCGTCGCGTCTGGCGAAAGGCAAACCGGGCAAGACCGTGCTCTTCGTGACGATCGAACTCTGCACCCTTGCCTTCCGGCTGGACGAGCTGACGCGGCCCAATATCATTGCAACCGCACTCTTCGGCGATGGTGCTGCAGCTTGCGTGCTTCGCAATGGTGGACACGGCATCGCCGAAGTGGAATCGAGCGGCGAACATCTATTTGCCGACACGCTCGACATTATGGGCTGGAAGATCGACGACGCAGGCTTCGGCATCGTGCTTGCGCAGTCGCTGCCACCCTTCGCGGAGACGGAGCTTGGACCCGCCGTCGACGCGATCCTTGCGCGCAATGGCCTGTCGCGTCAGGATATCGACCGTTTCATATGCCACCCGGGCGGGACCAAGGTGCTGGCGGCAATGGAAAGTGCGCTTTCGCTCGCGCCCGGTTCGCTCGATCACGAGCGTGCGGTGATTTCCGACTATGGCAACATGTCCTCGCCAACCATCCTGTTCGTGCTGGAACGCGCAATCCGCGCCGGTCTGCCCGAGCGCGCTGCGATGATCGCCATGGGACCGGGATTTTCCGCAAGCTGCGTTACGCTGCGGAGGACGGCATGATGCTTGCGTCCATCGCGCTTCTGACCTTCGTCACGATCCAGCGGCTCGGCGAACTTGTTCTCTCCAGGCGCAACACCGCCGCGCTTCTTGCAAAAGGCGCACGCGAGACCGGGGCGGAACATTACCCCTACATGGTCGCCCTGCATGCCGCCTGGATCGGCGGGTTGTGGCTGCTCGCCTTGGACAGGCCTGTGAACCTTGTTTGGTTCGGCACCTTCATGCTGCTGCAAATCCTCCGCCTCTGGGTGCTCGCCACCCTCAAGGAGCGGTGGACGACGCGGATCATCGTTCTGCCGGAGGCGCCGCTCGTCCGTAGCGGGCCCTATCGATTCATCCGGCATCCGAATTATGCGATCGTTGCGGGGGAAATCGCGGTCCTGCCGCTTGCCTTCGGGATGCCGCTCTACGCGGGCGCCTTCACCATCCTGAATGCGCTCATGCTCGCCATCCGCATCCGTGCCGAAAACGCCGCACTCAAAACGGCAATGATTCTGAAATAAAATGCGATTTTTCAATTGCGCCATTGCAATCCTAAGGGCATTTTCGACCCTTGGAATTCAGTTGGCTGCAAGGAAAAATGACCAAGAACGCAATCGTGCTCGGTGCCGGCATCGTCGGTGTTTCGACGGCAATTCATCTGCAACGGCGCGGACGGCAGGTGACGCTGATCGACCGCAAGAATCCCGGCAGCGAGACCTCCTACGGCAATGCGGGACTGATCCAGCGTGAAGGTGTCGTGCCTTACGGCTTTCCACAACAGATCGGACTGCTGCTGCGCTACGCGTTGAACAACCGCATCGACGCGCACTATCACCTGAAGGCACTCCCGAGCCAGCTCGCCTTCCTCGCCCGATACTGGTGGAACTCCAATGCACGGCGCCATGAGATGATCACCCGTGCCTATGCGCCGCTGATCGAGAACTCGATCCTGGAGCACAAGGACCTGATCGAGGCGTCGCATGCAGAACAGCTGATCCGCAAGGATGGCTGGATGAAGATCTTTCGGACCGAGGGAAAGCGCGACGAAGAGCTTGCTGAGGCCGAAAGCTGGCAGAAGGAATTCGGCGTCAGCTACGAAACGCTGTCTTCCGCCGACATTGCCCGCATGGAGCCGAGCCTCATGCAGACCTTCGCCGGCGGCATCCGCTGGCGCGATCCCTGGTCGGTCCTTGATCCGCAAGCGCTGACTGCCGCCTACCGCAGCTATTTCGAAAGCCTTGGCGGCCGCTTTGTTGTCGGCGATGCCGTTTCGCTCGGCCAGTCGGGTTCCGGCTGGAAAATCATGACGTCCGAAGGCTCGATCGAGGCAGACGACGCGGTGATGGCGCTTGGTCCTTGGGCTGCGGTTGCAACGAAGCGGCTCGGCTATTCCTTTCCGCTTGGCGTCAAGCGCGGCTACCACATGCACTATGCGGCCGAAGGCAATGCCGTCCTCAACAACTGGACGCTCGATGCCGAACGCGGCTATTTCCTCGCGCCAATGAACCGCGGCATTCGGCTGACCACCGGTGCGGAATTCGCAGCATTCGACGCGCCGAAGACACCGGTTCAGCTCGACCGCGCAGAAAAAGTCGCCCGTACCGTCTTCCCGCTCGGACGCAGGCTCGATCCCGAGCCGTGGATGGGCGCGCGCCCCTGCACGCCCGACATGATGCCGATCATCGGCAAGGCGCCGCGGCACAATGGCCTGTGGTTCGCCTTCGGGCATGCGCACCACGGCCTGACGCTTGGACCGGTGACCGGCCGCGTGCTGGCGGAACTGATCACCGGCGGGACGCCGTTCATCAATATTTCCGCCTATTCGCCGCAGCGCTTCAATCCCTAGCGGCACGACAAGACGTGGCGGCATTCATTAGAGCTGCGCTTCGATGGCCGCCTTGTCGATGATCGACCATACCTCATCGATCTTTTCCCGATCGAAGCGATAGAAGACGTTTTCGGTGAAAAAGACTCTCTTTCCGTTGACTGGAAGGCCGAGGAACGTTCCCTTCGGCGCGCAATCGAAAGCCAGCCGGCATGCCATAAGGGGTGGGTCGGACGTCAGCAACTGGACGTCAAAACGAAGGTCTGGAATCTCCTCGACATCCCGCTCCAGCATCGCCCGATAGCCTGCCAGGCCAAGCGGCCGGCCATTGTGGCGCACATCGTCGCCGACAAAGCGCCCCAGCCGCTGCCAGCCCCGCGCGTTCAGGCAGGCGATGTAATCGCGATAAATCGCTGAGAGTTCAGCCCTGCTCAAGGCAAGTCCTCCGGGCACTGGATTTCTCTGAGCAATCAAAGATGGCCGCTTCTAAGAGGCCGTCAATAGATCGTGTTCAGCCAACGCCGAGCGGCGCTAGCTTCTTTCGAGCTTCCGCGGCAATGTCTTCGATCGTGTCGTCGATATCCACCGTCACGACGCCTGGCTCGCCGGTCGGCACCTCCAACGTTTCGAGCTGACTTTCAAGCAGGGACGTCGGCATGAAATGACCCGAGCGATGCCCCATCCGCTCGCTCAGCAGCTCCCTGGAGCCTTCGAGATAGACGAAGAAGAGATTGCCGCCGGCCGCAGCGCGCAGCCGCTCGCGATAAATGCGCTTCAGCGCCGAGCAGGAGACGATGACGCCATTGCCTTTTGCAAGAGCCGCCTTCATGGCTTCACCGATGAGGTCGAGCCAAGGCATGCGGTCCGCATCGGTCAGTGGAATGCCTTTCGACATCTTCTCGACATTGGATGCCGGATGAAGCTGGTCGCCTTCAATGTAGCGAAGGCTCAGCGCCTCCGCCAGTTTCTCGCCGATTGAGGATTTTCCCGAGCCGCTGACGCCCATGACGATGATTGCATGGGCCTTGTTCGTCCGCTCCGGCATTCGGTCCTCCGTCGTCGCCTGCGTCCGTTCAGTCGAGCGGAAAGTGACAGGCGTATTTTTGTTCGCCCTCTCCACTTAGTTCAGGCTCCACCCGGCGGCAATAGTCCTGGGCCTTCCAGCAACGCGGGTTGAAATGACAGCCGCTCGGCGGCTTCAGCGGCGAGGGAAGCTCGCCCTGCAGACGGATGCGGCTCTTGGCGCGATCGGGATCTGCGATCGGCGTCGCCGACAGAAGTGCCGCCGTATAGGGATGACGCGGGTGCGCAAAGACTTCGGCCGCCGGCCCCGTCTCGACCGGGCGGCCGAGATACATGACCATCACATCGTCGGCTATATGGCGAACGACCGATAGACCATGCGAGATGAAGAGATAGGCAAGCCCCATTTCCTTCTGTAGATCCATCAACAGGTTCAGCACCTGCGCCTGGATCGACAGGTCGAGTGCCGAAACCGGCTCGTCGAGCACCAGCACCTTCGGTCGCAGCATGAGCGCGCGGGCAATGGCGATACGCTGGCGCTGGCCACCGGAGAACATGTGCGGATAGCGGTCGTAATGCTCCGGCCGCAACCCGACGCGCGCCATCATTTCCTCTGCCTTGCGGCGGCGGCGCGCGGCATCAAGATCGGTGTTGATCTTCAGCGGCTCTTCCAGGATCGCACCGACCTTCTGGCGCGGATTGAGCGATCCGTAAGGATTCTGGAAAACGATCTGCACCTGGCTGCGGAGACTCCGGTCGCCGACGCGAGCAGGCTTGCCGTCGATCAGCAGCTCGCCTGCCGTCGGGTCTTCGATCATGGTGACCAGGCGCGCGAGCGTCGACTTGCCGCAACCGGATTCGCCGACAACGGCGAGCGTCTTGCCGGAATAGAGACTGAAGCTCACGCCGTTCAGCGCCTTGACGGTCGCCTCCGGTTTGAACATGCCGCGATTGACAGTGTAAAAACGGGCAAGATCCCTGCCCTCGAGAACGGCGCCGGTCATACGAAGTCTCCAGCGGATTGCTTCGGCATCACGCCGGGATGACCGAGCGGCTTGCCGTCTTTCAAAGGATAGTTGCAGAGCGCGAGGCCGAGTTCCGGCCCCTGGCGGACAACGCCACGATCGCATTCGACCGTCGCGTAGCCGCAGCGCGGCGCAAAGAGACAGCCGCGCGGGCGGTCATGCTGGCCGGGAACGACACCGGCGATCGACGGCAGATGCTGGCCGACTTGGGCACGCTCCGGCAGGGCGGAAAGCAATGCGGCGGTATAGGGATGATGCGGGTCGCGGAAAAGTGCCTTGACCGGCTGCTCCTCGACCTTTTGTCCGGCATACTGGACCTGCACGCGCTCTGCAGTTTCGGCGACGACGCCCATGTCGTGGGTAATCAATACCAGCGCCATGCCCTGCTCCTTCTGCAGGCGCACGAGCAGATCGAGGATCTGCGCCTGGATCGTCACGTCGAGTGCGGTCGTCGGCTCGTCGGCGATCAAGAGCTTCGGATTGCAGGCGAGCGCCATGGCGATCATCACGCGCTGGCTCATGCCGCCGGACATCTGGTGCGGGAAGTTCGACAGGCGATCTTCCGGCGCCGGGATGCCGACAAGGTTCAGGAGCTCGATCGAGCGCTCGCGGCGCTCCTTGCGGTTCAGACCCATGTGCACCCGCAGGCTCTCACCAAGCTGGAAGCCGACCGTGAAGCACGGGTTCAGGCTCGACATCGGCTCCTGGAAGATCATCGCCATGTCCTTGCCGATGATCCTGCGGCGCTGTCGGCCGGAAATGCCGATGAGTTGCTTGCCGTCGAAAGTCATGCGGTCAGCGGTAATTTTCGCCGTCCAGGGCAGAAGCCCCATCATGGCGAGCATCGCAACGGACTTGCCGGAGCCGGATTCACCGACGATCGAGAGGATCTCGCCCTTGTCGCAGCTGAGCGATACGCCGTCGACGGCGCGGAAGAGACCGGAAGACGTCTGGAATTCGACGGTCAGATTCTGAATATCGAGAAGTGGCATCATGACCTCTTCAGCTTGGGATCGAGCGCATCGCGCAACCCGTCGCCCATCAGGTTGATGGCGAGAACGGTGACGAGGATGGCAAGACCCGGGAACGTTACGACCCACCAGGCGCGCTGGATGAATTCTCGCGCTTCGGCGAGCATCGTGCCCCATTCGGGTGTCGGAGGCTGGGCCCCCATGCCAAGAAAGCCGAGGGCGGCAGCATCGAGGATCGCCGCCGAGAAGGCGAGCGTCGCCTGGACGATCAGCGGCCCGAGACAGTTCGGCAGGATGGTCTTGAACATCAGTCGCAAGGTGCCGGCACCGGCGACGCGGGAGGCGATGACATACTCCTTCTCACGCTCTGCCATGACCGAGGCACGCGTCAGGCGCACGAAATGCGGCTGGTTGACGATGGAGATCGCAATCATCGCATTGATGAGGCCGGGGCCAAGGACCGCAACCAGCACGAGGGCCAAAAGCAGCGACGGAAAGGCGAGGATGATATCCATCAGGCGCATGATGGCGATATCGATGCGGCCGCGGAAATAGCCGGCCACGAGGCCGATCAGAACGCCAGCGATTACCGAGATCGTCACGACGACAACGCCGATGAAGAGCGAGAAGCGCGCGCCATAGATGAGGCGCGAGAGAATGTCGCGTCCGACAGCGTCCGTCCCGAGCGGGAAGGACGAGCTGCCGCCTTCCATCCAGAACGGAGCAAGAAGAAGCATCTGCCGATTCTGCTCGTTTGGCGTATGCGGCGCAACGAGCGGCGCAAATAGCGCCACGACGAGAATGAAGATGAAAACGGCGAGGCCGATGACGGCGCCCTTGTTCCGCGAGAAATAATACCAGAATTCCGCAAGAGCCGATGGGTGGGCGGTTTTTGCAGCGACCGTGCCGGTTTGCATGTTTGTCGTACTCACGGGGACCGCTCCTAGTGCCGAATACGTGGGTTGATGAAGCCGTAGGTGATGTCGACGATCAGATTGACCAGCATGATGATGCCGGCGATCAGCAGAAGACCACCCTGGACGACCGCATAGTCCCGCTTGAACACCGAATCGACCATCCACTTGCCGATGCCTGGCCAGGAAAAGATCGTCTCGGTCAGGATCGCGCCCGCGAGCAGGACGCCGATTTGCAGACCGATGGTCGTCACAACCGGTATCATGGCATTGCGCAGCGCATGCACGCCAACGACTCGAAGCGGCTTCAAACCCTTTGAGCGGGCAGTACGCACATAGTCTTCGCCAAGCACTTCGAGCATCGCCGAGCGCGTCTGGCGCGCGATGACGGCAAGCGGAATGGTGGCAAGCACGATCGTCGGCAGAATGAGATAGCTGACGGCCGAGCGGAAGGCGCCCGCCTGCCCCGACAGCAGGCTGTCGATCAGCATGAAGCCGGTGACCGGCTTGAAGAAATACATGAGCGAGATGCGGCCCGAAACGGGCGTCCAGCCGAGATAGCCGGAGAAAAAGATGATGAGCAGCAGGCCCCACCAGAAGATCGGCATCGAATAGCCGACAAGGGCGACCCCCATCACGCTTTGGTCGAACCACGTGCCTCGCTTGACGGCGGCAAAGACGCCGGCGGGCACGCCAAGACAGACCGCGAGAAGGATGGCACAAAGCGAGAGCTCGAGCGTTGCCGGGAAGAGCGCACCAAAATCACCGAGAACCGGGCGCTTCGTGACGATCGACGTTCCAAAGTCGCCCTGCAGCACCTTGCCGAGGTAATCGAAGTACTGGATGTACATGGGCCGGTCGAAACCGAGATCGTGCATGATCTGGGCGTGACGCTCAGGCGCCATCACACGTTCACCCGACAGGAGCATGACGGGATCGCCGGGAAGCATGCGGATGAACGAGAAGGCAATGAGCGTGACGCCGAGGAATGTTGGGATCAGGACCGCGAGGCGCCCGATGAGAAATCGCAACATGGCAGATGTTCCAATAGTTTCCGGCGGTCAGGAGAGCCTGACCGCCGGCCAGCCCGGCGTTAGCCGGGCATTCTTGCATAATTCTTGTTATTCGGAAATGTCGACGCCGTCGAAGCGGTGGTAGCCGAGCGGATCCTGGACGAAGCCGGAAACCTTCTTGCTGACCGGAATGAAGACGAGCGAATGGTCAAGCGTTGCCCAGGGAGCTTCCTTCTTGAAGATCAGCTGAGCCTGCTCGTAGGCCTTGGTGCGCTCGGCAACATCTGCCGTCGTCTTGGCCTTGGTCATCAGGTCGTCGAATTCCTTGTTGCACCATTGCGCGCGGTTGTTGCCGCCGACGGCGTCGCAGCCGAGGAGCGTATCCATGAAGTTGTCCGGATCGCCATTGTCGCCGGTCCAGCCGAGGATGACGGCACCGTCACGGTCCTTGGCGGAGGAGAGCTTCAGGTACTCGGCCCATTCATGGGTCACGATCTCGACTTCGACGCCGATCTTTGCGAGGTCGGCCTGCATCAGTTCAGCTGCGCGGCGAGCGTTGAGCATGTACGGACGCGAGACGGGCATCGCCCAAAGCTTCATCTTGAGATCCTTGACGCCGGCATCGGCAAGCATCTTCTTTGCCGCATCCGGATCATACTTGTCGTCTTCGACGGCATCGTTATACGACCACATCGTCGGCGGGATCGGGTTCTTGGCAACCGCTGCAGCGCCCTGGAAGACGGCATCGATAATCGCCTGCTTGTTGATCGCCATGTTGAGAGCCTTGCGGACTTCAACCTTGTCGAACGGCGGGATCAGCGTGTTGTAGGCAACGTAGGAAACGTTGAGGCCGGCCTGTTCCATGACGGTCAGGTTCTCGTCCTTCTTCAATTCGGCTACGTCGGCAGCATTCGGGTACGGCATGATGTGGCATTCGCCGGCCTTCAGCTTCTGCGCGCGCACGGCAGCGTCGGAGGTGATCGCGAAAACGAGATCGTCAATCTTTTCCTTGCCCTTGAAGTAGCTCTCGTTGGCCTTATAGCGGATGACGGCATCCGGCTGGTAGGCGACGAATGTGAACGGACCGGTGCCGAGCGGCATCTGGTTCATCTGGTTCATCTTGCCGTCGGCCGCGAGCTTGTCGGCATATTCCTTCGACAGGATAGAAGCAAAGTCCATGGCGAGGTCGGCCATGAAGGGCGCTTCAGGATGCGCCAGGGTGAACTTGACCGTCAGGTCGTCGACCTTCTCGATCGACTTGATGAGCTCCGGGAAACCCATGCCGGCGGCGTATTCGTAAGAACCGCCTTCGACATACTTGTTCCACGGATTGTCGGCCTTCAGCTGGCGCTCGAAGGAGAAGATGACATCGTCGGCGTTGAGATCGCGCGTCGGCGTGAAGAACTCGGTCGTCTGGAACTTGACGCCCGACCGCAGCTTGAAGGTATAGACCGTGCCGTCGTCGGAAACGGTCCAGCTTTCAGCGAGACCCGGCTCGATCTCGGTGCTGCCGTGCTTGAATTCGACGAGGCGGTTGTAGACCGTGCGCGAGGTCGCGTCGAAGGTCGTGCCTGCGGTGTAGAGGCCCGGATCGAAGCCTTCCGGCGAACCTTCAGAGCAATAGACAAGGGTTTTTGACCAGGCCGACGTCGCCATGACCGAAGCCAGGGCCGTCGCTGCCAGCAGGACGGAGAGCTTTTTCATAATTTTGTTTCCCAGGTTTGTTCTTTTTTGATCTTTGGAGATCGAGCACAAATATTCCCGATCAGCGGGCCGATGGAACGATATTTATTTGCTGAAAGCAACGGTATCCGCAGAAAATTTTTCCAGTTGGACAACTTTAGAAATTTTCCGTCAAAAATCGGCCTCATTTGGAAATATTCGGACGTAAGAAGCTGAGTTTTTGTCGCTTTTGGTATAATTTCGCGCTTTTTGGATACGCGAAATTGCCTCTCTGCATTCAATCCCGGGGCGCTAAACGCAAAAACCGCAGATGCATGCTGCAGCTGCGGTCAATGAGCATATTCGACTATTACGTGTCAGGCGTCAGGCAGCCGGAGCGCTGATGACGGGTTTGCGGAAATCTTCGCCAGTCAGGCCGAGAAGGAAGTTGATCTGCGGGCGCGCCCTCACGAGATCGTCGATCGAATATTCGGCCAGCACGTCGAAGAAAGCGTTGAGCGCCTTGCGCAGCGCCGAGTTCAGACCGCAGCTGTCGACCAGCGGGCAGTCGACGGCGCCGTCTTCGAAGCACTCGGCCATCGCAAAGCTGTCTTCGGTCACTTTGACGACGTCGAAGAGGCTGATCTCCTTCGCCGGTTTGCCGAGCCGGACGCCACCGTTGCGGCCCCGGACCGTTTCGACCAGGCCCGCCTTATTCAGCGGCTGCAGAATCTTGAATAGAAAGAGTTCAGAAACCCCGTATGCCTTGGCAATTTCGGGAATCCGGCTCAGATGTCCTTCATTGGCAGCGCAATACATCAACATGCGAACCGCATAGTTGGTCTGCTTCGTCAATCGCATGCCGTTCTCCTGAATCGCGTGGGCTGGATACCCCTATGGATGCTATATAGTGGCTTTCGTAGTTTTGAACAATTCCAAAATATGAAATTCACATTCACGTTTGCACCGTCATCACGGCCGCGCCATTTCAGTCGGCGTTTCCGGCATATTTCAAGATGGCCCCTTTCCTCTCTGGCGTACCGGGATGGGTGGAGAACATGCTGGTTTCGGAGTGCTCGCCGAGCTTCGTTTCGATCATACCGAAAAATCGCACGATCGCGGCCGGGTCCATACCGGACCTTCTCAGGAGGTCGACGGACCTGAGATCGGCTCCGCTTTCGGCGGATCGCGAGTAGGAAATTGCCAGCCATCCAACCGCCTTGATGCCGGCGGCGCGATAGATTTGACGCAGGCTCTACTTTTGCTCGACATGCCGATCTCGTGGGCGAACGGAGGCAATCACTTCGGTGTCGCCGCCTGCCAATTCCACGCGTTCGTCAGGACGATATTGCCCCGGAGCACAAAGGCATTCGAGCCGATCAGGCCCCCCGAGCGGACGTTGAGCGTGCAACCCTGACGCCACCCTGCGCATTAACGCCCACGCGCGCCAAGCGCTCGAGGATGAGTTGCGGGCGATCCGCAGACAAGGCTTATTGTCCAGCACCGGTTAATCTTCCCCCGCTCGAAAGCGGGGGATTTCGGAAGGGGCGGGAAGCTCCGCCGATAGTTATCGCTTCAACGGAAAGCCGCTGCCCTTCCTCCGCGATCATAGACGCCGTGTTCCGACCAGGATGTCGATTGCAGCATCGTGGTCGGCATGGGCGCGAAAGCCGCATTGGCACCAGCTGACGCTTTTCGATACTACTTCATCGTCGGCATGACGAATTCGGCGCCGTCCTTGATGCCTGACGGCCAGCGGGCGGTCACGGTCTTGGTCTTGGTCCAGAACTTGATCGAGTCCGTACCGTGCTGGTTGAGGTCGCCGAAGCTGGAGGCCTTCCAGCCGCCGAAGGAGTGATAGGCGAGCGGAACCGGGATCGGGACGTTGATGCCGATCATGCCGATATTGATGCGCGAGGCAAAGTCGCGGGCGGCATCGCCGTCGCGGGTATAGATGGCGACGCCGTTGCCGTATTCGTGCTTCATCGGCAGATCGAGGGCCTCTTCGTAGTTCTTGGCGCGCACGACCGAAAGCACGGGTCCGAAGATTTCGGTCTTGTAGATATCCATGTCAGGCGTGACGTGATCGAAGAGCGAACCGCCGACGAAATAGCCGTCTTCATAACCCTGCAGCTTGAAGCCGCGGCCGTCGACGACGAGTTTCGCGCCCTGCTCGACGCCGCGATCGATCAGGCTATTGACGCGGGCATAGGCTTCCTTGGTGACGAGCGGTCCCATGTCGGCCTTGTCATCGGTATAAGGGCCGATGCGAAGCGACTCGATCTTCGGGGCAAGCTTCTCGACGAGGCGGTTTGCGGTTTCCTCACCGACGGGGACCGCAACCGAGATCGCCATGCAGCGTTCGCCAGCCGAACCGTAGCCTGCGCCCATCAGCGCGTTGACGGCCTGGTCCAAGTCGGCATCCGGCATGATGATCATGTGGTTCTTGGCGCCGCCGAAGCACTGGGCACGCTTGCCGTTCATGGCGGCGGTGCCATAGACGTAACGGGCGATGGGCGTGGAACCGACGAAGGAGACGGCGCCGATATCCGGGTCCGTCAGGATCGCATCGACGGCGGCCTTGTCGCCGTTGACGACGTTCAGGATGCCGGCCGGAAGTCCCGCTTCGATCATCAGTTCGGCCAGACGCAGAGGAACGGACGGGTCGCGCTCGGAGGGCTTGAGGATGAAGGCGTTGCCGCAGGCGATTGCCGGCGCAAACATCCACATCGGGATCATGGCTGGGAAGTTGAATGGCGTGATGCCAGCGCCAATGCCAACGGCCTGGCGCAGGGAATACATGTCGATCGCCGGACCTGCGCCTTCGGTGAATTCGCCCTTTTGCAGATGCGGGATACCGCAGACGAACTCGCAGACTTCAAGACCGCGGACGATATCGCCCTTGGAGTCTTCGACGGTCTTGCCGTGCTCCCTGGAGAGCAGCTCGGCAAGCTCGTCCATATGCTTGTTCAAGAGTTCCACGAACTTGAAGAACACGCGGGCGCGGCGCTGCGGATTGGTTGCGGCCCACTTTGGCTGCGCCGCCTTGGCGTTTTCGACCGCGGCACGGATTTCCTCGAGGCTTGCGAGCGCCACCGTCGCCTGAACCTCACCGGTTGCCGGATTGTAGATGTTGCTGCTGCGGCCGCTTTTGCCCCCAACATGCTCGCCGCCAATGAAATGACCGATCTCACGCATGGATGTGCCTCCTCTTGATTTCCGTTGATAGCGCATAATCGCACTTCAATTTGCACAAATCAATGCAATGCTATAAGCAACCGTTGTGCAAAAATCGAAGCCAAAACGTATAAGCACTCCTCCGGCAGGCCTTCTCCAAGGCGCAACCCTGGACAGCCGCGCGCGAGGCCGAACGCAAGAGGAGGTCGTCCACCGATGAGCGGCAAACGTGTCGTGAGAATGGCGGAACTGGAGATAGACCCTGCGCAGCTCGATGCCTATCGTGCGCTCCTGGCTGAAGAAATCGAGGCGTCGGTCACGTCCGAACGAGGCGTGTTGACCCTATACGCGGTCTCGATCAAGGATCATCCGGAAAAAATCCGCATCTTCGAAGTCTATGCCAGCCAGGAGGACTACGAAGCGCACCTCCAGACGCCGCATTTCCTCAAGTACAAGTCGTCGACCGCCCGCATGGTCAGGTCGCTGTCACTCATTGATGTCGACCCCATCATTCTGCTCGCTAAGACCGGCGATCACTTGGTGAGGTAGGGTCGGGACTCGGGCAGCAAGGACTTAATGACATGAATTGGGACGACGTCCGCATCTTCCTCGCCGTAGCGAGAACCGGGCAGATCCTTGCCGCCTCCAAGCGGCTGGGACTTAACCACGCCACCCTCTCGCGGCGGGTGACGTCGCTCGAGGGGGCACTGAAGACCCGCCTCTTTACTCGCCGCACCAATGGCTGCGAACTGACCGCCGAGGGCGAAGTGTTCCTCGCCTCGGCAGAGCGGATGGAGACGGAAATGCTCGCCGCGCAGGCCAACCTCGGCCGCACAGACACGGCTATCGCTGGCACGGTCCGCGTCGGGGCGCCGGACGGCTTCGGCGTTTCCTTTTTGGCGCCGCGTATCGGACGGCTGATCGAGCGTCATCCGGAGCTGAAAATCCAGTTGGTGCCGGTGCCGCGCTCTTTTTCACTCTCGCAACGCGAGGCGGACATCGCCGTCACGCTGGAACGGCCCGAACAGGGTCGCCTCGTATCCTCGAAGCTGACCGACTATACGCTGGGGCTCTATGCCTCGCGCGGTTACGCCGAACAAAACGGCCTGCCCGACAACAACGAGGCGCTCAAGCAGCATCGCCGCATTGGTTATGTGGAGGACCTGCTCTTCTCTCAATCGCTGAATTTCACCGGCGAGGTCATGCGCAACTGGAGTGCTTCCTTCGAGATCTCCTCGGCGACCGGTCAGACCGAAGCGGTGCGTTCCGGCGCCGGTATCGGAATCTTACACGACTACATCGCCCGGCAGTATGACGAACTGGTTCGTATCCTGCCCGATGTCTCGATCCGGCGTGCCTACTGGACGACCTATCACGAGAGCGCCCGCGATCTGGTGCGCGTACGCACCGTCGCCGACTTTCTTCAGGAACTGGTCGGCGCGGAACGGCAGATATTTCTCTAACCGCCGGCCTGCTTTGGTGGCGCGTCGTTTTCGTCCGGATTGGGATTGGGCGTCTCGTCCGGCAGGCGATCGGGATCCGGCTCCTTGACAGGCGGCTCCGGTTTCCAGCCAGGTCCGGGCATCGGCGGCTGATCGGGGATAGGTTCGTTGGGAACGGACATCCTGCTCCTTCCGTCTTCGATTTGCTTACTTGTCGGGTTTCAGGGCTTCGGCCGCACGCATCGGCATGCTGTCGATGATGGCAAAGAGTTCGCCGTTGCTCACCGGCTCGCTGACCTTAAGCTTCACCGTGCCGTCCTTGCCGACAAGGGCGGCTCCGAATTCACCAGTCTCGGGAGCCCCAAGCTCCTTTCGAAGCGCCCCTTCATTCAGATTGCCGCCTGCGCCGAAGATCGACTTGACCGTGCTGCCGGAAATCTTGAGAACGACCATGTCGCGCTCGCCCAAGCCGGTGCGATCGGCAAGCAGCTGGTTTTCCTGGCGCGCAGCGCGGCTATTGTCCCTGTCGGCGAAAATCACCAGAACCCGGCTCTTCCACCGGAACGTTTCGAGGCTTGCGACCGGCGCCTGAGCGCCGTCCGTCTCCTCGACCTTGGTTGCACCGTAAAGAAACCTTTTTGACATTCTCATTTTCTCTCCCGTCGCCTGTAAAACGGCGGGAGGATGGGCAGGTTCCATCATTTCGCAGAGCATGGCGCAAAGCCGAAAAAAAGCCGGTCAAATTTGACCGGCTTTTTAGTTCGTTCACAGTGTAGCCTTACAGAGGAACGAAATCGGACGGCGGAACCTGCAAGGCGGCAGCAATGCGTCGCAATTTTGCAGGATCTGCATTTTCCCCATTTTCGATTTCGATGATTTCATTGGTGACGAGGCCACAGGTGACCGCCAGATCATCGACGCTGTACCCAACGGCCTCACGCGCTTTCCTGACCTCGGCGGCAACATTCATCGCGGAAACCACCGTCGCTTTGGATTCATCCAGATTCTTGAGAGAAATGGACATTAAAGTCTCCTTCTAAAAGCACTCTGATGTAACCCCCGGCACAAAATGACATTCCGGCTCACATTTTGCAACGCAATATAACACAAAGTTTACCTGTGCTGCGTTGGCTAGATAGGGAGCCGGTGCCAGAGGGCAATAGTTCAGCAGATAACAGGCCGGACGGCCGAAGTGGATCTGCCGAATTTCGGTTTTTTGAGAGGAATGGTACGGTTGGGTGGTCTCGAACCACCGACCTCAGGTGCCACAAACCTGCGCTCTAACCAACTGAGCTACAACCGCACAAATCGCGCCTGGCGCGACGGGGGTCACATACGAGGACTTGGAAATTAATTCAAGTCCTATCTCCCCTCAATGTACAAAAAGGCCGGACATACGGTCCAGCCTCTTGTTTTGATTGCACCCGTATGGGATCAGGCAGCCTTGAAGGAGGCCATGACCTTTTCGGCGGCTTCCTTGCTGGGCTTTGCGAGCTTCTCGGCAACCTGCTTGGAGGTTTCCTGCATCGACTTCGCTTGCTCGACGGTCAGTTCCGCCTGCTTGCGCAGAAAAGCAGTCTGAAGTTCGACGAGTTCTGCGATCGACTTCACACCGAGCAGAGCTTCCATGTGCGAGAGGGAATTTTCAGCGTTCGTGCGGAGTGCGTCGATCGCCTTCAGGCCGATTTCGACCGTGCCGGCCTGCGCGGTCTGAACCGTGGCTTCGAGGGTCTTGCCGGCATCTTCGCCGGCGGCCTTCATCTTTGCATAGGCCTCACGCGACTGCTGGGCGCCTTTTTCGGCGAAGTCGCGGAAGGATTCGGCGAACTTGGACGGGTCGAAGGAGGACATTGAAAAAACGTCGTCGATCTTTATGTTAGCCATCGAATTAAGCTCCTTGGGTTCAGGCCGATAACGCCTGCATAGTTTGGATATATCTTATATAAGGCATTCCATTGTGCATTGCAACATAATTGTGCGTCGCACAACGAATTAACCTTTCCACCCGAAACCCGACCCCTACGCTGGACCCATTTCCGGCGCGTCGTTATTAATAGACTGTTAATTTTTGAAGAGGCCGAAAGGGACAAGGTTCCGACATGCCCGCAGTCCAATACCCGTTCATCGACATTGCCGTGCATCAACGGGTGCGGGAACGCTTTTCGCGTGGCGAAGCCATGGTGCTTTTCTCGGCCGATCTTTCCCGCCTGCTCTGGGCCAATGGCGCCGGCGCGGAACTTTTCAGCCAGACCGCCGTCTATGATCTTCTCGATCAAGGTGTGAATCGCACCGACATCACCTTCCGCCAGATCGAGACGACCGCTCGCCAACTCGCCGCAATTGGCGACACCAGAAGCTTGATGATTCGGATCGCCAAGGGCTTCCAGCGGGCTCCGGCCCAAGCAACGGCCGAAATGATCGGGCTCTCGTCCGGCGAGCGCGGCATTCTGTTCTCGGTTCCCGTTTCTTCACAACCGCTTCCTGCCGCAGAAACGGCCGCGAGAATGCTACAGGGGCTCGACGATCCCGATACGCATATGGCCGTGATCGGCGCAGAAGGCGACGTCATCGCGTCCTCGCCCGGCTTTGCGTCGCTTGGCATCACCCAGCAGACCGCCAAGACGCTGACGAACCTTGCAGGCGCCCATCCCGACCGGCTTGTCAAGCGGCCGGTCGCAACCGGCAAGGGTTATCTGCCTGCTGCCGTCGGCAAGCTCAGCGACGAACCGGCGCTCAATCTACTCTTTGCCGTCGAAACCGTGCTTGGCAATCTCGACTCGATCGACGCGGCAGCGCCGGAAGAGCCGTTGTCCACAGCCGCCGTTAACCATATCGACGAGCCGAAGGGCGCGAAATTCCACGACGCGCTCAATGCAGTTGCGCATATCGAGGACCTCGAAGAGGCGCTGGAGACTGTCGACGGCGAGGAAACCAAACCGGCAGCGGAAGCCGCAGATGAGCCGCTCATCGATCACCAAGAAACAGAAGAGCTTATCCTGTCTGAACCCGAGATGCCGCTGACCGACCGCGCTGAGGCGGGCGGGGACGATACGGTAGACTCGGAGACCGGGACAGAGCCTGCCGATGCCGAGGTGCGGCGCGAGATCGAACCTGTCGGAAGCAATCCGGGGCACGAAACCGAAGATGGCGGCAAAGACAAGGTTGCCGCCCCGCCAACAGCAAACGGCTTTGCGTTCAAGCCAAACAGCCGCGCGACGCGCTTTGTGTGGAAGATCGACGCCGACGGCCACTTCAGCGAAGTGTCGGGTGAATTCGCCGACGCCGTTGGTCCACACGCAGCCAATATCATCGGCGTTGCCTTTTCCGACATTGCGGCACTCTTTAACCTCGATCCCGAAGGCAAGATCGCCGAAGCACTCGAGCGCCGTGACACATGGTCAGGCAAGACGATCCATTGGCCGATCGAGGGGACGAGCCTGATCGTTCCCGTCGATCTCGCCGCGCTGCCGACCTATACGCGCAACCGGGAGTTCGACGGCTTCCGCGGCTTCGGCGTTGTCCGGCTTTCCGATGCCACCGAGGATCCGCTGGCGCTCGGTCTGGCGCTCGGCGCCGATGCCTTCGGCCGCGACACGGCCAGCCTCGAACAGCCGTCGGAAGGGGCTGCTCCGGAGGCATCCAACGGGCATCCCCAGCCCGAAGTGCCGGCAGCCGCACCGGAGCCCGAGGCAGCCTCCGAAACCGTGCCTCGCGAAGAGCCGCCAGTCCTGCGCGTGGTGGAAACGCCGAGCCGCCGGCTGACGGACAAGATCGTTCAACTCCATGGTGCAGGCCCGACGCTGAGCGCGGCCGAGCAGGCAAACTTCCGCGAGATCGCCAAACGCCTGGAGGCTTTCGGCGTTCGCGACGATGAGCCGGCTCCCGCCGAGGCCGATGCTGCAGAGAGCCCGGCTTCCACAGAGCCGGCAGAAGCTGCATTTGAAGGCGAGCCGAACGAGGCAATCTTCGAGAGCGCGAGCGGGGCCGCCGAAGAACCGGCCGATGCAGCGGAGCGAGCGGAAGAGCATGTCGAAACGCCCGAGCCGAATGAAGACGACGCCACCGAAGGCCTGCACGAAACCTTCAGCCCGATCGAAGTACTGCACAGTGCCATCCCGCCGCGGGTGAAGATGACGGACGGGCTATCGGCCAATACCGTCGACCAGTTGCCGGTTGCCGTGCTCGTCCATGCCGGCGATGCGCTGATCCACGCCAATCCCGAATTCATGCGAATGACCGGCTATGCTTCGCTTGAGGATCTCAGCGATGTGGGCGGGATCGACGCGCTGCTTCAACGCCGCGACTTGGATGAAAAAGCGGGACGCCCGGGTGCAATGGTGCTCGTGACGGCCGACGACTCGCTCGTACCGGTCACCGCCCGCCTGCAATCGATCCGCTGGGAAGAATCCAGCGCGCTCATGCTGGCGCTAATGCCTGTCGAGGGAAGCGACGTCGCGCCGGCCCAGAACGAAGAACCCCGTCCGGACCTCCGTTCCGACCGCATGGTCGAAAAGGTCGCCAAGCTGCAGGTCGAGGTGGAAGAACTTCGCTCCATCCTGGAAACGGCGACGGACGGCGTGGTCGTCATCGGCGCAGAAGGCGACATTCGATCGATGAACCGCTCGGCAAGCGCGCTTTTCAACTATGATGAGGAAGAGACCCGCGGCAAACCCTTCGTGATACTCTTTGCGCATGAAAGCCAGAAGGCGGTGCTCGACTATCTGAACGGCCTTTCCGGCCATGGCGTCGCAAGCGTTCTGAACGACGGGCGTGAGGTGATCGGCCGCGAGTCATCCGGCGGCTTTGTTCCGCTGTTCATGACCATGGGCCGGCTCACCTCCTCGAGCGGCTATTGCGCCGTCATCCGCGACATCACCCAGTGGAAGCGCACCGAGGACGAGCTTCGCAATGCCAAGGGCGCCGCCGAAACGGCGAATGCCCACAAAACGGATTTCCTGGCGCGCATCAGCCATGAAATCCGCACGCCGCTCAACGCCATCATCGGCTTCTCGGACATGATGGCGAGCGAGCGCTTCGGACCGATCGGCCATCCGCGCTACATCGAATATGCGAACGACATCGGCCGGTCGGGCCGCCATGTTCTCGATATTGTCAACGATCTGCTCGATATCTCGAAGATCGAAGCGGGCGAGATGGATCTCGATTTCGCATCCGTCGGCCTCAACGAAGCGATTTCGGAGGCCGTGGCTCTGGTCCAGCCGCAGGCAAACGGACAACGTGTCATAATTCGCACGGCGCTGTCGCAGTCGGTGCCGAATGTCGTTGCCGATCTCCGCTCCGTCAAGCAGATCGCCCTCAACATCCTTTCCAACGCCATCCGCTTCACGCCGTCAGGCGGTCAGATCGTGGTTTCAACGTCATATGAAGCGAATGGCAGCGTCGTGCTGCGTGTGCGCGATACAGGCATCGGCATGACGCGCAGCGAACTCGACCAAGCGATGAAGCCGTTCCGGCAGGTTTCCGCCCAGTCGCGCCACCGCGGCGACGGTACGGGTCTCGGCTTGCCGTTGACCAAGGCGATGGTGGATGCAAACCGGGCGATCTTCTCGATCAATTCGGCGCCGAACGAGGGCACGCTGGTTGAGGTCACCTTCCCGTCGCAGCGCGTGCTGGCAGGCTGAATCAAAAAAGGCAGCCACGAATGGCTGCCTGGAATTCGGTGCTGTTCAACAAGAGCTTCGTCGATCAACATCATGTTTCGGGAGCCCGCAGGCAAGCTGCTTCGTTCATGCGCAGCCCCGAATTCTTTTTACCCTTGACCAACCTTTCTTAACGAAAGGTTTCCAGGCGACGGAAACGATCAAACGATAGCTGATAGTTTGCGGTGCATTGGATTGAGATCAGACTTGCAATTCCTCGAGTCCGACGAAAAGGTCGAGCGCCTCGGGATTGGCGAGCGCCTCCTTGTTTTTCACCGGCCGCCCGTGCACGACCTCGCGCACCGCAAGCTCGACGATCTTGCCGGATTTGGTGCGCGGAATATCGCGGACCGCAATGATCTTCGCCGGCACATGGCGCGGCGAGGCCCCGGTGCGGATGCGGGTCTTGATGGCCTTGACGAGGTCGTCCGTCAATGCGACGCCCGGCGCGAGGCGAACGAAGAGAACCACCCGGACGTCGTCTTCCCAATCCTGGCCGATGCAAAGTGCTTCGGCCACCTCTTCCATCTGCTCGACCTGATTGTAGATCTCGGCGGTGCCGATGCGCACACCGCCGGGGTTGAGCGTCGCGTCGGAGCGGCCATGAATGACAAGGCCGCCATGCTCCGTCCATTCGGCGAAATCGCCATGGCACCAGATATTCTCGAAGCGCTCGAAATAGGCCGCTTTGTATTTCGCGCCATCCGGATCGTTCCAGAAGCCGACCGGCATCGACGGGAAGGCCCTGGTGCAGACCAGTTCGCCCTTCTGCTGGCGCACAGGCCTGCCTTCATCGTCCCATACGTCGACGGCAAGGCCGAGGCCCGCCCCCTGGATTTCGCCGCGCCAGACCGGCTGCAGCGGATTGCCCAGCACGAAGCATGAGACGATATCCGTGCCGCCCGAGATGGAGGCTAGCTGGATGTCTTCCTTGATGCCTTCATAGACGAAGGTGAAGCCTTCGGGCGAAAGCGGCGATCCCGTAGATGTCATGAGACGCAGGCTCGAAAGATCATGCGTGGTGCGCGGCGTCAGCCCTCCCTTGCGCACCGCGTCGATATATTTCGCGGAAGTGCCGAAGACCGCGAAGTCTTCAGCCTGCGCATAGTCGAAGAGCACATTGCCGTCCGGCGCGAACGGCGAGCCGTCGAACAGGCAAAGCGTGACGCCCACCGCAAGGCCGCTTACAAGCCAGTTCCACATCATCCAGCCGCATGTGGTGAAATAGAAGAGCTTCTCGCCACGCTTGAGGCCGCAATGCAGCACATGCTCCTTCAGATGCTGCAAAAGCGTGCCGCCAGCGGAATGAACGATGCATTTCGGCACACCGGTGGTGCCGGAGGAGAAGAGAATATAAAGCGGATGCGCGAAGGGAAGCCGCACGAACTCGACGACTTTTGGCTGGTAAGGTTTGATAAATTCTTCCAGCGTCTTCGCCTTCGGGGTCTCGCTCGCAACCGCTGCGGCATCGCCGGCATAGTGGACAATCACAACCGGAGCACCGAGGCTCCTTGAGACCGAAGCAACCTTCGCCTTCACATCCTGCAGCTTGCCGCCATACCAATAGGCGTCGCAGGCAATGAAAAGCTTGGGGCCGATCTGGCCGAAGCGGTCGAGCACGCCCTGTTCGCCGAAATCCGGTGAACAGGACGACCAAATGGCACCGATCGAGGCGGCGGCCAGCATGCAGGCGACCGTCTCCGGCATGTTGGGCATCATCGCGGCGATGCGATCCCCCTCACCGATGCCGAGCGCGCGGTAGGCTTGCTGCAGCTGGGATACGAGCGCACGCAGGCGCTCCCACGACCAGCGATACTCGACCTTGTCCTCGCCGCGGAAGACGATCGCGTCAGCCGGCCCTTCGCTCGAAAGCAGGTTCTCGGCGAAGTTCAGCTTCGCATCAGGAAAGAAACGAGCCTTGAGCATGAGATCGCCGTCGGCGAGCGCTCGTGCGCCCTGCTCCCCCTTCACACCGCAAAACGCCCAAACCGAGGTCCAGAACTTTTCGGGCTCGTCGGTCGACCAGGCATGAAGGTCCAGATAGGTCTCAAACTCTAGACCAAACTCGGCGTTGCAGCGCTGCATGAAGGCATGCATCGGGCTTGCCTCAATCGACTCTTTCGAAGGCACCCAAAGCGGCACGGTGTCACTCATTTAATCTCCTCCCCAATTATCCGCTATATACCATGCTGCACCGCATTATAAAGTGTGCTTCGCTTTCGGACGCAGGCTCTCCGAGATTTGCATATGTCTCCTGTTTCATATATCCGGCGAAATCGATAGCTAACGGATAAGCAGCTGAAAATACTGGCGGAGCTTATGGGTACGTCAAGACAACCAAAATGGCGGCGCAAGATGATACCCGTTTCCCGCTGGCTGCCGGGTTTCGCGCGAATTGCAACCAGCCTGATCCTTTTCGCCGCCATCATTTTCGTGGCGCTTCGTGTTGCCGCCCCTTACCTTGTTTCGAGCGGACTGGTGCGCTCCGGCATCGAGGACGTATTGTCGAAATGGACCGGCTATCAGGCCGAGATCAAGGGCACGCCGGTTCTCGAATTCTGGCCGACACCGCGCATTACGCTGAACCAGATCACCATCCGACAGCCCGAAAGCAGCGGCAACAAGCTGCTCGGCACGATCGAGAGCCTTTCGGCCGATTTCAGCCTCATCGACGCCATCCGAGGCAGCGCCCGCTTTCATGAATTCCACCTGCTGCGCCCCAATCTTTCCCTCACGCGCGACCAACAGGGGCTGATCGACTGGACCTATGCCGGGCAGCTTGCCAAGGCGATCACCAGCGCGCGCCAGGAAGGCGGAGCCGAAGTCCTCGATCAAAGGCTTGATGCGACGATCGGTGCGATCACCGTCGAAGACGGCACGCTCAATGTCGCCGACCTTGCAACCGGCAAGACCTATCACTTCGAAGGCGTGACCGCCGATATCACCTGGCCGCGGCTTTCAAGCCCGATGACGGCGGTGCTGATCGCGAGAACGAGCGGGCAAGACTTGAAGCTCGACTTCTCGTCCAACAGCCCTTTACTGATCTTCGGCGGCAAGGTTGCTCAGATCAAAACCGCACTCACCTCCAAGCTCGTGACGGCAGAGTTCACCGGTATCGGCGGTATCTCAGATCTTGCCGGACTATCCGGTAACATGTCGGTCAATATTCCCGACCTGCCGGCGCTTTTGGCCTGGTCTGGCATATCCATTCCGGACGTTGAGACGCTGAGATCGTTTTCGATCCAGAGCGACATATTTTCCGCCGCCAACGGCCTGCGCTTCAACGAAGTCGCGCTTGGGCTCAACGATGCGAATGCAACCGGCGTCATGGACATCTCCATTGGCACAAACGCGCGGGCAAGACTTGGCGGCACGCTGGCCTTCGACCGTATGAACCTGAAGCCCTTCTTCGACGCCTTTACTCTGCGCCTGGCCGCCGGCGAAGCGGGCGCGCCGGACGATGGCGGTCCGCTGCAGAAGCTTGATGTCGACCTCAGGCTTTCCGCCAAGGAAATGCAGCTTCCGCCCTTCCAGCTCTTTGATGTCGCCGCAAGCATTATCGTTTCCAGCAACGAAGCCAAATTCGACGTCGGCGACAGCCAGTTCGAAGGCGGAGAGATGACGGCGCATCTGGAGGCAATGCGAGGGAACTTCGACGGCGGCGGCAAGCTGCAGGTCTCGATCCGCGGTGCCGATTTTGCTGGGCTGATCGAACGGCTGCAGTTGAAGGGCCCATTACCGCTTGCCAATGGATCGCTCGACATTTCGCTGAAAACCAACAAGCCGATCTGGACGGCAGGTGCTGCCGACGTGAGCGGACAGCTTGCATTCCGCGGCAATGCAGGCTCGATCGCCGGCCTTGACGTCGAAGCCATCCGAAGCCAGGCCGCCCTGCAGAAATTTTTCCCGCTGAGCGCCGTTTCGGGCCGCGCGTTCGAATTCAATCGGATTGATGTGGCTGCCAGTCTCGCGGATGGCTCGGCCGAACTTCGCGGCGTCAGCGTTCAAGGTACAGACGAGACGCTGACCCTTTCAGGCATCATCCCCTACGAATCCAACGGACTGGCCCTTTCCGGATCGCTGCAGGCGACCGATGACACCAAGAAGGCGGTGTTGCCACTTCTGCCGTTCTTCGTCGGCGGCTCTTGGCCGAACCCGGTGATTTCGCCGGTTCCGCTGATCAATCAGCAGCCACCCGGCGTCCAGTGATTTTCAAGGCGCGTTGGCTGCCGCACGCTCATCGCGTTCGCGCTGTATCTCGCGGCGCTTGGAGACGATCGAGGCGCAGATCACCCCAACCGTGACAATACCGATCAAAATCGTGCAGACCGCATTGATTTCCGGGGTCACGCCGAGGCGCACCTGGCTATAGATTCGCATCGGCAGGGTCGTGGCGCCCGGGCCTGACGTGAAGCTCGCAATCACGAGGTCGTCGAGCGACAGGGTGAATGCCAGGATCCAGCCCGAAAAGACGGCAGGCGCAATGATCGGCAGCGTCACCTCGAAGAACGTCCTGACGGGTGGAGCGCCGAGGTCCTGCGCCGCTTCTTCGATTGAATGATCGAAGCTCACCAGGCGCGACTGCACGACAACGGCGACAAAGCACATCGTCAGCGTCGTATGCGCCAGCGTGATCGTCCAGAAGCCGCGGTCAAACCCGATTGCCACAAACAAAAGCAGCAACGAAAGGCCGGTGATCACCTCGGGCATGACGAGCGGGGCATAGACCATCCCGGAGAAGAGCATGCGTCCGCGAAACCGCGTGTAGCGCACGAGCGTGAGCGCGGCGAGCGTGCCGAGGATGGTAGCCAACGTGGCGGAGAGCACGCCCACGCGCACCGTCACCCAGGCAGCGTCGAGCAAAGCCTGATTGTACAGCAGCTGTGCGTACCATTTCGTCGAGAAGCCACCCCAGACGGTGACGAGCTTCGATTCGTTGAACGAGAAGATCACGAGCAGGACGATCGGCAGATAGAGGAAGGCGAAGCCGAGCGTAACCGAGACGATATTGAAGCGGGTCCATTGCAGCATGGCTTACCTTCCCTGCTCGTCGGCTTTGGCTTGCGCGTTCTGGAAGAAGACGATCGGGATCACCAGGATCAACAGCAGGATCGTCGCGACCGCGGAGGAGACCGGCCAATCGCGGTTCGAATTGAACTCGCTCCAGAGCGTCTTGCCGATCATCAGCGTCTGCGATCCGCCGAGCAGATCGGGGATGACGAATTCGCCGACGGCCGGGATGAAAACCAGCATGCAGCCGGCGATAACGCCCGGGAGCGAAAGAGGGAACGTCACACGCCAAAAGGCCGTGATCGGCGTGCAGCCGAGATCCTGCGCGGCCTCGATCAGCGTCCCGTCCATCTTTTCCAGCGATGAATAGAGCGGCAGAACCATGAACGGCAGGTAGGAGTAGACGATGCCGATATAGACCGCGATGTTGGTGTTTAGGATGATCAGCGGACTGTCGATGATCCCGGTGGCCAGCAGCACCTGATTGAGCAAGCCTTCCGGCTTCAGGATCGCGATCCAGGCGTAGACACGGATCAGGAAGCTCGTCCAGAACGGCAGGATGACGAGCATAAGCAGTGTCGGACGGATGCTGCGAGGGGCCTGCGCCATGCCATAGGCGATCGGATAAGCGATGAGTAGCGTCAGGAATGTCGAGATCGCGGCGATAACGACGCTCGAGACATAAGCGTTGAAATACAGCGGATCGTCGATGAGGTAACTGTAATTTTCGAAAGAGAAGGTCGATACCTTGTCCCAGAAGCCGGTCCAGCCATCGCCGAGCGAAAAGACGGGCGTATAGGGCGGCATCGCGATCGCGGTTGCCGACATCGAGATGCGGAAGACGATGAAGAACGGCGCGAGGAAGAAGATGAGCAACCAAGCATAGGGAACGATGATCACGAGGCGGCTGTAGATCGCGGAACCGAGCTTGCCCATGGTCAATCCCTCAGCAGCACGCCGGCATCTTCGGCGAAGGAGATCCACACTTCCTGATCGTATGTGAAAGGATCATCGACCGCACGCTGCGCATTGAGCGAGGAAGCCTTCACGACCTTTCCGCTCTTCAGCTTGACATGGAAAACCGTCATATCGCCGAGATAGCCGATATCCCAAAGCTCGCCGGAGGCCGCATTGACCGAAGAGTGCGGCGGCGGATGACGAAGCACCTTCAGTTTTTCAGGGCGGATCGCAAAGCCGGCATTGCTGCCCTTCGCGGGCTTGTCGGATGTCGCGACCTTGATGGTGAGGCCGCTGTCGACCGCAATCTCGACCCTACCGGCCCCGGCGGAAGCGACCTGGCCGTCGAAGATGTTCACATCGCCGATGAAATCCGCAACGAAACGTGAGTTCGGGGCCTCGTAGATTTCCGCCGGCGTCGCCACCTGGATGACCTTGCCGTGGCTCATGACTGCGATGCGATCCGCCATCGTCATCGCCTCTTCCTGGTCGTGGGTCACGACGACGAAGGTGAGGCCGAGATTCTGCTGCAGGTCCATGAGCTCGAACTGCGTTTCCTCGCGCAGCTTCTTGTCGAGTGCACCAAGCGGTTCGTCGAGCAAAAGGACTTTGGGGCGCTTGGCAAGCGAGCGGGCGAGCGCCACGCGCTGACGCTGACCGCCCGAAAGCTGGTTCGGCTTGCGGGAGGCAAACTGCTCCAGCTTCACCATCTTCAGCATCTGCATAACGCGCTCGATAATCTCGTCCTTCGGCATGCCGTCCTGGCGAAGGCCGAAAGCGATGTTCTTCTCGACCGTCATGTGGGGGAAGAGCGCATAAGACTGGAACATCATGTTGACCGGCCGCCTGTGGGGCGGAGTACCTGCCAGGTTCGTGCCGTCGAGGATCACTTCGCCGGAGGTCGGCTGCTCGAAGCCCGCAAGCATGCGCAACAATGTCGACTTGCCGCAGCCCGATGCGCCGAGCAATGCAAAGAATTCGCGATGATAGATATTCAGCGACAGGTCATTTACGGCGGTAAAGTCGCCGAACTTCTTCGTCACGTTCTTGAAGGAGATAAACGGCTTGGAAGCCGGATCGGCCCAAGGCGCGAAGGTGCGGCGAATATTGCCAAGTGACTTCATGTTGTTCCCCGAGACATGATTTGAGAACAGGCCCTCCCCACGGCCGGCAGTCGCCAAGAAAAGGCCCGGGCGTTTCCGTCCGGGCCTGAATTTTCTTATTGGCCAGTGACAATTTTCGTCCAGAGCCGGGTCGCGGTGCGCTGCGTTTTCGGATCCCAGGGCGAAACCGTGAAGAGCTTCTTCATCACGTCCTCGGTCGGATAGATCGCCGGATCTTCGAGAACCTCCTTGCTGATGAACTGCTGCGAAGCCTTGTTGCCGTTAGCGTAGAAAACAACGTCGCTCGCCTTGGCGATGACTTCCGGCTTCATGATGTAGTTCAGGAACTCGTGCGCTTCGGCAACATGCGGCGCATCGGTCGGGATTGCCATCATGTCGAACCACATCTGGGCACCCTGAGTCGGGATCGAGTAGTTGACCTCGACATTGCCTTTGGCTTCGGCAGCGCGGTCGCGGGCCTGCAGCATGTCGCCGGAATAACCGAAGGCGATGCAGATGTCGCCGTTGGCGAGCGCGTTGATGTATTCGGACGAATGGAACTTGCGGACGAAGGGGCGGATCGAGGTCATCAGATCCTCGGCCTTCTTGAAGTCATCCGCGCTGGTCGTGTTCGGATCAACGCCGAGATACTGGAAGGCAGCCGAGAGCACGTCCTTCGGCGCATCGAGCAGATAGATGCCGCAATCCTTGAACTTCTCGGCAACCTTCGGATCGAAGATCACTTCGAGACCCGGCTTGGCGTCCGGACCGAGAATTTCGGCCACCTTCTTGACGTTATAGCCGATGCCGTTGGTGCCCCACATGTAGTCGATGGCGTACTCGTTGCCGGGATCGTACTGCGCCGTGCGCTGCTGGATCACGTCCCACATGTTGGAGATATTCGGCAGCTTCGACTTGTCGAGCTTCTGGAAAACGCCCGCCTGGATCTGGCGCTGCAGGAAGTCCGCGGTCGGAACGACGACGTCGTAGCCGGTCCCGCCTGCAAGAAGCTTGGTTTCAAGCGTCTCATTGGAATCGAAGGTGTCGTAGACGACCTTGATGCCGGTTTCCTTGGTGAAATCCTCGAGGATGGAACTGTCGATATAATCCGACCAGTTATAGACGTTGACGACACGCTCCTGCGCAAAGCCCGGCGTTGCAGCGAAAACGGCAACGACGGCCGTGGCCGCAAGTCTTGCGATTCTTGACCTCATATTATCTCCTGTCCGTTCTTATTATAAGCGTTTGCAGGCATCACTCCGGACACCGTTTCCCTCTGGATTTTCAGGTAGACTAGAAAGGATTTTGTGAGGCGACAAGCGCAAAATCCTGCACTCTCAATGATTTCACCCGTCACTGGAAATCGAAGGCACTGAGCCCTGCTACCATCTCATCTAACCCAAGCGGGCGAGTGACAGGCGGTTCGGCGCGCGCAAGACAACCCTTCCTTTCGCAGAGGCGACAGGCAGGCCCGATTGCCACCGGATGCAGGTTCGCAGAAAGGGCCTGGCCATAGGCAGTGCTGTCTTTGAGCGCGATATCGCAGCCGAGCAGAAGTGCTGTACGCCGGACCCGTTCGCCAAATGGCGCATGCGGCCCTTCAAGCGTCCGCGCGATGGTAAGATACGCGGAGCCATCCGGCATCTCGGCAGCTTCGGCCAGAACTTGGCCCGGCTGGAGAAAGGCGGCGTGGATGTTAAGCTTCGGACAGCCGCCGCCGAAGCGGGCGTGGGGAAAACCTGCCGCTCCTCCCCGCCGCAGCCGATGGCCTGCGGCATCGGCCTCCATGACAAAGAACGCAACGCCGGCATTCGCTGGCCGCTGCAGCATCGTCAGCCGTGTCGCGGCCTGGCCGAACGAACAGCCGAAGCGCGCGCAAAGAATATCGATGTCATAACGCGATGCTTTTGCTGCGGAAAGGAACGCATCGTAAGGCATCATCAGCGCAAGTGCTGCGTAGCGCGCAAGCTCGAAGCGGACAATGCGCCTCGCTTCCTGCGTCGAGAGGCTGAGCGTTTCCAGTTCTCGCGCAATGGCGTCGCCAAGCGCGAGCGTTGAGACCTCGACGGCGATTTCCTGGAGCTGATCGGAAGCCGCAAGGCGCTCCGAAATAAAAAGCCGCATGGAATGCCGGTCGAAGCGGCGACGCAGATCGGGCATCACGTGCACCGGCAGGATGCGGACGCTGATGCCACGCTCTTTCTGCAACCAGTCCTTCAGAACCTGCGTGCGCTCACCCGCTGGCAGAGTGACGAAGAAAGCCTCCGCAGCCTCTTCAAGCGCGCCGAAATAGGCAGAACGGCGCTCCAGCACGTCGCGCACCTCATCTGCCGGCAGCCGTGCGCCAGCGGCCGGCGCCTGCCCCTCTCCCGCCATCAGGACCGCAAAGTCGGAAAGCCGCATGGCCTGCTCGCGATAGGCGCGATAGAGTTTCACGACACCGCTTGCCGCATTGGGCGCGGCTTCTGCGACTTCGATGAGTTCCTGGTCTCCTGGCAGTTCGCCCGAAAGCAAGGGATCGGCAAAAACCTCGCGCAATTGCGCAAGATTGTTTCCAGGCTCACTCTGCAGCTCCTCAAGGTCGACCTTGTAGACCGACGCCAGCTTCAAGAGGAGTTGCACCGTCAATGGCCTCTGATTGCGCTCGATCAGATTGAGGTAGGATGGCGAAATTCCCAATGCCTCGGCCATCGCCGTCTGCGTGACCGCCAGGCCGTTGCGAATCCGGCGAACTTTCGGACCAGCAAATATCTTCCGCTCGACCATTTGACACCTCCCGCATCGTACGAATGTTTACAAACATTCACAAATTTACAAAGTGTTGTTGTAAATGCTCTCGCAACCTAACCTCAATTCCCTCCTACAAATCAAGCTTTTCCTGGCATCGCGCGTGTTTTTGTAAAATATGTCACATAGCTGTTGAGGCAATAATTATCGCGAAGGAGGAAATCGTGACAGAATTTGACAAGCTTATCCGCAATGCTCCGGCAGGCCGTTTTGAGGGTATCGAGCGGCCCTATTCGCTCCAGGACGTGAAGAGATTGCGGGGCTCCGTCGAACTTCGTTATTCGCTTGCCGAGATGGGGGCGAACCGGCTGTGGCAACTGCTGCATCACGATGATTTCGTCAATGCGCTCGGAGCGCTATCTGGCAATCAGGCCATGCAGATGGTCCGTGCCGGACTGAAGGCAATCTACCTGTCCGGCTGGCAGGTCGCGGCCGATGCGAACACAGCTTCGGCGATGTATCCCGACCAGTCGCTTTATCCCGCCAATGCCGGGCCAGAACTCGCCAAGCGGATCAACCGCACGCTTCAGCGCGCCGACCAGATCGAGACATCGGAGGATCGGGGACTTTCCGTCGAAACATGGTTTGCGCCGATCGTTGCCGATGCCGAAGCCGGCTTCGGCGGACCGCTCAATGCCTTCGAGATCATGAAGGCCTATATCGAAGCTGGCGCTGCCGGTGTCCACTTCGAGGACCAGCTGGCATCGGAAAAGAAGTGCGGGCATCTCGGCGGCAAGGTGCTGATTCCGACTGCGGCCCACATCCGCAATCTGAACGCGGCGCGGCTTGCCGCAGACGTCATGGGGGTTCCCACGCTCGTTATCGCCCGTACGGATGCGGAAGCGGCAAAGCTTCTGACCTCGGACATCGACGAGCGCGACCGGCCCTTCGTCGACTACGATGCCGGCCGCACGGTCGAAGGCTTCTATCAGGTGCGCAATGGCCTTGAGCCCTGCATTGCCCGTGCCGTTGCCTATGCGCCGCATTGTGATCTCATCTGGTGCGAAACCTCCAAGCCGGATCTGGAGCAGGCGCGGCGCTTTGCCGAGGGCGTGCACAAGATCCATCCCGGCAAGCTGCTTGCCTACAACTGCTCACCGTCGTTCAACTGGAAGAAAAACCTCGATGACGCGACGATCGCCAAGTTCCAGCGGGAACTCGGCGCGATGGGCTACAAATTCCAGTTCATCACGCTCGCTGGTTTCCACCAGCTGAACTTCGGCATGTACGAACTGGCGCGGGGCTACAAGGACCGGCAGATGGCCGCCTATTCGCAACTGCAGCAGGCCGAGTTCGCCGCCGAGGCACAGGGCTACACAGCGACCAAGCACCAGCGCGAAGTCGGGACCGGCTATTTCGATGCCGTCTCGCTCGCCATCACCGGCGGCAAGTCCTCGACCACCGCAATGAAGGAATCGACCGAACATGCCCAGTTCAAACCCGCAGCCGAGTAGCCACACCAAAGGAGAAAAGGCCATGGCTTCCATCGCACGTGTCCGCGAAAGAGCGGAAGAACAATCCTCCAGCATGAGCGCCGATCAGCAGGCCACCATCCGCATGCTCGCAAACGACCTGCATCGGCTCAATCAGTCCGTGATGAAGGCCGTAGAGGCCGGGGTCTCGGTCGAACTCGTGCGCTCCGCCCGCCACCATGGCGGAGACGGAAATTGGGGCGATCTCCTGATCCCCGTCGTCGTCGCCAACAGGATGTAGGATCAGAGATGGCGGCGCCGCTCCGGCGCCGCCATCTGCGTTATTCGACGTAATTGTCACTGTCACGAAAGGCGGGCATAATCAGCATCCGCTCATATGAGACGCCGGATGCCCGCCACGACGCACGCCAATCTTGAATCTCTAACTGACCTGGTCTATGGCGCATTGTTTGGCGAAACGGACTGGCAGGACTTTCTCGACACCCTCAACACGAGAATGCCCGATGCCAAGACGACGCTCTTTTACCATGACAGCGTGGCGGGCGCCGGTGCCTTTTCGCTCTGCTCGGGCTTGGACGATACCGGCCTGGAAGGCTACAACCGGTATTATTGCACCATAAACCCGTGGATGCCGAAGGCAGCTGTCCGGCCGGTCGGCCTCGGCGTCATCGCCGACCAGATGCTGCCGCATGCCGAACTCGTCAAAACGGAATTCTACAATGACTTTATGCGCAGTATCGGCTGCCGCAGCAGCGTTGGCGTGACGATCCTTCGCGAGAACAACCGGTCCTTCAATCTATCGACGCTGACATCGAGCACCGACACCGGGTTTAACCGGGTCAACGCCGATCTCCTGACGCGGCTTGCGCCGCATTTACAGCGGGCCTTCGATTTCATCCGCCGGGACAAAGCAGGCAATGAGACGGGCCGTTCGCTGTTCGACGCGATCGGCGTCGGGCTCATTTATATCAGCGAAGGCCGCCAGATCCGATCGATGAATCTTGCCGCGCAACAGATGCTCGCCACAGATGCCGGGATCAGCGTCACGCCAACAGGACGTCTGAGCTCCAGCGATCGGGATTTCCTCGAACATCTCGGCTCCTTTTCTCGCTACCGCCCCCCCGCCGCAGCGGGGCCGTTCACCGCGAGGTTCGATTCTGCCTGCGCCTCGTTCAAATGCACGCTCGTGCGCCTCACCTCCGATTTCATGACCGAGTTCCTGCAGGGACCAACCGCAGCAGTCGTCATCGAGCGAATACCCGTTGCGCGCCCCGAATTGAACGATCATTTGCCTGCAAAGCGGCAACTGACTGCTGCCGAACTGCGGATCGCCTCCTCCATCGCCGCGGGTCTCTCGCCGCGCGAGACGGCCAAGCTGCATGGCATCAGCTACGAGACGGCCCGGACGCATCTGAAGAACATCTATTCCAAGCTCGGCGTGAACAGCCAGGTCGCGCTTGTGCGACGTCTGATGCCGTAGAATTCAGCTGCGGCTGGCGCGCTTGCCGGCGAAAAGATCGGCGTAGCTTTTCAGCAGCTTCGTCATACGATCTGCGACCGTGCGGATCTCCGGGCGATGGCGATCCTCGTTGTTCAACACGATCCATTGCCGGTGGCGCAGTTCCGCGAGCTCGCCGCCGAGCCGTTGCAGTTCCGGATCGAGATCACCCACGAAACAGGGGAGCACCGCCTTTCCCGCACCGGCACGGACGAGGTCCGGCAGTGACCGGGGCCGGTTGACCGTCGCCACGATCGGCTCCGGCGTCTGGCGGTACGGCCAGCGGAGATAGGCAGAAATGGCCTCATCCTCAGCAACCGCAATCCATCGGGTTTCCAACTCGCCGGCATTGCGCCGGACATAGACGGCATAAGCGACTTCGCCCAAAAGGCGAGCGGCGAGATTGGCTTCGTCCGGCTCGAAAGCGCGGATGCCGATATCGCTCTCGCGGTAGGCGAGATTGGCCCGCGCCTCTCCGATCGTCAGCACAATGTTGAAAGCGTCGGCAGGAATGCGGATTGCGGAGAAGTTTTCTGTCAGCAGCCAGGCCACCCAGGTCCCGGCTGCGATCTTTACCGTTGCGCCGCCCTCGCCGGCCTGGCGCCAGGCATCGACTTTCCGGGCCGCCGCTTCCATCTCCTGGAGATGGTCGAGGAGCGTCTGACCGTCGGCCGTCAAGCGGTAGCCGGTCTGGCTGCGGGCAAAGAGCATCCGTCCCGTTTCCTGCTCCAGTTCAAGCATACGCCGGCCGACCGTGGCCGGGCTCAAGCCGCTCACGACACTCGCGCCCGTCAGCCCGCCGCGGCGCGCGACCTGCAGGAAAAGCTGATAGGAATCCCATGGGGTATTTTTCATTGATGAAAAACATAGCCGGATCTTCGATGTTTATGAAGCGATTTTTGATGTGTATTTGAAGGGATGTCTTTAACGGAGGACATCACCAATGATCGAGCAGATCATGATTGCCAATTTTCTCGGCCTTTCGCAGGCCTTCCAGCCAATCCAAAAGCGTGAGCGGACTGAGGACGACTTCTACAGGGATTTTGGAAGCTCGCCTTTCGTAAGCGTCACCGCGTGGCTTACAAGCATCAGCCTCAAAAGGCAGAAGGACCGCGCCTTTCCGGCGCGATCCTCCTCAATACCTTCAAGCTGCAAGCCCGATCAGGCTGCCTGCCTTGCCCGGCCATGAGACTGCGCCGACGCTTCGATGCGGAACTGCTGCAGCAGGCTCATCAGCGTGTCGGCCTCCTCGGCGAGCTGGCGGCTTGCTTGTGTGGTTTCCTCGACCATCGACGCGTTCTTCTGGGTCATCTGGTCCATGGCGTTGACCGAACCGTTGACCTCCTGCAGCGCCGCCGACTGATCCTGGCTCGCCGTGGCAATGGTTTCGACGTGCTTGCTGATCACAATGATCTCCTCGCTGATCGAGGCGAGCACGCTGCCGGTTTTCTGCACCAGCGCAGAGCCCGCCGTCACTTCTTGGCTGGACTTCTCGATCAGACCCTTGATCTCACGGGCGGCATCGGCCGAGCGCTGTGCCAATTCGCGGACTTCCTGGGCGACAACCGCAAAGCCCTTGCCAGCCTCGCCGGCGCGAGCCGCTTCGATACCGGCATTGAGGGCGAGAAGGTTCGTCTGGAAAGCGATGTCGTCGATGACTTCGATGATCTGTTCGATCTGCTGCGAAGCCTGCTCGATGCGCCCCATGGCGGCCACGGCCTCGCTGACGACGACCCCGGAGCTGTCGGCGGTCTTCTTCGTGGCGGTGACCGCGTTGTTTGCTTCGCGAGCGCGCCCTGCAGACGAGCGCACGGTCACAGTAATCTCTTCGACGGCAGCTGCCGTTTCCTCCAAGCTGGCGGCCTGCGCTTCGGTTCGCTTGGAAAGCTCGCCGGCCGATGTCAGCATCGCGCCGCTATTGCGCTGGATGGCATTGGCGTTCTCGCGAATCTGCACGAGGGTATCCTGCAGGCGGACAAGCGATGCGTTGAAATCGACGCGCAACTGCTCCAGCCGGCCGACAAACGGCGTCTCGATCGTCTGTGAGACATCGCCCTTAGCGAGGCGTCCGAGGCCGGCCGCAAGCTGGTTCACGGCAAAGTCGATCTGACCATCGAGCGAACGCTTGTCGGCGTCG
Source organism: Rhizobium gallicum bv. gallicum R602sp (assembly GCF_000816845.1). Lineage (NCBI taxonomy): Bacteria > Pseudomonadati > Pseudomonadota > Alphaproteobacteria > Hyphomicrobiales > Rhizobiaceae > Rhizobium > Rhizobium gallicum. The sequence continues at coordinate 771,850 of NZ_CP006877.1, read as the reverse complement.
TTGCGGGCACGCTCGGCTTCGCTCAATGCCCGCTGTTCCACAGCCTGCGTTTCGAGATCCTGCTGGGCGCGGGCGCTGTCGCGGAAGGCGGCCAAAGCACGTCCGATCTCCCCGAATTCGTTCTTCTTCTCGAGGCAGGGGATTGTGCCGTCAAGATTGCCGGCCGAGATCGAGTGCACGGTCTGCGTCAGCGCAAACAGCGGCTTCACGCAGGCGCGGATCGCAAAAAAGCCGAGCATGCCGACAAGCAGCATGACGGCGGCGCCGACGCCGAGAACCATCGTCTGCAGGTGATTGATGCGGGCGAAATAGACCTCCATCGGAATGCCGATGAAGAGGATGCCGATATTGGCGCCGGCGGCACTCTTGACCGGGAAGTAGCCGGTCATGAAATTCCGGCCGAAGAGCTGCGCCGGACCGTAGTAGGCCTTGCCGTTGCCGAGAACCGGCTGCGCGGGATGATCGGCTGCAAGCTTGGTGCCGACAGCGCGGCTGCCATCTTCCTTCTTCAAGTTGGTCGAAACGCGGACATAGTCATTGCCCTGCTTTTGAAAGACCGTCGCGACACCTGCGATCGACTGGGCCGTGCGATCGACGAGGGCATGGTCCTTGAATTCGGGAATGCCATCTTCCGTCACGGAGAGAAGCTCATCCCCCGTCACGCCGACAGCCGCGTTCGCATCCGCCACACCATAGAGTACCGCCATCGTGCGGCTTGCGCCCCTTGCGTCCGAAACGGCGCTTTCCATCACGTATCGGCCGAGATTGTGGTATGTGACAGCGACAATCGCCGCGGTGCTGATGGCGAGCAGAGCAAGCGTGATCGCAACCACCTGACGCACGATGGACGTCGAAAAGAATCGCGGCATGAAGACCTCCGGTGAGTACAACCAAAGTAAGAATAAGAGAAAAGCGTTAAGGATTTTTCTCGCAAACGGCTTGCCTTCAAAGAAGTTGCCAGTGGCCCTCTGGCAGCTGCTTTCCTTCCTTCCGGATTAGCCGCACCGGGATGGCCAGTTTGCAACCATAGGAAAAGCGGCTCCGCAGACCGAAGCCGCTTTTCGAGTGGCAAGATGGCGCAAAGCTTATGCCGCGCGATAGAACGCTGCGTCGGAGCCTTCGCCGTCGATCTTGAACTGCTGGACGAGACCGAGAAGCGCATCCGCCTGACCGGCAAGTTCGCGGCTCGCGGCTGTCGTCTCCTCCACCATCGCGGCATTCTGCTGGGTCATCTGGTCCATCTGATTGACGGTCGCGTTGACTTCCTGCAGCGCACCCGACTGGTCATGGCTTGCACGGGCGATCATCTCGACATGCTGGCTGATCGTCACGATCTGCGCGCTGATCTTTGCAAGCACGGTACCAGTCTCCTGCACGAACTGCGAGCCTGAGCTGACCTCCGTCGTCGACTTGTTGATCAGGCCCTTAATTTCCTGCGCGGCAGCGGCGGAACGCTGCGCCAGTTCGCGGACTTCCATGGCAACAACTGCAAACCCCTTGCCTGCATCGCCCGCCCGCGCGGCTTCGATGCCGGCGTTCAGCGCCAGGAGGTTGGTCTGGAAGGCTATCTCGTCGATGACGCCGATGATCTGTTCGATCTGGCGCGATGCGTCCTCGATGCGGGTCATCGCGTCGATGGCGTTGCTGACGACGGTTGCCGAATCGTCGGCGCTGCGCTTGGCCTCGCGAACGACCTGGTCGGCATCCTTGGCACGCGCCGCCGAGGAACGGACGGTGACGGTGATCTCATCGACAGCAGCCGCCGTTTCCTCGAGAGACGCGGCCTGATGCTCCGTGCGCCTTGCGAGATCTTCGGCGGACTGAGCCATCTGATTGCCGTTGCCCTGGATCATTTCGACATTGTCGCGGATCTGGCTCATCGTTGCCTGGAGGCGCAGCATCGAGCCGTTGAAATCCTGGCGCAGCTGCTCGAGGCGGCCGATGAACGGTGTTTCGATCGTGGTCGAAATGTCGCCCTGCGCCATACGTTCGAGGCCAGCGGCAAGCTCGTTGACGGCGAACTCGATCTGGCGATCCATCTCGCGCTTTTCGGCGTCGTTGCGCTGGCGCTCCTGTTCGGCGGCTGCGCGCTCTTCTTCGCTTTCTTCCTCGATGCGGATCTTCGAGATCGCATTTTCCTTGAAGATGCCGAGGGCGCGGGCCATGTCGCCGATCTCGTCGGACCGTTTCTCACCGGAAATGCTGGTATCCAGCGCACCGTCGGCAATGCGACGCATGGCGGCAGTGATCTGGCCGATCGGACGCTGCAGCGTCAGCACCAGGGCAAAGCCGCCGACGATCGAGACGAGGATGCCGAGGCCCGTCGTCAGAACGGAGATGCTGTTTGCCTGCGTGCGCTCGGTTCCTGCCGACTGCTTCTGCAGCTCGGCGAAGGTCGTCAGTTGGCCCCAGACGCTATCGAGCTGCTGGCGGGCGGCTGCATAGTCAGTGGTACGCTGGCCGATTGTCGCGACCAGCTTTTCGCCGTCGCTGTCCATGGAAGCCAGTGCGGGCGACATGGCGGCAACGATATCTTCCGCGAAGTCCATGCCTTTGGCGCTCGCAAGCAGCGTGTTCAGATTGGTGCCAAGCGTCGTGATTTCCTGATGCAGGCGAACGCGGTTGTCCGGGTTCGGCTTGGCGGTGAATTCGCCGAGCACCAGCTGCAGCGAATAGATCGAGGTCTCAAGACGGCGAGTGTCTTCGAGAACGGAGTTCGTCTGAGCGATGCGGCCGTCGAGCTCGACGAACGTCGTCGTCGCTTCCCGCATCATCTGCGTAGCCGTCAACTGCGTATAGGTGGACATCTGGCGGAAGCGGGAAACAAGGCGGCCAAGGTTGGCAATCGCTTCATCGGTCGCTGCATCAGGGGCTGCCGCCTGCGTCTTCAGGTCGTTGATCGTCTGGGCAATCGACTGCGTCATGCTCTTCTGGTTTTGCGGCACGGAGATTTCGATGAGGCGCTGCGCCTTGGCGATCTGCGGGATCGCATCGGTGACGACCTTCAGCTTGTCGGCAGGCGCCTGCGCCTTGTTGAAGGCGGTCATGACGGAGGCAAGCGTATCGCCACCCTTCAACAGCCGATCTGCCGCGCGCAGCGTCGCGGTGGCATTGCCTTCGTCGTTGCGGATATTTTCCTGGAGCTGCTGTGCGTCGTAATTGACATTGAAACGGCTGCTGATCAGCGTCTTCTGTGCGTCATCGATCGACTTGCGAAGCGCCAGCTCCTGTTCATGAAGAGACCATAGCTTGCCGACGGTATCCGCAATCCCAGCCGTGCCGTCCGACGCGGCTTGCAGGTTCTCGCGGCCATCATTGTCGCCGATCTGGTTCAGGGTGGCTTTCAGCGTATCCCGCTGCGTCTTGATGTCGGTGTAGAGCTTGTCGCGTGCTTCCTGGTTGGTGATCTGCAGGAAATCGCCCATCGAGCCATACAGATCCTTGAAGCCACTGAGCGACTGGAGCACGCTGTTTGAAATCTCCATGCGGCCCTGCAGCAGGCCGGAGGCATAGAGGCCTGTCAGACCGACGGCGGAAATGGTGATCACAAAAGGCAGGACGAAGATCAGAACCTTGGTCTTGATCTTGAAGCGCGAAAGGATCTTGTCAATAAACATGGCGATACCGGCCTTCCATACACCACTCCTCCCACCGGCCGAAATCGGCGCCGGCCGAGTGCATCGAGCTGATTGTGGGACACTGGGGAACCCGAGGGTCAGGCGGCAATCATTGCCAAATCATCTCCGGCACAAAAGCGGCGATGCCCAAACATTCGCGGTGAATGTGACAGAAGATATCTTAATATTCAGATAAGCTGAACCGTTTGAAATCGCGTCTTCCCGCATCGGCATATCCGCCCAGCAGTGTGCCGCGCAAGGACAAAGCGCAAAAAGTATGACGAAAGGGATGTGTCAGAAGCCCTGAGCGATCAGGAGGGTCACAAGCGCCGCCGTTGCACCGGTCGCGAGCATGAGGAAGCGGGAGATCGCAAGCCTCGTATCAGGCTTTACCTGGGCGATTGCGATGGCGCGGGCGCGTCGAGCGTTCCTGTTCATGCGAAGATCCCCACTTCTTTCAAGACTCAACAATCCATCAAAACGGCTTGCCGGTAAAGCGCAATTTAGGAAGCTCTTTCCTAACGGCCATTGGGACACGATGGCGCAACCTTCTTAACAGGTCTTGAATCTCCTGCTCCAGATTCCTGCCTACAAGGATTCACCTGCGGCAAAACCCGAGGCCCAGGCCCACTGGAAATTATAGCCGCCGAGCCATCCCGTCACATCGACGCATTCGCCGATGAAATAGAGGCCGGGTACGCTTTTCGCCTGCATCGTGCGGGAGTCGAGCCCAGCGGTATCTACGCCTCCAAGCGTCACTTCTGCGGTGCGATAGCCTTCCGAGCCGGACGGCTTGATCTTCCAGTTCTGCACCGCATCGCAGAGACGGATCAGCCCCTTGTCCGAGAGATCGGCCATGTTGCCGGAAATGGCTTGGCGTTCCGTCAGATATTGCGCCAGCCGCTTCGGCAGGATTTCACCGAGCGCCGTCTGGGCCGACTGGCGGCCGTTCGCCTGCTTGGCTTTTTTCAGATGCAGCAGAAGGTCGACATCCGGCTCGATATCGATGGCGATCTCATCCCCTTCCCGCCAATAGGAGGATATCTGCAGGATTGCCGGGCCGCTGAGGCCGCGGTGGGTAAAGAGCAGGGCCTCGCGAAAGCCGGTTTTTCCATGCCTGATTTCGGACGGCGCCGAGATCCCCGAAAGCGGCGCAATGCTTTCCAGCAGGACGGGATCGAGCGTCAGCGGCACGAGACCCGGGCGCGTTTCGACGAGCGCGAGACCGAACAGTTCGGCGATGCGGTAAGCAAATCCCGTCGCACCCATCTTCGGTATCGACTTGCCGCCGGTCGCCACGACGAGCGAGGCGCACTCGTATTCGCCGTCGGACGTCCTGACGCGAAAGCCGTCGCTGTCTTTTTCAACGGTGAGCATTTCGGTCTGCAACCGCAGTTGCACGCCTGCCGCCCGCATCTCGTCGAGCAGCATCCGGATGATGTCCTTGGCACTGTTGTCGCAGAAGAGCTGGCCGAGCGACTTTTCGTGCCAGGCAATTCCGTGCCGGTCGACCATGGCGATGAAATCGGCGGGCGTAAAGCGTGCAAGGGCGGATTTGCAGAAGTGCGGATTGGCGGACAGGAAGGTCTTCGGGCCAGCATGGATATTGGTGAAGTTGCAGCGTCCGCCGCCCGAGATGCGGATTTTCTCCCCCGGCAATTTCGCGTGATCGAGCACGACCACCGAACGGCTGCGCTGCCCGGCGCGAATGGCGCACATCATTCCGGCGGCGCCCGCGCCTATGACGATCACGTCGCTCTTCAGTCTCAAGCCCATTTCCTTTCTGTGAAAGGCGCCTTCTTTTTCTATCAAATGGCGAAAGTCAACGCTGCCGCCCCTCGCCAATTGCCAAACTCCAGTTATGATGACCTTCCGATCAACCGCGACCATGTGTGTCATGTCACCCAAGAAGACGACGCTGAAGCCTGCCAGAAACGTGCCTGCCTCTACGAAAATTCCCCCAGATCCCGGATCTTCGCGCGGTGTGGCAAACTGGAAGGAAGCGGCGCAGTGGCTTCGCGCACGCGGCATCGAGGACATCGAGTGCATCACCCCGGACCTCGCCGGCGTTCCGCGCGGCAAGATGATGCCGACATCGAAATTCACGTCCAATACGTCGCTCGCCCTGCCCTCGGCGATCTATCGCCACACGATCTCCGGCGAATATCCCGAGGAGACCGAGAGCTTCCGCTACGAGCCCCGTGACAGCGACCTCAAGCTGATGCCTGATCTTTCGACGCTTTCCGTCGTTCCCTGGGAGACTGATCCGACGGCGCAGGTGATCTGCGATATCGTCAATTCGGAAGGCGAGGAGGTTCCTTATACACCGCGCAACCTCCTCAAGCGCATCATGGGACTTTACGCCGAACGCGGTTGGAAACCGGTCGTCGCGCCGGAGATCGAATTCTATCTCGTCGCCAACAACGACGACCCGGATTATCCGTTGCGCCCGCCGAAGGGACGCTCGGGCCGCTCGATCCTCGGCGGCCAGGGTTATTCGATCGCCGGCATCAACGAGTTCGACGAACTGATCGACGATATCTATCATTTCTCCGAGAAACAGGGCCTCGAGATCGACACGCTGATCCATGAGGAGGGCCCAGCGCAGCTCGAGATCAATCTGCGCCATGGCGACCCTATCGAGCTTGCCGACCAGGTCTTCATGTTCAAGCGCACCATCCGCGAGGCTGCGCTGAAGCACGATATCTATGCGACGTTCATGGCCAAGCCGATGCAGGGTCAGCCGGGCTCGGCGATGCACATCCATCAGTCGGTCGTCAACATCGGGTCCGGCAAGAACGTCTTTTCCAATTCCGATGGATCGGCTTCGAAGGAGTTCTTCCACTTCATCGGCGGCATGCAGAAATATGTGCCGAGCGCACTTGTGATGCTGGCGCCCTACGTCAATTCCTACCGGCGCCTTGCGCCGGACATGTCCTGCCCAGTCAACAACGCTTGGGGTTACGACAACCGCACCACCGCATTCCGCGTGCCGGTTTCCGACCCGCAGGCACGGCGCGTCGAAAACCGGCTGCCGAGTTCCGATGCCAACCCCTATCTGGCCCTGGCTGCTTCGCTGGCATCGGGCCTTCTCGGCATCATCAAGGAGATCGAGCCGACGGCACCGACCGAGGAGGCAGCCAATGAAGGGTCGATCGACCTTCCGCGCGGCCTGCTCGAAGCCGTGGCACTCTTGGAAGACGAACCGGCATTCGAGGAGGTGTTCGGCAAGGAATTCATCGGCCTTTATGCAGGCGTGAAGCGGGGAGAGTTCGAAACCTTCATGCAGGTGATCAGCCCCTGGGAACGCGAATTCCTGCTGCTCAACGTGTGAGGAGGCCGCCGCATGACGGTGCAAGAAAACTGGCAGAGCCCCATCGCGCCGGGCGTTTCGTGGTACCAGGCGACGGTAGGCGAGCGGCCGACCTATCCGCAGCTTGACGGATCGAAGACATGCGACGTCGCCATCGTGGGCGGCGGCTATACCGGCTTGCAGGCGGCATACAATCTGGCGAAAGCCGGCGTCTCGGTCGTGCTGATCGATGCCTGCCGTTTCGGCGACGGGGCATCCGGCCGCAACGGTGGGCAGCTCGGCACCGGCCAGCGCTGGTGGCCGGAGGAACTGGAGGAGAAGATCGGCTACGAGCGTTCCAAAGCGCTCTTCGATCTTGCGGAGGCTTCCAAGAAACACCTGCTCGATTTTGCGACCGAACATCAGATCGACATCGAATTCATGCCCGGGCAGATGAACGTCTCGCACAAGGAAAGCTACACGCGTTTCTACTACGAAAATGCCGAGATCGCAGCCCTTCGTTACGATTATCCGCATCTGCGGTTCATGGACAAAGAAGAGACGCAGGAACGCCTCGGCTCCAAACGCTACTACTGCGGCGTGCGCGACACCGGCACCGGCCACATTCATCCGCTGAAGCTGCTGATCGGGCTGGCGCGCATTGCGGCCAATGCCGGGGCGCAGATTTTCGAGATGACCAAGGCGACCGCAATCGGCCAGGGCGGCGGCAAGGTGAGGATCGAAACGCCGAAGGGCACACTTGCCGCGTCCCGCGCGCTGATTGCCTGCAATGGCTATATCGGCAATCTGGAGCCGGTGACGGCAAGCCATGTCATGCCGATCCGCTCCTTCATCGGCGCAACCGTGCGGCTCCACGAATATCCTGCCGTGCTTCCCGGCGGGGAAGCCGTCGCCGACTCGCGTTTCGTCGTGCGTTATTTCCGCAAGTCCAAGGATGGACGACTGCTATTCGGCGGGCGGGAAGCCTATACCGCCGACAATCCGCGCGATATCAGCGAACATATCCGCCGCCAGATCGCCGAAATCTATCCGGCACTCAGGGACATCGAGATCACGCACGCCTGGGGCGGCAGCGTCGGCATAACGATGCCGCGCCAGCCCTTCGTGCGCGAAGTGATGCCGGGCGTCACCTCAATCGGCGGATATTCGGGCCATGGAGTGATGCTGTCAAATTACTGCGGCAAACTTTATGCAGAAGCGGTGCTTGGGAAATCAGCCGATCTGGAGCTCCTCAAGGCGCTCGATATTCCGGCATTTCCCGGTGGTGCGGCAATGCGCGCGCCGCTGCTTTTCCTCGCCTTGTCTTGGTTCGCGCTGCGCGACAAGTTTTAAGGGCGATTGCGGGATTTCCTCCCGGGGCAATTCGCTTTAAAACCGGGACCCGACAGATTCATTGCATCGCACACTGGCTTTTTTAAATCGATTAGATTAAAAGGCCGCAACCAGCCTGATTGAGAGAAGAGCTCATGAGCAGCCAGATCATTCCCGTCGAACCCTTTGATTATGTCGTCTTCGGCGGCAGCGGCGATCTTGCCGAGCGCAAGCTCCTTCCCGCCCTTTATCACCGCCAGATCGAGGGCCAGTTCACCGAGCCGACGCGCATTATCGGCGCTTCGCGCAGCCCGCTTTCCGATGACGAATACCGCAAGTTCGCCCAGGATGCCCTCAAGGAGCATCTGAAGAAGGGCGAGTATGACGAGGCCGAAGTCGAGAAATTCTGCAAGCGCCTCTTTTACGTCTCCGTCGACGCGCGTTCTGACGGCGGTTGGGATCAGCTGAAGAAGCTGCTGGACGAGGGCAAGGACCGCGTCCGCGCCTTCTACCTCGCCGTCGCACCCGGCATCTTCGGTGACATCTCGCAGAAGATCGCCGAACATAAGCTGATCACCAAGTCGACGCGCATCGTCGTCGAAAAACCGATCGGCCGCGACCTTTCCTCGGCGCTGTCACTGAACGATACGATCGGCCGTGTCTTCAAGGAAGAGCAGATCTTCCGTATCGACCATTATCTCGGCAAAGAAACGGTGCAGAACCTGATGGCGCTGCGCTTTGCGAACGCCCTGTACGAGCCGCTGTGGAACGCCAATTACATCGATCACGTGCAGATCACGGTTGCCGAAGCCGTCGGCCTCGAAGGCCGCGCCGGCTATTACGACACCGCCGGCGCATTGCGCGACATGGTGCAGAACCACATTTTGCAGCTCCTGTGCCTGACCGCCATGGAAGTACCGTCATCGATGGATTCCGAGGCGGTTCGCGACGAAAAGCTGAAGGTCCTGCGCGCCCTGAAGCCGATCGATGCTTCCAACGTCGAGCAAGTCACCGTGCGCGGCCAGTATCGCGCCGGCGCCTCCAGCAGCGGCCCGGTCAGGGGTTACCTCGAGGAGCTCGAAGGCGGCGTTTCGAACACCGAGACCTTCGTTGCTATCAAGGCCGAGATCAACAATTGGCGCTGGGCGGGTGTTCCGTTCTTCATCCGCACCGGCAAGCGACTTACCGGCCGCATGTCGGAAATCGTCATTACCTTCAAGCCGATCCCGCACGCAATCTTCGACCAGGCGGCCGGCCGCATCAACCAGAACCAGCTCATCATCCGCCTGCAGCCCGACGAAGGCGTCAAGCAGTCGCTGATGATCAAGGATCCCGGCCCGGGCGGCATGCGCCTGCGCAACGTCTCGCTCGACATGAGCTTTGCGTCAGCCTTCAATGTGCGCAATCCGGACGCCTATGAGCGCCTGCTGATGGACGTCATCCGCTCCAACCAGACGCTCTTCATGCGCCGCGACGAAGTTGAAGCCGCTTGGCAGTGGGTCGATCCAATGCTCAAGGGTTGGGAAACAACCGGCCAGCTCGTGCAAGGCTATACCGCCGGCACTTGGGGCCCAAGCCAGGCCATCGCGCTTATCGAGCGTGAAGGCCGCACCTGGCACGACAACATCTAGGATCGCGAGCGATGGCAGCAATCTTGCATGCTTTTACCAATGCAGCGGAACTTGCAAGCGGCCTTGCCGACAAGGTGACGGAGCGGCTTTCTGCAGCGATCACAGCCCGCGCAGCGGCCAGCATCGCCGTTTCCGGCGGCTCGACCCCGAAGGCCTTCTTCCAAGAGCTCTCCGTCCGCGACCTCGACTGGAGCAAGGTGACCGTCACGCTTGTTGACGAGCGCTTCGTTCCCGCGGACAATGAGCGTTCGAACCATCTGCTGGTCGCCAACAATCTGCTGCAGAACAAGGCGAAGGCGGCGCGCTTCCTGCCGCTCTATCAGAAATCAGGCTCTGCCGAAGATGCGGCAAAGCTTGCGACTGCCGAGACGAAAACGATTGGCAACCCGTTCGATGTGGTGATCCTCGGTATGGGCGGCGACGGCCACACGGCATCGTTTTTTCCCGGCGGCAGCAACCTTGCTGCCGCGCTCGATCCGGCGACGCCGCGCGGCATCATCACGATGGAAGCGGAAGGCGCCGGCGAGCCGCGCCTGACCTTCACCTTCTCCAGCCTTCAGGATGCCGGGCTCCTGGTGCTTCACATAGAAGGCGCGGGTAAGAAAGATACGCTGTCGAAAGCGGAAGATGCCGGAGAAGAGGCCGAGATGCCGATCCGGGCCGTTTTGCGCCGGGCGGCTTCCCCGGTCGAAATCTACTGGGCGCCGTAAAACCAAGCCTTCGGGCAGAGCCGCCGAATGTAAAACTTGAGAGCAACCAAGGCAGGATACCTCCCATGTCCGCTAACGCACGCATTTCCGCGATCACATCCCGCATCGTCGAACGATCAAAACCGACGCGTGATCGATATCTGGAACGCCTGCAAGCCGCGACTTCCAACGGCGTGAACCGCTCGATACTCGGCTGCGCCAACCTCGCCCACGGCTTTGCGATCTGTTCCCCCTCCGAAAAGGATGCACTGGCGGGCGACCGCGTGCCCAATCTCGGCATCATTACCGCCTACAACGATATGCTCTCGGCCCATCAGCCGTTCGAGACCTATCCGGCGATCATCCGCGAAGCTGCGGCGGAGGCTGGGGGCATTGCCCAGGTCGCCGGCGGCGTTCCGGCCATGTGCGACGGCGTCACGCAGGGCCAGCCGGGCATGGAGCTGTCGCTCTTTTCCCGCGACCTGATTGCCATGTCTGCCGGCATCGGCCTGTCACACAACATGTTCGATGCGGCGCTCTTCCTCGGCGTCTGCGACAAGATCGTGCCGGGCCTCGTGATCGCGGCCCTCTCCTTCGGGCACCTGCCCTCGATCTTCGTGCCGGCGGGGCCGATGACCAGCGGGCTGCCCAACGACGAGAAGTCTCGTGTCCGCCAACTCTATGCGGAAGGCAAGGTCGGCCGCGCCGAGCTGCTCGAGGCCGAGTCCAAGTCCTATCACGGCCCGGGAACCTGCACCTTCTACGGCACGGCAAACTCCAACCAAATGCTGATGGAGATCATGGGCTTCCATCTGCCCGGCTCTTCCTTTATCAATCCGGGCACGCCGCTGCGCGAAGCGCTGACGCGCGAGGCGGCAAAGCGCGCTCTGGCGATCACTGCACTCGGCAACGAGTTCACGCCCGCCGGCGAAATGATCGACGAGCGCTCCATCGTCAACGGCGTCGTCGGCCTGCATGCAACCGGCGGCTCCACAAATCACACGCTGCATCTCGTCGCCATGGCGCGCGCTGCCGGCATCCAGCTCACCTGGCAGGATATTGCCGAACTCTCCGAGGAAATCCCGCTGCTTGCCCGCGTCTATCCGAACGGACTGGCGGATGTTAACCATTTCCACGCCGCAGGCGGCATGGGCTTCCTCATCAAGGAGCTTTTGAAGAAGGGCATGCTGCACGATGACGTGCGCACAGTGGCCGGCCAGGGTCTCGAAGCCTATACGATCGACGTGCGCCTCGGCGACAACGCCACGGTGGTTCGCGAACCGGCACCGGAAAAGAGCCACGATGGCAAGGTGCTCGCCAGCATCGAAACGCCGTTCCAGTCGAATGGCGGCCTTAAGATGCTGCGCGGCAATCTCGGCAAGGCGGTCATCAAGATATCCGCGGTGAAGCCGGATCGCCATATCATCGAGGCGCCGGCGATCGTCTTCCATAGCCAGCAGGAGCTGCAGGACGCCTTCAAGGAAGGCAAGCTCAACCGCGACTTCGTGGCGGTTGTGCGCTTCCAGGGGCCGAAGGCAAACGGCATGCCGGAGCTGCACAAGCTGACGCCGCCGCTCGGCGTACTGCAGGACCGCGGCTTCCACGTCGCCCTCCTGACGGACGGACGCATGTCCGGCGCGTCAGGCAAGGTTCCGGCTGCGATCCATGTGACGCCGGAAGCTGTCGAGGGCGGGCCTATCGCCCGCATAATGGACGGCGACATCATCCGGCTCGATGCAATTCGCGGCACGCTGGAAGTCCTCCTCGATGCCGCCACCCTGGCAGACCGCGAGCCGGTGACGGCCGATCTTTCGGACAATGAATTCGGCATGGGGCGCGAGCTCTTCGCTCCGTTCCGCCGCTCCGTCGGCGCCTCCGACCACGGCGCCAGCGTCCTCTTCCACTGACGCAAACAACCCGCGAACGGATCGCGGGCTTGTTCAATTCCAGAAATGTCCGATCAGGCGCGAACGTCTAGAACGTAGTCGCGATGCGCCGGATGCGTGCTGTAGACGAAAATCTTGTTCAGTTCCTTCTGCGTCAGCAGGCGCAGGAAGCGGACCTCGATGGTGTTGTTGGCGTTCACCCGCATCAGCATGCAGCCGACCTTGGTGATGCGTGCATCGGGAATATCCAGATAAAACTGCTTCGGCAAAGTGAACTGCGTCAGGATCGCCAGGATCGCGCTGCTCATCGAAATTCGTATGATATCGCAGCGACGGGACGCCATGTGCATGACCCCCTTTTCGGTGTACTCGATCCGCGCAGCGTTCATCGTATCCTCCATTTTGAACCGCTGTTCGCGGTCGTACATGAAGGATTCTTCCCTGTTGAGAAAATGCCCTGGAGGCAATGGATTGGATGCACCCACGACCCTGATTCCCCTTGTAACTATAAGGGGAAAGCTAGCAGCGGATGTTTAACAGAAGGTGATGATCGCTGCGTTTCAGGCGGTCATAAAGAACCGCCCAAAAATAGTCTCCTACCTTCTGTACGTGTGGCCTTCGGCATCGAAAAGATGCAGTTTCGAGCGATCGGCAGCGAACCTCATCTTCTGACCTTTCTTGATGTCGGTGATGCCCGGCAGCTTGACGATGATCGGCTCGCCCGGCACCAGGCCTTCGATGTAAAGAAGCGTGACTTCGCCGAGCGCTTCGACGATCGAGACCTCGCCTTCGAAGATGTAGTCGTCGCCATTGGCGATCTGCAGGTCTTCAGGGCGCACGCCGAAGCTTGCCGTCTTGCCTTTTTCGGAAGCCGCGGTCGGAATGTCGAGCCCGACCGACCTGCCGCCCTTCAGCGTGATCGTCGTGGTGGCACCCGCTTCACTGATGGTAGAGGGGATGATGTTCATGGCCGGAGAGCCGATGAACTTCGCGACGAAGAGGTTGGCCGGACGCTCGTAAAGCTCCAGCGGTGCGCCGACCTGCTCGATGTGGCCGGCCGACAGGACGACGATACGGTCGGCAAGCGTCATCGCCTCGACCTGGTCGTGGGTGACGTAAATCATCGTGGTATCGGCCATCTGCTCATTGAGGCGGGCGATTTCGATACGGGTCGCGACGCGCAATGCTGCGTCGAGGTTCGACAGCGGCTCGTCGAAGAGGAAGACCTTCGGATCACGGCAGATGGCGCGGCCGATCGCAACGCGCTGGCGCTGGCCACCGGAGAGCGCCTTCGGCAGGCGGTCCAGATAATTGGTGAGCTGCAGGCTTTCGGCGGCGGCTCTCACGCGACGATCGATCTCCTGCTTGCTCTCGCCAGCGATCTTCATGCCGAAAGCCATGTTGTCGAAGACCGTCATGTGCGGATAAAGCGCGTAGGACTGGAACACCATGGCGATGCCGCGCTTCGACGGCGGGACGTCGTTGACGAGCTGGCCATCGATATACATCTCGCCGCCCGTGATGTTCTCAAGGCCGGCGATCATGCGCAGCAGCGTTGACTTGCCGCAACCCGACGGCCCCACGAAGACGATGAACTCACCCTGGTTGATCTCCAGGTCGATGCCGTGGAGGACATCCACGGAGCCGTAGGATTTACGGATTTCCTTTAGAGTAAGTCCTGTCATTTGGTGCTCCCCTCCTGATCCTTAGGCGAGACGGGCGAAATACGCCCCCCAAGCCGGAATATCGATCTTGTCGCCGTAGTTGTTGCTGGTGAAACCGTGTCCCGTCAATGCCTGCCATTCTCCCATCGGTAAGCTGACGTTGATTTCCACCGGGCTCATGTTGAAAACGCAGAGCAATTGCTCGTTGCCATATCTGCGCGTGAAGACGAGCCCATCGCCTTGCGGCTGCTCGAATTCGATCTCGCCCTTGGCAAACGCCGGATGCTGCTTGCGAAAGGCGAGGAAGCGGCGGTAGTGCTCGAGCACGGAATTCTCGTCGCCCTGCTGCACGCTGACGGCGCGCAGGATATGCTCGACCGGCACCGGCAGCCACGGCGTGACGGTCGAAAAGCCGCCCTGGGAAACCTGCGAGTCCCAGACCATAGGCGTGCGGCAGCCGTCGCGTCCCTTGTACTCCGGCCAGAACTGGATGCCGTATGGATCCTGCAGGTCCTGGTAGGCAAGATCGGCTTCGGTCAGGCCGAGCTCCTCACCCTGATAGAGGCAGACGGAGCCACGCAGGGTCATCAGCAGGGAAGCATATTGCTTGGCAAATGCGTCATGATCGGCGACGAGCGAACCCCAGCGGCTGACATGACGCATGACGTCGTGATTGGAGAATGCCCAGCAGGCCCAGCCATCGGGCGCTGCGGCGGCGAAATCTTCCATCACTTCTTCGACGCGCTCCGGCGAAAGCGGATCGGGGGCGAGAAACTCGAAGGCATAGCACATATGCATCTTGTCGTTTCCGGAAGTGTATTCGCCGACGATCTCCAGGCCGCGCTGGCTGTCACCTACTTCGCCGACGGCCGCGATTGCCGGAAATTCTTCCAGAACCGCACGGAAGCGCTTCAGAAACTCCAGGTTCTCCGGCCGGTTCTTGTCGTAGATGTGTTCCTGGAAATTATAGGGGTTCACCGCCGGCGCGGTCGAAGCGTTGCGGCGGGCGGGCGGCAGCGCCGGATTGTCGCGCAGCTGCTGGTCGTGAAAGTAAAAATTGATCGTGTCGAGACGAAAGCCGTCGACGCCGCGCGTCAGCCAAAAGCGGACAACATTGAGCAACCGGTCCTGTACTTCCGGATTGTGCAGGTTCATGTCCGGCTGCGAGGTCAGGAAATTGTGCAGGTAATACTGCATGCGCCGCGGATCCCACGCCCATGCCGAGCCGCCGAAAATCGACAGCCAGTTGTTCGGCGGCGCGCCATCCGGCTTTGCATCCGCCCAGACATACCAATCCGCCTTTGCATTCGTCTTGCTGGAACGGCTTTCGGCAAACCAGGGGTGCTGGTCCGAGCTGTGCGAGATGACGAGGTCGATCATCACCTTGATGCCGAGGCGATGGGCCTCTGCGATCATCGTGTCGAAATCCACCAGCGTGCCGAAGATCGAATCGACGTTCTCGTAGTCCGAAACGTCGTAGCCGAAATCGCGCATCGGCGAGGTGAAGAAGGGTGAAATCCAGATCGCGTCGGCACCGAGGTTTGCTACATACGGAAGGCGGGCGGTGATGCCCTTCAGATCACCGATGCCGTCGCCGTTTGAATCCTGAAAGGAGCGCGGGTAGATCTGATAGATTACCGCACCGCGCCACCAGTCCTTGTCGACGGTCAAATTGGTTTGGGATGCTATGCTCATGTCTGTTCCTGCGGGATGTGTCGTATTGGGATGATCAGCCCCCCTTGACCGAACCGGCGAGCAGGCCGCGCACCAGATAGCGCTGCAGCCCGAAGAAGACGAGCAACGGTATGATGATGGTGACGAAGGCCGAAGCCGTTAGGATTTCCCAGTTGCCGCCGCGCGAGCCGAGCAGCGCGTTCAGCGCGCCGGTCAGCACGAGGTGCTGCCTGTCGGTGCCGAGGAAGACCATGGCAACAAGCAGGTCGTTCCACACCCAGAGGAACTGGAAGATCGCGAAGGATGCAAGTGCGGGGAAAGAAAGAGGCAAAACGATGCGGACGAAGATTTCGAAATCGCTCGCGCCATCGACGCGCGCCGATTCGATGATCTCCTTCGGCAGCCCTGCGATATATGCGCGGAGCAGGTAGATGGCGAGCGGCATGCCGAAGGCCGTGTGCGCCAGCCAGATGCCGAGATAGGTCTTGGACGGCGCATCGAAAGCCGCGCCGACCATATTGTAGAGGCGCAGCAGCGGGATCAGCGACATCTGCAGCGGCACGACGATGAGACCGACGACGAGCGCGATCAACAGTGCGCGGCCCGGGAACTCCATCCAGCTCAAGGCGTATGCTGCAAAGGCAGCTATGAGGATCGGAATGATGGTCGCCGGGATCGTCACCGTCAGCGAATTGATGAAGGATTGGCCGATGCCCTCGCCCGTCAAAACCGTCCGGTAGTTCTGCATCGTGAATTCCGGCGGCGTTGCGATCGAAACGTAGACGCGCCGGCCGCCGTCGTCCGGGCCGAAGGGGCCATTCTTTGTGTAGCGGTAGCTGCCGTCGCTGTCGACGAGCAGCGAGACGCCGTCGCCGAGGTCGGCGGTCTCACCGGCGCTGTAGGCAGCGGGCTGCTGGACACGCGTGCCGAAGGCTTTGATCGAACGTCCCTGCTGGCCTTCCAGGACATTGCCGGCGATCACATAGGTCGCGCCCTCTTGCTTCTGCTGGTCGGGCTGTCCAAGGCGCGATGCCACGGTTCGGGAGGAGCCGGCGAAGGCTGTCCACCAGCCGGAGACGACGAGCTGGTCCTTGTCTCGCAGCGCGCTGATGAAGATGCCGAGCGTCGGAATCAGCCACAGGATCACGATGACCAGAACAACGAAGTGCACGAAAAGGCGAGCGGGGCCAATCTTGAAGAAATCTCTGGCAAGCGTCATCTCAGTGGCCTCCCAGCTCACGATTGGCGCGGCGGACGTTCCAGACCATGATCGGCGTCACGGCCAGCATGATGATGAGGGCGATGACGGCGCTTCGGCCGGAATCGCCGCCTCCGCGGAACATCCAGTTGAACATCAGATTGGCAAGAACCATCGAGTTCCATTGACCGTTGGTCATGGTCAGAACGATGTCGAAGACCTTCAGCACGAGAATGGTGATGGTGGTCCACACGACGGCGATCGATCCCCAGACCTGCGGCACCATGATGCGCCAGAAGATTTGCCAGCCGTTGGCGCCGTCGATGACAGCCGCCTCGATGGTTTCTTCCGGAATACCGCGCAGCGCTGCGGAAAGAATGACCATGGCAAAGCCCGTCTGGATCCAGATCAAGATCACCATGAGGAAGAAGTTGTTCCAGAAGGGCACCGAAATCCACACCTGCGGCGTGCCGCCGAAAAGCTGCACGATCGCGTTCAAGAGCCCGATCTGGGTGTCGTTGCCGCCGCGAAACTCGTAGATGAACTTCCAAATGACGGATGCGCCGACGAAGGAGATCGCCATCGGCATGAAGACGATGCTCTTGGCGATGTTGCCCCACCAGATGCGGTCGGTCATCACTGCGATGACCAGGCCGAAGAACGTGCAGGCCGCCGGAACGACGGCAAGCCAGAGAATATTATTGAAGATGGATTGGCGAAATTCACGATCGCCGAAGGCCCACTGGTAATTTGCAAAGCCGACGAACTGCTCACCGGAGCGATCGTAGAAGGAGAGGATGAGGGTCGCCACGACGGGGTAGACGAGATAGACGATCAGCAAAAACAGCGCCGGCCCGAGAAAGAGCCACGGGCGGATCATCGCACGGCGGTTCAGATTGCGCGCTGCCGAACGAATGTCGCCATCCTTCACGGGGAGCGCCAGATCCAGAATCTTGTTCGAAAAATAGAAGTAGGCCGAGCAGGCGAATACCGCCACCACCACAACGCCCAACGCGGAAACTATCTGCGACAGCATTCGTCCCTCCCCGTGCTACCCTTGCCCATGTTGAAGGGCCGACACCAGTTACCGTCAAATTCTTTATGCGTTTGATCACAGTATCCGGCGTTGACCGGCCCCCCACGGGTCCGGTCATTCGTGCCAGCAATGCCGCGGGTTTGCCGCGGCACCGGCAATCGCGATTACTTGATGGCGTCCCAGGAGGCCTGGATTTCCTTGCCGGTGTCTTGCGCAGACTTGCCGCCGACGAAATCGACCATGCCGGTCCAGAAGGCGCCTGCGCCGATCTTGCCGGGCATTAGGTCCGAACCGTCGAAGCGGAAGGTCGTGGCCGTCGTCAAGATCTCGCCTTCCCTCTTCATCTGCTCGTTGGCATAGGCCGCGGTGTTCACACCCTTGTACGGCGTCAGGAAGCTCGACTGCGCCATCCAGACCTCATGCGCGATCGGCGTCTTCAGGAATTCGACGAAAGCGCGGGCGGCCTTCGAATCCTTGGTGATCGAGACAAGCGTGCCGGCACCGAGAACCGGCTTGCCGAGGTCGGCATGCGCCGCATAGGTCGGCATATAGAAGAAGTCGGCGTCCTGACCGAGCTTCGTGCCTTCGGGGAAGAAGGACGGGATGAACGAAGCCTGATGGTGCAGGTAGCACTTCGGCGGAACGGCGAAGAGACCTTTCGGGCTGTCGCGGAAGTCGGTCGAAGCAACGGCCGCAGCACCGCCATCGACATAGCTCTCGTTCTTGGCGAACTTGCCGAATTCATCGATTGCAGCAACGACGGCCGGGTCGGTGAACTTCACTTCGTTCGTGGTCCACTTGTCATAGACATCCGGCTTGTTCATGCGCAGCATGATGTCTTCGATCCAGTCGGTCGCAGGCCAGCCGGTCGCACCGCCAGACCCGAGGCCGATGCACCACGGAACGCCGCCGTCCTTGACGATCTGATCCGTCAGGGCATGGAGCTCTTCCATCGTGGTCGGAACCTTATATCCAGCTTCCTTGAAGTTTTCCGGAACATACCAGACAAGCGACTTCACGTCGGCCTTGTACGGGAATGCATAGTAACCGTCCTTGCCGTCCTTGCCCTTGTAGGTGCCGTAACCGACCCAGCTGTCGCCTGCGCCGTAATTTTCCTTCACCCACTTGGAATTCTCCTCGCCCAGCGGCGTCAGGAGGCCCTTGCTGGCGAGATCGGCCAGGAGGCCGGGCTGCGGCAGGATCGCGACGTTCGGAGGCGAGCCCGCCTGCGTATCGATGACGATCTGCTGTTCGTAGTTTTCAGAGGATGAATAGGTGGCATCGACGCCCGTCGCCTCAGTGAAATAAGCCAGAATGCTGCGGAAAAAGGCCTCGTCCTCACCGCGCCACGGCCCGAAGATTGTCAACGGCTCGCCTTTCAAATCGGCGTGAGCTGCCTTGAACTCGTCATAGCTTTTCCAGTTGAACTTCGTATCCTGGCCTGGAGGAAACTTCAGATCGGCAGCAGAAGCTGCCCCGGCAAACAGCGCCGTTACGGCAACGCCCATCAACAGAATTTTTTTCATGTGATCAACCTCCCATCACAATCCCAACGGCGCTTCCCAACCTCCCGAGAGCAAATTTCAAAGCGCTTTGACACTCATTTCACTTTCGGCAGAAAAGAGTCAAGCCATTTCCAAAATACCGCGGAACGAGACGCTTGCATTGCCCATTGCAGCGGCACCTGGAGGGGAATATGGAGCGATTTTTCTTGAGTCAAGCGCCGGAGTTGCTACATAATTGAAAGCGCTTTGGACGCAGGGAGGCGTGTTGAGGGCGCTGAGGAGGAAACGCGGCAGGTGAATCTCAAACAGCTCTCGGAAATGCTTGGTCTTTCGCAGACGACCGTCAGCCGTGCACTCAATGGCTATCCTGAAGTCAACGAGGCGACGCGCGAACGTGTGCTTCGCGCCGTCAAGGAAACGGGATACCGGCCGAACAAGGCGGCTCAGCGTCTCGCGACCGGCAAGGCGGGTTCGATCGGACTGGTGATGCCGATGGCGCCCGGCCATCAATCGGATATACATTTTGGCGAGTTCCTGGCCGGTCTCGGAGAAGAGGCCGTCCGGCAGGACTTCCATCTCGTCATCATGCCCTCTGACCCCGACGACGAAGTGGCTGCACTTCGCCGCCTCGCGATCAGCGGCAATGTCGATGCGCTTTTCGTTGCCTATATGCGCGCTCACGACCCGCGCCTGGCGATGCTGAAATCGCTGGCGATGCCGTTCATAGTGCATGGCCGCTCGTTCGGGTCGGAGCCGGATTATCCCTTTCTCGATATCGACAACGAGACCACCTTCTACGATGCCGCGAAACTCCTTTTGCAGCTCGGCCATACGCGATTCGCGCTGATGAACGGGCCGGCGCATCTCGACTTTGCGATCCGCCGGAAGAACGGCGTCGTCGCGGCCTTGTCGGAACGGGGACTGGCCCTTTCCAAAACCTGCGTCAGTCACTCGCTGATGACCGACGAGCAAGGCCTGATCGCGATGGAGCAGTTTCTGCAGATGGCGGAGCGTCCGACTGCCGTCCTCTGTTCCAGCACCGCGCTCGCACTCGGCGCGATCCGCGCCCTGAACCAGGCCGGCCTGAAGCTCGGTGAGGATATCTCGCTCATCGCCCATGACGACGAGCTGCCGCTTCTGAAGCCGGAGAATTTTTCGGTCCCGCTGACGACGACGCGCTCGTCTCTTCGTGCCGCCGGCGCCCGGATTGCGCAGCGCCTGATCGGCACCGTCAAAGAGACCGGCTCCTATCCGGAGCACGAGCTGTGGAAAGCGGAGCTGATCGTTAGGGCCTCGACCGGCCCTGCACCGCGATAGGCCTCAAAATTTCGGCGGCGTCTGGCCGGCCGCGCGATGCCCGGCAATGACGGTATTGGCCATCAGCATGGCGATCGTCATCGGGCCGACGCCACCGGGAACCGGGGTGATCACCGCGGCAACATTCGATGCTTCCTCGAAGGCGACGTCGCCGACCAGCCGTGTTTTGCCCTCGCCCCTTTCCGGTGCGGCGATGCGGTTGATGCCGACATCGATGACAGTGGCGCCGGGCTTGACCCAATCGGCCTTGACCATCTGCGGCCGGCCGACGGCCGCAACCAGGATATCGGCATTGCGGCAGACGGCGGGCAGATCCTTGGTGCGCGAATGAGCAATCGTCACCGTCGCATTGGCATTGAGCAGCAACTGCGCCATCGGCTTTCCAAACAGGTTCGATCGGCCGATGACGACGGCGCTCAGCCCAGACAGGTCCTCGCCATGCATTCGGCGGACGAACACCATGGCACCGGCCGGCGTGCAGGAGACGAGGCCAGTTTCAAGGTCGCCAGTCGCAAGCTTGCCGGCATTGACGACGTGCAGCCCGTCGACATCCTTTTCCGGCAGGATCGACTGGATGATCGGATCGCTGTTCAGATGCTTCGGCAGCGGTAGCTGTACGAGGATGCCATGGATCGAGGGATCGGCGTTGAGTGACGAAACGAGCGCGGCAAGCTCTTGTTGCGTCGTCTCGGCCGACAGGGTGTGCTGTACCGACTTGAAGCCGCATTGCTTGGCCATCTTGCTCTTTGCATTGACATAAGCATGGCTTGCCGGATCGTCGCCGACGATCACAACGGCAAGCCCGGCCTTCACGCCGCTCTGCTTTTCGAGCGAAGCCGCTGCCATCTTTACTGTTTCGATTATCGAAGCGGCCACCTGCTTGCCATCGATCACTGTCGTCACGCGATTCTCCTGCACTGCCTCGCGCGCAAACTAGGCTCTCGCCAGCCGCGCTGTTTGCCTCAGAACGCCGTATCCTGTTTAAAAGCGGCAAATGCAAGAGCTTTAACATCTTCCCGGCGCTAAAGTATCTGGGTTGGTCAAGCGGCGTTGACGGACCATACCCGACCGTTGCGCAAGAGCGCGTTGGCGAGGATATGAAGCTTGCGCATCACGAGGTTCCGCGCGCGATTTCGATGATGCCGCGGCCGAGATCAACGATGGCCGGCGCCGTGGGATTGCAGCCTGTCGCGCAGGAAGGCGAGCCGATCGCGCAGCAGTTCGAGTTCGCCGGCTGCCACCTCCGGTTGTTCCGGGACCGTTAGCGTGTGCGCGGCACGTGGGGGACGCTCTCGCAAGAGGCGCAAACCAAGCATGCCAGCAAGGCCGATTGCCATTGCAAGTGCAGCCCCGACAGCAGAGCGAACCGGAAGTCCGGGGCCGGCGGCAACGGCAGTGGTCTTTATCGGCTTGGCGGCAGTGATCGGAGCGACGATGGAAGCCGTCGCTCTAACGGCATCTGCCATCCGCGATCTCGCCGCCTCTGTCTTGTCGCGCAGTTCGGTCAGTCTGGCGAGATCGACACCGGTGTCCCGGCTCATTGCGATCAGCGTGTTGCGCTGATCGTTCAGCGTCTTTCGTGCTTCTGCGGCTGCCTTGAGAGCGGCATTTGCGTCTTGGGCCTGGCGAGCCAGCTCCTTCGCAACCTTCTCCTTCAGGCCGTCAACGACAGCCTGCTGTCCGAGACGGCGCGGATGGCGCGGACCGAGCTCGTTCGAAAGCAGCGACAGCGTCGCCTTCTCGGTGACGTATTTGTCGCGCGCGTCCTGCAGCGCAGGCGAAATCACTTCGAGTGGCAAGGAACCGTTGAGCACATCGCCGGGCTTGGCCACCTTGAGACGATCGGTCTCTTGTTTGGCAAGCGTGATCCGCTGCTCGGCGACCTTGAGATCGGCGTCAAGCTGGTTGATGCGCTGCTGAAGATCACTTGCGACTTTGACGTTGCCTTCGCCGCTGCTTGCGGTGAAGGCGACCAGCTGCGCCTTCACGTCCTCATAGGCCTTGCGCAACCCTGCGCCTGCCTCCGCCGATGCAGGAGGCCCGCTGGACGTCAGCATATCGGAAAGCCAGGAAGCGATACGCAAAGACTTGGCGCCATCGGCCGTCGTGACTGTCAGACGGACTGCGCCCTGCGTTCCATCCGCATTGGCCTCGACCATTCCCGCAAGCGCCGCTTCCGCACGCGAGGCCGCGTCGGCCGCAACACCAGTGCCCGATAGGAGATCAAGTGCTACGCCGATCGCGGATTGGTCGCCGGTGAACTCTGGATCGCGATCGAGCTTCAGCGCCCCTACGGCGGCAGACATGGTGCGGCCGGAAAGCAGGCGTTTCACGGCTGCCGCGGTCACGGCGCCGCGCTCGGCTTTGCCCGCCTGCACTTGAAATGCCGCCTCCGCCGCATAATGGGGGGGGTCGGCAGGCATCAGCAAGGGGATGCCTGCGCCGATCAAGGCAGCAACTGCGATTGTGCCGATCGGCTTCGCCAAACTGCGGCGGCGGACGGGTCGAGCGCTGAGATTTGCTGCGTCTACCTGCCGGGCCTCGGCAGACGCCTCCGGTTTATACTGCGGCGGCTGCGGCGGACGGACATCGTTTGCGGCACGAAGACGTGTTTCGAGGATTGTCTCGATGCGTTCGACCAGATGCGACGGTTGGGGCGGTGCGCTCCGCTGCAGGCGCTGCTCTTCGAGTGCTTTTCCGATCACCCTCAGCAGTTCGGCCTCCGAGGGGCGAACGGGAAGGGTTTCGAGATTTCGGTCTCGTGCATCGATAGGCCCCGCCGTTGCCGCTCGACGCCTATCAATGCTGCCTCTTAACCTGCTGTCATACATGACGCCCTATCTCAAGCGCACGAGCCGAGCCGCCCGTAGGAAGCGGATGATTAAGACACTCTAAATTTTCATGGCAAAGAAATGGTTAACACAGCGAGGCAAGAAGCAGGGTCTCAGTGAGCCCCCTCGCTCTGTTCCTGCGGTAACGGCAAGGGGACGCTGTTGTTGCCCGCCTGGCTAAGGATGCGCTCGCGGCGATTGAAGCGGTATTGCATCACGTAAAACAGAAAGACCGGGATGCCGAGCACATAACGCCGCCAGAGACGGGCCGGTTCCTGCAGCATCCGGTAGGCCCACTCCAGCCGCATCATGCGAACGGTTTCCGGAGCGCGGGGAACAACTCCGGAGATGAAATCGAAGAGCGCCCCGACAGTCAGAACAAGCCGGGCATGGTCGGCGCGAATGTGATGATGCGCCCACTTCTCCTGCAGCGGCGTTCCCATGCCAATGATCAGGATGTCGAGGTCCTGGCGCTCAACCTCGTCGATGAGCTCCGTTGGGTTCTCCTTGTCGAAATAACCGTCCGAAATGACGATGAATTCGTGCCAGGGCGCATGCTTGCGGAAATTCGCTGCGGCTTTTTCGACGACTTCGCGCCTGCCGCCGATCAGGCCGACACGGCGCGGATTTTCCATATAGGTCAGAAAGGCGGGAACGAAGTCCGTGCCATTGAGATTGGCAGGAAACGGCGCCCCATGCGCTATCTTGGAAGCGATGTTCAGGCCGATGCCGTCCGGCAGGACAAGATTCTGCAGGAGGATATCCCGGTATTCGCCATCGCGCAGCGTCGTCAGCATGTTGTGAGCGTTGACGAAGGAAATGACGGTCTGGCCGACAGGAAACGAGGCGAGCTCGTTGATGAAGACGAGCGCGTCGTCCCATCCGAGGTCGCACACCGGCACGTCGAAGATCGTGCGGCGCGATGCGAGAACCGCGAAATTCGCGATCAGGTTCATTCCAACCTCCAGCTAGGGTGCTTCACGCGCCCAACATCCCGGAAAACACAAGATATATTCCGCACCAGCAGGTTTTTACGAACCGGCAGCACCCGCCCCGCCTGCAGCAAGTCCCGAATGCTGCATCGGGAATATGAAGGGAGCTATAGCAGGTGGGTTTCAAACAACTCTTAGAAAAGTCGTTCGAATTCCGCCGCCGCTTTCAAGGCTTTGTTAAGCTTGTGCGCCAAAGCGCTGCGGCTTTTCGATCCCCGCAATGCCGCCAATCTGCTCGACGAGGAAGTCGACGAGCAGCCGGACCCGGGCAACGCCGGCGCGTTCGGGGACAATCAGCATGCTGAGCGGGACAGGCCGCAGCGAATAGTCCGGCAAGATCACCTCAAGCTTGGCAGCCGTCACGAGATCGTCGACAAGCCATTGATGGGTCGGTGCGATGCCGCGCCCGGCGACCATGGCCTGGCGTGCAGCAAGCCCATGGTCGACCCGAAAGCGCCCTTCAAAGGGAACGGCATGGTCTTCGCCTCCAGGCCCCCGCAAAGCGAGCATGTCGCTCCCTGCCACATTCGACATACGGATGCCTTCATGACCGAGCAAATCCTGCGGGACAACCGGCTTGCCCCGCGCTGCAAGATAGTCCGGTGACGCGACGAGCAGACGCCGGGACTGGCCGAGCGCCCGCAGCTTCATCGAACTGTCGGTGAGCGGGCCTAAGCGAAGCGCGATATCGACGCCTTCCCGCACAAGGTCGACACGCTCATCGGTAAGGCTGAGGTCGACTCCGATATCGGGATAGCGGTCCTGAAACGCGAAGATCAGCCGGCTGACGTGCAGAACCCCAAAAGCCGCAGTGCAGGAGATCCGGATCGTGCCGGCCGTCGCACCGCGCGTGCCCCGCGCCTCATCGCCGGCCTGTTCGACAAGGCGCAGGATCTGGACGCTGTTGGCATAATATCGGCTGCCTTCATCGGTCAGCGCGACACGCCGGGTGGTCCTGCTCAGCAGAGGCACGCCGACGGCCTCCTCAAGCTCCCGCAAATGCCGCGTGACCGTCGACTGACCGACCCCGAACTCGCGCGCGACCGCCGACAGGCTGCCGCGTTCGGCAACACGGATGAAGGTTCGCATACGTTCCAGCGTAACGTCTGAACTATCCATTATTCGGCATAATCTTATGCATTACGCACATCTAGTGGATGATTTAAACCCTGTCTACCTATGGGTCAGTTCTCACCATCAAGGATCACTGGCTATGAAAGTTCTGCTTGTCTTCGCTCATCCCGAACCGCGCTCGCTCAATGGGGCACTACGAGACGTTGCCATGAAGGCGCTCGAGGCCCAGGGCCATGAGGTGCGCGTGTCCGACCTGTATGCCGGGGGCTGGAAATCCGAGATTGACCGTGCCGACTTTCCATCGCTGGAAACGGATACGCGGTTCATGCCTGTCGCTGCATCCAAGAGAGCTTTCGAAACTGGGGCGCTGACCGAGGATGTCAAAACCGAGATCGATAAGCTCCTGTGGGCCGATATGCTAATCCTCCAGTTTCCGCTTTGGTGGTTCAGCATGCCGGCAATCCTCAAGGGCTGGGTCGAGCGGGTCTATGCCTATGGGTTCGCCTACGGCGTCGGCGAGCACAGCGACAAGCGATGGGGCGACCGCTATGGCGAAGGGACTCTGGCGGGCAAGCGGGCCATGTTGATTGTGACGACCGGCGGCTGGGAGGAACATTACTCGACCCGCGGGGTCAACGGACCGATCGACGACCTCCTATTCCCGATCAATCATGGAATCCTCTATTACCCGGGCTATGCCGTTCTTCCGCCTTTCGTGGCTTACAGGGTCGATGGTCTGGATGAGGCCGGCTTCGAACGCGCAGCCGAGCGCCTGCGTGAGAGGATGCGCACGCTCGAGTCCACCCCACCTATCCCCTATCGTCAGCAGAATGGCGGAGACTATCTGATCCCCAGCATGGAGCTACGCCCTGAGCTGGGCGAACCGGGCGCGACCGGCTTTGCGCTTCACCTGAACGGCGCAGACGAAGGCAGCGAAACTAGTGGGCAGCGCTCGCCGCTTCAGGTGGCGGCGGCTCGATGATCTTGACCGGATCGGCCGTTTTCTTTTGTTGGCCTGAGGCATTGGCCTTCACGTCTTCCTTGGAAAGGTAGTCGAGCTGCTCCAGCATGACCTCTGAAACGTATTCGCCGCCGAGTTTCTCGTTCATGCCTTTCTTGATCGCGTCGCGGAAGGCCTGCGGGTCGAAGGATTTCAGCTTGCTGATATCGACCATCTTATTGCCGACGAGCAGAGTGAAAAGCTCGTCGGTGGTCATTTCGCTAAGCGGCAGGGTCATACCCTTCACGGTGTCCTTGTTCATCATGAAGGACACGCGGCCGAGGAAGTAACCAGTCACCGCGCCGTCGCCGATAATCGGTACGGTGATTGTCTCGCCCTTCACAAGCTCAAGCTGGCTCTGCTTCGAATCATCAGCCGGCGGGGCCGGCGCTGTCGCCAGCTTCACGGAGAAATAGACCGAAGCAAGCGTGATGGCGCAAACCCAGATGCCTGTCAGGACGAGCTTCACCATCCGGCATCACGCGCGACGAACTGTTCCTGGGAATAGGTGCCGTCGGCATCCGCATCCTGAACGGCATTCTTCAACAGGTCGGCAACCGCACGAACGGCTTCGAGATGTGCCTCAACGCGCCGGGCGTTCAGCGTCAGCTTCTGCTTCAGCCCGTGAAGCTGCTCCAGATGCGACGCAGCAAGCTCGGCCGGGTCCGTATCGCGGAAGAGCATCGACAGCTCATAGAGGCAGCGGCTCTTATGTGCGTTCGAGACCTTGAGATCGAACTGCGGGTCGCTGCCAATCCGCGTGTTCTCGTTGTCAATGATCATTTCCAGGCGGCCGAGGACCGACTTGATACGATATTCATTCGAGATGATTTCCATTTTATCCTCGGTTATGCTTCATTATTGATCTTGGCATCCGCCGTTGGCGTGCCGAATGTCTTGCGCTGGAATTCGTCGATCATGCTAAAGGCGACCTTCCGGTCATCCTGGTCCGCCGACGCGTTCACGATGGCGCCTTCCTTCTTGCGAAGCGCCTCGTTATACATCTGCTTGGCTATGCCGACGCCGTCACCTTCGGAGATGACGTTGCCGAGTTGCTCGGCCATCATGCCCTTCCAGATGTCGCCCGTTGCGCCCTTGCCGTAGACCTGTTCACTGTCGCTCGGCAGCATGTTCTTGATGAAATTCTGAAGCACCATTGCCTCGAACTTCCGGTAGGTTTCCGGAATCTCTTCAGACTTGGCGCGATTCTTGACGTTGTCGAGGCCGGTGGCGCCATCAAGCACGTCGACCTTGGCAGAAAAGCCATCGCCGTTCTCGGCAAGCCCCGTTGCCCGAAACGCCGCGCGGCTCGCTTTCAATTTCTCCTGGGCCACCTGAACCTCCATCGGGTCGGCGGCTTTGACAACATCCAGGACCAGATCACTCGGGGGTGAAATAGCCAATGTCACAATCCTCTAAGTTAAGTTGTAGGGATTATGGTTTTTGAAGCTTGCTGGAGGCTGGTGTTGCAAATTTCTGATCGATGACATCGTAGACCGCGTTGTCATCGGCCTCGCGCCGTTCGGCTTCAAGGGCTTCCTTCATGCCCTCTTCCAGCCGGTCGCCCTTGGCCCGCTCGCGCTGCAGACGCATCTCGTGCAGCTGCTGCATGCCGGTCAGCTGCTTGTCCTTGGTGCTCAGCCGCTCGAACCGGTCGGCATAGCTTTGCGAAAACGCACGATGGACCGGATCCATGGAGCCGAGCGCCATGACGACATTGTCGATCGACTGGTTGACCTCGGCGCGCTGGCGGCTCGTTTCGGCAAGGTCGTATTCCGCCATCTGCTCCAGATGCCGCTGGACTGCGACGAGCCGCTTCAGTTTTTCCGAACGGGTCTTCTCGGCCATTCGCTATCTTCCGATAAACACGCTTGGGAAAGATTGTGCATACTGGCTGATCAAGGCAGCAACCGAGAAATAGAACAGGAACAAGCCGCCAAGCAGCATGTAGGGCGTCGAGATGAAGTACACGGGAATCTGCGGCGCCAGCTTGTTGATGAAGCCGATCGAGACGTTGAACATCATGCTGTAGATGAGGAACGGGCTTGCGAGCCGGAGCATGATGTAGGTCGTCGATTGTAGCGTATCGGTGAGCGAAATCAGATTGGCGCGCATATCGGCAATGCCGCCGAAGGGCATCGTCGTGTAGGAATCGATCAGCGCCCGGAACACGACATGATGGAAGTCCATCATGAAGAGGATCATCATTCCGGCAAAGGTGATGAAACCGGAGAGACTTGTTTCCACCGAATCCTCGATGACATCTGCCGCACCCGGCGAGGTGTATCCGACCATCATGGCGATGATGCTGGCGGCGAATTGGAAGCCCAGCGTGTAGAGCCGCGCCAGCAAGCCGTACATGACGCCGATTAGTGATTCGCTGACGATGAGCCCGATATAGGTCGCGCCCGTATTGCTGACGGCCGGATAAACCGTATCCCAAAGAACCGGCAGCATGGCGATCGAAAGGCCGCCGGCCACAAAGACCCTCAGCAGTTCCGGCACGCGCGCGGAGGAAAAGCCTGGCATTGCAAGGACACAGCCGCCGATCCGGCAGAAAACCAGGAAGAGCGCCAGAACAGTCCCTTGCGGGTCGGAAATCATGAAATAGAGCCCAAAATCTTTATCTCGATGCCCTTGGCCAGTTCGACGTGCGAAAGAACCGGAAGCGTGGCGAACAGCCGTTCGATGATCATGCGCACATAGGAGCGTGTTTCCGGCGATGTGACAAGGGCGAATGGCAGGCCGCGGTCCATGAATTCACGGATAACCTTCGTTGCCTGCTCGCTGAACTCCTCAAGGCTGCGCGGGTCGATGTCGAATTCGACGACCTCGCCCTTGTTGTCGCGCTTGAGCGCCTGGTGGAAGGCCATGTCCCACTTGCTGCCGAGCCGCAGGACGCGCAGCACGCCATTGTCCGCAAGGTCGCCGCAGAGCTGCTGTGCCATGCGGATCCGCACATGCTCGACGATCTGCTCGGTCTTGCGGACATGCGGCGCGAGCTCGGCCACGGCTTCCAGGATCAGATGCAGGTTACGGATCGAGACGCGCTCGGCAAGCAGCAGCTTGAGGACGGCCTGCAGGCCCGAATACGACATATGCGAGGTGCAGATCTCGTCTGCAAGCTTCTTGTATTCGGGATCGAGACGGTCGATGAGAACCTTCACGTCCTTGTAGGAGAGAAGCTGCGGCAAGTTGTTGCGGATGACCTCGCTCATGTGGGTGAGGACCACCGAGACGTTGTCGATCGGCTGGAAACCTTCGCGTTTCAAGTCCTCGGCGAAAGCCTCAAGAATGGAAACCGCCGGCATGCCGAAAGCCGGTTCGCGGATTTCGTCTCCTGGAATGCGCGGCTTGCGGCCGGAGCCGGTGACGACCAGCACTTCGCCGACACGCAACGCGTTCGATGCCACCGTCGTGCCGTGGATGCGGATCTGGTAGGACTTCTCGGGAATGCTGATATCGTCGGTGACCTTGATCTCCGGAACGACGAAGCCATACTGCGTTGCAAATTTCTTGCGCATCTTGCCGACCCGGAAGGCGAGTTCCTGGTGTGCGCCGAGGAGGCGTGTCGACACCATCTTGCCGAGCGCGAGTTCGATTTCGGAGGTGCGCAGCACCGATTTGACCGAGTCCTTTTCGAGCTCCTTGGTCTGAACGACCTTCTTTTCCTCCTGCTCGCGGCGGACCTTGTTCTCTGCTTCTATCTGCCTCGGAATGAACCACGCACCGAACGCCATGAGGCCGCCGAGGAACAGGAAGGGGACTGTCGGCAAGCCGGGCATCAGGCCCAGGACCGCCATCAGCACGGCGGAAACGGAAAGCGCGCGCGGATAACCGCTCAGCTGATTGACGACGGCCTGGTCGGTCGAGCCGATGGTGCCGCCGCGCGAAACGAGAAGGCCGGCCGCCAAGGAAACGATAAGCGCCGGCATCTGGGCGACCAGGCCGTCGCCGACCGAGAGCTTGACGAAAACGTCGGCCGCTTCGGAAATCGGCATGTCATGGCGGAAATAGCCGATGATGATGCCGCCAAAAATATTGATGCAGGTAATAAGGAGGCCGGCAACCGCGTCGCCGCGGACGAACTTGGAGGCACCATCCATGGCACCGAAGAACGAGCTTTCCTCCTCCAACTCCTTACGGCGGCGCTGCGCTTCCTTCTCGTCGATGATGCCCGCGGAAAGATCGGCGTCGATCGACATCTGCTTACCGGGGATCGCATCCAGGGTGAAACGCGCGCCGACTTCAGCGATACGCGTCGCACCCTTGGTGATGACAATGAAATTGATGGTGATCAGGATCAGGAACACGATCAGACCGATCACGAAATCGCCGGACATCACCAGGCTTGCAAAACCGGCGATTACGCCGCCGGCGGCGTCATGACCCTCATTGCCATGCGAAAGGATCACGCGCGTCGTTGCAATGTTCAGCGACAGTCGCGTCATGGTCGCGATCAGCAGGATGGTCGGGAAGGACGAAAATTCGAGAGGCTTCTGAATCCAGAGGGCAACCATCAGGATCAGAACGGAAAACGCGATCGAAAACGCCAGCCCCAAGTCGATCAGAAACGGCGGAATCGGCAGGAAGAGCACACAGATGATGACCATGATGCCGAGGGCAAAACCGACATCACGAAGACTCGGAGCAGATTTCGGAAGGGGGAGTGCAGGTGGTTGCGCCATTTCGATTCCGTCTCTTCATGAGAGGAGGCAGGTATGCCCTGCCCAATTCGGATCGAGAATTAACCGGCGAAGCTTGCGCGAAGGTAGCTCAGAAGCCAGACTGGATGCGCGAGAAGACCATGTCGGTGAAAATGGAGATCTGGGAACCGACGAACGGTGCGGAAATGCCGACGGTAATGAGAACGGCGACAATCTTTGGAACGAAGGTGAGCGTCGCTTCCTGAATCTGCGTCAGCGCCTGGATCAGTGCGATGACGAGGCCAACAATCATGGCAGCAGCGACCGCAGGGCCGGCTGCGATCAAAACGGTCCAGATGGCCGCCTGAAAAAGGTCGAGTGCATCGGCTTCATTCATCGTCAGGCAACCTCATATCGCCTTTCGGTCCGCCCCTCAGTGGCCGGACCATTATTGCGTTGAAAGTCAGGTCACGACGACGTGTCTGACGCGGGCGCTTCATCCGCGAGAGTGATTCCCGCCTGCACGAGAATACTCTTCCCGTCCGTCGTCGTCGCGATAATTCCGTCGGAATACACCTTGACCGAGGCGACGGTGCCTTTAACGGTGCCGTCGGCGCTGGTCATGTACTTGCCGATATAGCTGCCTGCCTGGGTGAGGCTGGAGCTTGCGAGCAGCGTGTCCAATTTCGTGTTGGTCTGGATCGTCTGCTCCACCTGCGAAAAGCTTGCGAGCTGCGACATCTGCTCGCTGGCGTCCATCGGATCCGTCGGATCCTGGTTCTTCATCTGCGCGATGAGCAACTGCAGGAAGTTGTCGTAGTTGAGCGTTGCCTTCTGCTGCGCAGTCTGCGTGGTCGACGTCGTGCCGACGCTGGAAACGCCGTCTACCGCCATGGTGCGATCTCCTTGCGGATTTGCTCGACCATCGCCGGGTGCATTTCCTGGTTGTTCAAGATGCCGTCCTCGGTCGGGTAGAGCGCGCGGATCGCCTTCAGCGCATCGAATGCGCGCCCCGTCGAGACGAGGCCATCGATGCGCTTCAGCTCGGCGAGAACCTCTTCGTTCTTGAAGCAGGTCAAAAGCATGGTGATCGACTTGCGGAACATTGCCGTCGACTGCTCCTTGCCTTCCGGATTAATCAGGATCATCTGCGCGATGAAGTAGAGCTGGCGCAGTGGCGTCGTGGCGTCTTCCGGCTGAAGAACATGGTTTTCAAGAAGAAACGTCACATCATTCAGGAATTCCAGCGCGACCTTGCGGTCAACGCGCAAAACCGCGCCGTTGATGAAGATTCTCTCTCCGGCTTTTAGCGAAATGCGAAGTGTACTTTTCATTTAAGTCCATCCCTGATGATGGTGGTAACGTCGATAATGCCTTGATAGTTACTCGATTGGCGTCGCCTGATCTTGTCGCATTCCTTCAAAATCCAGATTGCGATCGAAATCAGGTTGGCCCGCAGCTCGATCTGGAGCTGATTGTCGGGATGCTTGAGATCCTCGATAAAACTCACCCAAACACGCCGGGTGTAAAACAATGCCTCAACGGATTCCCGGCTGTACTTTTCCTTGTCGCGCGCCAGCGAGAGCAATTCGATAGACCGGTCGAGAACTTGCCGCTCCCGCTCTTTTGCGTCGGTCACCGAGTCTTGCATGACCTCGGCATAAGAGAATTGATACATTCATGCATCCTTCTTTGTATTGCGCGCCTTTGATCATCAAAGGTAATTCACGAGGCTCAGCTGCTGTATTTTCGATACGATCGTGTAAGCCGTCTCCAGCTGCGTTTCCAAGGTCTTGACGAGGGTCGAAGCTTCTGCAGGGTCAACACCTTGGAGGTCCACGACCTTGTTGTTGATGATGGCAGCCTGGGCATCGAGAGCGTCGTTCGCCTTCTCGACGCGCTCCTGCGACAGGCCGAGCTGGCTCTGTTGCGTCACGAGGCCGGATGTCGCCTGCGCCGCATAGCCGATGGCGCGCGAGGAAACCGCGTCCATGGCATCAGTGCCAAGGCCCTGATCGATCAGCGCATTCGTCATCACCGTGGCCATTGCGAGGTAGCGCATGCCGTCGGAATTGGCGTTGGTGGACGATGTGATGACTTCCGAGTTGCTGATCCGGCTCGTCATGTTCTGATTGGAGGCCTTGGACCAGCCGGTGGCGGGGTTCGTCCATGCCGCAGCGCTGAACATCGGCTCCACGGTGCTGGTCATGAAGGTATCGATTTCAGCCGCGGTCAAGGCGCTGACCGGCTTGGAAAGCCCGGTCGCGTATGTGTTCAGGGCAGTGACGATATCGGCCTCAACGGTCGCGCTGCGATCCGTCAGTGGCGGAACGTCCGTATTGACACCGGAAAACAGGTATTCGCCGCCGGTGATCATGTTGCCGGTGTCCAAGAGCTGTGAAAGTGCCGCCGCCGAGGACTGGAGAGTAACGGTGATGGCGGTCGATGCCTGACTTCCCTTGAGCGCCGTCAGATTCTTGACCAGCGCATCACTCGCCTTCTGCACGTCGGCCAACCCGCTCTGGGACATTTCGAGACGAAGATTGACCGTGGAGTTGCTGTCCTTGAACGAGGAGATCCGATCAAGCTCGCGCGCATAGTTCACGCTCTTGGCCGCGTCGATGCCGAGCGATACGCCGATATCGGCGTAGGTTTTCGTGGTGGCTTCAATCGAAGCCTTGACCATCTGGTTCTGCGACTGGCGGATCGTCAATCGCATCGCGTTCTGAATGGCTGAACTAGAAATAAAAGAGCTCTTCATGGCTTAACTCGCTATATCCAGCAATGACTTCAACATTTCATCGATGGCGTTCAAAATCTTCGTCGCCGCCTTGTAGGATTGTTCGATGTCGAGAAGCAGCGTCAGCTCTTCGTCCAGGTTGACGCCGGTCTCGTTGGAATAGGCTTCGTCGGATCGCGAAAGCGCTGCCGCCGTGTTCTCCGTGGCACCGCTCGCGTCGCTGCGGTACTGTTCGAACCAGCCGATCGAGCTAGACGAAAAATCCATGATGCTGACGTTCGAGTCGATACCCGTCGCCGAGTTGAAGCCGATTACGCCAGCGCCCGGATCGAAATCCATCTTGGCGCCCATGGCCGTGTAGAACTTGTCGAGCTGGGCGGTGTAGCCGCCATTGGCAGCGGTATTCTGATCGAAGGCGGCGCCGTTGATCGAACCGTTGCGCAGCTTCATCGGATCGCCGCCCAGCGAGGTCACCACTGCCGGATTGACCGTGATGGAACCAGCAATGCCGTCGATGATCGTGGCCGTCGTCGGCGTTCCGCCCGGAAGCCCGCTCGGCAACGTCCAGGTAAAGAGACCCGGTAGCGTGCTGGTTCCGGCCGTGTTCGTTTCCGAAAATAACGCAACGAGACCCTTGGCGATTTCGTCGAGCTGGGATTGGAACGTCGGCGCGACTTCGTCACGAAGCTGGAGAAGCGCCTGGAGACTGCCCTTTGCCGACGTCGTGCCGCCCGAGCCCTTGCCGAGCGCCACGCCATCGATGTAAACGCCGTTGCCGTCGGTGGAGGCGCCGTAGCTCTGGGTCGGCTTGAACGTCACCGCGCGCGGAATGGTCTCGAAGAGCGTCACCCCGTCGGAGGTATAAAGTACCATGTCGTTGTTATCGCGGGTGACGGTCGTGACTCCCACGATCCCCGAAATCTGCTTGAGCAAGGCATCGCGCTGGTCGAGCGCTTGCGAGGGATCGGCACCGGCGGACGTGGCAGACTTGACGGCGTTGTTTGCGGTTTCGAATTGCGCCAGCAGCTCATTCAGCTCTTCTACGGAATTTGCAATCGATTTGTCCGCATTCATCCGCACCTGCTGGACAGCGTTGGTCGCATTGTTGAGCGAGTTCACGACGTCCTGCGCCGCCGTGATCGCGCCCTGGCCGGCGATCGTGCTGTTCGGTGCGGCTCTGAACGCGCTAAGCTTGTCACGAAAGACCGCAAGGTAGGTGGAGGGCGCCGTCTCGTAATCGTTGCCGCCGATGACGGACTTGATGTCTTCCAAGCCGTTCAAAAGGGTCTGCTGGGCACTGTCTTGAGAATTGCTCTTCAGGTATTGGCGCAGGAGAGCATCCTCCTGCGCACGGTTGATCTTGACCACCTGCGCGCCATTCAAGGAGGTGGTGAGCATCGCCTGCCGACGCACATAATCCTTATTGCCGGCATTGGCGATATTGTTCGATACGACGCTGCTTTGCGCGCCTGTATTGTTGAATATGCCCTGTGCCGTATTAAGTGCGGAAGTGAGCGACATGGCTTAGCCGTTACCTTACTTATCTTTTGAGATTGACGAGGACGTCCATCAAGTCCGAACCCGTCTGGAATACTTTCGAGTTTGCCGTATAGCTGCGCTGCGACTCGATCATTTCCGTGAGTTCGCCCGCCATATCGACGTTCGAACCTTCAAGCGCGCCAGATTGGATCTTGCCGAAGCCACTCGTCTGCGGGAAGCCGGTGACGGTGACGCCGGACCTGCCGTTCGCTGAGTAGACGTTGCCGGACATCAGCGTCAGCAGATCGGGGCTTGGCACGTTTGCGAGCGGGATCTGGAAGACGGGCTTGGTGCTGCCGTCGTCGTACTTCGAATACACCACACCATCGGCGTCGATGGTGATATCGACCGGCGAGTTTGCGCCCTGTCCATCGACATTACCGGTGCCGGACCAACTGTCGCCGACCTGCGAGAGATCGAGGCTCATATTGATGGTGAGACCCGTCACCGGATCGATGATGTCCGTGGTGCTGGTATGCGTTGCATCCGTCAGCATCTGCCCTGCACTGTCGAAATATACCCGCTTCACGTCAACGGCGGCGGAAGAGTACGGGAAGGAGCTCGTGCCAGTCGCGGCCTTGTCGGCGTTGCGGAATACGGCCATTTCCCATTCGTAGGCGGTGCCAGTCGGCGGCAGCGGCGCCACGGCCGTTACCGGGACCTTTGTGAAGTAGATGTCGTACATCACCTTGCTGCCGAGCTTGTCATAGGTGACGATCGAATATTTCTGCGTGTCGGATGTGGCCGTTGCGTTGTTTGCGCTCGGGAGGTCTGCCGCAGTGGTTTCGATGGGCGAAGATGGCTTGAGGTTGCCCGTCCACGTACCATTCGCCGTCGGCACGGCTTCCAGTTTCTGGTCGCCGAGGACATTGATCGGAACGAGGCCGTCGAAGCCGTTGACGACGACGGCCGGAGCGGACGAACCATAAGGATAGCCCATCAGCGTGAAGCCCGCCGAGTTGACGAGGTTGCCTTCGTCGTCCTTCGTGAAGTCACCGGCGCGCGTCAAGACCGGCGTGCCGTCGGCGCCCTGCACGATGAAAAAGCCGTCGCCGGAAATGGCGAGGTCGTAGCCCGAAGTCGTGTAGGAGATGTCGCCTTGGTCGGAAACAGCCTGACGGATGGACGTCTGCACACCACCGGAATTGTAGTTGCCTGCCGTGGACGGCAGGACGAGAGAGGAGAAGGCGGTCGAGACAGCCTTGTAGCCGGTGGTATTTGCATTCGCGATGTTGTCGGCAACGGTGCTCAGGCGGTTTGCCTGTGCGTTCATCCCCGACACTGCCGTCTTCATGCTGCCAAAAATGCTCATCTGAAAACCTCGTTTTCCTTGATAGCTGGAGAGTATTTGGCGGGCCTTGCGTGAAGCTGTCTGTAGCGGAGCTGCCTGATCGAAATATTGAAAGGCACGTTTCCGCGGGCCGGGCCCGCCGCTGAAAATCAGTTCCAGTCGATGCAGTAGCCGAGAAAGCGCTTCGAATCGACAGGGTCGAAGCCGAGCTTCTTGCGCAACTTCTTGCGCAGCTTGGAGATATGGCTCTCAACGACATTCTCTTCGACTTCCTCGTCGAAGATGCCGTAGATGGCGTTGAAGATCTGGGTCTTGGTGACGCGGCGGCCGCGGTTGGCGATCAAGTATTCCAAAATGCGGCGTTCGCGGCGCGGAAGCGCAAAGACTTCACCGTTGATTTCCGGATCGCGGCCGTCCGAAAAGACGCGGATTGCGCCGATATCGGTGTGGGTCGAAATCGCTTTCAGGCGGCGGCGGATTGCAGCGGCGCGCGCCAGGATTTCACGGGGGTGCACTGGCTTGCGGACGACATCGTCGACGCCGCAATCAAAAAGTGCAAGGGTGTTTTCGAGCGAATGCTGGTCGCTGACCGCAATCACCGGGGCCTGGGAGCGATCCCGGATCGCCCGTGGCAGCTCTAAGGTCCGCCTGCCCTGGCCGATCAGGAAAGCTTCGACAGCCGCGATATCGGAATCCGCCGCCGTTTGCACCCACTCGCCGAATTCGCTTGGATCAAAGCCGGTCGAGGGAATGCCCTCGCGGCCAAACAGTGATGTGTAACCATCTTTTACGAGCTCACGCTCATCAACCACTACGATCATTCGTCCGCCTCCGAATCAGTGTGGCACCTCGATGATCTATGGGTACGAATCGCACGAATCTGGGACAAGCTGCTGGAACTTAATGGCAGGAATTAACAGTTGATTAAGAACTGGGTCCCGATTTGCTCTATATCTAGTATGCCGCCTCGGTTATGCACACAAAAATTTCGTGGAAAAGTTAACGGCGGGTAAATTAGATCTTGGAGACCCAATTTTCGGCCAATTCCTGCCACATTATGGCACGATTCCGTTTTGTTCACATTTTTCTATTTTTGCTTGCATCAGTTATGGCAGAAGTTACTCGCATTGGGAGTCCACTTGCCATAACCGGTAGCGACGAGATTGGCGATCACGCGGCAGACATACCGCTTCTGCGCAGGGTCGTTATTTGGTCCGGCGTGGTATCTGGCTACCGCCATCGTCCAGGTTTCATGCCGGTCGTGAAGATTGCGAAGGAACTTTGCCGCATATTCGACGTTGCGGTGGGGGTCGAACATGGCTTCCGCCGAGCTGAAATTCTCGCCATGAAAGTAATGGTTGATCTGCATGCAGCCGACGTCGATGAGCTTTGCCCCGCTTTTTCGCGCCGAATAGAACTGCCTCATGGCGTCCAGCTCGGAAGGCGGGAAGACTGCCTTACCTTCTATGTTCAGCGCAAAAGGATAGAGCGAACCTTTGCGTCCGGTCTCCGTCAGGCCCACGGAATAGAGAATGCCTTCCGGTATGCCGTATTTGGCGGCAGCAGACTGGATTTCCCTTTCGCAGGCACCGTTGGAGGCACGCGTCTCACAGGTAAACGCTGCCAGGAGCGCCGCCGCCAGCGGCGCCAGAAGCAACATCTTCAACATTTGTCTCCCCTGCCCCATTAAGGCCTCCATTGCCCCGCTGTGCTGTCTGGGTGTGGCGCTCGCGCGCTTCACCGCCCTGCCCCTGCTGCAGGGATTGTTGCTGGGAAGACTGCTCTTGCGCATTTGCCTGGTTCCCCGCGTCGGGCTTTTCTACCGGCGCCATGCTGATCGTGACGTTGTCGATGGCATAACCCTGGCTGCGAAGCGCCTCGATGATCTTGCCGTGATCTTCCTTGAGCTGCCGATAGGCCGCACCGGTTTCGACCTTCAGATCGACGTTCAGGGCATCGCCGGAAAGGCGCATCGTTGCCGTCACGAGGCCGAGGTCGATCGGCGTCATCTGGATCTTGAGGGTGTTGACAACCTTCCCGGTGCTCGTCCATTCGGCAGCGTTCGACAGTGCGGAACTCGGCTGCATCGCACCCGTCCACTCCCTGTCGCCAAGGATTGCAGCGGTTACGGACGCGGAATTCTGCGCGAGGCCGATATAGCGGCGTGAATCGAGAACCGTGACGTTTTCGATATCGCTCCTTGCCTTGGCGGCCGACCCTTCCTGGTCAGCACCGATACGGATGTCCATGGACTCGCCGCGCCCGTCCGCGCGGCTCAAACGAAACGTCTTTCCATCAAGATTGGCTGCGTCGTCCACGGCCGGCATCTGCGCGTCGCCGGCGCTGATCGCCGCCAGCGCATCGGCCGCAGGCGCAATACCAGTGCCACCGCCGGCACCCTTTTCCTTGCCGGCCTTATCGTCCTTCGCATTCACGTTGGCTGCAGCCAGGAAGGCCACCGGGATCACCGTATCCGTGGCATCCTTGTTCAAAAGACCGAGCGCATCAGAAACAGACGTCGCATCCGACGAAGGGCCTTCATCGACTCCGGCCTTGGTCTCCAAGGGCTTTGCCGATTTTTCGTCTTTTGCGACATGTGCATCTTCCGCGACCTCGCCGGCGTCTCCTTTGATTTTGAATTTTACCGAAGCCGTATCGACGCGGCTTTTCATTTGATCCTTGCCGGATGTGCCTGTGACGGTTGCAACTGTCTGAGGCTGCGTCGCGGCCTGTTGTTTCAACGATGCATCGCTGAGGGCGATCATCGGCTTGCTGCGAGCGCGATCGCGCAGACTGAGGGCAATACTGCCGGCGGCGCCTTCATCGATTTCTGGTTGGGCATCATCAGCCGCAGGGGCCCCAGCAGGCTCGCCGCCGGTACTGTTTTGCGGACTGTTTCCTGCCTTCGAGAGCACGTCCGAAAAGCCGCCATTGCCAGCGTCGCCGCCCTTGGCTGCCGGACCATTGCCTCTGGCGGCTGACGACGCCTCGGTTGCGGCCGCTCCCCCTGTAACGCTCATATCAATCATTTCAATTGCTCTCTTGGCTCAAGAGACCGTCGATTTCATCGAGTTTCGAACGGCTCGTCGTCACAAAGGATTTGAATGACGCTTCAGCGTCTTGCCCTGCACCGTCCGGCATCAGCGCCGGCGCCGCCCCACCGTCAGCAGGCTTGGAGGGCGCCGCGACCTCTACGGGCTGGTTTCCGTCGGCCGTGGATACGGCTGCCTGTTCAGAAGTAATTTCTTCATTAGCAGGTTTAGAATCGGACGCTTGTGTCAGGCTTGCCGGATCCGGCGGCTGCAGCACCTGTTCGGCGATTGATTTGGCCGCAGCGCGTAGCGCGCGGTCGCGCGGGGAGAGCTCGCTGTCTGCAACGCTGCTGATGCTCTTTGCGGCCGTACCCACGTCGGGCGTGGAGACCAAGGCCATGTTGCCGTAGAAATCCGCGAGCGCGCCGAGCGCATTGTTCGGTTCGCCGGCAAGCGATTGCGCGTATGCGGCTGCCGTCCTCGCAACTTCCGCCTTGCCGGCAATACCGGCGGCGCGCGCAATGCGCAGATAGACCTCGCGCCGCCGCGACTCGTCCATGAAGGAGAGGATGCCGACGATATCTTCCGTCTTCACATGGTCGTGGTCGACGATAAGCTTGACGAAAAGATCGGCGAACTGGCTCGCATAGGGCGAATGGAGGAACCGCCGCACATAGCGCTGCGAATAGGCAAGCCCCTTGTCAAGGAGACCCGCTTCGACGCAAATCGCCACCGAGCGGCGCAGGGCCGCCTCTTCTACGATCGTTCCCGGCGCCGAGAGCCGCGCCTGATCATAAAGCTTGAGCGCTTCATCCGGGCTTCGCGCCACCATGACGTTGCCGCCGACAAGCGCGAGATAGGGACCGATCTTCTTGTCGCGGTACTCATTTGCGGTTTCGACCAGTGTCTTTGCAACGAGCAGGCCCTTGCCGCTCAGGTACTTGCGCAGGACATCGGTTACACGAGTGTCGAAATAGCCGTTCACGTCCCGGGCAATCAGATATTCAAGCGTGGCCGGATTGCCGCCGCTCATGGCATAGACGAGTGCGGCATCGACATTGCGGTCATCATCGAAGACTGAGGCATCTGCACTGCGCAGGCGCTGATCGATCGTGCCGAGCATGAAGCGCTGCATCTCCGCCGCCGAATGATCGCCGAGGGCGACCGAGTCCTGTACGAACTGCAGCGAACGCAACATCTTGTACGGCGAAAGGTTCGCCTGATCCTCACCCGCAGCGACGGCCGGCGAAGCGATCGCCAGTCCGAGAGCCAGGAGAAGATGCCGGTGCTGCGGGCGCGCCATGAAACTATCCTTGATCCGCCTGAACCAGGATTTCGATGCGGCGGTTGCCGGCATTGAATGGATCGTCGGGCAACTTCAGCCTCCGGTCAGCAAAGCCCGAAACCTGGGAGACGCGCTTCTCGTCCACCCCGCCCCGAACGATCATGTAATAGGCTGCCTGCGCACGATCCATGGAAAGACGCCAGTTTTCATTGTCGGTGCCCTTGTATTGACGGCCGTCCGTATGGCCGCGGATTACGACAGCGCCCTGACGGCTCTTCAGGATTTCGCCGATCTTCTCCATCGCCAGCACCATTTCCTTACGCGGAACGGCCGAGCCGATATTGAACATGGAACTGTCGTTCTGGTCAGCCAGGCTGACGAGGAGGCCGCCCTCTGCTGCAGTGACGGTCAAACCCTCCGCAAGCTTGCCGGCAATACCGCTGATCTGCCTGGCGATCTCCTGCTGCAGTTCCTCGGCCTGTTTGTGCACGTCGGCGAGCTTTGGTGCATCGGCAGCCTGCTGTTGGCCGGGATTTTGTGCCTCGGCTGCAGCTTCACCTGATTTTTCCGGCAAGAGGGTGCTTTTGTCCTGCGCTTCGGCTGCTGAGGCGGACGCCTGATCTGCGGCTGCGGGCTTGAGAGCCTCTGCCTTCGCCAGTTCCGTCGCATCGGGCTTTTGTTCGGGGTCGGCCTCGTCGGCTGCGGCCTGTTCGGCCTTGTCGGCATGCGTGACCTCGACCTGCTTCGTCCAGAAATCCGGATCGAACGGATCG
The DNA here is from genome assembly GCF_000816845.1 of Rhizobium gallicum bv. gallicum R602sp. Classification (NCBI taxonomy): domain Bacteria; kingdom Pseudomonadati; phylum Pseudomonadota; class Alphaproteobacteria; order Hyphomicrobiales; family Rhizobiaceae; genus Rhizobium; species Rhizobium gallicum. The sequence goes on along the minus strand of NZ_CP006877.1, from coordinate 729,806 downwards.
CGATACGCCTTTCCGCCATCAGCCCCGGTTGCGGGACCCGAATCGCTTGCTCCACCCTCGCCTTTCGCGCTGACATTTGCCTGCTGGCCGACTTCCTGGGCGATTTCGGCAAGAACCGAATAGGGGTTCTCAAAGAAATCCGCTTCGGAGTAATTCCTCTGGTCGCCTGAAGTCGACGTCTGATCGTCACCATTCGCGGCCGATGCGCCTTTGGTGGGTTCTTCTTCCTCTTCTTTCGACTTGTCCTGCTTCTGATCGCCATCGGCCTGGTCGACGGGCTTCTTCAAGCCCTTCTCGGTGGGCTTCTCATCGGCAAGTTTGATCGGATTGAAATAGGTGGCGACGGAGGCCTTGGTTTCCTCGTTTGCTGCATTGACCAGCCACATGACGAGGAAGAACGCCATCATCGCGGTCATGAAGTCGGCATAGGCGATTTTCCAGGCTCCGCCATGCGCGCCGTCATGATCGCCGCCGCCATGTCGCTTGACGATGATGACTTCATTCCTGCCGTGGTGATGGTTTTCGCTTTCACTCATTCAAGAACCTTCTTCAGGCTGGCAGACCAGGCGGAAATGCGCGTCACCAATACCGAATCGCCGACTTCAACAGAGAGATCGGCGTCATCGGATTCCTGATGGCGCAGCAGATCCGGCCTTTCACCCATTTCGGCCTTCAGCAATTCGAAAAGCCGCACCGGGCCTTTAACCGTCATCGAACCTGCTGCTCCTTCCAGGATCGCTTCGCGTAGCAAGGCTGCAAGACTTGAGACCGCCTGGACGGCAAGCGCTTGCGTCAGCATCGGCGCAATCGCTTTCGCGGTTGCCGCACTTACGAGATTTGCGACCTCCGCCGCGATCTCATCGAGACGGCGGGCAATTACTGCTGCCGTCTCTTCTTCATACCTTGCCGTCAGTTCTTCAATCTCGCGCTGGTGCACAAGCGCGACCGTCTGCGCCTCCAACTCGTATCGCTCCGTCAGCTCGGCCGCCGCTGCGGCATAGCCCTCGCCATAGGCGTGACGGCGCTCGGCTTTGACATCGACCGCAGGCTCTTGCGCGACGTCCGGAAAACCGCCGAAGACGTCCTCGGCGAAGTTGTCGGTATCGACGACCGGTGCGGCAGGTTTCGTCTCACCGAAGTCCTTCAAATACCGAGCAAGCATAGCGCTCATTGAAACCACCCGGCATCTGCAATCAATTTCAACATGCGCGTCCCGCCTTGCACGAACCAAACACTTACGCCGGCAACGGACGCGAAGGCATTCTTCAGCCTTCGCACGGCTCAAACAGCGTTTCTTCTTCAGACTAGAAATCCAAACTTGTGCGAGGATGAATGGCAGGCTCCACACCTGCCATTCAGGCCGACTCTACTCGAGCAGGATTAAGACCTTGCTCGCGGACGTGTTCATGACAGAAAGTGCTTCGGTTGCCATATCACGTGCTGTTTGAGCTGCGGACAGGCGGACCGAGGCTTCGTCCATGTCAGTATCGACAAGGGCGCCTATGCTTGTCTTCAGCGACGTCGAAAGCGTGGCGACGAAATCCTGCCGGTCTTCGATGCGCGAATTCATCGTGCCAAGGCCCGCGGCGGTGGCATTGAGGCTGGAAAGGATATTGTCCAATACCGTCAGCATGTCCTGCAGGTCCTGCGACGTCGAGGTTGTGGAGATCGATATTTCGGTACCAGCCGCAGACGTCGTCGAACCTACATCGAGCAGATAGTAATCGCGGGCCGGCACTGCGTCCGGATCGGCGCTGATCGATTTCGTCAAAAGACCGCGGCTGGCGTTGTTCGTGTCGATCATGATCGTATTGGCTGCCGGGTAAGTAATATTCTGCGGGTAGTATTCACCGTTCGGACCGCGCACGAAGCCGCCGATGACCGACCGTTGCACAGGTGCCGTCGCATCTCGGTTCAACAGCCAGTTCTCACCGGAAAAATTGACGGAATTCACGGCGCTTTCCAACTGTGACTTATACTGCTCCATCGTGACGCTGAGCTTGTCGCGATCATTGGCGGGGTCGGTCGCCGACACGACGGTTTTGCGTATCTCCGAGACCACGTCGATAAGCGAGGTTATCGCCGTGTAGGCGGTATCGACCTTCGCAGCACCGAGACCTAGTGCATCGCCGACCGTCTTCAACGCGTTTTCGTCCGACCGCAGGGTCGTTGCCGAAGCCCATGAGGAGGCATTATCCGCCGCAGTCTCGACGCGCAGCTCCGACGATACCTGCCGCTGAACGGTGTCGGCTTCCTTGCTAACGCCGCGAAGAACAGTGAGCACGTTCAACGCGCCTACGTCTGTGATCGTGTAGGCCATCGATTAATCCCTGAAATAATATGAATGGGACAGGCCGGATTGCCGGCAGCGACTTAACTGGCTTCATGCCGCCGGCTGGTCCCTCCAGGCCGGTACGTCGCAAACAAATCAACTCTACAATGAGGTTAACCCGACATTTACCTTGACGGCAAGAGCTTGAACGCATCCGCCGAACGCACCGGCAAGCTTGACGCAAGCTCTTGATTTCCAAAATCGAAATCGCGCCATCACGGCGCGATTTGCTGTCTGCTGGTGCGGCCGAAAGCCGCCGCTTGTCCAGGATCTGGGCCTGGCTTAGCTTCAACCTGAAGCTTAACTGCGGAAGAGCGAAAGAATGTTCTGCGCGCTGGAATTCGCAATCGACAGCGACTGGATCGCTAGCTGTTGCTGCGTCTGCAATGCCGTCAGCTTGCTGGATTCCTCTTCCATGTTTGCATCGACGAGACGGCCGACACCCGAGTCGATCGAGTCGCTCAGCGCTGAGACGAAATCCTCCTGTAGCTGGATGCGTGTCGAGATCGAGCCGAGCTGCGAGGCTGCCCTCGTCATCGCCTCGAGGCCTAGTTCGACGGCCGTCAGAGCGAGCGAAATCCCGTCCGTTCCGAAGGATGTGATGTCCATCGAGTAGATTGAACCGATGGTCCCGTTGGAAGAGCCGATAATGCCCGACGAGGTTTCGATTGCGCCACCGCTCACGCCAAACAGAACGTTGCCGGTCGACGAGGAGTCGAGCTTATAGTCGGTGGTCGTAACGGAAGTGTTTCCGTTGCCGTCGCGGACGAAGGAGGAGACGACGCTTTTCGTTTCGTTGCCTGCGACCCAGTTTTCGCCGGAGAAGGATGCGGATTGCGCAATGCTGAGGAGCTGCGCCTGCAGCTGCTTGATCTCTTCCTGGATTTTCGTTCTGTCGACACCCTTCTCGGTCGCTGCAACCAGCTTGGCCTTGATTTCTGTTACCACGTCGACGGCGCTGTCCATCGCAGAATAGGCAGTGTCGACCTTGGCGGCACCGAGGCCCAGAGCATCGGAGACCGCCGAAAGCGCCTTATTGTCGGAGCGCATGGTCGTTGCGATCGACCAATAGGCGGCATTGTCGGCTGCTTTTTCTACGCGATAACCGGATGAAACATGATTTTGAGTTTCCTCCAGACTGTCATTGATGGCGCGCAGCGTCTGGAGAGCGGCCATTGCAGCGACATTGGTCAAAATACTGGTCATAAAATGATTGCCCCTTGTTGGCATATATTGGAAAGGGACATTCCGGACTACCGGGAGCGGCGGTCAGCTTTCATGCCTGTTAACCGAAAATCAATATTGGTTAACCCGCCGTTTCGTTGAGCGCAGAAGACGCCAAAATGGTTAACGAATCGTTAACGCCAACAGAAAAAGCCGCGCTCCAACAAAGCGCGGCTTCTTATCGTGGCCTGCCGGACGAGCCGGCAGGTGTATGTTCTTCGACCCGTTAGCCGCGGAAGAGCGACAGGATGTTCTGCGAAGAGGAGTTGGCGATCGAGAGAGACTGGATCGCCAGCTGCTGCTGCGTCTGCAGGGCGCTGAGCTTGGAGGACTCTTCTTCCATGTCGGCATCGACGAGACGGCCGATACCGGAGTCGATCGAGTCGCTCAGAGCCGAGACGAAATCGTCCTGCATTTCGATGCGGGTGGAGATCGAGCCGAGCTCGGCACCAGCCGAAGTCATTGCCTTCAGTGCGGATTCGACGTTGGACAGAGCCGTCGAGAGCTGGCCCAGCGTGAAGTTGGTGATGTCCATCGAGTAGACGGAACCGGTTGCGCCCGTCGAGGTGCCGAGGATGCCGGTGGAGGTTTCGATCGAGCCACCGCTCATGCCAAACAGCACGTTGCCGGCCGAGGTGTTGTCGAGCTTGTAGTCGGTCATCTTGACCGAGACGCCGTTCGAACCGTCGCGAACGAAGGTCGAAACAACGCTCTTCGTGGTGTTGTTTGCGCCGGCAACCCAGTTTTCGCCGGAGAAGGCAGCCGACTGAGCAATGCTCAGCAATTGTTCCTGAAGCTGGTCGATTTCTTCCTGGACCTTCGCCTTGTCGACGCCGTTTTCAGTTGCGGCGACCAGCTTGGCCTTGATTTCGGAAACGACGTCGATGGCGCTGTCCATCGCAGCATAGGCAGTGTCGACCTTGGCGGCACCGAGGCCCAGAGCGTCGGAAACGGCCGAAAGCGCCTTGTTGTCGGAACGCATGGTCGTTGCGATCGACCAGTAAGCGGCATTGTCAGCCGCCTTGCCGACGCGCAGGCCGGACGAAACATGATCCTGGGTTTCGCCGAGGCCCTGGTTGATGCCGCGGAGAGTCTGGAGAGCTGCCATTGCAGCGTTATTGGTAACGATACTCGTCATGTCTATTTGCCCCTTTGGCAGGAAAAACAAGGAAGGGACATTCCGGAATTTTTAGCCGGCCCACAGCGATCAGCCTCATGCCTGCTAACCCTATCCATTAAGGTTAACTCGCCATTTCGATGGGCTTAGGAAACAGCAAGATGGTTAAGGAATACTGAAACCAAAAAAGAAATTTAGTTAATGAATTCTGAATGTTAAATGTCGTTTGATTAACCTGTTCTTAAAACATTTCGCGGCCGGGATGACCCGGCCGCGAAGACTCGTGCTTGTCGATTTCGACCGCTCTTAGCGGAAGAGCGACAGGATGTTCTGCGAAGAGGAGTTGGCGATTGAGAGAGACTGGATCGCCAGCTGCTGCTGCGTCTGCAGGGCGCTGAGCTTGGAGGACTCTTCTTCCATGTCGGCATCGACGAGACGGCCGATACCGGAGTCGATCGAGTCGCTCAGAGCCGAGACGAAATCGTCCTGCAGTTCGATGCGGGTGGAGAGCGAGCCGAGCTCGGCACCAGCCGAAGTCATTGCCTTCAGTGCGGATTCGACGTTGGACAGAGCCGTCGAGATCTGGCCCAGCGTGAAGTTGGTGATGTCCATCGAGTAGACGGAACCGGTTGCGCCCGTCGAGGTGCCGAGGATGCCGGTGGAGGTTTCGATCGAGCCACCGCTCATGCCGAACAGCACGTTGCCGGCCGAGGTGTTGTCGAGCTTGTAGTCGGTGGTCTTGACCGAGACGCCGTTCGAACCGTCGCGAACGAAGGACGAAACAACGCTCTTCGTGGTGTTGTTTGCGCCGGCAACCCAGTTTTCGCCATTGAAGGAAGCCGACTGAGCGATGCTCATCAACTGCGCTTGCAGCTGGCTGATTTCTTCCTGGACCTTCGCCTTGTCGACGCCGTTTTCAGTCGCGGCGACCAGCTTGGCCTTGATTTCGGAAACGACGTCGATGGCGCTGTCCATCGCGGTGTAGGCGGTGTCAACCTTGGCGGCACCCATGCCGAGAGCGTCGGAAACGGCCGAAAGGGCCTTGTTGTCGGAACGCATGGTCGTTGCGATCGACCAGTAAGCGGCGTTGTCGGAAGCCGAGCCTACGCGCAGACCCGTCGAAACGTGGTTCTGCGTCTGGTTCAGGCCCTTGTTGACGTTACGCAGCGTCTGGAGAGCTGCCATGGAAGAGTTGTTCGTATTAATACTTGTCATAAGTCTGTCCCCTAGAAAACTGGATACAAAAGGAGGACATTACCGGACTGCTTACCGGCGATGACGGAGCAGCTTCATGCCCCTCGGTGCCCTGTTTTCTTGGCCCAAACCCGTCATGTCGGGGAGCAATCTCGCAGCCAATGCTTGCCAACTTCTTAAAAACGAAGCAGTGCCCGAACGCGGACAGAAGGCGTAGTTAATGCGCGGTAAACATCTGTAATCTCAAGCTAAAAATAATTCGTAGAGCGCATTCACTGGTCACCTGTTTCAAGCAAGCTTCGCCCGGCAATATGCGATGAACCAGGGTTGGGATAATTGCGCCTTTGCGGCGCCGTGGGCGCGACCCTGAACGGCGACATTCAAACGGATATTTCCGCACGGAGTTGGTTTTGAACAGCAAAGTTTCGTTTTCGGCAGCCTCCAAAGACTACCAGATGGGCCGCTATACCCAATCGCTTGCAACACTGAACCAGCTCATCGACAGCCAACAGGACGCCAAGACCTACGCGCTGCTTGCAAAGAACCTTCTGCAGCTGGGCTTCAAGGCAGACGCGGCGAGATCCTATGCGCTCGCTGCTCAATACGACAGCCCGAACGCCTACGAATACCACAAGCAGGCCGCACGTCTGCATTTTGAGTGCGGGAACGAAGACGACGCATTGCTGATCGGCATGCGCAATCTTTCGAAGGCGCAGGATGACGCGGAGCTCGCCTATATCCTGACCTCGATCTACCTGAACCGCCAGCAGCGCGACATCGTAAAGCCGTTCAAGAAAGTGCTGTCGGAAAGTTCCAATCCGGACCACTCCAGGCTCGCCGCCCTGCTCCTGACCGACGACCTGCATGATCAGACCAACCAGATGCTCGCGCGCAATCTGTTCAAGCGGTATCCCGGCAATATCGCTTTCCGCTTTCTCTATCTGGTCTTCTTGCGCGAGTTCAACGATTTCGACGAAACCGACAAACACAGCGCCCCGATCATCGAGCGCATCGCCAAAGGCGATCTTGACGTGCTTCGCAAGGACAACCCGTTCTATCATCTCCACTGGAACGGCGACGAGAGCCTCAACCGGTTTGCCACGATCGGTACGACCCCCCTCAATCCAGAACGCGTCGCCATGCGGCGGAAGATGCCGCACACCTGGTCCGACAAGATCCGCGTCGGCTACATGTCCTCGGACTTCTGGGATCACCACGCGACGATGAAGCTCCTGCAGCGCATCCTCGAACTGCACGACACGAGCCGCTTCGAAATTACGCTGTTTTGCCACACCGAGCCGGAGCATCTGGCGAAGAACACGACCGACCGCAGCCGTTGGGGAAACGTCGTCGATGTGTACGGCCTTTCCAATGAAGCAATCGCTGCCGTCGTTCGCGAGCATAACATCGACATCATGGTCGACCTGAAGGGCCACACCGCCGGCAGCCGGGCATCGTCTTTCAATCTGCCGCTGGCACCTGTTCATGTCGCCTGGCTCGGTTTTCCGGGCAGCACGCTCAACATCGATCTCGACTACGTCATCGGCGACCGTTTCGTCCTTCCGGATGCGGCAAAACCTCATTACCATGAGAAATTCTGCCGGATGCCGGAAAGCTACCAACCGAATGACCCGACGAACCGTCCGAAACCGAAGCCGATCACGCGCGCCGACCTCGGCCTGCCTGAAGATGCCTTCATCTTCGCTTCGTTCAACGGCAACCGCAAAATCATCGCCGAGACGATCGACATCTGGTGCAATATCCTGAAGCGCGCGCCCAACAGCGTCCTTTGGATCATGTCCAACGGGACGCGGAACCAGGAAAATCTCTCGAAGAGGTTCCAGCAGGCCGGCATCCCGCAAAAGCGCATCATCTTTTGCCCGCGTGTCACCTACGAAGAACATATCACCCGCCAGCAGGCAGCCGACATCGGCATCGACACATTCCCGGTCAATGGTCACACGACCACGTCGGAGCAGCTATGGGGCGGTCTGCCGGTCCTCACAGTCAAGGGCACGAACTTCGCGTCGCGCGTCAGCGAGAGCCTGCAGCACGCCATCGGCCTGCCCGAACTCGTTGCTCCGGACCTGAAGGCTTATGAAGAGCTGGCCGTCGAGCTGGCGCAAAATCCCGAAAAGATCGCCGAGTACAAGGCGCGCCTGAAAGCCAACGGCCCGATCATGCCGCTTTTCGATGCGGAGCGCTTCTGCCATCACCTGGAAAAAGCCTATGAAATGATGGCTGAGCGCGCCAGGAACGGCCTTGATCCCGATCACATCGACGTGCCGGCTTTGCCGCGGCGTACAGAGCCGTTCTACTCGGCGGAATAGCTGCTCTATAAGATGAAGGAAACCGCCGGGTGCAATGCCCGGCGGTTTTTCATTGCGGCCATGCCGGCCGATCGCAATTCGCCATGGAGATTAGCTGAAGGATCGCACCAGGCTGCCGACCAGCAGGTTCCAGCCGTCGATCAACACGAAGAACAGGATCTTGAAAGGCAGCGAGATCGAGGTCGGCGGCAGCATCATCATGCCCATCGCCATAGTAATCGTTGCAACGATCAGGTCGATGACGAGGAACGGCAGGACGATCAGGAAACCGATCTCAAACCCGCGCCTGATCTCCGAAATCATGAAAGCCGGAATAAGAACGCGGTAGTCGATCTGGGCACCGGTCTGGACGGTCTGGCCGCGCTCACGCGCAAGGTCGACGAAGAGCGCCAGATCCTTGTCGCGTGTGTTGGCGGCCATGAAGGTGCGGAAGGGCTCCGCAATGCGTTGTACGGCCTCCTGCTCGTTGATCTGGTTGGAAAGCAGCGGCTGCACGCCGCTCTGCCAGGCCTGATCGAAGGTTGGCGACATGACATAGAAGGTCATGAAGAGCGCCAACGAAAGCAGGATCATGTTGGATGGGGTGGAAGAAAGCCCCATGCCCGTGCGCAGGATCGAAAAGGCGATGACGAAGCGCGGAAAGCTCGTCACCATGATCAGGATGCCGGGCGCAACCGAAAGGACGGTCAAAAGGCCGAAGGTGCGGATGATCCAGGCGGCGACGGAACCATCGACGGGTATGTTCAAAAGATCTGCCGGCAGCTGCTGGGCAACCGCCAATTCCGGCGCCGCCATCATGGCAGCGAAGAAAACTATGAATCGAATCATTCGATGACAAAGGTCCTGAACATGACCTTCGATACTCGTCCTTGCGAACGCAGGTCAACACGTTCCTGTATGTCATCCCGGAGATATTGAAAGCCGCGCGGCCCTTCGATCTGCTGAAGGGAAACGGTGCGGATGTAAGCCAGGACATCCTGGTGGATATCCTCGGCCACTTTCACATCAGGCGGACCGTTGAAGAGCAACGCCACTTCGAGGCGGACCCAGTTTTCCGAGGGATAGGCGAGGTTCGACGTGATCGGCTCAAGCTGGACGACGTTGTTCGCCTCGGTGGAAATATGGGGCAGTCCGCCCTCGCCTTCCTTTTTATCTTCGGCGCTGGCCGAAGCCGTTTGTGCCGCCTCCTCCGCCTGCTCGGCGCTTCTGACGTTCGGCGCAATCATCGTGCCGACGAGCCAGCCGCCGCCGGCGCCGAGAAAGGTGAGCGTAAGCAGCCCCGCCGCCATGACCAGCATGGCGGATTTCGCTTTCGGCTTGCCGTCGGTTTCTTCTGCGTCTGCCATGGTCATCCGGCCTTAGAGCGGCGAAAAGAGATCGATGGCCTGCTGGCCGCGCGGCGGCTGCTGCACTTCCATCAGGCGGCCGCGGCCGCCGTAGGAGATGCGGGCTTCGGCGATCTTCTCGTAGGAGATCTGGTTTTCGGCATCGACGTCCTGCGGGCGCACGATACCGGCAACATTGAGGATGCGGATTTCCTGGTTTACGCGGACTTCCTGCGATCCACTGATGACGAGGTTGCCGTTTTCGAGGATACCGGTGACGACAGCCGCCACGAGGAGCGTCAGCTTTTCGGAACGCTCGATCTTGCCCTTGCCGTCAGTGCTCGTGTCGGAACCGTAGGTTATGTCCGTCTGGGAGGTCGGGTTCCAGCCGAAGATGTTCGCCTGCACATCCCAATTGAGCCCGCTCGAATTCTGGCGACTGCGATTGGTTTCGTTGTCGAACGTCGCCTTGTCGTTGATCTGGATATTGACCGTCAGAATGTCGCCGACGTTGAGTGCGCGCGCATCCTTGAAGAGGGCCGCCTGGGAATCGCTCCACAGCGAATAACCCTGCGCTACCTGGCGCGGCTGCTTCGGATAAAGCGCCATCTGCGGTGTTTGGCCATAAGCAAGGCCACTGCCGATCGGGCTCATGGCAGGCGCCCTGCCGATCTCCCTCACAGCCTGCGGCGACTGGCAGCCGGCTAGTAGGGCAACAGCGGCCATGACAGCCGGGAAACGCTTGTTCATGAGGGATCCTTCGACGTATTGGGATCGGACGCACTTGCGATGATATTGGCGATGACGGCCGCCTTCAGCGGGTCCATCTCGTTCAGGATCAGGCTCGACTGACGCGAGCCGAGCCGCATGATCACCGCCGCCGCAACCTCGATCTTGACTTCCTGAAGCTGCAGCGCCGCAGCATCCGGCTTCATATTCTTGAAGATGTCGGTAAGGCCCGCCTGGGCCTGCTTAAGGAAGTCGTCGCGACGCTTCAGCCAGTCCTGATACTCGGCCTTGCGCTTGTCCATCTCCGCCATGCGGGCGTCGATATCGGCGCGCAGCTTTTCCAGTTCCTGCTTCTGCAGCAGATAGCGCTGGTCGCGCGCCGGATCGGCAATGTTGGTGCAGAACTGCTTGATTTCCTCTTCCGAGCTCAGGTCGCCGGCAGGTCTTGCGGCTTCCTGGGCGAAGGCGCCGGGGATGGAAAGAAGGACGGCCACGGCAGCCGGTAACGAGAGCTGCCGTAGCAGTTTGGAAATTCTGGTGTCGAACTTCAAGCCGATCATTGCAGTACGAGCTCCGCCTGCAGGGCGCCCGCGGACTTGATGCCCTGCAGGATTGCGATGATACCATCCGGCTTGACGCCGATGTTGTTGAGACCTGCCACCAGGGTCCGGAGGTCCGGACCGTCGAGGATCGCGACACGTCCGCCGTTTTGCTGCGCGGCGATATCGGTCTGCGGCTGAACGGCTGTGACGCCGCGCGAGAAGGGCTCGGGCTGGATAATCTGCGGCAGCTCGGTAACCTGTACGGTCAGAGTTCCGTAGCTGACGGCGACCGGCGAGACGCGAACGTCCGCCCCGATGACGATCGTGCCGGTGCGCTCGTTGACCACGACCTTCGCCGGCGTATCGGTCTCGACGACGAGATTTTCGATATCGGCCATCAATCGCGTCAGGTCCGCCACACGCGGCTTCTGGACGACAACTTCCTGCGCGTCCCTCGCCTCCGCGACCGGACCGCCGAAGCGGGCAGCGGCATAGCCGTTCACCACATCGGCAATGCGCACGGCCGTCGAGAAATCCGGATTGCGAAGCTGCAGCACCAGATTGACGGAATCCTTGAAGTGCGAGGGAAGCTCGCGCTCGATAATTGCGCCGCCCGGAACGCGGCCGGCCGTCGTGACGCCCTCGGTCAGCGTTGCAGCCTGGCCTTGCGCTTGGAAGCCGGAGACAACGACGGAGCCTTGCGCGACGGCATAAATCTGACCGTCGGCGCCCGACAGCGACGTCATGACGAGCGTGCCGCCACGCAGCGACGTCGCGTCGCCCAGCGAACTGACGCTGACGTCGATGCGGCTGCCGGGGCTTGCAAAAGGCGGAAGGTTCGCCGTGACCATGACAGCCGCCGTATTCTTCGCATTCGATTCGCCGCCCTGCGTCGAAATGCCGAGGTTCTGCAGCATGGCGCGCATCGACTGTTCGGTGAACGGTGAAGCGCGGAAACCGTCGCCCGTGCCCTGAAGACCGACGACAAGACCGTAGCCGATGAGCTGATTATCGCGCCCGGCCTGCAGCGAGGCGATGTCCTTGATGCGCGAGGTCAGCGCAAATGCCGGCGTCACATGCGCCATGCACATGGAAAGAGCCGCGAGTGCGAAAAAAATGCGAGAGACAATCTTCATTTTGCCGCCACGTGTATGGTGCCGTCGGCAAGCACGGTGCCGCTGACGATGACGCCTGAATCCATGTTGCGGGCACGAACGACCTGGCCGGTAGAGCCGTCCTCGAGCGGCGAGCCTGCCGCCGAGATCGTCATCGCGCCGATACGAAAGATAAGGCGAATCTGCGATCCGCGGGTGACGGTGTAAGGCTCGCGCAGCGCCGAAACAGGGATCGTCCGCCCCGGAAGCAGCGTACGCTTCGAGATCATGCCGGAAACTTCGTCGATGGATTTCGCATAGCCGCTTGCAAGATTCGGATTGGTGACTTCGACCTCCTGAAGCTGGCCGCCGCTGATCGTTTCTCCGGGATAGATAATGGCCGTCGGCACGACCGCATAGCCCATGCCGGCGCTCGCAGCGCCGGGCATGAAGATGCCTGCGATCGCAACCGAGGCTAATGCCGTCAAAGCGACGATATTTCTCGCCCGGCGAAACATCATGTTCGGCCCTTTCCTCTTTATTTCAGGTTCTTGCTGACGATGGAGGCCATTTCGTCGGCCGTGGTGATGACCTTGGAGTTCATTTCATAGGCGCGCTGGGCCGATATCAGCTCGGTGATTTCCTTCACCGGATCGACGTTCGAAGATTCCAGGTAGCCCTGCTTCATGTACGCAAAGCCCTCTTCATCCGGCGTACCTACGACCGGGTCGCCGGAGGCCGGCGTCTGCTGGAAAAGATTGTCGCCAAGCGGCTGAAGGCCGGCTTCGTTGACGAAACTTGCAAGCGTCAGCTGGCCGAGCGTCGTCGGATCCGTCTGGCCCGGGAGCTTTGCGGTGACTTCACCGGACCGGCTGATCGTCAGTTCCGTCGAACCGGTCGGGATCGTGATGCCCGGGACGACTTCATAACCATCGACGGTGACGAGCTGGCCCTGGTCGTTCTTGTTAAAAGCGCCGGCGCGTGTGTAGAGCGTTGTGCCGTCCGGGGCCTCGATCTGGAAGAAACCCTTGCCGATCAGCGCCACGTCGAGATCGTTGCCGGTCTGGCTGAGCTCGCCCTGAATGTGCAGGTTGCGGATCGCAGAAGTCTGCACGCCGAGGCCGATATTGGCGCCTTCCGGAACGATCGCCTGATTGGCGCGGTTTGCGACGCCCTTGGCGCGTTCGGTCTGGTAGAGAAGATCGGTGAACTCGGCGCGTGCACGCTTGAAGCCTGTCGTATTGATGTTCGCGATGTTGTTCGCGATCACTTCGAGGTTAGTCTGCTGGGCATCCATGCCGGTAGCCGCAATGGCGAGCGCTCTCATCGGTTCGTCCTTAAATCCAGTTACATCTGCATCTTGGTGACTTCGAGAAAGGCCGATACGACCTTGTCACGGATTGCGATTGCGGTTTGCAGGGTCTGCTCGGCCTGCAGCATGGAATCGACCACTTCGCGGGTCGTCGCCGTGCCCTTGATGCCGGCGAAGGACATGCTTTCGGCGCCCTTCATGGTATCTACGGCCTGCGTTGCCATGTTTCCGAGAACGGCCGCAAAGCTCTGGTCGTTCTTGGCGCTTTCGGCGGCAGAAGGGGCCGTGGAGGAATTCTCGGTCGCAACGCTGCCAAGGCCGCGCGTTACGGAAAGAGAGCTAACATTCTGTATGGTGTTGATCATTATTGGCTCTTCAGGAGATCGATCGTGGAGGAGATCAGGTCGCGGGTCTGCTTGATGGTCTGCAGGTTGGCGTCATAGGAACGGTTGGCTTCGCGCATGTCCGCCATTTCGACCAGCATGTTGACGTTCGGCAGCTTGACGACGCCGCGCTCATCGGCGCCCGGATTGCTCGGATCGTATTCCGTCGTGAAATCGGATTCGTCGACGCCAAGCTTCTTGACGCCCACTGTCGTCACACCGCCGGCGCGGTCGACCTCCTCGCCAAACGTGATCGTCTTGCGGCGATAGGGATCGGCGCCGGGCGTATCGCCGGTCGAACGGGCGTTTGCGATGTTTTCCGAGACGATGCGTAAGCGCGTCGACTGCGCTTCGAGCCCGGAACCTGCAATCTTCAGTGCTGCTGACAAGGGATCCACGAGATTACTTCCTTACGCTCATCAACATCATTCGATGGAAGGAGCCCACCAAAGAGGTGTTCAACTCGTACTGACGCTTGATCTCGCCGGACTTGGACAGTTCCTCCGCGAGGCCGACGGTATTGCCCGATTCCTGCACGCCGATTTCCTGGTCGAGTGCAGCTTCCTTGACGTCGATGCCGCCGCTGGTGCTGAAATCGTTACCGCTGAGATGCGCCGGATTGGTGCGGGCCATGGTGATATCGGCCTTGTCGAGCACGGCCTCGAAAGGCGTCACGTCCTTGGCACGAAATTTCGGCGTGTTTGCATTCGCGATATTGCCGGCCACAACCTCCTGACGGATCGTCAGCCATTCCGCCTGCCGAGAGGCCAAGTCGAAAAGTTGAATCGGTTGCATGGGAACTCTCCGTTTTTTACTGAGAGGACCCTAGGGCGGCAATCTTGCGTCAGACTTACGGGGAATTTCGGCTTCTCGCCGAAGCTATCTTTATGGAAGCGCCAAAAGGAAAGCGACCCCGTCGCACGCGCGGAGCCTTCACCGATCACAGCAATCGCGATCAATTGTTCTGGTACACTTCACCATTGGACGTGACGATCACCCATTTGCCGTCGCGCTCTTCCAGCGTGGCCAGACGGCTTTCGTCCGGGAGGATCGATCCGACGCGCACGACATACATGCCCGAGGAATCCTCGATCAGCGCGCGGCCGTTGGCGACATGCAGCAACTTGAAACCGGAAACGGCTGGAAACGGCTGGTCGTCGGGAATGATACCCCTGTTGCTCTCCCTGCCGACATTCGAAACCGTCGCGGTCGTCAGCGGGTCGAAGGGAAGGGCGGGCTTCTTCTCCATTTCGTTCTTGTTGACCATCGCAAGCGGAGAGACGCTGAAAACGTTGCGTTCCGGCCAGTCCGGCAGGTCACGGCTCCGGTCACCTTGTTCGACTCTGATGCTGAACTTGTCCTCGTTGAAGAAGACATACCATGGGAAAAACGCCGCCGCACCCGCGAGCGCAAGCCCGGTCACCGTCAGCACACGGTCGAGCATCAGCGCCTGCCGCTTTTCCAGTGGCTTCAAGGGAGCGATGCGCTCGTCATCATCGTCGAAGGTGGTCAAAGCTAGCCTCTGGGTCTCGTCGGGATCGTCGACGGCTGGTTCGAAATCCCGGCAGCCGTCTTGAGCGCTGCCGCCAGGTCAGAAAAGGCATCGGCCGACTCGCGGTCTCCCGGCGACTGTTTCAAAACATCGTAAATAATTGGTACCTGCTTGACCGCCATGTCCAAATCGGGGTCGGCCCCCGGTCGGTAGCCGCCAATCAGGCGCAGGTCGCGCGTTTCCTCGAAGCGATGGATCAGCGCCTTGAGACGCGAGACCAGCTTTTCCTGATCCGGCGTCCAGGCCTTGCGGGCAAGGCGCGAAATGGAAGCCAGCGGGTCGATCGGCGGATAGCGGCCCTCCTCTGCAAGGCTGCGCTGCAGGACGATATGGCCGTCGAGAATGCCGCGTGTGGAGTCGGCGATCGGGTCGTTGTGATTGTCGCCATCGACGAGGATCGAGATGATTGCGGTGATTGTTCCTGTGCCTTCCGGCCCGGGGCCCGCACGCTCGAGCAGTCGCGGCAACTCGGTAAAAACGGATGCGGGATAGCCGCGGGCGATCGGCGGCTCGCCGGATGCCGTCGCCACTTCACGGATTGCATGGGCAAAACGCGTGACGCTGTCGACAATCAGCAGAACGTTGTCGCCCTGATCGCGGAAATGTTCGGCGATCGTCACCGCCGTCAACGGCGCCATCTTGCGCAGCATCGGGCTCTCGTCGCTGGTCGCGACAACGGCGATCGATTTCTTCATGTTCTCGCCGAGCGTATCCTCGATGAACTCGCGCACTTCGCGGCCGCGTTCGCCGACGAGCGCAATCACCACCCTGTCAAAGGCATCGGCCTTGGCGAGCATCGAGAGCAGCGTCGATTTACCGACGCCGGAGCCTGCGAAGATGCCGAGGCGCTGGCCGTGGCATAGCGGCGAAAAGATATCGATGGCGCGGACACCCGTCCGGAAACCCTTGTCGACACGCTTGCGGGTCATCGAAGGCGGCGCGGCATTGGAAATCGAGCGGCGACCGAGGCCCTCAACGATCGGGCCAAGGCCATCGATCGGTTCGCAAAGCGAATTGATCGTCCGGCCGCACCAGCTTTCGGCCGGCGATATTCGAAACGCTCCCTTGCGGATGACCGTGTCATGAATGCCGATCGGCTCACCCGGTTCGATCGGGCAGACATAAGCCAGTTCCGGCTCGACGCGAACGACCTCGCCGAGATGGATGCCGGTCGCCGACTTGTGGGCGACAAATTCACCGAGACGGACGTGGCGGGAAAGACCGCTTACCGTATAGTGGCCGGCGGCGATCGTCTGGACATGGCCGCCATGCGCTACCGCATGTTCCGGCTTGGTATAGCGGCTGACGAGGCCGGCCAGATGATCCAGCTTCGGCGAAAGCGCGTCTTCAGTCAGCGGCATGTTGGTCATCCGTCAAACCTGTCGCTCAACGGCTGCCACCCAGCGTCTTGATGGCCTCGTTGAAGGAGCTTTCGCTGTCGGCCGTCAGCGAGGCGATGCTCTCGAAGGCGCGGTTGACTTCGATCAGCTGGGTGATTTCGTGCATCGCGTTGACGTTGGAGTTTTCGAGATAGCCTTGCTCGATGCCGATATTGAACCGGTCGGTCACGGCCCGCGGCGTCTCCGTGGTCATGACGCCGCTGTTCTCATAGCGGAGGTAACCCTTGCTGATATCGGCTTCGAAGAGACCGAGCGAGCCAACCTGCCGGCCGCCCTGGTAGATCATGCCGTCATTGCCGACCTTCGGCTCACCGCCGGCCGTGTTCAGCTGAATCGGCGCGCCGCCCGCGTCGAGAACCGGGTATCCGCGGATCGACACAAGCTCGCCCGTGTCCTTCATGGTAAACCGGCCGTCCTTGGTCAGAACCTGACCCGCCGGCGTATCCAGTGCGAACCAGGCGTCGCCCTTGATCGCAAAGTCCAGCATGTTGCCGGTGTGCTGCAGCTCGCCGCTGTCGCCGGATAGATAGTCATTGCCCTGCGAGACGAAGGCAACCTTTGCGTTCAGCTTGTTGTCGGAGTCGCTCAGTAATTGATTGAACTTCACCTCCGTCCCGCGAAATCCGGTCGTGTTCACGTTCGCCATATTGTCCGCGATTGTCGTCAGGCGCTTTTCGAGCGCCATCTGGGATGACAAGGAAACATAAAGACCGGATTGCATGATAGGCTCCTGGCATTGGCGATGAACGGAACGAAGACCGGGTTCCTGTCGCTTGTTCGACCACGGTTTTCGCTGAGGCGGCATCTCAGAAACGGACGAATCGGTCCATTCGTCGGATTGAACCTGACGGCAAATCCTTGTGCGAAGCTGGCATGCAGAATGCGGGCTCAAAGCGCCAACCATCAGCCTCACGCAAGCCTGCAACCCTATCCCTGAGGTTGAAAACAACGTTCAGGTTTGGACTGACGATGAATATCATTATCGGATTTGTGATTACCTGCGGCTGCATCGTTGGCAGCTTCATGGCGATGGGTGGCCATGTTGGCGCACTCTGGCAGCCTTTCGAGCTCGTCATCATCGGCGGCGCCGGCCTGGGCAGCTTCATCATGGCTAACCCGATGAAGGTGGTGAAGGATTCCGGAAAGGCACTCGGTGAAGCCTTCAAGCATACGGTGCCCAAGGAACGGAATTACCTCGATACGCTAGGGGTCCTCTATTCGCTGATGCGCGACCTGCGCACGAAATCACGCAACGAGATCGAGGCTCATATCGACAATCCGGCCGAATCCTCGATCTTCCTGTCAGCTCCGACGATCCTGAAGAACAAGGAATTGACGGCATTCATTTGCGACTACGTCCGCTTGATCATTATCGGCAATGCCCGCTCGCATGAGATCGAGGCTCTGATGGACGAAGAGATCAATACGATCCTGCACGACAAGATGAAGCCCTATCACGCCATCCAAATCATGGGCGACGCTTTCCCCGCGATCGGTATCGTTGCCGCCGTTCTCGGCGTCATCAAGGCCATGGCGCACATCAACGATTCGCCGGAAGTCCTCGGCCACCTGATCGGTTCGGCGCTCGTCGGCACCTTCCTCGGCATTTTGCTATCTTATTGCCTCTGCTCGCCGCTCGTCTCCCAGATCAAGGTGGTGCGCACGAAGCAGCATCGCCTCTACGTCATCGTGAAGCAGACCTTGCTTGCCTATATGAACGGCTCCGTACCGCAGGTGGCTCTCGAATACGGCCGCAAGACGATTTCTGCTTACGAGCGTCCATCAATCGACGCGGTCGAACAGGAAATGATGAACCCGGGTGGCGAGAACAAGGCGGCCTAAACGACCATGAGCAACCTTTCCCCTCAAAGGCCGGCAATGGATCCGGTCCTTCTTGCGAAGCTGACGGGACGCCTCGGCGACCGGGCGACCATAGAAAAGCTCTGCACTTCATTGTCGGAGGTCTATGGCGAATTCCTGCCGGATATCTTTAAGAGCGAAACCGGGCTGGACATCGCCGTCGCCTATCTCGGCTGCAGTTCCGGCCACAAGAACGATCTGATTGCCGACCTCGACGCCAACGTGACCCTCGTCGAGGCGACATTGCGCAACTGGTCGCAGAACATCACCTTTGCCTGCGGCAACAGCTTCGTCATCACACTGATGGAAAACCTGCTTGGGGCTGCGTCCGATACGATCGAGCAGCCGGCCGATCGGTCGCTTTCGGTCATCGAGCTTGAACTTGCGGTCATGGTTTTCGAGAAGATCGCCGATGTTTTCCGTTCCGCCGTCAATGCACCGGGCGGTTTCGAACCGAACCTCGCGCCGCCGCATCCGCACGAATTCCGCCCCCATCCGTCCAGCGATATGCCGGACGAATTCGCCTCGGCCATCAACATGTCAATCACGCTTTCGGGTATCACGTCCGCGTTCTCGGTGATCGTTCCCCAGGCGCCGCTGCTCAAGACGCAGATTTCCGCACCGAAGGCAACGAACCAGTCCACCAAGTCCACACAATGGACCGAACAGCTCACCGAACAGGTCCACCGTTCGCATGTGACGCTCGACGCGAAAATCCGCCTTCAGGATCTGACGCTGCGCACCATCTCCAAGCTCGCGCCGGGCGATGTCATTCCGTTCCGCGACACTGGCGACGTCCGTGTCGAGGTCAGTGCGAACAGCAAGGAATTGTATGTGTGCGAATTCGGGCGTTCCGGCGAAAATTATACTGTCCGGGTCAAAGATACGATCAGCTCCGACGACGAGCTCATCCGTCATTTAATGAATTAATCGGTTCCCCTCCCCTCGGCTGCGACGGCAGTTTGAGGCAAGTTTCAACTGGAATAGTGATTTCATGGCTACGAAGAAAACACAACAGAACGACGATCTGTCACTGGAGCTTGCGGGCAACGAAGCTGACCTCGACCAGGCGATCGATGATCTCCGCGGGGTTCTGAAGCAGGATTCGGACGGCGGGCTTGCGGAGTTGGGCGAAGAAGCCGATGCATTCGGCGCCGGAACCGGCACCGATTTGTCGGCCTTCGGCGATTTCGGCAGCGATGGCGCAGCCGAGACATCGTTCGACAGCAGCGATTTCGGTGGCGGCGACTTTGGCGGCACTTCGGATTTCGGTGATACGGCTTTGTCCGCGGCGAGCGCCGAACCGGCACCGCTCGGCAGCGCGCTGTCTTCAAACTTCGAACTGATCATGGACATTCCGATCGACGTCCAGATCATGCTCGGCAGCAGCCGCATGCAGGTTTCCGGCCTGATGAATCTCAACGAAGGCGCGACCATCGCCCTCGACAAGAAGATCGGCGAGCCGGTTGAAATCATGGTGAACGGCCGCAAGATCGCACGCGGCGAAATCACCGTCCTGGAGAATGACGACACCCGCTTCGGGGTTAAACTGATAGAAGTTTTGAGCACAAGAAAAGCCTGACCCCGGTTAGGGGCGGAGAGGTTAGACCATGATGGACTTTGACGATTTCGGCGGCGCACTTGCCGGGAAACCGTTGACCCAGGCTGAAAAGGCAGCGGCTGTACTCCTCGCTATGGGGAAGGGAGTCGCAGGCCGGCTATTGAAGTATTTCACCCAGGCCGAGTTGCAGACGATTATTTCCTCCGCACAGGCTCTGCGGGCCATTCCGCCGGATGAACTTCTTGGCCTGGTAGCCGAATTCGAAGATCTCTTCACCGAAGGCGCCGGCCTTATGGACAATGCTAAGGCCATCGAGAGCATTCTCGAGGAGGGCCTGACACCGGACGAGGTGGACAGCCTTCTCGGCCGCCGCACCGCGTTCCAGGCATACGAAACCTCAATCTGGGACCGTCTCGGCGAGGGCGATCCGGCCTTCATCGGCAAATTCTTGCTGCGCGAACATCCGCAGACCGTCGCCTATATCCTTTCGATGATGCCGTCTTCCTTCGGCGCCAAGGTGCTGATGCAGCTTCCCGACAGCCGCCGCGCGGACATCATGAACCGTACCGTGAACCTGAAATCCGTCAGCCCCAAGGTCGCGCAAATTATCGAAAAGCAGGTGATGACGCTGCTGGCCGAGGTCGAGGCCGAGAAGAATTCGATCGGTTCGAACAAAGTTGCCGAACTGATGAACGAGATGGACAAGCCGCAGGTCGATACCTTGCTCACCTCGCTGGAGTCGATCAGCCGCGAATCCGTCAACAAGGTTCGCCCGAAGATCTTCCTCTTCGACGACATTCTCTTCATGCCGCAGCGCAGCCGTGTCATGCTGCTCAACGATATCTCCGCCGACATTCTTACCATGGCTTTGCGTGGCGCGTCGGCCGAAATCCGCGAAGCCGTTCTCTCCTCGATCAGTCCGCGCCAGCGACGAATGATCGAATCGGACCTGCAGAGCGGCACTGTCGGCATCAATCCGCGCGAGATCGCCATTGCGCGGCGTGCTGTCGCCCAGGAAGCGATTCGTCTGGCAAATTCCGGCCAGATCCAGCTCAAGGAGACAGAGGGCGAAGCACCGGCGGCCGCCTAAGCTTCTGCTTCTGTTGACAACCCGACGAGAGGCCGCGCACGGCGTTGATCGCGATGCACCACGAGACTACGCTTTTCGGAACGGGCCGCGCCTTGCCGCGGCCCTTTCCATTGATGGAGGGCCGCGAACTTGGCTGATGAAGACAAGGACAGCAAAACAGAAGCCCCGACAGCGAAAAAGCAGGCCGATGCGGCCGAGAAAGGCAATACGCCCTTCTCACGCGAAGTGCCCATCTTTGCCACCGTTCTTGCGACCTTCATCTATCTGACCTTCTATCTGCCCGACGGCATCAGCCGCGTCAGCGAATCACTTCGCGACATCTTCGAGCAGCCGGACCAGTGGAAGATCGAGACCGGGCCGGACGCAATGTCACTCTTCGTTCATCTCGGCTGGGTGAGCGCCGTGCTTCTCACGCCGGCCATGCTGCTGTTCATGATCTTCGGCGTCGTAGCATCCATAAGCCAGAATTTGCCCACTCCGGTTCTCGAACGCATCCGTCCGCAGCTGTCGCGCCTTTCGCCGGCCAAGGGCTTTGCGCGCATATTCAGCCTGCCCGGCCTGATCGAATTCGGCAAATCGCTGTTTAAGATCCTGATCGTCGGCGTGATCATGTTCTTCGTGCTGAAGAGCGAATATTTCAACGCGATCGATGCGATGTTCTCCGACCCGCAAACCTTCTTCGAGCGGACGATGACGATCATGCGCAAGATCGTGCTGGTCGTGCTTTTCGCGACAGCCGTCGTTGCGATCGCTGATTTCTTCTGGTCGCGGCATCACTGGTTCACCGAACTCAAGATGACGCGGCATGAGGTGAAGGAAGAAAACAAGCAGGCCCAGGGCGATCCCTTCGTGAAGGGCCGCCAGCGCTCGCTGATGCGCGACCGTGCCCGCCGCCGCATGATTGCCAATGTCGAACGCGCCACGCTCGTCATCGCCAACCCGACACACTATGCCGTGGCCCTGCGCTACGTGCGCGAAGAAAACGATGCGCCAGTGGTACTCGCCAAGGGTCAGGACCTCATCGCGTTGAAAATCAGAGAGATAGCCGAAAAGAACGGAATTCCGGTTTTCGAAGATCCGCCCCTTGCACGCTCCATGTTTGCGCAAGTCTCGATCGATAGTGTCATCCCGTCAGTATTCTACAAGGCAGTGGCAGAGCTCATTCACCGGGTTTATGCCGCCGACGCCAGGAACAAACGGGTAAGATAAGCCGAATGAAGAAATGCCCCTACTCTTCTCAGCGTGAAAGAATTCTTGCCGAAGCCATCAGCCCGGTTGCGACCGAGCTTCGGCTTCTCGACGCTTCGGATCTGATTTCGCTGCTGCGCTTCGAGTATTACGGCAGCATCGCCGATCTGGTGGCCTCGGCTGCGGAGCTCTTCTTTCATCCCGGTACGGTCAATTTCGGCCTTGGAGGCAATTACACGCTGGAATGGGGTGGCAAGCCGGAGGTCGTCCTAGATCTCGAGATCAAGCCGCACGGCGTGACGGTCTATGCGCAGCTGACCCTGGCGGAGGAGCATGCCGGCATCGAGATCAATCACATCGCCTTTCATGAACCGTCCGCCGATCCGGACGTGAACACGGCCTTCTTCGAACGCAGCCTGCGCGAAAGCCGGTACAATACCCGGCCGCTGCAGACGCTAGCCGGCTAATAGAGATTTCCAACACAGGCATAAAAGAGCCCGGCCGGTCCGCCGCGCCGGGCCTGTCAGCTGATGTAGCCGAGGCGAATCGCCTTGGCGATTGCCTGGATGCGATTGACCGAATCCAGCTTGATCGTCGCCGAGCCGAGGTAAGCATTCACCGTATGGACCGAGAGCCCGAGCTTGTCAGCTATCTCTTCGCTGATGCGTCCGTCGCCGGCAAGCTGCAGGCAAGCGATCTCGCGCTCGCTCAGCGCTTCTGACGCCGCCGCGCGGCGTTCGTCCAGCGAGAGCAGATCCATCATGATTTGGCAGCCACGGCCATGAAGCTCTACGATCATGTCACCGGCGGGATCAAGATAATCGCCGGTGAAGACGACGAAGCCATTTCCTGCAGCACCGAGCCGCACCGGAAAAGCGAGGCCTGAAAATGGTAGAATGCCGTCCTTCAGCCGCGCCATGAACGGCGCGAAATCGGCCGAACCGGGCGCGGCGCGATCATGGCCGCCGGCCCAAGACAGAGGCAAAAGTGATTTCTCGATATGGTCCAGCAGCGCATCGCCATAAGCGTCCACAAGGGCCTTGCTTGAGGCCGCCGCTGCCGAAGGTCCCCAGTTTTCCAGTTCGCAGACCAGACGCTGCTTCGCCGGCAGACCTGAGCCGCTCATCCGGTAGACCGCAAAATTCTGGGCATCCGCCAGCTTCTGCATCGCGACCAGCCGCGGGAAAAGGTCGGAGCGGCTGCTTATCCTGTTGAAGCGCACGCTGCGTATGTGTTCCGTACTACCCATCGCCCTGCTTGACGAATGCCCCATAAATTCCCCTTAGACGAGATTATTTCTCACCGCAAACGCTATGGCCTCGGAGCGAGTTTTGGTCGCCGTCTTTCGCATGACGCTCGTAATGTAGTTGTTGATCGTATTGCGGGAGATGCCGAGGATCATCGCGATCTCATCGCTGGTTTTGCCCTCGGCGATCCAGAAGAGACATTCGAGCTCCCGCTCCGTCAGCTCAAAATCGCGCTCCGCCCGGGCGGCCCCGCACCGGAGCGAACTTGCGAGATAACTTGCAAGGAGCCCCACGTCCCGCAGCCGCTCCGGTGATAGGATGAAGCCGTCATCGAAGAGGAACATCAGCGACAGCCGCGAACGGCCGACATTTAACGTCAAGAAACAATACTGGCGGCTGGCGCCATCCGGCACGTCGGCATTGTCGGGCAGAAGAGCAAAATTTGGCTGGAAGAGCTGCATGCACTTTTCCAGCTCGGTCGTGCGTGCATAGCTGCTTGTCAGTGACGTCGCCAGGTCCTTCACGAGATCGAACGGCCAGTCCGAGGACACGATGAAATCGAGGCCGGCCTCCTGGATGAGGTCGGATCGCGCCAGCAGGTAATGCGACGCTCCAACGTAGTCCGTCAGGGTGCGAAGCGCGACCTGCAACCTCCCACTGTCGGCAATTTCGCTGAGCTGCCCGATGAGCTCCTCGCGAGAGCAAAGATTGACGGCCTGGAGACCAACGAAATTCGCGGCCTGATTTTCGCCCTTAAGCAGTATGTGCATATCCATAGGCAACGTCCCGCGGCTGAGTGCCCGTTCCTGCAAGGCATTGTCTGCGCAGGGCCGACGCGGCCTGCGGCAATGACTAACGAATCACCCAAGGGTAAGTCAGACGATAGAAACTACCATATCCGAGTTCTTGGGATTTACTCTTGCCGCTTTCCGTG
The DNA here is from genome assembly GCF_000816845.1 of Rhizobium gallicum bv. gallicum R602sp. Lineage (NCBI taxonomy): Bacteria > Pseudomonadati > Pseudomonadota > Alphaproteobacteria > Hyphomicrobiales > Rhizobiaceae > Rhizobium > Rhizobium gallicum. The sequence continues at coordinate 705,392 of NZ_CP006877.1, read as the reverse complement.
CGCGTGATTCGCGCCCAGACATCGCTTGATTAGGTATCTGGAATCTATGGTGATTCTCTCTATATCGCAACACGCCACTCCTTTTGGGCGAGTCAACATATAAGTAAATCTGCGCCACAATTCATATATACTTTAAACATTGCTAACATTAACTCGAGTATCGAGAAAAACTGCCGCTGCGGCGCGTGACATATGAATATGTATTTACAGAAAAAATTTTTGTCTTCCTACCAAGCGATTTCTTTTTATTTGTGCAAAGAGAGACTTCCGCTCTCGCCTCGATCTGGAATAATCGAGTGCCCTTTTCAATCTTGTGTAAAATATGTCCCGCACGGCAGCTTCGATAACAAATCCGTGATCTGGAGAGCGGGCGGGTGCACATTAAAAAAGGCCGGTCTCCCGGCCTTCGTTTAGGCGGCGTTGTCGACCGCCCATTTCCTGAGGATTTTCGCAGCGCGTTCCTCGTTGATCTCGACCATTCGCGCGAGCTTCCGCTCCGGGCCTTCCTTGACGCGGCGGTTGAAGTTTCCGTCGTCGTCGCCCAGGCTCAGCAGATCCTCCGTGCTGTCGAAGCCGAAGTCCGAACCGAAGCCCTCCATGAGCGCGCCGCCGGCAGCCGCTCCACCGGCCGGTGCGAAATCAGGAAGCTCCAAGCCAACGCTTTCTGAAGACGTGTCGCCGATGACCCCCGCACCGCCGCCGCTGATGCTGCGCACCAGGGGTCGCACGCCCATCCAGACCACCACGAAGGCGACGCCGAGGAAGGCCAGCGAGTTGATGATGCCCGCCAGGTTGCGGCTCAGCATATCGAGGACGCGGACGCCGCCGGCGGCATCTTCGAGAAGCTGGTTCTCGAGGAAGTCCATTGCCGTCACCGTGACGACGTCGCCGCGACCAGCACTGATACCGGCTGCCGACGAGACGATCTTCTGCATCTCGGCGAGATAAGCATCGATCTTCGCCTGATCCGCAGGTTCGCCGACCATCTGGGCGATACGGCCCTTGTTGACGACAACGGCGATCGAGAGCTTCTCGATCTCGTAGCTGTTGCGAGTCGTGGCCGTCGTCTTGCTGTTGATCTCGTAGTTTGTCTGCTCTTCCTTCTTGTCCGACTTGTCCTGCGATTCCGGACTATTGCTGCCACCTTGCTCGGGGGCGGCCTGCGGAACGTTCTGCTCGACGGTCGTTGCGTTATCGGACTGCTTTTGCTGCGACTGCGAGGCTTCCTTGGTCGTGCGCACGGAGCGCTCCACCTTTGATTCCGGATCGTAGACGGTTTCTTGGATCTCCTGCGCATCCGTGTTGAGATCGGCGGTCACGCTGGAGCGGAAGTTATCCATGCCGAGGAACGGAGCCAGCGCCTTGTCGATATTCGATTCGACTTCCTGCTGGACGTTCTGGACGATGTTCAAAGAGCGGTTCAGCGAGCTGTTGCTTGCCTCGTCGCCAGATGCGAGCAGCTGGCCGGCGGAATCAAGAATCGTCACGTCATCGACATCAAGCCCCGGCACGGCCGAGGCGACGAGGTGGCGAATCGAGGTGGCGGCACTGCGGCCTGCCGCAGCGCTCGCCCGGATCATGACGGAGGCTGTCGGCTTCTGCTCCGCCTTACGGAAGTTTCCGACTTCCGGCATAACGATATGGACGCGCGCAGCGGTGATGCCTGAAATGGACTGGATGGTGCGGCCTATTTCGCCTTCGAGCGCACGCACGCGTGTGACTTCCTGCATGAAGGAGGTGAGGCCAAGTGAGCCGACATTGTCGAAGAGTTCATAGCCCGCATTGGCGCTGTTCGGTAGGCCCCGCTCGGCAAGCAGCAGGCGGGCCTTGCCCGTCATGCCGGCAGGCACAGTGATACTGGAGCCGTCGGAACCGACCTGGAAGCCGATATTGGCTTCCGCAAGAGCCATGCTGATCTGGTTGAGGTCAGGGGTGTCAAGGCCGACATAGAGCGTTTCCTGCGCCGGCTTGTTGACGATAAGGGCAGCAGCCAAGATAATTGCAATTGAAAAAACGCCAACGCCAGCGAGCGCCAACAAGCGTGTTCGCCCCAGCGAACCTAAGTTCTTAATGAGCTGAACTAATTGATTTAACAGATTCATTCTGTTCTCGCACGATCCGTCAAAGACAAAACAGGCTTATTGCCTCATTTGTTGATAGACGGCGAAACTTGTGCGAGCGTTTCGTCAGGGCAGGCCGGGAGCTTTCAAATCAGAAGAAATCGAAGTCGCCCGCCGCCTTGCTGAGCGGCTGGGAATGGCCGTGGCGCGTGGCACCGCCGAGCGCTTTTTGCATTTCGGCAAGTTTGACCAGGCTGAGCGCGGTCGCAACGTCAACAGCCCAGCTCTGCGGGATCTCGCCGGTGATCGTGTCAATGAATTCAGCGAGACCGCGGGTTTTCTGAACGGCAAGATCGATGCCTTGCATGATCTTCATGCTATCGGGCGAGTGCAGGACATCGGCCCCGCCGATTTCAAGAAGCTGCGGCTCGATGCGTTCGATGAGATAGGCGACATCATGCAGTTCGGAAACGATACGCATAAGGATGTCCGGAAGCGCTTCGACCGGCGAAGGAAGCTCTATCGTTCCACTGAAAGTCATAGAAAGATCCTTGTCATCAGAAAAATTCGATACTTGTTTCGACCGGTTTGTGGGGTGCGACAGGGCGCTGTTCGAGAGCCACCGTCTTCTGCGTTTCAGCGCCGGTGAGCGGGTACTGGCGCGCGCGCCCCGAAACCGGCCAGTATTCCAGCTTGCGGCCGTGTTCGCCGCCGGTACTGGAGCTGACGACCGGGATGCCTTCATCCCTCAGGAACTGCATGGCGAAGGCGGCGTTCTGTTCGCCGACATTGGAGAAAGTCGAGATCGTCTTCGCCCCGCCGAAAATCTTGGCTTCCAGGCGGTCGCGGCGCGCGCCCTGCTTCAGAAGGCCGTTGATCAGCAATTCCATCAGGTGAACGCCATAGCGCGTCGCGTCCCCGCCATTCATCGGCGTGTTACCCGTGCCTGGGAGCAGAAAGTGGTTCATACCGCCGACACCGGCCACGGGATCGCGCAGACAGGCAGCCACACACGAACCAAGGATGGTCGTCAAAACCGCGGTCGGATCATTCAGGACCTTCCATTCGCCCTGAATGATATGAACGCGGCGGGCTGCTGCCTCGACATTCATTTCAGCGCTCCAAACACGGCTTCGATCGCCGCCTTCATCTTTTCGATGGTGAAGGGCTTGGCAAGCACGTTGTTGGCGCCGAGCTGGGCGGCCTTCTGCACGAGAGCACGATCGCCCTGTGCAGTCAGGATGATGAAGGCAGCCTTCTTGGTTGCCGGATTGGTGCGTACGGCCTGCAGCAGACCGAGACCATCCATCTTCGGCATGTTGAAGTCCGAGATCACCAGATGATGCGGCTGTTGGGCCATGATCTTCATGCCCTGCTCGCCGTCGCCGGCAGCCGTGATCTGCTTGAAGCCGAGCTGGGTCAGCGCATCGCTGAGCAACAACCGGCTCGTGACCTGATCGTCGACGATCAGAACTTTGATTTTCTCCGCAATCGACATTATTCTGTCCCTTCCTTTCGGGCGGCTGTCATTTTCAGTATTTCTTCTCCGATGGCATTCAGTGGCAGCTGCTGCTCAACGGCACCGAGTTCATGAGCCACTCGCGGCATTCCATAGACCACGCAGGTCTTTTCGTTCTGTCCGAGAGTGCGCGCGCCGGCATGGCGCATCTTCAAGAGGCCAGCCGCGCCATCGCGGCCCATGCCTGTCAGGATCACGCCGACCGCATTGCGTCCGGCAAGTTCGGCAACGGAATCGAAGAGAACGTCGACCGAGGGGCGATGGCCGTTTACCGGATCGCGCTCGACGAGACGGCAACTGGGTGCGGACGCATTCGCGACCTGCAAATGACGTTCCCCGCCTGGTGCCAGATAAATCTTACCAATTTCTAAACGCGCGCCATCCCTTGCTTCTTCAACGACCGGAGCACAGAGGCGATTGAGGCGGTCGGCAAAGCTTTTCGTGAAGGTCGGCGGCATATGCTGGGTGATGACCGTCGGCGGGCAGTTCGCCGGAAACTTCTGCAGCACCGCGATCAGCGCTTCGACGCCGCCGGTCGACGAACCGATCGCGACGATCTTGCGTCCGACGCGGAAATCGGCGACCGATACCGGCGGAACCGGAACTGCCGGCGGCTGCACGAACTGGCGCTGCGTGCGCGCGGCGGCCTTGACCTTCTCGGCCAGATCGCCGAAGGGACGCGGCTCGCCGGGGGCAGGCTTTCCGACGCAATCGAAAGCTCCGATCTCGAGCGCGGCGAGCGTCGCCTCCGCGCCGCGGTGCGTCATGGTGGAGACCATGATGACCGGCATGGGGCGAAGCCTCATGATCTTCTCGAGAAATTCCAGGCCGTTCATGTTCGGCATCTCGATGTCGAGCGTGACGACATCGGGATTGAGCTTTTTGATCGCCTCGCGCGCTTCCAGCGCATCGCCCGCCTGGCCGATGACGTTGACGTCCGGATCGGAACTCAAGACGGCGCTGATCAGCCCGCGCATCGTCGGGGAGTCGTCAACGACGAGAACTCTTGCCGGTGCGCTCATCCCTTTCTCCCCAATCCTTTTGTGGTGTGGCGATAGGTGGTAACGCCGATATTGTCGAAGACATGCTTTGCTTCGCCGGAAACGCGCTCGGAGTGGCCGATGTAAAGATGTCCGCCTTCCGGCAGCAGTTCGGCAAAGCGCGACCAGATCTTCATTTGCGTCGGTTCGTCGAAATAGATCACGACGTTTCGGCAGAAGATGACGTCGAACTTGCCCTTGAAGGGCCACTGCGCCATCAGGTTCAGCTCGTTGTATGTGATCAGGCGCTTGACACGGTCATCGACCTGGAATTTGCGGCGCCCATCCACGTTGACTTCCGTGAACCACTGCTTGCGCATGGCCGGCGATACGGTTTCGAGAGCCGTGTCGTCGTAGCATCCGGCGCGAGCGAGATTAAGTATCTTTGGGTCGATATCGGTCGCAAGGATCTTGAAATCGTAGTCGGCGATGTTGGACATCATCGAAAGCACGGTCAGCGCAATCGAATAAGGCTCCTGCCCATCGGACGATGCAGCCGACCAGATACGGACACGCCCGCCCGTCTTGGCACGACTGAGAAGCTCCGGCAACACGTGGTCGCGCAGGTGCTCGAAGTGATGGTTCTCGCGGAAGAATCGCGTGAAGTTGGTGGTCAGGTGCGAAAGCATTTCGCGGCGCGGCGCGGCGCCCGCAGGCGAAGAAACCAGCGAGCAGTATTCGCGGAAACCTGACAGGCCGAGATTGCGGATATGCTTGGAAAGACGTGAATAGACCAGCGAAGCCTTGGTCTCGTTCAGGAAAATCCCTGCATCCGAGTAGATCATCGCGGCGATTTCCATGAGGTCACGGCGCGTCAGCGGATATTCGCCGCTCGCCAGGACCTCGTCCGGGTTCCCCTGCCTGAGATCTCTTGCACTCAACGCATTCATGCAGCTTCGCTTTCGGTATCGGGGAACAGGGCTTCCAATTCGACCAGGCAGATCATCCGCTTTTCGATCGCAAGAATGCCCCGGGCAAACTGGCGCTCTATGTCGGAAGAGACTTCCGGCGTCGGTTGAATATTGTCGTCGGTCACGGTGAGGATGTCCGAGACCGCGTCGACGAGCAGGCCGACGACCTTGCGCCGGACCTGCGCGACAATGATGACGTGGCGTACCGACGGCTCGGCGGGTTTCATGCCGAGCCGCGCCGAAAGATCGATGATCGGCAGTATCGCGCCGCGCAGGTTGATAACGCCCTTCATGTGAGCCGGCGAATGCGGCATGGCCGTTGCCGGCGTCCAGCCGCGGATTTCGCGAACCGACATGATGTTTACGCAAAATTCCTGGTCGCCGATGCGGAACGCGATGAGCTCGCGATCCCCCTGGCTCAGATTTTTCACGGTATACGACATGACGCTATCCAGCTGCTGCCAACGACATTTCAGGTTTCAGTGCCTGGCCGCGCGAAGCGCCGACGACGGCATCGACATCGAGGATGAGCGCCACGCGTCCGTCGCCGAGGATCGTTGCCGCAGCAATGCCCGGCACATGCGTATAGTTCGCCTCGAGGCTCTTGATGACCACCTGACGCTGGCCCTGGATCGCATCGACCATGAGCGCGCGCTGACCGCCGCCTTCGGATTCCACCAGCAGTGCGACGCCTTCGACCGGGTTTGCTTGCGTTGCGCGGAAGTTCAGGATGCGGCCGACATCGACCAGGGGGCAGAAGCTGTTGCGGATCGAGATCAAACGGTGGTTCGCACCGAATGAATGGATCGCGGCAGCTTCCGGCTGCAGTGTTTCGACAATAGCGGTCAGCGGTACCACAAGCGTCTGGCCTGCGACCGTGACCACCATGCCGTCGAGGACGGCGAGGGTCAGCGGCAGGCTCATCGTGAAGACGGAGCCATGGCCCGGACGCGAGGTGATGTTGATGCGGCCGCCAAGGGCCTGGATCGAGCGTTTGACGACGTCCATACCGACGCCGCGACCCGAAATGTCGGAGATCTTGTCGGCCGTCGAGAAGCCCGGCAGGAAGATCAGGTTGTCGATTTCCTCGTCCGAAAGGTTAGCGTCGGCGGGGATCAGATCGTTGTCGATTGCCTTTTGGCGAACCTTCTCGCGATTGATGCCGGCGCCGTCGTCGGCGAGCTCGATCAGGATGCGGCCGGAACGGTGCTTTGCCGTCAGACGAACAGTGCCTTCGGTGTTCTTGCCGGCTGCTGCACGCTTCTCCGGCGTTTCGATGCCGTGGTCGACCGCATTGCGGATCATGTGCGTCAGTGGTTCGGCCAGCTTGTCGATGACCGTCTTGTCGACTTCGGTGTTTTCACCTTCGGTGATCAGGCGGATGGTCTTGCCCGTCATGTCTGCGATTTCGCGAACGATGCGCGACATGCGCTGGAAGACCGGCTTAACCGGCTGCGCGCGGATCGCCATGACCGAGTCCTGGATCTCGCGGGTGAGCTGTTGCAGCTCTTCGAGACCCATGTTGATGGACGACGTGCCGGTCGTGTCGTTCTCGATGACGCTCTGGGAGAGCATCGCCTGGTTGATGACCAGCTCGCCGACGAGGTTGATCAGGCGGTCGACGCGATCGAGATCGACACGGATCGTCTGACCGGCCGCGGCATTGTTCTGGGCAGCGGCGGCAGCACTTGCGGCAGCCGAAGCGGCCGATTCCTTCTTCTCGACGCGAGCCGCGGCGGCCGCCATCTGGGTGACGTTTGAGGCCGCCTCGGCGGCGGCCACGGCAGCTGCAGCATCCGACTTCGGCTCCGCCGGTGCCTCGACGGCACCCTCATCCAGGATCGAAAGGTCGAAGGGAACGGGGATCATCGGCAGTTCGTCGTTGGACGATATAGACGTTGCGGCTTCGACCGCCTTGACGGCCAGGTCGCAATCCCATTCGGCGAATTCGAACACGGCGTGGATGGCATCCTCACCCTTGTCCGTCTTCAGCGTTATATTCCAGCTGAAATAGGCGGCTTCGGCATCGAGATCGTCGAGGCCCGGCAGATCTTCGATGTTGCAGTAGCTACTCATCTCGCCGAGGCGGGAGAGGTCGCGTAGCAGCAGCGTGGCGTCGTTGCCCTTCGAATAGAGGTCGGAGCGCGGCTTGAAGGTGATTTCATAGACCGGAAGGCCTGAGCCGGCCTCTTCCTCGCCGAAATCGTCGAAGGAGAAGGGTATCGGCTGGAAACCGCTGTCATCGGCCGCCTTAGTGGCCTCCGCCACTGGGGTAGGCGCAAGCGCCGCCTTTGCCACAGGTTTCGGTGTCGGTGCTTCAGCGGCCGTGGAAGGTGACGGCAGCTCTCCATTCGCCAACGCTTCCAGTTCCTTCACCAGACCGCGGCTGCGGCTCTCGTCGACGCTGCCGCCGTCGCGGGCGGCATTGGTGAGGTCCGCAAGCACGTCGGCCGATTTCAGCATGACCTTCAGGACATCCTGTGTCGGCTCAAGCCTGTTGGAACGAACGCAATCAAGTGTGGTCTCGAACACATGGGCGAAGGCGACGAGATCGTCCAGACCGAAGGCGCCGGCACCGCCCTTGATCGAATGGACGGCACGGAACACCGCGTTGACGGTTTCCGGATCGCGATCGCCATCATTCATTTTCATGAGACCGGATTCCAGTTCGGCGAGCTGTTCCTCGCATTCCTGGAAAAAGATCTCTTTGATTTCGTTCATATCCATAGGAGAGAATCCTGGGTTTAAGCGGTTACGCGCTCAATGGCATCGATCAGCTTGGCAGGGTCGAACGGCTTGACGATCCAGCCGGTGGCGCCGGCCTGGCGGGCGCGGTTCTTCTTTTCAGCGTCGCTTTCGGTCGTCAGCACCAGGATCGGAATCGCCCGATACTTCTCGTTGCGGCGAACACCTTCGATGAAGCCGAAACCGTCGAGGCGCGGCATGTTGATATCGGTCACGATGACGTCCGGGTTGGATTCTTCCAGGACTTCAAGGCCTTCAACCCCGTCTTCGGCCTGGATCGTCTCGAAGCCCGCATTGTTGAGCGTCACGAGAAGCATGTTTCGGATGGTCCGTGAATCATCCACGGTAAGCACTTTTTTCTTCATTGCCGGATCTCCTTGGCAAGCAGGTGGTCGATGTCGACGCCAACCAGCTGCATGGTTTTGTGAAATGCATCGGACACTTTCGTGAAGGTGAACGAATGCTTGTCCTCGCTCCAGGTCTTCGCGCCAGCCATCAGGACCTGAGCGCACAGGCCACCGAGACGCTCAACGGCGGACGCATCGATCGAAAGATCGCTGCCACGCACTGAGATAAGCTTGTCGCGCAAGGCCGAAGCCTCGTTGAGGTCAAGCACCGCTGCCAAATTCAGCGTCTTCCCACTCTTCTTTGCTGCCATCAGCTTTTCCTTGTCCCCTTGTCTCGTGCCCGAAAAAATAAGGCGCGGTCATATTCTCGCAGGCTAGTAAACATTCCGGCCGCCTCCGAAACTCACAGCCGGACGGGAAAACCCGAAATCCTCGTTGTCGTATTGCTCGTCCAGCGTGGCGGGACGGGCCGCGATCTCGATACTGCGTTGGCGGGAAGCGCTGAGCGGCGCGGCCTCGACACGGGCGTTTTCGCGGGCGATGCGGAACGCGCGAATCGTCTGCCCCAATTCGAGGATCACCGTGTGCAGATCATCGGCGCCTTCGGCTGCGCGATTGGCGCAGGCCGCACTGTCGGCAACCTGCTCGCCAAGCGCCTTGACGTCAGCTGTCACTGTGTCGAGGCTTGCCGCGTGCTCGCCCGTCTGGCTTGCAATCGTCGCGATTGCCGCATTGATGCCGGTTACCTGCCGCACGATGTTGCCGATCGAATCCTGCGTGCGACCGACCATCTGAACGCCGGCATCGACCTGCGCCTTGGTCGTCGTGACAAGCGACTTGATTTCGCGAGCGGCTTCGGCAGAACGCTGGGCAAGCGCCCGCACCTCCTGAGCCACGACCGCAAAGCCGCGGCCGGATTCGCCGGCACGGGCGGCTTCGATACCCGCGTTCAGCGCCAGCAGGTTCGTCTGGAAGGCGATCTCGTCGATTGCGCCGATGATCTGGCCGATCTTTTCGGCGGACTGCTCGATATCCGCCATCGCACTGATGGCGTGGCCGACGACCTGGCCACTCTCTTCTGCCGCCGCGCGGGTGGAGGCCGTGGCCTTTTCCGCAGCGCGGCTTTCCGCTGCGCCGTTGCGGACGCTTCCAGCGATTGCTTCAAGCGCTGCTGCCGATGTCATGAGTTGCTGCGAGTGACCGGCTGCATTGCCCGAAAAGCCCTGCGAGGCAGCCGCGAGCGAACGCGTGGAGAGTTCGGCTTTTGCCGTGCGCTCGCTGATTGCCGCAAATTCAGCCTGAACGCCGTCGAGTGCCGCATTGAGCGCAACGGCGATATCGGCGTAGGCATCGCCATCGGTGGCTGCGCGCACGGTCAGGTCGCGGGCTGCCAGGGCGTCGACCACGTCACCGAAAATCCGGGCGATCTCCGCCTTGTCGTTTTCACGCTGCTCGGCAAGCGCGCGCTGTTGGGAGGCACGCAGTGAATTGAAGCGCAGCGAAACGGCGATTTCGACATCAACCATGACGAGGCGGATGATGGCCGTCATCATCTCGGAGATTTCTTTCGCGCGGCGCTTGGCCCCCGGCAGCAGCGGCTTGCGAGCCAGCTCGCCCGCAAGACCGGAAATGATATGCTCCAGCATGACGCCATGGCCGGCCACGTGCCAGCGCGGATCGAGCCCCATCTTACTTTCGCTATCGGAAAGAACCTTGACGCGCTCTGCATAGAGGCTGTCGAAGCGCGCATCGGTCAACACGTCCCAGTGGGTGGACTGAAGATCGTGCAAGCGATCGAGCTGGCGCTCGTTCTGGAAATTGCAGGCCGCGTCCGGGAAAGATTGGAAGCGCTGGAACAGGTCGCGAAGTCCGCTCTTCAGCCGGGCTTCGAGCATCGGCCGGTGACGGCGCACCGCCTCGCATTGCGCGGCATCGAGACCGGCAAAGCGCAGGCGATCGCGAAGGCTGCCTGCCTGCGCGCCCTTGGCCTGATCTGATGGCATGTCCTGCCCCAATGCCTGTCCCCAACCACATTCCGGACACGGGTCCGGTGAAAAACCGTTGTGCTCCATCCGACGAGCGCAATGCAGGGAAACGACCTTTGTCGCCACCGGCGCAAACCGGACGGCGGAAGTATCCCGATCAGCAAATCTGTTTCGGAAAAGAGATGGATACCGGATCGAGCCGGTACGGCGGGACGGCTTCATGCCTGGTGGGAACGAGCAAACTTCTTCCCATTCCGACGTGTCTCGCAATGTTTATGGTTAATTCCTTGCTTGAAGGTTAATAGGCGTTTTAACAAACCGCCCTTTCCAAGCCTTTCGAGCACGTTCAACGAAATAGTCCGGCGCAGTTGCAGGCGCGCTACAAGTCCCGCGCAAGCTCCATGCTATATCCGGCACCTCAGACATGACATGATGTCGTTAAGGATAGAGCAATGATTGTTCTTGGACTGGGCTCCTGCCTCATCGCGATCGCTACGCTGGCCGCCATCGCCCTGCTCGACCGGATCGAGGCCAATCGCGGCAGCCTCACCCTCCGCGTGCTCTGAATGCAGTTGCCGCCTGCGCCATAGTGCGGCTTTCTTGCGCCACCCCGTTGGCAGCCCTCTTCCTCTGATGTATCGCAGGCGCCTCAAGCTCAGCGGACGTTGTTCATGACTGCCAGAACCGGCTTTTTCATCATTCTCGCCGTCACCATGTGGCGTATTGTGACGCTGCATTTCGACACGACGGATTTCTTCGTCGACGAGGCGCAATACTGGTTCTGGTCGCAGAATCTCGACTTCGGCTATTATTCGAAGCCACCGATGATCGCCTGGTTCATCCGGGCGATGACGGAAATTGCCGGCTCAACCGACATCTTCTGGGTGCGGCTCTGCGGGCCTCTCGTGCATATGGCCACGGCATTGCTGCTGATGCAGTTCGCAAAGCGCGTTGCTGGTCCCGAAATTGAAGGCTGGACCGGTGTCATCTACATCACGATGCCGGCCGTCGCGCTCTCCTCCGTCTTCTTCTCCACCGATGTCGTTCTCCTGTTCTTCATGACGATCGGCCTGTGGGCCTATTTCAGACTGACCGAGAAGCGCTCGGGCGCACTTGCTCTCGTCATGGGTGTCGCCTTCGGTTGCGCCTTCCTGTCGAAATACGCGATCCTTTTTATCGTTCCCGGCGGGCTGATCGCGCTGCTTCTGGTTCCGGCTGGGCGGATTGCCTGGCGCGACTTCTTCATTTCGGTCGCCGCCGCCCTCGCCGTCGCTTCACCAAACCTGTGGTGGAACGTCACCCATGACGCGACCACAGTGCGCCACACCGAAGACATCGCGAAGTGGGACCAGATGCAGCTGAACTTTGGCGGGGCGCTTGAATTCTTCGCCGCACAGTTCGGGGTCGTCGGGCCGATTGTCTTCTTCGCGATGCTCTGGGGGACTTGGCGCATGCTCAAAGGCAAGAGCGGCGAGAAAGAAAAGCTCCTCATCTGGCTCTCCATGCCCGTCGTCCTGCTGATCACCCTGCAGGCCTTCGTCGCCAAAGCCGAGGCGAATTGGGGCGTGTCAGCCTATGTCGCAGGTACGATCCTCGCCGTCTGGGTGCTCACGCAGCTATGGCCGAAGGGCCTGCGCATTTCACTTATCGTCGGCGGCGTTGCGAGTTTCCTTTTTCCGCTTGCGACGATCTTTGCGCATCAATTGATACTGCCGGGCGGCAATGAAGTGATGAAGCGCTATCTCGGCCGCAGCGAAATCAGCCGCGAAGCCGGTGTGCTAGCCAAGCGGGCCGGACTTGGCATCGTCGTCACCGACAATCGCGATTTCGTCGCCGACATGTTCCATACGCTCAGGAACGAACCGCTCAGGATCTATTCGCGTCCGCCCGCCGGCTTCCCGGACAATTACTACGAGCAGAACTTCGCATTGCCGGCGGATGTGCAGGATCAGGTTCTCTTCGTCACCCGCAACGAACTGACCTGCGCAGCCTCGGCACCGGAACTGGTCAAAAGCTGGCAGCCGGCCGACGGCTACTACCGTGGTAGGACGATCAATGCATACAAAGCGCCTGCCAGCTGCCTTGGACCGCCGAGCTAAAGACTAGTCGCGGCAGGCAGGCAAAGCCCTGTCCCCGCTCCTTCGATTTCAACGAAGCGCACACCGCCGTCCTCGAAGGCCAGGCGCAGCTGCGCCTCGGTGGCGCGGTGGATTTCATGGTTCTGCCCCTCGTAGTCGCGTATTGTACTGCGCGAAACCGATGCCCGGCCGGCGAGTTCGGCCTGCGTCCAATCGAGCAAACCGCGTGCCGCCCGGCATAACGCAGGCGTGAGAATCGTCTCCTTTGCGCCTTGACCCATGATCTCAATCCACCCATATTGGTCAATATAAACCATATATGTCACTTTTTGAGCAGGAACTCCAGACCGGGAGAGAGCGATGCCGCACGACACGCCTTTGATTTCGACGATCGTCGGGGGACTCGTGCTGGCATTTATCCTTGGCGCCATCGCCAACCGCCTGAGATTGCCGCCGCTTGTCGGCTATCTCGTTGCCGGCATTCTCGTTGGCCCGCACACCCCGGGCTATGTGGCGGACCAGGATCTCGCGCCCGAACTCGCCGAAATCGGCGTCATCCTATTGATGTTCGGCGTCGGCCTGCACTTCTCGCTCAAGGACCTGCTTTCGGTTCGCGGCATAGCCGTGCCGGGAGCCATCGCCCAGATCGCCTTCGCGACCCTGCTCGGCTGGGGTCTCGGCGCGCTGATGGGCTGGTCGACCGGCGGCAGTCTCGTCTTTGGTCTTGCGCTCTCCGTCGCCTCGACCGTCGTTCTCCTAAAGGCGCTGCAGGAACGCCGCCTCGTGGAAACGGAACGCGGCAAGATCGCCGTCGGCTGGCTGATCGTGGAGGACTTAGCCATGGTCCTCGCGCTCGTGCTGATACCCGCAGCAGCCAGCATCGGCGGTGGTGAACATGCGCCGGTCGAGCCGCTTTCGGCCGGCTTCAACCGCCTGTTCGGGCTCGATCTCGGCATTTCCGGCATCATCGGCATGACGCTGGTGAAGGTGGCGCTCTTCGTCGCCCTCATGCTTGTCTTCGGCCGCAAGCTCATTCCCTGGACGATGCACAGGATCGCCCATACCGGCTCGCGTGAACTCTTCCGCCTCGGCGTGCTCGCCATCGCGCTCGGCGTCGCTTTCGGCGCCGCGAAGCTCTTCGGCGTGTCGCTTGCACTTGGCGCCTTCTTTGCGGGTATGGTTCTTGCAGAAAGCGAACTCAGCCACCGCGCCGCCCAGGAAAGCCTGCCGCTTCGCGACGCGTTCGCTGTGCTCTTCTTCGTCTCCGTCGGCATGCTCTTCGATCCGAACATCCTGATCGAAAGACCGCTGCCGATCCTGGCAACCGTCTTCATCATCGTCATCGGTAAGTCCGTCGCCGCCTTTCTCATCGTGCTGGTCTTTCGAAAGCCGGCCGGTACGGCACTGACGATCTCCGCGAGCCTGGGACAGATCGGCGAATTCTCCTTCATCCTTGCCGCCCTCGGCGTCGATCTCGGCTTGCTGCCGGAAGAAGGCCGCGATCTCATCCTCGCAGGCGCACTCATTTCGATCATCCTCAACCCGCTGCTCTTCTTCGCCTGCGACCGCATGCGCCCGCTTTTCCACCGTCCGAGGGGGAAGGAGGCTTTAGTCGATACAACCGCTGCCGCCGAGGAAACCATCGAGGCCACCGAACTCGAAGACGAAACCCAGCCGACTTCGCTTTCCGGCCACGCCATCCTCGTCGGCTACGGCCGCGTCGGCAGCATCGTCGGTCAGAACCTTAAGTCTTCGGGCACGCCTTTCTTGGTCATCGAGGATTCCGAAAAGCGGATCGACGAGCTTTCTGGGCAGGGCGTTGAGACGGTTCTCGGCAATGCCAGCGCCCGCGAAGTGCTCGATCTCGCCAATCTTTTCGGCGCGCGCAGCTTGGTGATTGCCATCCCGAATGCCTTCGAAGCGTGCCGCGTTGCCGAATACGGCCGCAGCGTGAACCCGTCGATCCTGATCGTCGCCCGCGCCCATTCGGACGCTGAAGTCGACGAGTTGAAACAGTACGGCGCCGATACCGTCATCATGGGCGAGCGAGAAATCGCCATGGGAATGGTTGACCGGCTCGCCCAAGTGCATCATGACAGTCCGGCCTATGAAGATGGGCATGAGACTGATACAATTCCGGGCGCGGCCGCAGCGCCGTCCGAGAGTGAATGACGGGTTTTTACGCTTTTGAGCCGATTTGAGAGCGACATCGCAAAGAATGATGCGGAAGGATTCAATGCACGCCGGTTGAGCGCCCGCATCGCGGTTTCGCTCGTCCTTGCGATTGCCGCCTATATCGGCCTTCTCATCGGCGGCAATCTCGTTCTCGGTCCCGCTGCCTCAGACAATAACGCGCTGATCTTGCCCGGCAAGGAAACGCAGCCGCTCCAGCTGACGGCGCGCGAGGCGGTTCGCGGCATTCTCGCCACCGATCGTAAAGTTGCGCCGAAACAAACGCTTCACGATTTGGGTCCGGTCCCGCTGCCGGTACCGCCGCATCTCGAATTCGCAATGTGGAGCCCGCCTGCGGCTCTGCCGCCGATCGATACTGCTCTTCGTCCGGCCGCTCTGCCGGGCAATCAGCCGCGAGCCCCGCCCGCCGCTTGATATCGCGACCATCGCGCCTTTGCAAAATCACATGACACACCGCCAGCGCACCGCGCCGGTATACGCATATTCAAGGAATACAACGACATGCGCACCTCACCATGGCTGGTGCTCACCTACACGGTGATCATCCTCTTCGGCATTTTCACGGCGTTGCCGAACGTCCTGCCGCAAAACGTCCTCGACCGCGTACCTTCCTGGCTGCCTCACGATCAGGTCTCCCTTGGCCTCGACCTCCGCGGCGGCTCCCACCTGGTTCTCGAAGTCGATGAATCGGAACTGACGAAGGAACGCCTGCAATCGCTCCTGCAGGATACCCGCCGCGTGCTGCGCGAAAAGGGTGTTGCGACCAGCTCGGTCGCCCGCAACCAGAACCAGATCGTCGTGACGCTGACGGACCCGACGCAGCGCGATGCCGCCATCACTGATCTGCAGACGCTGGCGAACCCCGTGGGCGTCGGCCTTACCGCCGGTCAGTCCGACCTCGATATCGCTGCCAGCGGCGCGAACAACGTCACGATGACCTTTTCCAAAGCCGGTATCACACAGAACGTGAACTCGGCCGTCGAGCAGAGCCTCGAGGTCATCCGCCAGCGCGTCGACCAGGTCGGCGTTGCCGAACCGACGATCCAGCGCGTTGGCGCAAACCGTATCCTCGTTCAGCTTCCCGGCACGCAGGATCCGACCCGCCTGCGCCAGCTGCTCGGCTCCACGGCCAAGATGACGTTCCACATGCTTGCCCCGAACAACGCCCCGGCACCGGGCGTGACCATGATGAAAGACGAGGAGGGCAACACCTATCCGGTGGAAGACCGCGTCGAAATCTCCGGCGACCGCCTTTCGGACGCCCGCGTCGGCTTCGACCAGAACACCCGCGAACCGATCGTCAGCTTCCGTTTCGATAGCGCCGGCGCAACCCGCTTTGCGGATATTACCCGCCAGAATGTCGGCAATCCATTCGCCATCGTCCTCGACGGCAAGGTGCTGAGCGCGCCCGTCATTCGCGAACCGATCACCGGCGGCTCCGGCCAGATCTCCGGCAGCTTCACGGCTGAAAGCGCCACCACGCTTGCGGCAATGCTGCGTGCCGGCGCCCTTCCCGCCAAGCTCACCGTCATCGAGGAACGCACCGTCGGCGCCGATCTCGGCGGTGACGCCATCAAGAAGGGCCTGACCTCCGGCCTCATCGGCTTCGCACTGGTCGTCGGCTTCATGTTCTTCCTCTATGGCGGCTGGGGTCTGCTCGCAAACGTCGCACTGTTCCTGAACGTGATCCTGACCTTCGCCGGCCTGACGCTGATCGGCTCGACGCTGACCTTGCCCGGCATTGCCGGTGTCGTCCTCGGCATCGGTCTGGCGGTGGATGCGAACGTTCTCATCAACGAGCGTATCCGTGAAGAAACCCGCAAGGGCCGCGGCGCGTTCGCCGCGATCGACGCCGGCTTCAGCCGCGCCTACTCGACCATCGTCGACAGTAACATGACGGCGCTGATCGCGACGGTGTTGCTGTTCTGGTTCGGCTCCGGCCCGGTTCGCGGCTTCGCCGTCACCATGGGCCTCGGCATCATGATCTCCATGTTCACCGCCGTTTCCATCGTCCGTGTCGCGATGATGGCAATCGTGCGCCGCACGAAGATGAAGGTCATCAACATCAAGCCGCTGCTTCCGATCAGCCTCGTTCCGGACGGTACGCAAATCCACTTCATGAAAGCGCGCTTCTTCGGCCTTGCGCTTTCCGCCGCACTTTCCATCATTTCCGTCGTGCTGTTCGTCACGCCGGGCCTCAACTACGGCGTCGACTTCCGCGGCGGCATCCAGTTGGAAGTGAAGACGGCACAGCCAGCCGATCTCGCCTCCTTCCGCGAAGGCCTCGATGCACTGGGCCTTGGCGAAGTGGCGCTGCAGTCCTTCGGCGACAGCAACCACGTGCTTGTCCGGGCCGAGCGCCAGCCGGGAGGCGAAGAAGCGCAGACGGCCGCCGTCAATCAGCTGAAGGCAGAGATTGTCAAAGTCGATCCGTCGGCAACGATCGAACGGACGGAAGTCGTTGGCCCGAAGGTCAGCGGAGAGCTCGCGGTCGCCGGTATTCTCTCGGTCGTTCTCGCAAGCCTGGCGATGCTCGTCTATATCTGGGCGCGCTTCGAATGGCCATTTGCGGTCGGCGCCATCGCGACCCTCATCCTCGATGTGACGAAGACCATCGGCTTCTTCGCCCTTACCGGGCTTGACTTCAACCTGACGGCCATCGCGGCCCTTCTGACGCTGGTCGGTTATTCGGTGAACGACAAGGTCGTGGTCTACGACCGCATGCGTGAAAACATGCGCCTCTACAAGTCGATGCCGCTACGCGAACTCATCGACAAGTCGATCAACGAAACGCTCGGCCGAAGCCTCTATACCTCCGCCACCGCCTTCCTCGCCATGCTTCCGATGGCGATCTGGGGTGGCAGCGCGGTCGAGAGCTTTGCGATCCCGATGGTGTTCGGCATTGCCGTCGCCGCGCTCTCGTCGGTCTTCATCGCAGCGCCAATCCTGCTCTTCCTCGGCGACTGGCGCCGCCGCCACGCCAAGGCAGTGGCGGCATCCGCTGGCGCCGAGCCGGAAATCATTCCGCCGGAAGCCACCGAGCCGCGCAAGTCGATCGGCTAATAAATCTTCGACACAGACATTCCAGGAGGGCGCCGGTTGCCGAACCGGCGCCCTCTTTCTATTTTCACTTCAAAGAAGCGGGAGGTTGCGTCTCAATGTCATCCGGTCCAACGCCAACGGCTGTTTCGAGCACCAGCGAGGAGCGCATAAGGCGTTTTCTGGCGACGGCTTCACACGACCTTCAATCGCCGCTCCGGCACATCGCGATGTATGCGGAAATCCTTTTGGACGAGCTCGGCGAGAAGCTCGATAGCGAACAGCTCGAAAGCCTCACGGCAATCCTTCAGAAAGCCCAGACTGCGCAACGCCTCACCAAGGCGCTGATGAGCTTTGCTGCCGGCACGCCGCAGGTTTCGCCAGCTCCGGTGGAACTCGGCCCGCTCGTCGACGGTCTCTGGACGGAATTGAAGACCGAGATGGGTGCCCATGACGCGAGTATCGGCCATGGCACGCTTCCAACCCTCAACAGTGATGCGGCCCTTCTCTCGACCGTGCTGAAGAACGTTCTCGGCAATGCGCTGCTTTACCGGGGTGTGGCGGATCCCCGTGTCGACCTGGCGGCAGAAAGGAGCGGCAGCGATTGGCTGATCCATATTTCCGACAATGGGCGAGGCATCGAGCCGATCCATCAGGAGCGGATATTCGAACCTTTCTGGAAACTGCCCCAGCCAGACGCCGTGACCGGTCCCGGCCTGGGACTGACGGCTTCGCGCGAACTCTTAAGCGCGCTTGGCGGCGAACTGATGCTCAGCCGTTCGGACCACACGGGGAGCCGCTTCACTATCCGGCTGCCCGCCTGAACTCTATCAAATCGTGTAGTCGTCCTTCCAGAAGTCGGGCAGGTCGTACTTCACGAATTCGCGGATGATATATTGCAGCGTCCGCGCGTCGATCTCATCCTTGCCGATACGAAAATCGACGCCATAGTCCGGAAACTCTTGGAAATAGCCATCCGAAATGTCCGTTGAAACAACGCCGATTGGTCCTGTGTAGCCGATGCCGCGAAGCTCGGGCACCGTCTCGCGGAAATCGGCATTCGGCAGCAGTCGGTTGTCGAGCAGAATGAGATCGAACCGGCCGCCCTTGACCTTCTCCAGCGCGTCGCTGATGGACTGCGAATATTCGACGTCGACGGCAGGCTCGGAAAGGCTCCCAATCTTCTTCTTCAGCGACCTGAACTCGACGAATTCGTCATCCACGAACAGGACCTTGACGGCCTCTCCCGGAACCGCTTCGGCGCTCATGTTGTTTTCCCCGGTCACGAAACCAAACCATTCCTGAGGGCAATCGCCACCATATGAACGCGGTTCACTGCATCAAGCTTCCTGGCGGCGGCCGTGATATGAGAATTGACGGTGTGCTCCGACAATCCGAGAATGATCGCGATCTCGGCTGAAGTCTTGCCCTCGCTGGTCCATTTGACGATTTCCGCCTCCCGTTGCGTCAGGCGCCCTGACATCTCCTGCGTCAAGATTTCCTCGTAAAGTTTGTCGAAAATACGCATGGCATCGAGCAGAACGTCGGCGATTTCACCCTGATCGGGCTCAGACCGTATGCCGCTGAGCACGAGGCAGTAGCGCCGCCCCTCCGGCGTGAAGAGGGGAATGAGCAGAAAGGTATTGCCATTGAATTCGTTGAATACGAGGTCGGCCCCGATCGATCCGCTCTTGCCGTAGACCGGCGTCGTCAGGAACTGCGCGGTCTTTGCTTTCAGCGCGCCCAGCGCCTCCTTGAGCATCCGGACGAAAAGCGGGACCCTGCGTTCGGCAATATTGGTGATGACGATTTCGCGCTCGCCGAAGGGCGCGTTCGCCTCGGATATCCGAGCAAGCGCAAAGTTATCGAAGTGATAGTGCTGTGCCGCCGCCTTGAAGAGGCGGAAAAAGTCGGTGCGATTGATCGCCCGGCTGAGCTCGGGCCCTGTGTGAAATGGAACCGCCGCAGCGTTGGTCATTCCCGCAAAATCCTTATGTCGAACCTCCGGAAGTCATCTTCATCCCGAAATCTTGGGATATACGTCGTGCATGCGAGAAGTTAGAAGAATCTCGAGACAATTGATGAGGATAAAGGAATGGGGACCCCAATATCCTGAAAACGGAAACGACATCAATTCTCTCAACCGCAAGTGATACACAGGATAGTCGTAGTTCTTACCTAGGTATCGCAATTCCGTTGTTCACCATCCATGAAGAGCGGAAGAAGTGCCGGAGTAAGCGCGAGAGAGCTGATAGATCCACCCAGCTAAGGGGTTGGCTGAAATTCGTGGCGGCGAATGTGGGTCGGTCGGCTCTCTCAGTGCTCAATCACTCCTCTTCCCCATGGTTGTGTATTTTGAAATTCTGAAACGGCCTTGTCAATCGCAGTTTCTGGCAGCGCCAAAGCCTGGATCTGCGGCTTTGTCGCGCCGTCTTCCCTTCAGCGCGACGTTTGGGGACGCAGAATCGCCGCAAAGTCGAGGGGTTTTTGAAGATAGGAATCAGCACCCGCAACCAGAGCGCGCTGCCGATCTTCCTCGGCATCCGATCCGCTACAGACACAAAGCCGCATCGTTTTGAACCGGGCTTCCGCTCGGAGCCGCGCAATGAGCGCAAGGCCGCTATCGAGGGGCATATAGAGGTCGGCGATAAGCATGTCCGGAAGCGCGGCGCGCTCGGCAGATCGGTGCTCCAGGGCGGCAAGCCCCGCCTCCGCCGTTGCAAAACAGAAAAGATCAACAGAGATCCGCTCCCTCTTGCGGATATAGTCGAGGTAGAAAAGATCATCCCTGCTGTCATCGATATAAAATATGACTGGCATCGGTGCTCGCATCTGGCGGTCTCGGAACGATCTTCGATTGTGCGTTTTCGCAACACTAGCCGCATTTTCTTCCAATCGATAGCAGCGGCAGACCGCCAGCCGATGAATCAGTCGCGCAACGATGCGTTTTCCTATTGTGTCTTGCGGGTTTTCGGAAAAAATTGGCACGCGACTGGGGAGGTGTGACGACGTGTGGAATGCAGCGGCGGCAGGACTGCAGGACGATCCGCAGAAAATGCGGAAGCGCTATCGCTCCGCCGTCATCGCTATCGGCTCTCTGCTTGCCCTTCTCGGCCTCACCGCGCTGGCCGGCTGGCTGCTGCAGCTCGAAGTCATCATTGCGGTCGTCCCCGATTTTCCGTCGATGGCGTTCAACACGGCACTCTGCTTTGTTCTGTCTGGCAGCGCCCTGGCCACGTCCGTTACAGGCCGGCGGCTGGTATCCGTGCCTTCAACTGGACTTTCGGCGATCGTCGTTGTCATCGCGCTTGCCCGGCTGATCGAGATCACCATCTTCGGCCGCGCCATTCATCACATCGACCGGCTGTTGACCGATGTTCTTATATCGCCCGATTTTGCCGCTCAGATCGGCGGCGGCATGGGACCTAATACGGCCGTGATCTTCCTGATGGGCAATCTGTCGCTGATCGCCGCTCAGAATTGGCGGGTCGCGCGAGCGCCGCTCGTCCAGGAATTGATGAGCTATGTGGTCATCACGCTCGGCATGATCGCCCTTACCAGCTACATCACGAATGCGGAACAAGGTTATCGCTGGGGGCCCTATGCAACGATGGCTTTGCCAACGGCGATCGGCATGGTGCTTTTCGGCGGCGGATTGCTTGCAAGTGCCTGGTGGCGGCAGCCCGAAAGCCGTGGCCGAATACCGCTCTGGGTTCCCGCACTGGTGTGCTTCACGGGGCTTACCGCAGACCTCTATACGCCGCTTGGTGTGGCAAACGGCATTCTTTACGTGCCACTGGTGCTGACCGCTCTCTGGTTCAGAAACCGGAAGGCGTCGCTTCTCTTCGCCCTCGTGTGCACCATCCTCATCCTGCTCGGCTTCTTCGCTGTAAGCCACGACAACGTAGGTTTCTGGCAGGAGGTTACGAACCGGGCGATCACCCTCGTCATGCTCTGGCTGATTGCTTTGCTCGTATTTTACTACGTGCGCAACAGGTTGAACCTCGAGACCGAACGCATCCGCTTCAGCGCCTTGGTGCGCAGCACGCCGGACGCGGTGCTCACAATCGACGAAAAGGGAACGATCCTAAGTTTCAATCCGGCGGCCGAGCAGATGTTCGGTTATACGCCGCAGGAAGTGATCGGCAGGAACGTCAAGATGTTGATGCCCGAACCGTATCATTCAGAGCACGACGGCTATCTGCGCCACTACGCCGAAACTGGCGAGCAGCGCGTCATCGGCACCACGCGCAAGGTTTCCGGGCAGCGCAAGAATGGCGTCGCCTTTCCGCTCGATGTTTCCGTCAGTGAGGTAAAGAGCGGCGGAACGAAGGCCTTCGTCGGCATTGTGCGCGATATCAGCGAGCGCGTGACCCAGGAGGAGCGACTGAAGACGACGCTGGCGCAACTTGAGGATTATACCGCCGATCTCGAACGTAGCAATCACGACCTCGACGAGTTCGCCTATATTGCATCGCATGATTTGAAGGAGCCGCTGCGTGGGCTCCACAACCACTCGCGCTTCCTGTTGGAGGACTACGAAGGCCTCCTCGACGACGATGGCGTACGGCGCCTCAATCGCCTGGTGCGGCTCAGCCAGCGTATGGAGAAGCTGGTCAACGACCTGCTCTATTTTTCGCGGATCGGTCGGCAGCAGCTTGCAGTGAAGCGGACCGACATCAATCTTGTCATCAAGGATGTGATCGCCACCATGGAGCTGCTTCTGGAGGAGCGCCATGCCAAGGTTGTCATCGATGGCCAATTGCCGGAAGTGGTCTGTGATGCGCTGCGGCTCACGGAAGTCTTCCGGAACCTTATTACCAATGCGATCAAGTACAACGACAAGCCTCATCCGCTCGTCAGTATCGGCTATCTCGAACGCTTCGTCGCCAGGGACGGCACGACGGCGCGCAACGTCTTCTTCGTTAAAGATAACGGCAAAGGCATACCCAAGGAATTCCATGAGGATATTTTCCGCATTTTCAAACGCCTGGAAAAATCGCAGGATTCGGATGACGGAACGGGCGCCGGCTTGACCTTCGTCCGCAAGATCATCGCCCGCCACAACGGCGAGATATGGCTGGAATCGGAAGTTGGCGCAGGCACGACGTTCTATTTCACTTTGGGCAGGAAGCGCGAGGAGCAGAATGCAGCAGCGTGATACGCAAGCCATCCTCATCGTTGAGGACAGCGAGGACGACTTCGAAGCGACGATGCGTGCTTTCAAGCGCACGAACCTGCGCAACCCGATCTACTGGGCGGCTTCGGGACAAGAGGCTCTCGATATGCTGGCGACCATCAGTCCGCGGCCGGGTCTGATCCTGCTCGACCTCAACATGCCGGGGCTCGACGGTCGCAAGACGCTGGAGGCGATTAAATCCAATACGCACTGGCACAAGATACCGGTCGTTATCCTGACGACCTCCGACGACGAGCGCGACATCGAGGGCTGCTATGCCCTCGGCGCCAATACCTATGTGCAAAAGCCCGTCGATCTGGACGGCCTTTTTGCAGCCATACAAAGGCTGAAGGAATATTGGTTCGAGATTGCCATACTGCCCCTGGAGGAGTGACGATTGGCAGAAGTCTGCTCGGTACTGATCATCGACGACAATATGGACGACCGCGACTTCTACCGTCGCATGCTGGGCCGTATAGCGGGTACGACCTACACGCTGGCAGAGGCCGAGACCGGCGATCAGGGTCTCGCGATGATCGCCCGCAAACGGCCGAACTGCATCCTGCTCGACTACTCTCTGCCCGGCCGCAACGGCCTCGGAGTGCTTGCGCAAATCCTCGATCTCGATGCCTCCGCCAATGTCGTCATGTTGACAGGCCAGGGCAACGAGGCGGTTGCCGTCGAGGTGATGAAGAGCGGCGCACGCGATTACCTGACCAAGGATGCGCTTTCACCAGAAGGGCTGCACCGCTGCATTCAGAACGCCATCATGCACGGCGCACTGGAGACCAAACTGGAGCAGAAACGCCAATCCCTTGAAATTTTCACCCGAGCGATGGCGCATGACCTCAAGGAACCGCTGAGGACAATCAAGTCGTTCAGCAAGATCCTGCACGGTTCGCCATCGCTGCTGCCTGAGGATCGCGAGCTTTTCGACTATGTGCTGAGCGCTGCCGATCACATGGAGGATCTGATCGTCAAGGTTTCGGGTTTCACCAAGCTCGAGGCCTCTGGCGAGCTGGAGCTGAAGCCTGTCTCGCTCGTCTCGGTGCTCGATCAGGTGGAGGATAATCTCCATCGGCAGATCGAAAGCCGTCACGCGGTGATCAGCCGGGCAGACCTGCCCGAAGTGATGGGCGACGCGACGCTGCTGATCCAGCTTCTGCAAAACCTCGTTTCGAATTCTATCCGCTATTGCGAAAACCGCACACCGGAAATCAGGATCGCTGCGACGGCAAATAGTGGCGTTTGCCGGCTTTCCGTCTGCGACAACGGCCCGGGCATCGATCCCGCCCATCGCGAGCTGATTTTCCAGCCGTTCAAACGGCTCGTCGGCCGCGGCATCGAGGGAACCGGCCTCGGTCTGGCCATCTGCCGCCGCATCGCGCAATTGCACAGCGGTGCGATCTGGTGCGAGGCACGCGACGGCGGTGCGATTTTCGTCCTCGAAATACCCCTTGCACAGGCAGCCGTCGCGGCGCCTGCAGCCGTGCCTGCTTCCCAGAGCATCCGGCATTCCGATCAGGCGACGGAGGGGGCCGGCAGGCTTGCCGAGGTGCTGCTTGTCGAAGACAGCCCGGCCGACATACAACTTCTGAAACTGAAGCTCATGCGCCGCGAGAAAGTCAGCTTCAATCTCCATGTCGCAAACAACGGTCGTGAAGCGATGCTGCTGCTCGAGCAGCGCGCCGCAATAGCGGATCAGCCGCCGATGGACCTGATGCTGCTCGACATCAACATGCCGCTCATGGACGGTTTCGAGGTCCTGAATGCGCTGGCCGCCGATGGGCGGCTCAGCGGGATTCCGGTCTGCATTCTCAGTACGTCAAGCGACGAAGGCGATATTCAAAGAGCGAAGGAGCTTGGCGCGCTCGCTTATATGGTGAAGCCGCCAAACCTGCAGCAACTGGAAGAGGCATTGGAGAAAGTTGATACGCTGGAATTGCAACCGCGCGGCGATTCGTTCGTTTTATGTGTAGAACAATCAAGGCAATCTTCCACGGCACGCGTATGACTTTCGCATCAGCTCTCATTCTGGCATTGCTCGCCACTCCTATCCAATCCGGACTGCTATCGATGGTTTCTGGAATACATCACGTCACTGCGATTACCCGCAAAGTGCAGGCGAACGTCGATTTCTATGCAGGCTTCCTGGGCTTGCGGCTCGTCAAGCAGACGGCCGGATTCGAGGACGCGACGCAGCTACATCTCTTCTATGGCGACGCAACCGGCACGCCCGGTTCGCTCGTCACCTTCCTCGCCTGGGAAGATGGTTCGCCCGGACGGGCTGGCTTCGGGCAAATCAGCGAGATCGCGCTTGCCATCGATCCTACGAGCATCGGCTATTGGCTGACGCGGGCAATGAGTTTCGGTCTTCCCATGGAGGGGCCGGGAGACGAGTTCGGCGAGACGGTGCTGCGGCTCAAGGATCCCGACAACATCATTCTGAAACTTACCGGGAACAGGGAACTGAAGAGTGCCGCCCCCTGGCATGGCGGTCCGGTGCCGGTGGAGCACGCCGTGCAGCGCATCCGCGGCGCGACCATGCTGACGGAAGTGCCTGAGGAAAGCCGCAGCTTCCTCGAAAGTCACTTCGGCTATCGCTTCCAGGTGAGCAAGGGCGCGATCGATCGTCTCGTCTCGCAGTCGGGCGACGTCATCGATGTCCGCAATGCCCGCGGCTTCTGGTCCGGTGCACCGGGAACAGGCACGGTCGATCACGTGGCTTTCCGCGCCACCGACGATGCGCAGTTGTCGACCGTTCACGCAGCGCTCGAGAAGACGAATTCCTCGGCAACCAGCACGCATGACCGCAAATATTTCCGCTCTCTCTATGCCCGCGAGCCCGGTGGCACGCTTGCCGAGCTTGCAACGGACAAGCCCGGCATGACCATCGACGAACCGGCCGAAACCCTCGGCTCCAAGCTCTTCCTGCCGTCAAAGGATGCGATCACCAATCTTGAGGACCTGAAGGTCGTCCTGCCCCAGTTTTCCATGCCCGGTGAACCTCGCGTGAACTATCGCGATCTGCCTTTCGTCCACCGTTTCTATACGCCACCGGATCCGGATGGCAGCGTGTTCGTGCTGCTTCACGGATCGGGCGGCAACGAGACGACGTTGATGCCGCTGCTGCATAAAGTGGCGCCGCGCGCTACACTGCTGGGCGTGCGCGGCCGCGCGACGGAAGAGGGTTTCCCGCGCTGGTACAAGCGCATAACACCGTTCTCCTTCGATCAGGACGACATCAAGAACGAGGCGGAAGCCTTCGCCGCCTTTATCGACAGCGCCGTCAAATCCTACGGCCTCGACCCAAAAAAAATCGTCTATGTCGGCTATTCCAACGGCGCCAATCTGCTGAACTCGCTGCTCTACCTGCATCCGAGCCTGATACACCGCGCGGTGCTGCTCCGCTCCATGCCCGTTCTAACGGACTATCCGCATGCCGACCTTACGGGCACGGATCTGCTCGTCATCAGCGGCAAGACCGACGCTTATGGCCGATATGCGAACGAGCTTCGGACACGGCTGAAAACCTCCGGCGCGACCGTCGATTCGGACGTCATCTTTGGCGGCCATGACCTCGGCGATGCCGATGTGCCGATCATCCAAAAGTGGCTTCTGCAGAAAGACCGCCAAGCTAGCGTCCCGCAATAGCACTCCAGAATGACTTCCGAAGTGTGATGATTTCTTCGAATGGACTTCCTCCAGCGAGTTTAGTCCAGATGTACTTCCAACTGGCAACTTTGTCGGTAGAGCTTTTTTCTCAACTCTTGTTAGCATCTCTCAATTCGCTGATCTCTGCATTTGCTTCGATGAAAACGGAAACATTCTACCCCTTTAAGCCCAAATATTATTGGAAGCCATCTCAGATAAAATTACAATCTATTCATATAATATAAACAACAAAATACGGATAAGCTTGCTTATGGCTATTCACTAAGTCATTAAATACAATAACGATAAATTATTATTACATGTTTATTCATCGTATTTTCTATCCATCGCTAATCAAAAGGTCTTCGTCAACAAATTACCTCATTTCTTCTATTTTTTCAGCATCTGTTCTAATTTGCTGCACTGCAAAAAAAATCCTTGCCGACCCTCGATGTGCGACCTATCTTCGGCCGGACATTGATCACAGAAGGGGAAACGTATGCCTCCTCGGCCTGTTGACATCAGCCTGATCATCTCTTCGAGAAATCGGGCCTATGGCCTATTGAACTGCCTGGATGCCATCGCAACCGCCGCGCGGCAGGCAAGCCATTTGCGCCTTGAACTTGTCTTCGTGGACAATGGGTCGAGCGACGACACCTCGGATATCTTCAGCAAATGGGCGGCCTCCGCGCCGATCGACACCCATCTCATATACGAAACGCTACCCGGCCTTGCCAATGCTCGCAATACAGGGATTGCCGCCGCCACCGGCCGTATCCTTGCCTTTACGGACGACGATTGCGAAGTGTTCCCAGATTACTTCACGGCCGTCGACGCGGTCTTCGCCGATGATACCGAGATCGTCATGCGCGGCGGACGCGTCGAGCTTGGCGATGAGCGCGATCTTCCCGTCACCATCAAGACCGAACGCGAGCCCGCCGTGTTGACCAGCGAGCTCCACGCGGGCGGCTTCATCCACGGCTGCAACATGGCCTTCCCGAAGGCGCTTTGCGAAACGATCGGCCTCTTCGATCCGCTCTTCGGTGCCGGCTCGCAGTTTCGCTCCGGCGAGGATACGGATTACATTCACCGCGCCTCCAACGCCGGCATCCGCGTCGAATACTTTCCCGATTTCGTCGTCAAGCATTTCCATGGCCGCCGCAAGATCGAGGACATCCACCACCTGCACGCGGGCTATGCCTTCGGCAACGGCGCGCTCTATGCGAAATACATGTTCGACCGGCGCTCCAACATGCGCGGCATGCTGCGCTGGGATATCCGCCAGGCGTTGAAGGAATTGATCGGCGGCCGGAAAATGAGCGAGGAAATGGGGCTTACCTACCGCCGCCAGCTTCGCGACAATATTACCGGCATGCTCGCCTATTGGCGGAGCGCCAGACGCACCGCGACGCCAATGGCGATCCGCCGCTGATCCTCACGACGGCAGTGCCACATTCGATTGGAATCTGAATGGCAGATAATGCAGTTGCGCATGCCGACCTGAAGAAGAAGACTGCGCTCTCCGTCCTCTGGTCGGTGATCCGCGTTGCGTGGAGCACCGTCGCAACCTTCGTCATCTTCGTCATCCTTGCCCGCATCCTTGGGCCTGCCGATTTCGGAACCTTCGCGCTCGCCAGCCTTTTCGTCGAGATCGGCCGTGTGCTTGCCTATGCCGGCCTCGGTGATGCGATTACCCGGCAGCTCGATCTCGACGAGGAACTTGCCGATACCTGCTTCTGGGCAACGGTCGCCTTCAGCGCCATCGTCGCGTTGCTCGTCTTCGTCTTCGCTCCCTCTTACGGCCAATTCGTCCGCGATCCTTCGGTGGCCGGTATCCTGCAGTGGCTCGCGCCGTTGCTGCCCCTTTCGTCGCTTGCGGTCATCCACAATGCTCGGCTTGCGCGCGACTTCGGTCACAAGAGCCTTGCAGCGCAGAGCATCACCGCAAGCCTGCTTTCCGGCACCACGGCTGTCATCTGCGCCTATCTCGGCTGGGGCATCTGGGCGCTGGTGGCGCAGACGGCCGTCAATGCGGCCGTCACCGTCGTCCTCGGCTGGGTGTCTTACCCGTGGATGCCGCGCCTGCGCTTCAATCTCGAAAAATTCCGTTCCGTCTTCCTTTTCAGCGTTAGCCTCGTGGTGACGCAGCTCATGTGGATGCTGCTTGCTCGCGTGCAGGATATCTTCATTTCCCGCTGGTACGGCGCCGTCGAAGTCGGCCGCTATCGCATCGCCTGGCGGCTGATCGAACTGATCGGCCAGGCCGTGCTGGCGCCCATCGGCAGTGTTTCGCTGGTCACGCTGTCGCGCCTGCAGAACGATCGCACCGCCTTCCGCAATGCCTACAACAAGATCGTCGGTGCTGCGGCACTCGGCACGATCCCGTTGCTCTTCGGTTTCGGCGCGCTGTCGAATGACATGATCGCCCTGCTCTTCGGAGACAAATGGGGCAATGCCGGCGATATCGCCACCGTGCTGGTGCTGATGTCCGTGCCTTTCGTCACGAACTTCTTCGCATCCTCGGCGCTCTCGGCCGTTAACCGCGCGGAATCGATCCTCTCGGTCGCCGCGCTCCAGCTTGCGGTGACGCTGATCCTCACCTGGCTGCTCGTTCCCTACGGCATCTTCGCGGTGGCGGCAGGCTATGTGCTGCGGGCCTGGCTGACGATGCCTTACCAGCAATATGTGTTGAGCAGATATGCCGGGATCGATGCAGCCGGCACATTCAAGGCGGTTGCGCTTCCCTTCTGCGGCGGCGCCGTCATGGCTCTCTGCGTCTGGTTCGCCCATCCCTACATCGCCGGGTATCTTCAAAGCCGCTGGCTGTCGCTCGGCCTCAGCATCGGCCTTGGTGCCGTCATCTACCTGGCCTTTCTTCCGATCTTCGGCAGAAAGGCCATCCGTCCCTACATCGCACTCGGCAAGTCGCTGCTGCCGTTCGGCAAACGGGCTGAGGCCTAGCTTCGCCGCCTGGCCAGCAAACAGGAGCTTTTATGCAGGAAACCAACATTACGATCATCAACCGCCTCCAGGGTCTGATCGCAAACAACCTCTCCGATCTTGTCGATCCGCAGGAGCGCTTCGCGCTGCTCGATTTCCCCAACCACTACAATATCGGCGACAGCGCCATCTGGCTCGGAGAGCTCGCCTATTTCGACCGCCGCAAGACGCGGCCGGCCTATGTGACCGAGATTCCGACCTACGATGAGGAGCGGATGCTCGCGACAATTGGCAACGGCCGCATCTTCCTGCACGGCGGCGGCAATTTCGGCGACATATGGGCCGGCTATCGCCAGTTCCGCGAAGGCATGCTGACAAAATTCAAGGGACGCCCGATCGTCCAGATGCCGCAGACGATCCATTTCAAGGAGCAGGCCAATATCGATAGCACGGCCCGCGCCATCGAGCAGCACGGCAACTTCACGCTCCTGGTGCGCGACAAGAAGAGCCTGGAATTCGCGCGCCGCTGGTTCCAGTGCGAAACGCGCCTTTGCCCGGACATGGCCTTCTGCATCGGCCCGGTCGCACGCCCGGGCCCGCAGCACGAGTTGCTGCTCAATCTCCGCGAAGATCAGGAAGTCGGAACTCCGCAGGATCTCACCGCTGCCACGGGACGTCCCGGCACCGTCAAATCCGACTGGCCGGACGAGCCCGCCGATTTCCAGCGGCAAACCAAGCATACCGCGATCCTGAAGGGCCTGATGTCGGGGAAGATCGGCGGACGCGCCCGCATGACGGAGCTTGCTTATCGCGAGCGTGCACAGCAGCGTTTCGATCGCGGCGTGGCCTTGCTCGGCTCGGCGCGCCAGGTCATCACCGACCGCATGCACGGCCACATCATGTGCGTATTGATCGGCGCCGATCACTGCGTGCTGGACAACAGCTACGGCAAGACGAGCAGCTTCATCGAGGCCTGGGGCACCTGCAACACCGAAAAGGCAGCCCTTGCAGCAACCGTCGACGAGGCGCTCGCCATCCTCGACGCCCGCCGCGTGCGGCCTGCCGCAGTTGCCTGATCCCGTCAGCCTCGCCGGGCGATCATGATCCCGGCGAGCACGACTGCCCCGCCGATTGCCTGCATCGGGCCGATCGCTTCGTTGAGAAGTATCCAGGCTAGAATTGCCGCGACGACGGGCTGCAGCAGCAGCGTCAGCGAGGAGAAGGCGGCTGGCAGATACGCGAGCGCATAAGTGATCGCCACTTGCCCGCCTGCATGGCTGACGAAGGCGAGGCCGAAAACCATCGCCCAGCCGTAAACCGTGGCTGGCCAGATCTGATCCTCGAAGGCGAAAGCCAGCGGAAATACGAAAACCGCCGCAGACGCCGTACTCCAGAGCATGATGCGGAGGGTATCGAACCGGCTTCTGAGCCTGCCGATCGCAAGGATGTATCCGGCATAGAACAACGCCGCGACGATCGCGATGCCATCGCCCAGCAGATCCCCGTTCCCAAAGGTCGAAGGCCCGCCCTTCAGGATGATGACGCCGGCCAATGCCAGTGCAAGGCCAAGAACGAAGAGCCGCGTCACCGCCGCTTGGAAGAACAGGAAGCCGATGACCGTGACGAAGACGGGCGCAAGATTCGCCAGCAGCGTCGCATTGGCAACCGATGTCATCGTGATCGAAAGATGCCATGCAGCAAGATCCAGGGCGAGGATCACACCTGGCAGGACCAGAAGCGCATAGTCCGAAAGCTTTTCCGGCTTTGAACCGGCATCCTTGCCCTTAATCAGCGAAAAGATGAAGAGCGGTATCATGGCGAGCGCGACGCGCCAGAACGCCGTCGCCATCGGTCCGACTTCCGACAGCCGCACGAAGATCGGCGAGCCGCCGATCGCCGCCCCGCCAAGGATCAGTGCCGCGAGGGCAAGGCGATTGGAAGGTGCGGTTTCGACGGTTGCGGAAGCGGCCTGCGACATGATCTCGATGCTTTCTGCGCCGCGAGCAGTGAAAGCGGCGATCGCGAGCGAATTACCAGATGAAGGCCACCGACGATAGCGCAGGAACGACAAAGGCAGGCAAAAGTATTCGACAGTCAGCGGCCTCAGCCAAAAATTTCGGTAGCGAATTCCGGATTGCCGCGGATCGTATTGCTTACGGTGCAGATTTCCTCCGCCGTATGCGCGATCTTCTGCCGCGTCCTCTCGTCGATGTCGCCCTTGATGGCGAAGACGATATTGAACCTCTCAACGCGCGAGGGCCCCTCCGTCGCCTTCTCGCCGGTGACGTCAGCAGTCAATTCAGTAATTCTGTCGAGGACGCCCATCTGGCTTGCGGCAATGCGCGCGCTCAACACCAGGCAGGCCGACAGCGAGGAATAAAGCAGGTCCAGCGGATTGAAACCCGGCTGCGACGGGCTGGTGACGATGTCGAGCTCACCCTTCGTCACCGAGGTGACATGCGCAAAGCCGGCGCGCCCGAGAACGGCGGTGGCGCCTGTGGGTCTTGGTCTTGCCTTGAGGTCGGCCATGCCGGACACTCCGTTGATATACTTCTCAAGTAATGGGTTTGCCGGTCGCCCGCAATTCGCACTTTTCCGCAAATCCGCAGACGCGCGGATATGAATCCTGTATCAGGCGAGCCATGAAGAAGAAACAGATCTCGATCATCGGCGGCGGACCGGCGGGCTTGATGGCGGCCGAGGTACTCTCGGCAGCCGGGCACGCCGTCACCATCTACGAAGCGATGCCCACGGTGGCGCGCAAATTCCTGCTCGCCGGAAAGTCCGGCCTCAATATCACCCATTCGGAAGATTATGTGCGCTTCGTTGCCCGCTTCGGCAAAGCGTCCGACCAGCTGCGCGCCGCCTTGGACGGCTTCAAGCCCGACGATGTCCGGGCCTGGGCGGAAGGGCTTGGCACAGAGACCTTCACTGGCTCCTCCGGCCGGGTCTTCCCGAAAGTCATGAAGGCCTCACCGCTGTTGCGCGCCTGGATCGCGCGTCTGGAAGCCCACGGCGTTTCGATCCTGACACGCCACCGCTGGACCGGCTTCGAGGACGGCGGCTACGCGTTCGAAACGCCGCAAGGCCATCGCGTCATCCACCCTGATGCCGCCTTGCTGGCACTTGGCGGCGCCAGTTGGCCGCGCCTCGGCTCGAATGCCGCCTGGGTACCGTGGCTCCACGAAAAGGGCGTGAGCATCGCGCCGTTCCGCCCCGCCAATTGTGGCTTCGACGTCGATTGGAGCGAGACTTTTCGCGACCGTTTCGCGGGCAAGCCGCTCAAATCCGT
The DNA here is from genome assembly GCF_000816845.1 of Rhizobium gallicum bv. gallicum R602sp. Classification (NCBI taxonomy): domain Bacteria; kingdom Pseudomonadati; phylum Pseudomonadota; class Alphaproteobacteria; order Hyphomicrobiales; family Rhizobiaceae; genus Rhizobium; species Rhizobium gallicum. Next base: position 672,410 of record NZ_CP006877.1, on the reverse strand, counting down.
CACCGCCACCTCGCCCGCCGGCACCTTCCCCGGCGAATTCGTCATCACCCGCCATGGCATCGAGGGCAGTCTTGTCTACGCCCATTCCGCAGCACTGCGCGACGCGCTCGAAACCGGCAACCCCGCATCCCTGCTTGTCGACCTCGCACCTGGCCGAAGCGCCGAGCGCCTTTCAAAGGACCTCGCCCGCCAGGACAGGAAAGGCAGCTTCTCCAACCGCCTCCGCAAAGGCGCCGGCCTCGATGGCGTCAAAACCGGCCTGCTGCGCGAACTCGCAAAGGAAACCGACCTTCAGGACCCATCGAAGCTCGCAAGCCATGTCAAATCCCTGCCGATCCCTCTCACCCGCCCCCGCCCCATCACTGAGGCCATATCCTCCGCCGGCGGCATCGAATGGAGCGCGCTTGACGATGGCTATATGCTAAGTGCCATTCCTGGCCTTTTCGCCGCCGGAGAAATGCTCGACTGGGAAGCCCCGACCGGCGGATATTTGCTGACGGCGTGCGTGGCGACGGGGAATGCTGCGGGGGTGGGGATCGGCAAGTGGCTGGGGTTTGGTGGTCGCCCTGCGATACCACAATAAAACCTCTGCGGTAGGGCGGATGCCGGGCTGCGAGGGAGAGGTTCAACACAGAGAATGTCTACGCTCGATTGGCGATGAGGTCATCGACGACCGCAAGATCGGCAAGCGTGGACGGATCTCCGAGCGCGCCGGCCGGACGTCAAGCTCCGATGCAGCTCCTAGAATATCCTCACTCAGCGCGATCGAACCGATTGCCGCCTCACAATCTGTGGTTCCCTATCCTTGCGATCTACCAACTCACTAAGGTGACCTTTCTCGAAAGTCGCTGCCAATCGCGCGGGTTTAGCTTCCACAACTCATCGTCATACAACGCTTTCTCGGCAGAGCGACCTAGGCCATACATTGTATTCGCCAAGGCCGCATAGCCCCAAGCCTGGTCGGAGCGCTCCGAGAACGACGGATCAGACACGATCGATTTCGAGAAAGAAGATCCTGCGCAGCGGCAGTTCGACATTATGAGCGTCCGCAAGACGCGGATGGCTCCTGTTGACACGCTACGTACCGAATGCCGACGATATTCGGTGCAAAATACCGATATTCCGCTCCAGTCGGCGCATTCTGCGGCACCCTTTTGCGATACTGCCAGCAATCATTGACGCCGAGGCCCCATGTCCCCTTTAATCCACCACATCAGCAGCGATGAAACTCTACCCAAGTCAGCAGACGTCGTGATAATCGGCGGCGGGATTGTCGGCGCCAGCGCGGCCTATTTCCTGGCACGACGCGGTCTGTCGGTGGCGCTTATCGAAAAGGGGTATGTCGGCTGCGAACAGTCGAGCCGGAACTGGGGCTGGTGCCGTCGGCAGAACCGGGATGAACGTGAGTTGCCGCTTGCCAATCTGGCGCTACGGCTGTGGGAAGAGCTCACCAAAGAGATCGGGCATGACCTCGGATTTCGTCGTTGCGGGCTCATCTATGCGACCGCCGATCAAAAGCAGCTCGCCGAATGGGACAAATGGCGCGAGGTTGGCCGACGGTTCGACGTCAATACGCGGTTGCTTACGGCCGACGAGGCCACTGCCGCCGTTCCGGCGGCAGGCGGCCGCAAATGGCTGGGCGGTGTCCATGCAGCAGAAGATGGCAAGGCCGAGCCCGCGCTCGCCGCTCCTCGGATCGCCGAGGGTGCGCGCCTGCATGGCGCGACCATTCATCAGAACTGCGCGGCACGTGGCCTGGATATCACCAATGGGCAAGTGAGCGGCGTCGTCACCGAGAACGGCCTTATCCGAACCACCGCGGTCCTATGTGCCGCCGGTGCCTGGGCATCTGCTTTCCTGCGCATGCATGCGGTTTCGCTGCCGCAGGCCAGCGTCCGTCAGACCGCCTTGCGGACCGGTCCTGCACCGGATTTTGGCGGGGCAGTCTATACTTCCGACTTTGCCATGACGCGCCGGCTCGATGGCAGCTACACGATCGCGGTCAGCGGCAAGGCGACCCTCGAGATCACGCCGCAGGGGATCCGCTATGTCCGCCCGTTTTTGCCGATGTTCATGAAACGGCTGAAGGCCGTCGAGATCGGCATAGGCCGCTCGTTCTTCGAGGGCCCGGACTCACTCCGTCGCTGGTATCTCGACAGGCCGACCCCCTTTGAGCGCATCCGCGTCCTCGATCCCGCTCCGGACAAGCGGATGCTGGCAACCATCATGACGCGGGTAAAGGCCCTGTTCCCCACCGTTGCCGATGCCGGCGTCGTGTCCTCCTGGGGCGGGTATATCGACTCCACACCGGACGCAGTACCCGTGGTTTCCCCGGTGGACAGCATTGGCGGAGTATTCGTCGCCGCAGGCTGTTCTGGACACGGCTTCGGCGCTGGCCCAGGCATTGGCCATCTGGCGGCGGATCTGGTCGCGGGCGACGCGGCAAGCATCGATCCGACTCCGTTCCGCCTGTCGCGCTTCACGGACAGATCGAAAATTGAAGTTGGCGACTTCTAATGCGATTTAGCCGCGTACCGACAGCAACGCGCGCTGAGCCGGCCTGGCCGCATATCTACAAGCTCAAGCGCGATCTAGACCGTTTTGCGACCCTCTGGCCGACGCGGTCGCACAGGTGCATCGAAGGGACTTCGCACTGCAGGACCTGACGGTCGCGGATCCGTGCGGCCAGGCGATCAGAAGATGGGCGCGATGATCCGCGATCTTCGTGGCAACTATGAGCGGTCGTTCTGGCAAATCACGGCTTGGTATTGCAGCCCAAGACCTAGTGCGCCGTCTAGTAGCCGAGGAACTGGAAGAAACTCCTAAACTTCTGCAGGAGGGCCGCTAAGAAGGTTCGCACTCGGGACCAGGTTGATGAACTGGTCCAAGCATCCAGTTTCGCCAGCTCAATTCCCGGCAATGAGATGGAAAATCATATGTCAATTTAAACTACGAGCGCTTCCGCCAGAAAGCTGGCTTTCATCCATACGGTTTCCGGCCTTGTTTCCGAGTTTGAGGGCCTCGCCAAAGAACATTTGCCCGACTGGAAGCCGTTCGCGATCCTCGACGAGAGCCTCTTGAGAAATACCATTGAGCGCGGATCGCTATCCGATCTGACGAAACGAAGGCTCGCTACCTACGTATGGTCGGCAGTCGACGCCGGGGCAGATGCGATTGTCGTCACATGCTCGACTCTCGGACCGGCAGTCGATGCCATTGCGCCCCTTTGCCCCGTGCCACTGTTCCGTATTGATGAAGGCATGGCCAAAGCCGCTGTCGAGCATGGAAAACGCATAGGCGTGCTAGCGACCCTATCCACAACGCTGATGCCAACAGTGGAGCTCCTGAAGCGCCAGGCATGCGAGGCGGGCAAGGATGTAGCGATTGTCGACGTGCTTGTTCAGGGGGCGTTTCAACTCCTCGCCGGCGGGGACGTCGAAGCCCATGACGCGCAAATCCGCCAAGCTCTCGAAGAGCTGTCGCAGCAGGCCGATGTGGTCGTTTTGGCGCAGGCCTCGATGGCCCGTGCCGTGCGGGCCACGGGCCACAGTCTTTCAGTTCTGACAAGCCCCGTACTTGGGGTTGAGAACGTGAAACGGCGTTTAGAGCAGCGATAAGACGACGGAGAGGATGCAAATGCCAATTCGAGTCTTGCCGCACTATTGTTGGGCCCACGCAATCTCCGCCTGTCGACCTCACTGCAGCTAGGCCAAACCCCTTCAATAGCCGGCCGCCTCTTGACCTGCATCAGACGGCTCTAGCAGCGCCCCGCGCGACGGCTCCACGTCACCCTCGTGTAACGCAGCGGCGTCGTCCGCTTTCAACAGCCACAACCTCGAGGGTGCTGAGGATGCAAAAAATGTTGGCAGTAATTCCTGCGGTGACCTGCAGCATCCGCTTCAGCGATTTCGCGCTCAACACCGAGGGCTGACGCTACGACGTGTTGCGCCGCTACGAGTTGTGAGCCAAAGAGCGCTTCCACTCAGCCATTCTGCCGGTTGGCGATCAGGTCGTCCACCACGGCGGGATCGGCCAGCGTCGAAGTGTCGCCAAGCGCGCCGAAGTCGTCTTCGGCGATCTTGCGCAGGATGCGGCGCATGATCTTGCCGGAGCGGGTTTTCGGCAGGCCGGGAGCGAACTGGATCTTGTCGGGAGCGGCAATGGCGCCGATTTCCTTGCGGACATGGGTGACGAGTTCCTTGCGCAGCGCGTCAGAACCTGCTTCGCCCGCCATCAGCGTTACATAGCAATAGATGCCCTGACCCTTAATGTCGTGCGGATAGCCGACGACAGCCGCTTCCGCGACCAGATCATGGCTGACCAGTGCGGATTCGACTTCCGCCGTGCCCATGCGGTGACCGGAGACGTTCAAGACGTCATCGACGCGGCCGGTGATCCAGTAGTAGCCGTCTTCGTCGCGGCGGCAGCCGTCACCGGTGAAATACTTGCCCTTGTAGGTGGCGAAATAGGTCTGGATGAAGCGTTCATGGTCGCCATAGACCGTGCGCATCTGCCCCGGCCAGCTGTCGGTGATGCAGAGATTGCCATCTGCGGCGCCCTCGATAACATTGCCCTCATTGTCGACCAGCTGCGGCTGGACGCCGAAGAAAGGCCGGGTGGCGGAGCCCGGCTTCAACGCTGTGGCACCAGGCAGCGGCGTGATCAGGATGCCGCCGGTTTCCGTCTGCCACCAGGTATCGACGATCGGGCAACGGCCATCGCCGACGATATGATAGTACCATTCCCAGGCTTCCGGATTGATCGGCTCGCCGACGGAGCCCAGCGTGCGCAGCGACTTGCGCGACGCACGCGTCACGAACTCGTCGCCATGACCCATCAGCGCGCGGATCGCCGTTGGGGCAGTGTAGAAAATGTTGACCTTGTGCTTGTCGACGACGTCCCAGAGACGTCCGGCATCCGGATAGGTCGGCACGCCTTCGAACATCAGCGTCGTCGCGCCATTGGCGAGCGGACCATAGACAATGTAGGAATGGCCGGTGACCCAGCCAACATCGGCTGTGCACCAGTAGATGTCGCCATCGTGATAGTCGAAGACGTATTGATGGGTCATCGAGGCATAGACGAGGTATCCGCCCGTCGTATGCAGCACGCCTTTCGGCTTGCCGGTCGAGCCGGACGTGTAGAGGATGAACAGCGGATCTTCCGCCTTCATCTTTGCCGGCGGACAATCGGCTTTCACCGCGGCGACGGCTTGACTGTACCAGATGTCACGCTCGGCAAACCAGCTGATCTTGCCGCCGGTGCGGCGGACGACCACGACCGATTTGACCTCGACGCCGCCGCGCTTGGCAATCTCGATCGCCTGGTCGGTGTTGGCTTTCAGCGGGATCGGCTTGCCGCCACGCAGGCCCTCGTCGGCGGTAATGACGAAAGTTGATTCACAATCGATGATGCGACCCGCCAGCGCATCGGGCGAAAAGCCGCCGAAGACGATGGAATGCACGGCACCGATACGGGCACAGGCAAGCATCGCATAGGACGCTTCCGGGATCATCGGCATGTAGATGGTGACGCGGTCGCCTTTTTTGACGCCGTTTGCCTTCAGCACATTGGCAAGCCGGCAGACATGCTCATAAAGCTCGCGATAGGTGATCTTCTTGTCGTTACAGGGATTGTCGCCTTCCCAGATGATCGCCACCTGGTCACCGCGCTTTTCCAGATGCCGGTCGATACAATTGGTGGAGACATTGGTGATGCCGTCCTCGAACCATTTGATCGAAACCTTGCCGTCGAAGGATGTGTTCTTGACCTTGGTATAGGGCCGGAACCAGTCGATCCGCTTGCCATGTTCGGCCCAGAACTTAACCGGGTCTGCAATACTCTCCGCATACCATCTGAGATAGGTCTCGTTGTCGACAAGCGTACGGTTCCTGTTAGCGCGCGACGCAACGTAGATTTTCTCTTTCATACTTCCCTCATGTCAGATGATTGCCATTTCTGGGGAACGGGCAAGTTTGTGGCATTTAGCGAGTTGCCCAAATATCCTCGGCACTCACGTCGCGAGCGCCCTCCTAACCACGCGAAACGGGTTACCGTAGCGGCTCGGCAGACTGGTCAGGTCTGGGGCGCGAATAAGCGGTTCGTGGGGTGATAGCCGGATAGCTCTTGAGCAACGGCGAAGATGCCGCTTAGAAATAGCCAAGGATGGACTTGACCTCAAGATACTCCAACATGCCTTCGATGCCGTATTCGCGACCGTTTCCAGATTGCTTGAAGCCGCCAAATGGCGCATGTGGATCCCAGGCCGGGTAGTTGAGGTGCACTTGACCGGCGCGGATCTGCGACGCGACATCCTTGACGATGTTCATATCTTTGCCCTGCACATGCGCCCCCAGGCCGTAAACGGTATCATTGGCGGTGGTGACGGCCTCCTCCACTGTGTCGTAGGGGATGAGGCACAGAACCGGCCCGAAGATCTCCTCTTGGGCTATGCGCATGCCCGTACGCACCTCGGAGAAAATCGTCGGCCTAACGTAGAGACCGACATTCCGACCGCCCGGACGGCCCTCTCCGCCGGCAATGAGCTTTGCGCCTTCCGAAATGCCGACCCTGATCATGGATTGAATACGGTCGAACTGGGCTCGGTTGGCGATCACGCCATGGGTGGTGGTCTCCGAGCGAGGATCACCGACGACGATTTGATCTACACTCCTCTTGGCAAGGGACTCGATCTCGGACAACAGCGCGCGCGGCACGATCATACGCGTCGGCGCGCTGCATGACTGGCCGAGATTGCGAAACGCGGCGACTACGCCCAAAGAAACGGCGCGATCGAGGTCGGCGTCCGGCAGGATCACGTTCGGTGACTTGCCGCCGAGCTCCTGCGCGACCCGCTTGACAGTCGGCGCGGCTGCCTCGGCCACCGCGATGCCGGCTCGGGTAGAGCCGGTAATGGAAATCATGTCGATATCTTGATGGGAGGCCAGACCTGCGCCGACGCATGGGCCGTTGCCCTGGATAAGGTTGAAAACCCCGGCCGGGAATCCAGCCTCCTCGATCGCCTCGGCGAACAAAAGGGCGTTTAGAGGAGAAAGTTCGCTTGGCTTCAGCACGACCGTGCAGCCTGCTGCGAGCGCCGGCGCAACTTTGGCCGTGATCTGGTAGAGTGGCCAGTTCCACGGAGTGATCACGGCGCAGACACCGATCGGTTCGTGGGTGACGGCGGTGTGGCCGCGCTGCTTGACGAAGGGGAAGGCTTCCAAGACATCGCGAGCGACCTCCACATGGGCCATCGCTAGGGGCACCTGCGCGGTGCGCGCGTATCCGATCGCCGCGCCTATCTCGAGGGTGATGCATTGTGCAAGCAGTTCGCTGCGCGCTTCAAGCATTGCCTGCAGGCGATCAAGCAGACCCGCGCGGTATTCCGGCTTGGTACGGCTCCAGGTGGCAAACGCCCGACGGGCCGCTGAAACGGCCGCGTCCACGTCCTCGCTGTTTCCGAGCCGAAACTGGGCCACAACCTGTTCCGTGGCCGGATTCACCACAACGCCCTTGGCAGTGCCCCTCGGCTCAAGCCATTTGCCGTCGATGAAGAACTTCTCCAGGTGGCCATTTCGGGACAGGTGTTCGAGGGGTGCGATCATCTTACTAGGTCCTTCATGCGATAATAGGCACCGAGGATCGGCAGGAACCAGGGACGCCCGAAATATCCAGGGATCGCTGGCCAGTCGAAATCTCTCCAGGGGTTGAGGTCGGGACGCCCGTCCATGACGTCGGCCATGATACTGCCCATCAGCGTCGACATATGAGTGCCGTGGCCGCTATAGCCCATGGAGTAGAAGATCCCGTCGCGCTCTCCGGCGCGGGGCAGGCGGTCGCGGGTCATATCGACCATGCCGCCCCAGCAGTAGTCGATCCGGGCGCCGGCCAGTTCCGGATAAACGTCGACCATCGCCGCTTTCAGGATCCGGCCGCTTTTTTCGTCGGATTGTGGATTGGACGCGGCAAAGCGTGCCCGCCCGCCGAACAACATGCGGTTGTCCGGTGTCAGCCGCCAGTAGACAACAAGGTTGCGCGTGTCGACGACATTGCGACGGGCCGGCATCAGGCGCTCAAGCTCCGAGGGCGACAGCGGTTCCGTCACGATCAGGAAGGCGCCGACCGGAACGATGCGGCGACGGATCCATCCGAGTGGCCCAACCTGGGAAATGCCGCTGGCCAGCAGGACTTGCCGCGCAACGATCTTGCCTCTGGGGGTACTTAGCTCATGCCCGGCGGGAACCTTGCGCATGGCCAGGACGGGCGCGCGTTCATAGATCTCGGCGCCTCGCCGCGCGGCTGCGGTCGCCAGGCCCCGGACGAAGCGGCCGACATGCATGCTGGCGCTCTTGGGAAAGAGCAGCCCGCCGTGGTAACGGTCGGTTCCGACCTCGCTACGCAGGTCAGTTCGGGGGATCATCCTCGTGTCGGGATCGACATTGGCTGCCAAGAGTTCCTGGGTGCGGGTCAGCATGTCGTAGTGCTGGGGTTTGGCGGCAAGCTTGAGCTTGCCGACCCGGGAGAAGCTGCAGTCGATTTTCTCCTCCCCAACGATCCGCTCAACCATATCGACGCCGGTGTCGAAAGCCTTGTAAAGCGCGTTTGCGGCGTCCGTGCCGTACTTTCTGGCCATGACCGCGTAGTTCTGGGCAAAACCGTTGTTGCACATACCTCCGTTGCGTCCGGATGCGGCGTTGCCGATTGTTTCGGCCTCCAGCAGGGCGACCCGGGCGCCCTTCTTGGCAAGCGCCAGTGCGGCGGAAGATCCGGTCAGACCGCCTCCCACCACGGCCACGTCGTACTGGCCTTCAAGAGGTTTGGACGATCCATCATTGAACGGCTGAGACGTATCCAGCCAGTAAGAGGTAAACTTCATTTTGCACCACCACCGCGTTAATTTGCATGGGCGCCATGCAAAGCGTAGAGATTGGAACTCCTACCAGCCGCGGATTCGCTGCCACCGCTCTTCGATGTCGGGGCTCTCACCGTTGATGACGTTGTAGAAGTCATGCTGGGCGGCCATCGCGCAGGCATGGTTGGGCAGAATCCGGATCCGCGTACCGACTGGTAGCGCGGGCATTGTCTTTTCGGAACCGGCGCGGATCGAAAGGATACCGTGTTCTTGACTGGCCTGGGAAACGACGACGTCTTTGAGGACCCGCCCCCTTTCGTCGCAGACCACGCCGTAACCCTGGTCGACGCGCTGGTTTGAGGTTCCACGGTCGCGTGAAAGCGCCATCCAACCGGCGTCGACCAGCACCCATCCTTTTTCCGGCTTGGCGCCGATCACGGTGGCCAACACAGAAATCGCGATATCGTCGATGTCACAGACCCCTACCCCATGTTGAACCAGGTCGAAGAACATGTAGACCCCGGCGCGCAATTCCGTTACGCCTTCCAGATTCTCGGCGAAGTGCGCCGTCGGCGTCGAGCCAAGGCTGACGATCGGGCAGGCATGGCCGTGAGCGCGCAGAATTTCGGCGGCGCGCACAGTGGCCGACCGCTCGTTCTCAGCTGCCTTGACCAGCGCATCGGGCGTGCTCAAGCTGTAAGATTCGCCCGCATGGGCGAGGACGCCGACGAGGTTGGCGCCCGCTGCGACGACCCTGTTGGCCACCTCAAGCAGCCTGGAATCGTCCGGCTTCACTCCACCGCGATGGTCATCGCAGTCCAGTTCGATGAAAATGGACGGTGTCACGCCGGTGGCCTTGCGCACGTCGCCCAAAGCATCAGCCTGCTCCACAGTATCAAGCAGCAGCTTCAAGTCGACGCCCGTGCGGCGACAAAGCTCCATGGCGCGGATGGCTGAAGCCGGCGACATTCCAACCGCATACGTAATGTCCCGAAAGCCGTGGCTCGCGAAATATTCGGCCTCGGCGATGGTCGAGACCGTGATCGGGCCCGGCTCGCGGGGAAATACCTGTCGGGCGACGTCGATGCTCTTGGCCGTTTTCATGTGCGGGCGCAGCACCACGCCAAGCTTCTTGGCGCGCTCGGCCAGGCGCTGTACATTGCGCTCAAGCCGTCCACGGTCCACAAGCAGCGTTGGTGTGACCAGGGTGTCGATCGTTTTAGCCGTCTCTGACCCTTGCAGGTTTGCCGTCATCTTGTCCATATCCTGATTTCCTAACCGAACGACTGGTTTGCCAAGGCATACATATGGGCTGGCCCGTCCGATTGCGGTCGCTGCCCCTTGACCATAGCGATCGCAGATCCGACCTGCTTGAGGCCGAGGCCATGCAGCCAATCGCCCAATTCATCTCCAGCATAGACATCGATGCGAACGAATTGCTTATGGAGCTTCGAAAGCTGGGCCAGGATCAGGAGTCGCGCATCTTGTGCGCTCTCGGCTGCACAAGGGCCGATCACGTAGCCGCGGCCGAACTTCCTGGCGATGGCGTAGCCTGCAACCCGCCCCGCGCGTTCGATGACCACCACGTTGCCCACATCGGCGAGCTCGGCCACCATCGACTGCCGGGGCATGCCCGTGGCCCGCTGGTCAAAGGCTTGGATCGCCGTAAGGTCCAAGATAGTCGCCGGACGGATGTCGTCGCAGGTATCCTGAGTCACCGCAACAGTCAGCGGGCCTTGATGCTGGAGCACGGTGCTCCAGGCGGTAAAGCCGCGTCGCTTGTAGAGCGCAAGCCCCTCTTCGGTTGAATTGAGCAGTACGTTGCGACCGTCCGTCGCTTCAAGCAACCCATTGAAGAGCCGTGAGCCGTAACCTCCGCCCTGTGCGGAGGCGGTGACGATGATCATCCCAGCGGTGGCATAGGCCTGTCCGTAGTTCCACCACATGGCGGTGCCGATCACCTCCCCTGCCCGCTCGATGACCAGACCCTCGCCGACCGTCGCGGCGAACTCCCAATCCTCTCGGCGATAAGGCCATCCCATCTCCTGCGATAGCCTCAGCGCGCCCTGCAAATGCCGGGTTTCGAATTTCATCAGCTCGATCCGGCGGCTGACGGTGTCGCTCTCGAGGTCTATGGCCATAGGTGAAATACTGTCTCTTGGTCAAAGGTTGAATTGATCCTAGAGTTGCGCCTGGCGAGCAGATTTCCCTGCTGTTCTACCCCTTCAATTCGGCGGAATCATTCGTTTTGAGCCGTCCCTCGGCATGACGGATGGTGCAGGTCGAACAAGACTTCCTGTCTGCCGCCTTTCCTCGCCACTATGGCGTGTTTTGCGACCGGCGCGACGGCCACGCCGTCCATAATGGATAAAATTGACCATGGTCCTCACCGAGAGGCCGGCGACAACCATATTGTCGATGATCTGCGTCTAGTCCGCGACCTCGCAAATGCGGGTATTCGAGCCCGCTCTCGATCGTAGTCGACAATTATTTAAGCATCGTCGTTGCTGACATCGCCGCTCACCAAAAGGCACTCACGTCTGAGGTTCAGTTTCGCATTAGGACTGTGCCAGTTCGGAGCTTTGGCAGATGGAGCGCGGTCACGGCAGCCTCGTCGCCCATTGGGTCCCGCTGCAGCATATAATGCCGTCGCACCGGCCGCCGCAGTAAGTTCATACGCCGCAGACACGCGAAACACCATCGACACGTTGCTGCAACCTGTTACTCTGACTGTGGCGAACATAACGGCACGATATGCTGCGCCATGGTCGTCGTCGATAAACGGAGCAGGCTGTTGAAACTCGACCGTATCGATATAAAGATTTTGCATGAACTGCAGAAGAATGGCCGCGTCACCAACGTGGAACTGGCCGAGTTGGTCAATCTTTCGCCGAGCCCATGTCTAATGCGCGTGAAGAAACTGCAGTCGGCAGGCTATATCGACGGCTACTCCGCACAGATTAACGTGAACAAGCTTGGGCAGACATTGACAGTTTTCACGGAGATCACCCTTAAAAACCACCGGCAGATCGACTTCGCCCGCTTCCTGACCTCGATCGAAAAGGTTGACCAGGTGATGGAATGCCACCTGGTGTCTGGCGGCTACGACTATCTCCTGAAATTCGTCACCGCCGGCATTAGTGAATATCAGGAAATCATGGAGCGCCTCACCGACCTGGAGATCGGCATCGATAGGTATTTCAGCTTCGTCGTCTTGAAGTCGCCCATCGTCAAGTCGCACATGCCATTGACGAGCCTGTTTCCCCTTTAAGTTCAGTATTCGCTCCTACGCTTCGCGGATTGGTCCGAATTATGGCTGGGCATTTCAAACCGCGCCACATCGCCTGAAGCCCATGATTTTTTCGAGGCAATGTCGTAATTCGTGAAGCGTGACGCTTGCTCATGCCAAGCCAATCCGCCAACTGCCTTTCAAATCTATACCGCACCGTAACCTCCGGAAAGAGGTCACGGCGCGGTCAGAATGTCGAATTTGACGGCTTGGTGCCTCTGTCGACTGCGATGATCAGTCCTTGATGGCCGCGCGCACATCCGGATCTGCCAGGGTATCGTCCAGCGTCTTGCGGGTGCGCTCAACGATAGCGTCGATATCGCCGTCGGTGCAGCAGAGTGGCGGCGCGTAGCCAAGTACGCCGTTGGCGAAGGCGCGGAGGACCAGGCCGTTTTCCCAAGCCCGGTCGAAGACGCGGCGTGCCGGATCGGCGGCCGCAGGCAGCGGGGTCTTCTTCTCCTTGTTTACCACGAGCTCCACGGCGGCGAGCATTCCGCGGCCGCGGACATCACCGACGAGCGGATGGTCCTTGAGGCTCTCAAGGCCTTTCATCAGCCTTGCGCCCGCCTTCCGGCCATTTTCGAGCAGACCATTTTCGTAAAGGTTCAGCACTTCGAGGCCGACAGCCGCGGATACGGGATGGGCCGAATAAGTAGAGCCGTGGCCGACGGCTGCAGCACCCGCCCCATCCGCGATGGTCTGATAGACGTGGTCGGCCATGAACACCGCACCCATCGGGACATAGCCGGAAGTCAGACCCTTTGCCGTGGTGATGAAGTCCGGCACGATGTCGTCCTCCTCGCACGCGAAGAGCGGGCCGGTGCGGCCGAAAGCGGTGATCACTTCGTCGGCAACGAAGAGGATGCCCAGTTCGCGGCAAAGTTCGCGCATCGCCTTCATCCATCCCTTCGGCGGCACCAGGACGCCGCCCGAACCCTGGATCGGTTCAGCATAAAAGCCGGCCACGCGCTCGGGGCCAATTTCCTCGACCTTGCGCCGCAGTGCCGCGAGCGAGGCGTTGATGATCGCCTGTGGATCATCGCCGATGGGATTGCGATATGCGTAGTGCGAGGGGATTTTATGCTGCCAGTCGAAGGGAATTCCGAAACCTGCGTGGAACAAAGGCAACGCTGTCAAGCCTGCTCCAGCGGTCGACGAGCCGTGGTAGCCTTGCTCGACCGAGATGAACTGGTCGCGCGTCGGCTCACCACGGGCGATCCAGTAATAGCGGATGAAACGGATTGTGCTGTCGACCGCATCCGATCCGCCGAGTGTGAAGTAAACATGGTTGAGATCGCCCGGAGCGCGCTCGGCCAATGCCGCGGCGAGTCGGATCGCCGGCTCCGAGCCGAGGCCGAAATAGGCGGTCGCATAGGGAAGTTCGCGCATCTGGCGGCTTGCCGCCTCGACGATCGATTCCTGGCCGTAGCCGGCATTGACGCACCAGAGGCCCGCGAAGCCGTCGACTAGTTGCTTGCCCGAGGCGTCTGTGACCGACGCGCCTTTGGCGGACGCGAGCACGCGCACGCCGAGCTTCTCGTGATTGCGATAGGAGGCGACCGGATGCACGAGATGGGCGCGGTCGAGTTCGACAAGGGAATTGCTGTACATGATACTCTCCGGATCAGCCGAGCGCCTGGCTGGCGAGGGCAAAGATGTTGGGGACGGAATCGGCACGGGCGATCGGTGGCTTCATCATGGCAACGCCCCCGCCAACGTGGCCGAGGCCCCACACGGCGAGCCAGTCCGACAGGTCGATGACGCCGGTGATATCCACCCGGAGGAACCGGCCGGGTCGCAGGGCGATGAAGTGCGCGACGAGCGCTTTAGCGTCCTCAAGGTTCCCGGCCACGACAGGGCCGATGACCTCACCACGGCCGAAGGAGCGAAGGACTGAAAAACCGACGATGCGGTTGCCGCGCCGGATGACGGCGAATGTACCGACATCGGCCAGATAGGCAATCAGATCACTGCGATCGGCACCGAAGGCCTGCCGGTCTATTTCCGCAATGGCGGAGAGATCGGGCGACGTCGCCGCAGACGTGATCGCCGGAGTGGCAATTTTATCGGCAATGCCCTGGTGCTGCAGCACCCGCCCGGTCTCGCGAAATCCGAGCTTTTGATAGAGCGGCAAGCCGTCTTCTGTCGCTGTGAGCCGCAGCGGGCGCCCAGCGGAAAGGCCGAGAGCGGCGTCCATGAGCCGCCGGCCAAGACCGCGGCCGCGCAGGGACTCGTCGACAATGACCATGTTGATCGTAGCGCTTTCTTCCTTGTAGCGCGTCACGAGAACCGTGCCTACGACCCTGTCGCCCTCGATCGCGACCGCGCCTTCGCTCAAGGCAAGCGCCATCTGCCAGTCCTCGGGGCGATGAGGCCAACCGGCCTGCCGCGAAAGGGCGACGGCGGCATCCAGATGTTCGGGGCCGAAAGCGGCAATATCGATTTGACGTGTCTGCATGGCACTTCCTTAAGTTCCTGAGCCAGAGTTTGCAGGAATGCCGGTCGGCAGATCATCCGAAGACGGCGTGCTGAGCGGTATCTTATCGCTTTCGCATCACCGGTCGCCGCATCTTCTGCTGGCACGGGGAGCCACCAGGGTCGGCCTCGAGAGGATCAGCCGGCCGACTCCCGAAGCCTCTATCCGTCTAAGAGGCAGATTCGATGGAGATCGCGATGGACTGAAACCAGCGACGCAATTATGGCCGGCGGACGAGCGGATATGGAAGCGATGTCACGGACCGCGAATGGCATTTTGTTGCAACGTTCATGCCCGCGCCACGCCTGGCCGTCGGCGCAAGTTTTGCGCGATGTTTTAAACGCTGTTCTCTGTCGCTTCGAAAGGTTGCCACTGGTGGATGCTGCTGAAGGACTATCCGTCCCGTCGACGGTGCAGCGGTCTTTCTATGAGTGGCGGGTAATCGGTCTTGGCCACGGATCAACTCATCTCGTCATGGAGGCGCGGGGCCCGGAAGGGAAGAAACCTCGCCAACGTGCCACGTCCTCAAGCAGCGGAATTCCCTGCCGATCACCGTAACCTCGGCCTGCCGCGCACAACCATCTGCGGAAGCCGGCTTTCGATACGAAATAATGTGCTTCGATCGACGCCACATTCAGGGGAGCCGAGAGGCGTGTCGCGGCTATCATCGCGAGACATGTCCCGTCCACTCCGAAGAAGGATACTCCCATGACTCTCCCGCGTCCGAAATACATAACCTTCGACTGCTATGGCACCTTAACCAACTTCCAGATGGCGGAAGCGGCGCGCGACCTTTACGGCGAACAGCTCGATGAGCCGCGCATGGCCGAGTTCATCCGGAATTTTGCCGCGTATCGTCTCGATGAAATCTTGGGCGATTGGAAGCCCTATGCCGAAGTCGTTCACAATTCGATCGAACGCACCTGCAAGCGCAACGGCATCAATTTCAAAGAAGAAGATGCCCGCATGGTCTACGAGCGCGTGCCGACCTGGGGTCCGCATGCCGATGTGCCGGCCGGCCTTGCCAAGGTCGCGAAAGAGATTCCGCTGGTGATCCTGTCGAATGCGATGAACTCGCAGATCATGTCGAACGTCGAAAAACTCGGCGCCCCGTTCCATGCCGTCTACACGGCTGAACAGGCGCAGGCCTACAAGCCGCGACTGCGGGCTTTCGAATACATGTTCGACATGCTCGGCTGCGGCCCCGAAGACGTCGTGCACTGCTCGTCTTCCTTCCGCTATGACCACATGTCGGCCAATGATATCGGCATCAAGAATAAGGTATGGGTGAACCGCGGCCACGAACCTGCCAACCCGTTCTATGGTTACGTCGAGATCGCCGACATTTCCGGCTTGCCGGGTGTTTTTGGCCTCTAAGCAGAACGAGGAACGTGCGGGCGGTTTTCCGCCCGCACGTTCTTGAAGAGACCGTTCACCGGTGCTGCTGGACGGAGGGCTGACGCTTTACAAAGTCTTGGCGGCCTGACTGGTCTCTCTCTTGGCACTCGCCACTGAAAAGCCGTCATAACATCTCCCTCAGTTCATACGGACACCTGCAAATACATACGGCTTCGCAAAGAAGGCCTGGCATCATGAAATCGTGGAAAAAAGCTGCAAGACCGGGTCGAAGTCATTCGCCCGTGCATCAGCCTCTTCGCAGGAACAAAAAGGGCGGCGCATGAGTATGCGCCGCCGGATTTGTAACTGGGTGCAGGGCAACTCGGCGAGAGAGCCGGCTTAACTCAGGCCGCCAATGTGGAAGCTCTTCATTTCTAGATATTCCTCAATGCCGACCTGCGCGCCCTCGCGCCCTAGCCCCGACTGCTTGACGCCGCCGAAAGGCGCCACTTCGGTGGAAATAGCCCCTGTGTTGAGACCGATCATGCCGAATTCGAGTGCCTCCCCGACACGCCAGGAGCGCTTGAGGTTCTCGGTGTAGAAATAAGCGGCGAGGCCGAAGGGCGTGCCGTTGGCGATATCGATCGCTTCTTCTTCCGTCTCGAAGCGGAAGAGCGGAGCAACGGGGCCGAACGTTTCCGCACTGGCGAGCAGCATGTCGCCCGTCGCCCCGGCAAGCACGATCGGCGCGATGTACTGTTTGCCTTCCGGCAGCGAACTGCCCCGTGCTACCACCTTCGCGCCCTTTGCCAGCGCGTCTTCGATATGAAGGTTGATCTTCTCGATCGCCGCAGCGTTGATCATCGGACCTATGGCGATGCCGGGCTCGGTTCCCGGGCCGACCTTCATGGCGTTGACGCGCGCGCCGAGCTTCTCGGCAAAAGCGTCGTAGACGCTGTCCTGAACGAGAATCCGGTTGGCGCAGACGCAGGTCTGCCCGCCATTTCGGAACTTGGACGCAATGGCACCCTCGACGGCAAGGTCGAGATCGGCATCGTCGAAGACGATGAAGGGTGCATTGCCGCCGAGTTCGAGCGACAATCGCTTGATACTGTCGGCAGCGCCGCGCATCAGCAGCGAACCGACGCGCGTGGACCCGGTGAAGGAGATCTTGCGTACCGTTTCGTTCGCCATGATCTCGTTGCCGATCTCCGTCGGCATGCCGGTGACGATGTTGATGACGCCAGCCGGAATGCCAGCGCGCCGGGCAAGGACACCGAGGGCGAGCGCCGAATAGGGCGTGAACTCAGAGGGCTTGATCACCACCGTACAACCGGCCGCCAATGCGGGGGCCACCTTGCGCGTGATCATCGCGTTCGGAAAGTTCCAAGGTGTGACGATGGCGCAGACACCGACCGCATCCTTAAGCACGACGATGCGGCGATCCGCCGTCGGCGAGGGAATGGTGTGGCCGCCGATGCGGCGGGCCTCCTCGGCAAACCACTTCACAAAGGACGCGCCATAACGAATCTCCGCGCGGGCTTCGTCGAGTGGCTTGCCCTGTTCAAGCGTGAGGAGTTGCGCAAGATCCTCGATATTTTCCATCATCAATGCATGCCAGCGCTCGAGCAGGGCGGCGCGCTCGGCATGGGTCGTTTTCTTCCAGGGTGCAAACGCGCCGCTGGCTGCCTGAATGGCTGCGCGGATCTCGGTGGTACCCATATCCGGAACGGTGCCCAGAGTCGTCTGGCTCGCGGGATCGACGACGTCGATCGTCTTACCCGTGGCGGCACCCAACCAGGCACCGCCGATCAGGCCGGCCTGCCGGAATAGATCTTTGTCGTTCAACTGAAGCATATTGTTCCTCTCTGACGATCAGTCGTCGGCTGCAAAAACCGCGGCGGTGAATGAAGTTCCGTCCCGCGCCGCCGGCAGCGCCTCAACACAGGATCACCGGCGGTGCGCCTGACCGACGGATGAGAGACGGGACCAGGCTACCCCTCGACGTGTTCCTCAGCTAAGTCTAGCGAAGGAAGTGAAGCAGCATGTATCGACTAGCGGTGCGGTCACGGTGGAAAATAGCGTTTTGCGCCACGCGGCGGTCACATCTTCGGTCGGTGCCACGAGGTTTCTGCGGAGGAGCCGGCTCCCGCCGAAGGGCCGGGTGCCGGACGTCTTTTCAGCGGCTCGCGCGGTATAGGTTGATTTGGTCCTGGATGCGATAGCCTTGAATGATGGCCGGCATGAACCATGGATTGCCGTTGTAAAACGGAATGAAGGCCGGCGGTCGGAAGTCGAACGCAGTGCGCGCCTCTTGCCCATGGCCTAGCAGCTTGTGCGCCGCGTGCATGCCCACCCACGGTGCCCAGACAACCCCCGATCCGCAGAATCCCGTCGCATAGACCACGCCGTCCTTTTCGAAGATGCGGGGCAGCATGTCGCGATGCATCGCCACATTCCCAAACCAGGTGTGCGACAGGCGCACGTTTTCCAGTTCAGGGAAAAGATCGACCAGGCCGCGGCGCAAAAGCAGCTTCGGCGCGTCAGGATCACCGACGCGAGAACTGTCGCGCCCTCCCAGGAGAATGCGTTTGCCGTCGGGTGTTGGGCGATAGTAAAATCCCAGCTGCTTGCCTTCAACCATCATCATCTGCTTCGGCATCAGCCGCGCCATGACGTCCGATGCGAGTTCCTCGGTTACGATAATGCGGCTGCGAACCGGCACCAGCCGGCGGCGCAGGAAAGGCACAGCACCATCGGTATAGCCGTCCGTGCAGACCAGGACCTGGCGAGCTTGGATCGTGCCGGCCGACGTCACGACACGGAACCCGGAGCCATCTTTCTCTACAGAAGTCACACGCGTCCCGGAATGGACCGTCAGTCCCGAAGCCAGTGCCACCCTTAGGAGCTCAGCGTGGAACTTGGCCGGATGCAGCCCGCCAATATCCATCCGCACCATGCCGCCGCGATAGAAATCGGTGCCGATGTAGTTGCGTTGTTCGGTATACGGCACGGCGTAAGACTCGATACCCAGTCGTTTGGCCAGGGTCTCGGCGCTGCGGGCGGTCTTCTCGTACTGGTCGAACCCGATAACGCCCTTGAACTGGCCGACCAGGTTGAAGTCGCAATCCAGCCCTTCGGTCCTGATGAAGTCATAGAGGAACTCGCGGGCGATCTTGCCCTCGGCCTCGATGGCGATAGCTTTGTCTTCGCCGAAGCGCCGGGCGATCGTGGCGTAGTCTGGCCGGATGCTTCCGCTGGTAATACCGCCATTGCGCGACGAGGCGCCCTCGCCGGGGTTCATCGCATCGAAGGCCGCGACCGAACGCCCGTCGCGCGCCAGAACGAGCCCGGCCGACAACCCGGCGTATCCGGCGCCTATGATCGCCACGTCGAGCTTCTTGGCCAGCGGCTGCCGTGGCAGTGGTTTGACGGGTGCCGCTTCCCACCAGTAGGGCGAATTCTTGTCGGCAATTCTGCTCTGTTCCATGTATCGGTTCTCTGCAATTTCGGGCCAAGCCCATCTGGATGTCGACAAAAGCGAAGGCGACTTTCGAACGGAACTGTACCTTTGCTTCAAATGCGGCAGGTGACGTTCAAACCGGCCTTTGAAACAAATTGGGAAAAGGCTGGCTTTGGCGTGTGCGACCAAGGCTTGGGCGTCGCGGTCAGGTATGATCCCCGCGAACATCGAACGCGTCGCGAAGCCCGTCGCCAATGAAGTTGAAGCTGGTAACGGCGATGGTAATGGCGGCACCAGGAATGATCGCCAGCCAAGGTGCACTGCCCAGATACTGCTGCGCGCCGTTCAGCATGTTGCCCCAACTGGGCAGAGGTGGCTGAATTCCATAACCAAGGAAGCTGATGTAGGCCTCCATGAGGATCGCACGGGCAACAGTCAGGGTGGCAGCGACGATGATCGGACCGATGGCGTTGGGCAGGATCTCGCGGAACATGATATGCGTTCCGCTTAACCCCAACATGCGCCCGGCCTGGACGAACTCGCGCTCGCGAAGCGAGTGGACCTCGGCCTCGACGATGCGGGCAACCTCCATCCAGCTGGAGACGGCGATGACAACGGTAATCATGATCGGGCTGGGTTTGAGGGCTGCTGCGAGAGCCAGCACCAGGAAGATCGACGGAAATGCAAGGAAACCATCGACCGTGCGCATCAGCGACGCCCCGATCCAGCCGCCACGGTAGCCCGCAATCACGCCCACGAGCGTTCCGATCAGCGTCGACAAGAGCATGGCGGAAAAGCCGACGAGCAGGGAAATCCGTCCCGCCATAAACAGTCGCGCTGCGACATCCCGTCCTAAGGGATCGGTGCCCAGATAGTGGCTGCCCGTCAATGGCGGGGCAAAACGGGCGCGCAGATCGATATAAAGTGAATCATAGGGCAGCAGGTGAGGACCCAAGACACAGGCCAGCGTTAATAAGGCGATCATGACCATCCCGAGCAGAGCCAGATGGTGACTCATAAATCGGCGTGCGGTTCGGCTGTTCCACCAATGGTCCAGGCTCGAATTTGCGGCGATGGCGGTCATAATGATGACTCCTGTTGAGCGTCTCGTGACGCGCTTAACTCAAACGGATACGGGGATCGATAAGGGCGACGGCGACGTCGGCGATGAGATTCCCAAGGATCACAAGGATGGCCGAAAACATCAGCAACCCCATCACCACCGGGTAGTCGCTGTAGCCGAGGCTATCCAGGAACAGCCGACCCATTCCGGGCCAGGTAAATACAGTCTCTGTGACCAGTGCCCCGGTAAGGATGCTTGGAAGCTGCATTCCCGCAAGCGTAATCATCGGCAGCAGTGCATTGCCGACGACATGCTTCATCAAGATCCGCCGCTCGCTCAGTCCCTTGGCACGAGCCGTCTTGACGAATTCCTGGCTGATGACGTCAAGGGTAGCGGATCGCATGTAGCGGCTCCAGATGGCGACATGGACCAGCGCCAGCACGATGCTCGGCAGGATCAGGTGATGGATGTAATTCAGTGCCGAGCCATCCCCGATCGTGTACATGTTGCCGGCCGGCAGCCAGCCCAACTGGAGCGAAAAGACATAGATCCCGACAAGCCCGAACCAGAAGGTCGGGATCGACAGCGCCACCATGGCGCCGACCGTCCCCAGATAATCGAATACCGAATAGCGGTGCGTGGCGCCACGGATGCCGATCCATGTTCCGACGGCGATCGCGATTACCGTGGATGATCCCATCAACAACAGTGTCGCAAAAATGTGCCGGCCGATCACGTCCAGAACCGGCGCACCGTCGCGGAAGGAAGTGCCCCAGTCACCCTGCACAAGGCGCCAGGCCCAGTCCAGATATTGCATCCATAACGGACGGTTCAGCCCGAGTTGTTCTTTGAGACGGTCGAGATCAGCCTGGGTCATGCTGGGGTCGAGCCCAAATTGTGCCAATGGGCCACCCGGGATCAGGTTCAGGACGACGAACCCGATGACCGAAACGATCAGGAGCAGGACAAGGCTCTGGGAGAGCCTGTTAAGTAGGAAGCTGCGCATTTAGCTCTCCTCATGACAGCGTCAATGGATGGGCCGCCGCCGCACGCGCGACGGCGGCAGCGTAGGTCAGCTCTTCCAATGCCATCCGGCAGCATGCCAGGATGCGACGCGGGTGTTGGCGTTCGGCTTGAAGCCCTCGAGCCCTTCTTTGCGCCCGAACACGTTGGTGTAGGCAAACAGCGGCAGGAACGGCAGGTCCTGACGGACGATTTCCTGCACACGAAGATAGATGGCGCGCCGGGCTTCCGGGTCGAAGGTCCGGGCACCCTTTTCGAGCAGCGCGTCGACCTCCGGATTGGAGTATTGGCCGGTGTTCGAACCCTTTCCGCCCTTTGCAACAATTGCGCTGGTGTGCAGGCGGTTGGTGACGTCGGGGTCGGCCGCAATCACATAGGTTACTCCGGAAATTGCGGAATCGAACTGCGACTTAAGCCAAAAATCTCCCCACATGACTGCTCCAGGCAGATTGGATATGGTCATTTCGACGCCGATCTCGGCGAACGATTGCTGCAGGAACTGCTGCACCTGCTCACGCAGATTGTTGCCTGCCGTCGTTGCGTTGGAGAACGACAACCGAACGCCATCCTTCGCGCGGATTCCGTCCGATCCCGGCACCCAGCCCGCCTCGTCAAGGATCTGGCGCGCCCGGTCCAGGCTGTACTCCTGCGCCGGCAGGTTCGGATTGTAGTAGTAGGAATTCTGCGGCATGAACGTCTCGGTGAGGGCGTGGACCCCGTAATAAATTCCTTCGAGGATCGCTTGCCTATCGATTGCGGCGTAGAGCGCTTGGCGGACCGCCGGGTCCTTGAATTGCGGCTTCTCAAGATTGAGATAGATCGACTCGACCGAGGCCCCAGGCTCGAGGCTGACCACGCGACCTGACAATTTGCTGGCTTCCTGGTAATGGTCAGCGGTAATGTATGCCTGGTCGACAAGGTCGATGTCGCCGCTCACAAACTGGGTGTAGAGCACCGTCATGTCAGGAATGTATTTGAGGACGAGCCGCTCGATATATGGACCTTCCCCGAAATATTCCGTGTTCGCGACGAGTTCGATATGGTCGCCGGCAATGCGCTGCGCCCACTTGAATGCGCCAGTACCGACAGGCGCCTGGCTGAAGGCGGCGGCGTTGGGATCGGCCTCTTTTTCGAGAATGTGCTTGGGCACCATGAAGGTTTCTGCAAGAAACGACAGGTAGGGAGCAAAAATGCTCTCCATCCGCCAGGTGACCTCGGTGGGTGAGACCACAGTAATATCGCGCAACAACGAGTGGCCGCTCGTGCGCCACGCGCGGAATTTCGGATTGGTAATGAGTTCGAGAGTGAACTTCACATCCTCGGCGGTGAAGGGCTCGCCGTCGTGCCAGCGGACGTCATCACGCAGACGAATGCGCCACTGCAGGCCGTCCTTTGAAATGCCGCCGTTCTTCTGGCTTGGCACTTCGACCGCGAGATTGGGCT
Source organism: Rhizobium gallicum bv. gallicum R602sp (assembly GCF_000816845.1). Lineage (NCBI taxonomy): Bacteria > Pseudomonadati > Pseudomonadota > Alphaproteobacteria > Hyphomicrobiales > Rhizobiaceae > Rhizobium > Rhizobium gallicum. The sequence continues at coordinate 649,464 of NZ_CP006877.1, read as the reverse complement.
GAAGAACGCCCTTGGGGTCGATTCTAAAGAGCGCATCGAACACCGAGAAATGCAGTGCGTCGTCGACTTCGGTATGCGCCATCAGCGGGTTGAAGACAGTGGGTTCCTGCGAAAGTCCGACGACGACGCGGCCGGTGGGGCTCGCTGGAGGGCTCTGGGCGAAGGCGGGTTTGCCCAACAGATTGGGCGCAATAAGGCCTGCAGCCCCGCCTATCGCCATCAATCGCAGTGCATCGCGCCGCGAGTAGTTTGATTTGGTGTTTGAGCGTTCAGTCATTGGAATTCCCCTTGTTCTGGCGGTATTCGCCGTGGCTCTTATCCATTTGCTACAACCGGACGGCTGGATCCCGGCTGCTCTCCAGGAATCGCCGCCACCAGCTCACGTGTGTAGGCTGATTGCGGGTCGAGAAAGATTTGAGATGGCGGACCGCGTTCCACGATCCGTCCTTTCTGCATCACCGCGATTTCGTCGCAGATCTGGCTGGCGACGCGCAAATCATGGGTGATGAAGATCATCGATACGCCGGTCTCTCGTTGGATTTGGTCCAGCAGCTTGAGAATCTGGGCCTGGATGGACACGTCGAGAGCGGAGACGGCCTCGTCGGCAATCAGCAGTTTCGGTTTGAACATCAAAGCACGGGCGATCCCGATGCGTTGGCGTTGCCCACCGGAGAACTCGTGCGGATAGCGGCCGAAGGCGCCGGCATCGAGGCCCACATGTGACAGCAACGCTCGTGCCTCCTCACGCGCCTGGGAATAGGAGATCCCGTGCGCGACGGGTCCCACAGTAAGGATTTGTCCGATGGTCGAACGCGGGTTCAGCGACGCGAAAGGGTCCTGGAAGATCATCTGGATGCGAGGCCGCAGCGGACGGAAGTCGGATTCCGAAAGCTTGGCGATGTCGTGGCCCTCAAACAGGATGCGACCGCCGTCGCTGTCCTGGAGCTTGATCAGAAGCCTTCCCAGCGAGGATTTGCCAGAGCCGCTCTCGCCGACAACGCCCAGTGTGCGCCCATGCGCCAACTCGAACGAAACATCGTTCACCGCAGGCACGACACGCTGTCCGCCGAACAGCGCGCTGCCACTGCGATATGTCTTGGCCAGTCCTTCGACCTTCAGGATCGGCGCCTTGCTGACGGTCTCCTGAGGGATGCGATCCTCGCCAGTCAGGCGCGGGACGGCGGCGATCAGACGCTTTGTATAGGGATGGGAAGGTGATTTTAGGACCTGCTCGGCGCTGCCTTGCTCGACAATGTGGCCCCTCTCCATGACCACGACACTGTCCGCGATCTCTGCCACGACGCCGAAGTCATGGGTGATGAACATCACGCTCATGCCCTTGCGACGTTGAATGTCCCGGATCAAATCGAGAATCTGCGCCTGCGTCGTCACGTCGAGTGCTGTCGTCGGCTCGTCGGCAATCAAAACACTCGGTTCGAGCGCGAGCGCCATGGCGATCATCACGCGCTGGCGTTGGCCGCCTGAAAGCCGGAACGGGTATTGGAAGTACATGAGCTCGGGATCGGGCAGGTTCACTTCAGTCAGCAATTCGACGGCCCGGCTGCGCCGCGATGCCTTCGTGCCAACACCATGTGCGGCCATGGCTTCCGTAATCTGTTCGCCTACTGTCATGAGAGGGTTGAGCGCCGACAGCGGATCCTGAAAAATCATGGATACGACCCGGCCGCGCATATCCCGCAGCTTTTGCGGCGATGCGCCGATGATGGCCTCACCGTCAAGATGAATGGCGCCGGAGGAAACAGGGATTATCTTCGGCAAGAGTCCCATGACCGTGTTGGCCGTTACCGACTTGCCTGAACCAGACTCGCCGATAATACAGAGGATCTGACCCCGCTTGAGATCAAACGAGATGTTCTCGACGGCATGAGCCCGTTCCATGCCTTTCGGCAGGTCGACTGTCAGGCCGCGCACCGAGAGTGCCGCGTCGTCTAGCAGTATGGGCTTCGTGTTAACGGCCATCAAGGCTCCTCCTCTTCAACGGCGCCGGTAAGCCTGCTGTGGATTACGATTGCTCCTCGCGCCGCAGGCAATCTATATAAGCATCTGCTTATTCTCTGCCGGTCCTCATTGCCCTGCAAGTGAATGTGGACTGGGGATCGAAACCCTACATTCACGATTTCGGATACGGACCGGCGATTTGGCCGCTCGGACCTCTCGAACATGTCTATCTCGAAGGATCAATGCTCCGAATGCCAGGCAGTATGGGCGCATATGTTCCCACGGAATCGCTGAAACATGCGCTTGCGACAGCAGGAACTACCGAAAGGAGTGTCGAAATTAGCATATTCTCATTTCGCGGAGCCCGCGGCCTGAACCCAGCCCCACGTCCGACAGAGCCAAGAGAATACCAACCTGCACCGTTAAACACGCGCAAGCACATAGCCGGTCGATGATCCTATTGATTCTAAATCATTTTTTCATCGATTTGACGATTTGAGGATTGGGCATTCGCTTCACTGAACGGCTCTCGAAGGCCGCAAGTACCAACCCCTTTTTGGTTTGAGATAAGCCCCGATGGAGCCCCTGGGACGAGCACGGGAAGGGAACCACGGCTCGCCGGTGCGAGTTTGCTCGTGGCTGAGGCCAATGAAGCCGCGCCGATGCCACCGCCTCGAAATCCTCAAGCCCGCGCCCACAGGTGCCGTTCGCAACAATCGCCTTTCCTGAGAGCGGCAAAACCACAGGATGTTCTGTTTGTGCGGCAAATCCGCAGCACCGCTGTGGGAGCCGCAGTTTATTATCTAGGCAGATTCACATCAAACCATCGCGCAAAGCCTGCGCAGGAGTGTCCCATGTCCAGTGATGCTAAGTTTCTTCTCCTTGACGCCAAGGACGTCGGGCAGCTCATCGAGCCGGCCAAGGTCTTCGATGCGATGAAGCGGGCCTTCACACTGCACAGCCGGCGCGAAGGTCGTGTCTTTCCTGTCGTGCGCGAGCAGCTTCATACAGGCGGCGTTTTTGGGATAAAATCAGGAGATGTACCGAACGCGGATTTGCTCGGATTCAAGGCAGCCGGATTTTGGCCGAGCAACCGTAAGGCCGGAAAAGAGCCGCACCAGGCCACAATCCTTTTGATCGATCCGCACACCGGCAGGCCCCTCTGCTTGATCGACGGGAACACCATAACGACCGTCCGTACCGGTGCCGTAGGCGCTCTCGGCCTGACGCTGCTTGCGCGGCCGGAAAGTACATCCCTTTGCATTTTCGGCACTGGCACTCAAGCGCGGATACAGCTCAGCTTTGCCTTGCGCTACATGCCGATGATCAAACGTGTCTCGTATGTGACGGTAAATGGACAACCTGACGATGGATTCGAAAAGGAACTGGGGCATTTATGCACCCTCATCCACGCTCAAGACCCAGATGCGGCCGTCAGCGAAAGCGATATTGTCGTGACTGCAACGCCGGGTAGTGGACCCTTGTTTTCGCCTGCCGCGATCCGCGCAGGCACACACCTCAATTGCGTGGGCGCCGACACGAAAGGCAAGCGAGAGCTCCCCGAGGGCGTTCTTCGCCGATCCCGGCTCTTTACAGACGATCGCGACCAGTCGCGTTCGATTGGCGAAGGTCAATGGGATGCCGAATGCCCCTCGATCGAGATCGGAGATCTGTTGACGGGCAAGGTACGACTGACACGTGATCTCGAAGATATTACGGTCTTCGACATGACCGGATTAGCCCTTCAGGACCTAGTCGTCGCTGAAATGCTTTGGCACCTGGCGACCGCAAAGAGTCAAGGCACGACCCTGTCGTGGCCTTGGTAGATCCCATCATACCAACTAATCGAGCGCGCCGATGGCAGCGCGTGCTACGAACACTTTACCCAAAATCGGAGTTCGATCGATGACCGATAAAATCCTCGTCCTCTAAGGGCGGGTATGCCGGCGTTTACGCCCACAGTTTCTGAAGGCGCGCCCCTCGCAGGTTATTGCAACCAAATTGATCTACATTGACACCAACGGCAAGACCGATCCCGTACTGAGCGCGTGTTAAATCCCGATTGGTGGCGAATGGTGTTGAGCCGTGAAGGGAGTGTATAGCGCACTGCTGTCAGGACAACCGTCGGATGGCGACGCACCTACAGCCGACAATTCACAACCGGATAATCGTCCCGTGGAACCGGCAGGACTCTCGATCGCCGCTAGAATAGAGGCTCTTAGCGTAGGCGAGGGAGCGCTTTCGGTGCGCGGAGTGACCGTCGGCCGCCGGAGCCGAGAAGCCAGAGGCGGCATGACCCACGCCGGAGACCAGGATTCTCTTCTTGTTTGTCGTTTCGAGCATCTTTCATACCAAGGCCTCGACAGGTGCGCCAAGAGAGCGAGAACTCCGGCAATCAGGTATCCCTCCCGGGTAATTGACGCGAGGTCCTCTGAAGCGTTTCATTCTTGCGCTCCCTTCCTTTGTGCTGAACTGAAAAACTCCCTGGCGTTACACAAGACTGTCAAGCCGCTCCCTGCGCGGCTCGCGGGCGGCGCCTACCAGCTTGCGGCGATGTATTTCGTTTCGAGATATTCGAGCATGCCGTGGTGGCTTCCCTCGCGGCCCAGACCGCTCTGCTTCATGCCGCCGAACGGTGCGGCAGCGTCGGAGACGACGCCCCGGTTGATTCCAACCATGCCGCTTTCCAGCCGTCCGGCTACCGCAAGCGCACGTTTGAGCTCGCCGCTGAACACATACGACACCAGTCCGTATTCGGTGTCGTTGGCCATGTGAACGACCTCGTCCTCGGTTTCAAATACAATGACTGGCGCAACCGGCCCGAAAATTTCTTCGCCAAGTATTTCAGCGTCAGCGGAGACGTCGGCCAGCACTGTTGGCGGATAGTAGAATCCCTCGCGGTTCAACCTGCTACCACCCGTAACCAGGCGAGCTCCCTTGGCAACGGCGTCGTTCACCAACCGTTCCACCTTGGTGACCGCGGCCTCGGTGATAAGGGGCCCAAGCTGCGTATTCGGAGCCAGTCCCGGTCCTACTTCGAGTGCGGCCATCTCCTCCGCGAAACGCCGGGTGAAGTCAGCCAGAATCCCCTTTTGGACATAAAAGCGGTTCGCAGCAGTACAGGCCTCGCCCCCATTGCGCATCTTGGCAACCATTGCTCCAGCCACAGCAGTCTCAAGGTCGGCATCGTCGAATACAATGAAGGGTGCATTACCGCCCAACTCCATCGAACAACTGACAACTTGATCCGAAGCCTCGCGCAGCAGTGCTCTGCCGACGCCTGTCGAGCCGGTAAATGAGAGCTTCCGTACCCGCTTATCATGCAGCATGGCGCTAACAACGGGTCCGGCGTTCCTCGTTGTCACGATGTTGACCACTCCAGCCGGAACGCCTGCCCGCTGCATAATTTCACCAATCGCGAGCGCGGTGAGAGGGGTCTCCGCGGCCGGCTTCAGGATGCACGTACAGCCCGCCGCCAACGCGGGAGCCATTTTGCGTGTCGCCATTGCTGCAGGAAAGTTCCAAGGCGTAACCAAAACTGCGATACCAATCGGCTCATGGCTGACGATGATCTGATTGGCGCCTGAAGGCGCAGATCCGAATTCACCGGGTGCCCGCACAGCCTCTTCCGCATACCAGCGGAAAAATTCGGCCGCGTAGGCGATCTCCGACCTGGCGTCCGCAAGTGCCTTGCCGTTTTCCACGGTGATCAGTTGCGCCAGCCATTCCGCTTGTTCGAGCATAAGGTGAAAACACTTCATCAACACGTCCGAGCGACGCCGCGGGGAAGTTGCCTTCCAATCCGCAGAGGCCCTCTCAGCCGCGTCGACCGCCGATATTCCATCGGCGATATCGCCATTGGAAACGGTGGCGATTACACCTGCGGTCGAAGGATCGATCACTTCGAAGGTCCGACCCCCTTTTGCGGAGATCCACTGGCCGCCGATGAACAGTTGTGTAGGAGCGTCCCGGACTGCCTTGGTCACGTCCGAAGAGAAAGGAATTGATTCTTGTGCGGGAGTTGGGTTCACGTTCAGCACCATTCGCTACCAATCGGGGTTTAACATGCGATCAATATAGGATTGGTTTAATCATTGGTGTCAAGACAGATCAATTTGGTTGCAATAATAATTTCCGAAATGTCATGAGCGCTGCATTGACGGATCTGATCGAGGCAGTGGGTCTAAGGCCGTGGAAACCATTCGGACCGACGAAGGGGAAACGGTGCGGGCTATTCGCTGGGAGGGGTTGAGCGACCTGCACATCAGCGCCACGGTGAATTTGTCCGTCGATTTGGTTATCGCTTCTCTCGCCCACGCAAACTGACCCCGAGCCGGTGCCTCGAGAATGCTCCAGCGAAGACGGCTCGCCGAACGGCGCCACCTAGAAAGAGAAACGCCGTTGCGTGCTTCGCGGTTCTGGCGACGACGAAGGGTCCTCCTGTCGCCTCGCACATCGAATAGATGATCGGGATGAACCACGGCATGCCGGAATAGAACGGCACAGCGTTGGGGACTGAATCGAAGTCGAAGGCGGACCGCGCTCGCTCCTCGTCGCCGAGGATCTTGAACGCCGCCTTCTGCCCAACCAGCGCCCCATGCGATACTGGAGCCACAAAAGCCAGTCGCATAGACTGTGTTGCCGGATGAAAACATACTCGCTCTGTCGCAATGATCCCTGCGGACCGGGACCGGCCGACGACGCAGCCACGGATCCAAACCATCGGTGGATCCATCCCTGCAGACAAGTAGAGTTCTGGCCAACACCTCTCCGCGCTGAGCTTGTGCGCACGCCACCGGTTTCGATGACGGGCCTTAAAGCTCCGGTCTTTTCGTGAATGATAGCAGTCGACGAGCCGGGCGACCGCAATCTGAGCTGAATTCGACTGACGCTGCCTACAACCTCGATATTTCGCTCGGATTCACGAAGGAAGCGGTCAGCTTCAATGTCTGCGAGACGTCACCCCCAAGTCTGCTCCGCTGCGGAACTAAACGGGCAACCGAGCGACCTGCGCCATGAGATCGAAGGTTCAATACCCAGGCCTCTGGCACCAATCGCAAGAGACTGGACTGCCCCGCGTTCCTTTCAGAAGGCGCGTCCGTTTGTACGCTCAGGCTCGGCGGTGAAACCGTCGGCTATTCCATGTGTCGCGAGTTCGGGCGCGGCCATCTTGTCGGACCGGTCGTGGCAATCAATTGATCAGGATGCGATCCACCGCCGACAGGAATTGCTCGAGATAGCCTGTCCTTCGGAAGAAAACGCTGAAAAGAGGCCCGATTTCGGCACGCAATCCGGCAACAAGCCACTAAGCTTTGATCCAAAGCCATCTGCCGTGCCCCGACAGGATGCGTATCAATGCCCAGAGAAGCTCTCAAGCCCAGGTTCCCATAATGAAAGCCTTTGAAATTCTCGAACAGCTGGTGGCTTTTCCCTCCGTCGTTGGTCAGGCGAACGGGGCAATCGTCGAATGGGTTCGCGCTTATGTCGCGCGGTTCAATCTGGAGGTGACCATTCTTCAGGGGCCGGAAGGCGATCGCTCGAATCTTTTCGCAACAATTGGCCCGAAGAACGTCCCCGGCTATGTCCTCTCGGGCCACATGGACGTGGTGCCGGCCAACGAACCGGAATGGTCGTCGGATCCCTTCGAGTTGCGCGCGCAGGCTGATCATCTCTACGGTCGCGGCACCTCTGATATGAAGGGCTTTCTTGCAGCAGCACTCGCCGCCTTGCCGGAACTCGCATCAAGGCAGCTTTCGCAACCGATCCATTTTGCCTTTTCGTACGACGAGGAAGCGGGCTGCCGCGGCGTGCCGCATTTAATCAAGCGCCTTCCCGAACTCTGCGCTAAGCCCGAAGGCGCGATTATCGGTGAACCGAGCAACATGCGCGCGATCCGCGCCCATAAAGGCAAGGCAGCAGCGCGCGTTGAAATCCGCGGGCGCTCGGGCCATTCGTCGCGACCCGATCAAGGCTTGAATGCCATCCACGCCATGGCGGAGGTGCTGGCTGACGCAGCCGCCGGCGCCGGGCGTCTCGCACTTGGTCCTTTCGATCCGGCTTTCGACCCCCCTTACTCCTCGCTCCAGGTCGGTACGATCAAGGGCGGCCAGGCCGTCAACATCATTCCCGATCTGTGCAGCGCCGAATTCGAAGCGCGCGCCATTGCCGGCGTTTGCCCCTCTGCACTGCTAACCCCGATCAGAGAAAAAGCCGAGAGCCTGCGAAGCCGGGGACTGCAGGTAAACTGGGAGCTGATGAGCGAGTATCCAGCCTTGTCGCTTGCGAAAGATGCACCACTCGCGCAACTGCTGAAGGATTTGACGGGGCAGGAGCTGCTTGCGGCGGTCAGCTACGGAACCGAAGCTGGTCTCTATCAGGAGGCTGGGATCGACGCGATCATCTGCGGCCCTGGCGATATCTCGCGCGCCCACCGGCCGGACGAGTTCATTCTTGTGGATGAGTTGATCGCCTGCCAGTCCATGATCGAAACGCTCGGCGCGAGGCTCTCCAGATGAAAAAGACGCACACCGTGACGGGCGCGGATGCAACGGCTCCACAAACGAGAGAATACAGATGACGTTGCTCTTCAACTCCGACGCCGAACGCGGCCGTATTTTCCGGGAAGCGTTTGCCCGTGAGCTTCCGGACCTTCCCTTTTCCATGGACCCGGCAGCCGTCGAACCTCACGGCGTCCGTTACCTGATAACCTGGACGGCGCCGGAGGACCTTGACCGATACTCCAATCTAGAGATTCTCTTTTCAATCGGCGCCGGCGTCGATCAATTTCAGATCGACAGCCTGCCGGAGAGCGTGAAGCTGGTGCGCATGGTCGAGGATGGGATCATCCGCATGATGCAGGAATATGTCACGCTTGCGGTGCTGGCGCTGCACCGCAATCTTCCGGCCTATCTCCTCCAACAGAGAAACCAGAAATGGCAAGGCATTCCGCAGGCGCAGGCAGCCAGCCGGACGGTCGGCGTTCTCGGCCTGGGCGCACTGGGCAGTGCTGTACTCGAGCGCCTGAAGCCCTTTGGATTTTCGCTGTCCGGATGGAGCCGCAGCTGTCGCGAAATCGAAGGTGTGGCCACCTATAGCGGACAGGACGGGTTGCACGATTTTCTGAGGGGCGTCGATATTCTGGTCTGTCTGTTACCATTGACGGAAGAAACGCGCGGCTTCCTGAATTCGGATCTGTTCGGCATGCTGCCGATCGGTGCTAGTCTCATCCACACCGGACGCGGGCCGCAGCTCGATCATGCCGCCTTGGTCGAAGCTCTTGACAGTGGCCATTTGGCGAGTGCGGTCATCGACGTAACGGACCCGGAGCCTTTACCGCCCGGCCACGTCTTCTGGTCGCACCCGAAGATCATTCTCACCCCCCATGTCGCGAGCGTCACCCAGGCGGAAACGGCGGCAAGCGCCGTCATCGACAACATCAAGCGCCACCGCTCGGGTCTCGATCCGATCGGCCTGGTAAATCGGACCCGCGGCTACTGATCTGACAGTCAACCAAGAAAGGTCATCCATGACTCTGCTGAAAACCATCGACACCAATCCTGCCGCCGTGCCGCGGGAATCGAAGCCCCTGCCGGAACGCCTCATCAGCGGCGACCCGTCCTTCAAAACCTGGCCACAGGACGTAACCCGCGACGAGATGATCCACACTGGCGTCTGGGAAGCGACGCCAGGCGAGACGCGCTCGATCAAAGGTGAGACGTTTGAGTTCTGCCACATCCTGTCCGGCATCGTTGAGATCACGCCCGACGATGGGGAACCGACGGTTTACAAGGCGGGGGACAGTTTCGTCATGAAGCCCGGCTTTACCGGTGTCTGGAAAACCATTGAGACAGTCCGCAAGATCTACGTCACCATCATGTGATATGATCCTGGGGTTGTCCCAGCTCTTGGAACGGCGGCCACGCATGCTCATGCGTCATGCCGCCGCTTCGTCGTAACTCCCCGACGGCAACTGTCGCGCTGCCGCCAGAAGTTTGAGCTGGCGAGCTTTTTAAAACGGCGTTTTCGTCCGTCTGCGTCCGGGATCGGAAAGGTTCCCCGCCGCGAAGCTTATCTCGCTTATCGCAAGTGCGGGCTCACTAGCCTTTAAGGATAACCAATGACGACCTACAAAATTGCCCTTCTGCCGGGAGACGGTATCGGCCGCGACGTGACCGATGCGGCTTGGGCGGTCCTGGAAAGAGCAGCCGATATAGGCGGCTTTTCTTTGGCCAGGACCAGCTATCCCTGGTCCTGCGACTATTACCACCAGCATGGCACGATGATGCCCCCTGATGGCATAGAAACACTGAAAACCTTTGATGCCATCCTGCTTGGCGCGGTCGGCTGGCCCGCGAAAGTGCCGGATTCGGTCTCGCTGCACGGGCTTCTCCTGCCCATCCGAAAGGCCTTCGTCCAATATGCCAACGTCCGCCCACACCGGCTGCTGCCGGGCGTTCAAAGTCCGCTTAAGGCGGACGCCTTCGACATTCTCTGCATCCGCGAAAACACCGAGGGTGAATATTCCGGCGCCGGCGGGCGTGTTCACCAAGGCGCTGACAATGAAGTGGCGATCGAGACCTCGATCTTCACCCGCAAGGGCGTAGAGCGCATTTTACGCTACGGCTTCGAGCAAGCGCGTGCGCGGCGCGGTAAGCTTGCTTCCGTGACCAAGTCCAACGCGCAGAAGTATTCTATGGTGTTCTGGGACGAGATCACGCAAGCGCTTGCACGTGAGTATCCAGATATCGAGGTGACAAGCTATCATATCGACGCGATGGCCGCCCGCATGGTCATGGCGCCGGAAAGCCTCGACGTCGTGGTCGCCTCCAACCTGTTCGGCGATATCCTGACCGACCTTGGCGCCGCTATTCAGGGCGGGCTTGGTTTCGCCGCCTCCGCCAATATCAATCCGGACCGATCGGCGCCCTCCATGTTCGAACCCGTCCATGGCTCGGCTCCAGACATCGCCCATCTCGGGATAGCCAACCCGATCGCCACCATATGGTCGGGCGCGATGATGCTGGATCACCTTGGCGAGAAAGCCGCCGCTAGCAATGTCATGACCGCGATCGAGGCGACGACTGCGCGCGGCATCGGCGCCTTCCCTGGCAAGGACAAAACAGAAGCAATCACCACAGCAGTGCTTTCGGCGCTCGACTGACTAGAGAAGAGGCCACGAAGAACGAGCTGAAGGACACCAGCCTGTTTCGCGAGACGGGCTCGGCGGCGGCGAATGGCACGGCGCAGCGGCGGGACACACATTCGAGGTCATCGACCCGGGTCCACAAGGCGATCTCGGCGCCGTTCCTGACATGGATGGCAGCGATACCCGCGCGGCGATGGATTCGCTTGCCGAACTCATGTCGTGGAGACCGCACGGGCTTAGCTTGTGCCGATCGGTTTGGGTGACTTTTCGCGAATAGCTGAGCGGAGCCTCCGGCTGACAACGCTGAAGGCCGCTCGCTATGCGCCGGAGGCATTATGAGCGATTTTAGTTCAACTCGCTTCCGCCAAAAAATCAGGAACTGCGCGACAGCGGCATGCCCGCTTGATGTCCTTCCAGGCAAGCCGAGATCGCCCGCAGTTGGAACTCCAGCGCGGGACCTTCTGCCGGGAACCGGCCGTCCAGCGCAGAGGTACCGACGGTAAATCCCGCTGCACCACTCCTGCGGATAGTCTCGATCTGATCCGGCCCGTCGACCGATCCCGCAACGATAATGGGCTTGGGCACGGCCCGGCACACAGCGTCGATGAGAGATGGCACATTGCCTGGCGAACGGTAGGCGAGAAGGTCGAGACCGGCAACACCGGGATGGCTGGCGAGCGCGACTGCACTTTTGACGATCTCGGCCTGGGATCCTTTGAGAATGCTCGGGTGCCCGACGATGCGGCCCGGGAACGGATAGTAGCGGATAGGCGTCCTTTCCAAAAGCGGCAGCACGTCTTCGGCATGGGTGCCACCGAGAAGATAGTCGACGCCGAGCTCGATCGCCGCCTTGACAGAGAGGATCTCGCTGTCGCGGTCGAGCGATACGACTTCGAGATAAGTGCTGGCTCCCCCCTCGCGGATCTGGCGGGCAAGGCTGGCAAGTGCTTCCAGCGGCAGGCCGACGTCCTTGAAGCCGATGTGGCGGATTCCGGCCCGGAGCGCCGTTTCGGCGTGGACCGGGGCGTCGGCCACGGTGCGGTCGTTGCGCGTCAGCATGAAGATGAAGTCGAATTGTGTCATGGGGTGTCGGCTTTCAGGTTCGGGAGGGAAGCTTTCAGGCGAAGAGCGTAGTCGAAAGCGGTCTCAAGGCTGGAGGGATCGGCAACGCCGGTCCCCGCGATGTCAAAGGCGGTGCCGTGATCGGGACTGGTGCGCACGAACGGTAGGCCCAGCGTGACGTTCACGCCGTGGTCGAGGCCCATGTATTTGACTGGAATGAGGCCCTGGTCGTGATACTGCGCAACCACGATGTCGAAACGACCCTTGCGGGCCTGCATGAACACGGTGTCGCCGGGCCATGGGCCGGACGCGTCGATGCCTTCGGCACGGGCCGCCTCGATGGCCGGCCTGATGATGTGGATTTCCTCGTCTCCAAAGAGGCCGCCTTCGCCGGCATGAGGATTGAGGCCCGCGACAGCGACGCGCGGATGGGCGATGCCGAGGGCCTGCGCACCGGCGTTGGCCAGCCGGATCGCGTCCATCTGTGCCGCGAAATCGCCTTTGCGGATTGCCTCGGACAGCGAACAATGGACGGTGACGAGGACCGTGCGAATGTCCTCGTTGGCCAGCATCATGGCGACCTTTGGAGCGCCGCCGTGATCGGCCAGGATTTCGGTGTGGCCGGGATAGTGCAGACCGGCGGCGGCGAGCGCTTCCTTATGGATCGGAGCCGTGACGATGCCGCCCACGCGCCCGTCCCGCGCCAGTCGGATCGCGGCGAGGATGGCGTCGAACGCCGCGCGTCCACCGATGGCCGAAACCTGGCTAACCGGTGGCAGGGTCCGGAGCTGGGATGAGCAAAGCACGTTGAGCGTTCCGTCCTCGAACAGGGTCTCATCGAGGGAGGCGATCGGCCGGACCCGCACATCGGCATCCAGCCCGGAAAGGGCGTGGTTCATCACCAGCGCATCACCGACGACGATCCAGTGCCGTTTGTCCGGGCGGCGGAGGTACATTTTTGCAATGATCTCGGGGCCGATGCCGGAGGGATCGCCCATGGTCACGGCGAGAGGAGCGTCATGGGCGGTCATGGATGAGAGCCTTTCCTGAAAGCGGTTTGGCAAGCAGGTCGCGGGCGGCATCAAGGAGTGCCGAGGGTGAGCCGAACCCTCCCGCCTTCATGGCGATGGTAACCGACGTTCCGTCCGCCCGTTCGGCGCGGCCGACCGGAAAGCCGGGCGCCAGCTCCTCGGTGAGAAAGAAACGGCTGACGCCGAGGCGGTCGAGGATCGCCGCCATCGTCTCGCCTCCGGTGGCGATCACCGTATCATAGTCATGCCAAACGACCGCTGCGGCTGCTTGTCCGGCGAGCTCCGCCATCACCGCGCTGGTATTTTCCTGCCGTTGCAGCGGTGACCGAAGGCAAATCACACGGGTGTCACCTGGAGCGTCGGCCACGTCGGTGACGACAGGAACGCCTTGTGCGCGCAAAGTCTCGCATTGGGCGTGTGTCACTGGATTGGCGCTTCCTGCGACGATCATCACGCGCCCGGCGGCTTTTTCCGTTACCGAGTATCCATTTGGCACCGTAGGGATCAGCGATGCCAGCGCGACGGCGAGACCGGGAGAGCCCACCCACAGGACAGTCTCAGGATCGGGGATGCCGGCGACTTGCCGGTTCAGTACGTCTTGACTGTCGGCGTCGACAATCAATATGGATGCGGTCGTCGCCGCATCGCGGGAACTGTCGGGGGCAAGAATGATCGGTCTGCCCAGGGACGGTTCGATGAGATCAGCAATGTGCGATGTGCCTGCGGGATGGACCGGATCACAGCCGTAGACGCTTTCACTCACGGGAATGCCATTCACCTTCTGGATTCCGCCGACAGTGAGCCGCCCCGCTCCGGGAAAGGCCGGAGCGATGACAAGCCGGCTTCGGCCGCTTGCGCGAAAGGCGGCGGCGACTTCCACGCGGATATGGCCGCGCAGGGTCGAATCGATCGTCTTGAACAGAAGGCGGGCATTCGAGAGGGCCGACACAGCGTCGGCCGTAGCCTTTGTCGCCTGCCAGATGGCAGAGGCGCGGCTGTTGGTGTCGATCGAAACGACGGCCCCAGTTTGAGGGCCGTCGATTTTCCGCTTGATCAGAGGCGTATGGCCTTTTCCAAGAAAGGCCGCCGCGCCGTCGGTAGCACTGGTCAGGTCGTCGGCGATTATCCCGACGAGGAGAGATGTGGTCTGCTTCATGTTGGTGAGGATAGCAGAACGGTCAGAACCGATTATCCATATGATTTGACATTTGTTGGTGATATGAGATCACCAATGAAACGATCTGACATACCTTCTCTTGACGATCTGCGGGCCTTTGAAACAGTGGCGCGTCTGGGGTCTGTGCGTGCAGCGGCGGCCGAACTCGCTCTGACGCATGGTGCAGTCAGCCGTCGCGTCTCCAAACTTTCCGCCGATCTTCGTCTGCGCTTGCTCGAAGCAGACGGACGCGGAGTGCGTCTGACTTCCGATGGCGAGAAGCTGGCGGAGGCGACGGGCAAGTCGTTCAGCCTAATCACTGATACCTTGGCAGAAATCAGATCCAGCTCGACGCCCATTCCGATCATCCTGTCCTGCGAGCGCTCGCTGGCGATGCGCTGGCTGATTCCGCGCCTGTCTGGGTTTCAGGATCGATACCCGGATGTTGAGGTGCATTTGTCGACCGGCGGCGGTGGGCTCGACTTCGCGCGTGACCGGGTGACGCTTGCGATCCGCCGTCTCGATTTTCTGGTGGACCCGGACTGGACCATCATCAGGCTAATGCCCGAGCGTGTTGGTCCGGTAATGCTGCCATCCCTGCGCCAACGGTTCGAGAGTGGCGACTATGTCGCGCTCGGATCACGGACGCGACCGAATGCTTGGGAAGCGTGGTTCGACGAGCACATGGATGCGCCGCGTCCTCGAACGACCCGATTGCTGGATCATCATTTCCTGATGGCAGAAGCGGCCCTGGGTGGTCTTGGCGTTGCTCTTGCACCACAAGCGATTGCAGCGGATGACGTCGCGAATGGGAGATTGGAAGCACCACTCGGCTTTGATTGCGACGGGACCGACTATGGCCTGATCCATCCGAAGTCGATCATTGTTTCAACCGGCCTCTCCGCATTGCGAGATTGGCTGACCGCAGAGTCCGAGATAAGTTTAAGAAAATATAGCAAAGTCTAGGAACGGTCACGCGCCAAAATCGTCGCGCAGGACCCCCAATAAACATTAGACTTGCGCGACTGAGTTTTGCAAAAAAGCATTCTTAATCAGTAACTCACGCGACCACGCTGCCGATCTCGAGCCTCGAGACCGGCCGCCCGTGGGAGTTGACGGCCTCGCGATGGAAACCAGGAACGCCCGACAACGGCAGGTCCGATCCCACCAGTGCATTTTCGGCCACTTGGGTTGAGCTCGTCGTCCAGGCAGGCGGGAGCTGCCCACGGCTAACGCAACAACGAGCAACGAAACAGCGATGTCGTCGCTATTCGGCATGGGGCGCCGTAATGATCAATTTTGAACAAAGCCAGCAGAGCGGCTGGGACCGGCAAAACGATTGTGCAGGTGGTGCCAAGCATCGTCTGGCTTCCTCGGACTGGTGCAGTTCGAAAGTCTCGTATGAGGCAGCAGTGCAAAACGTCGTGCTGGTTTTGCGGTGACCAGGCGAGGCCTTCTGCCGAATGGCCATGCACTTCGGCACATTCTGCCACAGGCAAAAAGCTATGCTCGGTTCATAGGGTAAATTGACAGGAGCCAAGGACATGGACCGCTTCCGGCCGAAATACGTGACTTTTGATTGCCACGGCACGCTTATCAATTTCCAAATGGCCGAAGCCGCTAGGGATTTGTTCGGTCATCTTCTGGATGGGCCGCGCATGGATGAGTTCGTGAGAAACTTCCAAGGCTATCGCCTCGATGAGGTGTTGCAGGACTGGAAGCCTTATGCAGATGTCGTTCACAACGCACTGGAGCGCACCTGCCGCCGCAACAACGTTGCATTCCGTGCCGAAGACGCTGAAACGATCTACAATCGCATCCCGAGCTGGGGACCACATCAGGACGTACCGGAGGGATTGGCTAAACTGGCCAAGGAAATTCCGCTGGTTATCCTTACGAACTCCATGGTGGCCCAAATTCCATCGAACGTGGCCAAGCTCGGCGCGCCATTTCATGCCGTCTACACCGCTGAACAGGCAGGTGCCTATAAGCCGCACTTCAAAGCGTTCGAATATATGTTCGACATGCTGGGATGTGGCCCTGAGGACATTACCCACGTGTCCTCGTCGTTCCGACACGACCTGATGTCTGCCTATGATCTGGGGATCAAGAGCAAGGTCTGGGTCAATCGCGGCCATGAGCCCGCCAACCCCTTCTATGAATATGCGGAAATCCCCGACGTGACGAAGCTGCCGGGTGTTTTTGGACTCTGAAGGCGAGAATGGGTCCTTGCAGAGCACGGCCCCATCCTTGCGCACGCTGCCACCGGTGCTGTCTTGACACCGCAAGGCATAGAAACTGCGGGTTTTCTTCGCCGGAGCTCCGTCTTTCGCAACACGAGAACAACCATTCCCAACAGGCAAGGATCTTTCGAATTGCGTGCTCCTCGTGATCTAGTCCCCGATAGAGCAGGTCAACTCAATGGCTCTATGCCAGCGGGAGCCAACCATTTGCCTTACACAGCAGCTTCAACGGAAGCCAATTTTCGCGCCGCCGCCGCCATCCTGGCCAAGCGGCCGGGTTGCTCTGAACCGGACTTGTCGGCGGCCTTGCTGAAGCGGCACTACGGATTGACGGGATCATTGGCGACATTATCCTCTGAGGTAGAGCGCACCGTTGAAGTCACCGTGTCGGACGGCAGCCGACTAATCCTAAAGACGTCGACAACACCAGAGGCGGTCGATAGCTTTCGTTTCCAAGCCGGCGTTATGGCTGGATTGCAAGGAGCCGCGGGCTTCGTTGCACCCGAAGTGCTCCGCACGAGCAACGGCGCATTGATGTTTGAGCAAGAGGGAATATGCGGGTACTTGCAGACTCGCCTCGAAGGTGTTCCGCTGCACCACGCGACGCCAACGCCCGATCTGCTTTTTCGAGCTGGCAGTGCTCTCGCGCGGCTCGACTTAGCTCTTGATCTGGTCAGTGTGCCCGCGGCCCACCGCCCCATTCTTTGGCACGTCGGGTGCTGGTCGCGGCTGATGGAACTAGAGCAATACCTGCCATCCAACATCGTTGCAGATAGCGTACGCGTCGCGATGGGCGAGTATGTGGAGTTTGTTGAGCCGCAACTTTCGAATGTGGCGTGGCAGGTAACGCATAATGATCCCAGCCCATTCAACATGATGGTGACTGACCAGGGAATGGGTTTCATCGATTTTGGCGATGGCTGTTGGAGTCCCAGAATCCAGGATCTTGCGATCGCCGCAAGTCACGTCGTAAAGGATCCGACCTTTCCTTTGGGTGGGGCCGAGCATCTTATTGCCGGCTATGCCTCTGTCATTCCACTTTCGGCGCTGGAAGCAAGACTGCTCGTCGCACTGATGCGGGCGAGACAAGGCGCATTGATCCTAGTCAACTACTGGCGGTCCTACCTTTTTCCGGCCGACGCTCAGTACATCAAAAAGAATGTCGCGCGTGCCGAGCACGGCCTTGCTATCCTAACGCCTCTTGGTGTCGCAGCGGGCGAGGCGGCGGTCCTCGCGGCAATGTCGTCACTCCGGTCGTAAACGCCATTTCGGTTCGCTCGGCCGGACGGTCGCCAAAAAAAAGACGACCAAAGATTGATCAAGCACTCTTGTAAGCAGGCAAAAGCACATGTCGACAGATCTCATGCCAAATCGCTACATACCCGGCGAAGCTGACCTTCCCGGACGCGAGTCCGAGCTAATTGCTCGCCGTGACGAAGTTCTTGGGGCCTCTTATAGGCTCCAGTACCGCCGGCCAGTGCACTTCGTTCGCGGCGAAGGCATGTGGCTCTACGATCCTGACGGGCGGGCATATCTCGATTTCTACAATAATGTGCCGTCTCTCGGCCATTGCCACCCAGAAGTAACCGCCGCAATGGCTGAGCAGGCGGCACGGATAAGCGCCAACACGCGCTATCTCGAGCCAAAGCTCGTCGATTACGCGGAGCGATTGGTTGATACCTTCCCAAACGAGCTCGATCGGGTTGTTTTTACTTGCACGGGAAGTGAATCCAACGATTTGGCCCTGCGTATCGCGCGATTTGCGAGCGGCAACGAAGGCGTGATCGTGTCGAACTATGCGTATCATGGCACTAGCGCCGCTACCGCCGCTGTTTCCCCGAATTTGGGAGACGCGGTCAAGCTCAGCCCGTTCGTGCGCATGGTACAGCTACCCGGGCCAGCGGGCGTGCCGGAATCACAAGCCGCGGAATTTTTTGAGGCACAAATTCGGTCGGCCATCACGGATCTGAATCGTCGTGGCATCGGTGTTGCGGCCCTCCTCATCGACAGTATCTTTTCCAGCGATGGCGTATGGGTAGATCCTCCTGGTTTCATTGCGGGTGGAGTTGCGGCAGTCAGAGAGGCAGGTGGTCTCGTCATCGCCGATGAAGTTCAACCGGGCTTTGGGCGGACTGGCGAGCATATGTGGGGTTTTGAGCGGCACGGAATCGTTCCGGATCTTGCCACCCTCGGCAAGCCTATGGGCAACGGATTTCCAATTGGCGCTGTCGTTGGTCGCAGAGCACCGATGGACCAATTTGGTGCCACTTCTCGCTATTCAAACACTTTTGCCGGCAATACAGTTGGAATTGCGACGGCGGACGCTGTGCTAACGATCCTGCAGCGCGACCAGATCCCCGAAAAAGCGCTTGCCATGAGCCAGCGCCTCCGAGCCGGGCTGGAGAAACTTGCAATGCTGCCCTACGGCATCTCCGGCATTCGAAACGCAGGTCTATTCTTTGGCATCGATCTGGGGCTGGATGGCACAACGCCGGCAAGCCGGCGAAGCATGGCTTTGAATGTCGTGAATGCCATGCGAGACGACGGCGTCCTTGTTAGCACGACGGGCGCCAATGAGGATACGCTTAAAGTGCGCCCTCCGCTCGTTTGCCAAGCCGAGCATGTGGACCAATTTCTTGCAGCCATGGAGCGCGCCCTCATCAAAATCGCAGGCTAGATGGGCGGCGTTGCAAAACATGCTTGTTGCGCCATCTGATTCGGCTGTACTCGCCGCAGGTTTTTAACAAGCGATTTCAAGTCAAAGCCTGGCGACCGCGCCAGTTGCACATTCATGGCCGCAGGCCGCCTTGGCGAGGCGGCTAATGCGCAGGACAGAAGTCATTCATATCGCCGGATTATATCGATCGCCTTCAGGACCAAGATCGATGTCATCTTGGCGCCCGCAGCCAGACAGTCGCCGCGTATCCAATCGACTATCTGTTGGTTTGGCGGGCCTGACGACCGAGACAAACGCAATGAGCTTAGCGAGTATTCATGTCGGACCAAGTTGCCTCCAAAGTTGACCAGATGCTAGCGAGCTTAATCGGACGGGAATCTCCTTGCCGATTTGAGCGATCGTTTGGCGAAAGATTTCGAATATACCTGAAAAACAGCGGATTCTACCGACAATTGCGTGCGATAATTGCGCCGCGGGGAGCGCAGATACTACAGTCGCAGCCCTGCCAGTAATGTGGCAACCCGGCAAATGGAGCGATTAACTCAAATGCCTAAGTCAGTGCGCTTGAAGTCATTCGAATTGGTGGCGCGAGACATCAACGATGTCGATGTCAGTCTGCTCCACGCGCTCTCCCTAGGTGTCGGTTGGCCACATCGCCCCAAGGACTGGGACTGGCTGCGCCACGTCGGCCGAGGCATTGTTGCGGTGGATGGTATAGGCCGCGTTTTCGGAAGCGCAATGTGGTTCCCGTACGGAGACGATTTCGCCACCGTTGGCCTCGTGATCACCACGCCGCGCACCCAAGCGCAAGGCAACGGTCGATGGCTCATGGACCAGGTATTTGAGCATTGCCGGGGCCGCAGTTTGAGCCTGAACTCTACCCAAGCCGCCTATCGACTCTATCTGTCCCTGGGCTTTACCCAGGAGGCAACGGTATACCAATATCAAGGCGAGGTCGGCCCGATGATCCGAGAGCTGCCAGAACCAAACGGAGAGCTGACAGAGCCCTCCGCTGCCCCCGTGGATGAGATCATAGCGCTGGATACGCGGGCATTCGGGACGAGCCGCGAAAGGCTGCTCAGGCTGCTCGCAGAAGTTTCATCCATTCGTACAATGCGACGGGACGGTCAACTCGTTGGTTTTTCGATGTGCCGGGAGTTCGGCCGAGGCCATGTCGTTGGCCCCATCGTGGCGAGCACTGACGACGACGCACTCCAACTCACCGCCGTGCATCTCAAGGATCTGACAGGACGGTTCGCCCGCGTTGACACACGAGAGCCGGGTCCACTGACTGAATTCCTTCAAGACAGTGGCCTTGAACTTTCTGAAACCGTCACCACGATGTCAAAAGGGCGCAAGTTTCTGAACCGAAAAGACAACGAGCCCTGGGTCTATGGCTTAGCAGGGCACGCTGTCGGATGAGGTTCCAGCGTTCATCTCCAGGAATTTCAAAGGCGCGCTGAATTCAGAGCCCGATCAGTCGGGATGGCGAAGGTAACCGCGCAACACGTCCCTCGGCTCGACGAACCCTGTCGAACCCGGCCGCGGCTGCAAATGTCACGGTCAGATCGTGCCCAATAACCTGATAGGCCACCACCTCGGGAATAACTAGTTGACCTTGCCTGGCATGATGGACGAACCAGGCTGCACCGCTGGCAGCCGGATTTCGCCCAATCCGGTTCGGGGGCCACTCTAAAGCAGACGCAACTCATTGCAGTTCTTCGAAAGCTTGCCAGCAATGCGCTTGAGGGCGCTCGAGAAGCTCACGAACGCGCTGGTATCGGATGTTGGTTGGATGAGGTCGGGGCAAGGGAGAGCTCTTCGCCGCTCAACTCCGACAACACTGCCCGTCCTGATCGCCTTCGCGCCCATGTTTACCTGGCGGAAGAGGCGGGCGGGCCTCATCAAGGCGGGCGATATCCTCCCCGATCGTGGCCGCAAAGCCCGAAAAATTCCTGACCGATGCCAGCGATCGGGCCAGCAATATCCTGCGATCTGCAGCACGCCTGGCGCAATTGCGTCGTCGAGCACGACGACAAAAGGCGGTCGTTGCCTTTAGACCAAACCCGTCACCGTCGCTTTAAGCGCGTTGCAAGCACGTTTCGAATTGAAAAGCTTGAATGGATTCTCAGGACACCAGGAAGGGTGGAAAGGATCTCTTTGTGGATCCGCTCGAATTCGCCAGCATTCGCAACCTCGACACGCAGAAGGTAGTCAGAGCCGCCCGTCATCAAAAAACACTCCTGGATTTCGGGATACCTGCGGACGGCCGCTTCAAAACGATCCAGGTGATCCTCGGTCTGCCGCTCGAGTGTAATGTTGATGATTACGGCCATCGCGGCCTCTGCGTTCGCCGCTTCGATCAGCGCCGTGTACCCCCTTATAACGCCGGCCTTCTCCATCAGCCTGATACGGCGCAAGCAAGCTGATGGGGACAGGCCAACGCCTTCGGCGAGTTTTGCGTTGCTTTGCCGGGCATCAACCCGAAGCAACCGGAGGATATTGCGATCGATAGCATCCAGAGCTGTCATGATCGATTATTTCATTAAGTGAACGATAATTTCAGTAAACATGGTTCAATTGCATAATCAATCGCTAAATCATGGGAAATTTCTCGATCGTTTCAATATCCTCTCTGGCAGCAAGAGAGGCTATCTGATGGACATGATTTTGGAATCCAGAAGCCAGGCGGCCTTAAGCTCCGTGGGAGCTTCGGGCTACCTGACGATCGATCTCGGTGCGCTGCGCCGCAACTATAAGCTTCTGTCGGAAATGGTAGCGCCGGCGCAGACGGCCGCCGTCGTCAAGGCCAACGCCTATGGTCTTGGCGCCGACCAGGTGGCGCAAGCGCTCTACTCCCAAGGCTGCCGGCATTTCTTCGTTGCCCAGTTCGTCGAAGCCGTACACCTTCGGCCCAATCTGCCGCCTGAGGCCCAGCTCTTCGTCCTCAACGGTTTGCAGCCTGGAAGCGAAATTCGCTGCGCCGAGAGCCGCATCATCCCCGTTCTCAACTCCTTGGAGCAGTTGCAGCAATGGGCTGGCGCGGCCCGCCGCCTGAAGCGCACGCTACCGGCGGTATTACAGTTCGACACCGGCATGTCGAGACTTGGCGTGCAG
Organism: Rhizobium gallicum bv. gallicum R602sp; assembly: GCF_000816845.1. Classification (NCBI taxonomy): domain Bacteria; kingdom Pseudomonadati; phylum Pseudomonadota; class Alphaproteobacteria; order Hyphomicrobiales; family Rhizobiaceae; genus Rhizobium; species Rhizobium gallicum. Next base: position 627,074 of record NZ_CP006877.1, on the reverse strand, counting down.
CCCAAGAAGCGGGCGGAGCTTTCGGCGTCGCTTAGGGAATTCGGGAATGTCGAGATCTTGTTCATCATGAGCCATCTCGCGTCCGCCGACGATGCTGGAAGCGAGCAAAATGGCGACCAGCTTGCCGAAATGAACCGGATCGCCGACGAGTTTCCCGGCTTCGACGTCTGCTTCGCTAATTCCGGCGGGATCTTTCTCGGCAATGCCTTTCACGGTGTGCTCGCCCGTTCCGGAATTGCGCTTTACGGTGGCGCCCCGACTGCAGGTGTTGCAAACCCGATGGAGGCGGTCGTTCACCTGGATGTCGCGGTGGTGCAGATCCAGGCGGTCCAGGCCGGTGCTCGTATCGGCTATAGTGGTGCTCATGTCGCGGAGGGCGAAATGCGCCTTGCGACGCTTGCGGCGGGTTATGCCGACGGGCTGCTGCGCAGCCTGAGCGGTCGTGGAGCGGTTTACTACGATGGCGTACGCCTTCCGATTGTCGGCCGAGTTTCGATGGACAGCATGACAATTGACATATCTGCCCTGCCGGAAGGCACGCTAACCCTCGGCAGCTTCGTTGAAGTGCTCGGCCCTCATCAGACGTTGGAAGACCTTGCCCGCGACGCCGGCACAATCTCCTACGAAATCTTGACCGGCCTCGGTCAGCGCTATCATCGGCGGTATCGCTGAACATTTATTTTCGCGTAAGGATACACATGAAAGTCATCGTTCTCGGCGCCGGCATCATCGGCGTGACGTCCGCCTACCAACTTGCCAAGTCCGGACACGAGGTTATCGTTGTCGACCGCCAAGAGGGGCCGGCATTTGAAACGAGCTTTGCCAATGCCGGCGAAGTCTCCTTCGGCTATTGCTCGCCGTGGGCCGCACCCGGCATTCCGATGAAGGCAATCAAATGGCTGTTCATGCAATACGCGCCGTTGATCCTGCGCCCGAAGGTCGATGTCGCGATGCTCTGCTGGCTCGTCAGGATGTTGTCGAACTGCACATCCGAGCGGTATGCGATAAACAAGAGTCGTATGCTGCGGCTTGCAGATTACAGCCGGATTTCGCTCGCCGCGCTACGTGCCGAGACAGACATCGCCTATGATGAGCGCATGCAGGGGACACTGCAACTTTTCCGTACGCAGCAGCAGTTCGATGCCTCCGGCAAGGACGTCAAGGCTCTTGCCGCCGACGGCATTCCCTACGAGGTGCTGGACCGTGATGGGTGCATCCGTGCCGAACCGGCACTTGCTCATGTGCGCGACAAGATCGTTGGCGGTCTGCTGACGCCGAAGGATGAAACCGGCGACTGCTTCAAGTTTACCAATGCGCTCGCGAAGAAAGTCGAGGAACTCGGCGTGCGCTTCGCCTATGACACTCAGATCAAAGGGCTGGATGTGGCAGGCGGTCGGGTCCGCAGCGTCATCTGCGATCGAGAAATCCTTCGCGCCGATGCGGTCGTCGTGGCACTCGGCAGCTACTCTTCGCTGCTCCTGAAGCCGCTCGGCATCACACTGCCAGTTTATCCCGTGAAGGGCTATTCATTGACGATCCCAATCACCGACGCTTCGCGCGCGCCGGAATCGACCGTGATGGACGAGACTTACAAGATCGCCATCACCCGCCTTGGCGATCGCATCCGCGTTGGCGGCATGGCAGAGATCTCCGGATATACCAATGATCTCGGGCAGGCGCGCCGCCGCACGCTCGAACATTCCGTCACCGACCTCTTCCCCGGGGGCGAGGTCTCAAATGCATCCTTCTGGTCAGGATTGCGTCCGATGACGCCGGACGGGACGCCCGTCATCGGTCCAACGAAGATCACGGGCCTGTTTCTCAACACAGGGCATGGGACGTTAGGCTGGACGATGAGCTCTGGCTCGGCGCGCGTGATCGCCGATCTTGTCAGCGGTCGCAAACCTGAGATCGACGCGACCGATCTCGCGATCAGCCGATACTCCGGATAAGGATCCGGCATCGGCCGCGCCACCGCCAAGCGCCTAACCGACGAGGGTGCTCGCTTGGTCTTGACCGGGCACAATCCAGAACAGATTGCCGAAACGATGCTGCTCACGGCCGTCATCTTGAAAATGACGCTACCGATCCCGCCGCCGCCGAGTTCGGCACTGCCGTGCGCGATTAGGTATGGCGCGTCGACGGCGCCTTTCTCATGCCGGCATCGGGTGCATGGCGACGCTGAACGAAGCGAATGCCGATCAGTTCGACCTCCGAACTGCGGTGAATTTCCGTGGACACTCCTCCAGACCAAAGTCTTGGCACCCTTGATCAGGGATGGCGGAGCCCTGCTTTGGTCGATTCTGCGACGGTCGCCGGCGCCGACATGCTCATCTACAGCGGCTGCAAAGGCCGCCGTGCGACAGGCGGTGCGCTCGAACCCCGACCGCAACGGCCGGCGCATTCAATGAAGGTTCGCAGCGCCGATCACGCTTCCTTGTTGACTGGCGCTGGGGCAGCAGCGCGAAATCTTTATTAACTTCCTTCTCAAGCCAGCGTTCAGATGACATGAATTGTAACGCTCAAGCAGCAGGTGCGGCCGGCTCGAACGGTGGTGCCCGTTCCCGGATTGCATTTTGGCTACCTCATAGAATTGGACGCTGTAGCCGCCGTGGGCCGAGTTACTCTTGCAAGTGCCCACAGACGGACGCGCGCGCGACCGAACCTAAGACACCTACCGCCGCGAAAATTAGGGCATCAAGTCGATCGATGAGCGATATCTATCCAAAACCAAGCAGGCGGCCGTCGTCTTGAACGATCTGGGATGGTTCTCCTCTTGGTCTAGGTGCCGCGACCGACCCGATACTCATGCCTTCAGGTTGTCGCCGATCTGAAATGCAGAACAGTGCCTGAATAGAATGGAAAAGACGGTAGGGTGGCTTAGTCTCCAGCCAATGGACGGCTTCGCGAACGTCACGTAGTCAGATTCGAATCCACCGAAATCCGCAAGGGTGCGCAGTTCCGGGGCCGAGGCTCCGTCCGAGGCGTGATGCGACATTCAAACAGTAAATCTGCGGACCAGATCACGGCTCACGGCTTTTTAAATGGGTTTTCGGTGGTGCCCAGAGCCGGAATCGAACCAGCGACACGCGGATTTTCAATCCGCTGCTCTACCAACTGAGCTATCTGGGCATCCGTGCTTCGCAGAACATTCTTCGTTGAAAGAAGTGCGGGGCCTTGGTTCGCCCCGGAAGCGAGCGGGGTTATAGCATCTTGTCCGGCCATGGCAAGCAGCAAATGACAGTTTTTTGCCAACCGGGGACATTTTGCGGATTCACGAGCAAATTGAAGGGGTTCGCTGTGGATTATCGCTAGTTTTCGTCGTCGTAGTCCCTGCTCTTCTCGTCTTCGGCAACCGGAATGGCATAGGCGCCGTTCAGCCAGCGGGAGAGGTCGGCCTCGCGGCACCGGTTCGAACAGAAAGGATAGTGATCGCGGTGCGAGGGCTTGGCGCATTCCGGGCAAGGGCGCGTCTTGCGCAGCGGTTCGACCTTGGCGACGGTTTTTTTCTCTTCGGGCACGGTGATCTTCCTCCGGGCTCAGCCTTCAGGCCACCGGCTATGCACGTCGAAGCCTTCGCCGGTCAGCAGCAGGATTGTTTCATAAAGCGGCAGGCCGACGACATTTGTGTAGGAGCCCACCATTTTCTGCACGAAGCTGCCGGCCAGCCCCTGGATGCCATAGGCACCCGCCTTGCCGCGCCACTGGCCAGAGGCAAGATAGTTCTCGATCTCGAAACCGGAAAGGCGTTTGAAGCGCACTTTCGTCTCGGCGATCTTCTGGCGGATCTTGCGGTCGGGCGTCACCAGGCAGACGCCGGTATAGACCCAGTGGCTGCGGCCGGAAAGCAGATGCAGCGAGGCGGAAGCCTCGTCTGCGAACTCGGCCTTGCCGAGAATGCGGCGACCGACGGCAACCACAGTGTCGGCAGCAAGGATATAGCTGCCCTTCCAGGCCATGTCGCTCTTGATCGCGGCAAGGGCCGCTTCGGCCTTTTCCGTCGAAAGGCGCCGGGCAAGCGAACGGGGATGCTCGGATTTCCTCGGCGTCTCGTCGATATCCATCGGCATTAGGCGCGAGGGCTCGATGCCTGCCTGGTTGAGCAGGTCGACACGGCGCGGCGAGCCGGAAGCCAGAATGAGCTTGTATGTGAGCGCCATGGACCCTCGACCGGAAACGGAAGCCCTTGAAGCTTCCGGGCCAAGCCTATTTGAAACGATAGGTGATGCGGCCCTTCGTGAGATCGTAAGGCGTCATTTCCACAAGAACCTTGTCGCCGGCGAGAACGCGGATGCGGTTCTTGCGCATGCGGCCCGCCGTATGGGCGATGATTTCGTGCTCGTTTTCGAGCTTCACCCGAAAGGTCGCGTTCGGCAGAAGTTCGGTCACAATACCCGGGAATTCGAGGACTTCTTCTTTAGGCATATAAAGGTTTTCTTCCTGTCGGTTGAGATGACGGCATTGGCCGCCTTAAAATTTTCGCGGAAACTACACAATCAGGGGTCATTTGTGAACCTTGTTGATCGGGCTTTCTTCCTTTTGTTTCACGCCGATTGCGCGGCGATGCCATTTCTCCTGACGAGCCGTGTTTCGATGAGCGTCTCGAGGTGATCACGCACCTCACGGTAAGCGTCCAGAATCTGCTCGCGGGTCCCGGTTGTGACCGTCGGATCCATCGTCGGCCAATAGATCACGTCGACGGCGCTCGACCGCGTCAGTTCCAGTGCGGCGTGATGGGCCTGCGGCGAGAGCGTGATGATCAGATCGAAGTAGTCATCCTCGAGCTCGTCAAGCGTCTGCGGCTGGCGACGCCCGAGCGAAAGGCCGATTTCATCGAGCACGACATCGACAAAGGGGTCGCGCTCGCCGGCGCGAACGCCTGCGGAACGTATATAGGTATTCCTGGGCAGGATGCTACGGGCGATCACTTCGGCGATCGGCGAGCGGATGGCGTTCAGCCCGCACATGAAGAGAATCGCGCCGGGCGCCTTTCCTTCTGCCGTGGTCGGAGCCGGCGCCATCGCCGTCATCCGCGCCAGTAGAGCACGCAGACGAGCGTGAAGATGCGGCGCGCCGTGTCGAAATCGACCTCGATCTTCCCGGCAAGCCGATCCTTCAATGTCTGCGAGCCCTCGTTGTGGATGCCGCGCCGTCCCATATCGATCGCCTCGATGCGGCTTGGCGAGGCAGAGCGGATCGCCTCGTAATAGCTTTCGCAGATCATGAAATAGTCTTTCACGAGCCGGCGGAAGGGGGTCAGTGACAGGATATGGGTCGCAACATCCCGCCCGGCTTCCGTGGTGATCGCAAAGACGAGCTTGGAATCGACCAGCGAAATCTTCAGCCGGTAGGGTCCACCGCTGTGGCCGACTGGCTCGAAGCTGTTTTCCTCGATGAGGTCGAAGATCGCGACGGCGCGCTCGTGCTCGACATCAGGCGTCGAACGGCCGATCGTATCGTCAAGGACGATATCTGAGAGCCGGAAGTCGCCCTTCGCCATGCCTCACCTTTCGAGATTGAGACGGATCGCGACTGATCGCGCATGGGCGTCGAGGCCTTCGCAGACCGCGAGGGCAATCGCCGCCGGACCGAGATCGCGAAGCTGCTGCGGGCCGAGCCGGAGGATCGAGGTGCGCTTGACGAAGTCGAGCACGGAAAGGCCGGAGGAGAAGCGGGCAGAGCGCGCTGTCGGCAGGACATGGTTCGAGCCGCCGACATAATCGCCGATCACTTCCGGCGTATGGGCGCCGATGAAGATCGCGCCGGCATTGCGTATTCCGTCGAGCAGCGCATCCGGATCGGCAACCGCGAGCTCCAGATGCTCGGCGGCGATGCGGTTGGCAAGCGGTATCGCATCCTTCAGGTCCTTCACCAGGATGACCGCACCGAAATCCCGCCAGCTGCGGGCGGCGGTTTCCGCACGGTTTAAAGTCTTCAGCTGCCGCTCGACGGCGACTTCCACGGCCTTGCCGAATTCGGCGTTATCAGTGACCAGGATCGCCTGGGCACTTGCATCATGTTCGGCCTGGGCCAGAAGGTCGGCGGCGATCCAGTCCGGGTTGTTATCCTTGTCTGCGATCACCAGCACTTCCGACGGGCCGGCGATCATGTCGATGCCGACCGTGCCGAAGACCTGGCGCTTGGCGGCGGCAACATAGGCGTTGCCCGGGCCGGTGATCTTTGCGACCGGCGCGATCGTCTCCGTCCCGTAGGCAAGCGCGGCAATAGCCTGCGCACCGCTGACACGGTAGATTTCCGATACACCGGCAAGCTTGGCCGCAGCAAGTACGGCCGGATTGACCTCACCGCCCGTTGCCGGCACCGCAATGACGATGCGCTCGACGCCTGCGACCTTTGCCGGCACGGCATTCATGAGCACCGAGCTCGGATAGCTTGCCGTGCCGCCCGGCACGTAGAGACCGACCGCCTCGATCGCCGTCCAGCGCGAGCCGAGCCCGACGCCCATGGCGTCCTCGTAGATATCGTCCTTCGGCAGCTGGCGGCGATGATGGGATTCGATACGGACGGCCGCAACCTTCAGCGCGCCGAGCACTTCGGAAGGCACTGCTTCCACCGCGGCATCGATTTCCGCTTCGCTCACGCGCATCGGCACATCGGCAAAATCGATGCCGTCGAATTTCTTGCAATATTCGGCGAGCGCTTCATCACCGCGGGCGCGCACGTCGTCGATGATCGTGCGCACGGCCGCGTTCACGTCTTCTGAAACCTCACGCTTGGTTGTCAGAAACGCGGCGAAGCGCTGCTCGAAACCGTCCGATGTCTGATCCAGCCAGATTGCCAACGCAGATATTCCTTCTCAATTCGACACGGGGACGTCTTCACGCACCGGGGTGGCGGGGCTTGGAGGCGGTTTCCCATGCCCCACCGATATCCGCAAGCTGCACTTCGATGCATTCGACGTCGAGGACGATCTCGGCTGCGCCGGCAAGCGTCAGCTCGACCGTGCCATCCGGCCCCTCCCCCTTCTGTTCGAAGCCGACGGACAGCAGGGACAGTACATCGTCCCGCCGCTGGCGGTCGATCCCGGTGGAGCGGACGGCCAGAACGCGCTTGAAGATCAGCGCCGCCCGGTGGCGCTCAAAGCCCTTGCGCTTGTTGAGGGCATCTTCCCAGACAAACCGGTTGGCGGCTATCGAAAACTGCCCGTCCCGCGGCGACCAGGCCATGTCCCCGACCTTGAAGACGCTGTCCTGCATATGGGCGGAGACCACGGCAAGGTCTTCACTATCGAGCGCAAGAAGCTTCAAATCGGTCATGCAGGCAAAACCCCTGGGTCCATCGCGCACCGCCGGGATGGCGATGCGTTCGACAAGGGAAATAGGATGCCGCGGCTAAATGCGCAACCGGAATAAAGGGCGTAGAACCGCCCTTCCCTATTCGCTGACGCGCTCGACGATCGCGCCGCAGCGGGTGAGCTTTTCTTCCAGCCGCTCGAAGCCGCGATCGAGGTGATAGACGCGCGACACCATAGTTTCACCTTCGGCGGCAAGACCGGCGATCACCAGCGAAACGGAAGCACGTAGGTCCGTTGCCATCACCGGAGCGCCCTTCAGCCGCGGCACGCCCTCGATCTTCGCCGTCTGGCCGGAAAGCGAAATCTTCGCGCCGAGGCGGGCAAGCTCCTGCACATGCATGAAGCGGTTTTCGAAGATGGTTTCCGTCACATGCGAAATACCGGAGGAGCGCGTCATCAGTGCCATGAACTGCGCCTGCAGGTCCGTCGGGAAGCCGGGGAACGGATCGGTCACGACATCGACCGGCCTGATGCCGGCACCATTGCGCCTGACGCGCACGCCGTTGTTGGTCGGCGAGATTTCCGCGCCGGCACGGCGCAGGGTCTCGAATGCAGTTTCGAGCAGAGCTGCATCGGTGTTTTCCAGAACGACGTCGCCACCGGTCATCGCGACGGCCATGGCATAAGTGCCGGTCTCGATGCGGTCCGGCAGGACGCGGTGGCGCGCGCCGGAAAGCGATTGCACGCCTTCGATGGTGATCGTCGAGGTGCCCTGGCCGGAAATTTTTGCGCCCATGGCGTTCAGGCAGTTGGCGAGGTCGACGACTTCCGGTTCGCGCGCGGCATTGCCGATGACCGTGGTACCGCGGGCAAGCGTTGCCGCCATCATCATGACATGGGTCGCACCGACGGAAACTTTCGGGAAAGCGTAGCGCGCGCCGATCAGGCCTCCGTTCGGTGCCGTGGCGTTGATATAGCCGCCGTCGATTTCGAGGTTTGCGCCGAGCGCTGCAAGTCCTTCGAGAAAGAGATCCACCGGACGCGTGCCGATGGCGCAGCCGCCCGGCAAAGAGACGCGGCAGTGGCCTTCGCGCGCGAGGAGCGGTCCGATGACCCAGAAGGAAGCGCGCATCTTCGAGACCAGCTCATAGGGCGCGGTCGTATCGACGATGGTGCGGCAGGTGAAGTGGATCGTGCGTGCATAGGAGTCTTCCTGGCGCTCGCGGCGGCCGTTGACGGCAACGTCGACACCATGATTGCCGAGGATGCGCATCAATAGTTCGACATCCGCCAGATGAGGGACGTTTTCGAGCGTCAAGGTATCGCTGGTCAAAAGCGAGGCGATCATTAGCGGCAAGGCAGCATTCTTGGCGCCGGAAATCGGAATGATGCCATTGAGCTCATTACCGCCGACAATTCTGATACGATCCATATGGGCTTACGGGCTGTGCCCGCCTTTCTGAAAGTTCTGCCTTTAAAAGGGATGGGGGTCTTTAGACGAAATCCGGGCACGCTTCAATTCGCCGTGAACCGAACATTACGATTCGTCCATTTTTGCGGCAGGAAGCCCATTTGTCTCGTCCGCCTGGCCGGAGCGGCGCGCCCGTGTCTGCTGTTTGCGGCGGGCGAGATTTTCGCGAAGCTTTTCGGCAGCGCGTTCGCGGCGCAATTTCGCCTGCTCTTCGATCACCGCCTTGCGGCCCTTTGCGGCATTTTCGATCTTGTCGTCCATGCTTGATGTTTAGCGGATTCCGCCTCGCGCAAAAAGGGCCTTGGCCTTAATACATGCGAAGTTGGAATTTGCGGCTTGCGCTTATCAAGAAGCTGTGGCAATAGGCCCCCCGTTCACGCAATGCAGCCGTTGGCTCATGCGTCCTGGTCCTGCTGCCGTAGCTCAGTGGTAGAGCACACCCTTGGTAAGGGTGAGGTCGGTGGTTCAATCCCACTCGGCAGCACCAGTTTTCCACAAAGAAAACAATAGCATGACAGGCGAACATAGTGCGATGGCCGTGCGCAGAACCACATGAAAGCGCGGAACGAAACGCGAATTGCACAGGAAATCCGTGCAGTCGGTTCTCGGGATGTTCACACAATGGCCGTCTGCGGAATCGCTTTCAGAGCATTTTGCGGAGTCCCATGATATCGCGGTGAAACAGTCCTTCATGTTCGGCACGACTGGCGACCATCGCAATGGCAGCGACGCACCGCCATAAGCAGACGAAGAATGGAGCCCGGCGCCCCTGCAATGGGCGCCGGCCCTCACTACACTCGAACTCCGAAAATCTCCGAAACGTGTTGCGGCCGAGCGCTACAAGAGCGATAATTAACGCCCGAACGGAATGACGCAGACGGCTTCGCTTGCCGCGGGGCTGATAGCGGCCCGGGACGAGCAAATCAGGAAATTCGCCATGCACAATGTCTCTCGGAGAAATGCCATTCGCCTCGTTCTGGCGGTCACAGCCGCCCTGTTTGCGACCTCGATGCCCTCTTTTGCCACGGAAGCGGTTCCGCTGGCGATCAAGGGTTATGACCCGGTCGCCTATTTCACCATCGGAAGCCCCACGCGCGGGCTGCCGGAGATCGAGTACGAATGGGATGAGCACCGCTACCTCTTCGTGAACGCCGACCATCGCGAGCTTTTCAAGGCCGATCCTGTTCGCTACGCGCCAGAGTTCGGAAATTTTTGTGCAATGGCGCTGGCCCTGGGCGAGCTCGACGAGGCCAACCCGGAGAACTGGCTGATCAGCGACGGAAAGCTTTATATTTTCGGCAAACCGGCCCCGATGGGACCCGCGCTTTTCCAGCAGGACCTTGCTGCGAACATCGCGAAGGCCAACCAGAACCGCGCGCTGCTTGAAGGACATTAGCGGTCCATTCTCTCGGCCGGTGACAGGTCGCCTGTGACAGGGTAGAGGCGGGCCTTGCGGAATCCGTCGCGCAGATGTTCGAGATCGCCAGAGCTTAGAAACTTGGTTCCGAACTCCTGCGGGTCGAAGGTTGGGTCGACGCGGCGTATCATCGCCACGACACGCGCGGCATCCTCCGCTCGATCGTCTTGCGCATAGGCTGCCGCCAGCAGGATACGGCTGAAGTTCGCGCCTGCGGTTGTTCGAAGACTAAGTTCCGCCTGTTCGATCGCCGCGTCGTAACGCCGTTTCAGATAGTAGGCCAGGCTCAGCGCAAAGCGATCGATCGCATTGAGATCGGGGTCGATACGCTGCGCCTGCTCCAAGGCCTCGATCGCCGCATCCGTCTGTCCCAGCCACAACAGGATGGTGCCGCGCCCGGCGAGGCCGTGAGCATCGTTCGGATTGATCGCAATGGCGCGCTCGATCTCAACCTCTGCCTGGTTGTATCTCTGACGAAAGAGGTGGATGTGGCCGAGAGTGATGCGCGCGCGCACGTCGAAATCATCAAGGCTCAGCGCCTTGATTGCCAGTTCCTCGGCACGGCTCAGGAAGGCGGTTGGCGATTCCGCCCAGCCCATCGAGCTGGCAATGTGATAGGTTTCGGCAAGGGCCGCATATGCAGCAGCGTAGTTCGGGTCAAGCTCGATGGCGCGTCTGAGCAGGGCGCGCGCCTCCACATTGTTTGCATGCGTCGGGCTCTGCAATGCCGGCCTGGCGCGCAGCACGTAATCATAGGCTGCGAGATTTTCGGTTGGCTTCGCGAACACCCGATTTTGTTCGATCTGCGTCACGCGAATCGCCAGGACTCTGACGATGCGAGTGACAATGTTGTCCTGCAGCGCGAACACGTCCGCCAGCGCCTCCTCGAAGCGTGCAGACCAAATCACCCGTCCCTGCCTTGTGTCGACGAGTTGCGCGATGACCCGCACGCGGTCGCCGGTCTGGCGGACGCTGCCTTCGACCAGATAGCTGACGGCGAGACCGCGGCCGATCTCCTCCGGGCTTGCGGGCTTTCCCTTGTAGGGGAAGACCGCGTTCCACGACATTACGGTCAGCGCGGAGAACCGTCCGAGTGCGTTGATGATATCCTGCGTCAATCCATCCGCGAAATACTGACGAGCCGAATCGTCGCTCTGGTTCAGGAACGGGAGAATGGCGATCGCGGGTTTCGTGCCGACTTCAGCACTTTTTGTGAATTGATCGCCAGAGCGCAGAATGCTGAGAAGTTTCCACTCAGAGCCTAGACCGGCCCATAGCGCGCCTAAAATAAGCAAAATCATCAGAGCCAGAGCGGCGAACAATCCCCGGCGCCAGCCGGCGGGCGCCGGAGCGGCCGTGGCGGAGAGCCGCACGCGAAAGGCGCGCACCGGCCGAGCGATGTTCTTGAGCTTCTGTTCGCCGATATCCTCAAAGGCAATGTCGAGCTTGCCTTGCACGTCTTCCTGCACGCGGCCCGAGACGCAGATGCCGCCAGGCTCCGCGAGCCCCTCCAAGCGAGCCGCCACGTTGACGCCATCCCCGAAAATGTCGTCATCCTCGATGATGATGTCGCCGACATTGATGCCGACGCGGAACTCGATACGTTGTCCTGCCGGCACCGCGACATTGCGTTCCGCCATGCCGCGCTGGATCTCGACGGCGCAGCGCACGGCCTCGACCACACTCGCGAACTCGACCAGCATCCCATCGCCGGTGGTCTTGACAATCCGCCCGCGGTGTTCGTTGATCTTTCGGTCGACCAGAGCACGCCGATGCGCCTTCAGCTGGGCGAGCGTACCTTCCTCGTCGTTGCCCATCAGCCGGCTGTAGCCGGAGATGTCGGCCGCTAGAATGGCCGTAAGTCGCCGCTCTACATTCTCGGTTGACAATCCGACTCTCCCCCGTGCGCTTCGGCCACCTTTCCGATAGCTCTGGGCGAAGCCCCAAGGAGCCCCCGATCGAAGGCGAGCGTCGCGCCCACCGCTGGGGCGGTGGAACCGCGAACGCTATGACCTGCTCGGCCACACCCTCACCGATCTTTTGGCCCGCAACCACATCGGAGCGAAAATGGACGCCGGCCCCCATGCGCGCGTCGGCCGCCTGCTTGGCCGTCACGCTCCATCAGCGCGGAGTAGCCCACCACATCGGCAGCAAGAATGGCAGCAAGCTTGCGATCCACGATGGCTTTCTTTAAGACCACCTATGCCCGAGGAATGCACCGTAGCAGAAATCGGAGGCATTGTATCGCCGCAAGGCCCTTTGCTGTGCATGCACCGGAAGGTCTGGAATGGGTCATGAGCGCTGGTTGCGTTCACTGTCGGGTTTCGGAAAGAAAAATCAGTCCGGGGAACGTCAGCAATGGGCGGTGGGTTCAACTAATCGCTGCAACACACTCTGCAAACCTCTCCGCGGGCGTCTGATAAAGCAAGGTCTTTCTTGGACGTTCGTTGAGCTGCCTTGCGATAGGACATCAAGGTTCCTGTCATTTGATCTCCCACGTCGTGTTATGCGGGATGTCCATCGCAGTATAGCCGCCGGGACCAGCCAGCGCAGGCATCGCTATACAAGCAAAGGGCTCACGCCCCGTGATGCCCGCGTACTTGCCGGTGCCGCCCGTGATAATATGGGTGCCACAATCCATTTCCGGCTGCGACTTGTCGAGATCGCGTGTATCGAAGGTCGAGAAGATCTTGTCGCCGTCCCGATCGGCCAGCACACAAGCGCCATCAATGTAGTTCTTGTCGCCCGAAGCAACGCTTACCGCCGTGCAATGTGCTGACATCTTGTCGAGCATCGCCTCTCCCTTCATATTTTCGGTGGTCCCGACCGCCTCCAGCGCGGTGGCCGTACCGACTCCGGGAATGTCAATGCTCATCAAAGGCCGAAAAACGAAATGCGTGACATAGGGCGTGGTCCCCTTCTTTTCGATCGGCTGTCCGAGGACGACTCCAGGAGCTAAGCCCAGGAGTAGTCCGGAGAGAAGCGCTGTTTTGACAGGTGTCATCGCTGCGGCGCATGCCGCGATTGTGGGTTTCATTGGTTCCTCCATGGTGCGAGCGGTGGATCCAAGCCGATGCTCAGCGCCGCCGCAGATTTAGAGGCGACCTGCTTGTGCTTCGAGACGTGTGTGGTTTCACCGAGCGCCTGTTCCCCAGATCGAGATCAAGCGTGCGGTCGTAAGTCAGCCCGATTGGCTGCGACAGCGCCTGGGACGAGGCTGCATCTTCGATCGCCGATGCCCCGGACTCCTCCAAGCTCATGCCGTAGCCGACGCATGAGCAACTGCCTCTTCAACTAAGATACCACAATTAGCGTGCCGAGCCACGTTCCGCGTGTCTCCGTCAAAAAGTACGACGCAATGATTGCGGCTACCGCGATTGTTAGAGGCGCCCGCGCCGTTTACACGGTCGACAATGGGTTCGGGAAATACCTGCAAGGCACAGATGTCGAACTGATAATAGTTGATGACTTGCCGCTACCGCCGGAAAATCCGCAGCGAAAACTACAGCTGCAGCGTTACCCAAAAGGCGTGTTAGAGGGACCAAGAGTACCCAAAAGAGATAGCTTTTTTGTCCATGTTCACTGACCTAATGTCAAACGACCGGCGATTCCCCAAGGCGACGGCAAAGGGGCAGACATGGCACACATTCAACCTACTAGCGTTGGTGGCTTCACTCTCCGGCCGAACTTGCTATCGGTCCTATCGATACTATTCGTTGTGGCGTTCGTTATTCTTTCATTGTTTTTGCATGTCGGGAACGAACCGGGTGAAGGTAACGCGATTATGTCGATCGCGCCAAAGATATCGATAAGCTCACCATAACGGGCGGACATTGAGGCTTGCATTCTAGTGCCCAGGCCAAAACGGAGCTGACTTCAGCTTCATTCGATCTCAAAAATCCCGGCATTCTCCTCCGGATCGCGCAGTCCTTTGTACGACGACTGCCGCAGTTTGCCGTCATGCGTCCATGCGCGATATTCGACCTCGGCAACCAGGGCTGGCTTCACCCAGACGATATATTTGCGCCGGCCTGAATATTCCACAAGTGGCTTCTTCACCTTGAGCTTGTCGAGTGCGGCGCGCAGCTCATTCGCCGTTCGTTCATTAAAGCCGGTCCCCACCGATCCGACATAGACAAGCTTGCGGCCTTGGCGCGCTCCGAGCAGCAGTGAACCGATCCCTGCCCGCGCAACAAAGGAATGCTCATAGCCGACGATCGCGAAGCCGTCGCTCTGGATGCATTTGATCTTCTGCCAGTCGCCACGCCGGCCGGAGCGATAGGTGCTCTCACGGTCTTTCGCGATGATGCCCTCAAGGCCGTGTTCGCGGGCAGCAAAATACAGCCGGTCTCCGTCTGCCTCGATCTCTTCAGAAAGCCGGATGACATCGTCCCTGCTCTTGATCAGACCCTCCAAGAGATGCCGCCGAGCGGTGAATTCCAACGGCCTCAGATCATGGCCGTCGAAATAGAGAAGATCGAACGCCATGAAGATCGCATCGGTCGAGATGCGCTTTCCGCCCCGATCGCCGAGCGATTGTTGCAGCAGTCCGAAATCCGACCGGCCCTGCGCGTCGAGAACGACTGCCTCGCCATCAAGGATCGCCGTCGCCACGTCTAGCTTCTTCGCCGCTTTTGCGATGGCCGGAAAGCGATCCGTCCAATCGTGGCCGCCTCTGGTAATAATCCGAACGCCTTTCGGCTCGATATGCACAGCCAGGCGATAGCCGTCCCATTTTATTTCGAAAGCCCACTCCCGCCCTTTAGGCGGTCTGGTGCCGTCGATCTGAACAGGAGCGGCAGCACGATCAACCCAAGCGGCGTCAACCCTGCCATCCCGTCATCGCCTGCCTGCACGAATGCAGCGGGGCAGCAGGACGACGCGGCAACCGGGACCTCCGGGCTCGGCTGCCCGCCACTTCCTCGATAAGGTCGCGAGACGTAGATTGGCTTTAAGAGCGCCCTGACTGCAAAAAAGCGAGCGGTCACCTGGCAGGCGTGACAGCTGGCGGCATCATTTCTGCCAAAAATTCAGTCCTCCGTCGCACCTTGCGCATCTGCCGCGATCAAACCCGATTGCAGGCGACAAATATCCCGCTAATATACCCATGTGCACGGTCCTTCTTAGGGGAACGCAAAGGGCTGGCTGCGCGTTTTGGCGTAAACGCTGGAGGAATACGCCTATGGCAACGGAAAGATGGGGAAATCCGGTCAAAGTCGGCTTCGAAAACGCCGATGCGCGAACCGTGAACGGCCCGTTCGATGCATTGAAATGTCTTACCGATCTTTGGCCCGCAAATCGCGGGCTTCGTTATCTTAAGGCCCGCAGCGTCTGCCGCGCGGCGCTCGATGGACGCAAGACCGCCGAGGAGGCCCGCGCCGAGTTTCTGGCGGCGGCGGAAGAAGCCAAGCTGAAGCTGCACTGACGGGTGCACCACGGCCAACTGTAGTCGGAATTGCTGCCCTGTGCCGCTCAGGCATGGTTGTTCATTTTCATTTGACTGTTGAATGAGGATCGGCTGGAAACCCGTGCTGAAGGCGTTGCACGCGAGCGCTGGCTACCCATGAAACTGCAGCCATCATGATGATGGTCGATGATGGTCAGAGGCTCATTCCCTCAGCCATGCGTAGGCCTTGTCAGGGCAGAATCCCCGTAGCCTTTCTTCAGCAGTTGCTGTCGCTTTCTATCTCGAGATAGCCGACGCCGATGATGGTGCCGTCCGGAGCACGGATGAAGGATGGCAGATAATGCGCGTCGGCCGGCTCACAGGCAGGCGCGCCGGTATATTCATTGAGCGCAATCTGATCCTGCGGCAGTGCCGAATAATAATCGATATCGGTTTTGAGTGAGGCGGATGCAGGTGTGGCAAATGCGGCGGATGCAACAAGAAGTGCGGCAGCCCCCAGTCGGAATGTCGTCCTCATAACAGTCTCCGGCGTTGAATTCAGACGATCAAACACGTGAGGTGCAGTTTTTGTTCCCGCTTTTTCTTGCGCATTCTCGCGAGAATCCTTTGGAACTTTTCTTTCGCTTGAAAAAGTTTAATTGAATTGTCTCAAATCCCGTCATCCGAAGTAGAAATTGCCATGAGAACACTGATGCTTATCATTATTGCAGCGATGATCGCCTCGATTCTCAGTATCCTGGTGGTCAAACCTTTCGACAAGGGCGGGGGAAATGACGACACGCCCCCGGAGACGATCCAGCAACCAGAACCGAACTGACCGGTCGCACCGCAACAGAGGCTTACACGCTTCAAAGCGGTTTTCCCTTGCATCCCGGCGCGCCGAGCTGATCGGAATCAACCATTGTCTTTGAAACCACCCTTAGCGTGCGGTAGCGGGTCGCCCATATGCAACGGATCGACAGCCGGGGTCGTTCAATGAAAGTGATCATTTCGGCAATTTTCGCAGCGGTCTTCTGTGCGCCTGCACATCCTCCGGCAGATCGGAGCCCACGCCCATTCGCGGCAGCTTGACCTATGGCGGGCAGCCGCGAACCAAACTGACAAAATCACCCGTCGGCAGCGCCGTTTACAACAATTTCTACAATTCAAGCGGCAACCGGGTGCGGGAAACCTACATTCTCCAGCCAGATCGGAGCTTGAAACTCATGCGGCAGGAAGTGGTGTCCGCCGTTCACTAAAGCTTGCGCTTGACAGGAATCATTATCGAGAACATTCAAGGAACGCCTAATCTGTCCGCGCCGTCATGCGTGCGGGCGCCAACCGGATGGCTGGATGTATCTCGAAAAGCTCAATCCACAGCAGCGCATGGCAGTCGAACACGGCACGCTTGCCGGCGGTAGCCACGTCGCAGGTCCGCTTCTGGTGATCGCCGGCGCGGGTTCCGGCAAGACGAACACGCTGGCGCACCGCGTTGCGCATCTGATCGTCAAGGGTGCGGATCCGCGCCGCATCCTGCTGATGACTTTCTCCCGCCGAGCGGCCTTCGAGATGGCGCGCCGCGTCGAGCGGATTTGCGCTGAGGTTCTTGGCAGGAATTCCGGCATCATGGCCGATGCGCTGGCCTGGAGCGGTACCTTCCATGGGATCGGCGCGCGGCTGCTTCGCGATTATGCCGAGCAGATCGGGGTTGACCCCGCCTTCACCATCCATGACCGCGAAGACAGCGCCGATCTGATGAACCTCGTTCGTCACGATCTCGGCTTCTCGAAAATGGAAAGCCGCTTCCCGACCAAGGGTACCTGCCTTGCGATCTATTCACGGGCCGTGAATTCGCAGACGGAGCTGCCCCTGGTCCTGCGTGACGCCTTCCCCTGGTGTGCTGCATGGGAAAAGCAGCTCCGCGAACTTTTCGCCGCCTATGTCGAGGCCAAGCAGACCCAGAACGTTCTCGACTATGACGATCTGCTCCTCTACTGGGCGCAGATGGTTGCCGAACCATTGATCGCCGAGGATATCGGCGGCCGCTTCGATCATTTGCTCGTCGACGAGTATCAGGATACGAACCGCCTGCAGGCCTCCATCCTGCTTGCCTTGAAGCCTGAGGGACAGGGGCTTACCGTCGTTGGGGACGATGCGCAGTCGATCTATTCCTTCCGCGCCGCCACAGTCCGCAACATCCTCGATTTCCCGGCCTCATTCAGCCCGCCGGCCAATATTGTCACGCTCGATCGCAACTATCGTTCGACGCAACCCATTCTCGCCGCGGCCAATGCCGTCATTGATCTTGCCTCGGAGCGCTTCACCAAGAACTTATGGACGGAGCGGCAATCGGGCGAGCGCCCGCGCCTCGTCACGGTGCGCGACGAGGCCGACCAGGCCCGGTATGTTGCCGACAAGGTGCTTGAGAACCGCGAAGAGGGCACGCGGCTGAAGAACCAGGCGGTGCTTTTCCGCGCCTCGCACCACAGCGGCGCGCTGGAAGTCGAGCTCACCCGCCGCAACATTCCCTTCGTGAAATTCGGCGGCCTGAAATTTCTCGACAGCGCGCATGTCAAGGACATGCTGGCCGTCCTGCGCTTTGCGCTCAATCCGCGCGACCGGGTCGCCGGCTTCCGGCTGATGCAGATCCTGCCGGGCGTCGGACCCTCGACGGCCCAGCGGGCACTCGACCAGATGGCGGAGGATCCAAGTCCCTTGCAGGCCCTCGCCGACATGCCCGCCCCGCCGCGCGCCGGCGAGGATTGGACCTCCTTCGTTTCGGTCATGCAGGAGCTGAGATCCAAGAAAGCCGGCTGGCCCGCCGAAATCGGCCTGGTCCGAGAATGGTATCAGCCGCATCTCGAGCGGCTGCACGAGGATGCCGCAACGCGTCAGGCCGATCTCCTGCAGCTCGAGCAAATCGCCGGCGGCTACCCGTCGCGCGAACGCTTCCTGACCGAACTGACGCTCGATCCGCCTGATGCGACCAGCGACCAGGCGGGCGTGCCGTTGCTCGACGAGGACTATCTGATCCTCTCGACTATCCATTCGGCCAAGGGTCAGGAGTGGACCAAGGTCTTCATGTTGAACGTCGTCGACGGCTGCATTCCGTCGGATCTCGGCGTTGGCACTAGGGCGGAAATAGAGGAGGAGCGGCGCCTGCTTTATGTCGCGATGACGCGCGCCAGGGACAATCTCGATCTCGTCGTCCCGCAGCGCTTCTTCACGCACGGGCAGAATGCGCAGGGAGACCGGCACGTCTATGCCTCGCGCACCCGCTTCATCCCGGCGACACTGCTGCAATTTTTCGAGGTCTGCGGTTGGCCGCAGGTCAAGAGTGAAAGCGCCTCCGCGCAACAGGCGCGCCAAGTCCGCATCGATGTCGGCGCCCGCATGCGCGGTATGTGGCGCTAGAGGGCAAGCGGGCGATCGGCCGGTTTGAAGAACGGCGCGAGCACCTCTGCGTTTACCGCCTCGATGGTTGAAGGCGACCATTTCGGATTCCTATCCTTGTCGATCACCGCCGCCCGCACGCCCTCATAAAAGTCCGCGGATTTCAATATCTGCATACAGGCCCCTAACTCACGGTTCAGGCAGGCGGCGAGATTGACGCTCTGCCGTCCTTCCCTCAGCAGACGCAAAGTCAATTTCAGGCTCGTCGGCGAGCGCGTCTGCAGGGTCTTCCGTGTTTTGGCGGCGAATTCGCCTTCGTCAGCGGCGAGCGCTTCCATAACCTCTTCGACGCGATCGAAACAGAAGGCATGGTCGATCAACGGCCGAACGGCCTGCAGGCGGCTTTCGGTCGCCTTGCCGGCAACATGCTTCAGCAGAGCCTCGCAAGCTACCGGCGATGACCCGACCGGCAACCGAGCCAACGCGTCGATGACATTCGGCAGCCGCGACGACGGGATCTCAAAATCGGCAAGGCCGGCATAGATGGCATCCGCCGCATTCAGCTCCTGGCCGGTCAATCCTGTCCATGTTCCCGTCTGGCCGGGCATGCGCGGCAGCAGCCAGGTCGCTCCTACATCCGGGAAATAACCGATGCCGGTTTCCGGCATCGCAAGCCTCGTCCGCTCCGTCACGATGCGGTGCCGCCCATGCGCCGAAAGGCCGACGCCACCGCCCATGGTGATACCATCCATCAGGGCGACATAGGGTTTAGCGTAGCTTGCGATGCGGTGGTTGAGCGTGAACTCCTCGCGCCAGAACGTCTCCGCAAGGTCGGAACCCGAGCGCCCGCTTTCGTGAAGTGCACGAATATCACCGCCGGCGCAGAAGCCGCGGTCGCCCTCACCCGTCACCACCACGCTTGCAACGCCGTCATCATCCGCGAATTCGTCGAGCGCCGCGTCGATCATGCGCACCATGTCGAGCGTCAGGCTGTTCAGCGCCTTCGGCCGATTGAGGCGGATGATCCCCGCCGTGCCGCGCCGTTCGATAATGACTTCCCGTTCGTGATTGTTCTGCATGTCCGCCGTCCACCCTCGATTGACCCCCCATCAATAAACAGAGGGAGCGCTTCGTTCCAGTGGACTTTGCGTCGAAAAACAGGCGTGATCGCTTTTAGAAGGAAGCCGCGGCAAGGGCACGGTGCACACCCTGCAGCTCCCCGACCCTGCGGTTGATCAGCGCCAGCTCCCAGTCCAGTGCGCTGCGAACGATCGTCTCAAGGGAATCGTATTTCGGCGTCCAGTCCAGCACGCGATGCGCCAAGGTGGCGTCGGCGACGACACTTGCGGCATCGCCCGGACGGCGTGGCGCCATATGAATCTTGAACGCGTAGCCGTGCAGGCGCACCACCATGTTCAGAACGTCGAGCACCGTATAGCCGGAACCATAGCCACAATTCGCGACCAACGATCCCTTGCCCTTGCGCAGATGCTGCAGCGCCTTGAGGTGAGCCTCGGCAAGATCGGTGACATGGATATAGTCGCGCACGCCGGTGCCGTCATGCGTCGGATAGTCGATGCCGTAGACATGCACGCTGTCGCGCTTGCCGAGGGCTGCCTCGCAGGCGACCTTGATGAGATGCGTCGCGCCGCTGGTGGATTGTCCGGCACGGCCGTGCGGATCGGCACCTGCAACGTTGAAGTAGCGGAGCGCCACATAGTCGAAATCATAGGCCGCAGCAGCGTCGCGCAGCATGAACTCCGTCATCAGCTTCGACTGGCCATACGGATTTTCCGGGTTGAGCGGCGCTGTTTCCTTGACCGGATCGGAAGTCTTTTGCGGACCATAGACCGCCGCCGTCGACGAGAAGACGAAATGGCGCACACCGGCAGCGATCGCCGCGCTCAGGAGCGCACGCGTCTTGCCGGAATTGTTGTCGTAATAAGATAGCGGATCGGCAACCGAAGCCGGAACGACCGCGGAGCCCGCAAAATGGATGATCGCCTCGATGTCGTTCTCGATGAAAATCGTCTTGAGGACCTCGGCATCGGCGATATCCCCCAGGTAGAAGCGCGCAGCAGGCGCGACAGCCCAGCGAAAGCCGGTGGAAAGGCGATCGAGCACGACGACCTTCTCGCCTGCATCGAGCAGTGCCCAAACCATGTGACTGCCGATGTAGCCGGCGCCGCCTGTCACCAAAATTGCCATGTCCCGTTCCCTGTTTAATCGGACAGGGCATCTGACGCGGGTTTTCCTTTCAGATCTTCTTATCAGGCACCCGTTCGGACGCCTTTGAACCGGTAAGTTTGCTGCTGTGGTTAGAGGCTGATTTCCGGCTTTGCTACAATTTTAGCGAACCACCGTTTCCGGCATCAAAAAGGCTCCGGCTGCGACAGCCGGGCCTTGAGCGTCAAAGTTTCAGAATGTAATCGCAAAGCTTGTCGGCTGCTGCCTTGACCTGTAGCGGATCGCGCAGGAAACAGGCTCGCAGGAAAAGCTCGCCGCCTGCGCCGAAGGCGGTTCCGGGCGCCAGTCCGACGCCCGTCTTGTCGACGATGTCCAGCGCTGCTTTGCGGCTGTCGGTGACGCCGTCGATCTTCAAAAAGGCGTAGAGCGCACCGTCCGGCTTCAACGTCTCGACGCGGTTTGTGGCAATCAGTGCATCGCAGAGGATGTCGCGCGAAAGAGCCGCCTTCTGGATATTGGCCTCGACGAACGCATCGCCCTCGGTGAGGGCTGCCACCGCACCCTTCTGCATGAATTGCGCGACGCCCGAGGTCGAATATTGGATCAGGTTTTCGAGCACCTGCCCGGTTTCCGCTGGCGCCACGATCCAGCCGACACGCCAGCCGGTCATCGACCAGTTCTTCGAGAAGGAATTGACGAACATGACCTTGTCGCCCGGTACCATGATATCAAGAAAAGAAGGCGCACGGGTTCCGGCGTAGAAATATCGGGCATAAATTTCATCCGCCATGATCCAGAGATCGCGCTTGCGGGCAAGTTCAAGGAGGTCCGCGAGATCCCTCTTCGTGGCGGTCCACCCTGTCGGATTGGATGGCGTGTTGATGAACAGCGCCCTTGTCTTCGGGGTGAGTGCCGCTTCGATGCGATTGAGATCGACCACCCATTTGCCGCCCTCGAACTGAAGCTCAACGCCGACGGAGCGGGCACCGGCAATTTCCAGCGCAGCGGCGATATTCGGCCAGGCGGGCGTCAGGTAGACCAGTTCGTCGCCCGGCGACGTCAATGCCTGCACCGCAATCTGGATCGCCTGCATGCCTGAGCCGGTGACATAGAAATGCTCAGCGGGCAGGCTGATGCCGAAATGCCGGGCGTAATAGTCAGATAGTGCCTGGCGAAGCTCCGGAATGCCGCGCTGCCAGGTATAGAAGGTCTCTCCCGCTGCCAGCGCGTCCATTGCCGCCCGGCTGATGAAATTCGGTGTCGGAAGATCCCCCTCGCCGACCCAGAGCGGTAGCAGGCCATCGCGGCCACGGGCATAATTGACGACTTCGACGATCCCGCTTTCTGGCGCCGAAACGGCGCGCGGGCTGAGGCTGTTCATAATCGACATGCAGATCTCCGGTTTTCGCCTTCATAGTACAAAACCGGGCGCAAATCCCATGAGAATGCGTGATGCCGCATCGCTTTTCGTTATGAATCAACCTCGCAAAGTACGGGCTGCGAGCCTTGATCAGACCGCCGGGCGCTTGGCCAGCAGATCGCGGATTTCCGTGAGGAGCGCGACATCGGCCGGCGGCGGCGCCTCCTCCGCTGCCTTTTGCTCGTTGCGCTCGACCTGCCTGCGCAGCATATTCACGCCCTTGATCATCAGGAAGATGATCCAGGCAAGGATCAGGAAATTGATGACCACGGTGATGAAATTGCCATAGGCGAAGACAGCACCCTGCGCGCGGGCTGCGGCAAGCGTCGGCGCGTTGACCGCAGACGAAAGACCGAAGAAGTAGTTGGAAAAATCGAAACCGCCGAAAACGGCACCGACGATCGGCATGATGATATCGTCGACCAGCGATTTGACGATGCCGCCGAAAGCACCGCCGATGATGACGCCGACGGCAAGGTCCATGACGTTGCCTCGGGCGATAAAGGCCTTGAATTCATTGAGCATCCGATCTGTCTCCCTCTGATGCGCTCTCACGGACAGTCCCCTGTTTTTATTAGCTACATCTCTTGATTGATTATTCAATTGCAAAATTGAAACAACCAGGACCTTCCTGCGCCTTGGACTTAATGCCTAGATCATCGCAATTTCCAAGACCGATGATTTCCCTTAGTCTTGATGTCTTTTGAAAGAACCGGCAAATGGCGCGCCGGTGGAGGGTCGATGCTTCAAGGCTGGGTTATTATCGCGTTTGCCTTCGGCTATCTGCTGCTGCTTTTTGCGGTCGCAAGCTATGGTGACCGTAGAAGCCAGAGGCTGGGCATACCGGACGGCGGCTGGCCGATCGTCTATGCGCTGAGCCTTGCGATCTACTGCACCTCCTGGACCTATTTCGGCGGCGTCGGGCTCGCTTCGCAGCGCGGCCTTGAATTTGCCGGGATCTATATCGGCCCGATCCTCGTCTTCACGCTCGGCATGCCGGTGCTGCGGCGGATCATCGAACTTGCCAAGGCCGAAAAGCTTACCTCCGTCGCGGACTTCCTCGCCGCCCGCTATGGGAAGAATCCCACGGTCGCAACGATCGTGGCGCTGATCTCGCTGATTGGCACAATTCCTTATATCGCACTGCAGCTGAAGGCGATCAGCAGCACGGTGACCGCGATGGTCAATCCTTCGGATTATGGCATTGGCAGCGGCAACCTCTACTTCCTCGATCTGCCGCTGATCGCAACCCTGGTGCTTGCCTGCTTCGCCGTCATGTTCGGCACGCGGCACACCGATGCGACAGAGCACCAGGACGGACTGATCCTCGCCGTTTCGATGGAATCGCTGGTCAAGCTCGTCGCCTTCCTGACCGCCGGCATCTGCGTCATCTGGTTTCTCTTCGATGGGCCTGCCGACCTTTGGCGGAAAAGCGTGGACAACCAGTTGGTCAACGCAACCCTCAACTACAAGACGCCGATCAGCCGTTGGATCACGCTGATACTGCTGTCGGCTATTGCGATCATCATGCTACCGCGCCAGTTTCACGTCACCGTCGTCGAAAACCGCTCGGCAAAACAGCTGCGGCTCGCCGGCTATCTCTTTCCGCTCTATCTCATTGCCATCAATCTCTTCGTGCTGCCGGTGGCGATTGGCGGCCTGCTGACCTTCGGCGGCGCAGGCAATGCCGACTTTTACGTGCTGTCCCTGCCGCTTGCCGGGCAGATGCAGATCGTTTCGCTGATCACCTTCATCGGCGGCTTTTCGGCGGCGACCGCAATGGTCATCGTCGATTCCGTTGCGCTTTCCATCATGGTGTCGAACGACATCATCATGCCGATCTTCCTGCGCCGGAAGCTTGCCGGACGCAGCGGCCAGCGCGATGACTTCGCGAAAAGCCTGCTCAACATCCGCCGCAGCGCTATCTTCGCCGTCCTGCTGCTCGGCTATGCCTATTACCGCTCGACCGACAGCACGACCGGCCTTGCCTCGATCGGCCTTTTGTCCTTCGCCGCGATCGCACAGATCGCACCCGCCTTCTTCGGCGGACTTATCTGGCGGCGGGCCAATGCACGCGGCGCCATTCTCGGCCTCACGTCGGGTTTCGTCATCTGGTTCTACCTGCTCTTTCTGCCTTCGCTCGGCGGGCCGGATTATTCCTATGTCGCGACCGCCTTCCTCAGCTTCATCTTTCCGGGCACGGCGCTTTTTGCAGCAGCCGATGCCGATCCACTCGTCAATGCCACAGCGATGAGCCTGCTTATCAATACCGGCTTCTTCATCGTCGGCTCGATGACGCGCAACGCCCGTCCGCTGGAGCGCATCCAGGCAGGCATCTTCGTGAAGGGGCAGTCGCGCTCGCAGTTTGCGACCCGCGGATGGAAGACCCGCATCAGCGTCGGCGACCTGAAAACAGCAATCTCGCGCTATCTCGGCGAAGAGCGCATGCAGCGATCGCTTACAACATACGAGCAGAATTCCGGGCGCAAGCTGGAGGACGACCAGCCAGCCGACATGGCGCTCATCCACTTCACCGAACAACTGCTCGGCAGCGCCATCGGATCCTCCTCCGCGCGGTTGGTGCTTTCGCTGATCTTGCAGAAGACCGAGGACGCATCCGCCGACACGGCATGGCTGCTCGACCAGGCAAGCGAGGCGCTGCAGTATAACCAGGACATGCTGCAGACGGCGCTTTCGCAGATGGACCAGGGCATTGCCGTCTTCGACAGCTCCAACCAGCTGACGATCTGGAACCGGCGCTTCCGCCAGCTTCTCGACCTGCCGGAGGATGTCGGCCGTGTCGGCTTTCCGCTTTCGGAAATCGTGGCGATCTTGAGCCAGCGCGGTGACGTTCCAGCCGCCGAACTCAGCCAGACGGTGCGGCATTTCCTGACGCTCGACAAACCCTTCTCGCTCGTTCTCGGCGGCGGCGCACGGATCATCGAAGTGCGGTCCAACGCTATGCCGGACAAGGGCATCGTGGCGACCTTTACCGACATTACCCAGCGTGTTGCGGCCGACCAGGCACTGAAGCAGGCAAACGAGACGCTGGAGCAGCGCGTTGCCGAGCGAACGGCGGAGCTCACGCGAGTGAACCGCGAACTCGGCGAGGCGCGAGCGGCCGCCGATGAAGCGAACATCGGCAAGACCCGCTTCTTTGCCGCCGCCGGCCACGACATCCTGCAACCGCTGAATGCGGCGCGGCTTTACTCCTCCGCCCTCGTCGAGCGCATCGCGCAGTCCGAAAACGGGCCGATCGTGCGCAATATCGATTCTGCCCTGGAATCGGTCGAAACCATTCTGGGGGCCGTTCTCGACATCTCGCGGCTTGATACGGGTGCGATGCGGCCGCGCCTGACATCCGTGCCGCTGGCCGGCCTGCTGGAGCGCATCGAGACCGATTTTGCGCCGATTGCCCGGGCGAAGAAGCTGAAGCTTGTCGTGATGCCGACATCGCTGCGGGTCCGCTCCGATCCCAACCTGCTGCGGCGCCTCGTGCAGAACCTTGTTTCCAACGCCATCAAATATACGTTGACCGGCAAGGTGCTGGTCGGCGCCCGGCGGCGGGGAAACCAGGTGGTGATCCAGGTGATGGATTCGGGCATCGGCATCCCGCCCTCGAAGTTCCGCACCGTCTTCAAGGAATTCGCGCGCCTCGACGAAGGCGCGAAAACGGCCTCCGGCCTCGGCCTCGGCCTTTCGATCGTCGACCGCATCGCCCGCGTCCTCAACCATCCGGTCGAGCTGCATTCGACGCACGGCAAGGGCACGGATTTCCGCATCGTCATGCCACTCGATGTTTCCAAGGCCGGTGCGGCACCGTCCTCGGCAGCGGCGACCGATCGGTTGCCGCAACCGCTCAAGGGATTAAGGATCCTTTGCATCGACAACGAGCCGAAGATCCTCGAAGGCATGCGGCTCTTGATTTCCGGGTGGGGTTGCGAGGTGGAGGCTATCGACTCCCTGGCCATGGCTTCGGGTTTCGATACGCGTCAGCCCGCGCCCGATCTCATCATCGCGGACTATCATCTCGGTGACGGGACCGGAATGTCCGCGATCTTAAGTTTGCGAAAGTGCTTCGGGACCGATCTCCCGGCGCTGCTGGTGACCGCCGACCGGACACCGGAGGTCAGGGTGGAGGCGGAGCGCCACGGCATCGCCATCCAGCACAAGCCGGTGCGCCCGGCCGCCCTTCGCGCCTTCATCACGCAGATTTCCGGGCTGAAGCGCGCAGCGGCGGAGTGATATAAAAGGCGCTTGGCGCAAACGAAAAAAAGGCCGGGCTAACCCGACCTTCCTGCCATCTCGACGAAACGTGCCAGTACATCCGTGGTCACGTTCCGGAGATGATATTCTCAAGCCTTGCGAGGCTCAGGCCGCCTGAAGACGGTCTGCCGACATCTTGCCCGAACGCTTGTCGGAAACGAGCTCGTAGGAAAGCTTCTGGCCTTCCTGGAGGTCGCGCATTCCGGCACGCTCGACAGCGGAGATGTGGACGAAAACGTCGGCTGCGCCGTCATCCGGCTGAATGAAGCCGAAGCCCTTGGTTGCGTTGAACCACTTAACGGTACCTGTGTTCATGACGATATCCTTTAAAATCGTACGTAGAAGATAACGCACCGGCCAAAGCCGACGCGCGATGAAGACCGATTTTGGAGGAAGTTCGCCAGGAACGGCACAAATGGCCGAAACAAAGTCCATCTAGCAAGATCGATGTGCAGGCATTTACGCGAAAATTGTCTCCAGCGCAAGGCGGAACGAGAAGGAGCGCAATTTTCGTTCCTGATGGGCAGTCATACGATACCGGGGTTCCTCACCCGTCCGGCACTTTCATGCGCCGGTTTCCTCATCCTCCGCATTGCGCATACGCGCTGTCGTTGGGTGCGAAATTTGACCGAAGACTCGTTTTATCTCGCGGGCACGATGCAGAACTGATTGCCCTGCGGGTCCTTCATCACCGTATAGCCTGGTTCCCTTCGCTGGACGCTGCCGCCTAGCGCGGTGATGCGTTCGATTGCGGCTGGAACATCATCGACGGCAATATCCAGATGGACCCGGTTGTTGCTGTAATCGCGCAGCGGGACGCGCTGGAAACAGAGCGACGGGCCGGGGCCGTCCACCATCACGGTCGGGTCCGTCTCCGGCGTAAACCCACGCTTCGCCAATCGGCTGATTTCGGCGTCGTCATAGGGACGGACCTGGTAGCCATCGAGAATTGCCGCCCAGAAGGCGGCGAGGCGCGAGGGGGTTTCAGCTTCGATGACGATTTCGGCGATAGTGGCCATGAAAGTCTCCTGGGAACGGGCGCGCCCCTTGCTGCGTCACCTTGAGCCTTGACAGACTAAACACAAATCATTGAGGCGGCTCACGCCACCTCCTTCTCCTTTGCATACGGATCAAACCGGCCATAAAACGTCTCGTCCTTCGCGGCCATGTCGTTCAGCAGCGACGTCGGCTTGAAATGCAATCCGTAAGAAGCGGCTAACGTTTCACACAATTCCACGAACTTCTTGGCGCCCATGCCGTCGATGTAGCTGAGCGCGCCGCCAGTATAAGGCGCGAAGCCGAAGCCGAGGATGGAGCCGACGTCGGCCTCGCGGGGGTCGGTGACGATGCCTTCTTCGACCGTGCGGGCGGCTTCGAGCGCGATGGTGACCAGGAAGCGCTGCTTGAGGGTGTTGACGTCCACGCCCTCTGCCTTCTTCTGCGGGTAGAAGGACTTCAGTTCGGGCCAGAGGGACTTCTTTGCGGGCTTCGCAGGGTAGTCGTAGAAGCCCTTGGAGTTCTTGCGGCCGAAGCGGCCTTCCTTTTCCACCATGCGGGAGACGAGCTCCATGTGGCGGGGGTCGATCGCCTTTTCGCCCAGGTCCGCGACCGTGGCCTTGAGGATCTTCAGCGACAGGTCGATGGCGACCTCGTCGTTCAGCGCCAAGGGGCCGACCGGCATGCCGGCCATCTTGGCGGCGTTCTCGATCATCGCAGGCGGCACGCCTTCGATGAGCATGTCATAGCTTTCGGCCATGTAGCGCAGCACGCAGCGATTGACGAAGAAGCCGCGGGTGTCGTTGACGACGATCGGCGTCTTCTTGATGGCGGCGACATAATCCAGCGCCACGGCGAGCGTATTGTCGCCGGTTTCCTTGCCGAGGATGACTTCGGTCAGCATCATCTTTTCCACCGGCGAGAAGAAGTGGATGCCGATGAAATTTTCCGGGCGTTTGGAATTTTTCGCCAGGCCGGTGATCGGCAGGGTCGAGGTGTTGGAGGCAAAAATCGCGCCTTCGGAGAGCACTTCCTCGACGGCTTCGATGACGTCCTTCTTGACCTCGCGATCTTCGAAGACGGCTTCGATGACGAGATTGGCGTCCTTCAGATCGGCGTAATCGGCAGATGGAGTGATGCGGGAGAGGATGGCGACACCCTCTTCCTGCGTAAGACGCCCCTTACCGATGGACTCCTTCACCAGGCCTTCGCCGGTCGCCTTGCCCTTGTTGGCCGCGTCCATATCGCGATCTATCAGGATGACGTCGATACCGGCGGCGGCCGTAACATAGGCGATCGAGGCGCCCATGAAGCCGGCGCCGACGACGCCGACTTTCTTCAGGTCGGTCTTGGGCACACCTGCCGGGCGGCGGGCCCCCTTGCCAAGCTCCTGCATCGAGATGAAGAGCGAGCGGATCATCGAGAAGGCTTCGGTGGTCTGCAGCACCTGCGTGAAATAGCGCTGCTCGATCTTCAGCGCCGTATCGAAAGGCACCTGCAGGCCTTCATAGACACATTTGAGGATGGCAAGCGCGCCCGGATAATTCCCGGCGGTCTCGCGGCGCAAGATCGCGGGAGCGGCCGGCCAGAGCTGTGCGGAGGCAGGCGTCCAGATGCCGCCGCCGGGCGCCTTGAAGCCTTTCTCATCCCAAGGAGCGACGGGCTTCAGGCCATCCTTGATCATCTGCTTGGCAGCCGGGATGAGCTGGTCCGGCTCGACCACCTGATGCACGAGATTCATTGCCTTGGCGCGGGAGGCAGAGAGCGACTGACCGGTCGTCATCATCTGCAGGGCGGACTGGGCATCGGCCAGGCGCGCGACGCGCTGCGTGCCGCCGGCCCCGGGGAAAATGCCGACCTTGACCTCAGGCAGCGCGATCTTCACCGACTTGGCATTGGAGGCGACGCGGCCATGGCAGGCGAGCGACATTTCCAAGGCACCGCCCATGCAGGTGCCGTTGATCGCCGAGACCCAGGGCTTGCCGCAGGTTTCGAGCTTGCGGAAGAGGCCGGTCATGCGGCCGACGAGATCGAACAGTTTCTGCGCAGCGGTTTGCGGGTTTGCAGCCTTCTCCTGCTGGTAGAGGGTAAACATCGACTTGATCATCGACAGGTCCGCGCCACCGGAGAAGGTGGACTTGCCGGAGGTGATGACGACGCCCTTGACGGCGGTATCGGCAACCGTGGCGTCGACGATGGCGTTCAGCTCGTCCATTACCTCTTCGGTGAAGACGTTCATGGACTTGCCGGGCATATCCCAGGTGACGAGCGCAATGCCGTCGGCGTCGGTTCTAACGGTGAAGTTCTTATAGGTATTCATGGCGGGACTCCTCTCCCTTGAAATCTCTTCCAGCAGTGCGACCTTGTACGGCCCCTTTCTTTGCCGTCATGGTCGGCCTTGACCTGACCATCCAGCCCTTAGGCGGTGTATCCTCCGGTCAAGCCCGAGGATGACGGACATAAGCGAGCAGGCCGCCCCAAAGGTTCTCCGCGACTAAACTCTCTCGACCACCGTCGCCGTGCCCATGCCGGCGCCGATGCACAGCGTGACGAGCGCGGTATTGAGATCGCGGCGCTCTAGCTCGTCCAACACGGTGCCGAGGATCATCGCGCCCGTGGCGCCGAGCGGGTGGCCCATGGCGATGGCGCCGCCATTGACGTTCATCCGGTCGTGCGAAATGTCGAAAGCCTGCATGTAGCGCAGCACGACGGCGGCGAAGGCTTCGTTGAGTTCGAAGAGATCGATGTCTGAAAGCTGCATGCCGGTGCGCTTCAGCAGCTTTTCCGTGACGTCGACGGGGCCGGTCAGCATCAGCGCCGGGTCGGAGCCGATATTGGCAAAGGCCTTGATGCGGCCGCGGGGTTTGAGGCCCATCGTTTCGCCGCCGGCCTTGGAGCCGAGCAGCACGGCAGCGGCGCCATCGACGATACCCGAGGAATTGCCGGCGTGATGGACGTAGTTGATGCGCTCGACCTCCGGATGGGCCTGGATGCCGACAGCCTCGAAGCCGCCCATTTCGCCTGGCATCTGGAAGGACGGATTGAGGGAGGCCAACGCCTGCATATCGGTGCCGGGGCGCATGTGCTCGTCATGGGCAAGGATCGTCAGGCCGTTCTGGTCCTTCACCGGAATGACCGAATTCTTGAAGTAGCCCTTTTCCCACGCATTGGCAGCGCGCTTCTGGCTTTCGACGGCATAGGCGTCGACGTCGTCGCGGGAGAAGCCGTATTTGGTGGCGATGAGATCGGCCGAGACGCCCTGCGGCATGAAATAGGCGGGGAAATTGACCGACGGGTCCATGAACCAGGCGCCGCCGGACATGCCGAGGCCGACGCGTGACATGCTTTCGACGCCGCCGGAAATCACGATGTCATCGGCCCCTTGCGAAATCTTGCCGGCCGCAAGGTTTACGGCATCGAGGCCGGAGGCGCAGAAGCGGGAGATCTGGATGCCGGGGGCGTGCGTCGAATAGCCGGCCTCGAAGGCTGCGGCCTTGGGAATGACGGCGCCGGCGTCCATCACCGGGTCGACGCAGCCCATGATGATGTCGTCGACCGTCTTCGTGTCGAGCCCGTTGCGGTCGCGGATCGCCTCCAGCGTCTTGGCGGCGAGGCGGACGGAGGGCACCTCGTGCAGCGAGCCATCCTTCTTGCCGCGGCCGCGCGGCGTGCGGACGTGATCGTAAATGAAAACCTCGGTCATTGTCTCATCTCCCTATCGGCCGGGTGGCCGTTGAATTCCGTGTCTTCCCTTCCCCCAAGCAGGGAGAAGTACCGAACAAGCGAGGCGATAAGGGTCCCCGGCAAAGCCGGAGCCAGAAGAAAGCCACGCCTGAGGCGCGCTCCCTCATCCGGCCCTTCGGGCTACCATCTCCCCGGCGGGGAGAAGGGGCAACCCAAATCAAAACGCCTCGGCGGGCAAGGTCATCATCGTCTCGGCGCCTGTCTCGATGCGAGCCTTGCGCAGTGCGGTTTCCGGCATGATGCGCTCCATGAAGAAGCGGGCGGTCACAAGCTTGTTCCTGAGATAGCTTTCGCGCGGCGAATCGCCGCTCGCAAGGCCATCCTCTGCGGCTTTCGCCATCTTCGCCCACATATAGCCGAGAACGACGAGGCCGAAGAGATGCATGTAGTCCGTCGAGCCGGCACCGGCATTGTCGGGCTTTGCCATCGCATGCTGCATGAACCACATGGTCGCCGCCTGCACGTCGTTCAAGCCCTTCTTCAGGTTCTTGGTGAAGAAGGTCATCTTCTCGTCGTTGCGGTTCTCCTCGCAGAAATCGCCGATCTCCTTGAAGAGCGCCATGACGGCGCGGCCGCCGTTGAGACCCAGCTTGCGGCCGACGAGATCGAGCGCCTGGATGCCGTTGGCACCTTCGTAGATCATCGCGATACGGGCGTCGCGCACGTACTGGCTCATGCCATGCTCTTCGATATACCCGTGACCGCCGAAGATCTGCTGGGCCATGACGGCGTGATCAAAGCCCTTGTCGGTCATCACGCCCTTGAGGATCGGGGTGACGAGGCCGAGGATGTCATCTGCCGTCTGGCGCTCGGCATCGCTCGCGGCGCGGTGGGCGATGTCGGATTTCAGCGCTGTCCAGAGGAGGAACGCACGGCCGGCCTCGTTGAAGGCGCGGATGGTCATCAGCGTTCGGCGGATATCGGGATGGACGATGATCGGATCAGCCTTCTTTTCCGGCGCCTTCGGGCCGGAGAGCGAACGGCCCTGGATGCGCTCGCGGGCGTAGTTCACAGCGTTCTGATAGGCAATTTCCGAGATCGAGAGGCCCTGCAGGCCGACGCCGAGGCGAGCCTCGTTCATCATCACGAACATGGCGTTCAGGCCGCGGTTTTCCGCGCCGATCAGGAAGCCGGTCGCCTCGTCGTAATTCATGACGCAGGTAGCATTGCCGTGAATGCCCATCTTGTGCTCGATCGCGCCGCAGGAGACGGCATTGCGGTCGCCCGGCGTGCCGTCGGCATTGACGAGGAACTTCGGCACGATGAAGAGCGAGATGCCCTTGGTGCCTTCCGGCGCACCCTCGATGCGGGCGAGCACCAGATGGACGATATTGTCCGTCATGTCGTGCTCGCCGGCGGAGATGAAGATCTTCTGGCCGGAAATCTTGTAGCTGCCGTCACCCTGCGGCACAGCCTTGGTGCGAAGCAGGCCTAGATCGGTGCCGCAATGCGGTTCGGTGAGGTTCATGGTGCCCGACCATTCGCCGGCAACCATCTTTGGCAGATAGGCCTGCTTCTGCTCGTCCGACCCGTGGACGAGAATCGCCGCAATGGCGCCTTGCGTCAGCCCCGGATACATCATCAGCGACATGTTCGCCGCGGAGGTATATTCGCCAACGGCGGCATGCAGCGTGTAGGGAAGGCCCTGGCCGCCGAATTCCTCCGGTACGGCAAGACCGATCCAGCCCCCTTCGCAATAGGTCTTGTAGGCCCCCCTGAAGCCCTTCGGCGTCGTGACCGAACCGTCGTCCGCCCGCCTGCAGCCTTCCTGATCGCCGGAATAATTCAGCGGGAAGAGCACTTCCTCTGCCACCTTTGCCGCCTCGCCCAGAATGGCCGCGATCATGTCCGGCGTTGCATCGGCAAAACCCGGCAGATTATTGTAGCGCTCGATGCCCAGCACGTCGTTCAGCACGAAGAGCGTGTCATTAACCGGAGCCTTGTAGACTGGCATTGTTCGAATTCCTCCAATTCGGCAACCGGACGGGACCGGCATTTGAGAGTCTCTTACAAAATATTGACGTTTGCGTAAACGTCAAATCTTGCATGCGGGCAAATTTGTGGGAAAGAATCTTTGCGCCTGTCGGAGGACCTCCGCCTGAAACGTCCTTGGGCTGTCAACCATTGTCAGCACATAGACGAGGAGACTATCCAATGACCAAGGTCAGCACGAATATCTGGTTCGAAAAGGACGCAAAGGAAGCCGTCGAATTTTATGTCTCGATGGTGCCTAATTCTTCCATCCGGCGCACGACCGTGGTTCCCGCGGATACGCCGAGCGGGCCGGAGGGCAGCTGCAAGGTTATCGAGTTCAGACTTGGCGATCAGGAGTTCACGGCGCTGGAGGCCGGGCCGCTCGATCCGCTCAATCATTCCTTCTCGATCGTCGTCGCATGCGAGACGCAGGCCGAGATCGACCGGCTCTGGGATGGCTTCCTGCAGAACGGCGGCGTGGCGGAGGCATGCGGCTGGCTGAAGGACCGCTGGGGGCTTTCCTGGCAGGTGGTGCCGCGCGTGCTCGGCGAAATGATGGCCGACCCGGACCGGGCCAAGGCGCGACGCATGACCGAAGTCATGCTGCAGATGGTCAAACTCGATATCCCCAAGCTTGAAGCGGCATTTCGTGGCTAAGCGGGATGCCGGATGGTTCAGGCGGAGCCGAAGTTCCACCTGCTGCTCTATCGCGCAAATTTCTTCGCGCCCGCAACGCAGGCCACGACGGCCAGCGTAACCGCAAACATGCTTAGGCTCACCTTCTCATGAAGCAGCACAGCTGCAAGCGCCAGGCTGAAGAAGGGCTGCAGCAATTGCAGCTGGCCGACGGCAGCGATTCCGCCGAGCGCAAGGCCGCGATACCAGAATATGAAGCCGATCAGCATGCTGAAGAGAGAGACATAAGCAAGACCGATCCAAGACGTGCTTGCTGCATCCGGGAAGGACGGCGGCATGACGACGAGTGACAGCACGAGCATGACCGGCAGCGAGAGAACGAGCGCCCAGGAAATAACCTGCCAGCCGCCCAGCTTGCGCGACAGCCGACCCCCTTCCGCATATCCCAGCCCACAGACGATGACCGCCGCGAGCATCAAGAGATCGCCGACCGAGGATGCGGCATCCTCGCGCATCAGTGCAAAGCCCGCGACTATGGCGCTGCCGAGGCAGGAAAACAGCCAGAAGACCGGACGTGGGCGCTCGCCGCCGCGCAGCACGCCGAAGACGGCGGTCGCCAATGGCAGAAGGCCGATGAAAACTGTCGAGTGAGCCGAAGTGATGTGCTTCAACGCAAATGCGGTGAGCAGCGGAAAGCCGATAACCACGCCCAGCGACACCACAAGCAGCGAGAGAAGATCGGCGCGGCCAGGACGCTTTTCGCGAAAGGCGAGCAGCAAGCATAAGGCAAGCATGCCAGCGATCGCGGCGCGGGCGACGGTCAGGAACAGCGGATCGAAATTTGCGACCGCAACGCGCGTCGCCGGAAGCGATCCGCTGAAGATCAACACTCCCAGAAAACCGTTGATCCAGCCGCCTGTCCTGTCCATCGCCATGCTCCTGCGTTGTCATCGCTATCGACCGCAAGGGCTGGAACCACCAGAGACAGTGCTATACAATCAAAACAAACTGTTATGGATACGGATACAGTACAGATGGATCAACAGTCGATGAAGCGCGAGAGCGGCGGCAAGCGCATAGAAGCCGTCATGGCGGAAATCCGCAGCCGGATCGCAGCTCGCGGGCTCGTGCCGGGATCCCGCCTGCCCTCGGTGCGCGCCTTTGCCAGAACGATGCAGGTCTCGCCTTCGACTGTCGTGGAAGCCTATGAACGGCTGGCCGGCGAAGGCCTGATCCGTTCACGGCCGGGTTCCGGCTTCTACGTTTCGAGCCCGCTTGCGCCGCTTACGCTTTCCGAGATCGGGCCGAAGCTCGATCGGGCGATCGATCCATTGTGGGTCTACCGACAGTCGCTGGAAGACGCGCCCGAACTCCTGAAGCCCGGATGCGGCTGGCTGCCGGCAAGCTGGATGCCGGAGATAGCAATACGGAAGGCGCTTCGCGCGATCTCCCGCGGCGAAGGGCGCGTACTTGCAGATTATGGAACGCCGCTTGGGCTACCACAGCTTAGGCAACTGCTCTCGCGCCGCATGGGTGAGCGCGGCATTGCAGCAGCTCCCGACCACATCATTCTTACCGAGTCGGGCACGCAGGCGATCGACCTTCTGTGCCGCTTTCTGATCGAGCCAGGTGATGGCGTATTGGTGGACGATCCCTGCTATTTCAATTTCCATGCACTGTTGCGCGCTCACCGTGCGAACGCCATTGGCGTTCCGATGACGCCCAGCGGGCCGGATATCGAGGCATTCGAGCGGGCGATCGATGAGCACCGGCCGCGGCTCTACATCACCAACTCGTCAATCCATAACCCGACAGGCGCGACGTGTTCACCTGTTGTCGCACACCGCCTGCTGAAAGTTGCCGAGCGCGCCGGCCTGACAATCATCGAAGACGATATCTTCGCCGATCTCGAGGATGAGCCGGCTCCTCGTCTCGCCGCATTCGACGGACTGGAGCGTGTGGTCCATATCGGCAGCTTCTCCAAGACGCTTTCCGCCTCTGTCCGTTGCGGCTTCATAGCCGCGAGACCAGATTGGATCGAGCCGCTCACCGACCTCAAGATGGCGACAAGCATCGGCGGCGGGCGGCTCTCGTCCGAGCTGATCCTGCTGCTTTTGAAGGACGGCAGCTACCGCAAGCATCTGGACGCACTGCGCGTTCGCCTTTCAAGAGCGATGGACGAGACGGCAGCCCGCCTTGCGCCGCTCGGCATCACGCCATGGATAAGGCCGCAGGCGGGCATGTTTGTCTGGTGCAAGCTGCCGGACGGCGTAGACGCTGCCGATATCGCCCAGGCCTGCCTTGCCGACAACGTCGTCTTAGCGCCGGGCAATGCCTTCAGTCTGTCGCAGACAGCACGTGGTTTCATGCGCTTCAACGTCGCCCAGTCGGATGATCGAAGGATATTCCGGTCGCTGGAGAGAGCGCTGAAGAATGCGGCGCGCAGCCTGGCCTGCTGACTGGCAATCGCTGACTGAAAGCAGCGTTTGCTTCTGCGGGCGAACACGCTACATTTCGCTGGCTAACCGAAGAGAGCCCTGGGAGGAGCGATTTCATGAGACGGATGTGGCCTGAGGAGTTCAATTCCATCCTGGACGGCGCAGAGGAAGTGACTCTGACGCTGCCGGCGGTCGTCCACGAGGACGGATCGCGGAGCGAGGCGATCAGCAGGCAGGCTCTGAAAGTCCGCATTCCGATGGAGGATTACGAGCGGATATGGCCATTGGCGGAAGCCCGCTACCGGCTCGGCGGAAAATTTTCCGGCAAGGCGATCACCCTCATCACCACCAATCCGCATTACCATGCCTGGCACCCGGCTGACGGCGGCAGTATCGAGAATATCTCCGATAGCGGCAGGCGCTACAGCACGAATTACATCGTCGCGCATTTTCTGCTCGATGATGTGCGGGAGACGGCGGCGGCCTGAGCCCGCCTGCCCTTACGCTTCGTCCAGAGCGAGCGCCAGATCGGCGATCAGATCGTCCGGATGCTCGATGCCGATCGACAGCCGGATGGTCGATTCCAGAACGCCGATGCGCTGGCGCACATCTGCCGGAACGCCGGAATGGGTCATCGCAGCCGGATGGCTGGCGAGCGATTCCGTGCCGCCGAGGCTGACGGCAAGCTTGAAGATCTTCAGCGCGTTCAGGAACTTGAAGGAGGCCGGCTGGCCGCCCTTGATATCGAAAGAGAAGGTGGAGCCAGCGCCTGTGCACTGCGTGGCAAAGGTGCGGCCGACCGGCGATTCCGGATCATGGTAGGGCAGATAGTGGATCTTCTCGACCTTCGGATGATCCCGGAGGAAATCGGCAACGGCGCGCGCATTGCCGTTGGCCCGCTCCATACGGATCTGCAGCGTTTCCAGCGAGCGCCCGAGCATCCAGCAGGAATGCGGATCGAGCTGCGTGCCGATCGAGCCGCGAAGCGCCTTCACCTGTTTGATCACCGCTTTAGGGCCGAGGACGGCGCCGGCGATGAGGTCCGAATGGCCGCCGACATATTTGGTCAGCGAATAGAGCGAGATATCCGCGCCATGTTCGATCGGGCGCTGGAAGACCGGGCCGAGCAGCGTGTTGTCGCAGACGACGATCGGCGTGTGGTCCTGGGTTTTTCCGATCGCATCGGCGATGCGGCGGATCATCGCGACATCGACAAGGCTGTTCGTCGGATTGGCGGGTGTTTCGACGAGGATGACCGAGACCCGGCCTTTCGACATAGCTTCTTCTGCAGCCGCTTTTACCGAAGCCTCGCTGACGCCATCGGCGAAGCCGACGGCGGAAACGCCAAGATTGAGGAAGGTCTTCGCCAGCAGCGTCTCGGTGCCGCCATAGAGCGGCTGCGAATGAAGGATCGCATCGCCCGGCCGGACGAAGGCAAGCAGCGTGGTTGCGATCGCCGCCATGCCGGAGGAGAAAAGCGCGCCGCTTTCCGTCCGCTCATAGACGGCGAGCCTATCTTCGACGATCTCGCTGTTCGGGTGGTTGAAGCGCGAATAGACGAGGCCGGCACCCTTGCCTGCCGGCGGTTCGCGGCGGCCCGACACATAATCGAAGAAATCGCGGCCATCCTCGGCGGTGTTGAAGACGAAGGTCGAGGTCAGGAAGACCGGCGGCTTGACCGCGCCTTCGGAAAGTTCCGGATCGTACCCGTAGTTCAGCATCAGCGTTTCCGGATGCAACGCGTGATTGCCGATATGGGTTCTTGAAGGGTGCGGCGCGGTCATTGACGGTCTCCTCAGGCCGATGGATGGGAACTGAAACAGCAAAATATATCAAATGCAGCGGCACGTTCTTGCTATTTGGCGCAGTAGGATGTCATTGGAAGCAACTTCGTGCGGAGCAATCTGAAATATGGCGCAGAAAATTGCCGATGAGACGGACCGGCGGATCCTGAAGGAATTGACGGCCGATGCGCGGATCACCAACAACGAGCTCGCCGAGCGCGTCGGGCTTTCAGCTTCCGCATGCCTTCGCCGGCTGCGGCGGCTGGAGGAGACGGGCGTTATAAAGGGCTACACGGCGCTGGTCGATCCGACCGCGGAAGGCTGGACGATGACGGCAATCGCCGCCGTCCGGCTCAGCCGCCAGCACGAGGACGAGATCGAGATGTTCGAGACTGCCGTACGCAGCTGGGACGAAGTGCTCGAGTGCCATCTCGTCACCGGTTCGCGCGACTATGTCCTAAAGGTGATGAGCGCAGGGCTGGATCAATACGAGCGCTTCATCAAGGAGAAGATCGCGCGGTTGAAATGCGTCGATACGATCGAGACCAGCTTTGTGATGAACACCATCAAGGAGCGGCGCATCTAGCTCAAAATATGTGCCGATTTACCGAAACATTAAAAATACTTCACCGACATTAACGGCTTGTTTACCACGTTTCGTGAAAGGTGCGGGGTGAGCAGTGGTGATCCGCATTCCTTTTTCAAGTCTCGCGTTTACTTGGAGTGCCGCTACGCCGTTCAAGTTGAGAAAAGTCTAATAAACTGCTCTCCGGTGAACGGTCTCTCAAGCCAATGGCCTGGCCCTGACGAGGGTCCCGAGCAGACGAAGCGAGCAGGAAGATGAACGGATCGCGATCCAATATCCCCCGGCATTCCGACAGAGCATCGCTCGATGCGCTAAACCGCACGATCGAGGGGCTCGAGGCACGCATCGAAGGGCTGATGGGCAAGGGAAGCCGCGAGCCGAGGCAGCAGCCAGCCGCAGCGGAGCGCGAAAGCTACGGAAGACCTTACGAACCGGCTTACATGAGGCCGGAGGCCCGGCCTGATCCGCTCGCAGAAATCCGCGAGCGCCAGCGCACGCTCGATGCCGGTCGTGAACGCGCAGCCGCCGAACGTGCAGCTTACCGCGAACCCGCATCCGCCCCGCGCATGCCGGCACCGCAGGCCGCACCTGCTTTTGGCGCCTCGCCCGACACGATGACCGAGATCGCCCAGGCGCTCGTCAACCTGCGCCAGGACCTGAAACGCGACATTTCGGACGGTGTAGCGCGCGAGATGGATGCGCTGCGCACGGAATTGCGCGAGATCAAGACGAGCGCGCAGGACCGGCATTTCGCCGACGACATCCGCGAAGACATGGGCCGGCTCGCCCAGAGCATCAACCAGCTCTCCAGCCGTTCGGCTGGCCCGGAGACTGCGGGCCTGCAAAACGAATTCGAAGAACTGCGCTCACTGATGGACGGGCTTGCCCGCGAGGATTCCATCCGCCACATGGAACGCCGCTGGGACGGGTTCGAAAACCAGCTGCATGCGCTGGACACAGCAGGCCTGCAGGAAGAGCTGGTGTCGCTCGCCTATCGGCTCGACGATATCAAGCGCCATATCGGCGGCATGGGCGAAAGCCCGGCAGTGCGCGCGCTGGAAGACAAGCTGATTGCGATCGCGACCGCGATGGAGCAATTCGGCAGCATGATCCAGCCGCATGACCGCGCCATGGCCGAGCAGTTTGCCGCGATGGATATGCGCCTTGACGAGATCAGCCGTGCGATCGCGGCGAGCGGGCGCAGCGCGGCAAGCGGCGACCCGGCGCTGATGCATCGCCTCGAAGGCCGGCTGAATGCGCTGGCCGAGCAAATCGATATGGTGGGCCGCAGTGCGGAAAGCCATGCCCTGCCCGCCGAGGGCCTTGCCGATCGGCTGGAAATGCTGACGCGGCGCGTGGAGGAACTCGCCAATACCAAAGCGACGGCACACCTCGACGAGCGGCTCGAGCAGCTTTCCTTCATGCTCGAGCGTGCCCAGAAAACGGTTCCGCAGGCAGATCTCAACGGCACGCTTGCCGACATCTCCCGCAAGATCGACGCGCTGGAAAGCGGCGCAGTCAACGACGCGCTGGCGGAACGGCTGGACTATCTTGCCCGCCGCATCGACCAGATGGACGTGCAGCCTGCTTCTGGCGCGGCAACCGATGACGGCGCATTCCGCCGCATCGAGGGGCGCCTCAGCGACATCGCGGCACGCCTCGAGGAAAGCACGGCGGCGCCCCCGACGGATTCGAGAGCCCTGAAAAACCTCGAGGACCAGATTGCCGGTCTTTCAGCGCTGATGAACACGCCGCGCGCCGGCGGTGACGGCATTCCCGTCGAGCTCGACCGCCGCATGGGCGCGATCGAAGACTATATGGCGACCAGCGACGAATACATCATCGAGGCGGCGCGCCAGGCGGCCGAGGCCGTCGTCGAGGCCTATTCCCGCAACGGCGGTCTTCAGGTCGGCGGAGTCCCAGCCGCCGATATGTCGGCGCTAAATGCGCTCGCCGAAGATCTGCGGCATCTGGAGGAGCTTAGCCGCAGCAGCGACGAACGCACGCACAAGACGTTCCAGGCGCTGCACGAGACGCTGGTGCAGATCGCCGACCGGCTGGACGACATGGAAACCCGCAGCCGGCCGGCCGCACGAATGCCCGCCGCAAATGCCGATTTCGAGATCGATCCTTACGCGCTGGTCCCCGCCGGTGCCGAGGAAGGCGAGACGCAGGCCGTGTTCGGCCAGAAGGGTGCCTCGCCGCTCCTGCGCATGGCGGAAAGCGGAAGCGAGCCTGTCGTGCCGGCGCAGGTTTCGCCCACAGCCGATACGAGCGTGAGCGCGATCGAAGCCGCAACCAATCCCGCTGGAGCTGCCACGCCCGCAAAAGGCAGCCTGCTTGCAGCACTCGGCAAGCGGCTGATTCCGGGCAAGAAGACGGAGAAGGCGAAGGCTGTCGAGCGGACCGTCATCGATCCCGCACCGTCGATCGATCCGGTCGACCTCATGCCTGGCGAGGAAGCATCGAACGAGCCGCTGGAGCCGGGCTCGGGCGCACCGGATGTGAAGAAGATCCTGGAGCGGGTACGCGCCAGCCAGGCCACGGCACGCAACAATCCGAAACCGGCAACGGAAAACGAGCGCGCCGACTATATCGCCGCCGCCCGCCGCGCAGCCCAGGCTGCCGCCATGGAAGCCGATCCAAAGGCCCAGCCGGTCAAGGCGGAGAAGAAAACCAAGGCGCCAAAGCCTGCCGGCGGCGCCAGCGCCTTCAGCCGCTTCCGCCGTCCACTTCTCCTTGCTGCAGGCGCCGTGCTGCTCGCCATCATGGCCTTCCCCCTTGCCCGCACGCTGACCAGCGGCGAACAGGCGCCTCCGGCAGAAGTCTCGGTGCTTTCGGATGCCGCGCAGAACCCCGTTGCAGCCAACGGTTCGGCCATGCCGGAACAGAGCGTGGAAGCAACCGCAGCCGTCACTCCGACGGGTCCTGCAGAACCCGAGGCCCCA
The DNA here is from genome assembly GCF_000816845.1 of Rhizobium gallicum bv. gallicum R602sp. Taxonomy (NCBI): domain Bacteria; kingdom Pseudomonadati; phylum Pseudomonadota; class Alphaproteobacteria; order Hyphomicrobiales; family Rhizobiaceae; genus Rhizobium; species Rhizobium gallicum. The sequence continues at coordinate 585,173 of NZ_CP006877.1, read as the reverse complement.
GCACCGCTCGCCTTAGGCACGGCGCAGACCGAGCCCGAAGCGATGCAGCCGCCACCACCCGGCCACCTGACCGACGCCGTACCGCTTGACGGCGAAGGCGCCTCGACGCTGACGCCAGGCGCGCCGGCGCAGGATGCTGCAGCCTTTTCGCCCAAGGATGTTCCGGCTTCCACGAATGCCTCGCCCGCGGCACCTTCCATATCCGTGCCGAACACCATTCAGCCGCAGGCGCTTGCAGACGCCGCCCGCAGCGGCGACCAGCTTGCGCTCTTCGAGATCGGCGCACGCTTTACCGAAGGCCGCAACGGCCTGGCGGCCGACCAGGCGCAAGCCGCAAACTGGTATCAGCTTGCCGCCGACAAGGGCTTTGCTCCGGCGCAATACCGTCTCGGCAGCATGTACGAGAAGGGGACCGGCGTCGCACGCGATATCGGCAAGGCCAAGATCTTCTACGAGCAGGCTGCCAATCAGGGCAATGCCAGCGCCATGCACAATCTGGCCGTGCTCTACGCCTCCGGCGCGCTCGGCGAGCAGGACTACACGACCGCGGCAAACTGGTTCACCAAGGCCGCCGATCTTGGCATCACCGACAGCCAATTCAACCTGGCGATCCTTTGCGCCCGCGGCAACGGCGTGGCGCAGGACCTCGGCGAAAGCTACAAGTGGTTCGCCATCGCTGCGAAGGGCGGCGACAAGGACGCCGGCGCCAAGCGCGACGAAGTGGCAAAGGCGATGAAGCCCGCCGACCTTGAAAAGGCACGGGCTGCAACGAGTGCCTGGAAGCCGCAGCCGCTCGACAACAAGGCCAACGGCATCGAAATCCCGGACGGCTGGGCGAGCACCGGCACGAAGACCTCGACCGTCGATATGAAGAAGGCGATCCGCAACATTCAGGCGATCCTCAACAACAACGGCTTCGACGCCGGCCCGCCGGACGGCGAGATGGGCGCGAAGACGACCGCCGCGATCAAGAGCTTCCAGAAGTCGGTCGGCCATGAGCCGAGCGGCAGGATCAACGACGACACGGTAAAGGCGCTCCTGGAGCGCAACGCCAAGAACACGACCAAGGCTTGAGGGAAGGACAACGAAAGCGTTCGAAACTGATTGGAATTGAACACTGGTGCTACTTCCGTCAGCTCACGGGCCGTTGATTGCAAGCGATCGCCAACAAGCGTGATGCGTCAGATTTTCGCCTGAACAAATCCGGCTGAGGCAACCGGACGCCAATCGTATTCTCTCGGAGGTAAGCGAAGAACCGCTCATCTTGTGGCATTTGCCTATACCGCAATTTTGAACGACCCTTCGCGTCCGCCGCAAAAGGGTCGTTTTGCTTGTAGAACTTCCCGGCGTGACTTGATCTCACCGATGGGGGATTCGTGAATATTCAGCGGGCCGACGTGCCCTATTTCAGCCAATGGGAAACGCCCGAGATGACGCTGGCGGTCGCGGCGGAGGGATCTGCGGCGCTCATGCGCGATCCGCTGTGGCGGCATTCCGGCGCGCAGACGGTCAAAGAATATACCCGCTGGGGCGTCAATGTCTGCGGTATGGCCTGCCTGAAGATGATCCTTGCCGCGCGCGGTGAACTCCATCGGACGCTCGATCTTGCCCGCGGCTGCGCGGCCTTTGGCGGCTTTGTTGTCAATGAGGCCGATGCCTCGATCAAGGGGCTGATCTATGCGCCGTTCGTCAAGTTCGTCACCGAACGTTTCGGGCTGGGCGCGGAGACAGTGACGAATGTCGATACGGCCGCCATTGGAGAACTTCTTTCCAAGCGGCAGTTTTTCATCGCCTCGGTGCATCACACCATCCGCTGGCCAGAGTGTGAGCCGCCATCGAAGGGCGGCCACCTGGTGCTGGTTACGGGGGCCCTTCGCGAAACCATCCGCTTCCACAATCCTTCAGGACACAATCCGGAAAGCCAGGCGCATGTGACGCTGCCGCTTGCCGTCTTCGACCGCTTCTTCGCCAACCGGGGCATCGCGGTCGGCTTTTAAGTCTTCTCAAAACCAAGTCATTCCGGAGATTTTACGTGATTGATGCACCAAACAGACTGCGCATTGCCGTGCTCTTCGGCGGACGCTCGACCGAGCACGATGTCTCGGTGCTTTCGGCTACGAACGTGATGCGCGCGCTGGAGCCTCAAAAATACGACGCCATTCCGGTGTTCGTCAGCCGCGAAGGACAATGGCTGTTGAGCAGCTTCGAGGATGGCACGCTCGCGAAACCGGAAAACGGAGCCGAGGTCTGCCTCGTGCCGGGCGGACGCGGACGTATGTTTGCAATTCCCGCTGACGGATCGGCTTACGAACTGCCAACGATCGACATCCTCTTTCCGGTCCTTCACGGCCTGCATGGCGAGGACGGCTCCGTGCAGGGCCTTGCGGAGGTTGCCCGCGTGCCGCTTGCCGGCTGCGGCATTCTCGGATCGGCGACCGCGCTGGACAAGGACATCGCCAAGCAACTCATGAAAGCGGCCGGGGTGCCGATCGCGCGCTCCGTGACAATTCATGAGGGCGCACAGCCTCCCTTCGCCGCGCTGGAAACCGAACTCGGCCTGCCGCTCTTCATCAAGCCGGCGCGGCAGGGCTCATCGGTCGGCGTCAGGAAGGTCCATGCCAGCCAGGAATTTGACGGGGCGCTTGCGGAAGGCTTCCGGCACGACCGCAAGCTGCTTGCGGAGGAGTTCGTTCGTGGGCGCGAGATCGAATTTAGCGTGCTGGAGGACACGGCAGGCAACTTGTTCGTTTCACGGCCGGGCGAGATCGTGCCGGCGGAGAGCCATGGCTTCTACAGCTACAATGCTAAATATATCGACGAGAACGGTGCAGCGCTGAAAATACCGGCAGAATTGCCCCTGGAGGTCGAAGCCGGCATGCGTGACGTGGCCGCAAGGGCTTTCAGGGCCGTCGGTTGCGACAGCATGGCGCGTGTCGACTTTTTCCTGACACCGGACATGCAATTCCTCGTCAACGAGATCAACACCATCCCCGGCTTCACCGATATCAGCATGTATTCCAAGGCAATGGCGGCAAGCGGCGTGAGTTATGCCGAAGTCATCGACCGGCTCGTGGCGCACGGACTGGCACGCGCAGGGCAGTAACGATGCGATAGCCCTCAGGCGCGGTTCTCGACTTGCCTCAAGCTGCTCGACAACCGTGCCCCAGCCATCGTGGAAGCCCACTTCGGCGTGCATGTTTGCGCTCGGCGCTGTCCTTTTGCACGAGGTGGGCGGAGTAGTTCGTGCCGTTGATCCTCCAAGGTGATGACAGCCGTCATAACGGCTGCGCGGCGGGGCGAAAGCCGGCGCGAAATCGCCGCCGTTTTCGCTGATTTCAGTGACGATGATGGAGACAAACAGCCGTTGTCGGCTTGACTGAAACAATCTCGAACGGCTCCGCGAGGTCGCAGATGCTGCCCGGCCTTCGCCTAAACGGCCGGGTCCGCAGCCCGCGAGAAAGATGCCGCTCAGCTGTTCTGAAATACTGATCCATGAGGCGAAGTATCGCCGGAGAGCAAGTCTCCTCGCGCCGCCGTCACAAAATCTGAAAAAAGCCCAATTAATCGGAACTTATCGCTCGCGTAATGCGCGGATCGCATGTCGTTTATCGAAAGCCTCTGGCAACGATTTCGCCATATGATGCGCCATTCGAACGGGACGCAAGATACCTGCCCGGCGGGGGCAGTTTCATAATTCGGGGTCGGCTGTGACAATCTATCTGCCCATCGCAGAATTGTCGGTGAACATCTTCATCATCCTCGGCATGGGTGCGGCCGTCGGCTTCCTGTCCGGCATGTTCGGCGTCGGCGGCGGCTTTCTGATCACGCCGCTTCTCATTTTCTATAACATTCCGCCCGTGGTTGCCGTCGCGACCGGCGCCAACCAGGTGGTTGCTTCCTCGATCTCCGGTGCGATCACGCATTTCAGGCGCGGGACGCTGGACATGAAGCTCGGGACCGTATTGCTTGTCGGCGGTCTTGCGGGCGCGACGATCGGCATCTGGATCTTCTCGCTGTTGAGACGGGTCGGTCAGCTCGACCTCATCATCTCGCTGATGTACGTCATCTTCCTCGGCACCGTCGGCGGGCTGATGCTGCTCGAGAGCATCAACGCCATGCGGCGGGCGGCCAAGAACGTGCCGCCGACGCCGCGCAGGCCCGGACATCACCACTGGGTCCACCGCCTGCCGCTGAAGGTGCGGTTCAAGAAATCGAAGATTTTCCTCAGCGTCATCCCGATCGTCGCGCTCGGCTTTGGGATCGGCATCCTGACCTCCATCATGGGCGTCGGCGGCGGCTTCATCATGGTGCCGGCAATGATCTACCTGCTGCGCATCCCGACCAATGTCGTCGTCGGCACATCACTGTTCCAGATCATCTTCGTGACCGCCTACACAACCGTGGTGCAGGCTGCGACGAACTTTTCCGTCGATATCGTACTTGCCTTCATCCTGATGGTGGCCGGCGTCGTCGGGGCGCAATACGGCGTGCGCGTCGGCCAGAAACTGCGCGGCGAACAATTGCGGGCGCTGCTCGGGCTGCTCGTTCTCGCCGTCGGCATCCGCCTGGCGGTGGCGCTGGTCGTGACGCCCGCGGACATCTATTCCGTCGTGATGGGGGCGTACTGATGAAGCGCCTGCGCCTTTGCCTCTTCGGTCTCTTCTGCCTGCTGCCGGGGATTGCCGCAGCGCAGATGCTGCTGCCGGGACAGAATTCCGAAGAAGAGCGCGAGGGGCTGGAGATCGGCACGTCCAGCAGCGAAATCGCCATCACGTCCGATTTCCGCGGCGCGGACCTGACGATCTTCGGGGCGCTGACCAATACCGACAACCTTTTGCTTGCCGTCGGCCAATACGACGTCGTCGTCGTTCTTGAGGGGCCGCGCGAAGATGCGACGGTGCGCAAGAAAGAACGCGTCTTCGGCATCTGGATCAATACCGACTCGATGACCTTCGAGGGCGTGCCGCATTCCTATTCGATGTCGAGCTCGCGCTCGATCGACGACGTCGTGACACCGCTCGACCTCACCGATCAGGGGATCGGCATCGACCATATTCCACTGACCCCCGTCGGCTTCGTCGGAGACGGCAGCAGCCTCGGCGAGTTCCGCACCGCCTTCCGGCGGCTGCAGCAGACCGGCGGGCTCTACGAGCGCGACCCGACCGGCGTGCGCTTCGTCAGTTCCAATCTTTTCAAGGCAAGCCTTCGCCTGCCGGCCAACATTCCGAACGGCGTGCATACGGTGCGCGCCTATCTCTTCAAGAGCGGTGTGTTCGTGACGCAAAAGTCGGTGCCGCTGCGCGTCATCAAGACCGGTATCGAGCAGATGCTCACCGATGCGGCTCATGAACAGCCCATTCCCTATGGCATGTTCGCCGTGTTCCTGGCGATCGTGACCGGCTGGGGCGCAAGCATCGTCTTCCGCAAGGATTGATCAGGCGGACTGTTTCTTTTTCGCAACGACGTCGAGATAGGCTTCGGTCAGACGGCCTAGCACAGAGGGCGTTCCGGGTGGCAGTTGCTTGCCCAGGTGTTTGGCCCGCAATTCATCCATGAAATCTTCCCAAAGCCGCAGGCCGCCATTTTCCAACAACTCGGCGCGAATGGAGAGCTCTTCAGAGGCCGGCAGATGCCTGCGGCCCCACGCGCCCATATGGGCAAAGAGCGGCACGAGGTCGATCGCCATTTCGGTGAGACTATAGATGGCTTTCTGCTTATGCGTGGGATCGTCCTGCCTGGTCAGCAAGCCCTTGTCCACGAGGCGGCGCAGGCGGTCGGCAAGGATGTTCGAGGCGATGCCCTCCTGCGAATTCTGCAGCAGCTCGCGGAAGTGACGGCGATTGCCGAACATGATGTCGCGAATGACGATCAGGCTCCATCGGTCGCCGAGGATTTCCAGCGTCAGATTGATCGGGCAGCCGGAGCGGTGACGGTCGTCCATTTTCATTCTCCAAAAACCACTTGCATTTTGCCATCGGTTTATCTAGTTTTCAACCAGTTGCTTGTTGCAACCGGTTCTGTTTGGTATGAATTGACTATCGGATGGAGGAGATCGACATGAGAAAGCTTGTTGTCTGGAATCTGATGACGCTCGACGGCTACTTCGAAGGCAAAAAGCCCTGGGACATCGACTTCCACAATCTGGTCTGGGGGCCGGAACTGCAGAAATACTCCGAACAATTGGGCGAGGAAGGCGACCTGCTCGTCTTCGGCCGCAAGACCTACGAGGGCATGGCCGCCTATTGGCCGACGGCGGAAGAGAACGACAAGATCAAGCAATACATGAACAACACCGCAAAGATCGCCGTGTCGCGGACGATGAAAGAGCCGGGCTGGAACAATGCCCGCATTGTCAGCGATCCGGTTTCCGAGCTTCAAAAGCTCAAGAAGGAGGATGGCAAAACGATTTTCATCTTCGGCAGCGCCGAACTCAGCGACGCGATGCTGAAGGCCGGTCTTGTCGACGAGATCCGCATCTGCCTGGTGCCGGTGGTTCTCGGTGCGGGCAATCCGCACTTCAAGACGGCGACGGCGCAGCTACCGCTGAAGCTGCTGGAAGCGACACCGTTGAAGACCGGCGCGGTGATCTTGCGTTACGAGCCGGCGAGCGCAGCGTGACGCCGACATTCTCGACAGTTTGATGCAGATCAAGGTGTTGGGCCGGTTCCTCCGTCAATATGCGAGTGTTGAAGGAGGAGCCAGCCCATGCACAAACACATTCTCATCCCGACCGAAGGTTCGCAGCTTTCCAACCGATGCGCTTAAAAAGGCGCTTGCCTTTGCAAAGGAGATCGGCGCCAAGGCAACGGTCGTGACCGTCGTCTAACCGTTTCATATCTTTTCCACGAATAGCGATCAGCTGGAGTCCACGCGCAGAATATGACCGGCACAGCTAGCAAGCGGCAGACCGGATCCTGGCAAACGCGGGTGCCCCGGGCCAGAAACGCATGGCCGCGTTTGCGATACGACCCAAGTGACCAACCGCGAACCGGCAAAGACCATCATCGACGAAGCCGCGCAGCGCGGCTGCGACCTGATCGCCATGGCATCGCACGGGCGAAGGCTTTACCGCATTCATGGTCGGCAGCATGACGATGAAGGTACTTGCCCATTCAAAAACCCGGTTCTTGTCTACCGCTGATGAGACCCGGCGCTTGTGGCAGCTGGGCAAGGTGCGTTGTGCATGATCGCCTTTGACTAAAAACCGAGTGTTAACATTTACGAGTTAGTAATCTCTCGAAAACGAGAGGTTTTGTTTTGCGTACCCGGACTCTTCTCGCCCTGGTGCTGCTGGCGCTCGCCGCCGGCTGCGCCACGGAGCCTCGTCAGACCAGAAACATCTGCGCCGTCTTCGAACAGCGCAACGGCTTCTTCAGCAACTGGCAGCACGCGGCCGAGCGCGCCGAGAAGAAATACGCCGTGCCGGTGCCGATTCTGATGGCGACGATGTATGTGGAATCCGGTTTCCAGCCGAACGCGCGCCCGCCGCGTACGAAGCTTTTTGGCTTCATTCCCTGGACGCGTCCGTCGACCGCCTACGGCTATTCGCAGGCGCTCGACGGCACCTGGGACCACTATCAGTCGGCAACCGGCAATTGGGCTGCGCGGCGCACCAATTTCGCCGACGCGATCGACTTCATCGGCTGGTACCACTACAGCAACAGCCAGGCGACGGGCATCCAGCTCAACGACGCCTACAGGCTTTACATCGCCTACTATTCGGGGCCGAAGGGTTACAAGCGCGGCGACTGGCGCTCGAATGCGCAGTTGCAGAAGACGGCACAGAGGTTTGCCGATATGGCAGCGACCTATCAGCGGCAGTTGCAGGGGTGTGATTGAGCTCCGATTTCCATGGCGCAATGGCCATTCTCCTCTTTCGAGGCTTTGCACTTGGAGCAAGCGCAGCATTTGTCTTTCGATAAGCAACGGCGGCGAGAGCCCTCAATCCTGAGGTGCCAAAAGGGCCGCAATGGACGAGGGCGGGCGGTCAACTTCAGCTGCGCAAATTCGCGAATCTCACCGAATAAATCCGATCCCGCCCCAGAAGATGAGCGACCAGGGACGACCTGTCGAACAGGCCCGTCAACGCCTTGTGACCGAGATCCAGTCCGCCGCTCATGACGCCGAAGGCGGGCATGAGGAGGCGGGCGCCGTCGGTGGCGAAGCAGGGGCGGCGGACGGCTTTTTCCCGGCGGCGGACAGTGGCCGCGGGGTGCAGGTGACCGGCGATTTCACCGCTCTGCCGCCCACCTTTCGGCTCGTGACGGAAGGTCAGGCCGGCGTAGTGCATTTCATCGACCGAAGAGCCGGGCAGATCGACCGTGCCGTCAGGGTCGTGGTTGCCGTTGATCCAGATCCATTCGCGGCCGCGGGCCATATTGACGATCAGGGAGCGGAAAGTCTCCGGTAGATGCGCCGAGCCGACGCGGTCGTGGAAATTGTCGCCGAGGGAGACGACAAGTTTCGGATTGTAGCGGGTGATGACGGCGCTGAGCACCGTCAGCGTCGCCAGCGTGTCGTAAGGCGGCAATAGCATGCCGCGGCGGGCGAAGGCGGCGCCCTTTTCGAGATGCAGGTCGGAAACGACGAGGACGCCGGCATCCGGCAGGTAGAGCGCGCCGAGCGGATCGCAGACAGCCGCAACGCCATGAACACTGGTTTCGACGCCCGGCATCGGGACCAATCCGTTCAATTCACGCGCAAGCGCCAAGCGGTTCATCAATTTCGTCTTTCCTGCATTATCAAGCCATGGCTTCGGCGATCAGATCTTCGGCCGCTTCGGCGAGCACGGCATCGTGGGCCTCGCCGTGAACAGCCTCCTTGCCGATCTCCAGCATCACCGGCACTGCGAGCGGGGAAATATGATCCAATGCGCGATGCGTAATGTGGCCCTTGATTCGTCTCAGCATATCGCCAAGCCGGGAAATATCCAAAAGCCCGCTCGCTGCATCCTGGCGCGTCGCCTGTAGCAGGATATGGTCCGGCTCGTGGCTGCGCAGCACGTCGTAGATCAGATCGGCGGATACGGTGACCTGCCGCCCGGTCTTTTCCTTGCCAGGGTGACGGCGCTCGATCAAGCCTGCAATCACGGCACAATTGCGGAAGGTGCGCTTCAGCAGGAAGGATTCGTCGAGCCAGGCTTCGAGATCGTCACCGAGCATATCCTCATCGAAGAGATCGGAAAGGCCGAGACGGTCGTTGCGGATCATCAGGCCCATGTCTTCCAGCCCCCAGATGCCGAGCGAATAATCAGTTGCCACGAAACCGAGCGGCTTGGCGCCGGCCCGCTCCAGGCGCCGGGTAAGCAGCATGCCGAGCGTCTGATGCGCGAGGCGGCCCTCGAATGGATAGGCCACCATGTAGGCGCGGCTGCCGCGCGGAAAAGTCTCGATCAGCAGTTCGTCGCGCTTCGGGAGCATCGACTTGTCCTTTTGCAGCGACAGCCAGTCGCGGACCTGATCCGGCAGATGGTGCCAACGGTCGGGATCGGCGAGCATCGATCGCACCTGGTCGGCAAGATAGGTCGAAAGCGGAAACTTGCCGCCGGCATAGGACGGGATTTTCGGATCAAAGGAGAAGGCCTGGGAAACAAGCGCCTCGTTTTCGCGGATGCCTTCGAAGCGGAGCACCTTACCGGAGAAGATGAAGGTGTCGCCCGCAGAAAGCTGTTCGAGAAAATATTCCTCCACCTTGCCGAGGGTGCCGCCGCCGCGGCCAATCTTGCCTGTCGCGCCACGCTTCACCATCCGGATGTTCAGCATCGGGCTTTCGACGATGGTGCCGAGATTCAAGCGGTACTGCTGGGCAACCTGCGGATTGGAGACACGCCAGAGGCCCTCCTTCGTTTTGCGGATACGCGCATATCGTTCGTAGGTGCGTAGCGCATAGCCGCCGGTCGCGACGAAATCGACGATCTGCTCGAAGGTTTCCCAGGAGAGATCGGCATACGGCGAGGCGCTCCTTACCTCATCGTAGAGTTCCAGCATATCGAAGGGTTCGGCGCAGGCCATGCCGAGCACGTGCTGGGCAAGCGCATCGAGCGCGCCGCGCCCGACGGGCGGGGTGTCCTGTGCGCCGATATAGTTGGCGTCGAGGGCTGCCTGGCATTCCATGACCTCGAACCGGTTGGCGGGAACGAGGATCGCCTTGGAGGGCTCGTCCATGCGGTGATTGGCACGGCCGATGCGCTGGGCAAGGCGCGAGGCACCCTTCGGCGCACCGACATGGATGACGAGATCGACATCGCCCCAGTCGATCCCGAGATCGAGCGTCGAGGTGGCGACGACAGCGCGCAGCCTGTTGGCCGCCATCGCGGCCTCCACCTTGCGGCGCTGGGCGACATCGAGCGAGCCGTGATGCAAAGCGATCGGCAGGTTTTCCTCGTTGACCGTCCAGAGTTCCTGGAAAAGCATTTCGGCCTGCGATCGCGTGTTGACGAAAAGCAGCGTCGTTTGATGCTCGGTCAGCTGCCTGTAAATATCGGGGATCGCGTATCTGGCGGAATGGCCGGCCCAGGGGATGTGCTCATCCGTCGAAAGGATCGAGATATCCGGCTTGGCGCCGCCTTCGACGGTCACGAGACCTGCGTGCCGTTCCCTGCCCTCCTCCTGCGCAACCAGCCATTTCTGCAGGTCGATCGGTTCGGCAACCGTGGCAGAGAGGCCGATGGTGCTGAGGCCTGGCGCAAGGCGGCGTAGCCGGGCGAGACCAAGGGACAGCATGTGGCCACGCTTCGACGTGACCAGAGAATGGAGCTCGTCGAAAACGACATACTTCAAGTCCTTGAAGAACCGTTCGGCCTCCTTGTTGGCGAGCAAAAGCGCTACCTGCTCCGGCGTCGTCAGCAGGATATCGGGCGGATTGAGCCTCTGGCGCTGTCGCTTGGCGTTCGGCGTGTCGCCGGTGCGGTTCTCCACGGTGACGGGCAGGCCCATCTCCCCTACCGGCTTCATGAGGTTGCGCTCGATATCGACGGCAAGTGCTTTCAGCGGCGAAACATAGAGCGTGTGGATGCCTTTGAAGGCGACACCCGACCGGCGCTTGCCGCGGCGGGTGAGATCGGTCAGCGCCGGCAGGAAACCGGCAAGCGTCTTGCCGGCGCCGGTCGGCGCGATCAGCAGCGTGCTTTCGCCGGCTTCGGCGCGGGCCAGCAATTCCAGCTGATGAGCGCGTGGCCGCCAGCCCTTTTCCGCGAACCAGCGGATGAAGGGGGCGGGCAAGGCGGCGCGGGCTTCGGTATCGATCTGGTCCACGCCACAAAGGTAATCAAACCGACGTGAAATAGAAGAGCGGCCGCGCTTCACATGGCGATATAGCGGTCTTTGCGATGGTTGATGGCGAGCGTGAGGTTGAGCACCACGGCGCCGAGCACCGAAGAGGCGATGATGAAGGGGCTGGCGACGAAGAAGGAGAGCGCCAGGACGAGGCCATCGAAACCGAGCTGAACGAAGCCTGCGCGCCAGCCGAAGCGATCCTGGATGTAAAGCGCCAGGATGCCGATGCCGCCGAGGCTTGCGCGATGGCGGAACAGCGCCAGCATGCCCGCGCCGATGACCAGACCGCCGAAGAGAGCACCGGCGACGGGATCGACGTGCGAGAGCCCGATGAAACGCGGCGCGATTTCCGAAAGCACGGAAGTAAGTGCAATCGCCACAAAGGTCTTGACTGTGAAGGCGGGGCCGAGGCGGCGGAAGGCGAGATAATAGAACGGCAGGTTCACCGCAAAGAAGCACAGGCCGAAGCTCCAGCCCGTCGCATAGTGCATCAGGAATGCCATGCCCGCCGTGCCGCCTGCCAGAAGGCCGGCGCTGGAGAGAAGCGAGACGCCGAGCACTGCGAGCATGCTGCCCGCCACAAGTCCCTGTGCGTCATCGAAAAGCGAGTGTCTGTCCGACGACGAATTCACAAGTCCGGCGAGAGCGGCTTTTCCTGCCATTGTTTTCCCCTTGGTATTTTCGTTTGTTCTATCCAGCCGTTCGGGCTTGGCAAGCAGGATTTCGATCGGTTGTTGACATATCGACGAATCATGGATATTTTTTATCCATGAATTGAAGAGGTACCCCGCATGAAAATGGGCGACGGCGTCGAACAGGCGATCCACAGCGTCGCGATGCTTTCCGGGCTTTCGGAAGGCAGCGTGCTGTCGGCGGCTGCGATCGCAGAGTTTCATGGCGTTTCGACGAGTTACCTGCTGAAGCACCTGCAGGCGCTATCCGGCGCGGGCATTCTCGACACAGTGCCAGGGCCGAAGGGCGGATATAAGCTTGGGAAAGTGCCAGAGGATATTTCCCTGCTCGATATCGTGCTTGCCGTCGAAGGACCGGCAGCAGCGTTCCGATGTGCTGAAATCCGCCAGCGCGGGCCAAACCCGCTGCCGCAGCGCTATTTCGCCAAGCCTTGCCAGATCAGCGCTGCAATGCAGAAGGCCGAACGCGCCTACCGCACCGAACTTGCCAAGATCAGTATCGCCGACATCCTGGCCGAGCTTTCCGCCGCAGATGATGGCGGGATCGCCGCACGCGGCTGCGCATTCCTTGAGACCCACGAACGCAAAAAGGCTCTCTGAGCCATAACCCAAAGGAGAAAGATTATGCAGGCACGTTTCAACTTCGCAAAGGCCGCGCCGGAAGCCTACAAGGCGGTTGCCGCCCTGGAGCAATATGTCCAGAGTTCCGGCCTCGAGCGCCGCTTCATCCACCTCATCAAGCTGCGCGCCTCGCAGATCAACGGCTGCGCCTATTGCGTCGACATGCACGTCAAGGAAGCCCGCCATGACGGTCTTGGCGAACAGTGGATCAACCTGATCTGCGCCTGGAAGGAATCGCCAGTCTATGACGCGAGGGAACGCGCCCTGCTCGGCTGGGTCGATGCTGTCACGAAGATCGCAGAGACCGGCGCACCGGATGCGGACTTCGAAGCCCTCAAAGCGCATTTCAGTGAGGAGGAAATCACCAAGATCACGGTGGCGATCGGCACGATCAACGTCTGGAACCGGCTGGCCGTCGGCTTCCGCAGCCAACATCCGATCGATCAGCCGGCGAAGGCTGCGTGAATTTTGCGCGCAGCAAAAAGCCTGAGGCACAGCTCGAGCGACCGACCCGATAAAAATCGGGTCGGAAAAAATGTCGATCAGTTTCTACGGGCACCTGATCCATCGAAGTTATTGATAATCTCACGGATGACTTGGGCGATCTTTTCCGCTGAGGAGCCCTTGGCGTACTCCTCGTTCATGCGGCGTCTGATAAGCGTTTCCAACTCTGACATGTCTTCACCTCATCTATCCGGCGCGGGGCGAGTGTCGCTCGCAGCCTAAGAGGAGGCAAGTTACGATTTGTTTATGATTGAACTGCCGCTTCGGGAGCCTAAAGCGCGATGTAACGATCCGCGCGGTGGTTGATGGTCAGGAAGAGATTGAGGACAACCGCACCGACAACGGAATAGATGACCACCGGCGGCGTGGTGACGAAAAAGGCGGCGGCAAGCACGCACATGTCGACGGAAAGCTGCACGAGACCGGCGCGGATGCCGAAACGCTCCTGCATGTAGATGCCGAGAATGCCAACGCCGCCGAGACTGGCGCGGTGGCGGTAAAGCGCAAGCAGGCCGAAGCCGAGAAGCAAGCCGCCGAGTAGCGCTGCCCAGGCCGGATGGATGCTGGAAATCTCAAAAAAACGCGACTGCACATCGGCAAGCACCGACGTGAGACCGATGGCGACAAAGGTCTTTATCGTGAAGGCGATGCCGAGACGCTTCAAGGAGAGATAGAAAAACGGCAGGTTGAGCAGGAAGAAGGCAAGGCCGAAATTCACGCCGAAAGTATAGTGCAGCAGGAAGGCGATGCCGGCCGTACTGCCGGTGAGAAGCCCGGCGCTGGCGAGCACATAAAGGCCAAGTGCCGACACGAGGCTGCCGGAGAATATGCCCTGCGCATCTTCGAGCGGCGTATGGCGCGTTGCGCTGGTGTTCCAGATACCGAGGGCACCGATGAGTTGAGCCATGCGGCAATCTCCAAGAGCAGAAGAGTTCAAATCGCCGGAGAAGCCCCGCGCAACGGATCGTGTATGGTGAACGGGCTGAGGCGCTCCTGCTTGTTCTTCCGCGGCGCCGGTCAGCTATGATGGGAATTATCGAGCTTTTCGCAGGTGCGAGCAAGCGAAATATGTAAGTAATGCTGACCTATTTTGAAATCGCAATATTGATGCGCAAAAGGCTATCGTCGTGCAAGAAACAGAATGCCGGCGACCGGTTTGCCGCCATCCTTTCGAATCGTGGTTTTAACGGTTTCGATGAGTTCGAAACCGCAACGACGACAAAGGCTGCGAACATAGGATTCCGTGTGAGCGTAGCGCAGCGACGGCCCGAGATGAAAACCGTCGCCCTCGCCCGCGTCTTCGACCGAGAAGGCGAAATCCGCACCGGATGTGGCGAGGCGATCGACGATTGCGAAGGTGCTTTCGAGATTGCCGAGATACATGAGCACGTCGGCAGCCGCGATCAGATCAGCCCGATATTCTGCGCCATCCGCAAAGACGCCTGAGCCTTCTGGCGCAAGAGAAAGGTCGGCCCGGGCCAAGTGATGGTAGATTGCCTTCTCCGCGGCCTTGGCGAGCATGTTCTGCGAGAGGTCGTAGCCTTCAAGCCGCCCGGCACGGGCGCAAATTTCCGGACCAAGCAGGCCGGTGCCGCAGCCGAGATCAACGGCCAGCGAATATTTGCGGCCGGTGGAGGCGACAAGTGCTGCGAGTTTCTGCGGAACGGTATAATCCAGCTTTTCGACGAGCGAGGTTTCAAAACGGGCGGCATAATCATCGAACAGCCGCTCGACATAGCGGCTCGGAGGCCGGTCCGGCGTTTCGGAATCACCGAGCAGGGCGAGCTTGAGGCTTGCGCCGAAGGTATCCTCGGGATCGAGCGCCAGCGTCTTGCGATAGGCTTCGATCGCGGATTCCACTTTGCCGGCATTCTCCCGGTAAGTCGCGAGGCGATACCAGCCGGCAGCCCAGACGGGCGTCAGCTCCAGCGCCTGCTCCATCAGTTCGGCGGCCGCATCCGGCTCGCCACCCTCGTTAAGCATCTTCGCATAGTCGGCACGGCGGTCGGCGATGACGTCGCCGGAGGAAAGCTGGCTTTGCTGCATGATGTGGCCCGTTGAATGCCTGCGCATTTGGCGGCGGCCACAAAAAAACTCAAGTCCTATTTCAGAGGCGGAACGGCCGGTTCCGGAAAAGGCTTGCGGGCGACGCGCCGCAACCGTATTTCAGGGCAAACAGGAGATGGCGCATGTCCGATCAGGTAAACAAATTTCTGGGCGACTCGCTCGGCCGCACATTGGTGAAGCTCTTGGTCGTTTCGCTGATTGTCGGTTTCGTGATGACCGTTTTCGGATGGGCGCCGCTGGACCTCGTCTATAGCATCCGCGATTTCATCCGCGAGATCTGGTACCGGGGTTTTTCGGCTCTCGGCCGCATCGGTGATTATCTGCTGCTTGGTGCAACCGTCGTCATTCCGATCTTCATTATCATCCGACTTTTCAACTTCCGCCGGTAAACATGACATCGATCGATCTTTCCAGGCGCAATCTGCTGCGCATATCAGGCCTTGTCCTCCTGACGGGCGTCGCAAGCTGCACGACCGCACCCAGAATGTCCTCCACGCCTTCGGACGGGGACGACGAGACGGCGGCGGCGCTGCCGCTCGTCAACCAGCTTCGTGCCAAAAGCGGCCTGACGGCGCTTCGCGTCGATCCGGCGGCAAGCGCTGCGGCAATCTACCAGGCCAAGCGAATGGCAAGCGCCGGCAAGATGACGCATCTGATGGGCATGGCCGACAGTTTCGGCGCACGCGTGACGAAAAGCGGCGTGCAGCTTCCAGCGGCCGAAAACATCGCAGCCGGCCAGCAGAGCGTCGAGGCCGCGGTGACGGCCTGGATCAACTCGCAGCACCATCTCGAAAACATGCTGGGACGCTATAATGGGCTCGGGGTGGCCGTTGCGCACAATACGTCTTCCCGGAACATACCTTATTGGGCCATGGTTCTTTCCAGCTGAGGCGATTCTGCCGCTCACGACCGAGGCAGAAATGGATACCGGAACCCGCAAAAAACCGGCTGGCATTCGATGTGACGCACCGGCTGGTGCTGTCGATCGTTGTGCCATTTTCCATTTGCCGCCCCTTTTGCGGCGGCACCCTGTCGTTTCGGCGTTCTGAGATCATCTTCATCCTGCAGGCGAGCCGCCGAAGGGCGATGCTCGACGCGCGTTCGTCAGATTGGGTCATCTCATTGAGGCGCGCCTTTCGGTTCAGTAGGAAATCTGCCCGTCCACAATCCGCCCTCCGCCTGGGGAAAGGTCCCGCTTCAAGAGCTCGCGCTTCAAGACCTCGCGCGCCTGCGGGTTGATGACCGCGACGGGAGCTGCAACGGCTACGCGCGCTGCCGAACCGGCAAGATTGGCCGCAGTCATTCCGATCTGGTTCGTAACGCTCGCCTTTGCGCCATCCAGGCTCTGTCCCGCCAGCCGCCGCCCGAGCAGGCGCACGATCTCGGGAGTGTCGGCAAAGGCATTGTGGCCGAGCGGATCGCTCGCTGCGATGGCGGTCGTGTCGATGACTGAAACGCCGAGTTCTTCGAGCAACGGTGCATAGGGCCTGAGATCGGATCCACCGACGCGGTCGACCCCGCCAGACAGCCAACTGGAGATCTCCAGGGCCTTGTCGCGTGTCGACGTCAAGATGGCAAAATGCGGCCGTTTTGGCCCCATTTCGACGAATTGACGACGAAACACGTCGATATCGATGTCCGGCGAGGCCAGTATGACATTCTTGACCTTCGCCGGGATTGATTTCTCGCGCATGGCGACGCCACGCAACGCCTCTGCTGCAAGCCAGCCTCCCATGGAATGAGCGAGAATCGTCACGTCTTGAACATCAGGACTTCCTGCGGCCTGAAGGATGAGATCCTCCAGAGCCCGACGCGAATAGTTGGCGCTCTCCTTGTCATAGAGGTAGTCGAACGTGCGCCCCCGCGACGGCCAGGTGAAGAGGATCGGCGCGGCGTCGGTTCCGGAATCGTGGACAATCTGCGCGAAGCGGAAGACTGCGTCGGCATAGGTGTTGTTGAATCCATGTACGAAAATGATGACCTGACGCCTGGAGTTTCGGTTCCTGCGGTACCAGTCCAGGGCCTGGCCTTCGGACTGGATTTTCGCGACTTGCGTGACCGCAAACTCCCTTTCCGGCTTGGGCGGCATGCGGGACGGCCACTGCACCTCCCCGATCTTGCGGTTGCGGTCGGGAGGTATGGACAGATCGACGCTGTTAAGCGAAATCGCCGTCCCGCGGTCGCCGGAATAGAGTTTGCCAGGATCCTGCGACGGTTTGCGTGTCGTGGCAACCAGCATGGTGACCCGGTTCGTGTCCGTCGGGGCTACGGCAAGAGGCTGAAGGACATCCTGCACCCGGTTGGCGCAACCCGATGCAACGAGACATAAGGTTAGAAGAAGCGGGACGGTTCGCCCGATGCACGCGCGTTGCGTGGCAGCGATCGTCTGAGCGAACCCAAGCAGTGTGAGACCCTGGGCATTGCGCCCAGGGAGCAACAAGGATGTTGTCATCTCAGGGCTGCTCGATTTCACGGGGTATCCGGAACCAGGCAACGTAGAGCGCCGGCAAGAAGAGCAGCGTCAGTGCCGTGCCCACGACGATACCCCCCATCATCGCATAGGCCATGGGTCCCCAGAATATCTCGTGCGAGATCGGGATTAGCGCGAGCGTCGCGGCTGCTGCGGTGAGCATGATCGGCCGCATGCGGTGTTCAGTCGCCTCCACCACCGCTTTCCAGGGCGATTTTCCCGCGCCTTGCAATGCCTCGATCTCCACGATCAGGATCACGGAGTTGCGGATGAGGATGCCGACGAGCGCGAGCACGCCCAGGAGTGCCACGAAGCCGAGCGGCGCATGGCTTGCAAGCAGCGCAACGACGACGCCGATAAGCGCCAGCGGGGCAACCGAGAAGACCAGGAAGAGCCTGTGGAAGCTCTGGAGCTGGATCATCAGCAGCGTCGCCATGATGACGAACATGGCCGGTGCCGCGTTTGCAATGGGACCCTGGGACCTGGCGCTTTCCTCGACCGCGCCGCCGACTGCAACGGAATACCCAACCGGCAGCGTCTTTTCGAAGGCCGCAACCTTGTCGGAGAGCGCCTTCACGACGGTCGCGGGCTGGGTCGCATCGCCGATCCCGGCCTTGATCGTGATGGTCGGAACTCTGTCGCGCCGCCAGATCGTCGGCTGTTCGAGCTCATAGTGGAAGGTTGCGACCGATGACAGCGGGACGGATTGACCGCTGCTGCTCTGCAGTTGCAGATCAAGCAGGGTGTCGATCGAGCCGCGCTCCTTTTCCGCGGCACGGCCGATGACATCGACCAGATAGATGTTGTCCCTGACCTGGGTTACCTCATTTCCCTGTACGACGGTGTTGAGCGCCATTGCGATATCCTGCGACGAGACGCCGAGTTGCCGGGCCTTGTCCTGTAGCACGTCTATCTTCACGACGCGGGCCGGCTCGTTCCAGTCGAAGGCAAGGTTTTTTAGGGAAGGAGCAGTGCCGACGATCGATCCAAGCTTCCGTGCCAGGTCGCGCACCGTCTGCAGATTTTCGCCGGACACACGGTACTGAATCGGCTTGCCGACCGGCGGTCCAATTTCCAAAAGCTTCACATAGGCATCCGTCCCCGGAAAGGTCTTCTGAAGGTAAACTTCCACTTCTTGCTTCAGCTTGTCGCGGGCATCGAGTCCCTTGGCCACGATGATCGTCTGACCGAAGGAAACGTCAGCCGGCTGCACGTCGAAGGAAAGGATGAAGCGCGGCGCGCCTCTCCCGACATATGTCGACCAGTGCTCGACCGTAAGGTTGCCGGCAAGCATCTCACGCTCGAACTGGGCTATCTGGCGGCTCGTTTCGGCAATTGAGCTGTTCTGCGGCAGATTCCAGTCAACGATCAGTTCCGACCGGTCCGAACTCGGGAAGAACTGCTGTTGCACCATCGTCAGGCCGACGATCGATCCTGCGAAGAGAACGACTGTTGCGACGATCGTCATCCAGCGCCAGCGCAGGCAGAATTGCAGCATACTCGAGAATGCTTTCGCAAACCGGCCCTTGTGCTCGGCGTGCTTCTTCATCGTCTTCGGCAGCAAGGTCACGCCGATGAGAGGTGTGAACAGGACGGCAACGATCCAGGAGACGACAAGCGATACGGCGATAACGACGAAGAGGGTGAAAGTGAACTCGCCCGCGCTGCTCTTGTTGAATGCAACGGGGATGAATCCCGCGACAGTCACGAGCGTGCCGGTCAGCATCGGAAAGGCCGTGGACGTGTAGACATAGGTGGCGGCCTTCTTGAGACTGTCACCCATTTCCAGCCGTGCCACCATCATCTCGACGGCGATCATGGCGTCGTCGACGAGGAGACCGAGCGCAATGATCAACGCTCCGAGCGAGATGCGCTGCAGGGATATGCCGGTGTAGAGCATCACCACAAAGGTGATACCGAGAACGAGCGGGATCGCGATTGCCACGACGAGGCCGGCCCTGAACCCGAGACTGATGAAACTGATCGCAAGCACGATCGCGACCGCCTCGAACAGGGCTTTGGTGAAGCCACCCACCGCCTCGTCAACCATTTTCGGCTGGTCTGAGACCTGCTCAACGGAGACGCCGGCCGGAAGATCCTGTACGACCTTGCTCATTGTCTTTTCCAGCGTTTCGCCGAAGGCAAGCAGATTGCCGCCCGTCTTCATACCGATCGCCAAGCCAATGGCCGGCTTTCCGTTGAAGCGGAAGAGCGACGTCGGCGGATCGACGTAGCCGCGGGTGATCGTTGCGACGTCGGTCAGCGGGAAAAAGCGGTCGTTTACTCGAAGATTGATCCCACGCAAGGTCTCTTCGGAGATGAAGCGTCCGCCGACCCGCAAAGCGACCCGTTCCGGGCCGGTTTCGACAAAACCGGATTGGGTGACGGCGTTTTGCGCCTCCAGCGTGGCGATGATGGCGGTGCGGTCGATGCCGAGGGCGGCGATCTTGCGGGTGGAGAATTCGAGGTAGATCACCTCATCCTGCGCACCGACGATGTCGACCTTGCCGACGTCCTGAATCTTGAGGATCTGTGTTCGGGCATCTTCGGCGAAATCACGCAGTTCCCTCTGGCTAAGTCCGCTGTCGCCAATGAAGGCAAAGATGTTGCCATAGACGTCGCCGAACTGATCGTCGAAGAAGGGCCCGACCACGCCCTGGGGGAACTCGTGCCTGATATCGTCGATCAAGTTGCGGACGCGCGACCAGGTGGGCTTCACGTCCCGCGCGTTCGTATCTGGCAGCAGGTCGACGAAAACGATGGTCTGACCGGCGGTCGTGATGCTTCGCGTATGTTCGAGGTTGTCGAGTTCCTGCAGCTTCTTTTCGATGCGGTCGGTAACCTGCTGTGTCACTTCCTCCGCAGAAGCACCGGGCCACTGGGCCTGGATCACCATCGTCTTGATCGTGAAGGATGGATCCTCCTCGCGGCCAAGCGCCAGATAGGCAAAGGCGCCCGCCACTGCGAACATGATCATGAAATACCAGACGAGAGAACGATGCTCGAGCGCCCAGTCGGAAAGGTTGAATTTATTCACGGGCGGAGCTCCTGTCCGAGTTTTACTTTCTGTCCATCGGTGAGTTCATCAACTCCGGCGGCGACGATCTCTTCGCCTTCCCGCAGGCCCGATAGAACCAGAACGGAACGGGGGGCGGACGCCGGGCCCTGGAGTTCAACCGCCCTCAGGGCAACTTGCGCTGTGGAGCGATCGACCACTAAGACCTGGCTGGTACCGCCTTCATGGCGGATGGCGGAGAGCGGCAGCATGATCGCCTGCTTCCTTTCTCCGGCAAGCGGCGTCGCGGTGACCACGGCGCCGAGACGGAAGATGTCCGGGGCCCGATCGATGCCGATCTTCAGCCGATAGGTGCGGGTATTGGGATCGGCCTGGGGCGCGATCTCGCGGACGACGCCAGTGG
Source organism: Rhizobium gallicum bv. gallicum R602sp (assembly GCF_000816845.1). Lineage (NCBI taxonomy): Bacteria > Pseudomonadati > Pseudomonadota > Alphaproteobacteria > Hyphomicrobiales > Rhizobiaceae > Rhizobium > Rhizobium gallicum. The sequence goes on along the minus strand of NZ_CP006877.1, from coordinate 564,127 downwards.
CCTTAATCCGACTGTCGAGCTGGAGGGCGACGCTGAAGTGGTCGTCCAGGCGAATGTTGCTGAACTGCGCTTCAGGAACGTCGACGATCACGTCGCGCTGTTCGAGGCGCGCCAGTTTCAAGACTGGCTGGCCGGCCGAGACGGTCTGGCCCGTTTCTGCGGACGTGGCGGTGACGACGCCATCGAACTCGGCCCTCAGCTCGGCGTAGCCTAGCTGCTCACGCGACTTGGCAAGGCTGGCCGTTGCTTTCGCGGAATTGGCTGAAGCCGACTTGAGCTGCTGTTCGGCAAGATCGTGATCGGCAATGCTTGCCGCATTGCTCCGCATGAGCCTTCGCTTGCGCGTTTCCGTCGTCGCGGCGTTCTCCAACTGCGCCTGGGCGTTGCGCAGATCAGCTTCCGCGCTCTTGACCGCGAGCTGCAGACTGAGAGGATCGATCTCTGCAAGGACATCTCCCTTGTGGACCAGATCGCCCAGGTCGACCTTGCGGGACACCATTTTTCCGAACGTCCTGAACGCCAGATCGGTCTCGATACGGGCTCGTACGACGCCGGGCAAGCTTGCCGCCTGGCTTCGTTCGGCCGCGGCTATGACGACTTTGACCGGACGGGGAGCTGGCTCCTCTCCTGCGACGGAGTTTTGATCACAGCCTACAAGCAGCGAGACCGACACAAGAAGCGGGAGAAAGGCGCATATGCGATTGAGAGTCATCTCACTTGCCATCCCAGGCGACCGCCTGGCCTTCCTTGAGGAACTTTCCGCCTTCGGTGACGATCAGGTCGTGCGGTGCGACGCCGCTGGTCACGACGAAATCGCTTTGGCGGTACCGGCCGACAGAGATCTTCCGGAGCGAAACGGATTGGTTTCGGGCGTTGACGAACCACACGGCGGGTTCGCCCTCGGCTGATGCGATCGCGGTGTACGGCAGCACGATTCCTTCGCGCGGCGAGGCCCGCAGTTTGCCCACTACAGGCGTTCCAAGCGGCCATGGCGTACCCTTTTGGAGCCCCACCTTGATCCGGATCGTGCCTGCCTTCGCGTCTATGACGGGCGAGACCTCGCGTATGGCGGCATGGACATTCAGCGAGGGGTCGGAGACTGGTACGACCTCGACGTCCTTCAGCGGCTGGCCATCCAAGAAGAACGCCTCGAAGACATCGAACACCGCATCTCTTGGGCCGTCGTTTGCAAGCGTGAAGGCAGACTGCGCCGCCGATACCACCTGCCCCGCTTCAATGCTGCGCGCCGTGATGATTCCGTCTGCGGCGGACTTCAGCTCCGTGTAGGACAGCGCGTCCTCGGCCGTCGCGAGCGCGGCCTCGGCGCCCTCCAGGGAAGCCTGCGCACTCAGCAGTTCCTTTTGGGCATCATCAAAGATCGCCCGCGGAACTGCCTGTGACCGCAGGAGCGACCTTGATCGCTCGAAAGCCAATGTCTTTTGTCTGACAACGGCCTGCGCCGATTCCAGTGCGGCGCGGGCGACGCTCACGTCCGCCTGCTGTTCCGTGTCGTTGAGCCGGGCAATGACGTCGCCGGCCCTAACATGCGATCCAACGTCGACCTTTCTCTCAAGAACCCGACCACTGACGCGAAAGGAGAGTTCGCTCTGTACTCTCGCCTTCACCTCACCGGTGATTTCCGCACCCTGTTGATACTGAGCCTCAGCGGCCGCGACGACGCGCACTTGCTGCGGCGGCGGCGCCACTTCGGCTTTGTCTTCGCAAGCACCCAGACATGCACAGGCGAGAGCAATTCCCAGCAATCGATAGGACTGCATTTTTTTCTCCGGTACGGTTTGCGACCAAAAGTGAGCTGCGTTGTTCGTCGCAGTCTCCAATCTGATGCATGTAATGGGCCATCGCCCGATGTTGACGACGCCCACTTAAGCGTTAGAGTGGGCATTGTCAACATAGACTTGGTAAAAAGTTGACGCGCGCAACTTAAAAACCTAAATGGACGATCATGACCAAAGACATGTCCAGCACAGAGCCGCGCCCGTACCACCATGGTGACCTGCACAGGGCGATCGTTAGGGCCGCACTCGATGTCCTAAGCGAATCCCAAACCACAGAGTTCTCGCTTCGGGAACTCGCCCGTCGAGCGGGCGTCAGCCATAACGCCCCTTACAAACACTTCGCCGACAAGCGCGAATTGCTGGCGGCCGTCTCGGCGGTAGGGTTCGAGCTCCTTGCAAAGCAGATGACCGACGCGACGAAGGAACTCGACAGTCCGCGAGAGCGGCTGGCAGCTATAGCGCGCGCTTATGTTTGCGGCGGCGTCAATAATCCTGCGCTCTACAGATTGATGTTCGGCGGCTACCTTACCGGTCAGGACAATGGGCGCCCTGCTGTCGAAAGAACTGCGGCAGAGAACATGAAAGCGCTTCTGGTGGACGCGATAAGCGACGGGGCGCTCGGGCGGCTCATTGCGAACACGGCCGCAAATACACGCAAGATTGACGGTGCCATTCTAATTTTCTGGTCGCAAATGCATGGTCTCACTTTGCTGCTGGTAGACCGCCTCGTCGGCCCCAGCGACAAAGTGGAGGCGCTGACCGAGAGCGTCTTGCAAGGCATGCTCGACGGATTGGCGAATAGTATCCCCGCGATACCAGCGGGCGTGTGGGTGGGGCCTCGGCCTGCCGAATAAATGTCCCAAGGCTCGCGCTCGGCGACCTGCTGACATTTTGGCGAGGATGCTCGTATTGGGGCTGATGTTTTGCTGGCGACCGAGCGGGTGATTTCCGCACTCAAATCATCATTGCCCGGGATTGGGGTGCAGCGCTCGTAGGACACCTCCCCTACCCGAGGCTGGGAATATCCGACCGACCTTAGGCCGGTGTCAACACATCTCCGACCTGGATATAGCACGACTTGGCCTTCGCAGCCTTCTCCCTCAGAACAGCCAGCTCTTCAGCAAGCAGTTCCGAGGCGATCTTCTGGACTGCTGCCTTCAACCGATCCTCGACTTCGAAACTGTCCAGCATGTAACTGGTTATTGCGTCTTTCATCAGTTCTTCGATGGCAGGATCATTCTGCTCCAGCGTCTCAGTCATACTGCGCTTCCTTTGGTTGCGGGCATTTCCCTTCAGTTGGCACCTTTGAAGCTAGTCCCAAGCGTTATCTCGGTCCATAATACTTGCGGAAGACTTTCTGAATTCTAGGCATGCTGACTTCCGCCTTTGGTTTAACCCGCTCCACCAGATTGCCGGAAGCTGTCGCGCTTAAACTTCCTCGGTGGGGGATTGCAGATGCGCAGGAAGCCTTACCCTGCGAGGCTTTGGCGCAGATCGCAGTGGCTATTCCAGATTGGAGACCCGGCTGATAGGATTGAAAAGATCAAAGTCCGCGCCGAAGGCCCGGTGGGAGTGTTTGGATCGGCTGGTTTTTCCTCCCTATTCTGAAGTCACTTGCAACGATTCTAGCCGATTCGCGCAAGCGCTTGTCGACGAGCCAAGGCATTGCGGACCTCGAGTTCCCGCCAGTTGGCCGACCTAGCAGCTTTATTGACGCAAATATGGATTTGGCGACGTTTCGATAACTCAGAGGGGACTTTTTTGCGACCTCATGAACCGCTTTCGCCATTGTTGCTGAGAGCTAGCGCAGAGCCGATGCAATCAAGCAAAACCTTTTCACCAAACGGTTTTGTCAGGCAGCCGACGATGTCCGCGCCCAAGGCAGACGCGCGCACATTCTTTTCCGGAAAGGCGGTGATCAAAACAGTCGGAATGCTCTTGCCCAGCGCGACGAGCCGGCGGTGCAGATCGAGCCCGCTCATTCCGGGCATATTGATGTCCGTCACCAGGCAGGCCGTGCAGCGGATATGGGGGAACCTCAAGAAATTATCCGCGGATGAAAAGGTCTCGGCGTCAAATCCCATCGACCTCATGAGCCCCTTGATAGCCTCGCGCATCGACTCGTCGTCGTCGACGATCGCAATCAGAGGTTTCTTGGTTGGCACTGCCGCCTCCCGACTTCGCCGATCGGCGCTGTACCGAATTGGCGTTGTGGCGCGCTTGAATGGATGGGTTTAGTATCTGACGGCGACCAAGGCATCGCAAGCTATACGATCGTATAGATTGTGTGAGGCCTTGCGGCAGCAACGAGTGCGGCATCTGCCCAGGAGCGCCCGCAACATATCGCCCGCCCGAAGGGACCCTTGATCGCGCGGTGGCCGCCTGAGCTTCCGATTGAACGCGACCACCCGGCCGAAGAGGCGTTCCCAGGCGACGCTTTCGCTCAGACCTGCCTGCGTCAAGGAGCGTGGTCGCAAGTCTGAACGCCGGCTTGTCGTGGGCCCTAGTCGCCGTCTCGATGAGCTGGCAGACGGCGGCAATGGTCCGGGCGTAGACCGTGCCGGCGAGAGGGTTGCATCGGTGCTCGAAGATCAGTTTCATCCCGCTTGGCTGCCGTGCCGGAGCGAGCATCACTCGGCACAGCGTCGCTAGCGCTTGGTTTGCCTGCCCCGCGCCGCTCACACTTGCGCCACCGTCCCTCGTAAGGCAGGCGCCGGCCATAGCGCATCGGCACGCTGTGGCAGATTGCAGGACGCGCAAGCGCTCTCGTGGGCAGCCCGCATTTAGTCTTGTGGCTGAAGTTATTAGCGCGCATTCTGGTGCGCGAAAAAATTCCGTTTCGGCAGCGACGAAGGAGAGAGGAGGAGTGTTCTCATCGCGTCAATGGCGTTCTGCTGGTTGGGCTTTGCCCGCTGTTGCTGCAGTGGGTGCAGATCCTGCACGTCCCAATGCTCCGGTTGAACTTGGGGGGCGCTGACGATGACCGAGGCAACCATCATTGTCATCGATGATGACCTGGAAATCCGCCAGGCGCTCGGCAGCCTGCTGCGTTCGGTCGGTTTCGACGTGAAACTCCTCGCCTCTGTGGACGACTTCCTCAGGTCTGGACGACCCAACGGACCGACCTGTCTCGTGCTCGATGTCCGGCTTCCGGGACGAAGCGGTCTTGATTTTCAGCTTGAGCTGTCGCGAGAAAATATTCAGCTGCCGATCGTCTTCATCACCGGGCATGGCGACATTCCCATGTCTGTCCAGGCGATGAAGGGGGGCGCAGTCGAGTTCCTGACGAAACCGTTCCGAGACCAGGATTTGCTCGATGCCGTTCACGTCGGCCTGGCGCGCGACCGCGTGTGGCTTGAAAATGAAAAGGCATTGGCGACGGTACGCGCGCGTTTCGATAGCCTGACCCCGCGGGAGCGCGAGGTGATGGCTTTGGTGGCGACCGGACGGCTCAACAAGCAGATTGCCGGTGATCTAGGCGTGAGCGAGATTACCGTGAAAGTTCACCGCAGCCAGGTCATGCAAAAGATGGGAACCAAGTCCCTACCCGAACTCGCGCGTATGGCTGATAAGCTGATGCTCGCGCCGGGAAAGCCGCAAACGCACTCATAAAGGTCTTGGCCGCGCGTATAGTTCACCCCCTCCTCAGTGATAATCGATCCTTCCTGGCGGCCAATAGCTCGGGCGGGGGCCCTCCTCTATGATGCGGGTTCCTTCCTCCTCCCAGGCCGTATCGCCCCCGATCGGCCCGCCTTGAGCCTCCCAACCCCCGGGAGGCTTCTTTTTGGATCTCGCATGGCAAGCAAGGTCGCGCGCTCAAGACCGACCGAATGGATTTGGATTTGCCTATAAGATCGCACCACGGCATGTCGGGCTGCCGGGGTTACGGTTAACAAGTGCTCTCTGCCAAGTTCGGGTTGTTGAAGACAAAAATGAATGAACTGATGGTGATTAACAATGGCGATGTCGGGAGAGAATGCCGTGCGATTCGAAGGACCAATCCTCGTCAAAAGATACGATGGCGGCCGAATGGGATATGAGCCCACCAACGAGGTCCGCATGAGCGCAAAGGTGCCGGAGCGCCACCGCTAGTGCAGCTTCGGCCAAAGTGGAGTCTCCACAGCTGCACTATCTTTTGATTGTATGCAATTCCGGATCGATCCACACTCTTCCTGGATTTGTTCTAGGGGTCGGGCCTCCGTGCTGACGACGAACGCGATCTTTGTCTGCGGCGTCTCGATCATACGCGACGCCGCATGGGGTGGCAGCCGAACTCAAGGTGTCTATAGTGAGAAGGAATCCCGCGCCATGATGCGTTGGAGGCTTCTTCGATGCATACAAAGCGTGCGTGCAGTGCGCGATACGTTCGCCCCGCACATGGTGTAAATTCTCTTAATATGCTCGATGCGAACCGCCTCGGGGCACGAAATCGTATCAGGTATCGGCGCGGAATCGAGATTTCGTCCGAGCAGCACGGCGAGCACGACATCGACCTCCATCGGCTTCGGCAAAACGTCACTTGCTCCTTCTTTGACGGCACGGACCGCCGTGCTGATGTTGCAGTAGCTACTTTGGACCACGACGCGTGTAGTGCCCAGATTTGCCAACGCTTCGACGATCTCAAAACCATTGCCGTCAACGTATTTGAGTTCAATCAGTGCGAAATCGGGCACGTCGCTTTCAAGCTGCGCCTTGGCTCCGGCAACGCTCGTGGCCAGCCGAACCGCCAGTCCCTCAGAAAGGAGACGTGCAACAAGAGGGGAAAAAACGTCGATTTCCGGATCCGCGACCAACACACTGGCTGTCTTCGTGTTGGATGCCGAGGACGCGTCGGGGACAAAGTATGGGGATACCATCATGACCGCTCCCTGTTTCAGGATCGCTTCGAGTCTAAGACAAGGCGGCTGGAGAGGACATTATACGCTTGGATAGGTTTCAATAGCCGATGGTAGTTGACAGTGCCTGCTTCAGCTGGCTAACGCGCCTGGAGCGACGGTGGTATTGCCGATCCATGAACATGCCACTCGCTGAGCAGAAGTTCGCGGATGCGTCTCTGTGCGGGTACTCCAAAGTATCGCAAGAATAAACCACAGGATAATTTTCCGTCGTCTTTTCTATCACTAGTCTCTACTCGTTGCCTCAAGACAGGCAGGTAGCGAATTTCCCCTTGCTACCAATAAGCTTCGCCGCCTCCTCCCTCCGAAGCTCTGCGGGTCCACGATCCGCCCGGCCGCCCGGCCGCCGCTGGGCGGCCTTTCGTCAGCAGCAGCGGACCATGGATTGAGAGGGCGGGTGGTCGCCGCTCGGCTGATGCGCTGGGACGAACAGGCGAGATGTGGTAAGAAGGCAGGGAAATGATTACGGTTCGTCACATGTGCTCGCTTTGGCCAATGTGATTGGACGGATCTCCGTAACGAGAGTGGCAGTGCCAAATGAGACAGGCGAGGTGACGAAGTCAGCAAGTAAGCACATCCTCTTTCGTCAGCGTTGGTGGAGATAGCAGTTTGGAGGTTTTCTGGGAGGATGGTGATCGCGTGTTCCACCGGGAACGGCGCCGGGGCGCCGACGGCAAGTGGAACCCGGTACTGGTCGTGCTTCCTGCCCTCGAGCACCCGACACTTTCAAGCCTCGAACGCCTCGACCATGAATTTGGATTGAAGGATGAGCTCGATAGCCCATGGGCGGTGCGACCGCTTGAGTTGGTGCGCGAAGGCGGCCGGACCATGCTGGTGCTTGAAGATCCGGGCGGCGAGCCGCTCGCCAGGCGGCTCGGAACGGCGATGGAAACGGAGCTTTTCCTGCGCCTCGCGATCGGCATCGCCGCTGCGCTCGGTAAGGCCCACCAGCGCGGCCTCGTCCACAAGGACATCAAACCGGCCAATATCCTGGTAACGGGCTCGGACGCCGAGGTGCGACTCACCGGCTTCGGCATCGCCTCGCGCCTCTCCCGCGAGCGGCAGGCGCCAGAGCCGCCCGAAGTGGTCGCCGGAACGCTTGCCTATATGGCCCCCGAGCAGACCGGGCGCATGAACCGCTCGATCGATTCACGCAGCGACCTTTATGCCCTTGGCGTCACCCTCTACGAAATGCTGACCGGGAGCCTGCCCTTCGCCGCTTCCGACCCGATGGAATGGGTGCATTGCCACATTGCACGGCAGCCGATGCCGCCCAATGAGCGGACGGCGGATGTTTCACCGGCGGTCTCGGCCATCGTCATGAAGCTGCTCGCCAAGACGGCCGAGGAACGATACCAGACGGCAGGCGGCGTCGAGCACGATCTGAGCCGCTGTCTCAGCCAATGGGAAATGCAGTGCCGGATTGACACATTCCCGCTCGGCGAACGCGATATCCCGGACCGCGTTCTGATTCCCGAGAAGCTGTACGGGCGGGAGCGCGAGGTCGAGACCTTGCTCACTGCCTTCGACCGCGTGGTATTGAGCGGGGCGCCGGAACTGGTGCTCGTCTCTGGCTATTCCGGCATCGGCAAGTCGGCGGTGGTCAATGAACTCCACAAAGTACTGGTGCCGCCGCGCGGGCTGTTCGCGTCCGGCAAATTCGACCAGTACAAGCACGACATCCCTTATGCGACCCTGGCGCAGGCCTTTCAGGGCCTCCTTAAGGGGCTGCTCGCCAAGAGCGAGGCCGATTTGGCACCGTGGCGCCAGGCGCTGAGCGAAACGATGGGGCCGAACGGACAGCTGATGGTCGATCTCGTCCCCGAACTGAAGCTCATCATCGGCGACCAGCCGCCGGTCGCTGAACTTCCGCCACAGGACGCGCAACGGCGATTCCAGCTGATATTCCGGCGGTTCATCAGCGTCTTTGCCCGGCCCGAGCATCCGCTCGCGCTGTTCCTCGACGATCTCCAATGGCTCGATACGGCGACACTCGACCTGCTGGAGGACCTGCTGACCCGGTCGGATCTGCAACAGCTCATCCTGATCGGTGCCTATCGCGACAACGAAGTCAGCGCCGCCCATCCTTTGATGCGCAAGCTTGACGCGATCAAGACCGCCGGCGGAAAGGTCGCGGAAATCACGCTTGCGCCGCTTACTCGAGACCATCTCCGGCAATTGATTGCCGATGCGCTCCACTGCCAGCCCGAGCGTGCAGCCCCGCTCGCACAGATGATGCTCGACAAGACCGGCGGCAATCCGTTCTTCGTCCGTCAGTTCCTGTTTTCGCTCGCCGAAGAGGGAATGCTCACCTTCGATCATGACGCGGCATGCTGGTCCTGGGATCTCCAGCGCATTCACGCCAAGGGATACACCGACAACGTCGTGCACCTGATGGTCGGCAAGCTCGCGCGCCTTCCGCCCGAAACGCGGGAGGCGTTGCAGCAGTTCGCCTGTCTCGGAAACATCGCAGATACCACGATGCTTTCACTCGTCCTCGAAACCCCGGAGGAGCAAGTCCCCGAGGCCCTGTGGCCTGCCGTCGCTCATGAACTGCTCGAACGTCTGGCAGGCGCATACCGGTTCGTCCACGATCGCGTTCAGGAAGCTGCCTATTCGCTGATCCCGGAGGAGCGGCGCGGCGAGCTGCACCTTCGCATAGGGAGACTGCTTGCGGCGAATACTGCGCCGGAACTGATTGACGATAATGTCTTCGAGATTGTCAGCCAGCTCAATCGCGGGGCCGCACTGATCACCTCAGCTGAGGAGCGCGAGCAACTGGCGAAGTTCAATCTGCTGGCCGGCAGACGCGCCAAGGCCTCGACGGCATACGCCTCGGCGCTCAACTATTTTGTTGCCGGCACGACACTGCTGCCGGAAGACGCCTGGGAGCGCCAGCAACAACTGGCGTTCGCGCTTGAGCTGAACCGAGCCGAATGCGAGTTCCTCATTGGCGCGCTGGCGGACGCGGAGGAGCGGTTAGCACTGCTTTCCAATTGTGCTGTCTGCACCGACGACCAGGCTGCTGTCGCCTGCCTGCGCATCGATCTCTACGCTGCGCTCGGTCAGACCAGTCGCTCCGCCGCCGTTGGTCTCGACTCCCTGAGGCAGCATCTCGGCATCGACTGGTCGCCGCATCCGGCCGACGAGGAGGTGCAACGAGAATACGGCCGGATCTGGTCGCAGCTCGGGAGTCGCGCAATCGAGGAGCTCATTGATCTGCCGTTGATGAGCGACCCAGCATCCTCCGCGACGCTGGATATCCTCACCCGGCTCGTTGGGGCGGTATGGCATACCGATGCGAATCTTGCGTGCATGGCGATCTGCCTGGCTGTTAATCTGAGCCTCGAGCGAGGCAACAGCGACGGTTCCTGCTACCATTATGTGTCGCTTGGCTATATTGCCGGACCGCGCTTCGGCGACTATGCGGCCGGATTTCGATTCGGTCGGCTTGGCTGCCAACTGGTCGAAGAGCGCGAACTGAAGCGCTTCCAAGCCAGGACTTATAAAGACTTCGGGGCCCATGTCATACCGTGGACGAGACATGTCCGAACCGCCCGCGACATCTTGCGGCGAGCGCTTGAAATTGCCAACCAGAGCGGCGACCTCACGTTTGCCGGATACAGCTATGCCAGTTTGAATTCGAACCTGCTGGCGGCGGGAGATCCGCTTGTGGAAGTGCACCGCCAAGCGGAGATTGGCCTTACGTTTGCACGGAAGGTGCGGTTCCAGTTCGTCATAGACCTCGCCAGCGCGCAACTCGGCCTCGTCCGGACGCTGCGCGGGTTGACCCGGAAATTCGGCTCCTTCGATGACGACGGATTTGACGAAACTGAGATCGAACGCCGGTTTTCCGACGATCCGAATTTGATTCTTGCGGAAACCTGCTACTTCGTCAGAAAACTCCAGGCGCGGTTCTTTGCGGGCGACTATGAGGCGGCCGTCGATGCTTCATTGCGGGCCCAGAGGCTTCCATGGACATCGGTGTCGCATTTCGAAGAAACGCCGGAACATCATTTCTATGGCGCCTTGGCCCGCGCCGCATGCTGCGATTCTCCTGTGGCTGAACAGCGGGCGCGGCATACGGAGGCTCTGGTCGCCCACCACCGACAGCTTCAGATCTATGCGAAGCATTGCCCCGAGAATTTCGAGAACCGAGCCGCGCTGGTCGGCGCCGAGATAGCACGCCTTGAAGGCCGAGACATCGACGCCGTGCGTCTTTACGAACAAGCAATCCGCTCAGCGCGCGCCAACGGCTTCATTCATCACGAAGCCCTCGCATATGAACTCGCCGCCCGCTTTTATGCGCAAGGAGGTTTCGAGGACTTCACTCGTCTCTATCTCCGCAACGCGCGTGGCTGCTATCTGCGCTGGGGCGCCGACGGTAAGGTGCGGCAACTCGACCAGCTTTATCCTGACCTGAGAGGGGAAGAACGCGCTCCTGCTCCAACCAGCACCATCGGCGCACCGATCGAGCAACTCGATCTCGCAACCGTTATCAAAATCTCGCAAGCCGTTTCTGGCGAAATTGTCCTTCAAAAGCTGATCGACACGGTCTTGCGCACCGCCGTTGAGCAGGCGGGGGCCGAGCGCGGCCTGTTGATCCTGCCGCGTGGCGGTCAGTCACGGATTGCGGCGGAAGCCACGACCGGCGGCGACACGGTCGTGGTGCAGCTGCGTGACGAGATCGTCACCGCGAGCACGTTGCCGGAATCGCTCCTTCATTATGTCTTACGCACAAGCGAAAGCGTGGTTCTCGGCGACGCCATGGCTCAGAATCCATTTTCCGCGGACCCCTACATCCGTCAGCACCATGCTCGTTCCATTCTTTGTGTGCCGTTGCTCAACCAGGGCCAACTGACCGGCGTACTCTATCTTGAGAACAACCTCGCCCCTCGGGTCTTCGCGCCGGCCCGGAGCGCGGTGCTGAAGCTGCTCGCCTCTCAGGCGGCGATCTCACTGGAGAATACCCGGTTGTACCGCGATCTCGCTGAACGCGAAGCTAAGATTCGCCGCCTCGTCAAGGCCAACATCATCGGGATCGTCATCTGGAATATCGAAGGTCGCATCCTTGAGGCCAACGACGCCTTCCTCCGCATGGTGGGCTACGACCGGGAGGATCTTGCCTCGGGTCGGTTATGCTGGACGGACCTGACGCCGGCCGAGTGGCGCGACCGCGATGCCCGGACCATCGCAGAGCTGAAGCTGATCGGGGCAGTCCAGCCGTTCGAGAAGGAGTACTTTCGGAAAGATGGCAGCCGTCTGCCCGTGCTGATGGGCGGTGCACTGTTAGAAGAGAGCAGGAACGAAGGTGTCTCTTTCGTCCTCGATTTGACGGAGCGACGGCAGGCGGAAGAGGCGTTACGCGAGAGCGAGGAAGCCTTGCGCGAGGCGCAAGGGCAACTGGCCCACGCAAACCGCGTCGCCACCATGGGGCAGCTCACAGCCTCCATCGCCCATGAAGTCAATCAGCCGCTCGCCGCGTCCCTCACCAATGCCCAGGCGGCCTTGCGCTGGCTTGGCACCTATCCGCCTAATCTGGAGGAGGTGGCTCAGGCGCTCGGCCGGATCGTCGAGAACGCCAATCGAGCCGGCGATGTCATTGGCCGGATCCGCGCCTTGGTCAAGAAGGAGCCCCCCCGCAACGGGCTGTTCGACCTCAATGAAGCCATTCGTCACGTGATTGCCTTGACCGGCAGTGAAGTGCTCCGGCAAGGCGTCACGCTGCGGACCGAATTCGCGACGAGCCTCCCGTCCGTGGAAGGAGATCGCGTCCAGCTGCAACAGGTGATCCTAAACCTGATCATGAACGCTATCGAGGCGATGAGCGGCATTAATGAGGAAGAGCGCGAGTTGCTGATCAGCACCGGGACAGAGGCCTCTGGAGGCGTGGTCGTCGGGGTGCGCGACTCGGGTCCAGGCCTAGACCCGCAAAGTATGGACCGCCTGTTTGAGGCCTTCTACACGACCAAATCCAGCGGCATGGGTATGGGCCTGACGATCTGCCGTTCGATCATCGAGGCTCACGGGGGCCGGCTGTGGGCCACCGCGAACAAACCTCGTGGGGCAGTGTTTCTGTTCACCTTGCCTCTCGAACGAGACGAAACCGCTGGTGCAAAGCATGCCGACCAAATGGCAATGTTGGGAAACTAATGGGACGAACGACTGGGTGAAGCTCTCGCGGCAATGCAATTCTCCGTCAAGAGTGAAGACCGTCTCACGAGACGACTGAGGCGCCGCCGAAGCTGAATTTCACCTTCATGATGCGGTCATCGGGCCAGTGCGGGTTGATTCAGAATAGCCAAGACGTCGACCATGGATATCCGCAAATGCGCCGTGCTGGGCGGCGCTCTCGCGCTTGCCAGCGTCTCGCGTTTCTATGTTGCATTCCCTCAGATCGTAAAATCCCAAGCGTTGTCATGGCTCTCCTCGGACGCTCAAGCTCACATCTGGTGAAGCGTCGGGCCAATCAGACGTTTCGGGTGGCCCAGTGATCAGCGCGCGTGTCTCGCAGGTGGCGGATCGACGAGACCTGCTCACGGTCGAGGAGCTTTGAAAGGCCGCGCACGATCTTGCCCGGAAGACCCGGGCCCTCATAGACCATGCCAGAATAAAGCTGCACCAGATCGGCCCCTGCCCTGATCTTTTCTAACGCTGTCTCCGCCGAGGAAACGCCGCCGACGCCGATGATCGGGAGCGCTGCGCCGACGCGCTTGCGCATTTTCGCGAGAACCGCGGTCGACTTCTCGAAAAGCGGCTTGCCGGAAAGACCGCCCGCTTCCTTCGCCTGCCGCTGATCCTTCAGACTGTCGCGGGCGAGCGTCGTGTTCGAGACGATCAGGCCCTCCAGCCCATGGGTGAGCGCTTCGGCGGCGATATCGTCCATGCCCTCCTCGGTGAGATCGGGCGCAATCTTGAGGAAGACCGGGATCGTCCGGCCCGATCTCGCGGCCTCTTCATCGCGGGCGGCAATTACGGCGGACAGAAGAGCGGCCAGGCTCTCACGTGCCTGCAGGTCACGCAGGCCCGGCGTATTCGGCGAGGAGATGTTGGCGGTGAAATAGCGCGCCACCGAATAGAAACGGCGGATGCCGGCCACATAGTCGGCGATGCGGTTTTCGCTGTCCTTGTTGGCGCCGATGTTGACGCCGATAATGCCCTGGCCGCGGATCGCCGACAGACGCCGGAAGGCGGCGTCATGACCCTCGTTGTTGAAGCCGAGGCGGTTGATAACCCCTTCGTCATCCACCAGACGAAAAATGCGCGGGCGCGGATTGCCTGATTGCGGCTTGGGCGTCACCGTGCCGATCTCGGTAAAGCCGAAACCGAGCTTCAAGAGGGCCTCCGGAACTTCGGCATTCTTGTCGTAACCGGCTGCCATGCCGAGCGGATTTTCGAAGGTGAGGCCGGCGACCGTCTGCACCAGCCGCGGATCAGGCGAAATACGGCAGGCGGGAACCAGGCCGGATTTAAGCGCGGCGATTGACATGCCGTGCGCCGTTTCGGGATCGAAGAGGAAGAGCCCCTTGCGGGCAGTGTGCTTGAACGCGCCGATCATGACAGGAGTTCCGGGAAGATATGCTGTCCGGCATCATCGAGCGGCAACGGCCTTTCCCAGATAACCGCCGAAAGCGGCAGTTCGGCATAAAGATGCGGGAAAAGATCGCCGTCCCTGGAGGGTTCGAAGATCAGCTTGTCGCCGAGCTTGCCGCTATCAATGGCAATGAGCAGCAGACCGGGCTGGCCTGCGAAAAACAGGGCCACGGTCCGTCGCACCTGCCTTTCCGTCGAGAGATGAATGAAATTGTCCTTAAGGTCGATGCCTGCGCCGCGAAAAACGCCGCTTTGCCTGGCTTCTTGCCAGAGAGCCTCGGTCACGATCTTGTAAACGACGGGTGTCACGCTCATGATGGCCTCATGCAATGGCTGATGCTGTAGGTGAGCGCTTTGCCGGAAAGGAACGGCGATGTCCACGGCTCCCCCATGAAAAACAGGATAGCCGCAACAGAAATCCGGAGGATCAATCATGAAGACGATCGCAATCGGGATTACCGCAATTCTTCTGCCGCTGACAGCGCTCGCCGCCGAGCAGGACCCGGCGCGCTTCCAGCTCGAGCGCAGCGGAGACCATTTCGTCCGCCTCGACAAGCATACCGGCGCGATGGCGCTTTGCGAGGAAAAGGACGGTTCGCTGGTATGCCGCATGGCGGCGGACGAACGCGCAGCTTATGACGACGAACTCGACAGGCTTTCCGACCGCGTGACTGCGCTCGAAAACAAGAGCATCGTCAACAAGGCGCTGCCCACCGATGCCGAGATCGACCGCTCGATCAGCATCATGGAGCGAATGATGAAGAGCTTCATGGGCATGGTGAAGCAATTCCAGGAGGAAGAAAAGTCCGCGCCTCTTCCGCAGAAGACCTGATTTGATGTAGTAGTATGAAGCAGAAGGCATGTGCGGCGCGTAGCCTCGCACATGAGGGGATGGAATCGAGCTCTTGGGAGGGAGTTTTCGATGCAGGAACAGACGATGATCATTGCGGACGACCATCCGCTTTTCCGGGATGCGCTGCGCCAGGCCGTGACCGGCATGGAGGGGCAGCACGCGATCGTGGAAGCCGGCGATTTCTCGGCCGCGCGTGCTGCCGCAACCGATCATCCGGACGCGGATATCATGCTGCTCGATCTTGCCATGCCGGGCGTCAGCGGCTTTTCCGGGCTGATGGCTCTGCGTGCCGAATTCGCCAGCCTGCCGATCGTGATCATCTCCGCAACCGACGACGCGACGACGATCCGCCGCGCGCTGGAACTCGGCGCTTCCGGCTTCATTTCCAAGTCGTCCGGCATCGAAGATATCCGCAGCAGCATCCAGACTGTGCTTGCCGGCGATATTGCCACGCCCGAGAATTATCGCGACGGCCATGAACAGGATC
Source organism: Rhizobium gallicum bv. gallicum R602sp (assembly GCF_000816845.1). Classification (NCBI taxonomy): domain Bacteria; kingdom Pseudomonadati; phylum Pseudomonadota; class Alphaproteobacteria; order Hyphomicrobiales; family Rhizobiaceae; genus Rhizobium; species Rhizobium gallicum. The sequence continues at coordinate 548,503 of NZ_CP006877.1, read as the reverse complement.
CGGACGTGGCCGATCTCATTCACCGCCTGCACACGCTGACGCCGCAGCAAAGCCGCGTGCTCACCATGCTCGGCGAAGGTCTGCTCAACAAACAGATCGCCTACGAACTCGGCGTTTCCGAAGCGACGATCAAGGCGCATGTCTCGGCCATCCTCCTGAAGCTCAACGTCGACAGCCGCACCCAGGCCGTCATCCAGCTCGGCAAGATCAACATGGCGATGGTCGCCTGACTCCAAGACAGGATTTTATTCCTCTTTTTACTTTACTCTGAGAAAGCTTGGCGTTAGTCTGCCTGCCGATTGGAGAGCGGCGCGGGGCGCAGGATCAGGCAAGATGCTGTCACACGAGCAGATTTGGACAGCGATCGACAGGCTTGCCCAACGGCATGACCTGACGCCGTCTGGTCTTGCTCGCCGGGCGGGCCTCGACCCCACCTCCTTCAACAAATCCAAGCGGCTGTCTGCCGATGGCCGCCTGCGCTGGCCTTCGACGGAATCGATTGCCAAGGTACTCGATGCGACAGGCGCCACCATGGAGCAGTTCATGGGCTTCATGCGGCCTGCAAACAACTTGTCCGGGCTGCCGGACGGCACATTCCCGTCGCAGGGAAGCTCCATTCCCCTGCTCGGCTTCGCACAGGCCGGTGCGGGTGGCTTTTTCGACGACGGCGGTTTCCCGGCAGGCCAGGGATGGGATGTGGTGGAATTTCCAGCCGCCCCCTCGCAGAAGGCTGGTGTCTATGCGCTCGAAGTGCAGGGCGACAGCATGATGCCGCTTTATCGCGACGGTGACGTGCTGATCGTCGAGCCGGGCGCGCAGGTGCGCCGCAACGATCGCGTCGTCGTCAAGACGCGAGAGGGCGAGGTGATGGCAAAGGTTCTACTGCGCCAGAGCCCGCGCTCCATCGAACTGATGTCTCTCAATCCCGAACATCCAAACCGGACGATCGAGCTTTCCGATGTGGATTGGATCGCGCGCATTATCTGGGCCAGCCAATAGGAAAATCTTCCATGCGGCCTGCAGCACTTCTGACAGCTGTTGCGGGAATAACAATCGTCGCCGGGGTGCTGGCGGCAGGCAGGGAGCGGTTTGGCGAACCGGACGCGGCGGCAACCGCGAGCGAAGAACCCGTCACAACTGCCAAATCCAAGGAGACTCCAAAGCCGCCGTTTGCCCTTCCCGATCCAAAGATCAGCATGAGCGCGCGGCCGGTTGATGAAGCCAGTCGATTTTATCCAGCGCAGGCGGATGGCAAGCCGCTCGAACGGGTTGCCACAGCCGAGCCGGAAAAGCCAAAGCCGGAGCCGCAGAAGGCCGCGACATTGCCGAGGCCGGTCGCCGAGAGTGCAGGCATTCTCGCCTTCGGAAACAGGAAGCTGCGCCTTGCCGGTATCGTTCCGACACAGGCCGACAAGGTCTGCAAAGAACCGGATGGGAACGAATGGCCGTGCGGCATGCTGGCGAAGACGAATTTTCGGCTCTTTCTGCGACTGCGCTCGGTCACCTGCGATCTGGAGGATGTCAACTGGACCGGTATCACGACCGCCTCCTGCAAGATCGGTGCGCAGGACCTTTCTCAATGGCTCGTCGAAAACGGTTGGGCGGATGCGGCGGCCGAATCGGCACTGATCGAAGCCGGTGCGAAGGCCAAAGCGGAGAAGAAAGGCATCTATGGTGAGGATCCGCGCAAGGGCGCGCCGCTGACGTTGCCGCCCGGACCGCCGCCGGACAATCCTCTCGATCCGATCTAGCGATCCCTTGTAATGGCGCACGGCAATTCCTAGACTCCTGCCGAAACAGAGGGAATGACCGAATGAACAAGCCGCTTTCCGCCCATGACGCGCTGATATACGTGATGGTGATGGCATCCGCTGTCGACAGCACGATGAACGACCGGGAAATGGAGCGCATCGGCCAGCTGATCGGCTTTCTACCGGTCTTCAAGGATTTCGACCACGATAAGCTGATTTCGATTGCCCGCGACTGCGCATCGCTGCTGGCCGGACCGGAAGGGCTGGATGTCGTTTTGGAAACGGTGAAGGACACGCTGCCTTCGCGGCTCTATGATACCGCCTATGCACTTGCCGTCGAAGTCGCCTCCGCCGACCTTTCGGTCAAGGCCGAGGAGCTTCGGTTGCTCAGCATGCTCCGCGACAGGTTGGAACTCGACAAGCTCACCTGCGCTGCCATCGAACGCAGTGCGATCGCCCGCTTCCGCAAGGGTTAAAAGAGCCCGTAAGGGAAATAACGCAAATAGATTTCCTGCAGGCGGCCGTTTTTGGAAAGCGCTGCAAGCGCGTGGTCCAATGCTGCGGTCAATACGCCGTCGTTCTGGCGAAGCATGATCGTCATGCCTTCCCCCAAAAACTGCTCCGACAGATAAGGGCCGTCGAAGAGCGCACAGCATTTTGCTGACGCCTGGGAGGAAACCCAGAAGGACAATTGCAGGGCATCGGCAAAGGCGGCATCCACCTTGCCATCCTTCAGAGCGGCAAGCATCGCTTCCTTGTTCTCGAAAGGCACGGCTTTTATTGCCGGAAAAAAGGCGGCAAGCATGGCCTCATGGACCGTCGCCTTGACGACGCCGACCTGACGTCCGGAGAGGGATGCGGCGGTATTCCCGTTGATCTGTGCCTTCGCATTGCGCACAAAGCGGGCCGGCAGCATGAGGTAGGGACGGGTGAAGGTGAACTGCTTTCGCAAGTCCGCGGTTACGGCCAGTCCCGCGATGACGGCATCGCCCTGGGAGGCTGCAAGCGCTTCCTTGAGATCGGCGAAGGGTAGTGCCTGGATCTGGCATTTCGCAGCAACTTCCAATTCATCGCAGATCTCGCGGGCCAGATCGATATTGAAACCCGCCAGCTTGCCGTTCTGATCGGTAAAGTTGAAAGGCGGGAAGTCGACTGAGGTGAGAAATCGGAGGCGGACGAGCGACGAAAGGTCCGGCTTGGCAAGTCTTTCGCGAGCATCAAAAAGCAGCGGCAGCGACGACGGCGTCTGCTGCGCAAAGCCAGGTGCCGCATACAATGCAGCTACTAATTGCAGTAAGGTTAAAAAAACCTTAAACCTTGTAGAGGCGAGGAAAGATTGTCTCATGTCCGGCTCGTGGGGTCGGGGCATCGTCGCTCGGTGATCCCTGTATCAGAGTCATGCGTTTCGGGGAATATGCGCCGGGCCGCACCGTCTCGACGATGGCAAACGGCAGTGCCGAAGTGCGGCAGATGGGTATCGTCGGCTTTAACGCGCGGCAACGGATATCCGGTCGGACAAAAGGCGCGTGCAGAGATCGGCCTCCTCATCCCGCCTAGCCGATCCTGTCGGCATCGATCTCTTCACCGTCTTCTGGGGCTACACCCTCTTCATCCTGCTCGGGCGAATTGAAGATGGTCAGCGGCAAACAGGCGACCCGGCTGCGATGGATTGGGTGCCGCTCGGCCGGCTCATGCTGTCCGCCGCCGGGTGGCGAGCCGTGCTAGAAGCTTTAGACGAACCTCTTCTTCCGGGACAAGACGCCCCATACTCCGAGCGAGATTCCACCATAGGAAATTGCGCGAAATGCGCGCCTCGCATTACTGGGGATCGGCCTTTGAACGTTAGGTTACCGTTAAGCAATATCGATTCTTATGCCGCAGACGACGACGGCTTTTTTCAGCCGGCTGCATGACGCGGACGTCGAGCCTCACCACATCATTTCGAACATGCCGCAGCTCTATGCCGAGTTTCGAACCATAGATTTTCGAGAGTACCGGGCAAGCAGAAGGCCTAAGAAAGCGGATATTTTCCATGCGAACACTGCTGAAGAACCTGAAAATTCGAACCAAGATCATGTCCATCCTCATGCTTCTGGGGATGATCGCCATGGGCGGTTTGATTTACGTCATCACCGAATTCCGTCATGCGGATGCGACATACAGCGCCTTCATCGACCATGAAGCATTGGCGGCCATGGAAGGCGCGCGCGCCAGCGCCTCTGTCGTCGCCGCCGTGCTGCAGACCACGAGGTTGGCGAGCCTGAAGGCGGGCACGCCCGCTTTCCATACCGCGCTTTCCACACCGAGCAAGCTGCCGCAAGCGCGTGACCGTCTTAACGAGGCGGCCGTTCTGGTGCCCAGCCGTAAGCCAGCGATAGACGATATTCTCAGTGGAATCGCCGAAGTAGAAACGATTTCAAACAAGGTCGCCGAAATGAGCAAGTCCGGCGACAGCGCCGCAGCCCAGATTGCAGCCGCTCAGCTGAACGCCAAGCTCACCGTACTGACACCGAAGATGACGGCGAATAACGATGCCTTGATGTCGATGCTCAACGATGGCGGAGACGCCGTTTCGGCAAGCGTCAATGACCGCATCAATCTCTGCCTTGCGATAGTCGCGGCGGCCGTTATCTGCGCCATCGCGCTCGGCGTCGTCATCGCACAGGCCGGCATCACGTCGCCGATGGCGAAGCTTCGTGAACGAATGACACGCCTTGCCGAAGGCGAGACCGACGGCGATGTGCCGGGCCTTGAGCGCCGCGACGAAGTGGGCCAGATGGCCGAAGCGCTCGAAGTTTTCCGCAACAACGCGATCGAGCGCATCCAGCTCGAAGCCCAGGCGGAAGTCGATCGCAACCTGACCGATGGCGAACGCCGCGAGCGCGACGCCCAGAAGGCTCGCGAAGCGGCGGAATTATCCGGCGCGGCAGAGGCGCTCGGCGACGGGCTGCGCCGTCTCGCATCGGGCGATCTTGCCTCGCATATCGATGTTCCGTTCGCAGAACATCTCGATGGATTGCGCCACGACTTCAACCATTCGGTCGAAAAGCTCAACGAGGCGATGCGCGCCGTCGGCGCCAATGCGCGGGCGATCGGCGTGGGGGCGAATGAAATCCGTTCATCGGCCGACGAACTTTCCAAGCGCACGGAGCAGCAGGCCGCCTCCGTGGAGGAAACCGCTGCCGCTCTGGAACAGATAACAACGACTGTAAAGGACGCCGCGCGCCGCGCGCAGGAAGCAAGCGAACTCGTTGCCCGCACCCGCGCAGGCGCCGAGAAGTCCGGCGAAGTCGTCCGCAATGCCGTCAAGGCGATGCAGCAGATCGAGCAGTCCTCGGCCGAGATCAGCAATATCATCGGCGTGATCGACGACATCGCCTTCCAGACGAACCTGCTCGCCCTGAATGCCGGGGTCGAGGCAGCACGTGCGGGCGAAGCGGGCAAGGGCTTTGCAGTCGTCGCTCAGGAAGTGCGCGAACTGGCGCAACGTTCTGCGAATGCGGCAAGGGAGATCAAGTCGCTGATCACCAATTCCGGCACACATGTCCAGACCGGCGTTGCCCTCGTCGGCGAAACGGGCAAGGCGCTCGACGCCATCGTTCATGAGGTGCAGGAGATCAACCAGCACGTCCACGCGATCGCCGAGGCTTCCCGTGAGCAATCGACGGGCCTGCAGGAAATCAATACGGCCGTGAACACCATGGACCAGGGGACGCAACAGAATGCCGCCATGGTCGAAGAGAGCACGGCAGCAAGCCAGAGCCTGGCAACGGAGGCCGCCGCGCTGAACGAACTGCTCGGCCAGTTCAAGCTGAGCGGAACGGATAGCTTCATCGCAGCGGCACGTCCGATGCCGCAAGCACCAACACGGCCTGCGGTGACCCGTCCGGCGCCGGTCTCAAAACCCGCAATCGGCGTGGCGACAATGAGCACGCGGCCCGCCGCTTCGCCTGCACGCGCACTTGGCCAGAAGCTTGCCGGCGCATTCGGCATGAACAGCGCTTCGCAAAACCAGGAAGCCGATTGGACAGAATTTTGAGAGCGGGGACCCGCCCGATCGTCTAGGTGCCCCACCTGTGGATCGAATGGCCGAACTGATAGGTGGCGTTTTGTACCGGCCCCTACAAGGCACGATCTGTTACCTGTGTCGCCGGGGCGGACACTGTTAGGTTGGTCGCGTTGATGGGAGTGGAACCGCAGATCCTGCTTTAGAGCACTTTTGATCGCACTCAGTTCCAAAGGCATGACAGCGGTGCTGCGAAGAGGCGCTCGCCGAAGGGAAGAACTGTGTCACCGTCGTAAAGCACAAGTCCCAGACGGAAATCTTTACCGGCCGCCTGCGCCACTTTTCGCAATCCCTTGAAATCACCGGCAGAGACTGTAGCGGATGCTTTGACTTCCATGGCCACAAGCGAGCCTACTTCATTCTCCATGACGAGATCGACCTCGTCCTGATCCTTGTCGCGATAGTGCGAAAGTCGAACCTCTGCACTGGACCAACTTGCGATTTTAAGAATTTCGGAGATGACGAAACTCTCCAGAATCGCTCCGAATTGCGAACGGTCGGCTGTAATCCGTTCAGAGCTTGCGCCGAGCAGAACGGACAACAACCCAGTATCTAGGAAGTGTAACTTCGGTGTCTTGACGATCCGCTTGAGATCGTTGCGAAACCAAGGCTCGATACGCCTTATGAGAAAGACGTGTTCGAGTATGCCGATGTAACGCCGTACCGTTTTGTCGTCGAGGCGGAGGTGACCGCCAAGCTGTGAGAAGTTCGTGAGTTGGCTCGCATGGCTGGCGAGCGCCCGTATCAATTGCGGCATCTGCTCGAGCTTGTCTACCTCAATGATGTCGCGCACGTCTCGTTCAATGATCGCTCGAGTGTATTCTCTCGCCCATGCCGCTCGACGGCGACTGTCGCGGCGGGCAAGAACCTCTGGGTAGCCCCCGGTTACGACAATATCGATCAGTTCCTTGCCGAGAGCCAAATTTGTTGGCTGGTGGATCTTGCCAGCGAAGGCGTCCTCGATGAAATCGACTTTATGTCCTTTGATTTCCGCTTGAGACAGCGGAAGCAAGGTAACGACTTCCATGCGCCCGGCCAAACTTTCCGCAATGGTCGGCATCGCAAGAATGTTGGCCGAGCCTGTTAGCAGAAAGCGACCGGGCCGGCGGTCATCATCCACCGTTCGTTTGATCGCTCGCAACAGGTCGGGCGCACGCTGAACTTCGTCAATGGTCGCAACGTCAAGTTCTCGAATGAAGCCCGCAGGGTCGGCACGCGCGGAAGCCAGTACCGTCTCATCGTCAAGGGTAATATAACGGCGGCTGTGATTCTTGAGCCCTCTTACGAGCGTAGTCTTGCCACATTGGCGAGGCCCGTTCACCATCACAACGGGCGTATCCGTCAGCGCAACGGTGACACGGTCATTTGCATATCGTGGATAGAGAGGCACTTGCGCGATCATCTTCGTCCAATTAGGATTCTTTCTGCGTCCATTTCGGAATTTATATGCGTCTATTTCGGATTTCAAGAGCGTCCATTTCGGATAAAGAGCTTAGGGCAGCTCGCATGCTCTTTTGATGGCATTGTAGCAGGAGCTGGCCAACAAAAACCCATCCTGAAAACTTTCAAGACTAAATTAATGCACTGACGACTGCCAGGAACAGCAGCCGAAGATCCGAGTAACCTGGTTCTGAAGGGCCGAAATTCGGCTGCTCGTACGAAGTCTTCCTGCAAAGCAGTTTGCGGTGAAAGCCGCCCTGCGCTGCAAGCTTGCGCCCCCGGGTCGGACAGAGAGAAGCTGGAGCGGGTGAAGGGAATCGAACCCTCGTATTCAGCTTGGGAAGCTGCTGCTCTACCATTGAGCTACACCCGCGATGACGGAAGCCTTCCAACAGATGGGTGTCGGTGTCAAGGCTCTCAGATGCGGAAGTGCTTCGAGAGTTTCAGGCCCTGGGCCTGGTAATTCGATCCAAGGCCGGAACCATAAAGGCTTTCGGGTTTCTCCAGCATGTGCTCGTAAACCAGGCGGCCGACGATCTGGCCGTCCTCGAGGATGAAAGGCACCTCATGGCTGCGAACTTCGAGAACGGCGCGGCTGCCCATGCCGCCGGCTGGCGCGTGGCCGAAGCCTGGATCGAAGAAGCCGGCATAGTGCACGCGAAACTCGCCGACGAGCGGATCGAAAGGCGTCATTTCGGCTGCGTAGTGCGGGGGAACGTGCACGGCCTCGCGCGAAACGAGGATATAGAACTCGTCCGGATCGAGGATCAGTTCATTGCGGCCGCGGCTGTAAAGCGGCTCCCAGAAATCGAATATATCGTGCTCAGCCTTCTTATCGACATCGACGACGGCCGTGTGATGCTTGCCGCGGTAGCCGATCAGGCCATCCGTGTCGCCCGCCAGGTCGATCGACAGCGCAATGCCGCCGCCCGAAACGTTCGGCTTGGAGCTTGCAACCAGCGTTTCCGCATCATGCAGCGCCTGCAGTTCCGGCTCGCCGAGAATTGAATGCCCGACCCGGAACCGTATCTGCGAGAGGCGCGAGCCGCGGCGCACGACGACTGGGAACGTGCGCGGGCTGATTTCCAGATAAAGCGGGCCAGAATAACCGGCAGGAATCTTGTCGAATTCCTGCGCGTAGTCGGTAATAACACGGGTGAAGATGTCCAGGCGGCCAGTCGAGCTCTTCGGGTTGGCCGAGGCGGACATTTCAGCCGGAAGATCGAGCCGCTCCATGAGAGGCACGATATAGACGCAGCCCGTTTCGAGCACGGCACCTTCGGAGAGATCGATGACGTGCAGGCTCAGCCGGTCGAGCTTGTCGGCAACGAGATGCGAGGGACCCGGCATGAAACTTGCCCGGACCCGGAACGCCTTGGCGCCCAGGCGCAGGTCCAGGCTGGCCGGCTGGATCTGATCGCGGTCCAGTTCCCGCTCACTCGTGAGGCGGCCCGTTTCTAACAGCGCAGCAATTGCGCGATCGGCCAAGATTCCAGTTTCCCGAGCCATCATGCTCCATCCATAATTTGCCTCAGACAAAACCAAACTCAAGGAATTGACGCAAGAAGCTAACAGCAGTATTGCAGCTTTATCCCGTGGTGATTTGGCCGGTCGGCTTGCAGCCACGTTAAAGAAGTGGCTAAAAAGACCGGGTATGAAACCGGTCTGCTTTTGCGGCCGGTTTTTTTGTTGTTTGAAGGTGGTGATGGCATGAGCAAGACTTGGCGCCCGGCAACTCAACTCGTTCACGAAGGGACGCTGCGCTCGCAATATGGCGAGACTTCGGAAGCGATCTTCCTGACGCAAGGTTTCGTCTATGATACCTCTGAAGCGGCGGAAGCCCGATTCAAGGGCGAGACGGACGGCTTCATCTATGCCCGATACGGAAGCCCGACCAACGATATGTTCGAAAAGCGGATGTGCGCGCTCGAAGGCGCCGAAGACGCCCGCGCCACCGCTTCCGGCATGGCTGCCGTCACCGCGGCGATCCTCTGCCAGTTGAAGGCCGGCGACCATATCGTTGCCGCCCGCGCGCTCTTCGGCTCCTGCCGATGGGTGGTCGAAACGCTTGCGCCGAAATACGGCATCGAATGCACGCTCATCGACGGCCGCTATCTCGAAAACTGGGAGAAGGCGATCCGCCCGGCGACGAAGGTCTTCTTCCTCGAAAGCCCGACGAACCCGACGCTGGAAGTGATCGACATCGCAGGCGTTGCCAAGCTCGCCGACGAGATCGGCGCCAAGGTGGTCGTCGACAACGTCTTCGCAACGCCGCTCTTCCAAAAGCCCCTGGAGCTCGGCGCCCATATCGTCGTCTATTCCGCGACCAAGCATATCGACGGCCAGGGACGCTGCCTCGGCGGCGTCGTGCTTTCCGATAAGGAATGGATCGACGAAAATCTGCACGACTACTTCCGCCACACAGGTCCGGCCATGTCGCCGTTCAATGCCTGGACGCTTCTGAAGGGCATCGAAACGCTGCCGCTGCGCGTCAAGCAGCAGACGGCGAGTGCTGCCAGGATCGCGGACTTCCTTGCCGAACAGAAGCAAGTGGCCAAGGTGATCTATCCGGGCCGCAAGGATCATCCGCAGGCCGATATCATCGCCAAGCAGATGTCCGGCGGCTCGACGCTCGTCGCGTTCGAGCTGAAGGGCGGGAAGGAAGCAGCCTTCGCCTTGCAGAATGCGCTCGATATCATCAAAATCTCGAACAATCTCGGCGATTCCAAGAGCCTGATCACACATCCGGGAACGACGACGCACAAGAACCTGAGCGATGAGGCCCGTGCGGAACTAGGCATTTCTCCCGGCACCGTTCGCCTTTCGCTCGGCATCGAGGATGCTGATGACCTGATCGAAGATTTCGCTCAGGCTCTTTCAAAGATTAAGTCCTGACCGGCGATTGCCACGGCCGGACCTTGCCGGTCCGGCCGCATGCTCCACCTAAGAAATGGCGCGAGAGCTTCGCTTTAATACGGGAATTAACTTCGAAAATTAGGACTAATGTTCAAAACGACGTGCAATCATCGCGGTTTGAAGGATGATGCATGTGCCGTTTCTTGACGGATCGAGCGCTCTATAAGATACGGGTAACATATCTTGGCTATGGTGTAAGGCATGTACCGCGCGCTCACACGAGATATCGAAGTTGTCGTCGAGCCTTTTTATCTGGAGGAGCAATCCGATCCGGATGATGATCGCTATGTCTGGGGCTACCGGATCGTGATCAGCAATAATTCGGACCTGACAGTACGGCTCATCAATCGCTACTGGAACATCACCGATCAGAACGGCCTGGTGGACGAGGTGACCGGTCCTGGGGTCGTCGGCGAGCAGCCCCGGCTGGAACCTGGCGATACCTACGAATACTCGTCCGGCTGTCCGCTCGATACGCCTTCCGGCCTCATGTTCGGGCACTACCAGATGGAAACGGAGGACGGCGAGCTTTTCGATGTCGAAATACCCGCCTTCTCGCTGGATTCTCCCGGGCTGCTCAGAGTGCTGAATTGATCATTCCGCAGCCGATGCGACTTCCACGACCTCAAACCGATAGGTCGTGGAACAGAATTCGCAGGTAACGGCAATCTCGCCATTCTCCTGGCTGGCGTCGATCTCGTCGTCCGAAAAGCCCTTCAGCACATTCTTGATCTTCTCGCGCGAGCAGCTGCAGCGGTCGAAAACTGCCCGGGTACTGAAAACACGCACGCCACGCTCGTGGAAGAGGCGAAAGAGCAGGCGTTCGATTCCGACCTGCGGATCCGTCAGTTCGTCCGCATCGATGGTATCGACCAACGCGCGCGCTTCGGTCCAGGCGTCGTCTTCCTTGTGTGCCAGCGCGGCGTTGTCGCCGTCGCCGCCGTGGAGGTCGGGCTGGCGCATGCGCTCCGGCGCTTCCGGCAAGAACTGCGCAACGAGACCGCCGGCGCGCCAGCGGTGGCGCGGCTTACCCGCCTCGTCGCGGTCAAACAATTCGGCGGCAGCCAGGCGGACCCGCGTCGGGATCTGCTCCGACTGACGGAAATATGTGCCGGCAATATCCTCAAGCGAGGTACCGTCGAGCGCAACGATACCCTGATAGGGCTGGCTGAACTTGCCCTGGTCGATGGTGAAAGCCAGCACGCCCTTGCCAAGAAGCTGTTCCGGCTCGGTCTGGCCGGCAGCGACTGCCTTGTCGAGCAGCGCCTGATCGAAGCGCGCATAGGCACGCACGTTCTCCGGCGTCGAGAAATCAGCGACGAGGAGATCGACAGGGCCATCGCCCTTGGTCTGCACCGTGAACTTGCCTTCGAACTTGAGCGACGTCCCGAGAAGCACCGTCAGCACAATGACTTCGGCGAGCAGCCGGGCAACAGGTGCCGGATAGTGATGGCGCTCGAGGATCGCATCCAGCATGGGACCGAGCTGGACGGCGCGGCCGCGCACATCGAGGCCCTCTACCTGGAACGGGACAACGTGATCATCGCCGGCGAAATCGAACTCGCCGAGAGCACTTGCGGTTTCTGCCATGGTCTTACTCCTAGTAGTCCGAGCGGCAGACCAGAAGCCTTTCCACTCGCGCGGCCACGAGGCCATCAGGCCAAAGGTGGCGCCCAGTATGGTTCAGATCACACCCAGGCACCATGCAAGAATCGACTTTTGCGCGTGAAGACGGTTCTCCGCCTCATCGAAAACCACGGATTGCGGGCCGTCGATCACTTCGTCCGTCACTTCCTCACCACGATGGGCGGGCAGGCAATGCATGAACAATGCATCCTTGCCGGCCTTTGCCATCAAAGCCGCGTTGACCTGATAGGGCTGGAAAACGTTGTGACCGCGGGCCCGATGTTCCTGATTCATGGAGACCCAGGTATCGGTTACCACGCAATCGGCACCCTCGACCGCACGGTCGGCATCATGGCCAAGCATGATCTGGGCGCCCTCGTTGCGGGCCCAGTTCAGATAGTGATCCTTCGGCTCGGAACCAAGAGGCACGGCCATGTTCATGCGATAGCCAAAACGGGCAGCGCCTTCGACCAGCGAGTGCAGAACGTTATTGCCATCGCCGGTCCAGGCGATCGTCTTGCCCTTGACGGGACCACGATGCTCCTCGAAGGTCATGATGTCGGCCATGATCTGGCAGGGGTGTGTGTCGTCCGTCAGCGCGTTGATGACCGGCACCGTCGCGCGTTCGGCAAGTTCCAGCATGCGGTGATGCTCCGTGGTGCGGATCATGATCGCGTCGACGTAACGCGAGAGCACCTTGGCTGTATCGCCGATCGTCTCCGCGCGGCCGAGCTGCATCTCCGTGCCGGAGAGAAAAAGCGTCTCGCCGCCAAGCTGGCGCATGCCGACATCGAAGGAAACGCGCGTGCGCGTCGAAGGCTTCTCAAAAATCATTGCCAGCATCTTGCCTGCGAGCGGCTTATCGCCCTTGCCGGCCTTGAAGGCCTGCTTGCGTAGGATCGCATCATCCATGATCGACCTGAGATCGGATGCGGTTACCGCCGAGAGATCGAGAAAGTGTCTGGGGAAAGCCATGTCGTTCTTACCTGTATGCCCCTTGAGGGGATCTTATCCGTTCAAGCCGTCTTCTTGGTCTTTGCGGCGCGAATGCTTTCGGCAGCGCGCTCCACGCGGGCAAGGCCCTCGCGCGCTTCCTCCGCCGTGACGACCAGAGGCGGAAGGAGACGGATGACATTATCGCCCGCCGGAATGGCCAGAAGATGAGCAGCACGAATGGCCTGCAGCAGTTCGGAAGACGGGACGGCTGCCTTGATGCCGAGCATCAGGCCTTCGCCGCGCACATTCTCGATAACATCCGGATAGCGGTCCTTTAGCGAGGCAAGGCCCTGGCGGAAGACGAGCGCCACGTCGCGCACATGTTGCAGGAAACCGTCGGCCAGGATGACGTCAAGCACTGCGCTGCCGACCGCCATGGCAAGCGGATTGCCGCCATAGGTGGAACCATGCGTGCCGGCCTTCATGGCGAAAGCTGCATCCGCCGTCGCAAGGCAGGCGCCGAGCGGGAAGCCGCCGCCGATGCCCTTCGCAACCGCCATGATATCCGGCGTGACGCCGGACCATTCGTGGGCAAAGAGCTTGCCAGTGCGGCCGACGCCGGACTGAACCTCGTCAAGAATTAACAACAGGCCCTTCTCGTCGCAGAGTTGACGGAGTGCCTTCATGAATTCGTTTGTCGCCGGACGAATACCGCCCTCACCCTGTACCGGCTCTATGAGGATGCCCGCCGTCGCATCCGTGACGGCGGCGCGGACCGCCTCGATATCGCCGAACGGAACCTGATCGAAACCCGGTGCCTTGGGACCGAAGCCTTCGAGATACTTCTCCTGACCGCCGGCCGCGATCGTCGCCAGCGTACGGCCATGGAAAGCGCCTTCGAATGTGATGATGTGGAAGCGTTCTGGATGGCCCTTGGAATACTGATAGCGGCGCGCGGTCTTGATCGCGCATTCCAGCGCCTCGGCCCCGGAATTGGTAAAAAACACCTTGTCGGCGAATGTGACGTCGGTCAGCCGCTTGGCAAGCGCCTCCTGGCCCGGAATTTCATAGATGTTCGACAGATGCCACACCTTGTCGGCCTGGGCCTTCAGGGCTCCAACGACATGCGGATTGCAGTGGCCGACGGACGTTACGGCAACGCCTGCGCCAAAATCCAGATATCGCTCGCCGCCCTCGGTGATCAGCCACACGCCCTCACCTCGCTCGAACCGCAAAGGGGCGCGAGAATAGGTGTCATATAGCGGCGCGGCTTGAGCCATGGCGCGGTCTCCTGTCGGCGTTAGGGCAACCGGACTCCGGCTAAAAACCAGGCCCGAAAAATTAAAAATGCCGCCTTTCGGCGGCGAGGGCCACTATTTACGTTTCGCGCCGTAATGTCAACAAAACTGCGGATTTGGGCGCATGCGGCCGACAGCCGATCAGGCGAGCTGTTTATCAACAGCTAATGTTGCAGAAATGACTCGCTGGGGAAGCAAGTTGGGGAAAACTTGAAATTCGATTCATCCGGATTCCCGCGACTCTTGTCACGGAGTCAGCCTCACACTAGGTTAAAACTCAATTACTAGACTGCATGCGGCGGAACTAGTCACCACAATTGGTCAGGCGTTTCCTGCTTCGGACGTATCCGGAGCAAGGGTGAGGGATTCTGCCTTCACAACGCTAAACGGCGGAGACAGGGCATGAACTGGACAGACGAGCGTGTCGAAAAACTCAAGAAGCTTTGGTCCGAAGGGTTGAGCGCGAGCCAGATCGCGGCGCAGCTCGGCGGAGTGAGCAGGAACGCGGTCATTGGCAAGGTCCACAGGCTTAGCCTTCCCGGTCGCGCCAAGGCCGGCGGCGCGACGACGACCGCACGCGCGCCGAAGCGCAATACTTCGGCTGTCCGCGCACCGAATTATGCATCGCGGATGGCAACGCGCACCGTCACGCGCCAGCAGGGCGCGACGATGCTCAAGGAAGAGGTCGAGATCGATCTCATGGAGGAGATGGACTATCGTCCGGCCGCAAACGTTGTCGTGCCGATCTCCCGCCGTCTCGGTCTGACGGAACTCACGGAGCGCACCTGCAAGTGGCCGGTCGGCGACCCGCTGAAGGACGACTTCCACTTCTGCGGCTGCGACAGCCCGGACTCTTCCCCTTATTGCAGCTATCATCAGCGCCTTGCCTATCAGCCGGTCAACGAACGCCGCCGGGCGGCAGCCCGCGCAAGCTGAGCCGGATAAGTAACAAATGGAAACGGGTCCTCGCGGGCCCGTTTTTTTGCGTCTTCAATCGGGATTTCGGCCTAAAATCCACGACCATTATTCCAGGTTTACGTCGTCAGAAACGCACGGTGAACTCCGTTCCCTTACCGATTTCGGACTTGACGATCAGCCGTGCACGGTGGCGCGTCAGGATATGCTTGACGATCGCCAGACCGAGACCGGTGCCCTTCTTGGAGCGGCTATCCTCTATATTGACGCGATAAAACCGCTCCGTGAGGCGCGGCACATGCTCCGCGGGAATGCCCGGGCCCTTATCTGCGATGCTGACTTCAACGGCCTCGCCGGATGCATTCTTGACGTGGACATCGACGACCTTGCCTTCCTGGCCGTACTTGCATGCGTTCTCCATGAGATTTTCAAAAACCTGGACCAGTTCGTCGCGGTCTCCGAGAACCTCCGCCTTGCCCTCCGGCAGGTGCAGATTGATTTCGACGCCAACCTCCGTGGCAAGCGGCACCAGCGCGTCCCTGACATGGCCGAGCAAGGGCACGAGATCGACTTTCTCGTCCGGTGCGATGTGCGACTTGAGCTCAAGACGGGAAAGCGAGAGAAGATCGTCGACAAGGCGGCTCATGCGAGTCGTCTGGTCGAACATGATGCCCAGGAAGCGCTCCTGCGCCTTCGGATCATTCTTTGCCGGGCCTTGGATCGTCTCGATGAAACCGCGGAGCGACGCAAGCGGAGTCCGCAGCTCATGGCTGGCATTGGCGACAAAATCCGACCGCATGCGATCGATGCGCCGCACCTCGGAGATATCGCGGAACGAAAGCAAGAAGAAGCGCTCGCCATTCCCGGCTCCGCCGAGGTCGATCGGCGCGCTGCGAACAATATAGACGCGCTCCGACGGCAAGCGCTCGGAATGCTCAATCTGATTGGGAGCGTTGGTGGCGATCGTCTCTCCCACCATGTCCAGAATGCCCGGCGAGCGCAGGCGTGCAGAAATATGCGCCCCGATCACCACTTCGCCAAAGGCCCTTTCCGCGGCGCGGTTCTGGAAGAGAACGGAGGCATCGCCTGAGAGGAGCATCACGGGTATATCGAGGCCAGCCAGCGTTGCGGAGACGGCGGGCAGCAGACTTGCGGGCGCTTCCGGTTCGAGTTCCGGCGGTTCCGCAAGCTTTGCCTGCACGGCCGGCATGCTGTTTAGAAGCACAATGGCGATCATTAAGACAAGAAGCGCCAGCACCGCCCACTTGTTCATGCCGGCCGCAAGCGCAACGAGGCCAATGACGATCGCTGCGAGCAGCACCGTTCGCTGCTGCCGGATGCGGGCCATGAGCCCCGTTGTCCATGGCATTTCGTCTTCCAAATGTTCCTCGCCCGGTCGGTTCGTTCTTACATTCAAACTCTGCCTGATAGCCGTGATTCATGACAGAAGTTTTCCGCCCCTGCCATTTGCCGCAAAAGCCGCAACCGATACACACAGGAATTTGCCTGCCGCGACCGATTTGATTTTCAACGAAAAATATGATCGCCTGCGAAGAAAGCCACAGGCGGAGAAGGAAATATGGCCGAAGCTGTCGAAAGCCGCGCGGTTGAACTGGACATCAGGGGCAAGAAGCGCGTCTTCGATGTCGATGATCCGGTGCTTCCCGACTGGATCGATGAAGAGGCGCTGGAATCGGGAGATTTCCCCTACAAGAAAAAGCTGAAAGAGGAAGAGTATCTCGAAGAGCTGGAAAAGCTGCAGATCGAACTGGTCAAAGTGCAGTTCTGGCTGCAGGCGACGGGCAAACGGGTGATGGCGCTCTTTGAAGGCCGCGATGCGGCCGGCAAGGGCGGCGCCATCTCGGCCTCCTCCGCCCACATGAACCCGCGCCTTGCCCGCGTCGTCGCACTCGCCAAGCCGAATGACCGCGAACTCGGCCAATGGTATTTCCAACGCTACATCGCCCAGTTTCCGACGGCCGGCGAGTTCGTTCTCTTTGACCGCTCCTGGTACAACCGCGCAGGTGTCGAACCGGTCATGGGGTTTTGCACGCCCAAGCAATATGAGGATTTTCTCAAGCAAGCGCCGCAGCTGGAAAGGATCATTGCCCACGAGGGCATTCACTTCTTCAAGTTTTATCTGGATATCGGCCGCGAGATGCAACTCAAGCGCTTCCACGACCGCAGGCACGATCCGCTGAAGGTATGGAAGCTTTCATCGATGGATATCGCGGCGCTCACCAAATGGGGCGACTACAGCGACAAACGCGAGCGGATGCTCGAGGCGACGCATACGGAATTTGCGCCCTGGACGGTCATCCGCGCCAACGACAAACGCCGCGCGCGGCTCAACCTCATCCGTCACATGCTGAAGAAAATGGATTACGACGGAAAGGACGACAAGGCGATTGGGGATCTCGACGACAAGATCATCGGCGCGGGCTCCGGCTTTCTCAAATAAGGGTCACTGCCCCGGCAGGATGCGCACGGCGTAGAGGTTGATGCCCCGCGCCTTGCCGTCGACATCGCTGTTGATCATCAGCCTGCCATCGCCACTCGGCGCCAACGACCGGTCGAAGGTAACCTGAAGCAGAGCGTCGGACTTTTCGCGGGTGACGCTGAACCGATGGCGAGCGCAATTGCCGAGCGTCTGGAAATTGCATTCGACCATCACCTGCGTCGGCTCGTCGCTCGTCGATTGCAACGTGATCGCGATCGTCGAGGATTTGCCGGCGAGCTCTCGAAGTACGTCTTTGGGAACGCTGATGCCGATATTGCCATCGGCGCCATTGCTTTCCGAGATCAAACGAACGGCCGGACCATCGTTTTCGGCGATGTTTTCCGTCCGCGCCCGCGGGCCGCTTTCGATCTTGGCAGCGTCGGCAGGCTTGAATATCTCAATCCATTCCGCAGAGAAGCTGTTCTGCGGGTCGATCGTGACCGGCTGATCGACATGCGGTGCCGTGTTCGCGGCACCTTCGTCCGCACCATCAAAGTCTTCCGGCTCGGTACTGGCAGGCGGATTGGCGACGCTGGTGTCGCGCTCGGCCGCCGTCAGGAAGAGGCCGGACTTATAAGCCCACCAGGCCCCCATGCCGATGAAGGCGATCAGCACGCACCAGACAAGCAGCCGCGAGAAGAATTTTCGCGGCTTGCGGCGCTTTGCAGCCCCCTCCGGCCGGAAATCCATATGGGCGGAGGGGCGGCTTTCGGGTGCAAGGCCTTCGCCGGTCTGAGGCGCAGCGCCGAGATGATCGGACGCAGCGGCATGGACGTCATCAAGCCTCGACTCGTCGTAGGCAGGCCTTGCCGAATAGGCTCGTGTTTCACCGCCGACCTGAGGCGCGTCATGTTCAAAGCGCTCGTCGTGCCTGACCGGCGGTGGGATTTCGGCGACGGGCGGAACGGGCACTTCCGGTGGACCCTGGCGCGGATGCAGGCGCTCGCGTTCTTCGGCCTCGATCATGTGAATGGTCGTTTCGAGCCGATGACGATGATGCGCAACCGCTTCCCGGTCGGTGATATCCTGCTTGCGAAGGCCGGCCTCCAGCGCCTGGCGGGCCGATTGATAAATCCTTGCACGGACTTCCGGATTATCGCGATCGGAGTTGTTAAGCGCCGTTCTGATTGCCGTTTCTAATCCGCTCACATCCGATCCTTCATGCTGGCATCAGGCATCACCCTGAAATCTTTACAAATGCCTAACAAAACTCGGTAGCGTCAATGGTTGAAAACCGCAAGTCTTGCGGCTGTCAGCATTTCGAATCGCAGGCAATAAATATGGCTCTTACCCCACCCTTGCCCACTTATCCCGACAGCCGATCTCTGCGCAATCGACACCTCGGCACTCAAGCATGCTCTTTTCCTAGCTCATCAAGTCTGGTATCAAATTGACGTTTTCGTAAACGTCAATTTGATGGTGAAACGCAATGTCCCTTCCCAAAATCCTCACCAAAAACCTGAGACTGCCGGTTCTTGCTTCACCGCTCTTTATCATCTCGCATCCGGCCCTGACGCTGGCGCAATGCAAGGCGGGCGTGATCGGCGCTTTTCCGGCGCTGAACGCCCGGCCGGAAAGCCAGCTCGACGAATGGCTGGCAATGATCACCGAAGACATCGCCGCCCACAACGCCGCCAATCCGGACAGGCCGGCAGCACCCTTTGCCGTCAACCAGATCGTCCACATGTCGAACAAGCGGCTGGAGCACGACCTGCGCCTCTGCGTCAAATACAAGGTGCCTATCGTGATCTCTTCGCTCGGTGCCGTGCCCGAGGTGAATGCGGCCGTACACTCCTATGGCGGCATCGTGCTCCACGACGTCATAAACAACCGCCACGCCAATTCGGCGATTAGGAAGGGTGCCGACGGATTGATTGCGGTAGCGGCGGGCGCCGGGGGGCATGCGGGCACGCTGTCACCCTTCGCTCTAGTGCAGGAGATCCGTGAATGGTTCGACGGTCCGCTGCTTTTGGCAGGCGCGATCGCCACCGGCGGCGCGATCCTTGCAGCACAGGCGATGGGTGCGGACATGGCCTATATCGGAACGCCGTTCATCGCGACCGAGGAAGCGCGCGCCACCGAAGCCTACAAGCAGGCGATTGTCGCGGGCGCTGCAAACGACATCGTCTATTCCAATTATTTCACCGGCGTGCATGGCAATTACCTGAAACCATCGATCCACGCCGTCGGCCTCGACCCGGACAACCTGCCGGTGGCGGACCCATCGAAGATGGATTTCGAGCAGGCAGTCGGCGGCGCGAAGGCCTGGAAAGACATCTGGGGCAGCGGTCAGGGCATCAGCGCCATCAAGGCGGTTGAGCCGGTCGCCAAGCTCGTTGACAGGCTGGAAAGCGAATACCGGGCAGCGCGCGCACGCCTCGCGCTTTGAGCCGCGCCACCTTCCACAGGGGAGCGTCTTTTTTTTCAAAGGCACGACAGGGTGCTTGAAATCTTCAAACAATGCCTGTATCAGCGCCATGCAAATCACGGCCGCCCAGTTGGGCCGCCAAGTTGCCGCTTTAGCTCAGTCGGTAGAGCACATCATTCGTAATGATGGGGTCACGTGTTCGAGTCACGTAAGCGGCACCACTTTTCTTAAAGTAAATCAGTTCCTTACGCCCGACTAGACCACAGCTGTTTACCGGGAACCTGATAGACCGTTTGCAACAAGACAAGCCTTCGGATCATCAAGTTTAGCCATGGGCAGCGGCCATGCTGGCTTTGCCAGAATTCCTATATCGGCTTTTCACCTCATATGAAGGATGTTGCGGCGAAGAATATGCGTGACGCACACTCGCTCGATTATTTCTTTCAGTGCATCACGATTTCAAAGCCAAGTGCATCGAGGAGTGCCAAACATGACGCTTAGCAGGCAACTTCTCGCCGGTGCGCCAGGTCTATTTACCCCGGTTGGTGATCGCCGGATCCGCGCAAAGAAGGCAACACCTATCATTGCGAACCTCACCTCGATTGATTGTGTGAAGACGAACGGCAACGCGCCAGCCGGCATCGTGGCTCGTCAGCGGTCTTGACTGATGTCGGCGCGGCTTCATCATCGCTGTCGCACTGGGCCTTATTGCGCACGTATCGTTTGTAAAGCGTCATACCAGGTACTCTCTCAGACGGATAACGCAGGATGGCCGCTCCATCGCGGGCGATAATCCGCTGAGCGGCGGCGCAGGTCGTCGAGCCGGCATTCAACCGCTCGATTGCGAATGAAGGTTCGACCCCTAATATGAGCGCAAAGAGTATAAGGCTGGTCCTTTTCATCGGTTTAGCTTTCCTCTGTCGAATAGGGTTTCAGCAAGGCACGGATTAGTTGCGTCCTCCGTGGTATATACATGATCGCACAGGTCTGGCGGCAAGTAAGGTGCCGGGGCAACCACGCCATCGGGGCCTTTGTCCCAGTATGGCCTAGGTCGTGTATTCGAAATGTGACAAAAGGTTTAGCAGTCGACGCGATCTTTAGGAGTTCGTGGGCAAGGGCCGGACATGGCGGCGCAAAGCAGCCGTCGAGCCGAACTTGAAGGTGTGCGGGAGCTGCCCAGCGGCGGTGAGCGCCATGCGTTCCGCGGTTGCGTGTTTAGGTCTCGAAACCATCCGGCTGATGAGGCGATAGCGTCCACAATGGCCCGTCATGAAAGCGAAGTTTCTTCGATATCGCACGCGACATCAACTCGCCCCCTGATGCCTCCGGAAGCCGCAAGCGTGCCTCCTGACGCTGCCACGCCAATCAACTGTCTTCGGCGGCAATCCCCCGATGGCGAATGCGGCAGCATTCCTTGAAGGTCTTGCCTGAACCGCAGGGGCAGGGATCGCTGCTGCGGCGCTGCAGGCGGCCGATCAGGGGAAGTGTTGCGGCCGACGGCAGCAGGGCCGCCGCCAGGGCGACAAGCTTGGCCGAAATGCCGGGGACTACAAGGCGGCGGCCGGATTTGAAGCCCCACCAGGCCCGTTCGGCCACATAGTCCGAATCGAGCTTCGGTAATATCTTGAAAAGCTGTGCTCGGCCGGCTCCGGATTTTTCGAGGAACTCGGTCGACACCGGTCCCGGCGCAACGCATGTGACGGTCACGCCCGTGCGGCGCAATTCCTGATGAAGCGCTTCCGAAAAGAAGCGCACGAAGGCTTTGCTCGCATAATACAGGGCCATATTCGGCCCGGCCGTGAATCCGGCTATGGAACCGAGATTGAGCACGCCGCCACGCCCGCGCGCTGCCATTCCCGGCAGGAAGCGGAGAGTCAGTTAGACTCGCGATTCAGAAGATAGAAAAATTTGAGCGTCAGCGCGGCCTCTATCAAAGCTGTCTTGTTAGATTTTGATCAGGTGGCGACGAACGCTACAAGTCGTCACCAAACGGAAGCACTGGCCAAGAACAATGGCATAGACATCATCTGGCAGGACATTTGCCACGAAACGCTCTTGCTCCATCAAATCGATGGATTTCAAGCCCACAAGCCGCCGACGGCGGCCAAAGCGCTCGTGGCCCTAAGAAAACAATGGCCCGACTACCAAAAGCCACTGACGCAGTCCGACTTGTCCAAGAAATTCGACATTCAATTCTGTTGAGCGGGCCGCGTCCGTTGAGCCATTGCTAGATCATTTCCTTAGTCTCATTAATCTGATTTGACGGCAACTTAAGTTGGCCGATCACAATCTCGATTTCGTCGTGGTTTGGAGCCGCTCTGGTAGCACGTAATATTTGTCCGGCAACTGCCTCGCTTCTAACGCGGTTTTCGGCGCAACGGCTCTGGCGCAAAATCGCGTGCCGGCGGACTGACCCAGCCCCGGTTGCGAACGACGTAACCTCTAAAAAAGCGAACATTAACCTGAGGCCTCTCGCGGAGAACCTTGTTGGGGATGACTATTGTCTCCAGTTCGTCGCTTTCATGCTGGTGATCATACCGTAAACAATCGTGCGGCAACTCCTGGTGCCTTGGAAGCGGACCTTGCCGAAGCGTCAGTTTCTGCCGAGGGCAGAGCAAGGGTAAGGAGCGCCGCGAAGACCATGACGACGCCATAGGGTACCTTGCGGCTCGCCCGAATTTCCTCGATGCGCATAAAAAAGGCGAGATGCCTAAAGGGCAGCGGCACCGGCAGCCGCAGCATCAGCAGCGTCGCGACGCCGAGGACGAGTAGGAAGATCGAAAACGGCAGCATACCGTGCCAGCCGACGAAAAGGCCGATCGGCAGGAAAAGCTTGGCGTCACCGGCGCCGAACATCCGTACAGCCCAGAGCACGACACCGAGCGCGAACATCAGCAGGCCGGCACCGACATCGCCGCCGATCCCAGTAGAGGCAAACAGCGTCGCGCCGACATCCTCGGAGCCAAGCATCACGGCCGCGGCGCGCAGCGCATACAGGGTCACGAGCGCGAGGACGAGTGTGTTTGGGATCTTCCATGTTCGGAAATCGGTCCACCCGGCGTAAAGAAAAAGCAATACTGAAAGCCACGTAGTAAAGCTGACTATTTGTGTCATGCCACCTAACCCTATTGGCGAAGATAATCTACATAAGTCTAGCTCTAGAGCCGATGCGGGCCGCGATGGGACGGTTTTAATGACGAGTTTTGTCGAGTCGCATCTTAACCATAAACTATACGCGTCGATTCGTATTCGTTATCTCTAATTGACTAAATTAGAATTAACAGATTATTAATATATCTAGTCGGAGGGGTGGTCTCGACGGCAAGAGGCGGTGCCGGGGGAATGACGGCGAGCCAAGTAATCTGGAGGTAATTCTCGATGAAAGCACTTGTAAATAGCGTACGCGCTTTCGCGCGGGAAGAAGACGGCGTCGCACTGACTGAATATCTTATTCTGCTTGGTTTGCTGGTCGGCGGAGTTGTTGCATCAGTTGTCCTGATCGGCGAGGAACTCAACACGGCGTGGTCATCGTGGGCGACTTGGTTCCAGGCTCAAAACCTCGAAGCACCGGCTGCGGGCGGCGGCGGCGAGGAGGGTTGATGCACCTCAGCTGCTTCCTGAGCAGCGTTTTTTGAGCTGGAGAGAGGGGTTTTGTTAACGCCTCTCTTCTAAATTAGCCATCTTAGATGGAAGTATCTCACCCAGTGTAGCGAGTAGCGGTGATGCGTTCTTCAACGATTTTCAGTCTCGTTATTGCTTTCGTGCTCGCAGGAGCAGCGGTGTTTGGAATGCGCGAGTATCTCGCCGATCAGCAGGCCCGCCTGCTGGCGATGGGCCGCACCAAGACGCAAGAAAAGTCATTGGTTGTCGCCGCCAAGCCAATGCGCTTCGGCGACCGGATCCGCCCCGAAAATCTCAAGGCCATTCCCTGGCCCTCAAACGAAACACCCACAGGCTCGTTCGCAAGCATCGATGCCGTAGTCGGCGACGATGCCCAGCCGCGCTATGCGATGGCGGCGATCGATCCGGGCGAGCCGGTGCTTTCCTCGAAAATCACCGGTGCCGGCGAGCGTGCCACGCTGTCGGCGGCGCTCGACCAGGGCATGAAGGCGGTTTCCATCCGCGTCAACGACGTGCTCGGTGTCGCGGGCTTTGTGCGGCCGTCCGACCGCGTCGACGTGCTTTTGACGCGGCTCGTGCGCGGCAAGGCCGGCAACGACCAAACCTTTGTCGACGTGCTGCTGCAGGGGGTCAAGGTGCTGGCCGTAGACCAGACCGCGGACGAGCGCAAGGACGAGCCTTCCGTGGTGAAAACCGTGACCTTCGAGGTGACGACCGACGAGGCGCAGCGCCTCACGCTCGGCGCCACAATCGGCACGCTGTCGCTGACGCTTCGCAACATCGCCTCGTCCTCTATCGAAGAGACGCGGCAGATCACCGTCGCCGACCTTGGTGGCGGCCCGATAGCGACCGAACTCGGCAAGGATCTGGCGGAGACGCCAGAGCGGGAAAAACAAGTCCAGATTGTCGAAAGCATTGTCGAACCGGTATTGCCGATTGAGCCAAAGTGGGCAACTGTGGGCGTATGGAACACGACGAAGCGCGAGGAGCACAGAGTCGGCCTGATCCAGTGAGATAGATGCGGGATGCCCGCAACAAGCGCGGCGGCCGAACGAGGGGGGTGAAGGCAGGCATGTCGAGGTGTGGCAAGAAGGGAAATGCAGGGTCAAGAAGCCTTGCGGCACTAGTTGCAGTGTTTTCGGCCTTTGTGTGCTGGGGGCCAGGCTTTGCCGGACGCGCCGACGCACAGGAAAAGTTCGTGACGCTCGGCGGATCGGTCCAGCAGGTCACGCTGCCTCCAAACGAGACGCTGACGCTCAATACCGGCCAGACGTTCGGCGATCTCGTCATCGGCAGCGCCGATATGATCGACGTGGTGCCGCTGTCAGACCGGTCGCTGTTCATCCGCGCCAAGCAGATCGGCGCAACCAATATCTCGGTCTATGACGACAGCAAGAGATTGCTCGGCGTCATCGACGTCCGTGTCGCCAGCGATTTCAGCGAGGCGGCCCTCGCAATCCGCTCCGCCGCGCCCTCGGCCCGGGTTAGGGTATTCAACTCCAACGATCGCATCCGCGTGACCGGCATCGTCCGTGATGCCGTGGAATTGCAGCGGGTGATTGAAATTGCCCAATCCTATTCCGAGCGGCCGGTGCTAAACCAGCTCAAGGTCAGCGACAGCCAGCAGGTGATGCTGGAGGTACGTGTCATCGAAGCCTCGCGCCAGACGGGCCGTGACCTCGGGATTGGTTGGTCCGGACAGGGCAACAACGGCATCGGCAAGG
Organism: Rhizobium gallicum bv. gallicum R602sp; assembly: GCF_000816845.1. Classification (NCBI taxonomy): domain Bacteria; kingdom Pseudomonadati; phylum Pseudomonadota; class Alphaproteobacteria; order Hyphomicrobiales; family Rhizobiaceae; genus Rhizobium; species Rhizobium gallicum. Next base: position 523,342 of record NZ_CP006877.1, on the reverse strand, counting down.
CAACGACCAGCCAGGGCATCGGAGTGGACGACGGCAGCCTCGTCCGCACCCTGCTCGACCCCAAGGGCGCAGCGACGGGTATGCAGCCCTTCGGCCAACTAATCGCAAAGGTGCTGGAAATCTCGGGCGGCCAAATTGACGTGGTGATCAACGCGCTCGAGCAGAAAGGTGTGGTGCGCCGACTGGCGCAGCCGAACCTGATCGCCATGAGCGGCTCGACCGCCAGCTTCCATGCAGGCGGCGAGGTACCGATCCTGACGACGACGACAAACGGCGCGACCGTCGCCACCCAGACCGATTATCGTCCCTTCGGCGTGCGGCTGACTTTCAAGCCGGTGGTTCTCGATGACGGCCTCATTAATCTGCAGATCGAGCCGGAAGTCTCCGAGCTCGATACATCGATCAACGTCAACGGCAATCCGGGCTTCATCTCGCGCGCTGCCAGCACCACGGTGGCGCTGCGCGACGGGCAGAGCTTCGCAATGGCGGGGCTTTTGCAGTCAATCAATGCCAAGGACATCCAGCAATTGCCGGGTCTCGGGCAGATACCGATTCTCGGCGCGCTGTTCCGCTCGACGAGTTTCCAGAAAAAGGAATCCGACCTCGTCATCGTCGTCACACCGCATATCGTGCGGCCGGCCTCGCCAGGCGAGGACCTCTACAGTCCGCTCGACCAGACACGTTCGTCGAACGACGCGGAGCTGTTCGCGCTCGGTATACTGGAAGTGGACAAGGACATGCTGCGGCGCTTTCGCAACGGCGAAGGTGTGAAGGGCCCCTATGGCCATCGTCTCGATCTGGACAAGGGAGGCCAACTTGCTGTCGCAAAAAGATAAGCGCGCGCTTCTCGTCCTTATCGTCGCCAGCCTCCTTTCCGGCTGCGCCGACTACATGAACCATCGCGACTCGATCACCTTCGGGCTCGGGAACGCCGTGGAAGCCAACAAGGCCATACATACGCAGGACCCGTTCCCGCCGCAAGCGCAGCGAACTCGTATCGCCAGCGACGGCAAAGTGATCCGCAGGGTGGTCACCGATTACCAGAACGGCGGGTCGGTTATCGTGCAGCCGGTTCCGGCCATGGCGGCCAATGGAACGGCCGGTGGGGCAGCCCTCGGCAGGTAACTATCGAACGGCATGAACGGCGGCAGCGCCGGAAGGAAAAGACGCACAAAACACGGACGTCACGGCGATAGCGCCGCGATGGGGGTATGCCAATGCTTAGCAGGGTTATCCGACGGTTCTGGAATGACCATCATGGCTACGTCATCGCCTTGACGCTCGTCGCCATGCCGCTGCTTCTCGGCTTTTCGCTGCTGGTCATCGATGTAGGCCGTAGCGGCAATCTGCATACCGACCTGCAGGCCGCCGTCGATGCGATGGCGCTCGCCGGAGCCCGCGAACTCGACGGCCGCGACGATGCGATCGACCGGGCGGACGCGGCAATCGAGAAAATTGCCAACAGTGCAGCTTTTTCCGGCGGCGGAAACGGCATGTCGCTCGGCTCGTACGTAACGGTGAGCTATGATCCGGGAAACGATGCCGGGAGCACCGTTATTGTTAGATATCTCAAGAGCATACCGGATCAGGATGACGACGACATCGACCTTGACACGATGGAGGCGGAGAACTCCAATGAAGCCTCCTATGCCTGGGTTATCGCCAAAGAACAGGCGATGCAGACGATCTTCCCGATACCAGTCGGCTTCACGCGTGACACAGTGAATGTCTCGGCGGATGCCGTGGCGGTCTACCGGGTGAGCGCCTGCGACGTGACGCCGATGTTTATCTGCAATCCGTTCGAGCCCGTTGGGAACACGAGCGAGACTGCAAGCGAAGATGCGGCAGAGGCTTTACACACCAATTTTGCGGCCGGCAATCTCTATGGCGTGCAAATCGAGCTTCACAGCACCTCGGCATCCAACCCCGGTCCTGGCAATTTCGGGTTTTTGCGAACTCCCTTGGGTAACGGGGCGTCCGTGCTGGCGGAGGCTCTTGCCACCGGTAATCCCGGTACCTGCTATACACGTGACAGCCTCGATACCGAGACCGGTGCAAAGGCGGGGCCGGTCGAAGACGGCGTGAATACGCGCTTCGGCTACTACTCCTCGTCGTTCAATAAAGTGAAGGGCGATTATCGTTATCGTCCAGCCCAAAACGTGCGCTCTGCACAAACGATAACCGGAAAGGGCGGCAAGGGATGCGATACATACGATCCGGTAAAAGTCGAAGACATTGTCGGCGATCCCGCCCAGGCTTTGCCGCTAGGCTACGGAGCGGCCATGAACTCCCTCTCCGGCGGCAAGATCAGCAGCGGCAACAACTGGCAGTATACGACATACTGGAACGTTGCTCAGGGAACGGCCGCTCCCTCAACAAGCACGATCTTAAGCGGCCACTCCAGTTATCCGCAGCAGGCAGCCGGTACACCATCCCAGCCCTCCGCCTACGACGTCTACCGCTACGAACTCACCAATCCGGCGCTCATCAGCCATGCCTCGGCGAACGGCGAGACGGGGACGCCTGCCACAGGCGGCCAGTGCTACAGCGGGCCTGATCTCGCGGCCTATACGGCGGCCGAATATGGCGATCGCCGCGAGATCTTCTCTGCCATCGTAAACTGCGGCTACGAGCAGTCCGTTGGCCATCTGAACGGCCATAAGGCCACCCGCGCGGTCGCCTTTGCCCGGATGTTCCTGACAAAGCCGGCGATCAAGGATGCCGGTGAGCGATATCTCTCGCTCGAAATGATCGACATAACCGGCAAGGGCGGACGCGGTACGCTCGATGAGTTCCTGCGCGAAGAAGCGGAACTCGTCCGATGATGATGGCGCTCCGCAATTTCGTCCGGCAAGGCCTTGGTCTCGGGTTCTGGTCAAGGCAGGAGGGAGCGGTACTGGCCGAAGCGCTGGTGGCGGTGCCCTTTGTGACGCTGTTCGCCGCCGGTATTCTCGAGTTCGGCAACATTTTCTGGGAGCGGATGCAGATCGACGCAGGCCTGCGCGATGCCGGGCGTTACTTGTCGCGCTGTCGGCCGGCGTCGGGGACCTACGCGCCGACATGCAATCAGACAACGGCTAAGACGATCGCCTTTTTTGGAACGCAAACTCCTGCAGCGGACGCCAAACCCCGCGTGCCGGGTTGGAAGGACCCTGCGGACATCACCATCGCGGCGCCCGATGCCGATGGGAACATCACTATTTCTACCGCTCACCTCTACCAGACTTCGCCTCTGTTCGACTGGCTCGGAATCGATGCCATCACCATCAGTTCCTTCCATGAAGAGAAGTATATCGGATGGTGACCTTTCGGACATTTGGAGCGTTCTGGCAAGATACCCGTGGCGTCAGCCTCACCGAGGGGCTGCTGACCTTTCCGATCGTTATGCTGGTGTTTTCCGCCTTCGTCGAGTTTGGCTATGCGATGGCGCAGTGGAACCAGACGGTCAAGGCACTGCAATATGGCGCCCGCCTGGCTGCAGTATCCGATCCGCTGACAACGAATTTCGATGCCGTTTTCCCGATCGAAGCCGCCGATCCACTCGACAACGGCAAGGCCGCGCCGAACGATGCGGCGATTGCCTCAACCTGCGGACCGGCTCTTGCAAACTGCACGGCGGCATTGAACCGGATCGTCCTGGGGAACGATGGACTCTGCAGCGTGCCGGGTGACCCCCACCCTGGCATTTGCGACTTCAACTGGCGGATAAAGCCCCAGAATCTGATGGTGACCTACCAGCGCTCGGGACTCGGCTACTGGGGCCGACCGGACGGGCCGGTGCTGACGATGCGGCTGGAGGTGCGCGACGTCACCTTCGATCTGCCAGTCCTCGGGGCACTGCTCGGGATCAACGACATCGTCATTCCAGCCCATCCGGTGACGATCACCACGGAAGACCTCAAGACTTGTTCGACCTGCTGACTCCTTGAATATTGCGTAGGAAAGCGAAATGACAGCTCACATCAACATTGCCGCATCCACCAAGATATTAGTCCTTTCCGACGATGCTGCGGCCGCAAGCCTCATGCTCGATGTGTTCGGTGCGCTGTCGCGTTACGATGTGCGCCATGTGGCACTGAAGGCGCTTGGCGAAAAAGGACGGTTCGATTCGACGCAGTTCGACCTGATTGTTCTCGACGTTGACGACGGCGAATTACTTCACCGTCCGGAACTGTTCGCGTTCCGCACCAGCCATCGGGACGTTCCGCTCGTTGTCGTTTCCCAAGATCTACCGGACGATATGCTGCGGCTGCTCTTTCGCCTGAACGGCAAAGATTGGTTGAAGAAGCCCCTCGAGCGCCGAGCGTTGATCGACATGATCTCGACCCACGCTCCCGGCATCGGGGCAAGCGACAGCCGGGTCCATGCCGTGGTTTCGGCCGTGGGCGGTGCGGGCGCCAGCGTGATCGCTTCGTCGCTGGCGCATGTGCTTGCCCAGCCGACCAAGAATTACGGGCCGCGGGTCAATCTGTTCGACATGGATTTTTCATCGGGGGCGCTCGGCTACTATCTTAACCTTGTCAACGACTACGACCTGAAACCGGTCATCGCCAACCCTTCCCGGGTTGATCTGGAATTCATCGATCTGGTCCGCAAGCGTCATTCGGGCGGCTTTTCGCTGCTGTCCTTCAAGCAGCCGTCCGTCCTTCTGACACCGAGGGGCTCCGAACTGGTGCTGCGGATGCTGGACGTAGCCGCCTTCGAGAGCGATCACACCGTCATCGACATTCCCTACTACGATACGCCGTGGAAGTACGATGTGCTCAGTTCCGTCAACAGTGTCTGCATCGTGACCGAAATGACGATTCCCGCGCTTTCGCAAGCCAAGGACCTGTTCGCCAATCTGGTTCGGCTGCGCGGCAATTCGGATCAAATATTCATCGTCATCAACAAATACCGCACCAAGCTTTTCGGCCTCGGGGTGCGCCGGCAGCAAACGGACAAGATATTCAGGGAGATCCCCACTCACGTGATCGCGGATGATTGGGATACCTTAAATGAGGCGGTCAACCGCGGGGTGCTGCCGGTGGAAGTGAATTCCCGAGCGCGCTTCTGCAGGGCGGTCGGAAAACTCGGAGCACTGGTGCGATGAAGACGATCGACCGTCGGCGCATAAGGGCCTGCGCCGCCATTCTTGGTCTTGCGGTTTTCGCGATAGCTGTCGCGGATGCCGCTGCAGGGGGGCTTGTGCCGCGAAGCCTCGGACCGAGGACGGGAGCCATGGTGACCATCGAGCAAAGCTACGCAGCAGGGACGATCGTCATCGTCAGCGGGAACCAGACGCTCGACCTCGTCGTCTCCGGAAATCGGGCGATCCGCTATAAAATCGGTGTCGGTCGCGACGGATTTCGCTGGAGCGGCGTCGTGAAGGTCGGGCGCAAATCAGAGTGGCCCGACTGGCGGCCACCGGCCGAGATGAAGGCGCGCTCGCCGCAACTTCCAGACCTTGTACCTCCAGGGCCGTTTAATCCCTTGGGCGCCCGCGGAATCTATCTCTACAAGGGTAACACCGACACGCTTTACCGAATTCATGGGACGAACGAGCAGTTGACGGTCGGCGGTTTCGCCTCGTCGGGCTGCTTCCGCATGAGCAACGCCGATGTCATCGATCTCTATGAGCGCGTGAAGATCGGTTCCACGGTCATTGTAAAATAGTCGGGGGTGAAAGGCATGACTAACGGAATCATCGGGCGTTTCTACAAGCAGCGGGAACCGGAAAACCGGGAGCATCCGGAGGCGATCGAACTGTCTCTAGCCGGCGCGGTTCCGCAGGTCCCGGCCCGGCAACCGCCGTCCGGCGAAGCGACGGTGCCTGTCGAAGAAGCTTCGCTCGGGCCGGACATGGTGTCGGAGCGGGTCAATCTGCATCGCTACCTTCTCGATCGTATCAACCTGGGCATTCTCGACACTCTCGACAACGAGGAGATTGCAACTGAGATCAGGCCGCTGGTCAAAGACTATATCCGGCGTAACAACTTTCCGCTCAATGCCAAGGAAATCAATGATCTGGTCCGCGATATCACCGACGAGATGCTCGGGCTGGGACCGATCGAGCCGCTACTGAGCGACGACACGATTGCCGACATTCTCATCAACGGCCACGACAGCGTCTATGTGGAGCGGGGCGGCAGGCTCGAAAGCACCGCCGTGCGTTTCAAGGACGAGGACCATCTGCTGCGGGTGATCAACAAGATCGTTTCGGCGGTCGGCCGCCGTGTCGACGAATCGACTCCGATGGTCGATGCACGCCTCAAGGATGGCTCGCGTGTTAACGTCGCCATTAGGCCGATCTCGGTCGACGGACCGCTCGTTTCTATCAGAAAATTCACCCGAAAGCCGCTGACGATGGAGCGCCTCGTGGAATATGGCGCCATGGCCAATGCGATGCGCATCCTTCTTAGCGCCGCAGTCAGGGGCAAGGTGTCCATGGTCATTTCGGGCGGCACGGGTTCTGGCAAAACCACCTTGCTCAACGCGCTCTCGTCGCAAATTTCTCCGAAGGAGCGTCTGATCACCATCGAGGACGCGGCCGAACTCCAGTTGCAGCAACCACATGTCGGCCGGCTGGAAACTCGGCCGCCGACGCTCGACGGGCGCAACGAAATTCGTCAGCGCGAACTTTTGAAAAACGCGCTGCGTATGCGTCCGGACCGTATCATCGTCGGCGAAGTACGCGGCGACGAGGCCTTCGACATGCTGCAGGCGATGAATACCGGGCACGAAGGGTCGATGACGACCATTCACGCCAACACGCCCCGCGACGCCGTCGGCCGGCTTGAACAGATGGTCGGCATGGCAGGGATGCCGATGTCGCAGCTGAGCATTCGCTCGCAGATCTCGTCCGCCATCACGATTATCGTGCAGGTTCAGCGCTTGAGCGACGGCAGCCGCAAGATCGTCTCGATTTCCGAGATCACCGGCATGGAGGGTGAAGTCGTGCAGATGCAGGAGATCATGAGATTCAAGAAGACCGGCACCGATGACGACGGGCGGATCCGCGGGGAATTCCGCGCCACGGGCATCCGGCCGCGCTTCATCGAGGAATTTGCCGAACTCGGAATCGAGATCCCTGCGATGATCTTCGAGCCTGGCAGACCGCTGCAGACGGGGCCCGTTGAACCATGAACCTGATCCTGCTTTACGCGGCCGTATTCATCGCGGCCCTCGTTGCCGTCGAAGCGATCGTGCGCGGCTATTTCAGGACGTCCGAGCGTCACCGCGCTGTAAACCATCGGCTGAGCCTGCTCAATGTCAGCGACGATCATCGTAAGACCTATCGCGACATGTTGAAGGAGCGCGGTGCCGACAGTAGCTGGCGGCAAATCCCGTTGGTGCAGCGAATGCGGCAGTTCTACGTCCAGTCCGGCATCAAGTTCGATGCCAGACGATTTGGCCTCTTCGCGATCGCCGGCGCACCTTTAATATGGCTGGTCGTTCAGTTTCTGGTGCCGAGCAATCTGGTCAGGGTACCAATCTTTCTCCTGATCTGCCTTCTCATCCCTGTGCTCGTCGTCTGGCGCACCCGGGCAAGACGCATGCGAAAATTCGCACTGAAGCTTCCCGAAGCGCTCGATGTCGCCAACCGCAGCCTGGCTGCCGGCCACCCGCTGCCTGCGGCGATTGCTCTGGTGGCGCGCGAAATGCCTGATCCGATCGGTAGCGAGTTCGGCCTCCTCTCGGACGAACTCACCTATGGTGTGACGCTCGACGACGCCCTCATCAACCTGGCCGACCGGGTGGGCGTCGAGGATCTAAACCTGCTCGCAATATCGCTGAGTGTACAGGCTGGAACCGGCGGGAATCTGGTCGAAATCCTGCAGAACCTGTCGAAGACACTGCGCGACCGGACGATGCTGAAGGCAAAGGTCAAGGCAATCTCTTCGGAAGGGCGCATCACGGCAATCTTCATGTCGATCTACCCGTTTCTGCTCTACGGGATGATCAAGGCGCTGTCGCCGACCTACTTCGATCCCCTCTGGGAAAGCGGCCACGGAACCATCGTGGTGTGCGTGCTGCTGGCCCTCATGGCAGTCGGGAATGTCATTCTCTACAAGCTGGTCAACTTCGAGTACTGAGGCCGTCATGTCGAGTGAATATGGAATTTACTTCATCGTCTTCTTTTCAGTGCTGATATTTGCAGCAGCGGCATCGGAACTGGTTTTTCGGCGGCGCGAGGTCGGGGCGCGGCTGTCGGAGGCCACAACGGCAGCAGGTGGGGAATTCCAACTTGGCGATACGACGATTGCCGATCTTGGCGAGGCGGAAAACCGCCTGATTCGTCGCTATTTCGAGATTACCAGGCGTGATACGAATCAGAACTCCACCCAGAACCGGCTGATCCGCGCGGGATTTTTCGATGCCAGCTCAGTGACCATCTTCCAGGTGATTCGCGCGCTGATCTGTATCGGCGTCTTTGTCGCGGCGGTCTGGGCGTTCAATCGCTTCGTGCCCGAGATGTCGCGGATCGCTACCCTGGTTATCGCCATGTTTGCCGCCGGCGTAACCTTTATTCTAGTCAACATCTATATCGACCGGCGCGGCGGCGCCAAGGAGCGGGAGTATCGCCGGCTCTTTCCCGACTTCATGGACATGCTGATCGTCTGCCTCGATGCGGGGATGAGCATTGAGGCGGCGGCCAACCGCGTTGCCCGGGAATTCGTCGACAAGCAGCAGGACTTCGGCCTGCATCTCTCGATCATGATGCTGGAAGTGCGCGGCGGGCGCCGCTTGCGCGATGCATTGGCCAATCTTGCGACACGATTGCGGATAGATGAGGCGCGGGCGCTTTCGGTACTGTTCCGCCAATCGGAGGAACTCGGAACGAGCGTTACGCAGACGCTGCGGGTCTACAGCAAGGAAATGCGCGATCTTCGCGTCGTACGGGCCGAGGAAAAGGCCAACGCCCTGCCGATCAAAATGCTGCTGCCGCTCGGAGCCTTCCTGTTTCCGGTGAGCCTGATCATCGTACTCGTGCCCATTGTCATCCGTGTCGTCAGTATTCTCGTCGGCTTGAAACCCGGCGGCTGAACCAAGCGAGGTCCGTATGCAGTATTCGCCCGAACAGAATCGTCAAGATGTCGTAGTACCCCTCGATCCACGGATGCCGATGGCTCCGGCAAGCCTAGAGGAGACTGGCCTGGAACCGTCGTTCCTGCTCAGGCTGGCGGCAAAATGTGCGGCCGAGCAGGATACAATCACGGCATCTCACCTGGCCGATCGCATGAAATTGCCGAAAGTGCTGGCCAATATCCTGATCAAGGAACTTGTGAAGCTCGCATTCCTGGAGGCTCGTGGCCTGGCCGGTGAGGATGTGAGATCCGATATTCGCTATACGCTTTCCACCAATGGCTTCGAATATGCCCGCGCGGCGTCGCGTCAATCCCAGTATGTCGGGCCGGCGCCGGTATCGTTGGACGCTTTTTGCCGCCAAGTGGGTTTGCAATCCATCCATGACGAGCGCGTGACCCCAGAGCGGCTGATCGAGAGCCTTGAAGGGCTGGTGCTTTCAGATTCGCTGGTCGAAAAACTCGGTCCGGCGATGAACTCGGGTCTCTCCATCCTGCTTTACGGACCGCCCGGAAACGGAAAGACGAGCATTGCTGAGCGCACGTCGCAACTGTTTCGCCAAACGATCTTTGTGCCCCATGCCATCGAGGTTGGCGGCCATGTCATCAGCTTCTTTGACGAAGCTGTGCATCAACCCGTAGCCGGGGCCGACGCAAAACCCTATCCGAAGGCCGATCAGCGATGGATCGAATGCCGTCGTCCTGTGGTCAAGACCGGCGGGGAATTAACCCTCGACCTGCTCGATCTCACCTTCAACGAAGGACCAAATGTCTACGAAGCGCCGGTGCATCTGAAGGCAACCGGTGGCGTCTTCATCATCGACGACTTCGGGCGCCAGCAGGTGGCGCCGCAAGCGCTTATCAATCGCTGGATCGTGCCGCTTGAGCGCGGATACGACTTTTTGACGCTGCACACCGGCAAGAAGTTCAAGGTGCCATTCGACGAGCTGGTCGTCTTTTCGACGAATATCGCCCCGAAGGACCTTTCCGACGAGGCTGGCCTGAGGCGCCTGAAGTACAAGATCTTCGTGAACAACCCGTCGCGCGACGAATATATCCAGATTTTCAAGTCGTATGCCGGCGGCGCGGCGATAGATCTCAGTGGTATCGATCTGAACGTTTTTTATGATCGCAAGTACCACGGCGCCATGCTGGCATCCTGCTATCATCCGAAGTATCTTCTCGACTTCGTCGGGTCTTACTGCGAATTCAATGGGATGCCTAAGGTCGCCTCTCTCGATATGCTGGAACGGGCCTGGGAAGGGGTGTTTGCTCTGGAATGAGTTGCCAGCGTTATTGAGGAATACCTGAAACAATGACCTGATGACGAGCGGGGAGAAAAGCGAATGACCAGCATCCCGAATCTCGACGCCGAAGTGGACGAGGCAAGGCAGCGCGTTGTGCGAACGACCGGAGAGCAGAGGCACCCGAGAAACGGGCCGCTCATCGCCATGGTCGTGATGCTTTTGCCGATCAACGCAGGCATTCTGATCTATACTGCCAAGAACGCAGGGGATCTGCGCGAGAGCCGCGAGACGATTGTCGCGCTCAAGAGGTCGATCGATGGACTGAAGGCACAGGTAGACAAGCAGGGGCGCATTTTTGCAGGAAATGCAAAGGCTGATGACGTGGCAGTCATCCGCCAGCAGACTGAAAGCTTGCAAAAGACGATTTCCATCATGAATGAACGGATGCGCTCCGGTTCGTTTGCTTCGCGCGCTAGCGGAGCTTTGGTACTGAGTGCGCCTGGCAAGGAACCGACCCAGTTTTTCGCGCCATCAACCGCTGCCCCGCCGGCTGGAAATCAGAGCCCGGATGGAAGTTTAACGTCCATCGATGCTCAGGGTGTTTCGGTCGACAACCTGCCTCGCTACGAGCGAACGGTCTCACCGGAAGGGAAGCTCATACTCCGGAAGGTGCAGTAAGCGGCGACCCAACCGAAATCAACGATGCAGACCCCGGCGATGCAGATCGTGGTTGTACTTGCCGGTTTGGCAACGATGCCAGTCTGTCGACGGAGTGTCGACTGGGAGCCCGGATTGGCGAAAGCCTATCACCGTTGTGCGAATTTCGTGCTGTTCTTCAACAATTCGAGGTTCCGGGCAGTCACCTCGTTTGCGGGATCGAGTTCGTAGGCTTTCAGAAAGTACCGCCTGGCATTGGGAAGGTCGCCACGCAAGAGGTGCGAGTACCCGATGTTGTTGTAGTAGACCGGCGTCTTGCCGATCATCCTTGCGAGTTCCCGGTAAGCGCGGTCGGAAGTATCGAAGCGGCCGACCATGTCCGCAGAGGCGGCAAAGCCGAGCCAGGCGGCAGGATCTTCGGGAAAGACGTTAACCGCGCGCTTGTAAATGGCGTATGATTTTCCGTAGTTCTTTTCCTGGAACTGCAGCTTGCCAGTGGTGATCAGTTCGTCGTTCTTGTAAAAGGCGACGGCCGAATCATCCTCGATGGTCTTTGCGCTATCGCCGTAGGCAGCCAGGCTATCTAGGCCGGACGACTGGCATCCGACCAGGACCGCTCCGCTCGCAAGCAGGAATGCAATGCAGCTGATCTGAGCTCTAACCTGCAACATCTGCAATTTGATCCCCCGATTTTTCAGGCATCCTAGCCAAGCATTCGGATGTGTCCACGAGAAATCTTCTTGAAAAAAAGCTAATAACTCAATAATTTAGGGAACCAGTCGCAAAATAGCGACAATTGCGCAGCCGGTTGTGAGGCAAAATGAGCCAGTTTTTGGATGCGCAGGATTCAAAAGACGCGCTTCGCGGATTGTGTTTCGTAGAGTAAAAATTAATCGAACGTCACCTATATTGTTCCTGTCGGTCATCACGTGACCGTAAGCCAAAGGACGAATTGTCATATGCGGACCGCTCTACTCACGCTGGTGCGACTGGGGCCATCCTTGGCTTATGCGACAGCGTCGGTCTTCCTCATCAGCATGCTGCTCTTGGAATATTCTCCCTCGAGCGCCTCCGCCTGGTGGCTTTATATGACGATCCTTCCAATCATGCGTGAGCCCATCTACCTGCTTTTTGCGGTACCTGGAGTGGGAATCTGGATCGCTTTCGCACTGCTGATACTTGCGTCCCTCTTCGGTATTCAACTTGCCTTGCAGCCTCAGCGATACCTGCGGTCAGGTTTCATTCATGCGCATGTCGCGCTGATCGCGACCGGCCTGACCATGGGGCGGGCGGCCGTGGCGCACGCCGGCATTTCCAGCTTCTCATTGCCGCAATTGCTGCGGGGCGACTGGTCTTTCCTGCCGCTATCTTATTCACCGCTCGGAACCTTGCTATTTGTCCTCGTGCTGTCGGCTTGTATCTGCTGCCACTTGAGGATCCTCGGGCGCACATATCGGTCGCGTGAAGGACAGGCGGATTGAGCGCAATTTGATGCCTCATGCCCGCGCCGTTTGCCCATTCAGCGTCTGCATTTCTTCGCGGTAAGGCTCTGTTTCTCGCTGTTTTGCGTGCGCCTGATGGAATTCGCGAGGGGGCGGCTTGGCAGCGTTTGTCCGCTCTTGGTGTTGCTGCTCTATGCGCAGTGACCAGTTGCGTGCTTTCGCTCGCCTTGAGCTTGCCCCTCAGGGGCCTGCCGTCGTCACCGCGCGATGGCCAAGGCGGCGGCATTCCTTGAAGGTCTTGCCTGAACCGCAGGGGCAGGGATCGCTGCTGCGGCGCTGCAGGCGGCCGATCAGGGGAAGTGTTGCGGCCGACGGCAGCAGGGCCGCCGCCAGGGCGACAAGCTTGGCCGAAATGCCGGGGACTACAAGGCGGCGGCCGGATTTGAAGCCCCGCCAGGCCCGTTCGGCCACATAGTCCGAATCGAGCTTCGGTAATATCTTGAAAAGCTGTGCTCGGCCGGCTCCGGATTTTTCGAGGAACTCGGTCGACACCGGTCCCGGCGCAACGCATGTGACGGTCACGCCCGTGCGGCGCAATTCCTGATGAAGCGCTTCCGAAAAGAAGCGCACGAAGGCTTTGCTCGCATAATACAGGGCCATATTCGGCCCCGGCGTGAACCCGGCTATGGAACCGAGATTGAGCACGCCGCCACGCCCGCGCGCTGCCATTCCCGGCAGGAAGCGGAGAGTCAGGTCGCTGAGGGCTCGTATGTTGAGATCGATAATGCCAAGCTGGTCCTCGACCGGAAGGAGCGTTGCCGAACCGCGCAGCCCGTATCCGGCGCTGTTGACCAGCACATCGCAGAACAAACCGTTTGCAGACAGGAAGTCCTGCAAACGCGCCGAGGCATCGGCCACAAGGAGATCCAATTCCAGCGTGAATGCCTCGCCGCCCGCCGCCCGCACCTCCGCCGCGGCAGCAGCCAGACCTTCAGGCGAGCGCGCAACAAGCACAACGACGGCCCCATGCTCCCGGGCGGCGACCTTGGCTATTGCCCTGCCGATTCCGCGCGACGCACCGACCACCACGGCGGACGGACGAAACTCACTCTGCATGATCATATTGCCGTCCCTGAAGCCCCCGTATCGAGAGCGGCAGCACCCTGTGGGGCGATGCACTTTACTTCGCTGGCGACCTCGCCGTTCAATATCTTCTCGAACCGCTCCAGCGCCCGTGCGACATTGGCGCCGTCCATGACCCTGTGATCGTAGTGGATCCGGACCGTGACCGATCCATCTGCCGAGATCGGGCCGTAATTGAAGAGCGTGGTCAAAGGCGAAAGGGGGTTGAGTGACTCTGCCCCGAGACCGGAATAGACCGATAGCTGGAAAGTGCCGAACCGGCGGGCACGCTGCCGCCCGATATTCAGCCCGAGCCACATCAACAGCCACCTCAAGGGCGCCGGCGCACGGGCAAACTTCAATGCACGCCGGAACTCCTTGATTTTTAGGACCGGGCGCGAGCGCGCCGCCTGAATCAAGGCCTCGAGTTCGGCGATCGGCCGCCGCTCGGGGGCCTTGATCAAGCTCAGCAAGACGACCCGCTCGCCGTCATATTCGCGCTCGTGGGCAATCGAGGCTACGCTTTGCGGATATTCATAGAGCTGAGCTCTCGGGAACTTGATGTAAGCGCGCCTAAGCTCCGGTATCTCCTTCGAGAGAAGCGCGTATCCCTTCAAGAAGAGTATGGTCCAGGAGGGCCTGCTTGACTGCGCCATTCTGGCCTTCTGAAGCGGGCCGAGGTTCATCTGCCGCTGCACAGTGACCCGCGGCACTCCGATCGAGAACCGCATCAGATCCCCGACAAGGCGCCGTGCCGCCGAAAGCTTGATGGTCCGGCCTCGCATCATGCCTCCTTAATAAAGATAGGGAATAATTCGCTTGGTCCTGTCCATATAGGCGCGATATTGCGCGCCGAAAATTTCCAGCATCATACGCTCTTCCTTGTCCACCCGGAGAAAAAAGAGGATTGCGAAGCCGATCAGACCAGCAAGCCCCACGATCCAGTTCGACAGCAGAAAGGCCTGGCCGAGGCCCATCAGCAGGAAAGACGTGTACATGGGATGGCGAACGAAAGCGTAGGGGCCGCTGCAAATCAGCTGATGCTGGTCGCGAATCTCCAACGTGATGGACCAGTTGCGGCCGAGTTCCTTGTGGGTTCTGCGAAAGACCCACATGGCGGCGGCAAAGAGCACCACCCCGAGGGCAACCGCCCAGGCGCGGGCCGGATAATCGGCTGCTTGCGGCATGCCGGTGGCGACATAGAACCCCGGCACGATCGCAAGTCCGAGCAGCGCCGACGCAAGCCCGATCGTCTCGGTACGAGAACGGCGGTGACTGACGACACGCACGCGCTTGGCGCGGCGCTCGAAGGGATAGCGGATGATATACCAGGCAACGACGCCGAGCACCCACAGGATCTTGCCGACAACAGCTATGCTCAATTTAAGTCTCCAGAGCCCTTCTGCGTCCTGCAACCGACTGGATGGAGAAGCGGTATAGCAGCTGCGCGCCTCGCATTTAGGTATTCATTTCTCGAAGCTGCGTCACGAATTGTTGCGGGCGGAGCCAGATGCTGGGCGCCTTATAGCCCATCGAGCGAGCGATTTCTGCTACGAAAGCGTTACAGTTATAAACCGAAGCCTGCCAAAACTTTGTTTTTGCCTTAAGCTTGCGTATGAAGGCAACGGTTTCGTTGTATTCCGATGGAGTGAGCAGGACGCGCCAGCTTGCCGACCTGTAGGCCTCCTCCAGGTCGCCGTCACTGGCCCCGGTTTCGGCCGGCACGGGCACGAAGTGGCCGAGAACATAGGGGGCTGTTTCATTGGTCGCAGGAGCAAGCCCCGCGACCTCCGGATTGACCATCCCGCCAGCTTTGTTCAACCGCCCGAAAATCACGTAGGTGTGGCCGTAGCTCAGCGCGTAGCGCGAGCGGAATTCGATAAAGTACTGGCCATCTCTTTTTTGGGATGATTCGCCAACAGACTCCCCTCGCGCATCCGAAACGAATCGCGGTTGCGGTGGCTTGTCTTCTGTCTGGCATGATGTGAGCGCGAGAGCGAATAGAATTACAAGTGATAGACGGCCCTTTGCAAGCGTCATCGCTACACTTCATCTCCCGGTATCGAGTGAGCATCGACACATGCCCCGCTTGACGCCAATCTTTGCGCTGCAAGCTGTAAGGCAGGTCCAGCCCGGACTGCACGATGTGGGGAAGGGCCACGAATGCCCCCTCCCATTCAGCAACAGTTAGTTGCTACTTATATACCGGTGCCGGTGCCGTTTCCGCTACGGGCGGCGGGGCCTTCCCCTTGCCCTTACCGATCGACCCGCAAGCGCTCAGGCTTGCAACGGAAAACAACGCAACTAGGCACATGATCAGAATTCTGCTCATCAGTAGTCCTCTCCTTAGCACGGAATAGGTTATCGAAGGCAACGCTTCTACTAATAGCCGCAAAATACGCCTAAGCCAAGTGCAGAAAGGACACACCTTGCCTCTGCGCGGCCCCGGGCGCCTCATAATGCCTAACAGACCGTGGCGTTATCGATGCAAAATGTAAGCATCATATGACCAATACTGGCGTTCCCACCGGAGCCCTGCTGTAGAGGTCGACGATGTCCTCATTGGTCAAGCGGATGCATCCATTGGAAACCGCCTGCCCTATCAACCACGGCTCGTTCGTTCCATGCAGCCGAAACAGGGTGTCCTGTCCGCCCCTGTAGAGATAAAGGGCAGCGGCACCCAGTGGATTGTGGGGTCCGCCCGAAACACCGCCCGCATACTGCGCCAGGTGCGGCTTGCGCCGTATCATGCTGGCTGTGGGCATCCACGAGGGCCATTCCGCCTTCCGCCCGATGGTCGCCCTTCCCTTGAGCGTCAGGCCCTCTTCGCCGACTGCAACGCCATAGCGCAGGGCCTCGCCGCCGCCTTCCACCAGATAAAGGTAACGCTCGTAGGTGTTGACCACGATCGTCCCAGGCGGCTCGCTTCCGTCATACGGCACGCGCCGCCGCCGGTAGCGAGAGCTGATTCGCGGCGTCGACGAAAACATCGACCCCACCTGCCATCCCGTCGTTGAAGCGCAACCAGATACCATCAACGCCAGACTGCCCAGCAGGAGCCCCCGGCGCGCAACGTGTTTTTTTTCCATCTCTACCTGCTAAGCAATCGATCGACCCTATTCTTCCTCTTAACATCCCGGCGCCAACCGGCCAAGCCTCGCGTAAAAGGTGAAAGGTGCAAACGCTGTCGTTCGCCTTGAACCTGCGCTGCCGTCCTTCAAGGCCGAGGCGCTGCCGGGAGGGCGCATGGTTGGTGAAGGGCTCGCAGAACGAGCGGGCGCGTTGCTTGCGGTTATGAAAGGTCTTGCATCAATGGCATGCCTCTGCTCGATTAGTAGCAGGGATAATGAGGAGGGACTTGATGACGAAGCCTGACTTCACGGGGAAAGTCGCGCTCGTAACCGGCGGAGGGTCCGGTATAGGTGCAGCCATTTGCCGGCAGCTCGCTGACGAGGGAGCAGAGGTTGTCATTGCCGATCTCGATGCTGAGGCCGCACGCAACCTTGCCGCGGAGATCCGTTCAAAAGGTGGGCGGGCGCGGGACTTTGCGGTCGATGTCACGGATGCCGGGGCTGTGGAAAAGCTGATCGCCTACGCTGTCGAGACATGCGGCGGTCTGCATCTGGCGGTTAACAATGCAGGCATAGACGGCCCCCGAAAGGCGACAGCAGACTACCCGCTCGACAATTGGCACAACCTGATGAACGTCAACCTGAACGGCGTCTTCTACTGCATGAAGCATGAAATTGCCGCCATGCTGCAACGCGGCGGAGGGGCCATCGTCAACATGTCTTCCGCCCTCGGTTCGGTTGGATTGCCATTTACAGCAGCCTATACAGCCGCCAAGCACGGGGTTGTCGGCCTGACCAAGGTTGCCGCAATCGAATATGCGAGACTGGGCATCCGCATCAATGCCGTCGGCCCCGGCTGGATCGAAACGCCGCTTTTGACCGAGCATCTGGCGATAGCGGGAAGCCGGCGCATGGAAGCGCTTCAGCCGATGGGCAGGCGAGGCAGGCCGGAGGAGGTCGCAGCCCTCGTGTGCTTCCTCCTGTCCGAACAAGCAAGCTTCATCACTGGAAGCTACCATCTCGTGGACGGTGCCTATACCGCCCATTAGATCCACGCGCCGACTGCGCCTGCCTAAGCTGGAGGCGGCTCGGCAGGATTCTGCGGCAGCGACTGAAGAAGGGTCTGGCGTGCAGAACGCAGGTGCAGGCGGCACGAGAAGTCGATTGCCGCCTGATCGCGCGATTCCAGTGCCGCGATATAGTCGAGATGTTCGTGAATGGCGCGTCCGTTGCGCTGGCGGGCGAACGCCTTGTTCCATTGGTAGTGATAGTGGAAGATGATCGCGATCGCATCGTAGAAGTCCGCGATAAACCGGTTTTTCGCGGCGCCGTGGATCAGGAGATGGAAGCGCTCGTCAAGAGCTGAGAATTCCTTGTAGCGCGCATCGAAATCGTTGAGCATCGCATGATGCTCGGCCTTGATTTCGGCCAGCGCCGCCCAGGCTTCGCTTTCGGGCGGCAGCTTGCCGAATTCGGTGGCCGAATGGAGCTCGAACATTTCGCGGACGTCCGCGAGTTCCAGTGCAAATTCGCGGGTGAAGCCTTTCAGGATCCAGTGGCTGTTCGGCCGCTTTTCGATGAGGCCGAAGCGCGAGAAGCGGATGAGAAATTCGCGCACGCTGGTCGTGCCGGTGCCGATCTCACGAGCCAGTTCCAGCTCGTTGATCTGCATGCCGGGCGCGGCATCGTCCGACAGAATGCGCTGCATGAAGCTGCGCTCGATGATGTCGTGCAGCGAATCCGTCTCTTCGGACGGAAAGAGGTCGTTTTCGGTGGGAACGCGCAGCACGATCTTCTGGCGCTTGTTCCACCGGATGATGCCTTCGTCGTTCAGGCGGGTCAAAATCGCGCGGGCCGTGCTGCGGCTGATGCCGAGCTGCGCGGCGATTTCGGGTTCGGAAGGCAAGGCGGCATCCGGGCGCAGAGCAGCAGCATACCTGTTATAGGCTTCCTTGAAGACCGTATTCTGCCTTGCCATGTTACCCCGCTCTTTCCTCGTGCCTTTAAACTTTGCAACCTGCGAAGTTTAAAGCGCGCAGGAGCTAATCGACTGCGACCTTTATCCTATTTCCTGGCCATCTGCGGCCGTTTGCCTCCCTTGACCAAAGGAACAATATTCCCGTTGACTTGAAAATGTTTATTGTAGATAAAAAACAAAATCAATGCGCATTTTGCCGATGCAGCGGGCGCATTCCTCAGGGAGAAGACAATTGGACAAACTGCCTTGGCTCATCCTTTCTGCTGGAGATAACGTCGCCGTCGCAACAGCAGCGATCGAAGCCGGAGCGACCGTCGCAGGTATAAGGACCCGGCAAAAAATCGAACCTGGCCACAAGGTTGCGATCGCCGACATCCCGATCGGCACACCGGTGGTGAAATATGGCCAGGCGATCGGCCGCACGACTGCCGAGGTGAAGGCCGGCGATCATATCCACAGCCATAACCTGCATTTCGAGAACGACCGTCTGGCGGCAACTGCGAATTCCGCGCCGGAAGCGGCGACCGCGGAAGACCGCGCGCGTACCTTCATGGGTTACCGCCGTGCGGATGGCCGGGCGGCGACCCGCAACTATATCGGCATCATCGCCAGCGTGAACTGTTCCACCACCGTCTGCCGCGCGATTGCAGACGAGGCCAATCGCACTATCCTGCCGTATTACGAGGGCATCGACGGCTTCGTGCCGATCGTGCATGACCAGGGCTGTGGCATGAGCTCGACGGGTGACGGCATTTCGGTCCTTCACCGCACGCTTGCGGGCTACACGCGCCATGTCAATTTCGGTGGCGTGCTGATGATCGGACTTGGCTGCGAAGTAAACCAGCTGACGCTCTACGGCCAAAGCGGTGCCGGCAATGCCAAGCGGCACTTCAACATTCAGGATGCCGGCGGCTCGCGGCGGGCCGTCGAACGCGCCATGGGGATGCTCCGGGAGATCGCCGCCGATGTCGGTAGGGAGCGGCGCACGTCGATCCCCATCAGCGAGATCATCATCGGCCTGCAATGCGGTGGGTCGGACGGCTTTTCGGGTATTACTGCCAATCCGGCGCTCGGCGTCGCAGCCGATCTTCTGGCCGCAGCCGGCGGTACGGCAATCCTTTCCGAAACCTCGGAAATCTACGGCGCTGAGCATCTGCTGCGCAGCCGCGCGATCAACGAGGACGTGGCCAGCAAGCTCGACGACAAGATCGCCTGGTGGGAGAAATATGTCGGGCTGCATGGTGCCTCGCTCGACAACAACCCCTCACCCGGCAACAAGCGCGGCGGATTGACGACCATTCTTGAAAAATCGCTCGGTGCCGTCGCCAAGGGTGGCCGGTCTCCGCTAACGGCGGTCTACAGCTATGCCGAACGCGTGACTGCACCGGGACTCGTTTTTATGGATACGCCCGGATACGACCCGGTTTCCGCAACGGGGCAGGTTGCAGGCGGCGCAAACATGATCGCCTTCACAACCGGCCGCGGCAGCTGTTTCGGCTGTCGTCCCGCGCCCTCGATCAAGCTCTCCAGCAATTCGGCGCTCTATGCTTCGATGGAAGAGGACATGGATATCGATTGCGGCACGATCGCCACCGGCGATGCGACGATCAGCGGCAAGGGGCGCGAAATTTTCGACCTGATCATCGATACGGCTTCCGGCAAGAAGACGAAAAGCGAGGAGTTCGGCTACGGCGACAACGAATTTGTACCGTGGCATCTGGGGGCAACGCTCTAACAGAGATCGGCTCTTCACGGGGAGGGAAGATGAAGACGAGGAAAATCGGCAAGACGGAACTCAAGGTCACCGAAATCAGTTTCGGTGCCGCGGCCCTGGGTGGCCTTTACCGTGCCTGCCCGCGCGAACAGGCAATGGAAACGCTGGAAGCTGCTTGGGCGAGCGGCATCCGCTATTTCGACGTAGCCCCCTGGTACGGCCTCGGCCTTGCCGAGCGCCACGTGGGCGATTTCCTGAGGGCAAAGCCCGAGAGCGAATACGTGCTCTCGACCAAGGTTGGCCGGCTTTTGCGGCCCGTGCCGACAGGTACGGTGCCGGACTACAGCTATGTCGACCCGCTCTCCTTCGATGCCGATTACGACTATTCCTATGACGGCATCATGCGATCGGTCGATTTCAGCTATGCGCGGCTGGGGCTCAATCGCGTCGATATTCTCTATGTCCACGACATCGGCACCTACACGCACGGTGCCGAAAAGAATGCCGTCCACCTGAAAAAATTTCTCAACTCCGGCATCAAGGCGCTGGAAGAGCTGAAGTCATCGGGCGCGATCAAGGCTTTCGGCCTGGGCGTCAACGAGGTTCCAGTCTGTCTCGATGTCATGCGCAACGCCGACATCGACGCCATCCTCATGGCCGGGCGCTATACCTTGCTCGATCGCTCCGCCGTGGCGGAGCTCCTGCCGCTCTGCCGCAAGAAAGGCACATCTCTGGTAGTCGGCGGCGTCTTCAACTCCGGCATCCTTGCGACCGGTCCAGTGCCGGGCTCGCATTTCGACTACATGCCCGCGACACCGCACGTGCTTGCCAAGGTGGGCGCGATGGAAGACATCGCCAAACGCCACGGCGTTGTGCTCGCGGCCCCGGCGCTGCAATTCCCGCTCCGCGAGCCAGCCGTTTCTTCCGTGCTGATCGGTACGGCAAAGGCATCCAGCCTCAAGCGCAACATGGAGCTCTTCGAGCCCGCGCTACCCGACACGATCTTCCCTGAATTCGACCACCTAACACTCGTCGCGCCGCCGCTCGGCGAACACGCGGTGCGCGTTTAAGGACCAGACGATGCTCAAAGGAATTCATCCCGTCCTCAGCCCGGATCTTCTGCGCGCCATAGCGTGCATGGGGCACGGCGACGACATTGTCATCGCGGACGCCAACTTTCCCTCGAGCACCATGGGACCGGATGTCATTCGTGCCGATGGCGTAACGGCGACCGAGATGGCCGAAGCGATCCTGACACATATGCCGCTGGACACGTTCGTTCCGGAAACGGCATGGCGCATGGAGGTCGTCGGCAATCCCGGCGCCATGCCGGAGGTTTGCGCCGAATTCCAGGAGATTGTGAGCAGGCGGGCGGGCGATTTCCGGATCGCGCAGCTTGAACGCTTCGCATTCTACGAGCACGCCAGGAAGGCGGCTTATATCGTCGCGACGACCGAATTCCGGCTGTACGGAAACCTTATTCTGAAGAAAGGCGTCGTGCATCCGCATGAAATCTATCGCGGCTGATATTTGTTTTAGAATGCAGTTTAATTTATTTAAAAACAGGAGCTTGAGAGTATAGTCGAAACAGCCGCAGCCGGCCTTTAGCCACTTGCAATTTGGAAAGGTCTCGGCTAGTTTCCTTCGGCAAATGTTTTTTATAGATAAAAATCGTCCGCCTGCGTTCAGCGGTCTGGTTTCTTGGAGGAGAACGCACCTTGAGAGGAGAACCCACATGCGCATGAAATCCATTCTGTCTCGCCGAGCCTTCACGGCCCTCGCGGGCGCCGCCGTCATCGCAACTGCAATGCCGGTCCCATCCTTCGCAGCCGACGTGACGATCCCGATCATCGTCAAGGATACGACGTCCTTCTACTGGCAGATCGTGCTCGCCGGCGCCCGCAAGGCCGGCAAGGATCTCGGCGTCAACGTCCCGGAACTTGGCGCGCAGGCCGAATCCGACATCAATGGCCAGATCAGCATTCTTGAAAACGCCGTCGCCGGCAAACCCGCTGCCGTCGTCATTTCGCCGACCGAATTCAAGGCACTCGGAAAGCCGATCGACGAAGCGGCCAAATCGGTTCCGATCATCGGTATCGACTCTGGTGCCGATTCCAAGGCCTTCAAGTCGTTCCTGACGACGGACAACGTTCAGGGCGGCCGTATTGCAGCTGACGGTCTGGCCGCAGCCATCAAGGAAATGACGGGCAAGGAAGAGGGTGAAGTTGTGATCCTCACCAATCTTCCGGGCGTCGGCTCACTCGAGCAGCGCCGCGAAGGCTTCCTGGATCAGGTGAAGACCAAGTATCCCGGCCTGAAGGTCATTGCCGACAAATACGGTGACGGCCAGGCAACGACCGGCCTCAACATGATGACCGACCTGATCACCGCCAACCCGAATCTCGTCGGGGTTTTTGCCTCCAACCTGATCCTGGGGCAGGGTGTTGGCCAAGCGATCGCTGAAAACAAGCTCGGCGACAAGATCAAGGTCATCGCCTTCGACAGCGACGAAAAGACCGTCGGCTTCCTGAAGGAAGGTTCGCTGGCGGGTCTCGTCGTGCAGGATCCCTATCGCATGGGTTATGACGGCATAAAGACCGCGCTTGCGGTTTCGAAGGGCGAGAAGGTCGAAGAAAACGTCGACACCGGCGCAAACCTCGTCACCAAGGCGAATATGAGCGACCCGAAGATCGAAGCGCTGATCAATCCGAAGATCCAGTAAACACGAGCCAAGGCTGCGCGCGAGAAATTCCGCGCAGCCTTTTCTTCACCTGTGTTATCGTTTGCCCGAGGGGCGCGGATCGCTGGTGGAGGAGACAGCAATTCGTGAGGAGGAGACGTCCATGAGCCTGGAAGAGGTCAGTCATCGCCACGACGACAGCGCGACACTGAAAGAGGCAAACCGCATTCCTGCGGGCTCACCGATCCTCGAGCTCAGGGCATTGCAGAAGAATTATGGCTATGTCCAAGCGCTAAAGCCTGCGACGATGACCTTTCTGGCCGGCGAAATTCACGCGATAGTCGGCGAAAACGGTGCGGGCAAATCAACCCTCATTAAGCTGTTGACCGGTGTGATCAGTCGAACCGCCGGGGAAGTTTTCTGGTGCGGCCATCCCGTTGCACTTGCGACGCCGAACGAGGCGATCGCGCGCGGCATCAACGCCGTCCACCAGGAGGTGGTGCTCTGCCCCCACCTGACGGTTGCGGCCAATCTCTTTCTCGGCGACGAAGTCAACCAGTACGGCCTCATGCGAAAGAAGCAGATGGTCAAGATGGCACAGGCCGTCCTCGACGATCTCGGCTTCGGCCTGCCGGCAAATGTCCTGCTGAGTGAGCTCACCATCGGCCAGCAGCAGCTCGTTGCAACGGCACGCGCAGCTATGCGCGGTACGCAGTTTCTCATCTTCGACGAGCCGACCGCTTATCTTACCCGACAGGAATCTGCACAACTCTTCAAGCTCATCCGTCGCCTGCAGGGCGAAGGCGTAACGATCGTCTACATCAGCCACCGCATGGAAGAAGTTTTCGAACTTGCCGACCGCGTCTCGGTGCTGCGCGACGGCATCCATGTCGGCACGCGCGCGATCGGCGAGACGAACGAGGCGGAGTTGATCGCATTGATGATCAACCGCTCGATCGAACAGATCTATCACAAGGAAGAAATTCCGATCGGCGAAACGATCCTTGATGTGCGCGGGCTTTCGGGGCCCGGTTTCGAGAACGTATCGCTGACCGTGAAGGCCGGCCAGATCGTCGGGCTTTACGGCCTGATCGGGGCAGGACGCAGCGAATTCGCACTCGGCCTCTACGGCCGTGAAAAGACGACTGCCGGCGAAGTCCGCTGGATGGGCAAGCAGGTCGCTATCAAGAACGAACGCACGGCGATGGAGCTCGGGATCGCGCTTGCGCCCGAGAGCCGCCGCGATCAGGGGCTCTGCCTCAACCTGTCTATCAGTCTCAACATCAACTTGCCGGTCTTCAAGAGGCTGAGCAAAGGCCCGGTCATCAGCCACAGCGAGGAATCGGAGAATTCCGACCGGCAGATTCGTAATCTTTCAATCAAGACCCCGAGCCGCCGTGTGCTTGCGTCCAGCATGTCCGGCGGCAACCAGCAAAAGGTCGTCATCGGCAAATGGCTCAGCCACGGCGCACGCCTGTTCATCTTCGACGAGCCAACGGTGGGTGTCGATGTCGGCACAAAGGCGGAAATCTACCGGCTGTTTGCCAAGCTTCTGAAGGAAGGCGCAGGCATCATCCTGATCTCGTCCTACCTGCCGGAAGTCTACGAGCTTGCTGACCGGCTGCACGTTTTCCGCCGCGGCCAGTTGGTCGCAAGCCACGACTACCACGCGGCGACGCATGAAGAAGTGCTCGGCGAAGCGATCGGCGTCTGAGTTAAAAGAATAAGAGGGAGAGAACCAATGACTGTAACCCCCACGGAAATCGTCGCCCCGCCGCCGCGCCGAAAAGTGAACATCCTGTTCAGCCTGACCCTGATCGGATTGCTTCTCTTCCTCTGGATCCTTCTCGGCATCGTCACCGTCAGCTTCTGGACGCCGCTCAATATTTCGAACCTGCTGCGGCAGGGCGCGATGACGGCAATCCTGGCGCTCGGCCAGACCTTCGTTATCATTACGGCCGGCATCGACCTATCCGTCGGCGCCATCGTCGGCTTTGCCGGTGTCATCCTCGCGTGGCTTCTGCAGGCTGGGGTTCCGGTATGGGCCTCCATTCTCATCACCCTGCTGATCGGGGTCGGGATCGGAGCCTTTCACGGTTTCGGCATCGTCAAGATGGGTCTGCCACCGTTCATCATCACATTGGCCACGCTGACCTCGTTGCGCGGTATCGGGCTGCTCATCACCAATGGATCGACGATCAATATCGTCAATGAGCCCTTCACGAACTTCGCCCGCGCCAACTTTCTCGGCGTGCCGAGCCTCTTCTGGATGGTCATACTCGTCGCGGTTCCGTCCTTCGTCTTCCTGCATCTGAGCCGGTGGGGACGCTATCTCTTCGCGGTCGGATCCAACCGCGAAGCTGCCCGCCTTTCCGGTGTGCGCGTCGACGGCATGATCTATCTCGCCTATATTCTCTCAGCGACCTTCGCCGCCTTTGTCGGCGTGCTGCTTGCCTCGCGCATCGCGATCGGCAACGCGACCCAGGCCGACGGTTGGGAACTGCAGGCGATCGCCTCTTCCGTTATCGGCGGGACCAGCCTTTTCGGTGCGATCGGCTCGGTCCATGGTCCGCTGATCGGCGCCTTCATCCTGGCCACGATCAACAACGGCGCGAACCTCTTGAACGTCAACTCATTCTGGCAGCGTATCATCACCGGTCTGCTGATCATCGTGATCGTCTATTTCGATCAGTTGCGCCGCCGCCGGAGCCAGTGAGATCGAAGAAACATCGTGAAGCCGGTCCCGCGACCGGCTTCTTCATGTTCTGAATGCGAGACACATCATGAAAGCAGTGCTTTGCCAGACGCCCGGCGTGCTCGAAATGGTCGATCACCCCTCCCCCGGAACCCCTGCCCCCGGCTGGGTCCGGCTTGCCGTCAGCCACGTCGGCATTTGCGGCACGGATTATCACATCTTCGAAGGCAAACACCCCTTCCTCGAATATCCGCGCGTCATGGGCCACGAAATCTCTGCAACCGTGCTCGAGGCGGGTGACGGTGTTACGATGACTGCCGGAACGCCAGTGATCGTCAATCCGTACCTTTCTTGCGGCAATTGCGTTGCCTGCCGGCAAGACAAACCGAACTGCTGCACGAATATCAAGGTGCTCGGCGTCCACACCGATGGAGCGTTCTGCGAAGAGATCACCGTTCCGGCCGGCAATCTCTATGCCGCGAAAGGCTTGAGCCTCGAGGCGGCAGCAACCGTCGAGTTCCTGGCGATCGGCGCACACGCCGTCCGGCGTTCGATGGCGCCCGCCGCCTCGCGATCGCTGGTCATCGGTGCAGGTCCGATCGGGCTTGGGGCTGCAATCTTCTCACGGATTGCCGGGCATGACGTGACACTGCTCGACACCAGTACCGAACGGTTGCAGATGGCTTCGGAGCGATTCGGCTTCGTCTCCGGCATTGTCGCCAATGACGAAACGGCCGAAGCCTTGAAGGCGAAGACGGCCGGCGACGGCTTCGATGTCGTCTTCGACGCAACGGGTTACGGTCCTTCGATGGAGAAGGCTTTCAGTTTCGTGGCGCATGGCGGCGCACTGGTGCTGGTTAGCGTTGTGAAGGACGACATCCGCTTTTCCGACCCGGAATTCCACAAGCGCGAAATGACGGTCATCGGCAGCCGCAATGCGACGCGCGCCGACTTCGTGCATGTCGCGGATTCGATCGCCAAAGGTCTCGTGCCGGTCGACAAGCTGATCACGCACCGCACGACACTTGCCGACGCGCCGCGCGACCTCCCCCTCTGGACGCATCAAAAGACCGGCCTCATCAAGGCCGTCATCAAGGTGGCCGCCTAAGCCGCGTCTATCGCCTGACGCATCTGGCGGACGACCGCGACATCGGTCTGATTGGTGGCCGGTGCCGCAAAACCGAAAGAGACGGCGCTCGGATCGATGTTCGCCGGCGAACTGCACGAGCCATGGACCTCCCGGGCGCCTGTCACGCGCAGAATTTGCGCGACATTGCCGCAGCGCACGCCGCTGCCGGGCATGATCGAAATCCGGCCGTCGGCTTTTGCGGAGATACGCTTCAGCGTTTCGAGACCATCCATCGCTTTCGGCGCGCAGCCGGAGCTGAGGATGCGCTCGCAGCCAAGCCCGATGGCCTGCTCTAGCGCAACATCGGCATCTGGCGCGAGGTCGAAGGCGCGATGCAACGTAGAGCCCAGACCGGCAGCATGCTTTTTCAAGCGGTGGATGAGCGGCATGTCCAGTGTTCCGTCGGATCGGTTGGCGCCGATGACAACGCCGGCGAGGCCAAAAGCGCGGACGGCATCGATATCCGCCATCATTGCATCCTCGTCCGCTGCATCGAAGATGAAGGGCCCGGAATGCGGACGGATCATCGCGTAGACCGGGATCGGCGCCGAGGCTGCGGCTTTCATGAGACCTGCGACCGGCGTCAGGCCGCCCAGTTCGAGCGCCGAGCAAAGTTCGATACGGTCCGCGCCGCCTTCGATTGCGGCAGCAAGGCCTTTCGGGCTGTCCACGCACACTTCCAGCAAAGCCGGCATCTTTCTAATCTCCTTCATTCGCCGACAGCCTCTTTAGGCGACAGCAGCCGGTCTTCGCGACAGGCTCCGAGATGATCTTGTCCACGACTGCAGCAATCATGGCGCAGGCGTCCGCCGATGCTTTCCGATGATTGAAGGCGACATGATAGGAAATCGGGATGTGTTCGGCGAGTTCGACAATACGGACGCGATCGGCGATCGGCAACGCGCTGACGCGTCCGAGGAAAGAGATATAGCCGTGGTTCGCGACGAGATCGACGATCACCGGCAGTGAATCGGCCGCCATGATATCCTGGTTGCGAAAGCGGCGGCTTACGGTCCGCTCGCGGCTCAGTGCGGTCGCGGCATCGCCCAGGCCAGTTCGCTCGCTCGGCGTACAGATGGGATGCTCGGCCACCAGATCGGCGACAGTCTGCCCCGTACTTGCCGGCGGCGCGATCGCCACCAGATCGGTGCGGAGGAGTTCGCGATGTCCGAAGCTTTCCAGCTCGAACACCGAATCCAGGATCGCCACGTCGATGCGGCCAGATCTGAGGGCTTCCCGCAGATCATCGGCGGTCATGGAGATCAGCGAAATCGCGTTCTTGCTGTGCCCCGCATTCCAATCGGCCACCAGAGCGCCCAGGCAGCGCGCAACCCAACTTTCCGCACCCGTCGGAATGATCGATCCGATACGCAGCGAACGCGCCACACGCCGATAGCGTTCGTCGGCCGTTGATTTGAGATCGTTCCAGGCCTGGCTCACCACCGAAAAGATTCCGTAGACCCGCCTTCCCTTCTCGGTCAGCGTCGAGCCCTGCGCCTGACGTTCGAGAAGCTGATGACCGACGAACTTCTCAAGATTGGCGATCTGCAATGAAAGTTGCGGCTGGCCAAGCTGAAGACGCCGGGCGGCACGATTGATGCTGCCCTGATCCGCGACCTCCAGAAAGCGCTCGATCGTCACGAGCTTGATCGGAATGCGCGATGCCCAGCGTTCGAAGGCTTCGGCGCGTTCACCGGCGATTTCATAAAGCTGCTCGACCGCGTGCATGATGGGCCGCAGCGCGTCACGCACCTTGCCGCTCGCGATCAGTTTGACAAGTTCACCGGAACTGCGCTTGGTCAACTTGATCGCAAGCTCACTCTCAAGGTTGCTGACCGACGCCGATACCGTGGAGGCCGCGAGCGAGAAGCGCCGTGCGGTTTCTCGAACCGAACCCGAGGAGAGAACGTGGCTGGCGACAAAAAGGGCACCGAGATGCAAGGCATTCTCCGGAAGTGACTGAAAAACCGGACGATATGATGTGTTCACGAAAAAAGATATCCCTGTTCCGGAATTGCCGGGCTATCGTCGTTTCGAGAACAAATCCGGGCGCGGCAGCACAGCCGATAAGAGCACCGGAGGATTGCGGAAACACGCAAGGGGACAAAAACAAACCGCCGCGGCCTTGCAAAAGGAAATGCAGTTTGGCGCGCGGTGATGCTTTCACGGCCATAATCGCGTCGCGACTGCAGATACTGGAGAGGGGTTGCATCGATTTTTCGAGAGCGCACACTATTTCCATGATGCTCGT
The DNA here is from genome assembly GCF_000816845.1 of Rhizobium gallicum bv. gallicum R602sp. Classification (NCBI taxonomy): domain Bacteria; kingdom Pseudomonadati; phylum Pseudomonadota; class Alphaproteobacteria; order Hyphomicrobiales; family Rhizobiaceae; genus Rhizobium; species Rhizobium gallicum. The sequence goes on along the minus strand of NZ_CP006877.1, from coordinate 494,291 downwards.
ATGTCCGGCATGATCGCTTATGCGCTTTGGCCGGCGGATTTCATGCGCGAAGGTTCCCGCCGGGCCCTCGCGACGGTCAAACGGTGTAACCAAGGGGACACTCCATGTTCAAGAAACTTGCGCTTGCCGTCTCACTTTCCGCTTTTGCGGCGGGTGCGGCCCATGCTGCCGACGTCGTCGTCTCGTCGAAGATCGATACGGAAGGCACGCTGCTCGGCAACGTCATTGCGCTGGCGCTGGAAGCCAACGGCATCAAGACGCAGGACCGCATCGCACTGGGAGCGACGCCGGTCGTGCGCAAGGCGATAACGGCCGGCGAAATCGATATCTATCCGGAATATACCGGTAATGCCGGCTTCTTCTTCAACAAGGCCGATGATGCAGCCTGGAAGAATCTCGAGCAGGGCTACGAGATGGCCAAGAAGCTCGACTACGATGCCAACAAGATCGTCTGGCTGGCCCCCTCGCCTGCCAACAACACCTGGGCGCTCGGCATTCGCAACGATGTCGCCGGTCCGAACAACCTCAAGACCATGTCCGATTTCGGCAAATGGGTGGCCGGTGGCGGCGATGCAAAGCTTGCAGCTTCCGCCGAGTTCGTGAACTCGGCCGGTGCGCTTCCTGCCTTCCAGACCACCTACGGCTTCCAACTCAAACCCGACCAGATGGTCGTCCTTTCCGGCGGCGATACGGCAGCGACGATCAAGGCCGCCGCCGACCAGACGAACGGCGTCAACACCGCCATGGTCTATGGCACCGACGGCGCAATCGAAGCGGCCGAACTTACCGTCCTTGAAGACGATAAGAGCGTGCAGCAGGTCTATGCGCCGACCGCGATTATCCGCGAGGACGTGCTGAAGGCGAACCCGAAGATCGAGGAAATCCTCGCTCCGATCTTCAAGAGCCTGACGGCAGACGAACTGCGAAAGCTGAACGCCAGGATCCAGGTCGAGGGCGAGCCGGCAAAGTCTGTTGCCGAAACCTATCTGAAGGAAAAGGGCTTCCTGAAGTAATCTTCTTACGCTCCGCCCTCATTGCAGGGCGGAGCGGCTGCTTTCCAGACAGGATGGATCGATGGAAGAAACCTTAGCGGTCCGCAAATTGGATCGGCTCGGCTTGGTTCTCGTGGCTGCCGGCAGCATCGCCGCGGCCCTTTTGCCCTTCATCTATGTGAAGGCAAACCGCATTGCCTCCGGCAAGCCGATGCTGCTTACGCAGCTTCTCGACCATCCTTCCATCATCATTCTCGCCATTCTGCTGGTCGCCACCGCATTTGCTACACTCTTTGCAAAGAGCGCCCCGTTGCGGCTTGCGATAGCAACGCTTGGGCTGGCAGCACTTGTCGCGGCGATCGGTCTCGTGGCCGCGGCCTTTACTCCACCCAACAGCAATGCGGCGCGCATGACGCCGGGAGGCGGTTTCTGGGTGCTGTTTGCCGTCGTCGGTCTCATCATTTCGGATGCGCTCGTCAAGGTCCGTCTGACGCCGTGGATGCGGGTCGCCGCGCTGATCGGCTACACTGCGCTCTTGGCTGGTTGCCTTTCTTCCGGCTTGCTCGACAGCCTGTCGATCATGAAGGAGTTCGCAACGCGGTCTGCTCAATTCTGGTCCGAGGCGGTCGCCCATTCGCTGCTCGCCCTCGGTTCGCTTGCGATCGCGATCGTCGTCGGCTTGCCGCTCGGCATCTTCTGTTTCTGGGTACCGAAGCTGCGAGCCGCCGTGCTGCAGGGCCTCAGCCTGATCCAGACCATCCCGAGCCTTGCGCTCTTCGGCATCCTTATGCTGCCGCTCGGCTATATCGCAACGCATGTGCCGCTCGCAGCCGACCTCGGCATCCGCGGGATTGGCACGGCGCCGGCGCTGATCGCGCTCGTGCTCTATTCCTTGCTGCCGATCGTAGCCAATACGGTCGTCGGTCTTGAGGGCGTTGATCCTTCAGTGCGGGATGCCGCCGCCGGCATGGGACTGACGCGCCGGCAAATCCTGACCGGCATCGATATGCCGCTTGCCTTTCCGGTCATTCTCACCGGCATCCGCATCGTGCTCGTACAGGCGATCGGCCTCGTGACGATTGCAGCGCTCATCGGCGGCGGCGGGTTCGGCATCTTCATTTTCCAGGGGCTCGGGCAGACCGCCATGGATCTCGTCATGCTCGGTGCCGTGCCGACCGTCTTCTTCGCCTTTTCATCGGCCGTCATCCTCGATGCGGTCATAGACAGCATACGGGGATCGGCCGCATGACCATGATCGAGATCAGGAACGTCACCAAACGCTATGGCGCTGCAGCCGTCGTCGATGGTGTCTCGATGAGCGTCGAGAAGGGTTCGATCACCGTCATCGTCGGCACGTCCGGTTCGGGCAAATCGACGCTGATGCGGATGATCAATCGGCTGGTCCCGATCACCGAAGGGCAGATCTTCGTCGCCGGGCAGAATGTCATGGACGTGCCGGCAACAGACCTGCGCCGCAAGATCGGCTACGCAATCCAGGGTCACGGACTCTTTCCGCACCGGACCGTGGCGCAGAATATCGCAACCGTACCGGAACTGCTGGGCTGGGACGCAGCGCGCACCGCCGGGCGCGTCGACGAGCTCCTCGGTCTCTTCAATCTCGATCCGGCAAGTTTTGCCGAAAAATACCCCCATCAGCTTTCCGGCGGTCAGCAGCAACGCGTCGGTGTGGCCCGCGCGCTCGCCGCCGAACCGGAGCTGCTGCTGATGGACGAACCTTTCGGTGCGCTCGATCCAGTTATCCGCGGAAAGGCGCAGGACGATCTCCTGGCGATCCAGAAGCAGTTCGGCACGACCGTCATTCTCGTGACCCACGACATGGACGAGGCCTTCCACCTCGGCAACCAGATCGCCGTCATGAGCGAGGGCAGGCTGCTGCAATGCTCGACGCCGGAAAAGATACTGACCGACCCGGCCGACCCCTTCGTGCAACAGTTGACCGGTACCTCCGACAGGGCCTTGAAACTGATGTCGTTGCTGCCGCTCAAGGCAAGCATGGCGCCCGCCAAGACAGGGCTGCCTTACGCACTGCCGCAATCGATCAGCCTTCGGGACGCTCTCGCGGAAATGATCTGGCAAGGGGTCGAGGAAGCAGCTGTACAAGATGCCGACAGGGCTCCGGTCGGCTCGATCTCCATGACGCGGCTTCTCGAACTGGGCCGCAAGGCATGAAGCTTGTCGTCGCCAACCTCTTTCGTTTCGCAGCGCTGGGGCTACTGCTGATCCTGCTTTTCAGGACCGAGTGGCTTTCCTTCATACTGGTGCCGCTGACCAGCAACAACGCGCCGCCGGTCTACACGCAAAACAGCCTGCCATCGCTTGCCTTCGGCCACCTGGAGCTGGTGGTCTTCTCGATCGTCGGCAGCGCCATTCTGGCGGTTCTGGCGGGCGTCTTCGTGACGCGGAAAAGCGGCGAGGATTTCCTGCCGCTCTCACGCGCGATCGCCAATGCCGGGCAGACCTTCCCGCCAGTCGCCGTGCTGGCGCTTGCCGTTCCGGCCACAGGCTTCGGCGCCGCTCCGACGCTGATCGCTCTCTTTCTCTATGGCCTGCTGCCGATCTTCGAGAATACCGTCTCCGGATTGCGTCAGGTTTCGCCGTCTGTTCTTGATGCCGCTGACGGCATGGGGATGGATGCGATACAGCGGCTTTTGCGCGTTGAACTGCCGCTTGCGCTTCCGCTCATTCTTGAGGGACTAAAGGTCGCGACCGTCATCAATATCGGCACGGCGACGATCGGCTCGACGGTTGCGGCAAAAGGCCTTGGCGAGGTCATCATCGCCGGCCTGATCTCCGACAATACAGCCTTCATCCTGCAAGGCGGTCTCATCGTCGGCCTGATGGCCGTGCTGATCTACGATGCAATGGGCCTCATCGAAAGCGCGATCACGCAAAGAATAGGCTTGCGCCCCGCATAGCGGGAAAGCTACCAAGGCTGCCGCAATACCGGCAATGGGAGGCCGCCTTGGCAAAGATGATCCACTCCATGATCCGCGTACTCGACGAAGCGCGCTCCGTCGATTTCTATAGCAAGGTCTTGGGGCTGACAGTCGCCGATCGGGTCGATTTCGAGACCTTCACGCTGATCTATATGAGCAATGCCGAGACCGGATTCGAGCTGGAGCTGACGATCAACAAGGGCCGTACCGCATCCTATGACCTCGGCAACGGCTATGGTCACCTCGCCGTTTCGGTCGATGAGGTCGCCGTCGAACACGAGCGATTGACGAAAGCCGGCCTCAATCCCGGCAAGCTTGTCGAGCTCAACCGCGACGGCAAGCTCTTCGGCCTCTTCTTCTTCATCACCGATCCCGACGGCTACAAGATCGAAGTTCTGCAGCGTCACGGTCGTTTCCGTTAAGAGCACTCCCATGATCGAAAGAGCCGAACTTCTCAGCGGCTGGACGCTCTCCTGCAACGATACAGGGCGTCTTGGACTGCCCGAATTCATTCCCGCAGCCGTTCCCGGTTGCGTGCATCTCGACCTTCTGGCAAACCGGCTGATCCCGGACCCCTATCTCGACGTCAACGAGATCAGCAGCGACTGGATCGGCAAAACGGAATGGACTTATCGCTGCAGCTTCGAAGCCGCCCCTGATGAACGCAAAGTTCATGAGCTGGTTTTCGACGGGTTGGATACAATCGCGACGATCCGATTGAACGGCGAGGAGGTGGCGCGAACCTTCAACCAGCATCGCACCTACCGCTTCGATGTTTCAGCTTTGCTGAAGGCCGGCGTCAACGAACTCAGCGTCACCTTCCATTCCGCCTATGCCCACGGTGCGGAGATGGAAAAGCGTTACGGCTACCGGCCCAACAATTATCCGGGGCCTGGCAACCTGATGCGCAAGATGGCCTGCAATTTCGGCTGGGACTGGGGACCGACCTTGGTGACTGCGGGGATTTGGAAGCCGGTGCGACTGGAAAGCTGGGATCGGGCACGGCTCCTCGAGACGCGGGTATCGGCGACGCTTGCAGGTGGCGATGGCCTGGTGAAGGTCCATGCCAAGCTGACGCAGCATGGCGCATCGGGTGCCTGCAGGATCGACGCCGAGATTGCGGGCGTATTTCATGCGGTCGAGATCGCGGAAGGTGCCGGAGAGGTCAGCTTCGACATCCGCGTTCCATCGCCGCAGCTTTGGTGGCCGCATCATCTCGGCGCCCAGCCACTCTATCCGCTGAAGATCGAGTTGCGCGATAGCGTAAACGATGACTTACGCGATAGCTATTCCAAGGAAATCGGCTTTCGCTCCGTCCGGCTGGATACTGCGCCGGACGCACATGGCTCGGCCTTCACTTTCATCGTCAACGAGGTGCCGCTTTTCATCTGCGGCGCGAACTGGATTCCCGACGATTGCTTTCCCTCGCGTGTGACTTCGCACGGCTATGTCTCGCGCATCGCCGAGGCGAAGGCAGCAAACATCAATATGCTGCGCGTCTGGGGCGGCGGCATTTTCGAGCGCGATGGATTCTACGAGGCTTGCGATCGCGCCGGAATGCTGGTCTGGCAAGACTTTCTTTTTGCCTGTGCTGCCTATCCGGAGGAAGAGCCGCTTCGTAGCGAAGTGGAAGCCGAGGTACGTGACAATGTCGTCCGGCTGATGTCACATGCTTCGCTCATCGTCTGGAATGGCAATAACGAGAATATCTGGGGCTTCGACGAGTGGGGCTGGCGGCCGATCATCAAGGAGGGCGTTACCTGGGGGCTTGGCTATTATCTCGATCTGCTCCCGAAGCTGTGCGCCGAACTCGACCCCGACCGGCCCTATTATCCCGGTAGTCCCTATTCCGGCACGATGGATATCGCGCCCAATGCGGATGAACACGGTTGCAAGCATATCTGGGATGTGTGGAACGACGTCGGCTACGAGGTTTATCGCAACTACATCCCGCGCTTTTGCTCCGAATTCGGCTGGCAGGCGCCGCCGAGTTGGGCGACGCTCGAAGAAAACGTGCATGACAATCCGCTGACACCGCAATCACATGGCGTCTTCCATCATCAAAAGGCGACACATGGCAACGAGCGGCTGATCCGCGGCCTTGCCGGCCATTTGCCCATACCGAAGACGATGGCCGACTGGCATTTTGCCACACAGTTGAACCAGGCGCGCGCGATCCGCTTCGCCGTCGAGCATATGCGCTCGCATCGCAGCATCTGCAAAGGTGCAGTCGTTTGGCAGTTCAACGATTGCTGGCCGGTAACCTCCTGGTCCGCACTCGATTCCGCGGGGCGGCGCAAGCCACTCTGGTACGCCCTGCAACAGGCTTTCGATCCGCGCCTGCTGACGATCCAGCCGCGGGGAGACAAGCTCGCCGCCATAGCAGTCAACGAGCGGACGCTTTTCTGGCGGTCGAAAATCAGCGGCAGACGCGTGAAGCTCGACGGGACGGTACTTGCCGAATTCGAATTCTGGCGACTGCTCTGCGACAGGTTCGAATCCAAGGAATTTATCCTGCCGGACGACATCGCCACTCCAGCTGCGGCTGATGACGAGGTGGTCGTCGTAGAGATGCTCGACAAACGCGCCTTCCACTATTTCGTCGAGGATGTCCACTTGAAGCTGCCGAGGCCGCAGTTCGAGGTCGCAGTTACCCGTGTTGTCGACGGATGCGAGGTGGAGGTCACGGCCAGAAGCTTTCTGAAGGATATTTGCCTGATGGCCGACCGGCTCGATCCGACTGCAGTGGCAGGTTCCATGCTTGTCACCCTGCTGCCGGGCGAGAGCCACGTTTTCACACTTAACACGAAGAGGCCAATCTCTTCGGACGATATCGTCCCGGGCGTGGTTCTTCGCTCGGCCAACGATCTCCTTTGGTAGACACCAAAAAGGCCCCGCCAGCCGCGGGGCCCTTTCCGGCTCGTTCGCGCGAACGACGTTACATCCAGTAAGGTGGCACGCCGTAGTAGTCATAGATCCGGCGGCTGTTATCGTTGTACCAGTTGTCGTCATCGTCCGCGTAGCTCGGCGCGTTTTCGATCTCCTCCTTCGTGAGATCGATACGGTATCCGTCAAGCTGCGTGTCGTAGTTCAGCTTTTCCCAGGGCAGCGGATAGTGGTCGTTGCCGATACCCAGGAAGCCGCCAAAGCTCATCACGGCATAGGCCACGCGGCCGTCCTGCTTTCCGATGATCAGGCGCTCGATCGAGCCGATGTGCTTGCCATCGGCGCCATAGACACGAGTGCCTTCAACGCGGTCACTTGCAATCAGCGACGGAGTATCCTTTACATCGGGATCGCGGCGGTTGACATCACCCTCTTCATTGAGCATTTCTGCTTCTCCTCACCTGTCAGTCATGGAAATACAACGCGTCTTCGGACTCAAAAGTTCCCAGGTTACCGGAGCGCGGAAGCGCGTTGACGTTTACGTCAAAGTTAGTGTACCTCTAATCCAGCTTGAACGGTTCAAGCATTGGCATAAGCTGCCCTTCGGAGGATGGAGGATCATCCGACCGGCAGCCGCAGACCGGCATCCGTTGCCGGATAGGGGAGAGAGACACGATGAGCAGCATTTCCGTCCATCCAGGTGGCTCGAAGCGGCAAAAGCCTTGGCTTGCCGCCTATCCCGCGATCGTTCCGGCCGAACTGCCGCCGCCGGAACATGGTTCGCTGGCGGACCTGCTGGACAAATCCTGCACGACCTATGCAACCCGCGTTGCCTTTTCGAGCATGGGCAAGACGCTCACCTATCGGGAGCTCGGAGAGCAGACGCGCAAGGTCGCAGCCTGGCTCCAGAGCATCGGTCTTCAGAAAGGCGATCGGGTCGCCGTGATGATGCCGAATGTGCTGCAGAACCCTATCGCGGTCTACGGCATCCTGCGCGCCGGCCTGGTCGTCGTGAATGTCAATCCACTCTATACGCCGCGCGAACTGGAACACCAGCTGCGCGATTCAGGCGCCAAGGCGATCTTCGTACTGGAGAACTTCGCCCGCACGGTCGAACAGGTGCTGGCAAAGACCGATGTGCGCCATGTGGTGGTGACTTCGCTTGGCGAATTGCTGGGTCCAAAGGGACTGATCGTCAATTTCGTCGTCCGCAAGGTGAAGAAGCTGGTCCCCTCGTGGTCGATCCCGCAGCACAAGACATTCAAACAGATCTTGGGCGAAGGTGCGCGCAAACCGCTGCAACCGCCGGCCATTAATGGCAGCGATATCGCCTTCCTTCAATATACCGGCGGCACCACAGGTGTAGCCAAGGGTGCGGTGCTGACACATCAGAACCTGCTTGCCAACAAACGGCAGCTGCAGCTTTGGCTGAAATCCGCTTTCGAGCTCAAGAAGCAGCCGGACGTGCTCAACTTCATGTGCGCACTGCCGCTTTATCACATCTTCGCGCTGACGGTGAATTCGCTGATGGGCATGTCTCTCGGCGCGCACAACATTCTGATCGCCAATCCGCGCGACATTCCGGGCTTTGTCAAAGAATTCGGCAAGTCGAACGTCCATATCTTCCCCGGCCTTAACACGCTGTTCAACGCGCTGATGAACAATGCCGACTTCGCCAAGCTCGATTTCTCCTCGCTCATCATGTCGCTCGGCGGCGGCATGGCGGTGCAGCGGCCGGTCGCCGAGCGCTGGCTGAAGATGACGGGCTCGCATATCACCGAGGGCTACGGCCTTTCCGAGACCTCGCCGGTCGCAACCGCCAACCGCTTCGATTCACCGGAATTCACCGCCTCGATCGGCTTGCCTCTCCCCTCTACCGAGATCGACATCCGCGATGAAAACGGTAATTCCCTGCCGCTCGGCGAGATCGGCGAGATCTGCATCCGCGGTCCGCAGGTGATGGCCGGCTACTGGCAGAAGCCGGAGGAGACCGCGAAGGTGATGACGGCAGACGGCTTTTTCCGCAGTGGCGACATGGGCTTCATGGACGAGCGCGGCTACACCAAGATCGTTGACCGCAAGAAGGACATGATCCTGGTTTCCGGTTTCAACGTCTATCCAAACGAGATCGAGGAAGTCGCCGCCATGCACCCGGGCATCATCGAGGCCGCCGCGATCGGCGTGCCGGATGGCCATTCCGGCGAAGCGGTGAAACTCTTCGTGGTGCGGAAGGACCTGGCGCTGACCGAGGCCGATGTGAGGGCCCATTGTGCCGCCAACCTCACCAACTACAAGCGTCCCCGCCATATCGAATTCCGCACCGAATTGCCGAAATCGCCGGTCGGCAAGATTCTGCGCAAGGACCTGCGCGGCTGATTTTAACACCCGCATGGAATTTGAAGCCATCCGCCTGCGCGCGGGTGGCTTTTTTGCATTCCGGCGGTGGCTGAACTTGATTTACGCCCTACAAAGCGAATAGTTTCCGCAACCCTTTCCGCCTTCAAGGAGCCTCCCATGAATGTCATCGTCGAACAGCTGAAGAGCACTGCGGCCGCCACGAAGGCAACCGATATCCGCGACGCCTTCGCCGCCGATCCGCAGCGCTTCTCGCGCTTCACCGCCTCGCTCGACGACCTTTTGATGGACTATTCAAAGACCGCCGTGAACGACGAAATCCTGGCGCTTCTTGTCAAGCTCGCAGGAGAAGGCGGTGTGGAGAAGAAGCGCGAGGAAATGTTTTCTGGCAAGGCGATCAACTTCACAGAAGATCGCGCCGTTCTACACACTGCGCTTCGCAACCGCTCCAATACGGCGGTGCTGGTCGACGGCAAGGATGTGATGCCGGATGTCAACGGTGTTCTCACCGCCATGGGCAAGTTCGCCGACGGCATCCGCTCCGGCGCGCTGAAGGGCGCGACGGGCAAGCAGATCACCGACGTCATCAATATCGGGATCGGCGGCTCGGACCTCGGCCCGGTCATGGCGACCCTGGCGCTCGCGCCCTTCCATGATGGCCCGCGCGCGCATTTCGTCTCCAACATCGACGGCGCCCATATCGCCGACATCCTGAAGCAGGTTCAGCCGGAAACGACGCTCTTCATCATTGCCTCGAAGACCTTCACGACGATCGAGACGATGACCAATGCGCAGACGGCGCGCAACTTCATCGCCAAGGCGCTGGGTGAGGCTGCGGTGCAGCACCATTTCGCGGCCGTTTCGACGGCGCTCGACAAGGTCGCCGCCTTCGGCATCGCGAGCGAACGCGTCTTCGGCTTCTGGGATTGGGTCGGTGGCCGCTATTCCATCTGGTCGGCCATCGGCCTTCCGCTGATGATCGCGATCGGATCGGAGAACTTCGGCAAGTTCCTCGACGGTGCGCATGCAATGGACAACCATTTCCGTAAGGCTCCGGTTACCGAAAACCTGCCGATGCTGCTCGGCCTCATCGGCTTTTACCATCGCAATGTGCTGGGTTATCCCACCCGTGCGATCCTGCCCTACGACCAGCGCCTCTCGCGTTTCCCGGCCTACCTGCAGCAGCTCGACATGGAATCCAACGGCAAGGGCGTGACGATCGACGGCACCCCGGTCGAGAGCAATTCCGGCCCGGTTGTCTGGGGCGAGCCTGGGACCAACGGCCAGCACGCATTCTTCCAACTCATCCACCAGGGAACGAGCATTATTCCCGGTGAATTCATGATCGCCGCCAACGCCTTCGAGCCGGAACTGCGCCACCAGCATCATTTGCTGATGGCCAATTGCCTGGCACAGTCCGAAGCGCTCATGAAGGGCCGGACTTTCGAGGAAGCCAAAGCGCAGCTCACGGCCAAGGGGATGGACGACAAGAAGGCCGATTTCATCGCGCCGCACCGGGTCTTCACCGGCAACCGGCCATCGATAACCTTCGTTTATGACAAGCTGACACCCTATGCGCTCGGCCGCCTGATTGCGCTCTACGAACATCGCGTATTCGTAGAAGGCGTGCTCTTCCGCATCAACTCCTTCGACCAGTGGGGGGTCGAGCTCGGCAAGGAACTGGCGACCGGCCTGCTGCCGGTCATTGAAGGCACGGAGAGCGCGGCAGGACACGATAGCTCGACCCAAGGGCTTGTTGCAGCATTGGCGAAGCTTGCCACGTAAGATCCCTCGGATCCTTCGGGTTACGCCCCTTAACAATGGCTGTCGGATCCTCGTCCCAGCGGATGTGGGGAGGTATCTCGATAGCAGGCCCGGCGTTATTCGAAACACGGAAAGAGAACATGTTCACCGAACGGACCATCGTTCAGCGTCGCATAAGGCGCAATGCGCAACCGGTGTCGGTAGGCTCTCGCAGCGTCTCGCAGTTCGCGGCAAGCTCGCCAATCCTGAATCCGACTACCTACCTCGAAACGCTCATCCGACCAACCATGCCGTTAACCTGAAGCGAGTTCCTCGAAGAACCCTCGGACGTCACCGCCGGAGGACGTAAATCGCGCCTCCGGCGTCGTCGGATATTAGGACGGAACCGTCCGGCGCTTCCTTGACGTCCACGGGCCGTCCGACGCCTCTGGCGAAAGTCGTCGCCGAGACGGGGCGCGCCCCTTGGAAGCGCACCCGCACTACCTGACGGCCGACCGGAACAGACCTGTCCCAACTGCCGTGCTCGGCAACCAGGGCGTCGCCGCCGAGGCTGCGGAAGAAATGGATTCCCAAGGTTGCGACATGCGCCTGAAAGTTGAAGACGGGCGAAATCTGCCGCGCGGGCGGCGGCGCGTCCTCGAACCCTTTGAGCCGAACCTGGCCTCCGAAAAAGGGAAAGCCGTAAAAGCCGCCGGGCCGCAGCGCGTTCAGCTCGTCTGGTGGGATATCGTCGCCCATGCGGTCGGCGCCGTTGTCGGTAAAGAACATCGTGCCGCCTCGCCAGTCGAAGCCGACCGAATTGCGCACACCCCAGGCCACTCGTCGAAGGTCTGACCCGTCCTGGTCCATGCTGACGATCGTGCCTTGCAGCCCGCGCGGCAAGCAAATGTTGCAGGGCGATCCCAACGAGACATAGAGCCGGGAATCGGGACCGACGGCGATATAGCGAAAACTGTGAGCTCCCGAATTCGGCAAGTCTCGACGAATATCACGCCTACCGCTCAGAGCGCCCCCACGCCCGATGTTGAACGCGGTTACGCTGTTCCTCGAAGCAACGAACAAACGACCACGGGAACATGCGACCCCGTTGGGAGCGGAGAATCCCGAAGCGACCGGCCGGGCGCGACCGCCGGACAATGGCACGGCATAGACCGAGGAACCTTTGGTTCCAACGAACAATATGTCGCCGCAAACCGCCATTTCGCGCGCCGCCGGAACACGTGCGAGCAGCTCGGCCCGCGCCGGGCCAAAGGCCACGCCGGAGGCGACAGTCGCGACGGAGGCGAGCGCGAGAAATCCAATTCTAGCAGAGAGAAATCCGGCTTTAGGGGAAAAGACGTTCATCGGCGCCCTCCGAATACAAGCTGAATTGCCGGAAGGAATTGGAGCGGCTTAATTTCGTTTCAAGACGGAGTCCAGGCCTCACGGCGAAGTGATCTACTGGGTTGATGGGCGGCTCGGCCGCGGGCGTGGCGAAGCGCTCTAGAGCTGCCTGTTGCGCCGACGAGAACGTCAGGGGCCAGCTTGGAAAGGAAGTTTGCCCTTTAGATTGCTTGTCTTATCTTACCGCCTAATTCTCCCTTTGACACATCGTCTGACGTTCGACGATCCCGACGCTCTCGGATCGTGCCTCAAGATATCGGGTGGGATCTGTGATTTTCATTTGAAGCTGTCGAAACGCGCCACATCTGATCGTCTGTACCAGGAAGGGAGAGCCGGATGAATGTGACGGATGACGAGCTCAAGATTTTTGAGGCAGAAGGCGCGCCACCGCTGCCGACGGCGGCAGCCGCAGGTTTCATCGAGCATGACGGTGCCAAAATCTTTTACGCGACTTACGGGAACGGCCCTGCGGTGATCCTGCTGCATGGCGGGCTTGGTAACAGCGGCAATTGGGGCTACCAAGTGCCGGCATTGATCGAGTCCGGCCGGAAGGTTGTGGTCATCGACAGCCGTGGGCATGGCCGCAGCACGCGCTATAGCCAGCCATATGAGTACGAGTTGATGGCGACGGACGTTCTGGCAATCATGGATCATTTAGAGCTCGCCAAAGCAGCGCTCGTCGGCTGGAGTGATGGCGCCTGCACGGCACTCATCCTTGCCGATCAGCATCCGGACCGCGTCTGTGGTGTCTTCTTCTTCGCGTGCAATATGGATCCGAGCGGCACGAAAGAGTTTGTCGCGACACCCGTCATCGATCGCTGCTTCAGCCGACACCGGAAGGACTATCAGGCACTATCGGCAACACCCGATCAGTTCGATGCCTTTGTTCAGGACGTCAGCAGGATGATGGCGACCGAGCCCAACTACACAGCGAGCGATCTCGCGCGGATCAAGGTGCCAGTCGCGGTCGTGCTGGGTGAGCGCGACGAATTCATCAAACCCGAGCATGCCGACTATCTCGCGCGCAACATCCCAGATGCGGAGCTCATCCTGCTGCCCGAGGTCAGCCACTTCGCGCCATTGCAGCGGCCCGAGCACTTCAATCGCGAGGTACTCGGCTTTCTTGATCGGCTTGCGTAGCTCAAAGGCCGATTTCGTGCGCCCAGGGCGGATTGGCGCCGGCGCGCGAAACGGTGACGGCCGCGGCCTTTGCTCCAAGCGACAGAGCGTTGTGCAGCGCCTTTTCGTTGAGGGAGGCAACCTGCGCCTTGGTCAGCAGATTGTCCATCTTCAGCGAAGCGAGGATGCCCGCATCGAATGTATCGCCCGCACCAACCGTGTCGACCACGGTGACGCGCTGGCTCGGCACAACGACCTTGCGATCCTTGGTGTAGCCCGACGCGCCTTCCGCGCCCTTGGTGATGACGACGAGCTTGGCGCCATGCTTCAGCCAGTGGGCCGCCAGATCGTCATGGCTGCCTTCAAGGCCAAACCATTCGAGATCCTCGTCGGAAAACTTGACGATATCGGATTTCGCCACCATGCGCTTGATGCGCGCCATGTGGGCTTCCTTGTTCTTGATGAAGCCGGGGCGGATGTTCGGATCGAGCGAGATGACGCGCTTTCCGGCTTCTCGATCGAGTAGCGTCTCGTACGTCTCGCCGCAGGGACTGGGGATCAGGCTGATGGCGCCGAAATGTAGCGCCTCACAATCGTCTGCGAGGACCGGAAGGTCGTCTGTGGTGATCATGCGGCCGGCCGTGCCTTCATCGTAGAAGGCATAAGTCGCCTGACCTTTCACCAGTTTAACGAATGCGAGCGTCGACGGGCGGGGCGATATGGCGCAAAGGCTGAAATCGACATTGCTGGCGACCAGCGTCTCGCGCAGGATATCGCCCATCATGTCATCGGCGATGCCGGTAAAGAAGGACGTCGGAACGCCGAGCCTGCCGAGCGCAATCGCCGTGTTGAAGATCGCTCCGCCGGCATAGGGCGCGAAGCTCTTCTCGCCGAGAGTCGTCTCCCGCGGCAGCATGTCGATCAACGCTTCGCCACAGCACAAAATCATTCCGGCCTCCCAACGTATCGGTGAATTTCGGTCTTCAAATCGATTAGATAATTTCGTGGCAAAAGCAAAGCCGCACTTTGCCTATCTGGCCTTAAAGCGACGAAACGCCGCCGTTGCGGCCCGACCAGGCGAGCGGCGCGTCGAGGAAGGCTTCCACTTCGCTGAGCGTCTTCTCGTCGAAAAGCTCCTGCGCTTTCGCAACAGCCAGAACGTCACGCCAGGTAGCGATGTAATGCAGCTTCACCTTCCCATCAGCAAAGCGCAGCGCGCCTTCGTCAAAGATACCGTAGTAGAAGAGTGCAATGCCGTGATCAACAATGCCGCCAGCCGCGCGGATGGCATCGATGAACTTGAACATGCTGCCGCCGGCCGTCGTCAGATCTTCGATGACAAGGACGCGCGAACCTTCCGGCATATTGCCCTCGATCTGCGCATTGCGGCCATGGCCCTTCGGCTGTTTGCGCACATAGATCATCGGCAGGCCGAGACGATCGGCAAGCAACGCGGCGAAGGGAATCCCCGCCGTCTCGCCGCCGGCAATGCAATCGAACTGCTCGAAACCGGCGTCACGAAGGACGACGCCTGCGGCGAAATCCATCACCGTGGAACGGATTCGCGGGAACGAGAGCAGCTTGCGGCAATCGATATAGACCGGACTCGCCATGCCGGAGGAGAGCTTGTAGGGCTGGGCGGCGTTGAAATGGACCGCCCTGATCTCCCAGAGCATCTTCGCCACCAGTTCGGCCATGATGGCGCGGTCGGGAAATGTCGTGTGGATCATCGCTCTCTCCTTCGCATAAATCCATGCGGCAATAGCAGCAAGCGCGAAAAGATTCCAGAACTGCGAGGGTCCGGCATCAAGAATAGCAACGAATGCGTCAACTCTTTCAAACATTTCTGATTGTGCAAGGGCATGACAGGAATATCGTAAGATCATGGAACATATCGAAATCTTTCAGCGTCTCGGTGTGGCGCTTGCGATTGGCCTGCTTGTCGGCGTCGAGCGGGGCTGGCAGGAGCGCGACGTCCGGGCGGGCGGCAGGACAGCAGGTATCCGCACATTCGCCCTCACTGGTTTTCTCGGCGGAATAGCCGGGACGCTGCATTCGCTGATCGGCCCCTTCCTGCCGGCCACGATCGCGGCACTGCTTGGCCTCGTCTATGTTGCCGGGAATTGGCTGGAGACCCAGGAAGACGAAGACTACAGCATCACCTCGGTCGTGGCTGCGCTTGCGGTTTTCGGGCTTGGCGTTCTCGCCGCTGTCGGTGACATCGTGACTGCGGCTGCAAGCGGCGTCGTGATGACCATAATTCTTGCGGCGCGCCACAGCCTGCATGGCTTTCTGAGAGGTATGACCTGGCCGGAACTTCGCTCTGCGCTGGTGCTGCTTGCCATGACCGTGGTTGCTCTTCCGTTGCTTCCCGACAGGCCACTCGACCCTTGGGGCGCGCTCAACCCTTTCTCCCTTTGGGTGCTGACAATTACCATCGCAGCACTTTCCTTTGCCGGCTATCTCGCCATCAAGCTGACGGGCACGAATCGGGGCATTCTGCTTGCAGGTGCAGCCGGGGGATTGGTTTCCTCCACTGCGCTGACGCTCTCGTTCGCCCGTTACTCCAAGCAGGCGCCTCAGGGTTCGACACATCTGGCGGCCGGAGCGGCTGTTGCCGGCGCCTTGTCCTTTGCCCGTGTTCTTGTCATCGGCAGCGCCTTGTCATTCGACTTGCTTGCTCCGCTTGCAGCCGGCCTGATCCCGGCGATCATCGGCTTTCTGATTGCCGGCTTCTTCTGGGTCTGGCGTTCCGGCTCCGCGAGAGAGGTGCCGGAAATTGAGCTGAAGAACCCGTTCGAACTTCGCATGGTCTTCTCTTTCGCCGCGCTGCTTGGGTTGATCAGCCTGATATCGAAGATGGCAATCGACTATATCGGCGCGTCGGCGCTTTACGCCGTGGCCGCGATCTCCGGGCTGGTCGATGTGGACGCCATCACACTTTCGACGGCGCGCCTTATGGGCACGGCGATCAATGTCAAAACCGCCGCCGACGTCATCCTGATCGCGGTCGCCGTCAATGTCATGACAAAGGCGGTGCTGGCCTTCACCGCCGGTACGCGGGAGTATGGTGTCGCCTTGGGTTTGGCGTCGGCAGTCGCGGTTGCCATGGGAGGCATCGCCTATTTCATGCTCCGCAGCTTCATGCCTCACTAACACGGCGGGTTGTCGAGAAGCCGGCCGATATCGACCGGCAGCATTCTCTTGTAGAGCGCGATCGCAGTCCGCCCCTCCTGTTCGCTGAGCGAGATCGAATAGCGCACGGCTGCTGCAAGCAAATGCATCGTCAGCCGCGCAATCGCCAGCAATTGGCCTTTTTCGCGCTCCGGCCACAGTTTTTCCAAGACCTCGAACAGTCTTTTCGAGTGGAATTCCATATCCTCGGCATCGACCTGCTGCAGCAGCTTGTCGGCCTGGGTCGCATGCCAGATGTCGCGCATGACCGGTTCTCTGCGGAAGAAATCGCAATACTGATCGACGATGTTGCAGAGCGCCTGCTGCAGCGTTTCGGTGCTCGTCACCTTGGCCAGCTCTTCCTCTACGCAGTGCCTGCCCTGCTCGTTGAAGCGTTCGGCAAGCGTCCGGATGATGGAGCTCTTGTCGGGGAAATACTGGTAGAGAGCGCCGAAGGAAAGCTCGGCCTTTTCAACGATTTCGCTCATCCTCAGGGCGTCGCTGCCGTTTTTTTCGATCAGTTCCACTGCCACTGACAAGATCTTCTCGAAGCGTTCCCGACCCCTCTGCTGGCGCGGGATGCGTCGAGGTTGACCGGCCGATTGCAATTCTCTTTTACGCCTGACCACGGTCCATTCCGCCATTCGGCCCTCCATTTTTCTATTGACGGACAAAATAAGAGAGTTTATCTCATTATGCAAATAAGAGATTTTCTCTTGTTTTGTGGGAGGAGCAGTTAAATGCAGAATTCCGAAATCATCCTCGTCGGCGGCGCGGGAAAAACAGGCGGGCGCGTCGCTTCCCGGCTCAAAGAGCGCGGAATCAGGTCGCGCTTCGCTTCGCGCTCCAGCACACGCCCCTTTGATTGGGAGAATAGAGCGACCTGGCCCGCGGCACTTGAGGGCGCAACCAGCGCATACGTCACCTTTCAGCCCGATCTCGCCGTCGCCTGGGCGGCCGTTGCAATCGGCGCCTTAGCGAAGACGGCCGTCGATTGCGGTTTGCGGCATATCGTCCTGCTTTCCGGCCGCGGTGAAGACGGTGCCGAGCGCAGCGAAGAGATGCTCAAGGCCGCCGGCATCGGCTACACGATCCTGCGAGCATCCTGGTTCTGCCAGAACTTCAGCGAAGGCGCGTTTAAGGGTTCGATCGCCGCGGGAGAACTCATCCTGCCCGCAGGTGAGGTCAAGGAGCCCTTCACCGATGCCGACGATATCGCCGATGCTGCCGTTACCGCGCTCCTCGATCAGCGTCACCTCGGCAAAATCTACGAATTGACCGGGCCAAGCGCGCTTACCTTCCGGGATGCGGTATCGGAGATCGCGACGGCGACCGGCCGGGCGATCCGCTACCGCCAGGTTTCCATGGAAGACTTCAAGGGCGGACTCTCTTCGGCCGACCTGCCGACAGAAACGATCGATCTTCTTGAGGAGCTCTTCGGCAAGGTTCTCGACGGCCGCAACTCGCGCGTCATGAACGGTGTTGCGGAAATCCTCGGGCGGCCGCCGAAAAACTTCAGCCAATATGCCCGCGAAACCGCGGAGACCGGCATCTGGGGAACATGAACATGGGAATAATTCTCACCGTCGCGCTCGTCGCCGCCGCAATCGGCAGCGGCCTTGTCGCCGGCATCTTCTTTGCCTTCTCGACCTTCATCATGACCGCCTTTTCCCGCATTCCGCCGGAGCAGGGCATCGCGGCGATGAATTCGATCAACGTCACGATCGTGCGCTCGCCGTTCATGCTCGTCTTCATTCCAACCGCCATCCTGTCCGTCCTGATCGCCGTCCTGGCCGTCATTGACTGGCGGGGAGTCGCAGGCATTTGGATGTTGGCTGGTGCCGGGCTCTATGTCGTCGCATCCTTTGTCTCAACTATCGTCTTCAACGTGCCGATGAATGATGCGCTGGCAAAGGTCAGCGGTAATGGCGCGCAAGCCGTCAGCGTCTGGAATACCTATGTGAAGGATTGGACCTGGTGGAATCACGTCCGCACGATCGCGTCCCTGCTTTCCGCAGTTGCCTTCGTCCGAGCCCTGATGATCCTTTGATGGAAGCGAAAGGACGTTGATCCTCCCACCCGCCTTTCAGCATCTTTCGCAGAAGGTGATGCGGCTGTTGAAGGGGTCGACGGCCTGCATCTCGAGCCCCCACGGCGCCTCTTGGACGCCCGGCTTCATGTAGCGATAATTGTTGTCGACGAGTTCCGCCTGGAAGGCGCGAACACCGCTCACCGGCACAAAGGCAAAATTGAATGGGCCGATCAAGAGCGTTCGACGTCCCAGTGCAGCGGGAACATGGGATCGAATACCGTCACCGTTCCGGCACCGGTTTCGATCTTCGTCGGATATGACACGGGGACGTCGCGCTTCACCAGCGTGACGCGCTCTTCGTTCGGCGAAAGGCCGTACCAGGCCGGACCGTTCAGAGAGACGAAGGCTTCGAGCTTGTCGAGCGCGCCCTCCTGCTCGAAGACGTGGGCAAGGCAACTCATCGTATTGATCGAGGAATAGATGCCAGCGCAGCCACAGGCGCACTCTTTCAGCGGATCGATATGCGGTGCCGAATCAGTGCCTAGGAAGAAGCGCTTGTCGCCGCTCACAGCGGCCACACGCAGCGCCAGGCGGTGGGTTTCGCGCTTGGCGACCGGCAGGCAGTAATAATGCGGCCGGACGCCGCCGACCAGGATAGCATTGCGGTTGATGATCAGGTGGTGTGTCGTAATGGAGCCTGCGAGATTGGCTTTCGACGACTTGATGTAGTCGATGCCGTCTGCCGTCGTTACGTGCTCCATCGTGACTTTGAGCTCCGGCAGGCGCTCGCGCAGGGGATCGAGCACCGTTTCGATGAATACCGCCTCACGGTCGAAGATATCGACCTCAGGTGTCGTGACTTCACCATGCACGCAAAGCGGCAGACCGATCTTCGCCATGCGCTCCAGCACCGGCATGGCCTTTTCCATGTCGCGCACACCGCTATGGGAATTGGTGGTCGCACCCGCCGGATAAAGTTTCACCGCCGTGATCAGGCCGCTTTTCTTGCCTTCCTCGACATCGTCGGCGCTCGTATGCTCCGTGAGGTAGAGCGTCATCAACGGCTCGAAGCGATCGCCGCTCGGCAATGCCTCGATGATCCGCGCGCGATAGGCTTTCGCGTCCGCCGTCGTCACGACCGGCGGCACGAGGTTCGGCATGATGATGGCGCGGGCGAAGTTGCGGCTGGTATCGCCGATCACACCTACAAGCATCGCGCCATCGCGCAGATGCAAGTGCCAGTCGTCAGGGCGGCGGATGGTGATGGACTGCATGCGCTATAACTCCGGCAGGGCGGCCTTCAAAGTTCCGCCCCGCGCATTATCATCCCGGCACGGCTCATGGCAAACATTTTGCCGCTTCAATTGTCAGGCGATCTCAAGCGTCACGTCCGCGCGGCGGCGGTTTTCCAGGATGAGCCTGCCATTCGGCAGGTCATTGCCATACACCTTGGCACTCGCCTGCTCTTCCGTCAGCCCGTAGCCGCGCCAACGGGCTAATAGCCGCTCTTCCAGCACCTCGATCGGCGGCGCAAGCATGATGGAGTAGTCGAAGATACCCTCAAGCTGCGCCCACTTGCCCTGGCTGAGCAGAAGGTAATTGCCCTCGACGATGATGAAGCGATGCTCTGGCGAGACGACGCGGGCAGATGCGATGGCGATCTCGCGCAACCGGTCGAAGACCGGTATCAGCACCTCCTGGTCGGCTGGACGCACGGCGCGGATAATGTCCAGAAAACCGCGAACGTCGAAGCTTTCCGGCACGCCCTTGCGGGCGAGTAAACCGCGCTCGCTCAGAACTGCGTTGTCCATGTGAAAGCCGTCCATCGGCAGCACTTCCGCGGTTTCTCCCCGCGCTCTCAGCGCATCGGCGAGATTATCGGCCATGGTCGACTTGCCGGCGCCGGGCGGACCGGCGATGGCGATCAGGAAGCGCTTGGTGTCGCCGGCGCGGGTGGCCACCTCGCCGGCGATTTCCTCGATGGTTACGCTCATGCGGGAACCGGATCCGTGGGGACCGTCTTGGCGCCGGTCATGAATGCCACGGCGTCCGACATGGTATATTCCTTCGGATTGATGACCGTCAGGCGGCGGCCGAGCCGGTGGATGTGGATACGGTCCGCGACTTCGAAGACATGCGGCATGTTGTGCGAAATGAGCACGATCGGCAAGCCGCGGGAACGCACGTCGAGGATCAGTTCCAGCACGCGACGGCTTTCCTTCACTCCGAGTGCGGCTGTCGGCTCATCCATGATGACAACCTTGGAGCCGAAAGCGGCCGCGCGCGCAACCGCCACACCCTGGCGCTGGCCACCGGAGAGCGTTTCGACCGCCTGATTGATGTTCTGGATCGTCATCAAACCCAATTCCGTGAGCTTCGTTCGGGCGCGTTTTTCCATCGCCGGCCGATCGAGCATGCGGAACCAACTGCCGAGCACGCCCGGCCTCCTGATCTCACGGCCAAGAAACATGTTGTCGGCAATCGACAAGGCAGGAGAAAGCGCAAGGTTCTGATAGACGGTCTCAATGCCCGCCTCACGCGCCTCCATCGGCGACTTGAAGTGGACCGGCTTGCCCTCCAGCGTGATCTCGCCCTCGTCGGGAGTAACTGCACCGGAAATCGCCTTGATGAGCGACGACTTGCCGGCGCCGTTGTCGCCGATGACGGCGAGAATTTCGCCGGGATAAAGGTCGAAGTCTGCGTTGTCGAGCGCGGTGACGCGTCCGTAGCGCTTCACGAGGCCGCGGGCGGTAAGGATGGGTTCAACAGCCATGATTACACCGAAACCTTTCTGATCCACTGGTCGATTGCGACAGCGGCGATGATGAGCACGCCGGTCAGCAGGACTTTCCACTGAGGGTCGGCCCCGAGCATGTTGAGGCCCATGGACACGACGCCGACGATCATCGCGCCGAACAGGGTACCGAGGATGGAACCGCGGCCGCCAAAGAGCGAGATACCGCCGATCACGGTCGCGGTGATCGCCTGCAGGTTATAATCGGTGACCGCTGAAGACGGCGAGATGGAGCCGTTGCGGCCGATCGATACCCAGGCTGCAAAGGCTGCGATGACGCCCGAGATTGCATAGACCGTGAGCAGCACGCTCTTGGTTTGGATGCCGGAGAGCTTTGCCGCCTCCGGATCATCGCCCACCGCATAGACGTGCCTGCCCCAGGCCGTGTGGTTGAGAACATACCAGAGCCCGAGCACCAGCAGCACCATGGCGATGACGCCGAGCGTCAAGACCGCATTGCCGACCTTGAAACTGAGCGCGAAGAAATGGAGCAGTGGCGCCTGCGCATCCACGTCCGCATCGCGGATCGTCTCGTTTGCCGAGTAGATGAAATTCGTCGCCATAACGATATTCCACGTGCCGAGCGTCACGATGAACGGCGGCAGCTTCATGTAGGCGACGAGAAAACCGTTGAGCAAGCCGCATAGGCCGCCGACCAGCATGCCCAGGATGACGGCTATAGGCGTTGGAATTCCGTAGGTGATGGCACAGTTGCCCATGACGACGGCGGAAATGACCATGATGACGCCGATCGAAAGATCGATGCCGGCGGTCAGGATGACCAGCGTCTGGGCCGCGCCGAGGATGCCGACGATGGCGATCTGCTGCAGAATGAGCGTGAGCGTGTAGGACGAGAAGAACCGCCCACCAATCGCCATGCCGAAAATGATGATCGCCAGCACCAGCACGATCAGCGGCACCGCTGCCGGCGTCGAGTGTAGGAAGTGCTGCGCACGCTTCAGAAACGAGATGTCCTGGTGTTCGAACGACGCGACATTCTTGTCGCTGCCATCAAGAACCCGTTCGAATTCCTGTGATCCAGTCATATTTTCTCCTCCGCTTTCGCGCCGAACCGCGCGCGGAAGCTATTGCCCATCTTGCTCCGGTCTTCGCATGCCGGTCCTTGAGGCAAGAGCTTATCGTCTGTCGAAAACGGCCGAGGATCGAGCCCCGGCCGTCGTTGTGGCTAGATAGCCAGGCTCAGCCCCAGCACTTGTCGGTGCCAACCTTGGTATCGATCGACTCGACGCCGGAAACCGGCTTGTCAGTGACGAGCGAAACGCCGGTATCGAAGAAGGACTTGCCCTCGGTCGGCTTCGGTTTTTCACCGCTATCGGCGAACTTCTTGATCGCCTCGACGCCGAGAGCCGCCATCATTAGCGGGTACTGCTGCGAGGTGGCGCCGATGACGCCGTCCTTGACCGACTGGACGCCCGGGCAACCACCGTCAACCGACACGATCAGCACATTGCTCTCCATTCCGACAGCCTTCAGCGCCTGATAGGCACCAACAGCGGC
Organism: Rhizobium gallicum bv. gallicum R602sp; assembly: GCF_000816845.1. Lineage (NCBI taxonomy): Bacteria > Pseudomonadati > Pseudomonadota > Alphaproteobacteria > Hyphomicrobiales > Rhizobiaceae > Rhizobium > Rhizobium gallicum. The sequence continues at coordinate 471,317 of NZ_CP006877.1, read as the reverse complement.
CGGCTCGTTGATCGTGTGGATCACGTTAATGCTCGGATCCTTCTGGAGAAGGTTTTCCATGGCCTTGCGGCCGCCTTCTTCGTTGCCGTTGGTCACATCATGACCGACGATGCGCGGATCGTCCTCATCGCCGATCTTGTTCGGGTCCTTAGTGTCGATGCCGAATCCCATCATGAAGCCCTGGTCACGCAGAACGTCGACGGAAGGTTGCGAGGGGAGTAGATCGAGGAAGCCGATCTTGGCGTCCTTTGCCTTGTCGCCGAGCGTTTCCTTGGCCCACTGGCCGATCAGCTTTCCGGCGAGCAGGTTGTCGGTCGCAAAGGTCGCGTCAGCGGCATCAGCCGGATCGAGCGGCGTGTCGAGCGCGATGACCAGCAGGCCAGCGTCGCGCGCTTTCTTGACCGACGAAACGATGCCCTTGGTATCGGATGCAGTGATCAGAATGCCCTTCGCGCCATCGGCAATGCAGCTTTCGATAGCAGCAACCTGGCTTTCGCTGTCGCCGTCGATCTTGCCGGCGTAGGACTTCAGTGTAACGCCGAGCTCCTTCGCCTTGGCCGTTGCGCCTTCCTTCATCTTGACGAAGAACGGATTGGTGTCCGTCTTGGTGATCAGGCAGGCGGAAACATCCGCGGCCATGGCCGGAGCGGAAAAAGCAACGCCGAGTGCAAGCGCGCCGAAAGCCAGAACTGATTTCTTCATGAAACTCCTCCCAGAGATTAGCCGGAACGCCCGCATGGCAGAACCGGAATTTGAGATACGGGACGACACCGCAGATTCAGTCAAAGGCCTCCTCCAAAGCCGTCCCACATTGTTGACGATCGCAATTAAGAACGAAAAGAAATTCGCTTGTCAATAAATAAATCCAATTGAATTATTAATTCCATGTGGCATGTTGATCACAAATCAGGCATAGGCCAATGAACGGGAGGAGTGGCCAATGTCGTCCTTGGACGGTCCGACGCACGCGCCGGGCACACCACCAATTCTGAATCCGGCGGGCGGCGCGAACCAGGTCAGGGTGCGCGCTTATAACGAGCGGTTGGTCCTTTCGCTGGTGCGCCTCTACGGCTCGCTTTCGAAGGCCGACATCGCACGCCGCAGCGGCCTTTCTGCTCAAACCGTTTCCGTCATCATGAGGGAACTGGAGAGGGAGGGGGTGCTTTCAAGAGGCGAACCCGTTCGCGGCCGCGTCGGACAGCCATCAATCCCAATGCACCTCAATCCCGATGCCGTCTATTCCTTCGGCGTAAAGATGGGCCGGCGCAGCGCCGATCTGGTTTTGATGGATTTCGTCGGGCGCATCCGAATGCAGTTGCACCGGACATATGCCTATCCCCAACCCGACGAAATTCTCGCCTTCATCATTTCCGGCATCCGGGAGCTTGAAAGCATACTCGACGAGAGACAACGGAGCCGGATCGCAGGCATCGGCATTGCCGCGCCCTTCGAGCTTTGGAACTGGGCAGACGAGGTCGGTGCGCCGGAGGGCACAATGGAAGTCTGGCGCGGGTTCGACCTGCAGGCCGAAGTTGCCGCGCGCGTTTCACATCCGGTCTATCTGCAAAACGATGCGACCAGCGCCTGCGGCGCTGAACTCGTCTTCGGCGTCGGCCCATCCTACCCGGATTTCGTCTACCTTTTCATAGGCTCGTTTATCGGCGGCGGCATCGTCCTCAACTCGGCGATCTTCTCCGGCCGAACAGGCACTGCCGGCGCGATCGGGCCGCTTCCGGTACGCGACAAGAACGGCGAAAACCGCCAGCTTCTCGATATTGCCTCGATCTTCGTGCTCGAAAACATGCTGCGCGACAAAGGCATCGACCCTCAGCCGCTCTGGTATTCCGCCGACGACTGGGTGGATTTCGGCGCGCCGATGGAGACCTGGATCCAGGACACCGCGAAAGCCTTGGCGCAGGCGATCGTTGCCGCTGCCTCGATCATCGATTTCAGCGCGGCCGTCATCGACGGCGGCTTCCCCGGCTGGGTGCGCAAGCGTATCGTAAGCGCAACGATCCGCGAGGCCGCGAAACTCGACCTGCAGGGTGTTGTGATGCCAGAGATCATCGAAGGTGTGGTGGGGGCGCAAGCGCGCGCGATCGGTGGCGCGAGCCTGCCGATCTTTGCGCGCTATCTGACCGACCAGAATGTGCTTTTCAAGGAGATCGAAAATGCTGAAGGGACTTGATCCGCTCTTAAGTCCGCAACTGCTTTCGACGCTGCGCGAGATGGGCCACGGCGACGAGATCGCCATCGTCGACGGCAATTATCCGGGTGTCGAACATGGGCGGCGCCTGATCCGCCTCGACGGCCACGGCGTCGTACCGGTGCTCAACGCGGTTTTGAGCGTGCTGCCGATCGACGATTTCGTGCCGGAAGCGATCTTCCGCTCGACCGTCAAGGCAGAGCGCGACAAGCTCGATCCCGTGCACGAGGAAATGATCGACTGCTGCGCCAAGCACGAGCCGCATCGCCAGGTGACGCCGCTCGTCGGCCAGGATTTCTATAACCGCGTTCGCGCGGCCCACGCCGTCATTCAGACAAGCGAGCCGCGTCTCTACGCCAATATCATCTTGCGCAAGGGCGTCGTCTACCCGAAGGCTGCCGGCGAAGGTGCCAAGGCCGAGGTCGAGCCTTTCGACTATTAGCTCTTAAATCTCGCCCGCCTGCGGCCCCCAGACATCCGTCAGCGCAAAGCCGTCCGGATGCGGATCGAAGGGGTCGAGCGCCACCTGAGACAGGCCGAAGGTGAAACCGCGACCGGTGATCGTCGGGATGATGGCCAGGCGGCCTGCGACTTCGGTCACCGCTTGCAAGCCAACCTCGAATTCCGAGCCGATGATCGAGCGTGACCTGAAGATATCGCCCACCTTGGCCCTGCCGCGTGCATGGAGCGCAGTCAGGTTCGCCGAGCTGCCGGTGCCGCAGGGTGAGCGGTCGGCACGGCCAGGCCACATGGTCGTGCAGGTGCGCACCGCGCCATCCGGCTCGGTATCGCGGAACATCACATAGGCAACACCGGAGATGGCTGGAATTTCCGGATGTACGACCGGGATGTCGCGATTGATGATCTCCTTGAGGATCATGCCTGCCTGAACGAGGCCTGCGGCATTGGTCTTCTCAATCGTCAGGTTGATCTGGCGGACATCGATCAGTGCATAGAAGATGCCGCCATAGCAGATGTCCGCTTTGACCTTTCCCCAATGCGGCGTTTGGATCTCGACGTCCAGTTGATGGACGAAAGCCGGAACCATGGTGAGCTGCACCTTCTCGCAGCGGCCATCGCGGCAGGTTGCCAGCGCCTTTACCAGACCGGCCGCAGTCTCCAGGGTAACGACCGTTTCAGGTTCCTTCATTTCGACGATGCCGGATTCGAGCAGCGCGGTGGTGACGCAAATCGAATTCGAGCCCGAACTCGCATGCGCCTGATCCGGCTGCAGAATGACGAAGGCTGCATCGGCATCGGGATGCTTGGCGGGCAAGAGCAGATTGACGGACCCGATCGGCGCCCCGCGCGGCTCGAGGCAGAGGAAACGGCGAAGCTCGGTGCCCTTGGGGTCGGTGTTCAACCAGTGAAGCTGCGCGGCAACGGTCTCGCCGGGGATTTTCGGCAGACCGCCAATCGCGACCTTGCCGATCTCGCCTTCGCAGTGAACGTCCAGAAGCTGGATGGTACGCTTCCACCTCATTTCATACTCCTATCAAACGTGACGCGTGACGCCGCCATCGACGCGGATATTCTGACCCGTGATGTAGCCCGCGCCGTCGGAAAGCAGGAAAGCTGCGGTCTTTGCGATTTCTTCCATATGGCCGATGCGCTTCATCGGGATCTTGTCAGCGGTTTCCGGCTTGTGGTTAAGGCTGTCGATATAACCGGGCAGGATGCAGTTCATGCGGATATTATCCGCAGCATAGCGATCCGAATAAAGCTTGGTGAAGGCGCCTGCCGCCGCGCGATAGGTGCAGGAAACGGGGAAGATCAGTGACGGTTCATAAGCGGCGAAGGTCGTGATATTTACCAAAGCGCCCTTGCCCTGCTTGAGCATGACGGGCGTCACGAGGCGGGCCATGCGCACCAGCGATAGGATCATCATGTCGGAACCGAGCGCCCACATCTCATCGGTGATATCCAGGAGGTCGCCCTTCGGCGGATGACCCGTGTGGTTCACGACAGCGTCGATGCGGCCATAGGTCTTCATCGTCAGGTCGAAAATCGCCTGGATGTCTTCGGCCTTCTCCGCCACGCCGCGCGAGGCAACGCCGCCAAGCTCGAAGGCCAGCTTCTCGCAGCTTTCGGAGGGAGACATCAGCGCCAGACGATAGCCCTGCGCGTCCAGTTCGCGGGCAATCGCCTCGCCCATGCCACGGCCGCCACCGGTAATCAGCGCTACGGGCTTCGTGCTATCGGACATCGGTTCCTCCTAATATCGGGTTATGCGGAAGGGGGTCATGTCGACCGTGGGTTTGCGCCCCATCACCATATCGGCGATCAGCTGCGCTGTCGTCGCCGAAAGCGTCAGGCCGAGATGGCCGTGGCCGGTTGCATACCACACCCCCGGTATCTTCGATGAAGGCGAGATGATCGGGATCGTATCCGGCAGCGCCGGGCGATGGCCCATCCATTCGGTTGCCTCTTCGATCTTCAAACCGGGCAGCGCACGCTGCGCATGGCGCACGAGCAATCGCGGTCGGCGGAAATCCGGCGGCGCGTCAAGACCCGCCAGCTCGACGTTGCCGCCGACGCGAATGCCGCCGGCCGTCGGCGTCACCATGAAAGCCCGATGCGGCCAGATGACCGAATAGCGCATCGAGATGCCGGGCTTCATGATCTGCGTGTGATAGCCACGCTCGGTCTCCAGCGGGATCGGCTCGCCAAGCTTTGCTGCAAGCTCGCGCGTATGCACACCGGCTGCCAGTACCACGGAGTTGACCTCGATGCGGCCGCCTTCCTTAAGCAGCACAACAGCATCGCCCGCCGGTTTGCGTTCGATATTGCGCACGACACCTGAAACGAGGCGCGCGCCCGCCGCCTGAGCGGCGCCCGCAAGCTTGATCACCAACTGGTAGGGATCACGGATCGATTTGTTGTCCGGCAAAAGCACGGCCTTCGCGATCGAGGGCGAAAGTTCCGGCTCGTAATGGCGGATCACGCCGCTGTTCAATATCTCGAAATCGAAGCCATAGCGCTGCATTAACTCGATATGGCCGCGGTCGGCGGCGAATTCAGCTTCCGTCTCATAGATGGCAAGGCAACCCTCCTCTGTCATGAGTTCCGGTGCGCCGATTGCAGAAAGCATGGTCCGGAAATCGCCTAGCGCCCGTCGGGTCAGGTTCATGCCTGCATCTTCGATCCCGCGCAGACGGGACGGACGGCCGGCAGCGATGAAACGCAGGAACCATGGAAGCATCTTGGGTGCGTAAGACGGACGCAGCCAGACCGGTCCCTCGGGATCCATCAGCCAGCGGGGAATTTTCTTCCAGGTCGCCGGTCCAGAACCGGCGGTGAAATCGAGCGCGATGCTCGCCATATTCCCGTAGGATGCGCCACGGCCCGGCTCGCCCTTGTCGATCAGCGTCACCTGAAAACCGCGTTGCTGCATTTCGAAGGCGATCGATGCGCCGATTACGCCTGCGCCGACAACGGCGACGGTCTGCTTCCTCTCATTCGTCATATATCATCCATCAAGGCAAGGCTTTACCGGTACGACTTGCATTGTGATATATCAGAATGAGATGAATGCCTATGAGGAATTTTATTGTGTCGGCAAACCGGCACCGACCGAATCGCCGACCGAGCCCGCGGTATTTTCCACCGACTGGCCGAAGCGCTTCAACTGGGCATCATAGTTGCGGCGCGTGCGCGGATCGAAAATCGCGATCGGGGTGCTGACGGCAACGCTGGCCGCGCTGCCGACCGTCTGCGCGGCACCGATCGCGACCGCACCAACCGCTTCGCCAAGACCGACCTGCGAATCGGTGATCGTCTGGCCGGCGATCAGCCGGTCGCCGATCAGCTTCACGACTTCCGGGCTTTCGGCGAATTTGCCGTGGTTCAGCCTGTCGCCGCCCTTGAGCTTGGTGAGATCGAGGACGGTTATGCCCGCCGCCTCGAGCTTGCTGCGATAGGGCTCCGCCGAAGGATCGATCTGGCCGAGGCGATCGACATTGCCGGAAATGCGCCGCGAAAGCGCCAGCGCCCGGTCGTCGCGTGAAACGAAGATGGTAAAGTGCGGTCTCTCCTCGCCGAGGCTTACGAATTGCCGCCCGAAAACATCAACGTCGAGATCGGGTGAGGCAAGGATGACGTTGTTGATCTTGCTTGCAACATGCCCGTCCCGGATCGCCATCTGGCGTAGCGCCTCAACGGTTAGCCAAGTGCCCATGGAATGCGCCATGATGGTGATATCGCTGACTGCCGGGTTCTGGGCGGCGCGGCGCAGCAGCTCTTCCAGCGCATCGCGGGAATAATTCGTGCTTTCCTTGTCGTAGTTATAGTCGAAGATGCTTCCGCGCGACGGCCAGGTGAAGACCACCGGCGCCACGTCCGCATGCGAATCGTGAACTATCTGTGCGAAGCGGTAAACGGAATCCTCGTAGAGATTGTTGAAGCCATGGACGAAGACCAGCACGCGGCGGCTCTTCGGCATATGGCTCTTCAGCCAGACCTCGCCCGCCCGCTCTCCTTCCAGCGGATCGACGGACACGGTAACAAAATCGCGAAGCGGATCTGCCGGCAGGCGCTTCGGCCATTGCACCTGACCGATCTTGCGATTGGCATCCGGCGGTATCGAAACGTTGACCGCATTGACCATCAGGCCGGTGCCGCGCTCGCCGGAAAAGAGGACGGCGGGATCCTTGTCCTGCGCGCGCGTGGTTGCGACGAGAAGATCGACTTTCGACGTGCCCGGCTGCACGGATCCTACCGGCGTCATCACGCCGATGTGCCGTCCGCCGCAGGCCGATAACAGGAAGGCAGCAAGCGTCAGGCTCGCAAGCATCTTCCGCATGGCCCCCGATCCGTCAAACATCCCCTACTCCAACATCGACGCCTGGCTGAACGCTCTACGGCTCTGGTGCTCAGATACGCCGCGGGGGCAAGGGGAGTCAAATAAGGCACGCAGCCGTTAGCCTCGCAACAGATGGGCAGACCGGTTTCAGGGCTGAAATAGAAAAGAGCCCGGCGCGGGAGGAGGTGCACCGGGCTCTTGATCCTGACTGGCAACTGGGAGGAGGAGTGTTACCAGTCTGCGTAAGAGCGCTGGGAGGAGGAGTGCGCTGCTTACGAAGCTATAAGTACCCGATTGATTTCATCGAGAATAGGGTTATTACCGCAACGCAGCAATGCGTCTCATGCATGGCTCGACGCGCAATCTTGCGAAGGCGCCTCATTTTGCAGCAATTTTGATCAGCTGGTTAAAAAATCATCCGGAAAAGCGCGATTGCCTACCGCCGAATTTTCGCTTGGTCGCCAAAATCCGCCAGCATCTTCCAAAGATCCGCAAAAAGCTCCCTCGCAAAGGCCTCGAGGGGGCCTTCTGGCGGACGTTCCTGCCAGCGCTCGCCGCCGACACGCAATGCACCGATGACAATCGCAGAGAGAAGCCGCATGCGCGCCCGGACTTCCTTTCCTTCGCCGCCTCTTGCGACCAATGCTTCGGTCAGCTTCTGCTCAAGTTTCGCATATTTCATCTGATCGCGCGCTTTCAGCACGGGCGTGCGACGGATGAGTTCACCAAGGGCGAGCCCACGTTCATCGGCGGAAGCGGCGACGGTTTCCACGATTGCTTCTTCAACGACCTTCAGGGGCGACTCGTTCTTTGGCCTTGCGGCGATGGTAGCCATCAGCCGGTCGGCAAAGGAATCCTGCCAGGCGAAGACGACCTCTTCCTTGGAGGGGAAATAATCGAAAAAGCTGCGTTTCGAGACGTCGGCGGAATCCGTGATGTCCTCGATCGTCGTTGCATCAAAGCCGCGTTCGAGAAACAGCGTCATCGCCGCCTGCTCAATGCGCTCGCGCGTCTGGCGCCGCTTGCGCTCGCGGCGCCCTTCAGCGGCGCTGGTCTGTTTCGTTTCAGCCATTTGCGTCCGATTGCATCAGCCGCCAGTCTCTCCTGCGGCCGTTTCCATCTCCGCTTCCCTGCTACGATATTTGAAGCGCTCCCGCGAGAGCTCAAGCGGCTTGCGGCGCGAAATTCTGTAGACTGCGGCAGGAGGCAGGTTCCGCATCGTGCCGCCGATATGCCTTGCCTTGAGTCCCATCCGGTCGAGGATTGGCCGCGGCACAGGGCAGCGTGGGCCGTAAGTGAATTGGTAAAACGCACCCCCAGGCCGCATGTAGGCAAAGGCGCCGGCGAGAATGGCGGTGATCTTGCGCGGCGACATCGAAAGCAGCGGCAAGCCGCTGACCACCGCCCCGACTGGCTCGCCTTGGAAGATTCCGACGTGTGCCAAATGCCCCGCATCCATCTGCAGGACACGGGCTGACGGAAAGCGTGCCTTGAGGCCATCGATGAATTCGGGGCCATATTCGATCAACGTCAAATCCGCCTCTTTGAGGCCGCGCGCAAGCAGCGCCCGCGTGAAAACCCCCGTACCGGGGCCCAGTTCAATGATCGGCCCATCAAGCGCCGCGATTTCCTTCGTCATCAGCTTGGCGAGCGAAACCCCGGAGGGAGCAATTGCAGCGACGCGAAGTGGATTGCTGATCCAGGAGCGGAAGAAATGCAGGAAATCCGAGCATGCAATGTCTGCGGTCATGTTGGTTGTCCCACTTTTGAAATGCAACGTCACTACCCGCAAGGCATTGCCGCCAGATCGGCAATTCCAAGACGCCATCCGCCCGCGCAGCGTGTCCGGTCATACATCCCAATTGAATGGGATCTATCCTTTCAATTATTGCACTTTTATATCTATTGCATATTTGCACTTAGTGCAACGCTGTACGGGCCGGATTTTTTGACGGTCGCAGGCATGCTGCCACCGGCCAGCGAGCAGTTCTCCTACTGTCAAACAGAGCGTTTCAGACTGCCCTATCGATCGTAGACCGCGCGATAGCCTTCGGACGACGCGCAGGCGTCATACTGCCTGCGCGCAGCGCCGCGCGAGAGCGCTTCCGCTTCGGCGCTGTCGTAATCGCCAATCATCTGTGCACGCAGTTTATATTGCTGCATCGCTTCGCCATACATCGCATTGGCTTCACCGATGCACATGACGTGGGCAACGAATGGCGGATTGACCGGGCTGCCAACGGGATAGAGAACCGGCTTGTCGGCATAGGTGACACATCCGACAAGAATGCCCGCGACCGCTACCATCGAAATCATAACCTGGGTTCTCGCATTCATATTTCTCTCCCGCGCCCCGCTCCGCACCATCGCGGCGCAGAACGCAGATACATGCACAAGATTGCGCGAAGCTAAGCAAGTTGATCGACGGCCGTAAAAATATGGTCTCCCAACCGCTTACACCTGCGACCGCCCAATCGCCGTTGACTTCCCGGATGATGAGAGGAAAATGTCCCTTATGCATCCCAGGCAAACATAGGGAGTGCCTACGATGACGATCGCGGGAAAACTTCAGGACTATATCGCCGGTGAGGGTATCGCTTACGACACTGTTGCTCATCACCGCACAGCAACAACCAGCCAGTCGGCGCAAGCTGCGCATATTCCGGGTAGCAGGCTGGCCAAATCCGTGGTCGTACATCACGAAACGGGGTATGTCCTAGCCGTTGTTCCGAGCACACACCGGATCGAGCTCTCCACATTGCAGGATCTGATGAACAGACGTCTTGGCCTCGCCTCGGAGGAAGAGGTTAGCTCGCTTTTTTCGGATTGCGACATTGGCGCGGTACCACCCATTGGACCCGCCTACGATGTGCCAGTGATCCTCGACGAAAGCCTCGGCGACGCGAGCGACGTCTATTTCGAAGGTGGTGACCACAAGACACTCGTGCATGTCAGTGGGCCTAATTTTCGCAGCCTCATGAAAGATGCGCAGATCGCCCGCTTCAGCCACCTGCCGTAGACGTCACGATCCCGGGCCGCGCCTTTTAGCAGCCGACGGAGTTGGTTGTGGCGGTAAGGCCACGGCCGTTCCTTCGCGCGCGGTCAGCCACTACCGGTTCTGTTGAGCCAGGCAACCGCACCCACGCGAAGGCTTCCTGATCGTCGCTCTTGGAAGTCATCCTTCACCTTCTTTCCTGACGGGCGCGCCCCTCGTGATTGTGAAGCGCCGGCGGCGGCGCTCTCGACCTGTTAAAATTTGAGGGATCGGGGCCAGCAGCTCGCCCGCTAGTGAAGCACGACCACGGCTTCCACCTCGAAGAGCATGGGGTCAATTGCAAGTTTGGGCACGGGAATCAGAGTCTGCGCCGGCAGCGCCTCGCCGAACAATTCCTTGACGCTCTTGGTCAACACCTCAAGCTTGGACATATCGTGATCGACCACGAAGACCGTGAGCTTGACAACCTGGTTCGGCCTGGCACCGAGCGCATCGAGGGCGGTGCGCAAATTTGCGTAGGCCTGCTGAACCTGGATAGCGAAGTCGGGCGATAAGGCTCCCGTGCTGTCTTGGCCGCCCTGTCCGGAGATGTAGGCCACCCGGGCTCCGTGGGGAACAATCACCGCCGTGCTGTAGCCATTCGGCGTCGGGTCGTAAAGGTTTTGTGGATTGACGATGGTCAGCCTGGGATCATTCTCATTCGCCGTCGTCGCAGTGGTTCCCATGGTCATGATGATTAGCCCTCCGATAAGCAGACGCTTGATTGCCTGTGACATGATTTTCTCTTGGCTCTGCGGATTGCGAGCAACGTATCTCGCGGCCGGCAGGATTGAACTTAACCCAGCGCTCCATACGATTTGCTCGTACGTCGTACGACTGCATCGCATCGTACGACGTACGAGTCAATCGGTCAGGATCGACATTCGTCGTATTGTCGGCTTACATCGACGTTTAAAGGAGCAAGGAAGACAGATGGCAGCCAAACGTAGCGGATCCCGGAGCAAACGGTCTCACAGGATTAGTGAGTGGCCCCAGCCCGTGCAGGAGCCGGGCAGTGAACCGCCTCTCTCTCGGGAACGTATCGTGGCGACCGCGGTAGAACTTTTGGACGCTCAAGGAATCGACGGTTTGACGATGCGTCGGCTGGCAGATCGCCTCGGCTCGGGCGTGATGAGCCTATATTGGCACGTCGATAACAAAGAGGATGTCTTTGATCTGGCGCTCGACTCGGTGCTCGAATATCGCGGACCGCCGCAGATAGTTCAGTATCAAGACTGGCGCGGAGAAGTCGTTCATATGCTCGAAGACTGGCGCGCCAGCATGCTCCGCCATCCGTGGTCCGCATCGCTGTTGCCACGTCGGGCGCTCGGCCCGAACATCCTCAGTCGCCTGGAACTGCTGAGCAAGACCTTGTCCAGGGCCGGCGTGACGGACGCAGATCTGAACGTCGCGATATGGTCGCTCTGGAACTATGTGATGGGCGCCACCATCACCCGGGCGAGCTTCGACCTCTCGCATGACGATAGGGCCGCCGCTCAGCAACGCCTTGAACATTTCAGCGAATGCTACCCAACAATCGAACGCTCCCGCCTGCTGTTGGATGACGATTGGGATGGTGCTTTCAGCAAAGGCCTCGGCTTCCTGCTCGATGGCCTCTCTCCAAAATAATAGACGTTGCGCAAAATGAATCCATGAATCGTAGGGCAAGGGTATTATCAGCTGAGTCGGCCGGAAGGGCCTCCTTCGAGGCGGTCCGACGTACAGTCATGACACAGCCGCTTCAGCGCGATATCCGTGTCGCAGAAGGCGGTCTGCCAAATTCCCATTTGCCTGTAGATCAGTTCTCTCGACACAAAGACGAGCACGTTGAAGCCTTGGCCGGGATCTAAGCGACCCGAGTCAAGAAGGCTGTTGCCCTGGCCGTCCATGATGCGGATCCTTAAACGCGGCGGACGCAAGGAGTTGAAATGGGCGTTGATGCCTTGCAGACGCGACTGGATTTCGTCCTCGGTGAGTTGACCTCCGGATGGACACGCTCGCGGCACCAGCTGGTCGGCAAAATACTGCCTTCCAACCGCTTCGGCGTGGTGAGAATAGGCAAGATGCTTGACGGCGAAGTCCTTCAGCCGTTTACCTCGTTGAACGATGGCGAGCAATTTGGCGGCCCTTCTCCGTATTTGGCGACAGAGAAGCTTTCCCGCTTCCGTCCCTCTCGGGTCATCAGCGTGGCTTGCCAGGCATCCCCTTCTTGCGTCTCGATACGCCGGACACCGGATATGCCGCTGTGATTTGTTTTGCACCTGCTCGTGATTGGTCGCCGGCGGCAGCGCTGAGATCAGAGCCATCGCGATAGGCGTTGGCCTGTTCGCTTTCTTAAGGCGATCCATAGCTTGACCACCGGGCCCTAGTACCTATTTTATCCGTGCAAGCATGACGTGCATTTTTCTGCGCCAGTCCGTTCTGGCCGGCGCCTTTCCTAATTAAGAAGTGTGGGGGCTTCATGGACAATGGCATTTCCTCTGCCGCCGATTTCATCCAGGCGAGCCGCATCCTGAAGATCGTCTCGCCGCTCGGGCAAGATCAGTTGCTGGCCGAACGGGTGACGATCGAGGAGGGAGTGTCGTCGCTCTTTGAGATCCGCGTCTCTGCGCGTGCCAAGAAGCCGACCGTCAGGCCGGAAGAACTGATCGGCCGATTGATGGATGTATCAGTCGAAGTGCAGCAGGGTGACGACGAAGACGGCAGCGCGGTGCGCCGACCTTTCAACGGCTTGGTGACGGAGCTCAACGAGGGGCCGCCGATCACCCGTGGCCTGCGTTCCTATTCCATGGTGCTCAGACCGCAGATGTGGCTGCTTTCGCGCCGCTCCGACTGCCGCATCTGGATGGACAAGACCGCGATTGATATCGTTGAGACGCTTTTTTCCGAACATGGTATTCCGGCGCCAGACGTCTCCGGCGTGATTACCCGCCCACCGCCGCAGCATTATTCGGTTCAATGGAACGAGACCGATCTTGCCTATCTCACGCGGCGCTTCGAGGAAGATGGACTGTTTTACTGGTTCAGCCATGAGGACGGCAAGCACAAGCTGCAGGTCGCTGACAGTGTGGCGGGTTGGCTTGGTCCGTCAGCCTCGGCGCAGGGTGAGGCCAAGGTCCGGCTGGCGCAGGGCTCATCAGACCGGAACCATATCAATGACTGGAGCCGGCGCTATTCCTATGTGCCGGGACAAAGGGCCGGAGCAGACTGGAATTTCGAGACGCCGCGGATGGTGCCCGGCACGATGACGCCGTCGCTCGTGCAGATGCCGGAGGCGGTCAAGCGCGAGCTTTACGAATACCCGGCCCGCATCTCGACTGTTGCGGAAGCCGAGCGGGCGGAAAAGCTGAGGATGCAAGCAAGTGAAGCCGATCATGACCGGGTGTTCGGCGCCTCGACATCCCGCGTCATCGAAACCGGCCGCCGTTTCACACCCTATGAAGTGGCCCATCCCGACCACGTCTATGAAGAGCATGTGATCGTCAAGGCGGTGCACACGGTTGTCGACCGTTCCTACGAGACGAATTCCAACGAGCCGGAATACAAGAATAGCTTCGAGGCGGTGCCCTCACGCGTGCCAATGACGCCGCATCGGGCAACGAAGCGGCCGAGGATCGAAGGCACCCAGGTGGCGATCGTCGCGGGACCACAGGGAGAGGAGATCCATCCGGACCAGTATGGCCGCATCAAGGTGTGGTTCCCTTGGGATCGCAGGGCGAAGAAGGACGGATCCGACACCTGCTGGGTGCGGGTGGCGCAGAGCTGGGCGGGCTCCACCTGGGGCGGTCAGATCATCCCGCGCATCGGCATGGAAGTGATGGTCGCCTTCGTAGACGGCGATCCGGATCGGCCGCTGGTGACCGGTGTCGTGCCCAATCCGGCCAATGCCGTGCCTTACGATCTGCCGGCCAATAAGACCAAGAGCATCTTCCGCACCCAGACCCACAAGGGGCAGGGCTTCAACGAGCTAAGCTTTGAGGATGAGAATGGGCGCGAAGAAATCTATCTGCATGCGCAGAGGGATATGACGACAAAAGTCGAAAACCATTCAACTGAGCGCGTGGATGCCAACAGGATCATTTCGGTTGGCGGGATGTCATTGACCGAGGTGGAGCGCTCGAGCACGCAAAATATCGCCCAGAACTTGTCCATCAATGTAGGCACTGGAAGTTTAGGCAATCTCGTCAGCGGCGAAGCGCGTCGTGATGTCTTTGGTTTGCGACCGGCCGGCTACTTTCTGAGCAACTCACTGAATGAGGGTCTCGGGCGGGGGAACCTGAGCATAGATGCGGCAAACTCGATCAATATGAGCACTTCGGCAGTCTTCAATCTGACTGTCAGCGGCGTTTATGTCGCAACCGTCGGTGCGAATTACACTACCAACGTGGCAGGCGCTCTGTTTGTCTCATCCGGCATGGATTATCGAGAGGTCGTTGCAAGGAAGAAGATGATCGATGCGCATGGCGAAATTCATTTTCGCTGCGGCAAATCCGAGATCGTCATGCAGCCCGATGGCAAAATAACAATCAAAGGCGTGAAACTAATCGTCGAAGAAGAGGAGCATATAGACCTGAAGGCATCACGCATCGATCTCAATTCGTAGAGGCCCTGGTCGTATGGGAAGGTTCCGCTGCCTAGCACTATTTCTGCTTCTTGCTCTCGTCTCGGCTGGCGCTCATCTTCGTGCGCATGGGAAGGATATGGAAATGCTCTCAGACCTGACGATCTATCTTGAGCCGCCGATACTTGGTGGCGGCGGCACGGTTATCATCGTTCCTCGCATGATCGCTGCCATCGACTGGAAGTCGCAGGAAGGAAGGGAAAACCCTGCCGCAAGCGATCCTTACCTGAAGTCGAACAAACCCTTGCCACCTGATGGCTTGCGACTTGGAGCAATCATTTCGGACAAGGTGAGCATTGTCCAATTCGATTATCCGGAAGGAGGCACATACAAGTTCCGTTTCGCGCCGGCGCGAGGCTCCACGTTTCCCTGGGATATGCTTAAGACCAAGCACATCGGTACCGGCAGCGAGGGGGAGGAGTTGGATCCTTCGACGGGCCAGATCATAAAGGTCGGTTCTGCCCTCCATATTCACATCGTCGGGAAAGACGTGACCGAGGCGGACAGCCGAATCGTAGAGTCAGTTATTAATATCGGCTCGCTGCAGTCGCGGTACGATTGCCGGAACTACGAATTGGTTCTCGTTTGCGACGCGTCGAAGGATTTGCAGAAATGAGCAAACTTACCCTGTGGACGCGATCCTTCCATCCGCTGGAGAACTTTGGTGCGGGCGGACTGTTCTTTGAGGGCGACAATCGGAATTTCAGTACCAGCTTAGGTGTCACCGCCAGGATCAAACAGTCGGTCGAGATTTATCTCACGCAAGCCAAAGTCGTGGGAAGACGAGCGATCTCAGACCCGAGCAGCAATCGTTATATCGGAACGTACGAGGACTATAGCGATCCAAAAAAACAACCCCAAGCGGAAGTGCGGGGCCAAGTCGACCCGTATCGGCCAGACGGCGATCAGCACGCACAGGTCTTTCTTTCCTATCGGGGCCAAAATTTCGCTCTGCCGGGCTCCCAGACCGAAGGAGGCCGCGAGTTCTATAGCGGCGTCGTACCAGAACTGGATGTGACGAATTCAGTCGACATCCACGTAGATCGCGCAGCGCAGAAAATGACGTTTAGCTGCCGCATGGTCGGAGACGGATTTCCGAATGCGGAAAGTTTCTTGCTCGACATTTCCCAAAACCCGTTGTTCCTGGTGACCCATCGAAGGGTCGGCTCTGCAACGGGGCAGCTTGCCGGAAATAGACGTATTGCCATGGCATGCTCCTCCGGCAGGGTAGACTTCCCCAGTGACGCATTCGGATCCGCTCTAGAAGCTTACTTTGCACTTGACTACGCCACACATGTGGGTGGTCCGGTGGATTTGTTTGATGAGGGCGGCGTCAAGCCGTCTAGTCGCGAAAGCTGGAACCAGATGCATGAGAGACGGGACGCGCGGGGCGGGCGAGTCCGCAGGTGGTGGCTCGACAATGATGTTGTATGGGTCAGGGGACGACAGGGAAGCTCCATGCCTTGACCCGACCGTTGCCAACGTTTGTTTTCAGGAACCTTACTCTCCACAATGGAGCAATCATGCCAAAAGCACATCGCAGAGGTGATATCGGCTCCGGCCATTCGTGCCATTTCCCGCCAACTTTGGCGACTGGGGGCAGTCCTAGCGTATTCGTCAACGACAAGCCGCTGATGCGTGTTGGCGATGCCTACGTGTCGCATGGCTGCCCCGTGTGCCCAGAGCCCGCGCATGGACGCAAGCTCGCCGCCGGCTCGGCATCCGTCTTCATCAACGGCAAGCCGGCCGGCCGGATCAGTGATGCGATCGATTGTGGAGGTCAGGCGCAGACCGGTTCATCCAACGTCTACATCGGAGACGACGGCGGCGGCGGATCGGCTTGTCAGAAGTCCATGGCAGCGCGGTCGATGCCGATGGTGCGGGGATAGCGGTGGCATCCGAGCACCAGGAAGACATCGCGCTTTCCAGCGTCGGTCAGAAGTTCCTCGAGATAGTTGAGGAGATCGCGACCCACCCCGAACGGCGCATCTTTGCCGTTATGGATGGTGCTCAGTTCGATGATCTTCCGGCTCGTCTGAAACAAGCTGGTGTCTCCCATCGTCCGCTTTACCGCTACGCAGGTGGGGACTATGCCATCATCCTCGGCGGCCCATGGTTCATCGATCCCTATCTTTCTCTGCTTGGCACTCCCCAGAGCAAAGCCGAAGTCGATGACAATGGAGTTAGCGGCGAAGAACTCTCCGCTGAAGAACTCGAGGCCCGTTCTGCAGCGCTATCCGCGCAAATGGTCGATGCACTGAACGCCGGTGATCCGACGGCCGGTGGAGTATTGCCCGACGCCGGGGGCTTGGGGAATTCGCTGGCTATCCGCAACCTGCATGAGGTCTTGAAAATCGGCGACGGCAAGCCAGGGATGGTCTTTTGGATCGGCGACAAGGATCTGGCGGGCGACGTTCTTTATCGGCACCTTCGAGGCATTAACCGGGTGCGAATTCCGAAAAGGCATGATGATCTCGATGGTAACAACGTGCAGGAGCTCGGCGCGGCCGGCGACGACGAGGCACTGGCAAGGGACGCCGGCGATCGCTGCGAACTGGCCATCTTCCGCCACGCCGACGCCAATGCGCTGATCCAAGTCCTCCCAACCCTTGACGAGCATCAGATTGCAAGATTGCTCGGTCCGGCAGATCAGATCATGTTCGCGCCTGACGAATTCTGGGGCGGCGGCATCAAAAGAGGCAGAAAAGCAAATGGCTCGCCTGATGCGCCAAAGGGTCCCCTTACGCTCTCAGATGATAATTTGCGGATTGTCTCTCAGATGCGAGACGTGAAATCCCATCAGCGCATCTCAGGGTATCTTGATTGCACGGCGCACAAACAATTGGACCATCTCGACGCAGAGAGCCGCGATCGATGGATAGCAAAACATATCACTGAGGCACGGTCGTTTGGTGTACGCGCCGAGGCCGACCTTGGGCGGTGGTGTTATCTGCAGGCTATTACGAACGGTCGGTTGACAGCGCAACCTGGCGTTATCGAATACATGCGAAGCGCTGGTCTCACAGATGCCGACGAAAAGGTTCGCTTACTGTTCAGATCGATACAAGCTGCGGCTCAAACAGGGGGAGCTGCTTCATGACGACACTCGTTGCGGGAGCGCCTCTCCTTGCAGGCGGACCTCCCGGCTGGGTCGCCTATGGTCTTCTTGCCGTCGTTACGATTGGTGGTGCCTACATCATCAGTCAAAATATGTCTGAAGCGGATGATAATGCCGATGATATGCTGAACAACAGCGACCAATCAGAGTGCACAGGCGATTGCGCGAAGGCAAAAGAGGAACGACAAAAGAAACGCCGGGACGAACTTGAGGACGAGGCTGGCGTCGAGCAGAAAACCAAAGGCAAAACGAAGCACGGCGAGAAAGACGGCGGCATGAGTGAAGCCGACAAGGATTTTGACTCGCTCGAACCAGACAATTCTCGGCCGATCGACACGCAATACGGTCCGGGGCGCACTGGCACCCTCGAAGATGGCAGCAAGATCACGGTTCGCCCCGGCAGCAGCGATGGACGTCCGACGCTGCAAATCAGAAATCCGAATGGCCGGCAGACAGAAATCCGGTACAACAACGGTCCGGGAGCCTGACAAATGAAGTTGATTTCCGCCAAATCGCAACTCGACGCAGAAGAGCTCAAGCGCCTCGGTTATACCTGCCGTGTTCTGCCCGAATTTCCAAGTGAAGAAGAAATCGTCAAGACCACGAAGCTTCTTGAAGGTGAAAAAATAGAGTTCTGGTCGTTCGAATACGGGCACGATCCGGAGTATTTCGGACCTGACAATCTCCGCTCGGCCCTTGTACGGACCTACGATGAGTCACATAAAAATCTACTGATAAAGTTCGTTGATATCGACCTCTATTTCTGGGCGCCCGAAGAACACGAGTATATGCTGATGTTCGGACACTCCGACCTCGTAAAACGCGTTATGGACAGCGGCATATTTGGATTCACATTCGAGGAGTATCTTCAAAGTCCTGGTCTGTCTGACAAGACCGTAGAGGTTCTAAGGCGAATTGAAAACGAGTACACGATCGGCTTGTAGTTCCTTTACCTCTACTCGATGCAGTCGCGTGAAGACCGGATTAGAACAAAATTTCGAGGCGCTGCAGGATGCATTTGGTGCTGCCCGGAAGGCGCTGATTGCAAGCGGAGGCGCCTAAAGATGGGATCACCGCAGCGGCTCAAAAGACGCGCTTGGCCGGGGGCATTTCTGCGCTCCCTGGGCCATGCGTCATGGGCCGCGGAGCAGACCGCCTCAGGGATCAACTTTCTTGGCGGCCACGACCAGGGCCCTTCTCCGCATGGGCAGGCCCCGCCAGGCTACCAGCACTTTGGGCTTCACCACGATAGCCGTGCCCTCGCAGGCGGACGGGTCGCCAGCCTTGCTGGCGTCACCACACATGATGCGGCCGGGTTCATATCCTCGGCCAACGCGGCCTTCCGCGTACATATCCTCCGGCAATGCGAAGCGGTTAAAGATGAGCTGACCGTCCTGTCCGACGCTGTAAGCCGTCTCGACCAGCCGCGCCGTTATCCTGCTGCCTGTCTTCTCGCCCCTTACCTTACACGCGCGACTGCGGCCCTCGATTCACTGCCCGCCACGATCCCTGAAGGCATCCTGCCCGATGATCAGCAAAAGCGTATCGACACCGTCCGCGCGTTCCAGGCAGCACCCGAGCAGGCCCGCCGCGCGGCCATCTGACTTGGCCGAGATGAAGGCTTTTTCGATACGATCGAGAAAAATCCGCTGACGCCCGAACAGCGCCTCGCCGTGGTAACGGATGAAGACGCCACTCTAGTCCTTGCGGGGCCGGTTCGGGCAAAACCAGCGTGATCGTGGCAAAGGCTGCCTATCTGATCGCACGCGGCATCCGCAAACCGGATGACATCCTGCTCCTGGCCTATGGAAGAGACGCGGCCTCAGAGATGGCGGCGCGCATTGAAGAGCGGGCGGGCGTAGCGGTGGACGCTATGACGTTTCACGCACTTGGTAACAGGATCATTCGCGAAGTTGAGGGAACGGTGCCAGTGCTAGCCGACCATGCGAGCGATGATGCAGAGTTTAAAATGCTGCTGCGTGATATTCTGATCACCGAAGCAATATGAAGCCATCGGGAGGGGGACGCGGCCCCCCTGCTACCCCTTCGCCGAAACGAAGTGCGGTGATACCCCCCTCGCTCGTAAAAGGGTGCTGGCAGACGAATTAAAGGCTCCACAGTGGGCCAATCGGTTCGAAGAACCTTCGAGGAACTTCGTTCCGACAGGCAGGGCAGAGAGGATTATCCTTTGTCCTAACTCGTTGCACTCGTGCAATATGGGTTCTTTAGGCGGGACCTTTCCCTGTCTGGATATCTGATGTCTTGGAAGATTATCATTAGGTCAGGGACCGTCATAAGAGCAAAGCTCATTACGGGGCCATTACATCCCGAGAAAGCTTATGCCCCCAGGATACGTCTGACATGACCTAAGTAATTGAAATGAATGGCGCACCCGAAGAGATTCGAACTCCTGACCCCCAGATTCGTAGTCTGGTGCTCTATCCAGCTGAGCTACGGGTGCGTGCCAAAAGCGGTCGTGCCGCTTGCGTGGGCGATCCTCTAAAGCGTCCTTTGGGCGAATGCAATAGCAATTCGAAAAAAATCACGACTTTGGCTGCAGATGGCTGAGTTGCGGAATTTGCATCACTTTTCCGCCTGGGTGCGCGAACGATAGTCCTCCAGCGAAACCGGCCGGTCGGGGATTTCGATGCGGAACTGCGTGCCCGCCGCGGGCTTTTCGACGAGGGCGATCGTGCCGCCATGCGCAAGGACCAGTTCGCGCGCGATCGTAAGTCCGAGGCCTGTGCCGCCGCTGCGGGCCGAACCGCGGAAGGCGGCAAAGAGATTCTGCCGGGCCTTCATCGGCATGCCTGGCCCTGTATCATCAACGATGATGCTGACGACGCTACCGACGCGCTGCGCCGACACAGTGATGCGTTTGACGCCGTCGGGGGCAGTTTCGCCGGTCAACGCCTGCAACGCGTTCCGGCAGAGATTGTGAATCACGCGGAAGAGCTGCTCGCTGTCGGCATCGACCTCTATGTCCGGCGGCATCTGCTCGGCAAACTCAACGCCGCTCTGCGGATCTATCGCCAGCATATCCCGCACGTCCTGCGTCAGATCGTAGAGCCTGACCCGCCGGCGGCGCGGCGCCGATTCGCTTGCCTGACCAAAGGAGAGCACTTCCGTCGTATAGCCGACGGCGCGATCGATCGTGCGCAGCAGCTTCGGTGCGAAGCTCTTAACCATCGGATCATCGACATCTACGAGACGGTCCGACATCAGCTGCGCCGAGGCAAGGATGTTGCGCATGTCATGATTGATTTTTGAGACCGCAAGGCCAAGTGCCGCAAGATTCTTCTGCTGCTTCAGCGTCTTTTGCAGTTCCATCTGCATCGCCGTCAGACGCCGTCCCGCGACCGCCAGTTCATCGCGCCCGCCATCGCCCACGAAAACGTGCTGCGGGTTTTCCGGATCGGCTGAAAATTGCTGCATGTTGCCCGTCAGCCTGCGGATCGGGCGGATCAGGATGCGGTTAATCACGAAGAAAATCAGCGTCGCGGTAAACAGCGAGATCAGCACGGAGAGGAGCAGAACATTGCGTGCATAGACGAGCATCGCCGTGCGCAACGGCTTTTCCTTCATCAGCACTTCGACGCCCATGTTCGTCTCGCCGACCGGGCCGTAAACACGGATGATGCGGTTGCCGCCAAAAAGCAGCGTATCCAGCGCGTCTCGCATGGAACTGATCGGCGTGGCCTTGGTCAGGTCATACTGCTCATCGACGGATGTCGGCATGCTGCTCATCGCCAGAAGCCTGGAGGTGCCTTCCTTGCGAAGAACGATCGCCTTCGTGCCGGTCGCCGCCAATGTTTCCTTCTGCAAAGCGTACGGGAGTTCGACGGGCTGCAGGCCATCGATAACGATGGCGGCGGCAGCAGCCGTGTTCAGCTTGTCCTCCAGCCAGCGGATGCGCATGCTCGCGATGGAAGGGAAGAAGATCAGCACTTCGGCGAGCATGATGAAGAGGACGGTCAGCCAAAGCAGCTTGCCCGACAGGCCGCCGAATGCACCCGCCGGACGGCCATTTGCGCCGTCCGCCGCAACGTCGACAGTCGAATTTCCGCCTTGCTGTTGCTCCGGCATCGTCATTTCCGATCGGCTAAGCGCCTGAACCGAGACTTCTATAATAGCCGATCGAAGTGCGCTTTCAAATCTTCGCGAGCGACGGCAAGCCGTCACAAAAGAAAACGCCGCCCGCAGGCGGCGTTTTCCGACTGTCGACGATACTCAGAATTCTTCCCAATTCTGCGCGGCAACCGCCGCGTTGCCGTTGAAGGCCCGCGAGACGGTCTTCATCACGCGGCGCGCCGGGGAGGCAACCGGGCGGTGTTCTTCGCGGCGGGCAACGGCGAGCGGCGCTGCAGCAGCATTCGAAATCCTGAAATGGGCAATAAGGTTGACGAGACCGTCGGCTTCTACGGAGAGCTTGTGGGTCGCAGCCGAGGTTTCCTCGACCATCGCCGCATTCTGCTGCGTCACCTGGTCCATCTGGTTTATGGCGGTGTTGACCTCCTTGAGGCCGGTCGATTGCTCCTTGGCCGCCGTCGCGATCGAGTGAATATGATCGTTGATCGCGATGACGCGGGTTTCGATCTCGCCAAGCGCCTCGCCGGTTGCCTGCACCAGCTTCACACCGACGTGAACCTCATCGCCGGACTTGGTGATGAGCGCCTTGATGTCCTTTGCGGCCGTTGCCGAGCGCTGGGCGAGCTCGCGAACCTCCTGCGCGACGACGGCAAAGCCCTTGCCTGCTTCCCCGGCGCGTGCCGCCTCGACGCCGGCGTTCAGTGCGAGAAGGTTGGTCTGGAAAGCAATCTCGTCGATTACGTTGATGATCTGGCTGATTTCGCGCGATGCCTGCTCGATGCGGCCCATGGCATCGACCGCGTTGCGGACGACGACGCCGGAGCGGCCGGCATCATCCTTCGCTTCCGAGACCATGATGCTGGCTTCCTGCGCCCGTTCCGTCGAGTTCTGCACGACGGCCGTGATCTCGTCGAGGGCTGCGGAGGTCTGCTCGAGGGCCGCCGCCTGCTGTTCCGTGCGCCTGGAGAGATCGTCACTGGCAACGCGGAGCTCGTTGGTGTTGCCGTTGATCGCTTCGGTGGTCTCGCGGATCTCGAGCATGGTCGTCTGCAGCGTCTGGAACGTGTTGTTGACGTTCTGCTGCAACTCGGCGAAGGCACCCTGGAAGTCGCCGCGCATGGTCTGTGTCAGATCGCCATCCGCAAGACTTGCAATGACGCGGCGGGTTTCGCCGACGCCGGCATCGACGCTCGAAAGCAGCGTGTTGATATTGCCTGCGAACTGATTGAGATTCTCGTCCTCATAGTCCTTCTCGATACGGCGGCTGAAATCACCAGCAGCCGCGGCAGCGACCACCACAGACATGCTCGACTGCAGGTCGTCGCTCTTGGTGCGCATGGCCGCTTCCTGCGCATGCAGGCGCTTGATGGCCAAGCCGTTTTCCTTGAAGACGGCGACGGCGGCAGCCATCTCGCCGATCTCGTCCTTACGGCCGGCATAGGGCACATCCGCGTCGAAATTGCCGTTGGCGACTTCATTGATGGCGGTCGTTACGCGCTTGATCGGACGACTGAGATGATTGGTGCCGATGTAAACGCCCATACCGACGCCTGTCGAAATGCCGACGCCGGCAATGGCAAGCACGAGCCAGAACAGCGAAGCACGGAAGGCTTCGATCTCGGCATCGACGGCCTGCAGCTCGGCCTTGTCGGTCTTTACGATCGCATCGATCTCGGCCTGGAAGGCCTTTCGGTTCGCGCGGTTGGCTTCATTGTTGCCTTGGGTGTTGGCGGCTGCCGGTCCGACTTCAGTGCCGAGACGGACCGTTTCGGTGCGGAAGGTGCGGAATTCCTTGGCTCGCTCGACGAGCTTTGCGAAGCTTTCCTTCTGGCTCTCGGGAACGAGCGGCGTCCATCCGGCGATGACCTTGTCGATCTCATCGAGATTCGCCATCAGTCCCTTGGCGAAGTTGCCGGTATCCTTGATTTCCTTCGCCGCGTAGATGCCGCGGGCTTCCATAACTGTCGCCGTCACGAAGCGGTTGAGCCGCTCGCCAGCATAGGCACGCTGTGAGGCACTCTTATAGGCGCTGAATTTGTTGTTGTACTCGTTCATGGCAACAAGGGCGGTTGCACCAATAACAAGGGCGACAGCTGCCATAACGGAAACGAGCAAATTGATCTTGCCGCGGATTTTCAACGGAATGCCTCCTGAGGGACTAACGACAGTCTGGAAAGCAAATTCCCAGCCGATAGAATGAAGATCGGCTAAATGTCTTAATGTTACATTTCGAATGCGATGGTTTAGTACTCCAAAAAATTACCCATATTATCCGCCATCGACGGCGTTATTCGCATAAATTGCATAAACCTGAGTAAAAACATCACCGATGGCATGCCCATCAAGGCAAAACCGGCAAAATTCAACCTGTCGCCGTGTTGGGCGCAATAGTTAATACCATAATGCGAATTTTTACAGTCCTAAAACGGCTGGCCGATGAATCACCGGGCGATAATTGACTTCTTGAGGCTTCATCCGTATAAGCCGCCGCACGTTCGGTCACTTCGGTCTTTGGCCTCGCCCGTTCGAAAAACAACGCTCCTTGCAATATGCAAATTCAAGAAGGGCCGCACTCCGCGGTGTTTAAATAAATGAAGCGTACCTACCAACCATCGAAGCTTGTCCGCAAGCGCCGCCACGGTTTCCGTGCGCGTATGGCTACCAAGGGCGGCCGCAAGGTCATCGTTGCCCGCCGCGCGCGTGGCCGCAAGCGTCTTTCGGCCTAAGGCCGGAGTGCCCGATAACAGATGGCGGGCGAATTGACGACCACTGAAAAAAACACTGCAGGGCGGTTGAAAAGCCGCCCGCAGTTTCTTGCTGTCCGCAACGGCGAAAAGCGCAAGGGTGGCCTCTTCCTGCTCGAGGTTCTCGACCGGAAAGAGCCCGAAACCGAAGCCCGCGTCGGCTTCACCGTCACAAAAAAACATGGCAACGCGGTCGAACGGAACCGCATGCGCCGCCGCCTCAAAGAGGCGGTGCGACTTCATGTGGGGTTTGCAATGCAGCCCGGACACGACTATGTGGTTGTCGCGCGAAGAGACTGCCTGACGGCATCCTTCAAGGAATTGAGCGCGGAGCTTAAGGCACGCGTCGAAAACAAGCCGAAACACAGGCGATCCTCCGACGGACGCCCCAGGAACGTATGATGCAAAACAACCGCAATTATTTCATTGCGATCGCTCTCTCGGTGCTGATCGTTCTTGGCTGGCAGTTTCTTTACATGAACCCGCGCATCGAGGCTCAGCGCAAGGCGCAGGAAGCCCAGAAAGCGCAGCAGCAGAGCGAGCAGACACAGGCTCCTGCTGCAGGCGGCCAGCCCGCACCGCACACAAGTGGCGCCGCGCCGACCGGCCAGCCTGCAGCGACCGCAACGCGCGAGGAAGCGCTTGCAAAGGCGCCGCGCATCGCCATCGACACGGAAGCGCTCTCTGGCTCCGTCAACCTGGCAGGTGCCCGCCTCGACGACCTGAAGCTCAAAGGTTATCACGAGACGGTCGACAAGAGCAGCCCGATCATTACGCTTTTCTCGCCGGCTGACACCAAGGACGGCTACTTCACCGAACTCGGCTATATCGGCAGTGACCAGACCGGAACGGTTCCCGGTCCGTCGACCGTATGGACGGCGCCGGAAGGCGCCAAGCTCACCGACAAGTCACCGGTGACGCTGACCTATACCAATGACAAGGGCCTGACCTTTGCGCGTACGATTTCGGTCGACGACCGCTACATGTTCACCGTCACGGACAAGGTGACGAACAGCGGAAGCACTCCGGCTTCCATTTCGTCCTACGGGCGCGTTACCCGCTACAACAAGCCGACGACGCCCTCCGTCTACGTCCTGCACGAGGGCTTCATCGGCGTCATCGGCGACGGCCTGGTCGAGAGCAAGTACTCTGCCGTCGAGGAGGAAGCCGTCACGCCAGCCAAGTCCACCGGCGGCTGGCTTGGCATCACCGACAAGTACTGGGCCGCAACGATCGTGCCGCCGCAGAAATCGGCGTATGAGGCTCGCTTCTCGCATTTCACCGATGGCCAGCCGCGCTATCAGGCCGACTATAAGGAAGACGCCGTAACGGTTGCTCCCGGACAGTCGATCGAACTCAAGAACCTCGTCTTTGCCGGAGCCAAGGAAGTTCCGGTCATCGACGGCTACGAGGCGTCCTACCAGATCCCGCGCTTCGACCGCCTGATCGACTGGGGCTGGTTCTATTTCATCACCAAGCCGATGTTCAAGCTGATGGATTTCTTCTTCCGCTACTTCGGCAATTTCGGCGTCGCGATCCTGTTGACGACGATCGTCGTCAAGGGGCTGTTCTTCCCGCTCGCCAGCAAGCAGTACGCTTCGATGGCGAACATGAAGCGCGTGCAGCCGAAGATGGAAGAGCTCAAAGCCAAATTCGGCGACGACCGAATGGGCCTGCAGCAGGCGATGATGCAGCTCTACAAGGAAGAGAAGATCAATCCGATTGCCGGCTGCTGGCCGATCGCCTTGCAGATTCCGGTCTTCTTCGCGCTCTACAAGGTCATCTACATCACGATCGAAATGCGGCATGCGCCGTTCTTCGGCTGGATTCAGGACCTCTCGGCCCCCGATCCGACCACGATCGTCAACCTCTTCGGCTTGCTCCCCTTCGAAGCGCCCGCCCTGCTCCATCTCGGCGTATGGCCGCTGATAATGGGTGTGACGATGTTCGTGCAGATGCGCATGAACCCGACGCCCCCCGACCCAACGCAGGCGATGATCTTCAACTGGATGCCGCTGGTCTTTACCTTCATGCTGGCAAGCTTCCCGGCCGGCCTCGTCATCTACTGGGCTTGGAACAATACGCTCTCCGTTATTCAGCAGGGGGTAATCATGCGCCGCCACGGTGTGAAGATCGAGCTCTTCGACAATCTCAAGGGCTTGTTCCGGCGAAAACCGGCGCCATCGAAATGAATGAGGAAGCCTCGCTTCGGCGGGGCTTTTTCTTTTCGGCAACCTGTTTTCAATGAGGGCCCATCGGGACCGTTGGTTGACAAAATCATGCGAAACCTGAATCCCTTATGCGCAATGGATTAGGACGCGCTGGAAAAGCGGAATGACGCAAAACAACGAAAAGCCACTCTTCGGGCGGCCGTGGATCTTCATCCGCGGCGTGCCTTCCATGAAGTTCCTGCCACCGGAAGGGCCGCTGGAAGTGGCATTCGCCGGACGCTCGAATGTCGGCAAGTCGTCGCTCATCAATGCGCTTGTCGGACACAAGGGACTGGCGCGTACCTCGAATACGCCGGGCCGGACGCAGGAGCTGAACTACTTCGTTCCCGAGGGTTATTCCGGCGAGGGTGGCGACCTGCCGCCGATGGCGCTCGTCGATATGCCAGGCTACGGTTATGCGCAGGCGCCGAAAGACCAGGTCGACGCCTGGACGAAACTCGTGTTCGATTATCTGCGCGGCCGCGCTACGCTGAAGCGCGTCTACGTGCTTATCGACAGCCGCCATGGAATCAAGAAGAACGACGATGACGTTCTGAGCCTGCTCGACAAGGCCGCCGTTTCCTACCAGATCGTTCTCACCAAAACCGACAAGATCAAGCCGCCCGCGGTCGCCAAGCTGCTCGCAGAAACGGCGGAGAAGATCAAAAAGCGTCCGGCGGCCTTCCCATTCGTGATTGCCACCTCTTCCGAGAAGAGCGAGGGATTGGATGAGTTGCGCCAAGCCATTGCCGAAACGGTCGAGATCAAGAACTGGAATTGAAGGGAGGCGCCCGCAGGCGCCCCCCTCCTTCGCCCTTGGATCCTCCATCACGTCTTGGGCAGAAGCACCTTGTCGACGACATGGATTACGCCGTTCGACTGCTTGACGTCGGCGATCGTCACACGTGCCGTGCCTCCCATTTCATCGGTCAGCGTGATCTTGCCCATGCTTTCCTTGGCTTTCAGCACGCAGCCGCCCACTGTCTTGATGTCGTGCTCGCCGCCATCGTCCTTGATCATTTTGGCAACGGCCGTCGCCATCGTATCTGCTGCAACCATGTGGCAGGTCAGTACCTTGACGAGCGCGGCCTTGTTTTCCGGCTTGAGAAGCGTCTCGACCGTGCCCTTCGGCAGGGCGGCGAAAGCCTCGTTCGTCGGTGCGAAAACCGTGAACGGACCTTTGCCTTCGAGCGTGCCGACAAGCCCGCCTGCCTTCACAGCCGCGACCAGCGTGGTGTGGTCCTTCGAGTTGACGGCATTGTCGATGATGTTCCTCGTCGGGAACATCGGAGCGCCACCCACAATGGGGTTGGCGGCCTGCACAGCAAAAGCGATTGTGGATACGGCAGTGGCGAGCGCAATGGTGCGCAAAGCTCGCTTCATCATGATCATCCTCCTCACGTCCGGCGCCGGTTCGCGTGCGGAATGCCTCGGCCCGCCCGGACACCGAGATGTACGAGGGGATGCGAAAAGAGTTTCAGAGGAGACAATATTTTAGCGGCGATGCGTGGTGCCACTGGCGACAACCGGTCCTGTCGGGGCGCCGGTCGTCGAACCGCCAAAAGGCTCGAGGCTGACGGCGAGCGTCGTACCGTCGGCAATGCCGCCGCGCAGGTCGGCAGGAATGACAAGCTCGCCATCTTCATCCGACTGGAAAATGCCGAGCGATTTTGGATTGCCGCTTCCCGGCACCAGCCAGAGCTCCAGTGATTTTTTCTCAGTCCCGCCCGCCGCAACAGGAACGATGCGGACGCGGCCGCTTTGGACGTCGTAAGAGGCAAGCAGATTGACCTGCCTGTCGGCGGACGACAATTCGGCAACCAGTAGCGATTGGCCTTTCGGCGGTGGAACGTTGCCGGAGGCGAAAACAATGGCTCCGATCGCGACGACCAGCGAAGCGAAGGTCAGAGAGCGCCAGAAGACGGCGGAATTCCAAAGGCCGCGCGAAAAGGACCGCGAAAGCTCCGGTTCGCCGAAAAGGCGTGCCTCGATCTGCTTGAAGGTCTCCCGGCCCGGGCTCGCGGCCACTTCATACTCGTCGTTGAAAGCAGAGAGGTTCGTTTCCCAGCGGCTGACGATTGCGGCAAACTGGCGGTCCCGGCGCATGCGCTCCTCGACCACCCGGCGATCCTGAAACGAAAGAACACCAAGCACGTACTCGCCGGCGAGCACTTCATCACGGGAGCGGCCTCCCTTGCTTTGATCCGGCGATGTCATCGCTCCATGCACTCTCTCAGCTTCAAAAGGCTGCGCCGCAGCCATGTCCGCATGGTGTTCAGCGGAACGCCAAACTGATCGGCAAGTTCCTGATAGCTCAGTCCTTCGACATAGGCTTTCTTCACCGCCTGCGCCCGATCAGCTTCCAACTCTTCCATGCAGGTGTCAATCCGCCTTCCTTCATCAGACAGCACGGCCTGCTTTTCCGGGTCGAGGCCAGGATCGGGAAGATCGTATTCACCGTTCAACTCGTCGGCGACAGGCTTTCGCGCCCGCAACGTATCGATCGCCTGGTTGCGGGCAATCGCCGCGAGCCAGGAGGACGGCGTACCCTGGTCGGCCACGTATGCCCCGGAACGCTGCCAGATCTTTGTATAAACCTCCTGCAACGCCTCCTCGGCTTCAATACGATCGTTCAGGATACGCAGGCATATGGAGAAGAGTTTCGGGCTCGTCGCCTTGTAGAGATCGGCGAAAGCCTTCCGGTCGGCCATGGCGATGCGGCCAATCAATTGCGCGATTTCCTCGCTCGTCATGCCGCGGCCCATCTGTCTTGACACGATGCCAATAAACGGCGGCCGGCTCAAATTGACAAGAGGCACAGCAACTAATGCGCATGGCATTATTCCATCTGTCAAGAACTTGAGATAAAAGGCCGCGATCTATTCTGCGGGGTATGCCATGAACCAGTCCGAAAGCGAAACCCAAGCACGCCTTCTCGCACAGGCGCTGCCTTTCATGCAGCGTTACGAGAACAAGACGATAGTCGTCAAATACGGCGGCCATGCTATGGGCAATCCCGAGCTCGGCAAGGCTTTCGCCAGCGACATTGCGCTTTTGAAGCAATCCGGCGTCAATCCGATCGTCGTCCACGGCGGCGGACCACAGATCGGCGCGATGTTGACGAAGATGGGTATCGAATCGAAGTTCGAAGGCGGTCTTCGCGTCACCGACGCCAAGACAGTCGAGATCGTCGAGATGGTGCTTGCCGGCTCCATCAACAAGGAGATCGTGGCACTCATCAACCAGACGGGCGAATGGGCGATCGGGCTTTGCGGCAAGGACGGCAACATGGTCTTTGCCGAAAAGGCGCAAAAGAAGATCAAGGACCCGGATTCGAACATCGAGCGCGTGCTCGATCTCGGCTTCGTCGGCGAGGTCGTCGAAGTCGACCGTACGCTGCTCGACCTGCTCGCCCGTTCGGAAATGATCCCGGTCATCGCCCCGGTCGCGCCCGGCCGCGACGGCGCGACCTACAACATCAATGCCGACACCTTCGCAGGCGCTATCGCCGGCGCACTGAATGCCACGCGCCTGCTCTTCCTGACGGACGTTCCAGGCGTGCTCGACAAGCAGGGCAACCTCATCAAGGAGCTCTCGGTTTCGCAGGCACACGCGCTGATCGCCGACGGCACGATTTCCGGCGGCATGATCCCGAAGGTCGAAACCTGCATCGACGCGATCAAGGCCGGCGTCCAGGGCGTCGTCATCCTGAACGGCAAGACGGCCCATTCCGTGCTGCTCGAAATCTTCACCGAACACGGCGCCGGAACGCTGATCGTTCCGTGATTCAAGCTTGGCCCGCGGCGGCGAAGACCGCCTCGGCTGCCTCCTTCAGCTTTTCCATCATTGCGCGGTAGGGTCCCGGCCCATAACTGACACGGCCGACGCCGAGCTTTGCCAAGGTCTTCACATCCGGCACGCCTTGCCGCATCATGATGTTGACCGGCAGCCTAACCGCTTCGCACATTCGACGGATCAGGTCCTGGTTCGACAATCCCGGCGCAAAAAAGCCGCTGGCGCCAGCCTCTGCATAGGCGGCTGCCCGCTCGATCGCCTCATCCACCAGCAGAACATGCCGGTCGGGATCGGAGAACTTGAGGAACAGGTCGGTGCGGGCATTGATGAAGAACGGAATGCCCTTAGCCTCGGTCATCTCGCGTATGGCGCGGATGCGTGCGGCCTGCTCATCGATCGGATGCAGCCCGCTGCCGCCAACCACCTGGTCCTCGAAATTGATGCCGACGGCGCCTGCATCAATCAGCCTGGCGGCGTTGGCAGCGGTTCCCGCTTTCTCGGTCGAATAGGCGCCCTCGAAATCGACGGAGAGAGGCAAGTCGTTGGCCGCAGTGATCGACCGCACGGTAGCGACAAGCGCTTCCAGCGGGATTTTTTCGCCGTCCGCATAGCCTTGCGCCGCAGCAACCGACCAGCTGCCGGTCGCCAGTGCCTTGGCACCTGCGTCGCTGACAGCCTTCCCCGTGCCAGCATCCCAGATATTATAGAGGACGACCGGATTGCCCTTCTGATGCAATGCGCCGAACGCCTTCGCCTTTTGCGCCTGGTTCATGGAACGTCCTCCTCAAACAGCCCCTTTGGGCCGCATTTTTCCTTCGTGCTTCAATAGCCATTGCTTGCGCCAGAGCCCGCCACCATAACCGGTCAGTGATCCGTCTGCGCCGACCACGCGATGGCAGGGGATGACGATGGCAAGCTGGTTTGCGCCGTTGGCGCGGCCGACCGCGCGCACCAGCTGCGGGTTTTCCATTTCCCTGGCCAGATCACCATAAGCGCGTCTTTCTCCGACAGGAATTTCCCGAAGCTTCGCCCAGACCACCCGCTCGAAGGCGGTACTGTTGCCGAGCGCCAAAGGGGTTTTGAAGTTCGCGGACTGGCCGTCGAAATAGGCTCGCAGCTCGGCATCGATCTGTTCGATCGCAGGCGTTCTCCCGGCGGCAACCGAGGAGCGTGTCTTGCGCTGCAGGTTTTCCAGCTCAGCCTGAAGCGCCTTCCGATCGTGGAACTCCAGAAGATGCAGATGCGTCTGATCGGCAACCGCGACCATCGGCCCGAGCGGCGTTTCAAACCAGTCTGCGAAGAGCAGCTCGCGGTTCTGCGACATGGCAGGCGCCTTGCCGATCAACCGCTGAAATGCGGCGCGAAACCCGCTGCCCGACTCGTAACCTGCATCGAGCTGGACATCGATCACGCGGGCGCCGCTCGCAAGCTGCCTTGCTGCCTCGCCGAGTCGGCGGTAGCGGGCGATGTCTAGGAAAGTCATGCCCAGCGATCGTTTGAAAGCGCGCCGCACGGTGGATGGATCGTAACCCCTGCGGACCAGATCATCCTCGGTCCAACGCGTCGCCGGAGCGCAGTCGAGCGCTTCCAGCAGTTCGTCGACGATCGGTTCCTTGCCCGCCTGTTCCAGCGGCTTGCAGCGCCGGCAGGGCCGGAAGCCGGACTGCATGCAGGTGGCGATGGAATCGTAGAACAGCGTATTCTCCCGTTTCGGCTTGCGGGCGGGGCAGGTCAACCGGCAGAAGACGCCCGTCGTTCTCACGCAGACATAAGCAAGCCCCTCGTAATCGGAGCTGCGGGCGATCAGCGCATCATAAAGCGTGTCTTCATTGGGAAGATCGAAAAGCATGAGAGCCTTTTATCATCCCTTGGCTTTTCCGTCCGTCGAAAATCGGGCGTCTATTTTTTTGTTCGGCAATTTCCTTGGCCCATGCCATAACGCCGCCATGACCAAGATAGATCGCACTCCGACCAAAGCCGATTTTGCGCACGTGACCGAATGGGTCTTCGACCTCGACAACACGCTTTATCCGCATCACGTCAATCTCTTCGCGCAGATCGACAAAAACATGACGGCCTATGTCTCGGCGCTTCTCCAGATGGAGCGGGACGAGGCGCGCAAGCTGCAGAAGCAATATTATCTCGAGCACGGCACGACGCTGCAGGGTCTGATGATCCATCACGGCGTCGACCCGAACGAATTTCTGGAAAAGGCCCATGCCATCGACTATTCGAGCCTCACGGCTCAGCCCGAATTGGGTGCGGCGATCAAGGCACTTCCGGGCCGCAAGTTCATCTTCACCAACGGCAGCGTCAAACATGCCGAAATGACGGCCGGTGCCCTCGGCATTCTCGAACATTTCGACGACATCTTCGACATCGTCGCCGCCGAATTCGTGCCGAAGCCGGCGCAGGTTACCTATGACAAGTTCATGGCACTGAAACGAGTGGAAACCGGCAAGGCGGCCATGTTCGAGGACCTGCCGCGCAACCTTGTGGTTCCAAAGGCACTCGGCATGCAGACTGTGCTGCTCGTGCCGAACAATCTTGAGGAAACCGTCGTCGAATGGTGGGAACAAACGAGCGGCGACGAGGACCATATCGATTTCGTCACCGATGATCTGGCTGCGTTTCTGGCAAGGGTCGTGGACTAGATTACGAAGATTTCATTCAGCTTGCCGATGTATAATTGGTCAGATTGACGCATCGGTTTTACCTTCCGAGCGCGAGCCCAGAGTTTTTCATCCGCATGGATCGCAACAAGGACGGCGCGATCTCGATCGATGACATGCCCAATCGGCCGTCCATGTAAGCAAGGACTTACCGCAGGTGGGGCCTGTCGCACATCGCGGCCGGTTTTCTATTCCTGATGCTCATAGAAATCCTGGATGATCTTCCAGGCGGCAGCTGCCGTATCGACGAAGCTGATCAGCTTCACGTCGTCAGGCGCGATCGTCCCGAATTCGGCAAGTGCGTCGAAATTGACGATGCTTCGCCAGAACTTCTCGCCGAAGAGAATGAGCGGCATCTTTTCCATGCGTCCCGTCTGGATCAACGTCAGGCATTCGAAGAATTCGTCGAGGGTTCCAAAGCCGCCCGGGAACACCGCAATCGCTTTCGCGCGTACCATGAAATGCATCTTGCGGATCGCGAAGTAATGGAAGTTGAAGCTGAGCTCCGGCGTCACATAGGCGTTCGGGGCCTGCTCGTGAGGCAGCACGATATTGAGGCCGATCGAGGGCGCGCCTTCATCGGCTGCTCCGCGGTTGCCCGCCTCCATGACGCCCGGGCCGCCGCCGGTGACGATCACATATTCATGGAAATCGAAACCAGCGGAATATTTCGAGCAGAGCCGGGCGAACTTGCGCGCTTCGTCATAATAGATGGACGCCGCCTCCAGATTGGCGCGCTGCATGTCGTTGCGGGCTGCCCATGCGCTCTGACCGGGGGCAGGAATACGCGCGCCGCCGAACATGACGACGGTGGATTTGATGCCACGTTCCGTCAACATCATCTCGACCTTCAAAAGTTCAAGCTGGAGACGGATCGGCCGCAGTTCCTCGCGGCAGAGAAAGTCGCCGTCGGAATAGGCCAGGCGATAGGAAGGCGAAAGCGTTTGCGGCGTCTTCGGCACGGCGAGTGCGCGATGCCTGTCAATCTCGCTCGACTTCAGCGGAGCCCAGACTCCGTCCTTGCGCCTGAGCTTGCCGTTTTTTCCCTTCGCCATTTCAGAATGCCCTTCAAAAATGCCGGCAACACTGCCGGGTCTGTCTATAACGCCTTGAATACAGAAACGATCTCGTTCGAAAAATCATTCCATTTTAGCCGCTCATGCGATAGAGCAGATCGCATCCCGCCGATCACAATTCCCGGAGACTTCCTAGTCTTCAGGATAAAGCTCGAAGTTTAAGGAATTCTCATGAGCGCCACCGATCTCGCATCCCTCGAAAAGACCCTCGAAGCTGCCTTCGACAACCGCGACAACGTGAACGCGTCGACGAAAGGCGAAGTTCGCGAAGCCGTGGAAGCAGCGCTCGAGCTTCTCGACGGCGGCAAGGCTCGCGTCGCCGAGCGCGGCGCCGATGGCGTCTGGACGGTCAACCAGTGGCTCAAGAAAGCCGTACTGCTTTCCTTCCGCCTGAACGACATGGAAGTCGTCAAGGGCGGCTCCGGCAATTCCACCTGGTGGGACAAGGTGCCTTCCAAGTTCGAAGGCTGGGGCGAGAACCAGTATCGCGCCGCGGGCTTCCGGGCCGTTCCGAACTGCGTCGTCCGCCGCTCGGCCTATATCGCCAAGAACGTCGTGCTGATGCCTTCCTTCGTCAATCTCGGTGCTTATGTCGGTGAAGGCACGATGGTCGACACCTGGGCGACGGTCGGCTCCTGCGCACAGATCGGCAAGCATGTGCATCTTTCCGGCGGCGTCGGCATCGGCGGCGTGCTGGAACCGATGCAGGCCGGCCCGACGATCATCGAAGACAACTGCTTCATCGGCGCCCGCTCGGAAGTCGTCGAAGGCTGCATCATCCGCGAGGGTTCAGTTCTCGGCATGGGCGTCTATATCGGCAAGTCAACCAAGATCGTCGATCGCGCCACCGGCGACGTCATGTATGGCGAAGTGCCGCCCTACTCCGTTGTCGTTGCCGGTTCGATGTCGAGCGGCAACAAGACCATGGCAAACGGCCAACCGGCACCGCATCTCTATTGCGCCGTCATCGTCAAGCGCGTCGACGAGCAGACCCGCTCGAAGACCGGCATCAATGAATTGCTGCGCGACTAAGCTTTCAGTGACAGCCGGATTCCGATCCGGTAAACAAGCGGCGTTCATTTCAGCGAGGCGGTTCGCCGCCTTGCCATGTCTTTGCCATTCCCGCCGGATAATTCGACCCTCATGACCGCCACCGATCCCGTCGCCAATCTCCAGACGCTCATCCGCTGCCCCTCCGTGACGCCTGCCGAAGGCGGCGCACTTTCTGCGCTCGACGCCATGC
The DNA here is from genome assembly GCF_000816845.1 of Rhizobium gallicum bv. gallicum R602sp. Classification (NCBI taxonomy): domain Bacteria; kingdom Pseudomonadati; phylum Pseudomonadota; class Alphaproteobacteria; order Hyphomicrobiales; family Rhizobiaceae; genus Rhizobium; species Rhizobium gallicum. The sequence continues at coordinate 435,708 of NZ_CP006877.1, read as the reverse complement.
TTTCGCCGCTGGGCTTTAAGGTGGACAAGGTGAAGGCGACGGAAGCCGGCACGCCCGACATCGAAAACCTCTACGCCCGTCTGGGCAGTGATGGCCCGCACCTGATGTTTGCGGGACACACGGACGTCGTGCCGGTTGGCGACGAAGCCGCCTGGACGCATCCCCCCTTCGCTGCGGAAATTTCAGGCGGCGAACTCTTCGGTCGTGGTGCGGTCGACATGAAGGGCGGCATTGCATGCTTCGTGGCAGCCGTCTCCCGGTACGTCGAAAGACACGGCAATCCGAAGGGCTCGATTTCCTTGCTGATCACCGGCGACGAGGAAGGCCCCGCCATCAACGGCACGATCAAGCTCCTGCAATGGGCGGCACAACGCGGCGAGCGTTGGGATGCCTGCCTCGTCGGCGAGCCGACCAATCCGGATGCGCTCGGCGACATGATCAAGATCGGCCGCCGCGGTTCGCTCTCCGGCAGGATCACTGTCCACGGTGTTCAGGGTCACGCCGCCTATCCGCATCTGGCGGATAATCCGGTGCGCGGCATGCTGCAGCTCACGAGCGCGCTGATGCATCCCCCATTCGACAAAGGAACTGAAAATTTCCAGCCGTCGAACCTCGAGGTGACGACCATCGATGTCGGCAATCCGACCACCAACGTCATTCCGGCGAAGGCCGCGGCAAGCTTCAACATCCGCTTCAACGACACCTGGACGGTCGACACGCTGCAGGCGGAAATCCTCCGCCGTCTTGAAGCGGCCGCCAAGAATGGCACCCTGCGCCCGGGCCGCGAGGCGGTAAGATATGACATTGCCTGGGCCGATCGTCCGAGCCATGTCTTCCTCACCCGCAACAACGCACTGATTGCATCACTTTCCTCTGCCGTCGAGAGCATTGCCGGCAAGGCGCCGAAGCTTTCGACCACCGGCGGCACGTCGGACGCGCGTTTCATCAAAGACTATTGCCCGGTCGTCGAATTCGGGCTCGTCGGACAGACCATGCACATGGTCGACGAACGCGTTGCTGTTTCCGATCTCGAAACCCTGACGCAGATCTACGAAACCTTCATCGAGCGATGGTTCGCAAATGCCGGGGCTTAGGGAGGTTCAATACTATCTGTCCGGTTTGTGGCTGCTGATCCGCATGGACACGCGGGGCTTCCGGTTTCTCGATATGTCGGACCGCGGCGTCAACCGCTCCTTCTGGGCGATGGCCTGGTGCCTGCCACCGATGGGCATTTCGTGGCTCTGGTGGCGTCAGGCCTTCCTGCAGTCGATGCCGCCGCATGTCGAAGTCGGCCTTCCCTTCTATTTCCGTTTGGGCCTGGTCGAAATCGCCAATTGGTTCGTGCCGCTGGTGTTTGCAGGACTGTTGCTGTTTGCCTTTCGCATGGGTGATCGCTTTGCTGCCGTTGTCGTCAGCATCAACTGGCTCGGCGTGCCGCTTTCCTACATCAACGGCCTGCTGCTGGCGCTGGTCTTCTTCATTCCCGGCGCCATCAGCGTCGTGTCGATCCTGCTTCTGGTCTTCATGATGGCGCAGGTCTTCATGCTTGCAAGGATTTTGCGGATGATCTTTCACGGCCACGGGCTGATGGCCGGGGCGCTGACGCTGGCACTGCTGGTGCCGACCATGATCCTCGCCGAATATCTCCAGCGCTTCCTCGGCATTTATCCGGTTTAGATCAACGGTCTGGCATGGGCGGGGTCATGACAGATCGTCATCGCCATTCACTTGCGTCCGCTTGCGCCGATCGGTGATCACTGCCGGATAATCGACCTGCATGAAATAAAGTCCTTCGGGCGGAGCAACTGGACCGCAGGCCTTGCGGTTACGCGCCTCAAGCGCAGCACGCACATCCTCCGGCGTCCATTTTCCTTCTCCTGCAAGCTTCAGCGTTCCGGCAAAGGAGCGGATCTGATTGTGCAGGAAACTCTGTGCCGTTGCGCGGATTTCGATGAGCTCGCCGTTCCGCGTCACGTCGAGCCGGTCGAGTGTGCGGACCGGGCTGTTTGCCTGGCAATGCGCGGAACGGAAGGTGGAAAAGTCATGCCTGCCGACGAGGATCTGGGCGGCCTGATGCATCACCTCATGATTAAGCACCTTCGGTACCCACCAGGCCTTGCCCGCCTCGAGCGCCAGCGGCGCCCGGCGGTTGATGATGCGGTAGACATAGTGCCGCCGCTCGGCGGAAAACCGGGCATCGAAGAACTCGCCAACCACCTCCACCTCCAAAATGGACACGCGCTCGCCCGCCAGCCTCAGATGCGCATTCAGCGCGTTCTGCAGCTTGAACACCGGCCATTCCTTTGAAAGATCGGCATGGATCACTTGACCCATCGCATGCACGCCGGAATCGGTGCGCCCGGCGCCACGGATCGACACGGTCTCGCCGCTTAACGACAGGATCGCAGCTTCGATCGCCCCCTGCACGGAGGGACCGTTTTCCTGACGCTGCCAGCCGACATAGGGTCCGCCGTCATATTCGACGGTCATCCGGTAGCGCGGCATCAGGCGAGTCTCGTGCCGTGCGCAAGCGGCGTGCCGCGCAGGAAGTCCGCCGCCGCAAGCGGCTTGCCGCCGGCCTTCTGCAATCTGGTCAGCCGAACCGCTCCGGATGCGCAGGCGATAACCAGCTCATCGCTCAGCACTTCGCCGGCCGGACCGTGCCCGTCCGCAAGCTCCGAACCCAGCACCTTTACCCGCTCCGGCTTGCGGCCAATCTCGACTTCGACCCAAGCGCCCGGAAACGGCGAAAGTCCGCGGATATGATTGTGAACGTCCCTTGCATCCTTGCCGAAATCGATCCGCGTCTCGCTCTTGTCGATCTTTGCGGCATAAAGGACGCCCTGTTGCGGCTGCGGCGTCAGCGGCAGGTCACCCATTTCGAGCTTTACCATCGCTTCGCCGATCGCCTTGGCGCCGACATGCATCAGTTTGTCGTGCAACTCGCCGGCCGTCATGTTCGGGCCGATCTCGACCTCGCGGGTCAACGCGACGGGACCGGTATCCAGCCCCTTGTCCATCTTCATCACCATCATGCCGGACTTTTTGTCGCCTGCCATGATCGCTCTTTGGATGGGTGCTGCGCCGCGCCAGCGCGGCAGCAGCGAGGCATGGCCATTGTAGCAGCCGTTGCGCGTTCCGTTCAAAATCGCCTCCGGCAGCAGCAGTCCATAGGCAACGACAACCGCCACATCCGCGTTGAGCGCCCGGAAGCGCTCCCGTTCTTCCGGCTCCTTGAAATTGACCGGCGTGAAGACGGGCAGGCCGAGCAGTTCGGCGGCCTGATGCACCGGCGACTTCTGCAGGTCGAGACCGCGCCGTCCGCCCGGCCGCGGCGGCTGCGTATAGACCGCAACAATCTGATGCCCCGCATCCACCAGCGTGCGCAGGGTCGGAACCGAGAACTCCGGCGTTCCCATGAAAATGATGCGAAACGACATTTTCTCTCGCCTGGTTTTTTTAATCAGCCGTCTTCAAACGGGTTTACGAGCTTGAGATCAAGCCCTTCGAAATCTTTTATGTCGCGTGTCGCCAGCGTCGCGCCGAAACCCAGGCAGGTGGCGGCGATCATAGCGTCCTGGATCGATCGGTCGCCCCATGCTCTCACGCTTTGCCCATAGACGCCCGTTGCAATCGCGGTATGGTGATCAAGGGCGAGTACATTGCTCGGTAAGCGACAAACACCTGGCGAATTTGTCGATGTAACGCTTTGATTTCGTTCGGAGCCAGAAACGCTTGGCAGGGTACTGCTCTGTCGTTACAACTTCGCAGGGATAAAGGTCAGATTTTAGCTGCCTTGTCATCCATGCTTTGACGCGCTCGCTTGGAGCAGGCTTTGCTACCTCCGAAATGATATTTGCATCAAGGACGATCACTCGAAGTCCTCGATTGGTCGGCCGAAATTGCGCTTTCGGTCCGCTTCAATCTCTTCCATGATTTTCGCGAACACCTCGGCCTCGTCGTCGTTGTCCGGCCCGAGGATCGAACGCAGACTGTCCCATGCCGTTAGATCGTCATCATTTGCAACAGATCCTTCGGCGATCATGCCTTTTTGCACAAGGCGCCTGGCTTCGTCGGAAAGGCTGCCACCCCTTCGCTCGGCACGCACGGCGATGTTCCGTTTCGCATCGGAAATATCCCGGATCAGAAGACCGCCCATACGGCACCTCCCTTACGAAATCAGCGATATCAGGCGCGCTGCGTCCATAGTTCAACGCAACTCAGAGCGCCTTCGCCGACTTCGCCGCCTTCGTGAACTTCTTGATCACCATTTCCCGCTTCAGCCGCGATATATAATCGATGAAGAGTACGCCGTTCAGATGGTCGATCTCGTGCTGAAGGCAAGTGGCGAGGAGGCCGTCGGCCTCAACGGTGTGCTCCTTGCCGTCACGGTCGAGATATTCGACGCTGACGGTCGCCGGACGCTCGACCTCGGCATAATAGTCCGGAATGGAAAGGCAGCCCTCTTCGTAGACCGATCGCTCGTCGGAAGATTTGACGATCTTCGGATTGATAAAGACCTGCGGCTGCTTTTCCTCGCCCTCCCGCGAAACGTCGATCACCAGTATCCGGCGCGGCACGCCGACCTGGATTGCCGCCAGGCCAATGCCCGGTGCGTCATACATCGTTTCCAGCATATCGTCGGCAAGACGCTTGAGATCGGCATCGACCCGCTCGATCGGTTTGGAAACCTGGCGGAGGACGGGGTCTGGAAGAATGATAAGTGGCTTGATGGTCATCGCGATCCCATAACCTATCTTTTCCAGCTAGGGAATTATCCTGAAACTCCGGAAAGTGCTTTTTTGCGCAGCCCTGCCGAATTTGCGGCATCGAGATAGACAGAAATTGAATAGACCATGTCGAGCATAGGGGCCTTGATGACCGAGGCGAGCTTCTCGGCAAGCGCCTTGCCGTTTTGATGGCCGAACCGTGACGGCCACTGCTTTTCCATGACGCCTTTGACAAGTTCTGCCATGACGATCGCATAACCGCCGATACCAGCGCGGTTCAAGGCCAGTGCGGGCATGCGCCCTGCCGACGGCGGTGACGCCGTTCACGAAGCTCTCGTCGAAATTGCCGCAGGCAAGGTTCGCCCAGTGACCCTCCTGGCGTTTCTTGGCGTGGCCGACACGCGTCTTGTCGGAAAAGGAGCCGGCCACTGCGGGCGTCCTGGCGATCTTGCCATAAAACTTGTCCAGCGCGCCGCCGATCAGTTCGCCGATGACCGGACGCAGTTCGCGTATCGTCTTTCTCCCCTCGCTGTCGAGTCCGATGAAATCAAGGCGCTGCTTGAGTGCGTTTTCGAATTGCTGAGCGGTCATACTCTGATTTCTGTCCTGGCGCATGGTGCGATAGAAGTCTTCTCAGAAACGACAATTCGAAAATATAGTTGACTATTCGTTAAGATCGGACGGCGATCTTCAGGAGCTTCGTGCCGCAGTGCCTTAGCACTTTGCCCACGAAATCGCGCTGTGGATCTGTTCACGTTTTGATCTAGCCATCGCCGGCGGGTTTGTTATTGTGCGCGAATGAACAATGTTACCGAATCGCTGACAATTTCGATCGCCGGGCTCAGCCCGACCATCCTCGCGCTTGCCGGTGGCGCTGTCGCTCTTGTTGTCGTGGTGCTCATGTTCCTACTGGTCAGGAACAGCAACCTGCGGCGCGAACAGGATGAGGAGGCAGCGATCCGGGCCGCGCAAGCCGATGCCCGCATGGCCGAGCTCCTGAAGATTCAGGCCGAGATGCAGGGACGCATTTCGACCATGGCTGAGGTCTTCGGGACGCGTCAGGCCGAACTCAACCAGGCAATCGGTCAGCGCCTCGACGGAATGTCGCAGCGTGTCAGCACGACGATCAGCGAACAGACGAAATCGACGCATGAGAACCTTCAGCGCCTGCAGGAGCGGCTCGCTGTCATCGATGTCGCTCAAAACAATATCCAGACGCTGGCGAAGGATGTCGTCGGGCTTCAGGCTATCCTCTCCAACAAGCAAACGCGCGGCGCCTTCGGCCAGTCGCGTATGGAGACCATCGTCGCCGACGGTCTGCCGATGGGCACCTATGCTTTCCAGCAAACGCTTTCAAACGGATCGCGGCCGGACTGCACCGTGCGCATGCCGAACGGTGCACCGCCGCTCGTCATCGATGCCAAGTTTCCTCTCGAAGCCTGGAATGCCATTCGCGACGCGGGCACGCAGGACGCAACCAAGCTTGCCTCGCAGCAATTCCGCCGCGATATGGAAATCCATGTCCGCGATATATCGGAGAAGTATCTTATCCAGGGTGAGACGCAGGATACGGCTTTTCTCTTCGTTCCTTCGGAATCGATCTTCGCTGAAATTCATGAGAATTTCGAGCCGGTCGTCCAGAAAGCGCATCGTTCCCGCATCGTCATTGTTTCGCCTTCGCTGCTGATGCTGTCGATCCAGGTCATCCAGGCCGTATTGAAGGATCAGCGCATGCAGGCGCAGGCGCACGTCATCCAGGGCGAGGTCGCGATCCTGATGGATGATCTCGGGCGGCTCGATGAACGCGTGCGCAAACTCCAGACGCATTTTTCCCAGGCACAGCGGGATGTTGATCAGATCATCACGTCCACTGACAAACTCTCCAAACGCGGCGCAAAAATCGAAGCGCTGGAATTCGAGGGCGCAGAGGCGCTCAAGGAGGAACGTGAAAGCGGACCTCCGGCGAAGTCGGTCGAAAGCCGCACCGGCCTTCTCAAACTCAGGGTGGTTGACGAAGAGTGAACCCATCGGGCAGTGTCCGTCGCCATGAGAAGCATGACAGGACACCCTTTATGATCACAGTTTTCGGCTCCATCAACATGGACCTCATCGCCACGACCGATCGCCTGCCAAAGCCCGGCGAAACGGTGGCCGGAAACGGCTTTGCCACGGCGGCGGGCGGCAAGGGAGCCAACCAGGCATTAGCCGCGCGACGCGCCGGCTGCGTGGTCCATATGGTGGGCGCAGTCGGCAAGGATGAATTCGCTGCACCGGCGCTGGCGCTTCTCGATCAGGCGGGCATCAACCTTGCAGGCGTCAAGCGTGTTGATGGCCCCACCGGTACGGCGCTGATCCTTGTTGGTGGAGACGGCGAGAACATGATCGCCGTCGTGCCGGGCGCAAACGGGACCATCGCGGCCGAGGATGCCGATGCGGCGATCGGCGCCATGAGCAAGGGCGATACCCTGATGCTGCAGTTCGAGGTGCCTGCACCGGCAGTCGAGCGTGCGCTGGCCGCAGCCAAGGTCAAGGGCGTCACGACCGTCCTCAACCTCGCCCCGCTCATTGCCGACGCCCCGCGGCTTGGACGTCTCGCCGATATCGTCATCGCCAACGAGACGGAGTTCGAGCGCCTTGCTGGCCAGGACAACATGAACCCGGCCGATCGCGAAACGGCGTTGAGGCGCCTGCACGGAGAGACTGGGCAGACCTTGATCGTGACGCTCGGCGCCGACGGCGTGATCGCAATCCGGGATGGCGTCGTTACACGAGCGAAAGGACTGAAGATCGAGCCGGTGGATACCGTCGGGGCGGGCGATACATTCTGCGGCTACTTTGCCGCAAGCCTCGATGAAGGCTTCGATTTCGAGGCTTCGCTCCGCCGGGCCGCCGTCGCCGGCTCGCTTGCCTGCCTCAAGGCCGGAGCACAGCCATCCATTCCCTTGTCCGCCGAAGTCGCAAACAAGATATAGCCTCACAACAGTCGCACGGTTCGGCCGCCGTTGTTCAGGACAACTGGGAAGAGTTTTGAGGCACAAGTCTTCACACATGAAAAGAGGCGTCCGACAACCGGGCGCCTCTTTTCATTTTAGATGATCGTCTGCGGCTCAGGCAGCGTTCGATGCTTGCTCTTCATTGAGGAAAGCGTAGATCGCCGATGCGGAATCTGTGGCACGCAGCTTCGCGACGAGATCGTGATCGCGAAGCACGCGGGCAATGCGCGACAACGCCTTAAGATGGTCGGCACCCGCCCCTTCCGGGGCGAGAAGCAGAAACACCAGGTCGACCGGCTGGTCGTCCAGCGCTTCGAAATCGACCGGACTTTCCAGCCGTGCGAAGACGCCGACAATCGAGCGGACGCTTGCGAGCTTGCCGTGCGGAATGGCGATGCCATTGCCGACGCCCGTCGAGCCGAGACGCTCGCGCTGCAGAACGACGTCGAAAATTTCCCGCTCGGAAAGGCCGGTGATCTTGGAGGCCTTTGCCGCCAATTCCTGAAGCAACTGTTTCTTCGAATTTACCTTTAGGGCGGGAATGATCGCATCTTGGTGCAGCAGATCTGCCAATGCCATTTCTTTTTCCTTCTGTCGCCGAAACCGGATGATTGGGAGAGCGGCGTGGCTACCGCTCATCGCCCGGATGTCAGCTCTTGATATTGGCGGCGTCGATCCAGCCAATATTACCGTCATGCCTGCGGTAAACGATGTTCAAATTTTCCGTGCCCGGACTGCGGAACAAAAGCAGTGGCTCATCCGTCATATCGAGCGCCATGACGGCGGTCGCAACGGACATGGTCTTCAACTGCTTCGTGCTCTCGGCAACAATTACCGGTGCGAAATCGTCGGGGACCTCGTCTTCATGATCCGGGACAGCGTCCATGACCGTATAGGCGACTTCCGTACCATTCAGATGGTTTCCGGCATGATGATCTTTGAGCTTGCGCTTGTAGCGGCGGAGACGCTTTTCGATGCGCTCCGAAGCGGCATCGAATGCAAGCTGCGGGTCCATCGCTTCACCTGCCGCATGCAGCACCACCCCGCTATCAAGATGGAGCTTGCAATCCGCAGAGAACCGCGAACTCGATTTCTCCACAATCACCTGACCGGAATATCCCCCGTCGAAGTATTTCGTGATGGCCATGTCCATTTGGTCCTCGATCCTTTGACGGAACGAGTCCCCAATTTCCATATGTTTACCGGATACACGCACACTCATGGAGTTTCCCTTCTTATAGTGGTTTGCGGTACCAGTTTACGCCAAGGCCAGACCTCATCCAAGCACTTCACGCAAACTCAAGCAATATCGGCTTAAGTCGTGTGCTTCAATCGCCCTGAGGATGATGGGGATAAGTCCAAACGCTGTTTGCAGCGCCAGTTGCGGCGGGCTTCTAGCGGCAGACTGCCGAAATGTCAACGGGTGTGCCGCCGCGCTGATTAGGATATGCAGGCAAGGGTTGATTTAGCTCGACTGTCAAAAGCCCGCAACCTTCGCCAATGCCCGCTTCTCGCGCCGCCGCTGGACGGAGGACGCGATATTCATCGCCTCGCGGTATTTTGCGACCGTACGGCGAGCCAGATCAATGCCATCCTTCTTCAGCATGTCGACAATATCATCGTCGGAGAGGACCGCATCCGTACTTTCCTGCATGATCAGGGAGCGTATCCTGTGGCGAACGGCCTCAGCCGAATGACTATCGCCGCCCTCCACCGCGCTGATCGACACCGTGAAGAAATATTTGAGTTCAAAAAGGCCGCGTGGGGTCAGAATGTACTTGTTTGAGGTGACGCGGCTGACGGTCGACTCGTGCATCTTGATGGCATCGGCAACCGTCTTCAGATTCAGCGGGCGCAGGTGATCGACGCCATGCATCAGGAAGGCATCCTGCTGGCGGACAATCTCGCTTGCGACCTTCATGATCGTCTTCGCACGCTGATCGAGGCTGCGGGTGAGCCAGTTGGCGCTCTGAAGGCATTCAGACAGGAACGTGTAGTCGCCGCCGTTCTTTGTAACATGGGCGAAATAGGACTGATTGACGAGCACGCGCGGGAGCGTATCAGGGTTCAACTCCACCAGCCAGCTCCCATCTGGTGACGAACGTACGACGACATCCGGCATGATCGCTTCGCAAACGCTGGTTTCAAAGCAGCTGCCGGGTTTCGGGTTCAGCTGGCGAATCTCTGCGAGCATATCAAGCAGGTCTTCCTCGTCCACGCCGCAAAGCCGCTTGAGCGTCGCGAAGTCGCGCCGTGCCAGCAATTCGAGGTTGGAAACGAGGGCCTGCATGGCGGGATCGAAGCGGTCTTTCTGCTTCAGCTGGATCGACAGGCATTCGGCCAGGCTGCGAGCAAAAACCCCAGGCGGATCAAGGGTCTGCAATTCGCCAAGAACACGTTCCGCGGCCGCAGGATCGCTACCTAGTCTTTCGCCGATGTCGGCAGGGTCGCTCTGCAGGTAACCCGCCTCGTCGAGCTGGTCGATCAACTGCTGCGCGATCAGCCGGTCTCCCGCATCCGGCAGGATGAATGGAATCTGCTGCGCAAGGTGATCCCTGAGCGAGACCTGGCCTGCAACAAAATCATCGAGATCGTAATTCTCTCCGTCGCCGCCCCCCGGCATCGACTTCCACTGGCTGATCAGCTCCGGCGCATCGGCCCGTGGCGGGACCCCGTCATCCTGGAAGACATTTGCATAATTGACGTCCAGCTCTTCGCTCAGCCGGCTGGCGCTGCCGTCATTGCCGTTGTCATAGCAGTCCCCGGAAAGCGCCTCGGTGCGGTCATCCTCGTCGGCCTGACGCCCGTACGGCTCATCCTGTGCATCGTTATCACTGCCCGTTTCCGCGTCATCTGACGGAAATTCGAGCAATGGGTTCTTCTCGACTTCCTGCGCAATAAACTGGACAAGCTCGAAATGCGTCATCTGCAGCAACTGGATGGATTGCATCAGTTGCGGCGTCATCACCAGGGACTGGTTCTGTCGCAGGAAAAGATTGGCAGACAGGGCCATAGCGGACGCGAAACTCCCGTTCAATTCCTCCGGGAAACCGCGATCGAGCAGAGTTCGGGCCGCGGAAATCCAACTTGGCCCAAAAATTGCTTTTTTATTCTATTTGGTCAAGCGCAAGTATGACAGGAAGGTGAATTTCCGTCGCCTTCGATCCTATCAAAGGCTGAATTTATCGCCAAGATAGAGCCGTCGCACTTCCGGATTGTTGACGATGTCGTTCGCGCGCCCATGCGTCAGCACTTCGCCGGCATGGATGATATAGGCCCGATCGATGAGGCCGAGCGTCTCGCGCACATTGTGATCGGTGATCAAAACGCCGATGCCGCGCGCAGTCAGATGGTGGACGAGGTTCTGGATGTCAGCGACCGAAATCGGATCGACGCCCGCAAATGGCTCGTCAAGCAGCATGAAGGTCGGATCGGTTGCGAGCGCGCGAGCGATTTCCAGACGCCGGCGCTCACCGCCCGACAATGCGACCGCCGCCGATTTTCGCAGCTTGGAGATATGGAATTCCTCCAGAAGCTCATCGAGCTTCTTTTCCCGCTCGGTCTTGTCCTTCTCGTGCACTTCGAGCACGGCGCGGATATTCTCTTCGACCGTCAGGCCGCGGAAGATCGAGGCCTCTTGCGGCAGGTATCCGACGCCGAGGCGCGACCGGCGATACATCGGCATCGTCGTTACGTCGTTGCCGTCGATCTCGATTGTGCCTTCGTCCACCGGCACGAGGCCGGTGATCATGTAAAAACAGGTCGTCTTGCCGGCACCGTTTGGACCCAGAAGGCCGACAGCTTCGCCGCGCCTGACAACCAGCGAAACGCCATTGACGACACGCCGCGTGCTATAGGTCTTCGTCAGGCCGCGTGCAATCAGCGTGCCGTGGTAACGGCTTTTGTCTCCGCCGGCGGCAGAGTCCGCGGCAGATTGCGGCCCGGCCCGGCCGAACATGGTTGAAAGCGAGAATAATTTCACGTCGGGCGGCCGGTCTCAGTTCTTTTTCTGGGATTTCGGATCAAGCTGAATCTGGACGCGCCCCCCGCAGCTATCCAGTTGCGCCTGTCCGGTCTGCATATGAACCGTAAGCTGGCAGCCCGTGAAGACGTTCGGCCCATCCGACAGCACAACCTTTTCACCCTTCAGGACGAAGAGCTGTTGGGCCATGTCGAAGGAGCCGTTGTCGGCGGTCGCTGTCTGCGTGCCGGAACTCAGGAAAACCTTATCGGTGACGATGATACGGTCGATGTCGGCATTGCCCGATGAGATGGACGCCGCTCCGGCGTCGGCCTTTGCGCCGTTGGGTTGGGCGTCGCCGCCCTGTGCCTTGTAAAAGACCGTCATGTGACCGGCCTGCAGGGTCGTCTTCCCCTGAACGACCTTCACATTGCCGGTGAAGTCGGCCTTGTGGTCCTGATCGTGAATCTCGAGCTTGTCGCTTTCGATCTGGATCGGTTGATTGCTGTCGAGCTTCAGGCCATCCATCTGGCTGGTCGTCGCCTGCGCAAAGGCCGCCCCTGCCATCAGTAAAAGCCCCAGGGCGCTGCCGCCAAGTGTTATGCCAGACTTACGAAGTGAAAAGTGACAATCTATTGTCATGAGTGACCCGGCTGTTAGGTGCCCTGTTTACGGATGACGGATGGATCGACATTCATGCGAACATTCCCCTCGAATGTGATCACGCGCCCCTTATCCGTCATCTTGAGCGACTGCGCAACAATCGAAGCGCCGTCTTTTTGAATCTCGATAGGATCATCTGTCGTCATCTTGCCGCCCTTGATATCGAGCTTGGCAGATTGGAATTTCGCCGTCAGACCGTTGCTCAGCAAAATCGTGAACGGGTCCCTCAGCGCAAGGTTGTCCGTGGATCGGTCATAATCGGCCGTGGCAGCCTCAACGCGGGCGATCAGATCATCGTTGACCGGCACCGCAGCCTTGATCGTTTCGAGCGTGATAAGGTTCGGATTCTTGATGTCTTGCAACGCGCGCTCAGCAAGCATCGAATAGTTGATGCCGTCGGCATTGCGCCCGGCGATCGCCGGCTTTTCCATGACGATCTTGCCGTTTTCGATCTTGGCACCCTCGATCTTGAGATTCTCGGGCAGGTAAGCCCGGACCATCGAGACTGCAATGAAGGCAAGCGAAATGATGACGGCAGCGACAGGCAGCAATATCTTCAGGCGGCGGACACGTGCAGAATGGAACAGGGCAGCCGCATAGGCGCTCCCTCCAGGCCTGGCAAAGGCAGGCTTCCCGCTGCTGTTCAATGTGTTGAGCATTAACATGTCCGTGTCTGTTGATCGGCAACCCTATATAGGGACTACATCGACCGATCACAGATCGTTTCGCATTATTACACTAGCTTGCCAATATGGATTTTTTTCTGCAACTAGCAAATAAGGCATGAAAACGAGGTAAATCGGCATTTCCGAAGAAGGAATGCCGCCTTATCTGATGCCATGTTGCATGAAGCCGGCGCGCCGGCTCTGGAGGACCTTATGGACAGTTCGACGATCGCGGATCGCCGCAGGCTTCGCCGCAAACTCGGCTTCTGGCGTATTGCGGCGGTGGTGCTCTTGGTCGCGCTCGGCTTTGCTCTTTACCAATTCGTCGCAGGCGACATCGCCACGCAGCGGCCGCACATCGCCCATGTGACAATTTCCGGGCTCATAACCGACGACGACGAGTTGCTCGAGAGGCTGAAGAAGATCGAAGAAAACGACCGCGTCAAAGGCGTCATCGTCTCCATTTCTTCGCCGGGCGGCACGACCTTTGGCGGCGAAAAAATATTCAAAGCGATCCGGGCGATTGCGGCGAAGAAGCCCGTCGTCTCCGATATCCGGACGCTTGCCGCTTCCGCGGGCTATATGATTGCTGCCGCGGGCGATACGATCATTGCCGGAGAAAGTTCGCTCACCGGATCGATCGGCGTGATCTTTCAGTATCCGCAGATCCAACCGCTGCTCGACAAGCTCGGCGTCTCGCTGCAGGAGATCAAGTCGTCGCCGCTGAAGGCAGAGCCATCGCCTTTCCATGCTGCCAGTGAGGAAGCCAAAACCATGATCAACAATATGGTCATGGACAGCTACGCCTGGTTCGTCGACTTGGTTGTCGACCGCCGCAAGCTGCCGCGCGACGAGGTGCTGAAGCTCGCCGACGGCACGATTTTCACCGGCCGCCAAGCGGCGAAGGCCAAGCTCATCGACCGGGTCGGCGGCGACACGGAAATCCGGGACTATCTCGCCGGGAGGGACGTCGGCAAGGATCTTCCGGTCGTGGATTGGGACAAGAAGAGCAATACGCCTTTTCTTCTCGCAGGGGCTGTTTCGAAGCTCGCAGTTCTGTTCGGCTATGGCGATCTCGTGAAGAGCCAGGACATCGAGGGCATTCTGCCACAAAAGTTGCTCCTTGACGGGCTCGTTTCAGTTTGGCAGGTTGGCCGCGATTGATAAGAAATCAATAATTTAAGGGGGCGACCGTGATCAAGTCGGAATTGGTGCAGATCGTTGCCGCGCGCAACCCGCATCTTTATCACCGGGATGTCGAGAATATCGTCAACGCGGTTCTCGACGAGATCACCGATGCGCTCGCAGCGGGCAACCGCGTCGAGCTTCGCGGCTTCGGTGCATTTTCCGTCAAGAACCGCCCTTCGCGCTCCGGTCGCAATCCGCGCACCGGCGACACCGTATTCGTCGAGGAGAAGTGGGTGCCCTTCTTCAAGACCGGCAAGGAGTTGCGCGAACGGCTGAACCCCGGCCAGGCCGACCACGACGATTGAACTTCATCCGGACTGCGTCGAAATCGCGCTTGAACCTCGCGCGTACCATTCTATTTTCGTGAGCAGTCATGCGCCGTATCGAAGCGGCGCAACCACGCGCGGAGGCCACGGATGGCGAAGAAGATCATCAACCTTTTGATTTTGTTGCCGCTCGGCATCATTCTCATCACCTTCTGCGTTGCCAACCGGCAGAGCGTGACGCTGGCATTCAACCCCTTCCGGCCCGAAGATCAGGTTCTCGCGGTTGCTGCGCCGTTCTTCGTTTTCATCTTCATCGCGCTGATTGTCGGCATGCTGATCGGATCGGCCGCCACATGGCTCACACAGGGCAAACACCGCAAGCGCGCGAAAATCGAGGCGAAGGAGGCCGTTCGCTGGCACAGCGAAGCGGACCGGCACAAGACCCGCGCCGAAGAGATCGCCGGTCAATTGCCGGCCCGCTGATCGACCGTCAGGCAGGAATAAAGCTCAGTTCCTCGTAGTCGCCTTCAGCCGACGTGCCGCTACCGGTGACCACGAAACCGCGGCCGGCATAGAATGTCTTGGCGTTTCTGTTGTTGATCAGGCACTTCAACCGGTATTTACGGCGCGGCCACTCCGGCAGAGCCTTCAGCAGCGCTGTACCGACGCCCCTGCCCTGCCATTCCTTGCGGATGTAGAGCATGTGGATGAAATCATCTGCGGCCCATAGCGTCATGAAACCGGCGATCTCGCCATCAGGCGCTTCGGCAATCCAGACAATTTCACCCTGCGAATGGGCGAGAAAATCCTCATGGCTGAACTTGCCGGGATCGACCCAGGTGAAGGTCTGCCTGCGCTCGTTGAGATAAATGTCGCCGAGCTGCCCATTGTCCGAAGGGCGGGAATTTCTGACTGTGTAATTCATGGATGCGATTTAGAAGAGGCCAAAGACTGTGCCAAGCCAATAGACTATTCCGCGGCCTTTTCGCTGACGACAGCATTGAAATCTGCAAAGAATTGCTGCGCAAGCTTTTGCGATGTCGAATTCACCAGACGCGCTCCAAGCTGGGCAAGCTTGCCGCCGACCTGTGCCTTTGCGGCATATTGCAGCACTGTCTCTGCACCTTCCGCCCTCAAGGTGACGTCGGCCCCGCCCTTGGCAAAGCCTGCAACGCCGCCCTTGCCCTCACCCGAAATCGTATAGCTCTGCGGCGCGTTGACATTTGTCAGGGTCACCTCACCGTTGAAGGTCGCCGAGACCGGTCCGATCTTGACCTTGACGACCGCCGTAAGCTCGGTTGGCGACCTCATCTCAAGGCTTTGACAGCCGGGGATGCATCGCTTCAAGACTTCTGGATCGTTCAAGGCTACCCACACCGCATCGCGCGACGCATTGATGCGTTCCTCGCCGGTCATGTCCATATCGAAATCCTCCCGTTTCAATTCTCTAAACTTATCACAGCGGGAAAGCACTTTGCCAAGGTGACTGGGGATGCTATTTGCACGGGCTCTATCAAACTTGAGACGCGGAAATCACGTTGAGACAGAAAGAGCGCCGGCCGGGCCATAAGGCGCAATCTGCCGGCTCCCCCGGCAATCGCCACAATGACGAACGCTCGAGCCACCCGCCAAAAGCGGTCAAACCTGTGGCCGCGCGCGAGACCGTGCGAGAGGCGACTGCGCCTGCTGCAAGCGAGCGGCCGCTAAAGGAGCGCACGGGCGAGCGTCCTCATGAGCGCGTTCCTGTCATTCTGGAATCCCTCGGCGCAGGCGACTTTCACCTCATCGACAGCGGTACCGGCCTGAAGCTCGAACAATATGGCCCCTATCGCATCGTCCGTCCCGAGGGTCAGGCGCTCTGGCAGCCGTCGCTGGCATCTCATGCCTGGGAAAAGGTCGATGCGATCTTTACCGGCGATACGGACGAGGAAGGCACCGGCCGCTGGCGATTTCCGAAGGAGGCGCTCGGCGAGGCCTGGCCGCTCAATCTTCTGGGCGTCGATTTTTATGGGCGCTTTACCTCTTTCCGCCATGTCGGCGTGTTTCCGGAACAGATCGTCCACTGGAGCTGGATGAAAGAGCAGGTCGAGGCTGCCGGCCGTCCGCTGAAGGTCCTAAATCTTTTCGGCTATACAGGTGTCGCGACGTTGGTCGCGGCGCAGGCCGGTGCGGAAGTCACCCATGTCGACGCCTCCAAGAAGGCAATCGGTTGGGCGCGTGAAAATCAGGCGCTCGGCCGCTTGGAGAAACTGCCGATCCGCTGGATCTGCGAAGACGCGATGAAGTTCATCCTCCGTGAGGAGCGCCGCGGCAATACCTATGACATCATCCTTACCGATCCGCCGAAATTCGGCCGTGGCCCGAACGGCGAAGTCTGGCATCTCTTCGAACACCTGCCATTGATGCTCGATGTCTGCCGCGAGATCCTGTCGCCTCAGGCGCTTGGGCTGGTGCTGACTGCCTATTCGATCCGTGCAAGCTTCTATTCGATGCACGAATTGATGCGCGAGACGATGCGCGGCGCAGGCGGTGTGGTCGAATCCGGCGAGCTCGTGATCCGCGAGGCGGGCCTTGACGGCAAGACGCGGGGCCGCGCGCTATCGACCTCCCTCTTCTCCCGCTGGGTGCCGAAATGAGCCATGAACATCGGGGCCATGGCCCCCACAAGGTGGGACATATGAAAGAGGTCACGTCGCTCGCCAATCCGATCATCAAGGACATCAAGGCGCTGACCAACAAGAAGTCGCGCGAAGAGAGCGGCACCTTCATGGCCGAGGGCCTGAAGCTGGTCATCGACGCGATCGAGCTCGGCTGGGCGATCCGCACGCTGGTCTATGCCAAGGCGGCCAAGGGCAAGCCGCTGGTCGAGCAGATGGCGGCGAAAACCGTGGCCTCCGGCGGCCTGGTCCTCGAAGTCAGCGAAAAGATCATTTCCTCGATCACGCGGCGTGACAACCCGCAGATGGTGGTCGGCATTTTCGAAAGCCGCTGGAAGCCGCTGAAGGACATCCGTCCGAAAGACGGAGAGACCTGGATCGCGCTCGATCGGGTACGCGATCCCGGTAATCTCGGCACAATCATCCGCACGGCGGATGCCGCAGGCGCCTCCGGCGTCATCCTCGTCGGGGAAACGACCGACCCCTTCTCCCTTGAAACGGTGCGCGCCACGATGGGCTCCGTGTTCGCCGTGCCCGTTGCCAAGGCAACGCCGGAGGAATTCATCGGCTGGAAGAAATCTGCCGGCGTGGCCGTCGTCGCCACGCACCTTGCAGGTTCGGTCGATTACCGCACGATCGATTACAAGAAGAGGCCGGTCGTTCTCCTCATGGGCAACGAGCAGTCCGGGCTGCCGGACCAGTTGGCCAAGGAAGCCGACGCACTTGCACGCATCCCGCAGCAGGGTCGTGCGGACTCCCTCAATCTCGCCGTTGCAAGTGCCGTGATGCTTTTCGAAGCGCGGCGCCACCTCCTTTCGCTTTCCGAGGGCAAATGACCGAAAAGACGCTTGACCGTCCGGCGCTTCTGTCGCGCCCGCTGCCAATCCTGATCTTCATTCTCGTCGCGGTCGCTATCGACCAGATCGTCAAGATCGCAGTCGATCGCTATCTGCCATTGCAGGAAGCCGTGCCGATGATCCCGATGCTGGCGCTCTACCGCACTTACAATCTCGGCGTCGCCTTTTCGATGCTGTCGGGCATGGACGGCTGGTTCATCGTCGGCATGCGGATCGTCATCGTGGCCTTCGTCATCTGGCTCTGGCATCGCACCTCGAAGGACCGCTGGATAGCACACAGCGGATTTGCGCTGATCATTGCCGGTGCGCTCGGCAATTTGATCGACCGTTTCCTCTACGGCCACGTCATCGACTACATTCTCTTCCACACCGAAAGTTGGTCCTTCGCCGTCTTCAATCTCGCCGACAGCTTCATCACGGTGGGCGCCGGTTGCGTCATTCTCGATGAGCTTTTGCAGCCGAAAAAGACGGAAAGCTAAAATCTTAGGCTTTTCCTGAAGGCATTCGGAACGGCGCGTATGCTAGCCAGCAATTATGCACAGTCTGGCTCAATTGCAGGAACGTCTCGCCGCCGCATTCGGCGCGGCCGCCAAGCCGCATGACCTGCGGCCGGCGGACGAGATTGTGCCGCTGGCGCCGGCAGCAAAGCAAAAGCATCCGCTGCGCACCCTGCTCTTTTACTGGCTCGGCGGCCTTGGCCTCTTTGCTGCGGCCGCATTCCTTGCACTCGGGCAAGCGGGCGGACCTTTGCTACTTTCCGCCGGCCTTGCAATCCTTGCCGCAGCACTTCTCGGTCATGTATTGCTGATGAAGCTGCGCCAGCGGACCGGCAACCAGCCGCAGGCATGCGATGCTGCCGAACTTTTCGCCAATGTTCATGACGCCCTCGGCGACATCACCGTTACCCGTACCATTGACCGGCGGATCATCGGCGCCAATGCCACTTTTCGCCGCCTGACGGGCCGGCTGAAGCCGGAGGGACAGACTTGCGAACAACTGGGCATCGCCTTCCGCCCTGGCGCCGAGCCATATCGCTTCGATGTCGAGATCTCGACGCCGGAAGGCCAGCGCATCTTCGCCTGGCATGACGTCGTCACCCGCGATCCGTCGAATGGCCGTCTGCTGCTCCAGAGCGTCGCCCGTGACGTGACCGCCGAGCGCCTTGCAGCGCAGGCGCGCGAGGAGGCACGCCAAAAGGCCGAGTACAACAGTGCAGCCAAATCCCGCTTGCTTGCGACCGTCAGCCATGAAATCCGAACGCCACTATCAGGCATTCTCGGGATGACTCATCTGCTTAGCCAGGCGCAGATGACCCAGGAGCAGCAGAACTATATCGACGGCATTCGCCAGTCAGGCCATGCGCTCGCCCAACTCGTCGAAGACCTCCTCGATTTCTCCACAATCGAAGTCGGCCGCTTCCAGCTTCGTCCGCGCACCGAATCGCTGCGCCAGCTGCTGGAAAGCGTCGTCGAAATGCTGGCACACCGTGCCCACGAAAAGGGCATCGAGATCGGTGCGACGGTCTCTTCCGACGTGCCGGAATTCATGAGTTTCGATCCGGCGCGGCTGCGTCAGGTGCTTTTCAACGTCATCGGCAATGCGGTGAAGTTCACCCAGGTGGGCGGCGTCTTCATCCGCGTATCCTTGCGCGACGACGACCTCATGATAACGGTGACGGACACCGGCCCAGGGATGACAGCGGAGGAGCACGCCCGAATCTTCGGCGAATTCGAACAGGGAGGAAGCATGACGGAAAAAAGCGGCGGCACCGGGCTCGGGCTCACCATCTCCGCCCGCATCATGCGCGAGTTCGGCGGTTCTCTGACGGTTTCCGGCGAAAAGGGCAAGGGCAGCGAATTCACGATTCGCTTTCCTGCAAACATTCCGCTAGAGGCTCGCGGCAGCCGCAAATCGCTCCTTTCCGGCAATATCGTCGTGCTTCTTGCCCCGGCCGGTGCAGCCCGCGCCGCAATCGCCGAGACCATCGTCGCTCTCGGCGGCGATTGCCATCTGGTGGCCGACGGCGAAAAAGCCCGGGAGACGCTTCTCCACATTGCCGGCATTGACCATCGCCCGACGGATATCATCGTCGATCATCGCATGTCCGCGCAGTTTACGGAGCATCTTGCCGACCGCGCCGAAATTGCCGCGCTTGGCCTGCGCAAGACCCTGCTCGTCAATCCGGAAGAGCGCAACGCCCATCCGCTTGATCTCTTCGATGCCTGGCTTATTCGGCCTCTTCGCGAACAGTCGCTGATCGACGTGCTTCGCGGACGCATGCGCGGCATGGAAAAGCGCGATGCGCTGAACGACAACCAGCCGGGCTTTACCGCCGCCATTCCCGAAGCGAATATACCAGGCGGGATGAATATCCTTCTGGGAGAAGACGACCCGATCAACGCGATGCTTGTCCGCGCTGTGCTGGAGAAGGGCGGACATAAGGTTCACCATGTCGAAGACTTCGAGACGTTGCTGGATTGCGCACTTGCCGAAGGCAGCATGCGCCCCGACATCATCATCAGCGATCTCACGATGCCGGGCGGCGAAGGTGTTGAAATGATTGGCCGGCTGCGCGGTCACGAACGGCGGCTGCAGCTCGTTGCGGTGCCGGTCATCGTGCTGACTGCCGACAAACGCGACGAGTCGCGCCGCCAGGTCCTGCTTGCCGGTGCAAACCGCGTGATGCTGAAACCTGTCGACCCAATCCGGCTACTGACGGAAGTCCATGCCGTCGCAGCCCTTTCCGCCCGCCGAGCCGAAGCGCTCTGAGCAGCGTGACATAGGCGTCGTTTTTCCGTAAAATCCATGTCACTTTCCTGTCGTACAGAAGTGTTTTATGACACGCCATGAGCCGGCAACGGGAGAATCATCATGTCCATCGACATCCTTAATCGCGACACAACGCCGGAGGTTTCCCGGCCTGCAGCAGCCGTCGCGCCGAAGGAAGGCGACGTCTTGGGCCGCATCGGCAACCTGGAGACCCGCCTTGCCCGCACTGCTCGCGAGATCGATGCTGCGCAGCATGTGCGCTACCGCGTTTTCGTTCAGGAAATGCAGGCGCAGCTTCCGCCAGAGGCCATGCGCCGCGAACGCGACTTCGACGCTTACGATGCATTCTGCGATCACCTTCTCGTCCTCGACCGCTCGATCGAAGGTGATAGCGAAGACCAGATCGTCGGAACCTACCGCCTGCTGCGCCAGGACGTGGCGATGGTAAATGGCGGTTTTTACTCGGCTTCCGAATTCGCGATCGACGAGCTTCTCGCGCGTCATCCAGACAAGCGCTTCATGGAGCTCGGCCGCTCCTGCGTGCTGCCGGAATACCGCACGAAGCGCACGGTCGAACTTCTCTGGCAGGGCAATTGGGCCTATGCCTTGAAGCACGGCATGAGCGCCATGTTCGGCTGCGCCTCCTTCCCGGGTGTGCATCCGGAGAGCCACGCGCTGGCACTTTCCTTCCTGCACCACACGGTCCTTGCCAAGGGCGAATGGGCGGTCGGCGCTCTGCCCGGCCAAGCGCGCAGCATGGATCTGATGCCGAAGGAGGCCGTCAACCCGAAGAAGGCGCTGATGGCCCTTCCGCCGCTGATCAAAGGCTACCTTCGCCTCGGCGCCATGGTCGGCTCCACCGCGGTGGTGGACCATGCGTTCAATACGACGGACGTGCTGATCGTGCTGCCGATCGCGAGCATCTCGGATCGCTATTTGAATTACTACGGCGCTGACGCCGGCCGTTTCGCGAGCTGATCTTCCAGAAGATCGACTTTGCAGCGCAAACAGGTAATTCGTCCGGCTGAAGCAGATGGTAGCGAGCCACGCGCTATCTCTGATGTCCTGCCGTGCCGCCGCCTCATCCGACCCCTCCGGCCTTCTTTCCCATTGGGGGGCGAAGGGGAGATTCGCCGCATCCCCTCGGCGAAATTCAAGAGACGCACAAGCAGCGCCGCCAGTCCCTTCTTTCCGGCGGGAAAAAGGGACTGGCAGGCAGATGAAGCGCTTGCGCCTGACTGCTAGCCCGCCGAATAAGCCGCGATCGCCGCCATGTTGACGATGTCGGAGTCCTTGGCGCCCATCGAGGTGATCTGAACGGCTTTGTCGAGGCCGACAAGGATCGGGCCGATGACCGTCGAGCCACCGAGTTCCTGCAGCATCTTCGTCGAGATCGAAGCGGAGTGGAAGGCCGGCATGACCAGCACGTTGGCGGGAGCCGACAAGCGGCAGAACGGGTACTGCTCCATCACCTTTCGGTTCAGCGCCACGTCGGCTGCCATTTCGCCATCATACTCGAAATCGACGCGGCGCTTGTCAAGGATCTTCACGGCTTCGCGCACGCGCTCGGAACGTTCGCCCGAAGGATGACCGAAGGTGGAATAGGCGAGCAGGGCAACGCGCGGCTGATAGCCCATGCGGCGCGCAAGGCCTGCCGCTTCTTCGGCGATATCGGCCAGCTCCTCGGCAGTAGGCATATCGTGAACCGCGGTATCTGCGACAAAGACCGCGCGGCCGCGGACAATCACCAGCGACACGCCGATGACACGGTGGCCCGGCTTCTCGTCGAT
Organism: Rhizobium gallicum bv. gallicum R602sp; assembly: GCF_000816845.1. NCBI lineage: Bacteria > Pseudomonadati > Pseudomonadota > Alphaproteobacteria > Hyphomicrobiales > Rhizobiaceae > Rhizobium > Rhizobium gallicum. The sequence goes on along the minus strand of NZ_CP006877.1, from coordinate 413,169 downwards.
GCAGCGCCGCACGTCCTCCAGCGCCGTCGAATAATTGCGCGTGATGCCGGTCACCATGCCATCTGCATCGCCAAGCGCCACCATCGTCGCGGCGAAATGATTACGATCGTTGTGGATCAGGCGCTGTGCATCGCGGTGCAGATAGCCTTTCCGCTGCAGCCGGGCATAGAGGTAGTCGGTGTAAGCCTCAATGCGGGTCGAGATGCGTGCATTGACGATCTCGAGGCCCGGCCGGTTGAGGTCGATCCCGGCCCGCTCCGCCGTCGCCCTGATCAGATCTTCGCGGCCAAGAAGGATTGCCGTGCCGAGCTGCTGGTTGGCATAAGACATCGCCGCGCGCATGACCTGCTCTTCTTCCGCCTCGGCAAAAACCATCCGTTTCGGACGGCGCCGAACCCGCTCGTAGAGGCTCGCAAGCGTCGAAGCGATCGGATCACGCCTTGCCGATAGCTCGCGGCGATAGCCGTCCATGTCGGTGATCACCTTGCGGGCAACGCCAGTTTCGATCGCAGCCTGCGCCACGGCAGCCGGGATTGCCGAAATGAGGCGCGGATCGAAGGGCACAGGAATGATATATTGCGCGCCAAAGCGGGGGCGGTTGCCCTGATAAGCGGCAACGACGTCATCGGGTACATCCTCGCGGGCCAGATTGGCAAGCGCCTTGACGGCGGCAATCTTCATCGCGTCGTTGATCGTGGTTGCCCGCACGTCGAGCGCGCCGCGGAAGATATAGGGAAAGCCGAGAACGTTATTCACCTGATTCGGGTAGTCCGATCGCCCTGTCGCCATAATGGCATCATCGCGGATGCGCGCGACTTCCTCCGGCGTGATTTCCGGATCGGGGTTTGCCATCGCAAAGATGATCGGCCGGTCGGCCATCGAACGAATCATCTCTTCCGAAAAGGCACCCTTCTGCGACAGACCGAACACGACGTCGGCACCCTTCATCGCATCGGCCAGCGTGCGGGCCTTTGTCTTTACCGCGTGTGCCGATTTCCACTGGTTCATGCCCTCGGTGCGGCCCTGATAGATTACGCCCTTGGTGTCGACAAGGGTGATGTTTTCAGGCGTAAAACCCATCGACTTGATGAGCTCGACACAGGCGATGGCGGCAGCTCCTGCGCCGTTGCAGACGAGTTTCGTCGTCTTCAGGTCACGTCCCGTCAGCTCCAAGGCATTGATGAGGCCGGCCGTTGCAATGATCGCCGTGCCGTGCTGGTCGTCGTGAAAGACCGGAATATCCATCAGCTCGCGCAGACGCTGCTCGATGATGAAGCAGTCTGGCGCTTTGATGTCCTCCAGATTGATGCCGCCGAAAGACGGGCCAAGGAAACGCACACAGTTGATGAACTCGTCGACGTTTTCCGTGTCGACCTCAAGGTCGATGGAATCGACATCGGCAAAGCGCTTGAAGAGGACGGATTTGCCTTCCATCACCGGCTTGGATGCCAAGGCGCCGAGGTTGCCGAGGCCCAAAATTGCTGTGCCGTTGGAGATGACAGCCACCATATTGCCGCGCGTTGTGTAGTCGTAGGCAGTGCCCGGATCGGCGGCGATGGCCTTTACCGGCACCGCGACGCCCGGCGAATAGGCCAGCGACAGATCACGCTGCGTCGCCATCGGTTTCGTCGGGTTGATTTCCAGCTTCCCGGGCCGCCCCATGGCATGAAACTCGAGCGCTTCATTGTCGGTAACGGACGTCACCGGCTGCGGCTTCTTTTCGATATCGGGCATTCTTCCTCCAACGTCCTGTGGGTGACGCCTTGCTCTTCCTCAATGGCGGTTGTCATCTATAGCGGCGGGCGGCTAGGGTTGGCACCTGTTTTTTTGGAAAATTGCTACTCCGTGAACCAACGAATAGACGCCAGGAACGAAGCCTTTTCGGCTGCCGAGCTATCCACGGAGGAAAGCCGTGCCTCGGCCACGCCGATGATGGAGCAATTCATCGAGATCAAGGCGAACAATCCCGACTCGCTGCTCTTCTATCGAATGGGCGATTTCTACGAATTGTTCTTCGAAGACGCCCTGGAAGCCTCGCGTGCGCTCGGCATTACGCTCACGAAGCGCGGTCAGCACATGGGGCAAGATATCCCGATGTGCGGCGTTCCCGTGCATGCGGCAGACGATTACCTGCAGAAGCTGATTGGACTGGGCTTCCGGGTCGCCGTCTGCGAACAGGTGGAAGACCCGGCGGAGGCGAGGAAGCGGGGCTCGAAATCCGTCGTCAAACGCGACGTCATCCGCCTTGTCACGCCGGGAACCATCACCGAAGAAAAGCTGCTATCACCCTCTGAATCGAACTATCTAATGGCGCTTACCCGGGTGAGAGGCGCGTCCGAACCGCTGATGGCGCTGGCCTGGATCGACATCTCTACCGGCGTCTTCCGGCTGGCCGAAACTGAGACATCACGGCTGCTTGCCGACATCTTGCGCATCGATCCCCGCGAACTGATCCTGCCGGATACGATGTTTCACGATCCCGAGCTGAAGCCGGTCTTCGACGTGCTTGGCCGCACGGCCGTGCCACAGCCCTCCGTGCTTTTCGACAGTGCGACAGCAGAAAACCGCATCGCGCGCTATTTCGGCGTTTCGACGCTCGACGGATTCGGCACTTTCTCCCGCGCCGAGCTTGCGGCAGCGGCGGCGGCTGTTGCCTATGTCGAGAAGACACAGATCGCCGAACGCCCGGCGCTTGGCAAACCGGAGCGCGAGAGCGGCGCCTCGACGCTCTTCATAGATCCCGCGACCCGCGCCAATCTGGAGCTCGCCCGCACGCTGTCCGGCGACCGCAACGGCTCACTGCTGAAAGCAATCGACCGGACGGTCACCGGTGGAGGAGCCCGCCTTCTCGCAGAACGGCTGATGTCCCCGCTGACCGATCCCGCCCGCATCAACGAGCGGCTGGATTCGATCGGTTTCCTGATCGAGGAGCCCAGGCTTTGCGGCGACCTGCGCGACGCGCTGAAGCACGTGCCGGACATGCCACGCGCACTCTCCCGCCTTGCGCTCGACCGCGGCGGCCCGCGCGATCTCTGGGCGATCCGGCAAGGACTTGGCGCTGCTTCCGATCTTGCAAAGCTGCTCGGCAATGCGCTTTTGCCGCAAGAACTCGATGCGGCCCTTTCCGGGTTGCAGGCCTTGCCTACAGCTCTCCAATCTCTGCTTGCGGAGATGCTCGCCGACGAACTGCCGCTGTTGAAGCGCGACGGGGGCTTCCTGCGGGACGGCGCCAATGCCGATCTCGATGAAGTGCGGGCGCTTCGCGATCAGTCGCGCCGGGTGATCGCCGGATTGCAGCTCCAGTATGCCGACGAGACCGGCATCAGGTCTTTGAAGATCAAGCACAACAATATCCTCGGCTATTTCATCGAAGTGACGGCCGGCAATGCCGGGCCGATGACGGATGCGCCGGAGGCCAAAGCCCGCTTCATCCATCGCCAGACGATGGCGAATGCCATGCGCTTTACGACGACCGAGCTTGCCGACCTGGAAAGCCGGATCGCAAACGCGGCGGACCGCGCGTTGCAGATCGAGCTCGAAGCCTTCGACCGGATGACGGCCGCCGTCGTCGCTGAAGCCGAGGCGATCAAGGCCGGCGCCCGAGCGCTTGCCATCATCGACGTTGCTGCCGCCCTTGCGCTTTTGGCGGAGGAACAGGCCTATTGCCGCCCGCTCGTCGATGCCTCGAAAATGTTCACAATCGAAGGCGGGCGCCATCCCGTTGTCGAACAGGCGCTGCGGCGTCAGTCCTCGGGTCCGTTTGTTGCCAATAATTGCGATCTCTCGCCTGTGGCGGACGGCAAAGATGGGGCGATCTGGCTGCTGACCGGTCCGAATATGGGCGGTAAGTCGACATTCCTGCGCCAGAACGCGTTGATCGCTATCCTGGCGCAGATGGGCTCCTTCGTGCCCGCGACCTCCGCTCACATCGGCATCGTCGACCGCCTCTTCTCCCGCGTCGGCGCCTCGGACGACCTGGCACGAGGGCGCTCGACCTTCATGGTCGAGATGGTCGAGACAGCCGCGATCCTCAACCAGGCGACCGACCGCTCTCTCGTCATCCTCGATGAGATCGGCCGCGGCACTGCGACCTTCGACGGCCTTTCGATTGCCTGGGCGGCCGTGGAACATCTGCATGAGGCAAACCGATGCCGCGGTCTCTTCGCCACGCATTTCCACGAACTGACGGTGCTGTCGGAAAAGCTTGCGCGACTATCCAACGCCACCATGCGCGTCAAGGAATGGGACGGCGACGTCATCTTCCTGCACGAAGTGGGACCGGGTGCGGCGGACCGTTCGTATGGCATCCAGGTGGCCAGGCTCGCCGGCCTGCCAGCGTCTGTCGTCGCACGCGCCCGCGACGTGCTGACGCGCCTGGAAGATGCCGACCGCAAGAACCCGGCAAGCCAACTGATCGACGATCTGCCGCTGTTTCAAGTCGCGGTTCGGCGCGAGGATGCCAATCGAGGACCGTCCAAGATCGAGGAAGCGTTGAAGGGAATGAGCCTCGACGACATGACGCCGCGCGAGGCGCTCGAGGCGCTTTACGGTCTCAAGAAGCAGTTGAAGTAGGAAGCCTAAATGTTCATGCGCAGCCTTGTCCGTGAAACACAGCGCCTCGCCGATATGTTCACCGTGCTCGAAGCGCTGCGTAACGCCGACGAGCACGGTAATCCGCGCAGCTGGAACTCGCCAGTCGGCCTGCTCGAAATCACTCAATCCTGCGCCATCATCTGCGACCTTGCGGCGGCCATTGCCAAAGCGGGCTACCGCGAATGCGACAGGCCGACGCTGGAGGAGATTACCAGCGAGGCGCGCAAAGTCCTTTATTCGGTGAATATGCAAGGCGCGGCTTAAAGCTGTTCGTCTTCGCCTCCGCAAGTGGAAGGCAACCACCTTTTCGCCAAAATTAAGGGTTCTTGCAGTATGAAGGCCCGTGTCAAACGCGGGGTAAAGAGGCTATAGCGCATGCAGACGAAACGAGACGCGGTCGCACCGCGCGAACAGGAAGCCGCTCCGCGCATGGCGACGATGAGTGAGATCGATTTCTCAGAAATTCTCGACACGGCCCTGTTGCAAAGACTCTGCGACGCCGTTGCCGAAGCCAACAAGACCCGGCCGGACGTCATGCGCTCCGACCTGCTTGCCATGCTCAAAAAGGCAAGCAGCGACGGGCGCCAAAAGGCCTGCGAGCTTCTATCTGCCGATGGCAGCGGACTTGGCTGCGCCCGGCGCATCTCCTGGCTGCAGGACCAGATCATCACGGTACTCTACGAGTTCGTCAGCGCACATATGTTCCCGCAGCAGAAGGACAAGTTCGCCGTGACGGCGGTCGGCGGCTACGGCCGCGATACGCTGGCGCCGGGCTCCGACATCGACCTGCTCTTCCTCTTTCAGCCAAGACCAGCAGAGGAGACGCACAAGGCTGTCGAGTTCATGCTCTATGTCCTTTGGGATATGGGCTTCAAGGTCGGCCACGCGACAAGGACGATCGAGGAGTGCATGGCGCTCTCCAGGTCCGACATGACGATCCGCACGGCGATCCTCGAGATGCGCTACATCTGCGGCCTGAAATCGCTTGCAACGGAGCTTGAGACCCGCTTCGACAAGGAGATCGTGACCGGCACAGGACCGGAATTTATCGCCGCCAAACTTGCCGAACGCGATGAACGCCACCGCAAGGCAGGCGACACACGCTACCTCGTCGAACCCAACGTCAAGGAGGGCAAGGGCGGGCTGCGCGATCTCCACACGCTCTTCTGGATCTCGAAATACTACTATCACGTCCGCGACACGGCCGAACTCGTAGCTCTCGGCGTTCTCTCCAAGCATGAGTACCGCGTGTTCGAGAAGGCCGACGATTTCCTCTGGGCGGTGCGCTGCCACATGCACTTTCTGACCGGCAAGGCGGAGGAACGGCTTTCTTTCGACATCCAGCGGGAGATTGCCGAAGCGCTCGGATATCACTCGCGCCCCGGCCTTTCGGCCGTCGAGCGCTTCATGAAGCACTACTTCCTGGTGGCAAAGGACGTCGGCGACCTGACGCGCATCCTCTGCGCGGCTCTCGAAGACCAGCAGGCAAAATCGACGCCCGGGCTCACCGGGGTGATCAGCCGTTTTGCCCATCGCAGCCGCAAGATCGCCGGCAGCACCGAATTCATGGAGGATCGCGGTCGCATCGCGCTCGCCAGCCCGGACGTGTTCAAGCACGATCCCGTCAGCATCATTCGCCTCTTCCACGTTGCCGATATCAATGGCCTCGAGTTCCATCCCGATGCTCTGAAGCGGGTCACCCGATCGCTCAACCTCATCGACAACAACCTGCGCGAAAACGACGAGGCGAACCGCCTCTTCATGTCGATCCTCACCTCCAACGGCGACCCGGCGCTCATTTTGCGCCGCATGAACGAAGCAGGCGTACTTGGCCGCTTCATTCCGGAATTCGGCAAGATCGTCGCGATGATGCAGTTCAACATGTACCACCACTATACAGTGGATGAGCATCTGATCCGTACCGTCGACGTGCTCTCGGAAATCGACAAGGGCAAGGCCGACGACCTGCATCCACTCGCCAACAAGCTGATGCCGGGGATCGAAGACCGGGAGGCGCTTTATGTCGCAGTCCTTCTCCACGACATCGCCAAGGGCCGCCAGGAAGACCATTCGATCGCCGGCGCCCGCGTCGCCCGCAAACTCTGCTCCCGCTTCGGCCTGTCGCAGAAGCAGACGGAACTCGTCGTCTGGCTGATAGAGGAGCATCTGACGATGTCGATGGTTGCCCAGACCCGCGATCTCACCGACCGCAAGACGATTACCGACTTCGCCGATCGCGTTCAATCGCTCGATCGCCTGAAGATGCTGCTGGTCCTGACGATCTGCGACATCCGCGCCGTCGGCCCCGGCGTCTGGAACGGCTGGAAGGGCCAGCTGCTGAGGACGCTCTATTACGAGACCGAACTGCTGCTTGCCGGCGGCTTTTCGGAGGTCTCGCGCAAGGAGCGCGCCAATTCCGCGGCCGAAGCGCTGTTCAACGCGCTTTCCGATTGGAGCCAGAAGGATCGCAAGACCTACAGCAAGCTGCACTACCAGCCTTACCTGCTTTCCGTGCCGCTGGAAGACCAAGTCCGTCACGCCGATTTCATCCGCCAGGCGGACAAGAACGGCCAGGCGCTCGCGACAACCGTGCGAACGGACAGTTTCCACGCGATCACCGAAATCACCGTGCTCTCGCCAGACCACCCGCGCCTGCTCGCCGTTATTGCCGGTGCATGTGCTGCAGCAGGAGCCAACATTGTCGATGCGCAGATTTTCACGACGTCGGACGGGCGCGCGCTGGATACGATCCATGTCAGCCGCGAATTCCAGGATGATGCGGACGAGCTTCGCCGCGCCGGCACGATCGGGCGCATGATCGAAGACGTACTGTCGGGCCACAAGCGGCTGCCGGAAGTCATCGCCACGCGCACGAAGAACCGCAAGAGGAGCAAGGCCTTCGTCATTCCGCCTTCGGTCAACATCACCAACAACCTATCGAACAAGTTCACCGTCATCGAAGTCGAATGCCTTGACCGCACCGGCCTGCTTTCGGAAATCACCGCGATGCTTTCTGATCTTTCGCTCGACATCCAGTCAGCCCGCATCACCACCTTTGGCGAAAAGGTCATAGACACCTTCTATGTCACAGACCTCGTCGGCCAGAAAATTTCCAGCGACACCAAGCGGGCCAATATCACCGCCCGGCTGAAGGCGGTGATGGCCGGCGAAGAAGATGAGCTTCGCGAGCGCATGCCGTCCGGCATCATCGCGCCCGCCGCCTCCGCGCGGACATCGCAGCCGGGCGAAAAGAAAGCCGGGCCGCCGGCATGAGCCTCGTCAAGAAATTCGCCACCGTCGGCGGCGCAACCCTCGGCAGCCGCATCTTCGGCTTTGCCCGCGAGACGTTGATGGCGGCCGCCCTCGGCACCGGCTCCATGGCTGACGTCTTCTACGCGGCCTTCCGCTTTCCCAACCTCTTCCGCCGGCTGTTTGCCGAAGGCGCCTTCAACGCAGCCTTCGTGCCGCTCTTCGCCAAAGAGATCGAAGCGAACGGCACGGAAGGAGCAAAGCGGTTTTCCGAAGAGGTTTTCGGAGTGCTTTTTTCGGTGCTGCTGCTCATCACCATCGTGATGGAACTTTGCATGCCGCTGCTCGTACGCTTCATCATCGCGCCGGGCTTTGCCGACGATCCGGATAAGTTCTCAATCACCATCCGCATGGCGGCAGTGATGTTCCCCTATCTCATGTGCATGTCGCTGACGGCGATGATGAGCGGCATGCTGAATTCGCTGCACCACTTCTTCGCCGCAGCGGTCGCGCCCATTTTCCTCAATGTCGTGATGATTGGTGCGCTCGCCTACGCGCTCTATTCTGGCGCAGACCCGCTCGCGACCGCCTGGTATCTCTCCTGGGGCGTACTGGCCGCTGGTATCCTGCAGCTCGCCGTCGTCTATGTCGGCGTCCTCCACGCAGGCATGAGCATTGGCTTTCGCTTCCCGCGAATGACGCCGAACGTCAAGCGGCTGCTGATCCTCGCAGTCCCCGCCGCTGTCACAGGCGGCATCACACAGATCAACCAGCTGATCGGCCAGGCGATCGCCTCGTCCCGCGATGGTGCGATCGCCGCCCTGCAATATGCGGATCGCATCTACCAGCTGCCGCTCGGCGTCGTTGGCGTTGCCGTCGGTGTCGTATTGTTGCCGGAGCTTGCCCGTGCACTGAAGGGCGGCAATCTGCGCGAAGCCGGGAACCTGCAGAACCGCTCGATCGAATTCGTGCTGTTCCTGACGATCCCCGCCGCCTTCGCCCTTTGGGTCCTCGCTGACGAGATCATCCGCGTGCTTTACGAACGTGGCGCCTTCGATCAGCAGAACACAGCGCTTGTCGGCTCGATCCTCGCGATCTACGGCATCGGCCTGCCGGCCTTCGTGCTCATCAAGGCGCTGCAGCCGGGCTTCTACGCCCGCGAGGATACCAAGACGCCGATGCGCTTTTCAGCCGTTGCTGTCGGCGTCAACTGCGCCACGGCTCTGACGCTTTTTCCCTATCTTGGCGCACCGGGCATTGCAGTGGCTGAAGCAACCGCCGGCTGGATCAGCACGGTTCTGCTTTTCGCAACGCTGCTTCGCCGCGGCCATCTGGCCTGGGAATGGGCGCTCGCTCGTCGGGCAGCTCTGCTCGTTGTTTCGGCATCCGTGATGAGCGGTGTCATCGTCTTCCTGCAGCATCGCTGGGAACCCTGGCTCGCTTCCAGTGCCCACCTGGCGACCAAGGTCGGTACGCTCGGCCTTTTGATCGCCATTTCGATGATCGTCTATTTCGCGACCGCCTTTTTGATCGGCGGCGCCGACCTCGGCATGATCCGGCGAAACCTCAACCGGAAGCCTGCGCCCAAAGCCGAGGGCTGAACCGCAGCCTGGTTATCAGCAATGGCGCCAGCGCCGCTTCGGCCCGATATCGACGTGGACGATGCCGTTGCAGTAGCGCCCGATACCGCCGATACCCGGCGCCGTCTGCGCTGCCGCGACGATCGTCCGTTCCGATAAGCCCGGCACGCGAATGTCGGCGGCGTTGCAATGGCGATGCTGAGAATGCGCACGTCCGGAATGCCGAAGACCGGACGTGACCATCGGTGTTCGGCCGGTCTTGGCGGCGATATGCGCGAGAATGGCTCTCAGTTTCGGCGGGAAGCAGCCGACTTTGACGCTGACGGTCTGAACGGTATAGGGCTGTGACGTGGTGTGTTTAAGAAGTCTTACTGGGGGTTTTTTAGCATTCTGCGCGCCTGCCTCGGCGTAACAGGACAAAGCGAACAAGCCAGCAAGAACGAGTGATAAAATCGTATGCATGACGTCCCCTCCAGGTAGAGCGCGGCTGGTCTTTCGCCGGGCTCGGATTGGCGCCGAGAACGTTCATTCAAAAAATGGCCAATTTGTGAAATTTTATACTTACGCGAAAAGTGAATCATCCTCATATTGCTGGACTCTATATAAAAGTTATAACTCAAATTGAGTATAAATTACTCTCTACCTTTCGATGAAAAACAAGGCCTTGCACCAAGCTTGTATTAGAAGGGCTGTGAAACTTAAGAACGGAATGCATAATGCGAAATAGCGGCCTTTAAACGCTGGAGATTGGGGCAATAAAAAGATGCCAATCCTTTCGCACGGCGCTTGCACCTGCCCCACGACACCGCGACAGATCAACAAACCCCGGCAACTGGAGGCTTGCAAATGTCCCAATCCCTCTTCCTGGTCACTCTCCTCGTCGACGACTACGATCGTGCAAAGGCCTTTTATTGCGGAGCGCTTGGCTTCGACTGCCTGCAGGACGAAGTGCGGCCGGAGGGCAAGCGCTGGGTGGTGGTCAAACCGAAGGGTGGGGACGGAGCGGCGTTCCTCCTTGCCAAAGCAGTCAACGAGACACAGAAAGCGGCGATCGGAAATCAAACCGGCGGCCGCGTCGGGTTCTTTTTGAAGACCGATGATTTTGCGCGAGATCATGCCGCCATGCTGGCCAGGGGCGTGCGCTTTTTGGAACAGCCCCGGCGTGAGATTTACGGCACGGTGGCCGTATTTTCCGATCCTTACGGCAATACTTTTGACCTGATCCGGCATGCCGCACCGACCGCCTCTTGATTGCAGCACGGAGCGCGTGCATAAGCCGCCGCGTTAGCAACATGGGCGACTGAGCCCTGGGGCCCTCCACCAGCCTGATCGAGGACAACGTGACCGAATTCAAAGAGCTCGTATTTTCTGGCGTTCAGCCGACCGGCAATCTCCATCTCGGCAACTATCTCGGCGCGATCCGCAAGTTCGTGGCACTGCAGGAAGGCAACGATTGCATCTATTGCGTCGTCGACCTGCACTCCCTCACGGCGCAGCTCGTGCACGACGACCTGCCGGGCCAGATCCGCTCAATCGCCGCAGCCTTTATCGCCTCCGGCATCGATCCAAAAAAGCATATCGTCTTCAACCAGTCGGCCGTGCCGCAGCATGCCGAGCTCGCCTGGATCTTCAATTGCGTTGCCCGCATCGGCTGGATGAACCGCATGACGCAGTTCAAGGACAAGGCCGGCAAGGACCGCGAAAATGCTTCCCTCGGCCTGCTTGCCTATCCGAGCCTGATGGCGGCCGACATCCTCGTCTATCGCGGCACGCATGTTCCGGTCGGTGACGACCAGAAACAGCATCTTGAACTCGCCCGCGATATCGCGATGAAGTTCAACCTTGATTATCAGGAACACATTCGCCGTGCCGGCCGCGGCATCGACATTACCGTCGGCGACGAGCCGGTGCACGCCTATTTTCCGATGGTCGAACCGTTGATCGAAGGCCCTGCTCCGCGCGTGATGTCGCTGCGCGACGGCACGAAGAAGATGTCGAAATCCGATCCGTCCGATCTCTCGCGCATCAATCTGCTGGATGACGAGGAAGCCATCTCGAAGAAGATCCGCAAGGCGAAGACCGATCCGGACGGCTTGCCGAGCGAGGTCGAGGGCCTGAAGGGCCGCCCGGAAGCCGACAATCTCGTCGGCATCTATGCGGCTCTTGCCGACAAGACGAAGACTGAGGTACTTGCCGAATTCGGCGGCCAACAGTTCTCCGTCTTCAAGCCGGCGCTGGTCGACCTCGCCGTTCAGGTGCTCTCGCCGATCACCGGCGAAATGCGCCGTCTGATGGACGATACGAGCCATATCGACGCAATCCTGCGCAATGGCGGAGAGCGTGCTCGGGCGCGCGCCGAAGCGACCATGAAGGATGTCCGTGACATCATCGGCTTCCTCTACTAGGCATGCCGCTGACGGCGAGCTCCCGTGCGTTAACATCTGTGTTCACCTGCTGGTGTATTATCCTGCGAAGACCCGCGAGGGCCACGGTGACGGGGGCTTGCAAATTTCCCGGTTAGGGTGTCAGAGTCCGCGCCATGGTATCAAAGCGACTCTCACGGCTCGAAGGGCATCGCCGCAAATTCATGGCGGTGATCGATGGCACACCTGAATGCCAGAGCGCTGTGCATTATGCCGGCCGGCGCGCCAAGAATTCCAATGGCGGGCTGGTGCTTGTCTACGTGATTCCCGAGGGCGATTTTCAGCAATGGCTGGGCGTCGAGGAGATCATGCGGGCCGAAGCCCGTGAGGAGGCCGAGGCCGTTGTCGCCAAATCGGCACAGGTGGTCCGCGAAACGATCGGCATCGAGCCGGAAATCGTTATCCGCGAGGGAAGTGCGGTCGAGGAAATCAATGCGGTGATCGAAGAAGACCGCGACATCGCGATCCTGGTGCTGGCCGCAAGCTCCGCCAAGGAAGGACCGGGACCGCTGGTGTCGTCCGTTGTGGGAAAAGCCGCGGCTTTTCCGATCCCCGTCACCGTGCTGCCTGACACGCTGACGAACGAAGAACTGGATGCGCTGGCCTAAGGCGTGATGCAGAATGCGGCTATTTCTGGAGTCTTTGTCTCTTGATTAGCGCCGCCAATCGGCTTATTTTCTTTTGAAGAATTCTAAAGACGGCCTGAGCGACGACCTGGCCCGCATGGAGAGCGAAATGTTCATTCAGACCGAAGCCACACCGAATCCGGCCACACAGAAGTTCCTGCCGGGCAAGGTGGTGATGGAGACCGGCACGGCCGAGTTCCGCAGCGCCGAGGAAGCCCAGGCGTCGCCGCTTGCTGCGCGCCTTTTTGAAATCCCGGGCGTAACCGGTGTCTATTTCGGCTATGACTTCATTTCTGTCTCCAAGGAGAACCAGGAGTGGCAGCACCTGAAGCCCGCCATCCTTGGCTCCATCATGGAACACTTCATGTCCGGGAAGCCGGTCATGGGTGATGCCTCCGTGCTTTCGGAAGAGCTCGATGCCGGCGGTGAATTCTTCGATGAGGCCGACGAGACCATCGTGCTCACCATCAAGGAGCTACTTGAAACCCGCGTTCGCCCGGCGGTTGCCCAAGATGGCGGCGACATCACGTTCCGCGGCTTCAAAGATGGCAAGGTCTACCTTAACATGAAGGGCTCCTGTTCCGGCTGCCCCTCGTCCACGGCAACACTGAAGCATGGCGTCCAGAACCTGCTTCGTCATTTCGTTCCCGAAGTGCAGGAAGTCATCGCCGCCTGACGATTTGTCCAAAATTCGGCCGGCTCGGCATTGCACCGGCTGAATTTGTGGTAGGCTTTTATTCGGAAATTGATGGCATGATTGTTCTGGCGCTCGACACGGCTGGTGTAGATTGCGCTGCCGCTCTCTACGACAGCGGCAGGGATACGGTGCTGGGGGAGGCATCCGACCTGATCGGTAAGGGCCATGCAGAGCATTTGATGGGAATCGTCGACCGCGTGCTCAAACAGGCGGATATGAAACTCGCGATGGTCGAACGCATTGCCGTCACGATCGGTCCTGGCTCCTTTACCGGCATCCGCGTCGGCGTCGCGGCAGCTCGTGGCTTCGGCCTTGCGCTCAACATCCCCACTGTCGGCATCACGACGCTGGAGACTATGGCCGCCGCCCAGCGCAAAAAGACACCCGGCCGGCCCGTTCTTGCCGCCATGGACGCCAAACGCGGCGAAATCTATCTCCAGACTTATTCCGAAGACGGCCCGGCGCTCGATGAACCTCGCGCAGTGACGATCGAGGAGGCGAAAACGATTGCGGCGTCCTTTGCCGGCGAGATCACAGGCTCGGCCGCGCCGCTGCTGAAGCCGGGCGCGACGAGCGAACACGCCAATAAGTTTCCAATTTCCATCGTGGCACGCCTCGGTGCAGCCGCAGATCCCGGTTCAGGAAAGCCGAAGCCCCTTTATCTGCGCGGACCCGACGCCAAACCGCAGGCCGGGTTCGCGATCGCGCGAGTGTGACCATGCTGGAATCCTATCTCACTCTGAAACCCGAATTCGAGATCATCGCGATGGGCAGCGACGACTGCCGCGCGGTCGCTGCGCTGCATGGCGAACGATTTGCCCGCCCCTGGGGTGACGGTGAATTCCACAGCCTGCTCAGCCAGGACAATGTCTTCGGCTTCGTTGCGCACCAGACCAACGCTTTCTTGAAAAAACCGCTGCCGGGCTTCGTGCTTGCGCGCCAGGTCGCAGGCGAAGCGGAAATCCTGTCGATCGCCGTACAGGCGAAGGTTGCCCGTGCCGGCCTCGGCTGGCGGCTCATGCAGGCAGCAATGCGTGAAGCCAAGCTGCGCGGGGGTGAGAGCATGTTCCTGGAAGTCGACGACGGCAATGCCGCCGCCCTCGGCCTCTACCACAAGCTCGGCTTCGAGAAAATCGGCGAGCGCCGCGGATACTACAAGGACGCGAACGGCACCGTTTCCACGGCGCTTGTCATGAAGCGCGTTCTTCGCTAGTTCCGTTGAGAATTGGAATCTGGAATGAAGGCCGCCAATGACCGACGCAGCCAAGACCCTTGAGGAGCTTTGCACCGAGCGCGGCATGCGAATGACCGAACAGCGCCGTGTGATCGCCCGCATCCTGGAAGAGTCGGCAGATCACCCGGATGTCGAGGAACTGTATCGCCGCTCCGCGAAGGTCGACGCGAAGATTTCGATTTCCACCGTCTATCGGACCGTCAAGCTTTTTGAGGATGCCGGCATCATCGCCCGCCATGATTTCCGCGACGGCCGCTCGCGCTATGAAACGGTGCCGGAAGAACATCACGACCACCTGATAGACCTGAAGAACGGCGTGGTCATCGAATTCCGCTCGCCGGAGATTGAAGCGCTGCAGGAGCGCATTGCCCGTGAGCATGGCTTCCAGCTTGTCGATCATCGGCTGGAGCTTTACGGCATTCCGCTGAAGAAAGACGAACGCTGAGCCGATGACCGCAGCCGCAAGGAGTTCGCGTTGATCGTCTGGCTGCGCATCGCCTATGCCGCGGTCGTCGTCGCTGCCGCCAGCATGCTGCTGATGCCCCTCCAGCTTCTCGGCCTCCATTTCGACTGGAAGCTTCGCCGCATTCTACCGCGCCTATGGCACCGCGCTGCCTGCCACGCCCTCGGCATTCGCGTAAAGGTCCACGGCAAGCTTGAGGGGCGCCGACCGCTGATGCTATGCGTTAATCATGCATCGTGGATGGATATCATGGTCCTGTCCTCGGTTGCCGATGTCGCCTTCATCGCCAAGATCGAAGTGCGCGACTGGCCCATCTTCGGCCTGCTTGCCCGGCTGCAGAAAAGCGTCTTCATCGTCCGTGAAGAGAAGCGGAAGACCGGCAATCAGGCAAGCGAGATCGCAGCCCGCATGGCGGACGGCGAGATCATCGTGCTCTTTCCCGAAGGCACGACCTCGGATGGCAATCGCCTTTTGGAAGTCAAATCCTCGCTGTTTGGAGCGGCCGCCATGGCTGTGCCGCACTCGCCGAACGGTTCCGTCCTCGTGCAGCCGGTTGCGATTGCCTATACAAAGGCGCACGGCGTTGCGATGGGCCGCTATCACCGCCCGCTGGCCGGCTGGCCAGGCGACGTGGAACTCGTACCGCATCTGGTTGACGTCGTGAAATGCGCAGCGCTCGATGCCGAAGTCTCCTTCGGCGAGGCGATCGAATACCGTTCCGATTCGAACCGGAAGGACGTCAGCGCCACCATCGCACGGCGTATCCGTGCAATGCTCCACAGCCGCCTGCGCGGCCGCGATATCTCTTGAGGGAAGATTTCGATTTTCTAGAGGGCAAAAAACCACTAAATAGCCCGCCATGACCCAAGACAGCGCCCTTCTTCCGGCCCCGGAGACCATCCCCAGCGAGGACCTTCGCGATGGCAGCAACAGCCGCAAGGTTTTCATCAAGACCTATGGCTGCCAGATGAACGTCTACGACTCGACGCGCATGAGCGATGCACTCGCCCGCGACGGTTACGAGCAGACGGAGAACATGGATGAGGCTGATCTCGTTCTGCTGAATACCTGCCATATCCGCGAAAAGGCGGCCGAAAAGGTCTATTCGGCGCTCGGTCGTTTGCGCGAGATGAAAAAGAAGAAAGCCGCCGACGGGCGCGAGATGATGATCGGCGTGACCGGCTGCGTTGCCCAGGCCGAAGGCGAAGAAATCCTCCGCCGCGCGCCTGCCGTCGATGTCGTCATCGGCCCGCAGACCTATCACCGCCTGCCGGACGCGCTGCGGCGCGCCAAGCAGGGCCATCGCGTCGTCGATACGGAATATGCACTGGAAGATAAATTCGAGCATCTGCCGATTGCCGAAAGCAAGAAGATCCGCTCGCGCGGCGTGACCTCGTTCCTGACGGTGCAGGAAGGCTGCGACAAGTTCTGTACCTTCTGCGTCGTGCCTTACACGCGTGGTTCGGAGATCTCCCGGCCCGTCAGCCAGATTGTCGAAGAGGCGCAAAAACTTGTCGAAGGCGGAGTGCGCGAGATCACATTGCTCGGCCAGAACGTCAACGCGTGGCACGGCGCCGGGGCCAATGGCGAAGAATGGAGCCTTGGCGATTTACTCTATCGCCTTGCTGAAATTCCGGGACTTGCGCGGCTTCGTTACACCACCAGCCATCCGCGCGACATGGACGACCGCCTGATCGAGGCGCATCGCGATCTGCGGGCGCTGATGCCCTACTTGCACCTGCCGGTGCAGGCGGGCTCGGACCGCATCCTGAAAGCCATGAACCGGCGCCATACGGCAGGCGAATATATGACGTTGATCGAGCGCATCCGCGCAGCCCGCCCCGATATTGCGCTTTCGGGCGACTTCATCGTTGGTTTTCCTGGGGAGACAGACGAGGATTTTGAAGCTACACTGCGTCTGGTGGGGGAGGTTGGCTATGCGCAGGCTTTCTCCTTCAAATATTCGACGCGGCCGGGTACGCCCGGGGCGGAACTGAAGGACCAGGTGCCGGAAGAGATCAAGGCAGAACGGCTCGAGCGCCTGCAGGCGCTTCTCCTCAAGCAGACGCAGGGATTCAACGAATCCTGCATCGGCAAGGAGATCGATTTGTTGCTTGAAAAGCCCGGCCGCATGCCAGGACAGCTTATCGGCCGTTCTCCCTGGCTTCAGTCGGTGAATGTTGATGCAAAAGCATCGCAAATCGGTGACATTATCAAAGTGCGAATCACCGGAACCGGAACGAACAGCCTGTTTGCCGAGTTTGCAGAGGCTGGGGTTTAACCTAGGGAGCTCGACCGCTTGAACGGACAAGAATTGGTTTCTTCTTCACCGCGCCACCCACGCATTGCGAGCGACGCCAATCACTTCGTCCTGACGTTCGAGAACAACCGGTTCGCCAGCGAGCTATTTGGTCAATTCGATCAGAACCTGAAGCTTCTCGAAGAGCGGCTGCATATCGATGCGCGTGCGCGCGGTAATTCCGTCGTTATCACCGGTGACGTCGTCGCCACCAACCAAGCCCGGCGCACGCTGGACTACCTCTATGAAAAGCTCCAGAAAGGCGGCAGCGTGGAACGATCCGACGTGGAAGGCGCAATCCGCATGGCGGTTGCCGCCGACGATCAGTTGAGCCTGCCGACCATGGAGAAAAAAGCCAAGCTGACCATGGCGCAGATCTCGACACGCAAGAAGACGATCGTTGCGCGCACGCCGACGCAAGATGCCTATATACGCGCCATGGAGCGCGCCGAACTGGTCTTCGGCGTCGGCCCAGCCGGCACGGGCAAGACCTATCTCGCCGTCGCGCATGCGGCCCAGATGCTGGAACGCGGCGCCGTCGAGAAGATCATCCTTTCGCGGCCAGCCGTCGAAGCCGGCGAGCGCCTCGGCTTCCTGCCGGGCGACATGAAGGAGAAGGTCGATCCCTATCTGCGGCCGCTCTATGATGCGCTCTACGACATGATCCCCGGAGACAAGGTCGAGCGCGCAATCACGGCCGGCGTCATTGAGATCGCGCCGCTCGCCTTCATGCGCGGGCGCACCCTGTCGAACGCGGCCATCATCCTCGACGAGGCACAGAACACGACATCGATGCAGATGAAGATGTTTCTTACGCGTCTCGGCGAGAATTCGCGCATGATCATCACCGGCGACCCGAGCCAGATCGATTTGCCGCGCGGCGTGAAGTCCGGACTTGTCGAAGCACTGCATCTGCTCGACGGGGTGGAAGGGATCTCGACGATCCGCTTCAAGGATGTCGATGTCGTGCGCCATCCGCTGGTCGGACGGATCGTAAGGGCCTATGACGCCACCTATACGACGCGGCCGGAAGACGCCGGACCGCGGGTCTGATGGCCGAAATCGATTTCCAGGTCAGCATCGAGGAGGGCGACTGGCCCTCGGAGAATGAACTTCAGGCTTTGGCCGAACGCGTGCTGAAAGCGGCAGCGGAGGTTCTCGAAAAAGATGAGAGGCAGAGGTTTCCCAAGACGGCGACGGAGCTTTCACTCGTCTTCACGGATGACGAGGCCATGCGCGCCATCAACGCCGAATGGCGCAAAAAAGACAAGGCTACCAATGTCCTTTCCTTCCCTGCCTTTCCGATAGCGCCGGGAGAGATGCCAGGTCCGATGCTTGGTGATATCATCATCGCCAGGGAGACCGTCGAACGGGAAGCGCGGGAGCTCGAAAAATCGTTCGAGGAGCATCTATCGCATCTGATGGTGCATGGTTTCTTGCATCTCTTCGGCTACGACCATATGAATAACGACGAAGCCGAAATTATGGAGGGGTTGGAGACTCGCATTTTGGCAGTACTCGGCCTATCTGACCCATACGAGGGTCAAGACCTTAAAATGGAACCATGAGCGACTTTACAACGAAACCGGCGGCGGAAACCAAGGACGCCGATCAATCCTCCTCCTCAGATGAGGCGGGCAGTAGTAGCAGGCATTCAGGACGATCATTCTGGGCGCGTGCCGCCCGCATTCTCCGCCCCCAGCAGGGTTCGCGCATCCGCGAAGATCTCGCCGACGCACTTATGACGAACGATACTGGCGACGATGCCTTTTCGCCCGACGAGCGGGCGATGCTCCACAACATCCTGCGTTTCCGCGAAGTGCGTGTCGCCGACGTCATGGTCCCGCGCGCCGATATCGAGGCGGTCGACCAGAACATCACCATCGGCGAATTGATGATCCTCTTCGAGGAATCCGGGCGCTCGCGCATGCCCGTATATGCCGATACGCTCGACGATCCGCGCGGCATGGTGCACATCCGCGACCTGCTTTCCTATGTCGCAAAGCAGGCACGCAACAAGCGCCGGACAGGCTCCAAGACTGCCAAGCCACTTGTCGAGATCGCTACAGAGAACATTCAAAAGCCGGTGCGTTCGGCAAAGCCGAATTTCGATCTCGCCCGCGTCGACCTCCAAAAGACGCTCGCCGAGGCCGGCATCATCCGCAAGATCCTCTTCGTGCCGCCATCGATGCTGGCATCCGATCTGCTTCGCCGCATGCAGGTGAACCGTACGCAGATGGCGCTCGTCATCGATGAATATGGCGGTACCGACGGCCTTGCTTCACATGAGGACATCGTCGAGATGGTCGTCGGCGACATCGACGACGAGCATGACGACGAAGAAGTCATGTTCAAGCGCATTTCCGAAGACGTCTTTGTGGCGGATGCCCGCGTCGAACTGGAAGAGATTGCAGAGGCGATCGGTCCGGATTTCGACATCAGCGAGCAGGTGGACGAGGTCGATACGCTCGGCGGTCTCATCTTCTCCGCCCTCGGCCGCATCCCGGTTCGAGGCGAAGTGGTCCAGGCGCTGCCGGATTTCGAATTCCACATTCTCGAGGCCGATCCGCGCCGCATCAAGCGCGTGCGCATCACCCGCAAGCGTCAGGCGATCCGCCGCCGTGTCAAGGCGGACGGCGACAGTGCGACCGGTGCTGAGACAACTGACGACCGGACCGCCGAATCCACGTCGAACTGATTTTCGCACGGCACGACAAAGCGCCGCTTTTTTGAAAGACTGCGGACCGGGTTGATTCGCGGCTTGATTGGAGTGCGCATGGAGCGGCTTGCGGACAGGGTCATCCTGGTCTGGGGTTTCAAACGAGCATTGCTGGCAGTCCTGGCCGGCGCATTTGCCGTTCTGGCACTTCCGCCGATCGGCTTTTTTGCCGCGATGTTCCTCTCATTCACACTCCTTGTCTGGCTGATCGATGGCGCAGCCGCCTCCCCCGAGGCAAGCGTCCTCGGCCGACTGTGGCCCTCCTTCGCGATCGGGTGGCTCTTTGGCTTCGGCTATTTCGTCGCAGGCCTCTGGTGGCTTGGCCATGCGCTGATGATTGACTCGGAAGAGTTTGCCTGGGCGCTGCCGCTGGCAATCTTTGGCCTGCCGGCAGTGCTGTCGATCTATTATGGCCTTGCGGCGGCTGTCGCCCGCATCTTCTGGTCGGACGGGTTAGGCCGCATTGCAGCACTTGCCGCAAGCTTCGGCCTCTTCGAGTGGTTGCGCAGCGTCACATTCACGGGCTTTCCATGGAATGCGGTCGGCTACGGCATCATGCCGATGCCGCTGATGATGCAGTCCGCCCACGTCGTCGGCACCACGGGCGTGACTGCGCTTGCCGTCTTCGTCTTCGCCGCACCCGCTCTTCTTGGGACGCGGCAGGGTGCGACGGCGGGTGTGGGGCTGGCCGCGCTGCTTTTTGCAGCTCATGTCGGCTACGGCGGCTATGTGCTTTATCTCGCGCCGGAAGCTCCCACGCTGCCGCAGGAGAAACGGCCGGTGATCCGGCTCGTGCAGCCGATGATCGATCAGGCGGCCAAGCTCGACAGCAACGCCGACCGCTCGGCCATCTTCGAGATGCATTTGAAGCTCTCGGCCGAAGCGCCGCTGGACGGCGGAAAGAAGCCGGACATCATCGTCTGGCCGGAGACCTCGATCCCTTTCATCCTCACCGACAACCAGGATGCTCTTACCCGGATCGCCGATACGCTCGCCGATAATCAGATTCTGATTGCGGGCGCCGTGCGGGCCGAAGAGATGGGGCCGGGAAACCCGGTGCGCTACTACAATTCGATCTACGCGTTCGATGGACGCGGCCAGATCGTCGCGGCTTCCGACAAGGTGCATCTCGTTCCATTCGGCGAATACGTGCCGTTCGAGAATATCCTCGACGATTTCGGCATCCGCAATATCGTCGAAATGCCGGGCGGATTCTCTGCCGCGGCAACGCGCCATCTCCTGGAGCTGCCGACGGGGCTGAAACTCTATCCTCTGGTCTGTTACGAGATCATCTTTGCCGACGAGATGACCGGCGACATCGCCGATGCCGGTGCGATCTTGAACATCACGAACGACGCGTGGTTCGGCAATACGCCCGGTCCTTATCAGCACTTCCAGCAAGCGCGGGTGCGCGCTGTGGAAACCGGTTTGCCCCTGATTCGTGACGCCAACAACGGCATCTCGGCGATCGTGAATGCGCGCGGGCAGATTGTTGCAGGGCTCGCCCTCAATGAGAGAGGGTTCATAGACGCAACCCTTGAGGGATTCGGCAGCGCATCCGGGAACTTGTTTTCACAGCAAGCTTACTTCTGGTTGACTGAAACGTTATTGATTTTGATTGCGTCGATTTCCCGCTTTGGTTTTATTTTCAAGCCGAATTGACCGAAAACCCCTAAAATTGCATAGTGGTGGCGATCGGCGTTGTTAACGTATGCTTGATGATAGGGTTTGCGCCGCTTACAACGTGGCGTTACGGATGGGTCTGGGCACTGCCGGTTTAACCAGGTTGAAATTCTTTGCTAGGGCACGACCATGATTGAAAACAAGAAGAAGCCTAACCCGATCGACATACACGTTGGCAGCCGCATTCGGCTTCGCCGTACGATGCTTGGTATGAGCCAGGAGAAGCTGGGCGAGAGTCTCGGCATTACCTTCCAGCAGATCCAGAAATATGAAAAGGGCACGAACCGCGTCGGTGCGAGCCGCCTGCAGAACATCTCGAGTATTCTCAACGTCCCGGTTTCCTTTTTCTTCGAGGACGCCCCGGGCGATCACACCGGTGGATTGACCGGCATGGCAGAAGCGTCGAGCTCAAATTATGTCGTTGATTTCCTCTCTTCCTCGGAGGGGCTCCAGCTCAACCGGGCGTTCGTGAAGATTTCCGACCCGAAAGTTCGCCGCAAGGTCGTGGAGCTTGTCAAAGCACTGGCCGCCGAGGCCGACACGGACTGATCCGATTCCCTTGAGGCTCCCATTTTTAAAAGGTGGTCTAAAGGCCACCTTTTTTGCGTTTTAAGGGCAAAATTTATCATTTCGCGGTAGATATAAAGATATATTTATGTCCTTCTGTGCTTGTTTTTCGAACGGGGAATGAGTACCAACTAACGGCTTTTGTTCTTTGAGGGGAATCCCGAAATGCGCGCGAATTATCTTTTCACCAGTGAGTCAGTCGCCGAAGGTCACCCGGACAAGGTGTGTGACCGCATCTCGGACGAGATCGTGGATCTGGTCTATCGTGAAGCGGCCAAGACCGGCGTCAACCCCTGGGGCGTGCGCATTGCCTGCGAGACCCTGGCAACGACGAACCGCGTCGTCATCGCCGGTGAAGTCCGTCTGCCGCCGAGCCTGATGAAAAAGGGCAAGGACGGCAAGGACGTCATCAACCCGTCGAAATTCAAGGCTGCCGCCCGCCGCGCTATCAAGGACATCGGCTACGAGCAGGACGGCTTCCACTGGAAGAAGGCGAAGATCGACGTGTTGCTGCACTCGCAGTCCGCCGATATCGCTCAGGGCGTCGACAACGCCTCCGACCAGCAAGGTGACGAAGGCGCCGGCGACCAGGGCATCATGTTCGGCTACGCCTGCAAGGAAACGCCGGACCTCATGCCGGCGCCGATCTATTATTCCCACAAGATCCTGCAGCTGCTTGCCGCAGCCCGCAAGAAGGGCGACGGCGATGTTGCCAAGCTCGGCCCGGACGCCAAGAGCCAGGTGACCGTGCGCTACATCGATGGCAAGCCGGCCGAGGTGACCTCGATCGTTTTGTCGACCCAGCATCTCGATGAGAGCTGGGATTCCAAGAAGGTTCGCGCCGTCGTCGAGCCCTACATCCGCGAAGCGCTGGGCGATCTGCCGATCGCCAAGGATTGCAACTGGTACATCAACCCGACCGGCAAGTTCGTCATCGGCGGTCCGGACGGCGATGCTGGTCTCACCGGCCGCAAGATCATCGTCGATACCTACGGCGGTGCAGCTCCGCACGGCGGCGGTGCGTTTTCCGGCAAGGATACGACCAAGGTCGACCGCTCGGCGGCCTATGCTGCCCGCTATCTTGCGAAGAACGTGGTTGCCGCAGGCCTCGCCGACCGCTGCACGATCCAGCTTTCCTATGCGATCGGCGTTGCTCAGCCGCTGTCGATCTATGTCGACCTGCACGGCACCGGCAAGGCTGTGACGGAAGACCAAGTCGAGGCGGCGATCCGCAAGAACATGGATCTGTCGCCGACCGGCATCCGCCGTCACCTCGACCTCAACAAGCCGATCTACGCCAAGACCTCGGCCTACGGCCACTTCGGCCGGAAGGCAGGCCGTGACGGTTCGTTCTCATGGGAGCGCACCGACCTCGTCAAGGCGCTGAAGGAAACCGTGAAGCTCCGGGAAGCAGCATGACGGATATGGAGCGTCGGGGGCGCGCGACCGAGGCATTCTTCGGTCGCCGCAAGGGGAAGGCTCTCCGCGAACATCAGGCGGAAAGACTGAACACCCTGCTCCCGGCATTCCTCATCGACCTTTCAGCGGCTCCACCGGAGCCACTGAAAAACCTCTTCCCGGTTCCGGCTGAACGGCTGCGCCTGGAAATCGGCTTCGGCGGTGGCGAACATCTGATCCACCGTGCGCTGGAAATGCCCTCGACCGGATTCATCGGCATCGAACCCTTCATCAATTCCATGCAGAAACTGCTGGCAAGCATCGAGACGAAGGGTGCAAAGAATATCCGCGTCTATGATGACGATGCAACGCAACTGCTCGACTGGTTACCGAACGGCTGCCTGGATCACATCGATCTGCTCTATCCCGATCCCTGGCCAAAACGGAAGCATTGGAAACGGCGTTTCGTTTCCAAGACCAATCTCGACCGTTTCCATCGCGTGCTGAAGCCGGGCGGGCTCTTCTGCTTCGCCTCGGACATCGATACCTACGTGAATTGGACGCTTTTGAAGTGCCGCGATCACGGCGGCTTCGACTGGCTTGCGCAAGACGCTGCCGACTGGCTGACGCCCTATGAGGGCTGGCCGAGCACACGCTACGAGGCCAAGGCCCGGCGCGAGGGCAGGTCCTCCGCCTATCTGACATTCAAAAGGGTCTAAGCCTGCATCTTTAGTGCAGGCTGACCGTCTTCAATTCGTCTTCAGCCGCCTTGAAGAAGGTGCTGGAGCGATTGTCCGTGAGCAGGATCGGCGTTCCGTCTGCGCCGAAGAGGGCCCAAAGGTCCACGCTCGGATCGATATCCGGTGCTTCGGGAAAGCACTTCGAGACCTCGTCGTTGCGCATTTTGCGGATATAGGCGACCTCGCCGTTGCCGATACCGGCAAGTTCGGACTTGGTCAGGTGAGAATTCGCTTCTTTCATCAACATTCCTGTACCTCCGGGAGAAGGGACCAACAGCCGAATGGGCCGTTGTCCTACTGTGAGACCGAAATGTTAATTTTCTTCACCATGCGCGCCGGTTCCGGACGAACGAGATCGACGGCAAGCAATCCATTCTTGAGGCTGGCGCCCAAAACCTGCATGCCGTCTGCCAGCACGAAGGTTCGCTGGAACTGGCGCGCAGCAATACCGCGATAGAGATATTCATGCTCGCCATGCTCGACCTGGCGGCCGCGGATCAACAATTGATTCTCTTCCGTCGTAACGTCCAGCTCGTCTTCGCCGAAACCGGCGACGGCAACCGTGATGCGCAGGCGCTCAGGCGCTCCCTGGTCGGGGGCGATACGTTCGATATTATAGGGTGGGTAACCGTCGCTTGCCTTGGAAATGCGTTCAAGCGTCTTTTCCATGGCGTCGAAGCCCAAAAGCAGCGGGCTGGCGAAAGGTGTCATGCGGCTCATCTTTCAAAGTCCTTGATCCAAGCGACCTTCCCGGACCTAAGCGTAGCATCCGGACGCCGTTAATATGGGAAGCGTGTGCCTTTCGCGCAAGACATATGCGGCGCATCGCAGTCACATGAATTTAAGACGGTTGGATTGGGGCCGTTGCTTGACAAAAATCATGGCGGCTCGCATCACATCGTCGAGCGCAGCGGCTGCGCCGATCTGCGACGGAAAAATAAACGAATGGTGCCTGCCACGACGACGTGCACCTTGAGACGGAGCAACGCAATGGCGACCCCCAGAAAGATCATCATCGACACCGACCCCGGCCAGGACGATGCAGCGGCCATCATGCTTGCCTTCGGCAGCCCCGAAGAGCTGGAGGTGCTCGGCGTCACGACCGTCGCAGGCAACGTGCCGCTCTCCTACACGAGCCGCAACGCGCGCATCGTCTGCGAGCTCTGCGCACGACCCGGCACGAAGGTTTTCGCAGGCGCCGACGCGCCAATCGCGCGCAAGCTGGTCACGGCCGAGCACGTGCACGGAAAGACCGGCCTCGATGGACCGGAGCTCGATGAGCCGACGATGCCGCTGCAGGCACAGCACGCGGTCGACTTCATCATCGAGACGCTTCGCGGCGAGCCGGAAGGCACGGTGACACTCTGCACGCTGGGACCGCTTACCAATATCGCCATGGCCTTGCAAAAGGCGCCGGACATCATTCCGCGCATCCGTGAACTGGTGATGATGGGAGGCGGCTTCTTCGAGGGCGGCAACATAACGCCCGCCGCCGAATTCAACATCTATGTCGATCCGGAAGCAGCCGACATCGTTTTTCGTTCCGGCATAGCGATCGTGATGATGCCGCTCGACGTGACACATCAGTTGCTGACACGGAAGGATCGCGTCAAACGCATGGCCGATCTCGGCACGGCACCGGCCAAAGCAATGGTCGAAATGCTGGAATTCTTCGAGCGCTTCGATGTCGAGAAGTATGGTTCGGACGGTGGGCCTCTGCACGATCCGGCGGTCGTCGCCTACCTACTGAAGCCCGAACTCTTCAAGGGCCGTGACTGCAATGTCGAGATCGAGGTGAAGTCGGAGCTGACCGTTGGCATGACGGTGGTCGACTGGTGGCATGTGACCGACCGCAAGCGCAATGCCAAGGTGATGCGCTATGTGGATGCGGACGGCTTCTTCGATCTCATGATCGAGCGCTTCGCCCGCATCTGATTTTCGGACTGATTATGAAAGGCGCCTGAAAAGAAGATCAGGCGTCCTTTTCGGTGAACGCTGTGTTGAGGTCTGCATCTGCTGCCTTCGGGCCGCCTTTGGCCACGCCGACCATTGCGGGACGAAGAACACGCTCGCCGATCGTGAAGCCTGCCTGAACGACCTGGACGACCGTGTTATTCGCCACTTCGGCATTGGGAACCTCGAACATCGCCTGGTGGAAGTTCGGATCGAACTTCTGGCCGATCGGATCCAACTTGCGGACGCCGTGGCGCTCCAGCGCCGAGAGCATGGAGCGCTCCGTCATCTCGACACCTTCGATCAACGTGTTGAGGCCTGTCTCGCCCGCTTCCTTCGCCTCGGCGGGGATGGCATCGAGCGCGCGGCGCAGATTGTCCGAAACGGCAAGCATATCGCGCGCAAAGCCCGCGACCGAGTAGGACTTTGCATCCTTCACGTCGCGCTCCGTGCGGCGGCGCAGATTGTCCATTTCGGCGGCAAGGCGCAGATAGCGGTCGCGCAGCTCGGAATTTTCAGCCTTGAGCACTTCAAGCGGATCCGGTTGGCGCGGCGCTTCCACCGTGGTTTCGTTCTCGACGTTTGCGGCAACGTCGTCTGCGGCTTCAGCCGCGGCAGCGTCAGATCCGTTTTTCGTCGTTTCGTCAGTCATGACGGTCTCCGGTAATGGGTTCTCTTGGGATGCGCCCGATATCGAGCTTTGACCGCAAAAAATCAAGTCTGCGTGACAAAGAAGAAAAAATTCCGGGTTTTTTACAGCGTGCCGCGCGCAAGCCGGGAGATCAGCTGGGCGGTGTAATCCACCATCGGCACAATGCGTGAATAATTGAGCCGTGTCGGGCCGATGACGCCGACGGCGCCGACAATGCGGTCGTCATCGTCGCGATAGGGCGCAACAATCAGCGAGGAGCCGGAAAGCGAAAAGAGCTTGTTCTCAGAACCGATGAAGATGCGCACGCCCGGACCGGTTTCGGCAAGGTTCAGCAGCTCGATCAGGCTGTCCTTCTTTTCGAGATCGTCGAAGAGCATGCGGAGACGATCGAGGTCTTCCGCGCCTGCCAGGCCATCGAGCAGATTGGATCGGCCTCGAATAATAAGCTGCGGCGGCTTGCCTTCGTCCGCATCGCCAGACCACACCGCGATACCGCGCTCGACGAGATCCCGGGACAACGCGTCGAGCTCGTGGCGGAC
Source organism: Rhizobium gallicum bv. gallicum R602sp (assembly GCF_000816845.1). Taxonomy (NCBI): domain Bacteria; kingdom Pseudomonadati; phylum Pseudomonadota; class Alphaproteobacteria; order Hyphomicrobiales; family Rhizobiaceae; genus Rhizobium; species Rhizobium gallicum. Next base: position 385,754 of record NZ_CP006877.1, on the reverse strand, counting down.
GTTCTCCTTCAGGCGACTGAGCTGCTTGCGCAATTCCGGCAATGTCTGGCCAGACATATGGGCATTGAGGAAATTCGCGGCCTCCGTCAGCTGCGACGACGTAACACCTGCCGGCAATTCGATAATGCGGTTTTCGACCTGATCGTGATCGCCGACGAGCACTGCCAACGCCTTGGTGGGCTCCAGGCGGATGAATTCGACGTGTCTGAGAACCGGATCGCTCTTTGAGGTGATGACAAGCCCTGCGCCGCGCGAAATGCCCGACAGCATCCGGCTTGCCTCGTTCATCATCGATTCAACCGGATTGTCGCGGCTTTCGGGGCGGACCTGGCGGTCGATATTCGCACGGTCCTCGGCGGAAAGGTCGCCGACCTGCATGAAGGCATCGACGAAGAAGCGAAGGCCGCCCTGCGTCGGCAGGCGTCCGGCGCTGACATGCGGCGAGTAGATCAGGCCCAACTCCTCCAGGTCGCTCATCACGTTGCGCACCGACGCGGGCGATAGCGACATGGGCAGGATGCGGGAGAGATTGCGCGAGCCGAGCGGCTCGCCACTTTCCAGATAGCCTTCAACGATGCGGCGGAAGATTTCCTTGGAGCGTTCATCCAGCGCAGCAACGGCATCCGAAACCGACGTCGACCTGAACCCCATGAACTTCCTTAGACCTGCGCTGCTGATGACGATCCCTAAAATATAGCCGTTCTCGCCCTCGTAGCAAAAGGGAATTTGCAAATGGCTGCGGCCAATCGTAGAAGCGGTCGACACCATTCAAGCATGCATGATGTTTTGCGAGAACCGCTTTACGGTTTTCGGCGTCGTGCTTCAGGAGATCACAATGCGGCCTTCAGGCAGAAAAACCGACCAGATGCGCAAAGTCACTTTCGAGCGCAATTTTTCAAAGCATGCGGAAGGTTCCTGCCTCGTCAAATTCGGCGATACGCATGTGCTCTGTACCGCAAGCCTGGAAGACAAGACGCCACCTTGGCTGCGCAATACTGGAAAGGGCTGGGTCACGGCCGAATATGGCATGCTGCCGCGGGCAACCGGCGAGCGCATGAAACGCGAGGCCGCGGCCGGCAAGCAGGGCGGGCGCACACAGGAAATCCAGCGCCTGATCGGCCGCTCCCTTCGTGCCGTCGTCGATCTCAAGGAACTGGGCGAGCGCCAGATCACGCTCGACTGCGACGTCATTCAGGCTGACGGCGGTACGCGCACGGCCTCCATTACGGGAGCCTGGATTGCGCTCTACGACTGCCTGAAGTGGATGGAAACCCGCAACATGATCAAGGTCGAGCGCGTGCTCAAGGATCATGTCGCTGCGATTTCCTGCGGCATCTTCGCCAGCCAGCCGGTGATCGACCTCGATTATCTCGAAGATTCCTCGGCCGAAACCGATGCGAATTTCGTCATGACGGGTGCCGGCGGCATCGTTGAAATTCAGGGAACCGCCGAAGGCACGCCGTTCACGGACGGGGAATTTGCGGCGCTGATGACACTGGCGAAAACCGGCATCGTGGAGCTCGTCGACATGCAGAAACAGGCCATCGCCGGATGACTGCCCTGCTGGAAGGCATGCTGGAGACCGCGCTTTATGCGAAGGATCTCGACAAGGCCGAGGCCTTCTACGAAGGCGTGCTCGGCCTTGCCAAGATCACGCGCGCCGCAAACCGGCATGTATTCTTCCGCTGCGGGCAAGGCGTGCTGTTGATCTTCAACCCCGATGAAACGGTGAAACCGCCAGCGGCCGATGCCCTGCAGGTACCGCCCCACGGCACGAAAGGTCAGGGCCACGCATGTTTCCGGGTGTCTGGTAAGAACATCGATGCCATGGCGGTGAAGCTCAAAGCCGCGGGCATCGAAATCGAATCCGAAGTCCACTGGCCGAACGGCGGCCGCTCGATCTATTTCCGCGATCCCGCGGGAAACAGCCTCGAATGCGCCGAAGCCAGAATCTGGGGCATTGAATAGGACCGACCATGCGCACGCTTGAAACGAAGACGATCGTCGTCGCCAGCCACAACGCCGGCAAGATCCGCGAGATCCAGGAACTGATCGGACCGCTCGGCTTTACCGCCAAATCGGCAGCGGACCTCAACTTCATCGAGCCTGACGAAACGGGCACAACCTTCGAGGAAAACGCGACGATCAAGGCTCTCGCCTCTGCCAAAGCAGCAGGGATGCCGGCGCTTTCCGACGATTCGGGATTGGTGATCGATGCGCTCGGTGGCGATCCGGGTGTCTATACGGCCAACTGGGCCGAGACCGCAGACGGCACGCGCGACTTTGCGATCGGGATGGAAAAGGTGCAACAGGCGCTGGACAAAGCCGGAGCCACCAAGCCGGAACAACGGCGCGCGCGCTTCGTCAGCGTGCTCTGCCTCGCCTGGCCAGACGGGCATACGGAGCTTTTTCGCGGCGAGGTGGAAGGTACCGTCGTCTGGCCGCCGCGCGGCACCCAGGGTTTCGGTTACGATCCGGTCTTCCAACCGGAAGGTTACGACATCACCTTCGGCGAGATGAGTGCCGAGGAAAAGCACGGCTGGAACATTGGCAAGCCGCAAGCCCTGTCGCATCGGGCGCGCGCATTCAAACGCTTTGTCGAAACCTGCCTGGAAGCGTAGGGTCGGTTCGTGGAGATTCTCGATACACCAAGCTTGACGCGCGATGCGATGCTTCTGCCCGATACCGGCGAGCCCGGTTTCGGCGTCTATGTGCATTGGCCCTTCTGCGCGGCGAAGTGCCCCTATTGCGACTTCAACAGCCATGTCCGTCATCAGCCGGTCGACCAGGAGCGGTTCGCCGCTGCGTTCCTGAAGGAGATGGCTGCCGTTCGCCGGATGAGCGGACCGAAGACGGTGACGAGCATTTTCCTTGGCGGCGGCACGCCGTCGCTCATGCATCCAGCAACGGTTTCGGCCATTCTCGACGGTATATCCAAGCACTGGCATGTGCCGAACGGCATCGAGATCACGATGGAGGCCAATCCTTCGAGCGTGGAGGCCGAGCGCTTCCGCGGCTATCGCGCCGCAGGCGTCAATCGCGTGTCGCTCGGCGTTCAGGCGCTGAATGACCGGGATCTGAGATTCCTCGGCCGCCTGCATGACGTGGCCGATGCACTGAAAGCCATCAAGCTGGCGCGCGACATCTTCCCGCGCATGTCTTTCGACCTGATCTATGCCCGCCCCGGCCAGACCGTCGGGGAATGGGAGAAGGAGCTGAAGGAAGCGATCTCATATGCGGTCGATCACCTTTCGCTCTACCAGCTGACGATCGAGGAGGGCACGCCGTTCTACGGCCTGCACAAGGCCGGAAAACTGATCGTGCCGGATGGCGACCAATCGGCGATCCTCTACGAGGCGACTCAGGAGATCATGGCGCGTGAGGGCATGCCGGCCTATGAGGTTTCCAACCATGCCCGGCCCGGCGCCGAGAGCCGCCATAACCTCACCTACTGGCGCTACGGCGACTATGCCGGGATCGGCCCCGGCGCACACGGCCGCCTGACGCGAGGGCCTGAGAAGATCGCAACCGCGACCGAGCGCAAGCCGGAGACCTGGCTCGAGCTTGTCGAGCGCGACGGGCATGGCATTGTGGAGCAGGAACGGCTCGGCTATGACGAGCAGGCGGACGAATTGCTCCTCATGGGGCTGCGGCTGAAGGAAGGCGTCGATCTTGCCCGCTGGCAGCAGCTTTCCGGCCGGGATCCGGATCCGAAGCGTGAAGAATTTCTGCTGGAGCACGGCTTCATCGAGCGGATCGGCAATTCCCGCCTTCGCTGCACGCCCTCGGGCATGCTGATCCTCGATTCGGTCGTCGCCGATCTCGCCTGCTGAGCCTCAGGCTGCCCGGCTTTTCCTAAGCGACATCAACCGCCCGTCGATCGCCGCAAGGCCGACCGCGATCGTCGCCATGCCGATCAGGTGTTTTGCCTGCAACTGCTCGCCAAGGATGATCGTACCCAACAGAATGGCGCTGACGGGAATGAGGAAGGTCACCAGCGCCAGGTTCGTCGCGCCCGCCGTTGCGAGAACCCGGAAGAAAAGCACATAGGCGATGGCGGTCGAAAGAAGTGCGAGGCCGAGCAGCGCCAGCCAGGTTTCGATACCAGGAGCGGGCAATGCCCATGGACGGTCAACAATCAGCGCAATCGGCAGCATCAAGATGGTGGAGGCCGTGACCTGGCCTGCGGCTGGCAGCAGCGGCGGCATGCTCATCGCCCGGAAACGGCGGCCCCAGATGCCGGCGAAGGAATAGGAGATCGCAGCTCCGAGGACCGCGAGCTGCGCCAGGATATTCGAGCCGAGATCGTGAAGCACATCGAAGCCGATCATATAAGCCACGCCGGCAAAGCCGATGAGCACACCGATCAGGCGATGACCGCTCATCTTCTCGTCGGTGGTCAGGATATGGGCAACAACGACCGTAAAGAGCGGCGTTGTGGCATTCAGGATCGAGGCAAGGCCGCTTGCAATGTGAGTCTGGCCCCAGACGATGAGGCAGAAGGGGATCATATTGTTCAGCACACCCATTCCGAAGAAGGCGACCCAGCTCCTGCCGTCGCGCGGCATCGTATGACCCATGAGCCGCACGATGATATTGAGCGCGAGCGCCGCCAGCAGCACGCGGCCCGTGACGATCGTAAATGGCGGCAGTGCCTTGACTAGAATACCGTTGAAGAGGAAGGAGCCGCCCCAAAGGAGGGACAGGACCAACAGCATACTCCATTCGGCCAAGCCCATTTGTTTCTGCATGTCTGTCTCCCTTCGTTGTTCGCGGGCTTACGATACGGCGGATGATTTCGCCACCCGTTTCTTGCGCACCAGTTTCTGCCAGCTACGATTTGTGCTCGATGAATATCTCATCACGATTTTGTTTAATGCTCGCTTTCATTCTGATATTATTTCTATAATTCCATTCCGGCAAACGAGTCTTTCTCGGCATATGCTTTAGCTGAACTAAATCATGAGCGAATTTCTGCCATCCCTTTCGGCCCTGCGGGCTTTCGAAGCTGCCGCACGGCATTTGAGCATGACGCTGGCCGCCAAGGAGCTGCATGTGACGCCCGGCGCCGTGAGCCTGCAGATCCGCGATCTGGAAGCCCAACTCGGCGTACGGCTTTTTGAGCGGAAAACGCGGGCGCTCGCCCTTACAGTCGAGGGCGCTGATTACTTCGCCACGCTGCAGACCGCCTTCCGGCTGATGAGAGAGGCGACGGCCGCGATTGCAGCGCGGGCACGCGGCTCGGTACTGAACGTCACCTGCACGGCAGGCTTCGCGACCTATTGGCTGGTTCCGCGGCTCGCGCGTTTCGAGGAGATCCATCCGGAGATCGACGTGCGCATCAGTGCCTCGCATCGCGTGCTCGACTTTAAACGCGACGGCATCGATCTGGCCATACGCCACGGGCTGGGCGGCTATGACGGCCTTGTCAGCGAGCGGCTCGTGGATGATGAGCTGGTGCCGGTCTGCACCCCGCGGCTGGCAGCGCAGCTTGGAGACCATCCCTCTCCAGACACGCTCGCCGGCTTCCAGTTGATCCATGATGTTTACCGGCACGACTGGAAGCTCTGGCTGGAGGCAGCAGGGGCGACGAAGGTCGACGCCTCGCGCGGCCCGATCTTCATGCATGGCAATGGCGCCTACGAAGCTATGAAGGCTGGTCTCGGTTTTGCATTGATGCGGCGGTCATTTCTAAAGAAGGAACTCGCCGAAGGCGCTGTGGTCGCTCCCTTCCCGCTCGGTGTTGCGAGCCGCCTCGCCTTTCATCTCGTCTATCCGGGCGCCGCACTCGAACGCCCGGCCGTCGCGGCCTTCCGGCGTTGGCTGCTTTCGGAAGTAAAGAGCTGACGAGCTCGCGGTCGCTCCGCTCTTCCCCAAAAAAGTGGAGAGAACTACTCATAAAAAGGTTTTCATCCGGCTTATTGTTGACTATTACACTCATGAATAATTGATGTCGACCGCCGAGAGTTGTAAGCTGATGAAAGTACACGTTTTTGCCAGATCGCTGCGGGCAGCCGCATTGACGGGCGCCGCCATGGCCCATCTTTTCCTTCCCGCCGCTGCGCAGGATACCGTCACCGAAAACCAGCCCGACGATGGCGCGACTGTGCTGCAGGAGATCGTCGTCAAGGGCGGAAGCGGCGGTGTCATCCAGGCGGACGGCTATGTCGGCAAGAGCAGCGCCACCGGCGCAAAGACCGACACGCCTTTCATCGAGACGCCGCAGTCGATCTCGTCCGTGACGGAACAGCAACTCAAGGATCGCAACCCCCAAACGCTGCTCGATACGATCGCCTACACGCCAGGCACGCGCGTGGGTGCTTATGGTTTCGACCCACGCTTCGACAGCTTCACGGTGCGCGGCTTCGACGTCACCTATACGGGCGTTTTTCGCGACAACCTGCGCCAACCCGGCGCAGGCTCTTCCCTCTTCAAGACCGAACCCTACGGCCTTGAGGGTGTTTCGATCCTGCGCGGCCCCTCGTCGGCTCTCTATGGCGCCTCCGGCGCCGGTGGTCTCTACAACCTGATCACCAAGCGCCCGACGGAGGACCCCTATCATGAACTCCAGTTGCAATACGGCACGCAGCAGCGCTACCAGAGCCAGTTTGATTTCTCCGGCCCTGTCAACGACCGCGATCCCTTCTATTATCGCCTCACCGGCCTCTATCGTGACGCCAATACCGAGCAGATCAGCGTTCCGGATGACCGCGTCTATATCGCGCCGGCTTTCACATGGAAGCCGGACGAGGACACGAAGCTTACCATCCTCGGCGAATATTCGCGCACGAAGACGGGTGGCACGGCCGCTTATTACAACGACCCGGTCACCGGCGAAGTAACGGACTACTTCGCGGGTAACCCTGCATTCAACGATTCTGTTCAGAACCAGGGCCGCATCGGCTATGAGTTCGAACACAGGCTCAACGACACCTTCGTCTTCCGCCAGAATGCACGCTTCTCGACATTGAACATCGACACCGATTGGGCCTTTGCCTACGCACCGAATGCGGTCGATCCAACACTTTTGGATCGCAGCGCCGGCACGTTTGACGAACGCCTGACGGCCTTTGTTATCGACAACCAGCTCGAGGCGAAATTCGAGACGGGAGATATCGACCATACGCTGCTTGCCGGCCTCGACTTGACCCGGCTTCGTTGGCGTTCGCTCGACGGCCGCGGCGTCTCGCCGCCGCTTGATACCAACAATCCGAACGCAGGCGCTTCAGTCCCGCACATCGACTTCCAGACCCGCACCGTTCAGGACCAGTGGCAGGCCGGCACCTACCTGCAGGACCAGATGCGCTATGACGCCTGGCTGCTGACGCTCGGCGGGCGCTACGACTGGGTTTGGACTGATACGGAAAATACCGATCTCGTTGCCGACACCGTGGACACCGTCTCTCAAAAGGACAACGAATTTTCCGGGCGAATCGGTCTGAGCTACGAGACCGACTTCGGCCTCGTGCCCTATGTCAGCTACTCGACCGCTTTTGCGCCGAATGCCGGTATCAACAGGGAGACCAACGCCCCGTTCAAACCGACCGAGAGTGAACAGGAAGAAATTGGCGTCAAATACCTATTGCCGGACAGCAATACGATGCTTTCTGCCGCCCTGTTCAATATCGATCAGAAAAACAGCCTTTACTACGAGGTTGTGAATCTGCCGAGCGGCCCAGAAAACATTCAGGTCCAGCGGGGCAAGATTCGTTCCCGTGGCCTCGAGATCGAGGCCAACACGAGCCTCGACAACGGCCTGTCGCTGGTCGCGTCCTATACCTTTACGGACGCCAAGATCCTCGAAGGCCCGACGGGCACTGTCGGCAACTATGTTTCCTCCGTGCCAAAGCATATGGCATCGCTCTGGGCCAACTACAAATTCCAGGAAAGCAGCCCCGTCTATGGAATGGGCTTCGGCTTCGGCGCCCGCTACATCGGCAAGAGCTACGGCAATGACGAAAACACGACGGAAAACGGCGCCCGCGTGCTTTTCGATGCAGCAGTCAGCTACGACTTTGCTGCACTCGACAAGAAGTACGACGGTCTGAGCCTGCAGGTGAACGCCACCAATTTACTCGATCGCCGCGAGCCCGTCTGCTCGGCAGGCTTCTGCTACCGCGACCAGGGCCGCTCGGTGATCGGCACCCTGCGCTACACTTGGTAGGCCGATGGCCAGTGCCTCGCATCGGGAGATGACAGTTAAGGACGGGCTGCTTGGCCTATCGCCCGCCTTTTCCGGCGAGCACGCCTGGTGCCGAGACAAGATGATGATCAGCAAGGAGCTTGCCGGCGGCGTGCCACTGCCTGCTTTTTTCCGGGACGGAGGCTTTCAGCGCGCGATTGATCGCTATGCGGAAATATCCGGCGGCAGCGACCGGCGCGCCGTGGTTTCCATGTGGTCGCTCTATTATTTTTCCGGGCTTTCGATCCCCTACTTGCTCGCCCGGCGCCTGGGCGGCCAGGCCCTTCCGGTCGGATTCGAAGAGATGACGATCGCATTGGAGGATAACGGCCTGCCGCGCGCCTTCGGCGTTCCCCATGCCGGCACGATCGAAAGCGGGGTCGAGACCGAAGGTTTCACGGCCGTGGGCCCCCTGCTTGAAACCCACCTTGGCGAGGCCGTCATGCGGCTGAAGGCCTGCGGCATCTCGGCGAAGCTTTGCTGGAACAACGCTGCCGTCTATATCGATTATGCATTGCGCCTGACCGGAGGAGAGCCATCAGACGGCCCCGACCTTCCGCTCTTTGTGCGCGGCCACCTGCCGGATGGCGGCGTAAACCCGTTTTGCGGCTGCGTCAGCTATCTGGATGAAGAGGGTGAGCAGGTCGCACGGCGCAAGGTCTGCTGCCTTCGATACATGCTTCCTGGAATTCCAAGCTGCGGCAAACTCTGCGCATTGCCAAGCCAGAGGAACCCGCAATGACCGCGTTTCTCACGACACGGCGAAATCTGCTCGCTGTGGCTTCCGTCGTTCTTTGTGCTCCGCATGTTGCAAAAGCGCAATCCGCGTGGCCGCTCACCATCACGGATGCGATCGGCCGCAAGGTGACGATCAGGAAAAAGCCGGAAGCCGTCATCCTTGGGACGGGATTCAATCTTGTCGCCCTGTCGCTGATCCTTCCCGATCCCGTCAGCATGCTCGCCGGGTGGGCAAATGACATGAAGGGGGACAATCCCTTTATCTATGAGGCCTTTCGAAAGAAATTTCCGGCAATCGAGAACGTGCCTTTCGTCGGCAACGGCCAGGCGGACGGGCTGTCCTTCGAGGCGGCGCTCTCGCTCAATGCCGACCTTGCGATCATGGCGATGTGGCAGGCCGACAGCGAACTCGGCCAGCGTGCGATACAGTATCTCGACTCCGTCGGTGTGCCGGTCGTTGTTGTCGATTTCAATCGCGACCCGCTGAAGACCACGCCGCGCGACATGCGCCTTCTCGGCCGGATTTTCGAGCGCAATGAGCAAGCCGAAGATTTCGCCAGGTTCTTCGAGACGCGGCTTGAGCGCATCAAAGCCAAGGCGCCGAGGGACACCGGCCCTCTCGTACTGATGGATGCCTTTCCAAGCGATGTCCGCGGAAGCTGGGCAATCGGCCGCACCGGGCTCGGAGAACTGATAACGCTTTCAGGCGGCCGCAACGCCGCCGACAAGAACCTTCCACCCCAGGGCGGACAGGTGACTGCGGAATATATCCTCGCAGCCGAGCCTGATATCTACATTGCTACCGGATCACCCGGCGGCACCTATACGGCCTTTTCCATCGGTCCCGGCGTCGATCCATCAGAAGCCCAGCGCTCGCTCGGCGAAACGGTAAAGATGCCGGCACTTGCGCCGCTGAAGGCCGTTCGCGAAGGCAAAGTGCACGGTATGTGGAATTTCTTCAATGCCGTGCCGCTGAACATTCTGGCAGCCGAAGCGGTGGCAACCTGGGTCAGGCCCGAACTTTTCGACGACGTCGATCCGGCAAAAAGTCTTGCCGAGATCAACGAGCGTTTTGCCGCGGTGCCTTTCGAAGGCGCCTATTGGACGAGCCTCAAGAGCTAATGGCGACTTGAGGCGCTCGCCTTGAACAGGCTTCCGGTTGGCGTCTGCAGGAACACATCGAGCGGGATGTGCTCCTGATGCAGGAAGCCAGTTGCCGGCAGCAGGCCGTCGCGGACCATTTCGATGACGGCGACGACGGATGCCGAGGTCGTCCAGGCGATCGCCGTGCGGCGCGCGCCGGCAATCTCGATCGGATAATAAGCGCGCACGAACTCCTTGCGGCGCAGGCTTCCTGCTTGCGTGCCTTCGGCCGCGACATGGACATAGACCACGTCGTCGTCGACGGGTGGCTTGGCATTGGTCAGGATTTCGCCGGCGAGTTTTCGCTGCTCCCGCATCAGCAGCTCATGGAAGAAGAAATTCATCAGGTCCATATGGCCCGGATAGCGCATCGTCTTGTAGTCGAGATTGTCGACCTTGCCGTGCAGCGTATCGCACATCGTGCCGAGCCCGCCCGACGTGGTGAAGGCTTCAAGCTTGACGCCCTCGACATAGATCGTCTCATGCCATTCCATCGGCGAGACGAACTTGCGCACACCGCCTTCGATGACTTCGCAATCGTTCAGATATTCGTTGACGACGCCTTCCGGCGACCAGTTGAAGGCATAGCCCAACAAGCCCGTCGGGTTCTGCGGCAAAGCACCGACACGCATGCGGATCGAGCGGCAGCGGTCGAACCCATCGGCAAGGCTTGTACCAACGATGCCGACAAAGCCCGGCGCCAGGCCGCATTGGGGCGCCATCAGGCCACGCGACGTCTTCGAGAGTTCGATGATCAAATTGGTGGTCGGAACGTCTTCCGTCAGGTCGAAATAATGGATGCCTGCCACGTGGGCGGCCCGCGCAAGCTCGATATTGAGATGGTATGGCAGGCAGGAGAGCACTGCTTCCACACCCGATAGCAGCTCCGTCACGAAGGCCGCGTTGGAAACATCGCCGACGCGGCACGCGAACGGCACTTCGGCCTGCGGCAATTGCGCATCCGCGCCCGCAACTTCGAAGCCGCCCTCATGCAAAAGCGTTGCCGCAAGCCGTCCGACCTTACCAAGTCCGAGAACGGCGATCCTCTTAAAACTCATCTTTACCCTCCCAGCGCCGTCGAAGCCGCGGCGCTCACTTCTTGAGGCTGTATAGAAAAGAACGCATAAAAGAAAACGGCCGGAATTGCTTCCGGCCGCAAATTTCAGGTGGACGGTCGCCGATCATTCGTTGATCAGGCGCTTCAGAAGTTCGATCTCGTGCGAAAGCTTGGTGTCTCCCGAAATCAGCTCCTCGATCTTGCGCACCGCATGCAGCACTGTCGTATGGTCGCGCCCACCGAAGCGGCGGCCGATTTCCGGGAAGGAGCGCGGCGTCAGCGTTTTCGACAGATACATGGCGATCTGACGCGGCTTGACGATGACGCGCGTGCGGCGGTTCGAAACCAGCTCCTGGCGGGACACATTGTAGTGGCGTGCGACGATGCGCTGGATATCTTCGATACGCACGCGGCGCGGCTCGCCGGAGCCGACCAGATGGGCCAGCAGTTCGTCGACCCGCTCGATCGACAGGTTCGGCTCGAAGGAGCGCCGGAAGATCAGCTGATTGAAGGCGCCTTCGAGTTCGCGGCCGCTTGCCGTTACGCTGCGGGCAACATGCGAGAGCAGTTCGGCCGGGATTTCCACAGATGGATCTTCCAGACGGGCCGCAGCCAGGCGGCGCTTCAAGATCTCGAGGCGCATCTCGTAGTCCGGCGCATCAAGCTCGATCGCCACACCGCCCTGCAGACGGGACCGTACCCGCGGATCGAGCGATTCCAACTCCCAAGGCGCGCGATCGGCCGCAACCACCACCTGCTTGGCGCTGTCGAGCAGCATGTTCAGCAGATGGCAGAACTCGTGCTGGATCATCTTGCCCTGCAGGAACTGCATGTCATCGATGATCAGAAGGTCGATATTGCGGAGCGAGTCCTTCAGCGTCAGCGCATCGTTGTCCCGGATCGCCGTTGCAAAACGCCACATGAAGTATTCGGCCGTCAGATAAACGACACGCAGCGCCCGCGGATTTTGAACCGCTGCGTTGGCGATCGCCTGCAGAAGGTGGGACTTGCCGAGACCGACATTCGAATGAATGAAGAGCGGGTTGAAGCGCACTGCGCCCTGCCCTGCTTCGGCAATTGTTTTTGCCGCAGCAAGCGCAACGCGGTTCGAGCTGCCTTCAACGAAGGTGTCGAAGGTGAAGCGCGAGTCGAGCGGCGAACCGAACAGCGGCTGGCCGACCGTCGCGGGACGGGCGGCAGCGGCGGCCGAAACGGCCTGTTGAACCGCCTGACCAGCTGGCTGAGCAGCAAGAGGGCGACGCATTGGCGTAACCGGTGATGCCGGCTCTTGGGAAGCTGCCTCATCCACCGGCTTCATGCCGGGACGCGTTGCCGTACGGACGAGAATTTCCACCTTCAGGATTTCAGCATCTTCCTGCCGGAAAAGGCTGGTGATGAGATCAAGATAACGGTTGTTGATCCACGACTTGAGAAATGTGGTGGGAACCGAAAGACGCACGACGCTCTTTGAAACCGAATGCAGCTTCAGACGTGCGAACCAGCTTGCATAAACATCCGGGCCGACCTGGGCCTTCAGACGCGCACCAACACGCTCGAAAAGTATGCCATGCTTCATGTCTCCTTTTTCCCCCGCCGCATCCGGGCAAATAGAGCCAAACGCCTGCGGTGCCTTATCCCCATTATCAAGAGCACCCGTCGTCAATGAATTCATTTGCATCATGCCGCCTTCCAAATTCATTTCACCGGGCGACATCAGTCAAACAGCCGCCCGATCAATTTTCCCCGTTGTGGCATGCCGGCGGCCCTTTCATGGACCATCATGCATGCCGGTTCACACAAACACTGTCCCGCAAAGCGAGACCGGCGCAGACAACCGTGGCGGATACCGCCTTCATGCGGCCTCCGTCATGTTCGCCGCGCCAAGCCGGCCACCGGACCTCGTTTTCCGACCAGCCTGCCCGAACGCAAATTTTACTGTCCCCATCCCCTTCAGCTCCCTTGAACATGGAGCCGCCGAGCGCACAAAGCATCTTCGTTCCGTGACCAGCCACGGTCCCGGCGCAAATAGCTCAAGTGCTTGAAAAAAACGGAGAGATAACTACTCCGTGACAAATGACACAAACTCATCGCCCTGCCGGTGTGGCAGTTTAGACTGAGCCTTTGCAGGTGATATCCGCGCCCTTTGCTGGAAGTCATTTAGGCAGGATCGGTTGCCGAGATCAATGATGAATTTTACGCAAAATTAAGAAGCGACCATTGACTCCGGGGCCCGTTTTTGGGCGTCACGCTAATGTCAAAAAAGAATCGCAGGAGAATCAAGGAGATTCCCGAAGTGGGTATTTTGGACACGCATTGAAAGAAAAAAAATAAAAATCCGCTTGACTCACAACTAAGCCTGCCGGAACGCAGAAGAGTCGCCCAAGCTGGAAACGTCCTTGCGCAACTATTTGTTTTTAAACAATTTTTCATGTCACCCCAGTGACACGAAGCAGTCGCCAAATTAGCCAATCCGGAGATGATCGTCGGAATCGAAAAAGCCCGGCTTGATTACCGGGCTAATCATAACGATCAATTTGTTAACGAAAGATTATGCGGTCGCAGGCGCCGACAGAGCCTTCACACGGGCAGCGAGGCGCGAGATCTTGCGGGATGCCGTGTTGGCGTGGACGACGCCCTTGCTTGCGGCGCGCGCGAGTTCCGGCTGCGCTGCGAGGAAGGCTTCCTTTGCCTTGGCAGCATCACCAGCTGCAAGTGCCTCTTCGACCTGGCGAACGAAAGTGCGAACGCGCGAGCGACGAGCCTTGTTGACGTCGGTACGGCGGGCGATCTTGCGGGTCGCTTTTTTCGCCGAAGTTGTATTGGCCATGGATGCCTCTCTCAAGAATTCGAACAAACTCCGCCATCACCGCGGGCCCTGCGGCCACAATCTTCAGCAATGCGGGAGCATAAACGGAAAACCTGATCGGCTTCCCGAACCGTGGGCGGGCATATAACTCTAAAGCCGGCCCGCGTCAACGCGCATTTTCAAGGAAACGCCGCCTTTCTCCGTGGAATGAAGATCAGCGGTGTTTAAAGGCCGGTTTGCGTTTCTCGATGAAGGCCGCCATGCCTTCCTTCTGATCTTCCGTTGCGAAAAGGCTGTGGAACAGACGGCGCTCGAAACGCAAGCCCTCCTCCAGCGTGGTTTCCAGCGCGCGATTGACCGCCTCCTTGGCCATCAGCACCGAAGGCTGCGACAGCGACGCAATCTTGTCGGCCGCCGCCAGCGCTTCGTCGAGCAGCCGCTCGGGCGCGACCACACGCGAAACGAGCCCAGCACGCTCGGCTTCGGCCGCATCCATCATTCGGCCGGTCAGCACCATATCCATAGCCTTCGACTTGCCTACCATACGCGTCAAGCGCTGCGAGCCGCCCATGCCGGGGATGACGCCGAGCGTGATTTCAGGCTGACCGAATTTTGCAGTGTCCGACGCTATGATAAAGTCGCACATCATGGCCAATTCGCAGCCGCCCCCGAGTGCGAAGCCGCTGACGGCAGCGATCACCGGCTTGCGGGCCTTGGCAATCTCGTCCCAGCCGCTGATGAATTCGGCCTTATACATATCGGCAAACTGCAGCGGCTGCATTTCCTTGATATCGGCGCCGGCTGCGAAAGCGCGTTCGGATCCGGTCAGAACGATTGCACCGATCGCCTCGTTGTCGTGGAAATCTGCAAAGGCCTGCTTCAATTCCTTCAGCACCGTGGAATTCAGCGCGTTCAGTGCCTGCGGCCGGTTCAGCGTAATCAGGCCGACATTGCCGCGGGTTTCGACGATCACCGTTTCATAGGCCATGCTTGTCTCCAATGAAAGAACGCAAGGGGCAAAACACCACCATTTGGCGGCTTTTCCTTGGGTTCCGTTGTGGTTTGACCGGCGTTTTCGCCGATCGAGCAAATCTCTTTCTTAACGACAGGCATCTGCCGTTCGGTTCTTGAACCATTCTCCAAGGCGTGACCTTGCCTGTGGCTTCGCTCACAGAGTGGCGTTCGGCTCCCGGTTTCCCATTCTCCCTAAAGAGCGCAGCAGAGACCTGCCGGGCTCGCTAAACAATCATCAGGACAACCGGGATGTCGTCGACGCGCCTTCCATAGTGCTTTGCGGGTCGCCTCGACAACCGCATGCGAGTTCTCGCGGTAGCGTTCGAGAGACCCGCCGAGCGACTGGCGATCGTTCTTCACCCGACCGGAGCGCAGCGTCTTACTGCTACTGTCCTGGACCACAAGGTGGCTGTAGGATTTGTGGTAGTCGACCCCGATATGGTATTCATAAGAGGCAGCCATGCTTCCAACTCCCTTATTGAGATCTTCGAAACCCCAATAGGATAAGCCGAAAGGCTGGAAGCGTGACTGTCCCTCGATCATCGACTGCATCTCAGTAATCCGTTCTCTCAGCGGGCGCGGCCTCTTTCATGCCGCCTCCCTATTTCTGGCAGTCCGGGCAATAGAAGGTGGAACGTCCTGCCTGTACGATGCGCGAGACCGTACCGCCGCAGCCCGGTGTGCGGCAAGGCAGACTTTCGCGGTCATAGACCGAGAAGGAATGCTGGAAATAGCCGAGCGAGCCATCGGTCTGGATATGGTCGCGAAGTGAC
The DNA here is from genome assembly GCF_000816845.1 of Rhizobium gallicum bv. gallicum R602sp. Taxonomy (NCBI): domain Bacteria; kingdom Pseudomonadati; phylum Pseudomonadota; class Alphaproteobacteria; order Hyphomicrobiales; family Rhizobiaceae; genus Rhizobium; species Rhizobium gallicum. Next base: position 370,041 of record NZ_CP006877.1, on the reverse strand, counting down.
GAGCCACCGGCCTTGATCGCATCGGCGATGACGCTGCGGATAGACGCGACGAGAAGACTAAGCTGCTCCTTCGGCTTTCCGGTTTTGGTGACCAGGGTTTTCGCAGCGCGTACCGGCATCAGGTGCGCGCGCCAGAGCGCCTCGCACACATATATATTGCCGAGACCAGCAACGTTTTTCTGGTCGAGAAGGGCGCCCTTCAGGGGCTGTGCCTTTCCCGCAAAGCGGTCTGCCAGATAGGCGGCACTCAGTTCGTTGCCGGTCGGCTCCGGCCCGAGGCCGAAAAGGAAAGCATTGTTCTGAAGCTCTGAGCGATCGGCGATATCCATGAATCCGAAGCGGCGTGGATCATTATATATGACGCGGCGCTCACCACCTTGGCCTTCCAGATGGAAGATCGCATGGTCATGCTTCTCGTCCTTCGACCGCTTGTAGCGAAAATCGCCTGGCGTTTGGCTGACTGGCCCCTGCTCGATGCGGAAGGAGCCGGACATGCCGAGATGGGAAATGATGGTCTTGCCGCTGTCGAGGTCGATCAGCAGGTATTTGGCGCGGCGGCCAAGCCCGATAATGGTGCGGCCCGAAACCTCGTCTTCGAAATTTTCCGGAAAGGGAAAGCGCAGATCGCCGCGGCGAAGCTCCAGCCGCTCGATGCGCGCGCCCTCCATGGCGGGCGAAAGACCACGCTTCACCGTTTCGACTTCTGGCAATTCCGGCATCTTAACCCATCTGTATTTAAACGTGTTTCAACTGCGGACGATGTGGGTTATAGCGCCAGTAGGCCGCGGGTATTACCCGCCTGCACAGATAGCGTCTCAAGCGGCCTTTCGCTATGGTCGCCGTACCGATTTCGAGTAACGGAGTAGTCCGATGTCACAAAGCCGTACTTCCGCCAATGGCGGCATGGAAACATCCTACGGCTTCCGCGAGGTGCCGAGTGGCGAGAAGCAGGGTCTCGTCAACGACGTCTTCCACAAGGTCGCCAGACGCTACGATATCATGAACGATGTGATGTCGATGGGCATGCACCGCGCCTGGAAGGATGCGATGGTCGCGGCGCTTAATCCGCGCAAGGAACCGGGCTACAAGGTGCTGGATGTTGCGGGGGGCACGGGCGATATTGCCTTCCGTATCGTCGAAGCATCCAACCGCATGGCGCATGCGACCGTGCTCGACATCAACGGCTCCATGCTCGGCGTCGGCGCCGAGCGGGCGGACAAGAAGAGACTCTCCGACAATCTCACCTTCATCGAGGCCAATGCCGAGGACCTGCCCTTTGAGGCCGGCACCTTCGATGCCTATACGATCGCCTTCGGCATCCGCAATGTGCCGCACATCGACGTGGCGCTCTCGCAAGCTTATCGCGTGCTCAAGCGCGGCGGCCGGCTGCTCGTGCTGGAATTTTCGGAAGTGGACATGCCGCTTCTGGACAAGGTTTACGAGGCCTGGTCCTTCAATGCCATTCCCAGGTTCGGCAAGGCGATAACCGGCGACGGCGAGCCCTATCAGTATCTTGTCGAATCCATCCGCAAGTTCCCGAACCAGGAGAATTTCGCGGAAATGATCCGTAAGGCCGGCTTTTCGCGCGTGACCTACACCAGCTACACCGGCGGCATCGCGGCCCTGCACTCGGGCTGGAAGCTTTGATCTAAATGAGTGCTTTCGGAGCATATTTTCGGCTCGTGCGGGTCGGCTGGATTTTGGTGCGCGAGGGCGTTGTTTCGGCGCTGCCTTCGGAAGGCTTGCCGCCTGCCGTGAGCCTTGCCAAATCCTTTGTCGGCCTGCTTGCGCGCAGCCGCGCAAAAGCCAAGAAACGCAGCGATCGGCTGGCCCAGGCAGTCGAGCGGCTCGGACCTTCCTATGTGAAGATCGGTCAGTTTCTAGCGACCAGGCCGGACGTCGTCGGCGTCGAATTCGCCGACGACCTTTCGCAGCTTCAGGACCGGATGGCCTTCTTCCCGATTGCGGCGGCAAAGGCGAGTATCGAAGGCTCACTCGGTCGCCCGATGGAAGAGCTTTATGCGACTTTCGACGATCCGATTGCCGCAGCCTCTATCGCGCAGGTGCATCCTGCAGAGGTGAATACCCCAAATGGTCGCAGGAAGGTCGCCGTCAAGGTGGTGCGCCCCGGCGTACGGCAGCGTTTCGCCCATGACATCGAGGCAATGTATCTCGTCGCCGGTATGCAGGAGCGCTTCATGCCCTCGAGCCGGCGGCTGAGGCCGGTCGAAGTAACGAAAACGCTCGAGCAGTCGACCAAAGTCGAAATGGACCTCCGGCTTGAGGCGGCTGCACTTTCGGAGATCGCCGAAAACACGGGACAGGATCCAGGCTTTCGCGTTCCGAAGGTGGATTGGGAACGCACCGGCCGCGACGTCATCACCATGGAGTGGATCGACGGCGTCAAGATGTCCGATGTCGAGGGGTTGCGCGCTGCCGGGCACAATCTCAACACGCTTGCCGATGTCCTCATCCAATCGTTCCTGCGCCACACGCTGCGCGACGGCTTCTTCCATGCCGACATGCATCCCGGCAATCTCTTCGTCGATTCAGGCGGCATGATCGTCGCCGTCGACATGGGAATCGTCGGCCGGCTCGGAAAGAAGGAACGGCGCTTCCTCGCCGAGATCCTTTATGGTTTCATTACGCGCGACTATGTGCGTGTTGCCGAGGTCCATTTCGAAGCAGGCTATGTGCCGGGCCATCACAATGTTGAAAGCTTCGCGCAGGCAATCCGGGCGATCGGCGAGCCGATCCACGGCCAGCCTGCTGAAACGATCTCGATGGGCAAGCTGTTGACGCTGCTCTTCGAGGTGACTGAACTTTTCGACATGCAGACCCGGCCCGAACTGGTCATGCTGCAAAAGACCATGGTGGTCGTCGAAGGCGTATCGCGCATGCTGAACCCGCGTTTCAACATGTGGAAGGCATCGGAGCCCGTCGTCGGCGACTGGATCCGCAACAATCTCGGTCCGAAGCGGGTCGTCACCGATCTCAAAGATGGACTGAAGGCTGCCGTGAAGCTTGCGGAAGCCGTTCCGGAAATCGCTGCCCAGACCGAGAAATTCCATCATCAGCTGCTGCATATGAGCGAGCATGGACTGCGCTTTGACGCCGAAACGGCAGACGCGATCGGCAAATCCGAGGCCCGCTACAGCCGGTCCGGCCGCCTGGCGCTCTGGATTATCGCGTTGACGCTTCTCTATATAGCCTGGATGTTGAGCTGAGGCTCAGACCCAAACAATTACATGCTGTGTTCGGCATTTGGGATATCTCATAATGCGCAGTGCTCGCTTAGTCTCGCATCCAAGGAGACCTGCAGATGAAGCATGAACGCCCCGGCATCGAACTTTCCGGCCAACCATTCGGCTTTGCCGAGATGGTGAGGATAGGCTCCGGCAGGGTGGCGCTTTCTGCTTCGGCGACAGGCATGGCACGCGTGGAGATCGCACGTTCCGTCGTCGAAGAAGCGATCCAGGCTGGCATTCCCGTTTACGGCTCCACCACCGGCGTCGGCGCGATGAAGGATGTCGAATGGTCGGCGGAGGAACTCGACACCTTCAACCTCGGCCTCGTGCGGGCCCATCACTTCGGCACCGGCACACCATTTTCCAGTGCTGTCGTGCGAAATGCCATGGCCATCCGCGTCAATACCGCGCTGACGGGCCAGGTCGGGTGTACGCCGGAACTCATAGAAACCTACCTGCGGCTGCTGAGGGCCGACCTCATCCCGCTCGTGCGGCGCACGGGCTCGATCGGTTGCGCCGATATCGGCCTCATGGGACAGATCGGTGCGGTTCTGACCGGCGTCGGCGAGGCCGTCTATCGCGGCAAGCGCATGCAAGCGGCCGATGCCTTCAGGGCAGCGGGGCTGGAACCGGTCACCATGGCGCCCCGCGACAGCCTCGCTTCGCTCAGCATCAATGCTGTGAGCTTTGCAGCCGCCGCCGAGGCAACGCGCAATGCGGCGGCTTCGATCCGCGTTCTGCTCGCAACCGGCATGATGGCGGCCGGCGCGCTTGGCGCTTCCCGCGACCCCTGGCGGGCGGTGCGCCATGTCGGCACCCCGCGGGAAGCGCTGATCGGCTCGTGGCTATGCAATGCCTCGGACGCCTGGGAATGGCCGGTCGCGACCCACGTGCAGGATCCGCTCAGTCTTCGCATGATCGCGCAGGTCTTCGGCGCCGTGATCGAGAACCTGCTATCGACCGGTCACAAGATCCTTGCTGCCACCGGCCGCTCTGACGACAACCCGGTTGTAGTCGAGGGCCGGGTGATGACGTCGGGCGGTTCGCTGCCCCTCGACGTGACGATCCTGCTGGAATCGGCGGCACTGTGCATGGCGCATGCGGCGCGCAACGCCTTCAACCGCTGTGTCCTGCTCGGCAACGGACAGCGGCGCGACCTACCGGTGAACCTCGTGCCGCCAGGCCGAATCGCAACTGGTTTCGGCCCGATCATCAAGCTTGCCGGCGAGATCTTTTCACGCGTGCTTTCCATGTCCAACCCGGTATCCGCCCAGTCGCTGGTGGTTGCGGCGGGGCTTGAGGACGAAGCGGCTTTCCTGCCGCTGGTCATAGAGCGCTTCGAGCGGCAAATGCAGGCGCTGAAGCGTCTTGCTGCCCTCGAGGCTCTGCTGGCAGCACAGGCGGCCGACATTCTCGGCGACCGGCCCGAGGGCGTTGCGGGCATGATCTACGACGTCGTGCGCAAGCACGCCGATTTCTACACCGTAGACCGGCCGCTTTCGGCCGAGGTTGAAGCGATTGAGGAAGAACTCGGATCCGACGAATTCGCTTCGAAGCTGATCGAGCAGGTGCCGATCGCCGCATTCGACGACTTCTTCGCGCTCGGCTCGCTCGAGCGCATCGAACGGAGACTGACGCAGGACGCCCTCGTCATCTGACTTTTGAACCGGATACGGAGGAACAGCATGGCTGATTTCGACCTCGTTCTGCAGGGTACCGTCGTGCTGCCGGAGCGCATCCTCCAAGAGGGTTATGTTGCAGCCCGCAATGGCAAGATCGCCGAGGTCGGCATCGGCGTGCCGCCTGCGGCCAGGGAGCGGCATCTGCTCGGCAAGGCGCTGGTCCTGCCGGGTGCGATCGATGCGCAAGTGCATTCGCTCTCCCAGAAGGATCAGGAGGACTTCATCTGGTCGACGCGTTCGGCGGCGGCTGGCGGCGTAACGACGATCGTCGACATGCCCTATGACGAAGGCAATCTCGTCTGCTCGGCCGACGCGGTGAAGAAGAAGATCGATCACGCGAGCCCTCAGGCGCGCGTCGATTTCGCGCTCTACGGCACGGTCAATCCGCAAGAAGGTGCGGCCCGAATCCGCGAAATGGCGGATGCCGGCGTCGCCGCCTTCAAATTCTCGACCTTCGGGACCGATCCCAAGCGTTTCCCGCGCATCCCGCCCGCCCTTCTCGACGAATGCTTTGCGGCGATCACGCCGACCGGGCTGACGGCCGGTGTGCACAACGAAGACGACGAGGCAGTGCGCACCTACATGGAGAAGGTCAAGGCAAGCGGCGTGACGGACTGGCGTGCGCACGGTCTCTCGCGTCCGCCGATCACAGAGCTGCTCGCCATGCACACGATCTTCGAGACCGGGGCCCATACGGGCTGCCCGGCGCATGTTGTTCATTGCTCGCTCGGCCGCGGCTACGACATCGCGCGCGCCTATCGCCGCGACGGGTTCGAGGCGACGGTCGAATGCTGCATTCACTACCTGACGCTTGACGAGGAAAACGATGTGCGGCGCCTCGGCGGCAAAGCAAAGATCAATCCGCCCATCCGGCCGCGGGCCGAGGTGGAAACGCTGTGGCGGAAAGTGGCGGAAGGCAACGTCTGGCTGGTTTCGACCGATCATGTAAGCTGGTCGGAAAACCGCAAGACCAATCCGGATATGCTGGCAAATGCCTCCGGGGTGCCCGGGCTCGAGGTCATGGTGCCGTTGTTCGTCAAGGGAGCGCTCGAACGAGGCATCCCGCTCACATGGGCTGCGAAGCTGATGGCGGAAAATCCGGCGAAACATTTCCGCCTCGACCACATCAAGGGCGCGCTGACGCCCGGCAAGGATGCCGACATCGTCGTGCTAGAACCGCGCGAAACCGTCTATGATGCTGCCGCGAACGGCAACAATGTCGTCGGCTGGAGCCCCTATAACGGCATCCGTCTGCCATGGACGATTTCGGCGGCATATCTGCGCGGCAGCCAGATAACCGATGGCATGAAGGTGCTTGCAGAGCCCGGCACGGGAAAATTCGTCCGCCCTTGGCCGCGTCAGATCATTTCCGGAGGAGCTGCATGAACCGCAACCTGCCCGTCAACGCCGATCGCATCGCCGAGGATATCGCTGCGCTGGCGAAGATCACCGAACCCGATCATCCATGGACACGCCGGGCTTTCTCGCCGCTCTTTCTTGAAGGCCGCGCCTATATCGAAGCACGTATGAAGGCGGCCGGGCTGGAAACGCGGATCGATGCCGCCGGCAATCTGATCGGACGCAGTGCAGGGACGAACCCAGGTCTTGGCACGATTATGGTCGGCTCGCATTCCGATACGGTGCCGGACGGCGGACGCTTTGATGGTATCGCCGGTGTGATCTCGGCGCTGGAAGTCGCGCGCGCGCTCAAGGACCAGGCGATCACACTGGAGCATGACCTGGAAATCGTCGATTTCCTCGCAGAAGAGGTGAGCATCTTCGGCGTTTCATGCGTCGGCAGCCGCGGCATGACTGGGCAACTTCCCGAAGCCTGGCTTTCGCGTAAGAGCGGCGACCGCGATCTGGCAAAAGGCATCTCCGGTGTCGGCGGCGATCCGGCGACGCTTCTCGCGCAGCGGCGTCCGGACCTCAAAGGCTTCCTCGAGCTGCATATCGAGCAAGGGCCGGTGCTTGAGAACGAGAAGAAGGATATCGGCATCGTGACGGCGATTGCGGGCATCACCCGGATTGAAGTCAGCGTCGAGGGCCGGGCGGACCATGCCGGTACGACGCCGATGGATGCCCGCGCGGATGCGCTGGTGGCGGCCTCGCAACTGGTGCTCGATATCCGCAATGCGGCAGCGGAGCTTGCGAAGACGCCGGGTCATTTCGCTGCGACCGTCGGCGAATTCCGGATCGAGCCGAATGCGGCCAACGTCGTGCCTTCCAAGGTGGTTCTGCTCATCGACGGACGCGCGGAAATTCGCAGCGACATGGAAGCCTTCTGCGAGTGGCTTGATGCGCATGTCATCACGCTTGCGATCGCCCACGGCGTCATGATCAATGCACCCAGTCGCGTATCCGACAACTATCCGACGCCCGGTGATCCCAGCGTGCTGAGGACGCTGGAAAATGCCTGTGAAACCGTCGGTGCCGAACATCGACGCATGGCGTCCGGTGCAGGGCACGATACCGCATGGATCGCCAAGGTCGCGCCGGCCGCGATGATCTTCGTGCCATGCAGGGAAGGACGCAGCCACTCGGCCGACGAATGGGCAGAAAATGACGACATCGCACTCGGCGCTGCCGTGCTTTTCGAGGCTGTGCGCGAGATGGACAGGACGCTGGTAGGGGAGGCTGAGGATGGGGCGCATACTCGTTGAGAAAGACGTCGAGGCGGCGGTCAAGGGCGGCTCGGTCTATGCAGCGGGCGGCGGCGGCTGGGCCGATCACGGCAGGATGCTCGGGTATGCTGCGGTCAGCATCGGCAAGCCGGAGCTCGTTTCCGTCGATGAATTGAAGGACGACGACTGGATCGCGACAGCAGCGGCAATCGGCGCGCCGGCTTCCACGACACCCTGGGAAATGCAAGGCATCGACTATGTGAAGGCCGTGCAGCTATTGCAGAACGAGCTTGGCGAACGGCTTTCCGGGCTTATCATCGGGCAGAACGGTAAATCCTCGACGTTGAACGGCTGGCTGCCCTCGGCAATTCTCGGCACCAAGGTTGTCGATGCTGTCGGTGATATCCGAGCACATCCGACCGGCGACATGGGCTCGATCGGCATGGCGGGCTCACGGGAGCAGATGATCCAGACGGCGGTCGGCGGAAACCGCGCGGACAACCGCTACATCGAGCTTGTGGTGAAGGGTGCGACCGCGAAGATTTCGCCGATCCTCCGCGCTGCCTCCGACCAGTCGGGCGGCTTCATTGCCAGCTGCCGCAATCCGGTGCGGGCATCCTACGTGCGCAAGCATGCAGCACTCGGCGGCATCTCGATGGCGCTTGCCCTCGGCGAAGCCATCATTGCGGCGGAAAAGAAGGGCGGACCGGCCGTCATCGATGCGATCTGCAAGACAACCGGCGGCAGCATCCTCGCAGAAGGCGTAATTGCCAAGAAGGACGTCGTCTACACCAAAGAAGCCTTCGATATCGGCAAGATCGGAGTCGGCTCCGGCGCCAGAGCCGTGACGATGCATGTGATGAACGAGTACATGGCTGTCGACGACGCCGATGGGGCGCGCATGGCAACGTTTCCCTCGGTCATCACGACGCTTTCGCCGCACGGTGAGCCGCTCAGCGTCGGCCAGCTCAAGGAGGGTATGCATGTCTTCATCCTGCATGTGCCGATGGAGATCATACCGCTTTCCGCAGGCGTGCTCGATCCGACCGTTTATCCGCCCGTGGAAAAAGCGATGGGTATCGAGATTGCGCGCTACGCCCTGGCGGCAAGGGCCTGACGCCATGGCGCGAGATGCTGGCCTTGAGGAACTGCTGAGGGAAGAGCTCGGCGGCCTGCCCGGCCTCAGCGAAAAGGCGATGTTCGGCGGCTTGGCCTTTCTGCTGAACGGCAACCTTCTTTGCGGTGCGCGAGAAGATGGCATGCTCGTCCGGCTCGGCAAAAGCAATGACGGCTGGGCGCTGGAACTGCCAGGCGTCGTCCAGATGATCTCGGGCGGACGGGCGATGCAGGGCTGGGTTCGCGCGGACGCCCGTGTCTATGGCGAGAATGCGCTGCGCAAGCGTCTGCTCGATGCCGCACTCGGCTATGTGCAAACGCTGCAGGTGAAATACCAAGACAGGACTTGAGGAAGGACATCCCATGCCGAAGCCCAATCCACGTCATCCGAAATTCCCGATTCCTGGCGGGCCGGAATTGCGGGCCAAGGGGTGGCGGCAAGAGGCGCTGCTGCGCCTCCTCGAAAACGTGCTTGCCGTCGGCGAAGACCCGGACAACCTCGTGGTTTATGCTGCGCTCGGCAAGGCGGCGCGCAACTGGGCGGCGCACAAGGGCATCGTCAAGGCGCTGACCGAGATGGAAGAGGACCAGACGCTGCTGATCCAGTCCGGCAAGCCGATCGGCCTGGTAAAGACACACGCCAAGGCGCCGCTCGTCATCATGGCGAACTGCAATATCGTCGGACAGTGGGCGAAGGCCGAGGTCTTCTACGAATTGCAGCGCAAGGGGCTGATCTGCTGGGGCGGGCTCACGGCAGGCGCCTGGCAGTATATCGGCAGCCAGGGCGTCATCCAGGGAACGTACGAAATCTTCATGCGCATTGCCGAGCGGCGTTTCGGCGGCGACCTCTTCGGCCGCTTCGTGCTCACCGCCGGTCTCGGCGGCATGGGAGGGGCTCAACCGCTGGCTGGCCGCATGGCGGGAGCTGCAATCCTCTGCATCGATATCGATCAGGAGCGAGCAAAGAAGCGCCAGCAAATCGGCTATCTGCAGGAGATTGCACCTGATCTCGATGCCGCGCTGCAAATGATCGACACGGCCGTGAAGGAAAGGCGCGCACTCTCCGTCGGCCTCGTCGGCAATGCGGCCGAGGTTTACCCAGAGATCGTCCGGCGCGGCATCGTGCCCGATATCGTGACGGATCAGACCTCGGCACACGATCTCGTCTACGGCTATGTTCCGAAGGGCATGAGCCTTGCCCAGGTCAAGGCACTTCGCGACGACGGCCAGGGCCAGTTGATGGCGGCAAGCCGCGCCTCGATCGTCCAGCATGTGACGGCGATGCTGGAGTTCCAGAAGAAGGGCTCCGAAGTCTTCGACAACGGCAACCTGATCCGCACACAAGCGAAAGAAGGCGGCGTTGCCAATGCCTTCGACATTCCGATCTTCACCGAAGCCTATTTGCGCCCGCTCTTCGCCCGCGCTATCGGTCCCTTCCGCTGGATGGCGCTGTCTGGAGAAGCAAGCGACATTGCAAGGATCGACGATCTGCTGCTCGAAATGTTTCCGGATAACAAGATCATCACCAACTGGATCCGGCTTGCCCGCGAGCATGTGCCTTTCGAGGGCCTGCCGGCGCGCATTGCCTGGCTGGGCCACGGCGAGCGCACGGCGCTTGCCCGTCGCGTCAACGAATTGGTCGCAAGCGGAGAGCTGAACGGTCCTGTCGCCTTCTCCCGCGACCATCTCGATGCCGGCGCCATGGCGCATCCAAACATCATGACCGAGCGCATGAAGGATGGCTCCGATGCGATTGCCGACTGGCCGCTGATCGATGCGATGATGCTCTGCTCCTCGATGGCTGACCTCGTCGTCGTCCATTCCGGCGGAGGCGGCTATGCCGGCTACATGACGAGCTGCGGCGTGACTGTCGTTGCCGACGGCACCGAGGCCGGCGACGAGCGGCTCGATCATGCGCTTACCAACGACACGGCGCTCGGCGTCATGCGGTATGCGGATGCCGGATACGAGGAGGCGCTGGACGAAGTGCAAAACAAGGATGTGCCGTATATTCGATTGAGTTAGCACTTAAGACCGAGCGCCTTTGCCTGGGGATCCCTCAGATGGGATTGGAGACCTCGATGAGATTGCCGTCCGGATCGCGGAAATAGATGGAGCAGATAGTGCCGTTGGCGCCGGCGCGTTCGACGGGCCCTTCCTCGATTGCAACATCTGCGTCTTCCAGATGCGCGATGACCTCGGCGAGTGCTGTTTCGGCGATAAAGCAGAGATCGGCCGAACCAGGTACCGGTTGGTTGGCTTTGGGATCGAATTCGCGCCCGGCCTGGTGAAGGTTGATCTTCTGATTGCCGAATTTCAGCGCCTTGCGGCCTTGGGCGAATGTTTCCACCGACATGCCGAGGACTTGGCGGTAGAACTCGCACGTCGCCTCGATATCGGCGACGGTCAGGACAAGGTGATCGAGATGGCTGATGCGGATCAAAATTTTCTCCTCGAAAGGCTGCGTGCGGCGCAGGCCGCCGCAAAGGCGAGGGCCAGCAGGGCGAGCGTGAAGAAGACGACCGCCGTCCAGCCTTCGATTGCGAAGAACCAGCCGCCTGCCGAGCCCACGACGCTCGAACCGACGTAATAGCCAAGCATATAGAGCGACGAGGCGTGTCCCTTCGTGTCTCTGGCAAGCTTCCCGACGAGGCCGCTTGCGATCGAATGGCTCATGAAGAAGCCGCTGGTGAGCACGACAACGCCGAAAATGATGACCGGCAGGAAGGCGCAAAGCGTCAGGGCGCTGCCAACGGCGGTAATTGCAATTCCCGTCAGCAGGACAGCGAAGTGGCCGAAGCGATCACCCAGTATGCCACCGACCGAAGAGGCGCCGATGCCGAAGAGATAGACGGTGAAGATCAAGCCGAGTTCGGTCTGCGTCAGCTCATAGGGTGCTGCGACAAGCCGGAAACCGGCATAGTTGTAGATGGTGACGAAGGAGCCCATCGCCAGAAAGGCAATGGCGAAAATGAACGGCAGCGCCGGATTGCGCATATGCGCGAGCCAGGCTTTCAGATGAAACTTCGGATCGAAGCCCGGGCGGCGGATAAAATTGCGCGAGGCGGGCAGCAGCGCAATGAAGCCGGCTGCCGCAGCCAAGCCGATCGCGCCGATCAGAAACATCGCCGGCCGCCAGGTCAGGTATTCCGCGAAGATTCCGGTCAGCACCCGGCCGGACATGCCGCCGAAGGCAGTGCCGCCGACATAAAGTCCCATTGTAGCGCCAAGGCCGCGCGGGTCGATTTCTTCGGCGAGATACGCCATCGCAACGGCCGGGACGCCGCCAAGGACAAAGCCCTGGAGGGCACGGATGACAAGCAGCAGGTGCCAGTCCGGCGCAAAGGCCGCTGCAATCGTCAGTACCGCCGCACCAACGAGCGAGATCGACATCAGGCTACGGCGTCCAAGACCTTCCGAGATGGCGGCTGCGCATATAATGGCAATGGCGAGGAAGCCGGTCGACAGCGAAAGCGAAAGCGAGCTTTCCGCGGGGCTGACGGAGAATTCGTCCGCAAAGATCGGCAACAGCGGCTGGACACAATAAAGCAGCGAGAAGGTGGAAAAGCCTGAAAGGAAGAGTGCAAGACTGGCACGTCGGTAAGAAGCCGTGCCACGCTGCAGGTATTCTTTCGCCGGGGATGCCGCCGGTGTTTCGATCGGGGAAATATCGCTCATTCTGGCTGCAGTCTTGTGCATGGCTCAAGCCTTTTCTCCATTGATCTAGTCAGAAGGGCATAAGCTGTCCAATATATGGAACTGATGTTTTCGATAGGTTTTGGAGATACCGCATGGAGCTTCGGCATATCCGCTATTTTCTGGCGGTCGCGGAGGAAGGCAATTTTACGCGGGCCGCGGTGAAACTCGGCATCGGCCAACCCCCGCTCAGCCAGCAGATCCGCGATCTCGAAGCGGAAATCGGCGCGGCCTTGTTTCATCGGGTGCCGCATGGCGCGGAATTGACGGCGGCGGGCGAGGCGTTTCTCGGCGAAGCCAAGGCGTCACTTGCTTCTGCCGAGAAGGCGAAACTTGCCGCCCAGCGAGCCGATCGCGGCGAGACGGGCAAGCTGGCGCTCGGCTTTACGGCCTCCTCCGCGTTCAATCCGGTTGTCAGCGCCACGATCAGGCGGTTTCGCGCGCAGTGGCCGGACGTGCGGCTGTCTCTGACGGAGATGAATACGTTGGCACTGATGGAAAAACTCAATCGCGGCGAGTTGGATGCGACCTTCATGCGCCCGAGCCTCGACGATCCGCCGGGCGTGCGCCTGAAACGTCTCGATGACGAACCGATGGTGGTCGCCCTGCCCGCAAACCATCCGCTTTCGAAGCACGAACGCCTGTCCCTGGCACTGCTGTCAAATGAGCCGTTCATTCTCTTTCCGCGGCTGGTTGGCCTCAGCCTCTTCGACGATGTCGTGCTCGCCTGCAGGAAGGCGGGTTTCGAACTGACGGTGACACAGGAAGCACCGCAGATTTCCTCTGTCGTCAATCTGGTTGCGGCAGAGCTCGGCGTGTCGATCGTTCCGGCATCGATCGCACAGATCAGGCTTGATGGCGTCGCCTACCGGCCGATCGACGGGCCGCCTGCGGTCGCGCGGCTGGCGCTAGCGGTCTTGAAGTCGCAGCGCTCGCCGGTGACGGAAAATCTGATGAGCCTGCTTTGACTTAGCCTGCAGGATCCCAATAAGGCGGATCGCCGAAGGCTTTTTTCAGGTGATCGGCTATGGCGCGGAGTTTGGCGGAAGGGTTGCGGCCTTGCGGATGGGCCATGTAGACGGACTCCGCTTCTGGCCTGTAACCGACATCAATCTCGACGAGTCTGCCTTCGCGGATTGCCGGACCTGCAATGAAGCTCGGCAGCAGCGCGATCCCGAGACCTGCAATTGCCGCATCGCGAAGCATGTCGCCATTGTTGATACCCATCGCCAGCTTCGCACGCACGACGATTGCACCCGTCGGGGTCTGGAAGCGCCAGTCCGCGATGCCGCGATTGGTGTAGAAGAGGCCTCGATGATCATCGAGATCGGATAATGTCGCCGGCGTCCCGTGGCGGTCGAGATAGGCTGGCGAAGCCGTCAGCAGACGGCGGCTGCGCGAGAGCTTCCAGGCCACTAGGCGGGAATCGGCGATCGGCCCATGGCGGATGATGGCGTCATAGCCTTCCGACGAAGCGTCCACACGGCGGTCATCGATGTCGAGCGTCAGCGCGATTTCGGGATGCCGTGCCAAAAACGGATAGAGGGCCGGACCAAGATGCATGCGACCGAAGGTGACAGGTGCTGCAATACGCAAGGGACCGGCGAGCGTACCGCGGCGCTCGGCCATATCGGCTGCGGCCTCTTCTATCTCATGCACGATCCGAAGCGCACGCTCCATAAAGGCCGTGCCGTCCTGCGTCAGCGTAAGCTTGCGTGTCGTGCGGTGAAGCAGCATGCCGCCGAGTGTCTTTTCCAGATCCGCCAGTCTTTCGCTGACAACGGATTTCGACATGCGCAGGCGTCTGGCAGCCTCGCTCACGGAACCTGATTCCACCACTGCGACGAAAGCCGCTATCCCTTCGATCTTGATCATCGTTCGGCATTTCCGAATTCGAGTTCCATCATATGGAGACTAATCCGAACGCATGGAAGATGCCATCTTCAACGCATCGAACAGGGCCGGAGACGCTGTCCCCTGCCAACCAGGAGATGGAACAATGAATCGCTTGAACAACAAAGTCGCAGTCGTCACCGGCGCAAGCTCCGGCATCGGCCGCTCGACGGCAAAGCTTTTCGCCGCGGAAGGCGCCAAGGTCGTCGTCGGCGCCCGCCGCCAGGCAGAACTCGACAGCCTCGCCGCGGAAATCAAGGAGGCCGGCGGCGAAGCCGTTGCTGTCGCTGGCGACGTGCGCTCGGAAGACTATCAGAAGGCACTCGTCGCTGCCGCAATCGAAAATTACGGCAAGTTTGACATTGCCTTCAACAACGCCGGCATGCTCGGCGAAGCTGGTCCGAGCACGGGCGTTTCCGAGGCAGGCTTCAGCGAAGCTCTGGCGGTCAACCTCACCGCCTCATTCCTCGCCGCCAAACACCAGATCGCGGAAATGGCGAAAAACGGCGGCGGTTCGGTGATCTTCACGTCCACATTCGTCGGCTACAGCTTCGCTTTCCCGGGCGTCGCCGCCTATGCCGCCAGCAAGTCCGGCCTGGTCGGCCTGACGCAGGCGCTTGCCGCCGAATTCGGCCCGCAGAATGTCCGCGTCAATGCCATCTTGCCCGGTGCAGTCGATACCGACATGTATCGCGAGATGAACGATACGCCAGACAAGCAGGGCTTTGTGACCAACCTGCACGCACTGAAGCGCGTCGCAACGCCAAAAGAGATCGCCCGCTCCGTCCTCTATCTCGCCTCCGACGACTCGAGCTTCGTAACAGGCACGGCTTCGCTGCTCGACGGCGGCGCATCAATCACGCGCACGTAGCCAAAACGCGATCATCGTCGCCAACTTCGCCGACCGCTCCGTCGTCCGGCCGCTGCTCGCCATACAGCTGATCTTGATCGACGGCGCCATCGGCTGGGTGAATGTCTCGATCTTTTCAACAGCGCCTTTTCTGATCGCTAGTGATGGGCCTTATAGGAGCGCCGTGGTGATTGCATGTTATCCGCCAAAGGCTTAGGGTCGGTAGTGGTCAACAAGGCGACGGATAGAAGGCCATGGCTCTCAGCGGCAAACGCATCCTCCTCATCATTTCCGGCGGCATCGCCGCCTATAAGAGCCTCGATCTGATCCGGCGCCTGCGCGAGTGCGGTGCTTCGGTGCGTCCGGTGATGACGAAGGGCGCGCAGGAATTCGTGACGCCGCTTGCTGTCGGCGCTCTTGCTGCAGACCACGTGTTCACCGACCTCTTTTCGAGGCAGGACGAACAGGATGTGGGCCATATCCGGCTTGCTCGCGACTGCGACCTCGTTCTGATCGCGCCAGCAACGGCCGATCTGATGGCCAAGATGGCAAATGGTTTCGCAGATGACCTGGCCTCGACCGTTTTGCTCGCGACGGACCGGCCGGTTCTTGCCGCGCCGGCGATGAACCCCAAGATGTGGTCGCACGCGGCGACGAAACGGAATTTCGACGTCCTGAAGGGTGACGGCATCCGTTTCGTCGGCCCGATGACAGGCGAGATGGCCGAGAGCAAGGAGGCCGGCATCGGCCGCATGGCTGAACCGCTGGAGATCGTTTTCGCCGCCGAAGCGTTACTTGACGATGGGCCGAAGCCGCTTGCCGGACGCATGGCGATCGTCACCTCGGGACCGACCCACGAACCAATCGACCCCGTCCGCTACATCGCCAATCGTTCTTCCGGCAGGCAGGGGCATGCGATTGCCGCAGCACTTGCGAAGCTCGGTGCGGATGTCGCACTCATCTGCGGACCGGTGTCAATTGCCGATCCCGTCGGCGTCAGGACGATCCATGTCGAGCGCGCCGAAGAAATGCGCGATGCGGTCCTCGCTGCGCTGCCGGCCGATATTGCCGTCATGGTGGCAGCCGTAGCCGACTGGCGCGTGGCCTCGGCCGCCGATCAGAAGATCAAGAAGCATCCGGGCGAATCCATCCCGACGCTGGCGCTGACCGAAAACCCCGACATCCTGAAGGCGGTCGGCCACCACACGATGCGGCCGACGCTGGTGATCGGCTTTGCGGCCGAGACGCAGGATGTCGAAAACAACGCCAAGGCGAAGCTCGAGCGCAAGGGTGCCGACCTGATCGTTGCGAACGATGTCTCGCCGGCGACGGGCGTCATGGGCGGCACGCGCAACAGCGTGAAGCTGATCAGCCGAAGCGGCGTCGAGCAATGGCCCGATCTCGGCAAGGAAGAGGTTGCGGAAAAGCTGGCGGCGCTGATTGCCGAACGCTTCAGGCAGGGATAGCGAGACCCGCCGCTGCGCTTGTACGCTTTTCCGGCTTGAAGGCCACGACCTCGATGCCGTTCTCGCCAATCGTGACGGCGCTGCCGTCCGGTATCTCGGCCCAGGCATCGATGTCGTCGTTCAACGGCTCGGAAACAAGGCAATGTCCCTGGCGCATCGGTGAGGCATAAAGTGTCGGCGCCTTTCGATCTGTCGCATAACGAATGCCGTAGAGCGACCGACCGTCGGAAAACGCGGCGGTGAAACGCACATGGGCGTGGCCCAGGATGTCTTCAGCAAGCCCTTCGACGAAGCTCACCATCTCCGCCATCGCAGTAAGCGGCGCCCGGCACAAACCGAATTGCAGGGCGATCAGGAACATCAGCTCGGAATCGGTCGTGCCACTGCGGACACTGAAGAGCTCGTCATCGAGCATCGCCTCCATGGAACGGCGCAGGCGCTCGAAGCCGCCGACCTGGCCGTTGTGCATGAAAGACCAATTCCCATGCGTGAACGGATGGCAATTGTCGCGCCGTGTACCGCCGCCGGTGGATGCGCGCACATGGGCCAGGAAAAGCGGCGAGCGGATTTGGCGCGCCAGGCTCTTCAGATTGCAGTCGGACCATGCGGGAAGGATATCGCGGTAGCGGCCGGGCTCCGGCCGGTCGCCGTACCAGGCAATCCCGAAGCCATCGCCGTTCGTTGCGGTCTTGGCGCGGGTGGCGCAATGGGATTGCTCGATGAGCGAGTGGGCGGGCGAGGAAACCAGCTCCTCGAGATAGAGGGGGTCTCCACGATAGGCTGCCCAGCGACACATGCTTTTCTGACTCCGTAACCCGCCGTCCCGGCGACGGGACTGGTTGGAAATGCCCGATTAATTGTCGAGCGCGATGGTGAATAAAAACTTAACGATTGCAAATTTTGCAAGGCGGCATGCGAGTTTCAAACACGCCAGGCGATCACATTCGTTGAGCACGCATCTTCTTTTGTGAACATTGTCTCTTGGCTGTGTCACAGCGGACATCGCAAGGATTTCTCTTGCATCGTCGAAATTTTTCCTTACCTTTTAAGCATCAGCAACAGAACGAAAGGAAGGTGATCCAATGTCTAATGAGATTTCGGACCTCGTAACGGGCATGGGAGAGGTGACGAAAGCGAGGCAGCCCTCGCTCTAATCCCCGCCTTCCTGGGGCCGCCTTGACGGTCCAGGCCAGCTACAGGCCAAACTCATGGAAAGGGTCGCTGAGGCGGCCCTTTTTTATTTTGCAGAATTTCTTTGACCACGACCGAGCCATGGCATATTCATAGAATCATCTGATGACTTTATGAATATGCCATGCAACCGCTCTACAAGACAAATCTGGCCGAGACGGCGATTGAAGCGATCCGCGGCGAAATCCTCGCGAAGCGATGGAGTGTCGGCGCCAAGCTGCCGAACGAAGCCGCTCTTTCCGCCGCGCTGGCAGTTAGCCGGGGCACGATCCGCGAGGCCGTGCGCGTGCTTGTCTCTCAGGGCCTGCTCGAAACGCGACAAGGCTCTGGCACCTACGTCCTTTCGACGAGGGATGCCAGTCGACCACTGACGATGGCGAGGCGGGCAAGCCTGCGCGACCAGTTCGAAGCGCGCTGCGCCCTGGACGTCGAGGCAGCCCGCCTCGCCTCGCTGCGGCAGACGCCCGAAATTATAACTCTGCTGCGCGACCTCCTGGCCAAGCGCGGCAAATACGAAGGGGGCGACAAGGCGGCCTTCGTCGAGCGCGATCTTGCCTTTCACAAAGCGATCATCGCTGCCTCCGGTAACCGGGCGATGATCGAGATCTATGACTTCTTCTCGGCCTCGATTGCCGAAACCATCGAGGCAACGCTCGGGCAGGATATTCCCGAGCCCGACGCGAAAGCGCACGCCGATATCATCGATGCCATCGAGACCGGTCTCCCCGCGAAGGCGGATGCCGCCGTGCGCCGCTTCATGAAGCCGGTCATTGCAGCCCTTGAACGGATGATTCTCTCGTGACCTCCTCCATTTCTGATGCAGCCGATCCACTCGAGGCCATCGACGAGCAGTTGATCGATGCCGAGGCGGACAGTATTCCCGCACCCCAAGCACCGGCACAGTCGGCAGTGGCAAGCCGTATCATTCTCGGTGTCAGCCTCGTACTCATCGCCTTCAACCTTCGCCCCGTGTTCTCCAGCGCATCCGCGCTGCTGCCGGAAATTCGCGCGGGGCTTGGCCTTTCGGCCCTCGGCGCGAGCCTGTTGACCACGCTTCCCGTCGTTTGCCTGGGCGCTTTTTCGCCGCTCGCGCCAAAGCTGGCACAGCGATTGGGTGCCGAGCGAACGCTCCTCGGCGTGCTCGTGCTGCTGGCACTCGGCACGGCCATGCGCGGGCTATCCTCGGTTCCGCTTCTGTTTTTCGGAACCGCGCTTGCTGGCGCTTGTATCGCCGTCGGAAACGTCCTGCTTCCTGGCCTGGTCAAGCGCGACTTCGCCGACCGCACAGCGCTGATGACCGGATGCTATACGATGGCGCTCTGCGCCGGCGCAGCGAGCGCTGCCGGTTTCACACTGCCGATCGAGCACGCACTCGACGGATCGCTGGAGGGCGCTCTTGCCGCCTGGGCATTGCCCGCTTTCGTCGTCGCCTTGATCTGGCTTCCGCAGGTTCTAAGGATACCGGCGCAGACGCGGCGAAGCGGCTTCAGGGTCGAGGGCCTCTGGCGGGACCGGCTTGCCTGGCAGGTCACCCTTTTCATGGGCCTTCAGTCAGCGCTCGCCTATTGCGTCTTCGGCTGGCTCGTGCCGATCCTGCGCGAGCGCGGCCTCGACGGTGTGACTGCCGGCGCCATCGTTTCGGTATCAGTCATGGTGCAGGCCGCCGCCTGCCTCGTGGCACCGCACATTGCCGTACGCGGCAAAGACCAGCGGCTGATCAACGCTGCGCTGTGCGTCATTGCCGTGGTGGCCCTGCTTGGCCTGCTCTTCGCGCCGCTTTCGACGGTCTGGCTTTGGGCAGTGCTGCAGGGAATGGGACAAGGCGGCCTGATTGCAGTGGCAATGACGACGATCGTGCTGCGCTCGCGCGATCCGCATGTCGCCGCTCACCTATCCGGCATGGCGCAATGTGTCGGCTATCTGCTGGCCGCTGTCGGTCCGCTGATCGTCGGGCTCATTCGCGGCACGACCGGAAGCTTTGCCTGGTCCGCAGTACTCTTCGTTCTGCTCGGATTTGGAGCCGCGATCAACGGCTGGAATGCAGGACGTGCACTCCACGTCCATGCGCGCACGACCCAGAAGACGTAAGCGCTCTCCTCACCTGCCCATCACCATCTCTTGATACCTCTGCTAGATGGCAGATGTTACGCTATCTACGATCGCGTTCCATCGCCCAGGAGGAAAGAGTGTCGTTCCGATCTGCCGCCATCCTGTTCGCGCTGCTGGCTCTCGCTGCACCTGCTGTCTCGAATGCCCAGGAGCGGCCCGGCGTCTTAAAACTGTTGCCCCCCGATTCCGTGACCCAGCATGAACAGAACATCGCCGGGCGCAGGCTGGCCTATACGGCGAGCGCGGGCACGCTCGATCTCTTCGGGCAGGACGGCGCTCGCACCGGTGCGATATTCTACACCGCCTATACCGCCAAGGAGGGTGCGGCCAACCGGCCGATCACCTTCGCTTTCAACGGCGGTCCGGGCGCGGCTTCCGCATTTTTGCACCTTGGGCTCGTCGGGCCGCGCATATTGGATTTCGGTCCCCAGGCCCGGGACGGCGCAAATGCGAAGCTCGTCGACAATCCGCAGAGCTGGCTCGATTTCACCGATCTCGTGCTGATCGATCCGATCGGCACAGGATGGAGCCGCACGGCGAAGGCCGACGACGCTTCGAACTATTACAGCGTCAACGCCGATGCGCAGAGCATTGCAAAGGCGATCGCGCTTTATGTCGCGCACAACAATCGCTCTGGCTCACCAAAATATCTTCTCGGCGAAAGCTATGGCGGTTTCCGTGCCGCCAAGGTCGCCGCTGCCCTTCGGCAAAGCCAAGGCATCATCATCGCCGGCGCGGTCATGCTCTCGCCCTTGCTTGAGGGCCAGCTGATGTTCAATGCAGACCGGTTTGCGCTTGGGGCTGCTCTGGAGTTTCCGTCCCTCGCCGCCGCTGAAGCCGAGCGCCGCAAGACCTTCGACGAAGAAGCGCAAAGAGACGCGGAGAAGTTCGCGCTCGGCGAATATCTGACGACCTTGGCCGGACCAGCACCGGCGGGGGACGCTGCGAAGGCATTCTATGGCAAGGTCTCGACGATGACCGGCATTCCCCAAGACGTCGTCACCCGAAACCGCGGCTTCCTGGGCAATGCCTTTGCCAAGAATTCCGCCAAGCAGCAGGGCGAGGTGATGAGCCCCTACGATGCCTCGTTCGCAACGCCAGACCCTTATCCGGAGTCAGACTCCGACCGTGGCGATGATGCGGTCCTCGACGGATTTACCCGCGCTTATGGTGGCGCTTTTGCCGATTACGCACGCAACGAACTCGGCTTCAGGACCGAGATGACCTATACGCTGCTCGAAAGCGACGTCAGCCGTCAGTGGGAATGGGGCGGTGGACACGGCAGCGGATCACGGCTGCAGGCGAGCATTACGGACGACATCCGCGAGCTACTGGGTTCCAATCCAAGCTTTCATTTGCTGATCGCACATGGATATAGCGATATCGTCACGCCCTATGGGGTCAGCCGCTATGTCGTGGACCATCTGCCTGAAAGCCTCACCCAAGGCCGTGTAACCCTGGACGTCTATCGCGGCGGCCATATGTTCTACACAAATGCGCAGGCGCGGGCCGCTTTCACCGCTGATGCCAAGGCCTTCTATGGCCAGCATCCGGCGGCGCAGATCGCCGAATGAGGAGCCGATGCACGTTTCCGGGGGATGCCATTGCGGCGCGATTGCCTATGAGGCCGAGATCGATCCGCAGCGCGTCAGCATCTGTCATTGCACGGATTGCCAGCGGCTGACGGGGACGGCCTATCGCGTCAGCACGGTTGCGCGACAGGAGGATTTCCGGCTTCTCCGCGGTACGCCGAAAACCTATGTCAAGCATGGCGAAAGCGGAGCAATCAGCCGGCAATTCTTCTGCCCGGATTGCGGCTCGCATCTCTATCGCATCGGACAGGACAACGCCTTCGTCGGCATCCGCGTCGGCACCATCAATGAGCGGGCCGAGCTGTCGCCGCGCAAGCAGATCTGGTGCAGCTCTGCGCTGCCCTGGACCGGCAATATCGAAGCCCTGCCGCGCTTCGAAACGGAAAGTTAGGGTTGCCTGAAGCGGGGCCTGACATAGATAGAGCCTCATGTCATACCAGAAGCAGTCTCTCAGCGCCTCGAAACCGGATGCGGTTTCAGGGGAAGACTCTATTCTCGCTGTTCTCTCCGCCGAGCCGGAAAAATGGGCTCTTTTCATGGATATCGACGGGACCCTGCTCGAGTTAGCCGATACGCCGGACGACATCGTCGTTCCACCGTCGCTGCCTGCAAATCTCGATGCATTGGCGACAAGGCTCGCAGGTGCTCTGGCCCTCGTGACCGGCCGGGGGCTCGACTATGCCGACCAGCTTTTTTCGCCGTTCCACTTTCCGATCGCCGGACTTCACGGTGCCGAGCGGCGCGACCCGGACGGAAGCGTGCGCAAAGCCGAAGTAACAGCGCAATTCGAGACGCTGAAGGCGGATCTCATCGCGGAGACTGCCGGTTGGGCGGGGGTTCTGATCGAGGATAAGGGAGCGGCGGTCGCCGCACATTATCGGCTTGCGCCGGACAGGGAGCTCGAACTCGAACCATTGATGGAACAGGCGCTTCGTCGAGCCGGACCGAACTGGACGATCCAGCACGGCAAGATGGTGATCGAAATCCGTCCGGCCAGCGCCGACAAGGGCAACGCGGTCGAAGCCTTTCTCGCACATCCGGTCTTTGCCGGCAGACGCGCCATTGCCATCGGGGACGACGTGACCGACGAAGCGATGTTTCGCACGGTCAACCGGCTTGGCGGCCATTCGATCCGCGTCGGGCCGCTTTCGCCTGCGAGCGAAGCGCGCGGCTCCATCCCCTCTGCCGAAGCCCTGCGCGGCATCATTGAGACATTGGCCTCGTGATGATTTGAGCGCCCCGACGTATTTCATTGCATGGAAGGAACTGGCATGAGCCGTCTCGTCATTGTTTCCAATCGCGTGCCCGTTCCCGACAAGGGCGGCATTGCGCCCGCCGGCGGGCTGGCGGTCGCCCTGAAGGCAGCCCTTGAAGAGCGCGGCGGCATTTGGATGGGCTGGTCGGGAAAGTCGAGCGGCGAGCATGAGCCGCAGCCGCTTGCACGGCTGGAGCAAGGCAACATCACCTATGCACTGACGGATCTGACCGATACAGATGTCGAAGAATACTATCACGGCTTTGCCAACCGCGTTCTCTGGCCGATCTGCCACTACCGTCTGGATCTCGCGGAATACGGCCGCAAGGAGATGGCCGGCTATTTCCGCGTCAACCGTTTTTTCGCCCATCGGCTGGCACCCCTGATCGAACCCGATGACCTCATCTGGGTGCACGACTACCACCTGATCCCGCTCGCCGCGGAACTGCGTCAAATGGGCCTGAAGAACCGCATCGGCTTCTTCCTCCATATTCCATGGCCGCCTGCGGACGTGCTCTTCACAATGCCGGTTCACGAGCAGATCATGCGCGGCCTCTCGCACTACGATGTTGTCGGTTTTCAGACGGATCACGACCTTGAGAATTTCGCCGGCTGTCTCAGACGTGAAGGCATCGGCGACGAACTCGGCGAAGGCCGCTACAGCTCCCACGGACGGACTTTCAAGGGCGGCGCCTATGCGATCAGCATCGAGACTGCAGCCTTTGCCGAATTCGCCCAAAGGGCCGCGACCAACAGCATGGTCAAAAAAGCGCGCCTAAGCATCGAAGGCCGCAGCCTGATCATCGGCGTCGACCGCCTAGATTATTCCAAGGGAATCACGCAGCGCATCGACGCTTTCGAGCGCTTCATCCTGGCCAACCCGGCACAGCAAGGGCGTGTCACCTATCTGCAGATCACTCCGAAGTCCCGCTCCGAAGTGCCTGAATACGAAGCCATGCAACGCACCGTGGCCGAGCAAGCCGGCAGGGTGAATGGCGCTCTTAGCGCCGTCGATTGGGTGCCGATACGCTATATCAACCGCTCCGTGGGACGCCACATTCTCGCGGGGCTCTACCGGCTCGGCAAAGTCGGCTTGGTGACGCCGCTGCGGGACGGGATGAACCTTGTCGCCAAGGAATATGTGGCCGCACAAAACCCGGACGATCCGGGCGTGCTCGTGCTTTCGCGCTTTGCCGGTGCTGCCCGCGAGCTCAAAGGCTCCCTGCTGGTCAACCCCTACGACATCGAGGGTACGGCAAACGCGATGGCGAGGGCGCTCAGCATGCCGCTGGAAGAGCGGAAGGAGCGCTGGCAGATGATGATGGACCATTTGCTCGAACACGATGTTTCGCGCTGGTGCCGGGATTTCCTCAAAGATCTTGCTCCTTGAGCGCGTCTATGCCGGCCTCGGAGATCAGCCAGGCGGCAAGCCGATCGGTCTCCGCGCTCTGCGCTTTGGGCGGCACAAGCCAGTAGCCACGGTCCGTGGCCTCCAACATCGGTCCGGCTGTAACCAGCATACGTGACGCAAGCAGCGAATCCACCAGACCCATCCAGCCGATCGCCAGCCCCTGCTCGCCGATCGCCGCCTGCACGACAAGCGAATATGTGTTGAAACTGAGCTCGCCCTGCCCTACGGCCGCATCACGATTGATGCCGAGCTCGGCGAGGTAGCTCTTCCAATCGAACCACGGCGAGGGTGCGCGCGTATCGAGATGCAGAAGACGCGCCCTGGCAATCTCGAACGGATCGAAGAAGGGGCCGTTTCGATCCAGAAAACCTTGGGTGCAAATCGGGACGACCTTTTCCGGCAGAAGGAGCGTCGCGTTGCTGCCGAAGTCGTCCCGCGTTCCGAAGACGACGGCAATGTCGCCATCCGGAGGGCCGTGCTCCATGCGCTGCGTCGCGACGATCTGGATATCCATTTCGGGATAAAGGAGGCGGAAGGTATGCATACGTGGGATCAGCCAGAGCGATGAGAAGGCGTAATCCGTCCTCAGCCTGATCGCCGGACGTTCGGATTGGCTGCGAAAACTGCGCACCAACATGTCGATATCGTCAACCGTACGAGAGGTGACGTCGAAAAGCCTGCGGCCTTCCGACGTCAATTCGACACCGCGGTGCTGCCGCTGAAGCAGGCTGACGCCCATGTGCTCTTCCAGGCGGCGGATCTGATAGCTGACAGCAGGCTGGGTCAGGCCGAGAGTTCCGGCCGCAGACGAGAGACTGCCCATTTTCCCCACCGCGGCAAAGACGCGAACCCATCCAAGGTCAATTGGTCGCTCTGCCATAAGAAATCCTTTGATCACCCATTGAAAAAAGCCTGCTTCACAAGGGGAACTAACCTGATGTTCAATAAATTGCTCGAATAACAAGGGAACTGCAATGGAAAGAATTCGCCCACGAACCGGTTCTCTGCCAGCTTCCTCTTCTTCCTCCCCTGCGGTGCCGCTTCAAGCTGCATGGCAAAAGGCAAATCCAAAGGCCATCGATCCGTGGCTCTCCGGCCTCACCACGCTCGACGGGAAGCCTGCTGCCGATACGGCGAAAAGCTCGCTCGGCCTCTAATATCCAGGAACAAACGACACATGGCGCGCCCGAATATCCTCATCCTCATGGTCGACCAGTTCAACGGAACGCTGTTTCCGGACGGACCGGCCGAATTTCTTCACGCGCCGCATCTGAAGGCATTGGCGGAGCGTTCCGTGCGTTTTGCCAACACCTATACGGCAAGCCCGCTCTGCGCTCCGGCGCGAGCCTCCTTCATGTCGGGCCAGCTCCCCAGCCGGACACGCGTCTATGACAATGCCGCGGAATTTGCCTCCGACATCCCGACTTACGCGCACCATCTGCGGGCCACCGGATATCAGACAGCGCTTTGCGGCAAGATGCATTTCGTCGGGCCAGATCAACTTCACGGCTTCGAAGAGCGGCTGACGACCGATATCTATCCCGCCGATTTCGGCTGGACGCCCGACTATACGAAACCCGGCGAGCGCATCGACTGGTGGTATCACAACCTTGGTTCGGTCACCGGCGCCGGCGCCGCCGAAATCACCAACCAAATGGAATATGACGACGAGGTCGCCTACCACGCGACCCGCAAACTCTACGATCTTTCGCGCCGGCAGGACGAGCGTCCATGGTGTCTGACCGTCAGCTTCACGCACCCGCACGACCCTTACGTGGCACGGCGGAAATTCTTTGATCTCTACGAAGACTGCCCGGCGCTCGACCCTACGGTCGGACCAATCCCGTTCGATGAGCTCGATCCGCATTCGCAGCGCCTGCTCGAGGCTTGCGACTACAAGGCTTTCGACATTACGCCCGAACACATCCGCCGCGCGCGAAGGGGCTACTTCGCCAGCATCTCTTATGTGGACGAGAAAATCGGCGAGATCCTCGACGTGCTCGAGCGCGGACGGATGGCGCAAAACACCATCATCCTGTTTGTCTCCGACCACGGCGACATGCTCGGCGAACGCGGGCTGTGGTTCAAGATGTGCTTCTTCGACGGTTCGGCGCGGGTACCGCTGATGATTGCCGCACCCGGCTGGAAGGCAACACGAATAGATCAGCCGGTTTCAACGCTGGACGTGACGCCAACGCTGGCCGGACTTGCCGGTCTCGACATAAGCTCGCTCGAGAAATGGACCGACGGCGAGGATCTGGCCCCCCTCGCCATGGGCACCGGCAGTCGTGGCCCGGTGCCGATGGAATATGCTGCGGAAGGGTCGATCGCGCCGCTCGTGTGCCTGCGCGACAGGCGCTACAAGCTGTCGCTCTGCGAAAAAGACCCGCCGATGCTCTTCGACCTCGATGCCGATCCGCACGAGCTCAAGAACCTCGCTACCGACCCGGCCCATACCGCGACGCTCAAGGCATTGACCGAACAGGCAAATAGACGCTGGAACCTCGCACAATACGACCAATCCGTGCGCGAAAGCCAGGCACGCCGCTGGGTCGTTTATGCAGCGCTGCGCAATGGCGCCTATTATCCCTGGGACTACCAGCCGCTGCAGAAGGCCTCGGAGCGCTATATGCGCAACCACATGGACCTTAACGTTCTGGAAGAGAACCAGCGATATCCGCGCGGGGAATGACCCGCGCGGATAATTTTGCAGGAAATCAGGCTGCGTGCTTCAGATAGCCTATCGCGTCTTCCAGCGTGACATGGCCACGAAAGCCACCTGTGCTTTCAGCCGGTTCTTCGTGTTCGATCGCCAGGGCAAAGCGCACGGCTTGATTTTCCTGCAGCCTCTCATAGAGGCTGTTCAGTGCCGGGAATTGCTTGCGATCCACGACATTGTGGAAATCGTTCCAACGTGCGATGCCGGCGAAATAGGCATCAGCAAGGCTGGGTGCTTTGCCAAGCAGCCACTTGCGGCCGGCAAGAAGTTGCTCGAGTTCCCTATGGACCTTCTCGACCTTGGCAACGCCATAAGCGGTCAGCGCCTTCCTGGCATCCGGCTCCAGCTCATGCTCGATCGTGTACCAGAGCGGGCTGAAGGCGTTGAAAAAGCTGGTATTGAGATAGGCGAGCATCTGGTTCAACCTATCAAACTCGGCGCTGCCCTGTTGAAAGCCGAGACCCTTGCGGATGTGGCCGGAAGCGATGTGGTTGAGGATTGCCATGCTCTCGCTGATGACACGGCCATCGCCAAGCATGAGCGAAGGTGTTTCGCCGATCGCGTTGATCCGCCCATAGTCTTCGCTCGAGACGACCTCCGGCATCTCGATGCGGCACAGATGATAGGGCTCGCCTGACCATTCGAGTGCGACAATGGAGGCAAGAGAGCAGCCTTCCGGCACGCCGTAAAACAAAATCGGAGACATTCGTCGTTCCTTTCGGGATTGAACTGATTTCACGACAAGAATATCGTTTTGTGGACGATTGCCGAACAGCTGCTCAAAATGCACATCAAAGTCTATAAATCTGGAAGATTGAATTGCGCTCCTTTAACCTCAACGACCTCAACCTTTTCGTTCACGCAGTCGAAGGCGGCAGCTTCACCGCTGCTGGACGGCGCCTCGGCGTTCCCAAATCGACGGTGAGCAAGCGGGTTGCGGAACTGGAGGCGAAGCTGGGCGCGCGACTGATCCAGCGCACCTCGCGCAGCTTTTCCCTTACGGATTTGGGACGCGACTTCTTCGAGCACGCGCAGGCGTCCGTCATCGAAGCGGAGATGGCGGAGAGCATTGTCCGGTCGCGTCTCGCCGAGCCGAGCGGCACCGTGCGCATCACGGCCTCGGTGCCGACCTCGCAGTTCATGCTGGCCGAGCATCTGCCGGACCTGGCGCTCCGATATCCGAAGCTTAAAGTCTTTCTGCATGTCACCGATCGCTTCGTCGATATCGTACAAGAGGGCTTCGATATCGCAGTACGCAGCCATCAGCTGCCGCTTGCCGATTCAAGCCTCGTGCAGCGTAAATTGGCAGAGCATGAATTTCTGCTGGTCGCCGCGCCATCCTATGTCGACAGGCACGGAGCTCCACAAGGGCCGGAGGATCTCGTGGCGCATGCTGCCGTCATGCCCAGCCTCACCGAGACGGCCTGGCGGCTTTTTTCCGCCACAGGAGACGAAACGCTGGTCAAGCCACCGCCGGTGATGGCGGCCGACGAACCTTTCGTCCTGCTAAGAGCCGCGGCGGCGGGAATGGGAATCACCATTCTTCCGACTTCCGTCTGCCGAGAGGCCATAGGGCAAGGGCGATTGATCCGTATCCTGCCAGAATGGACGGCGGGCAATATCACGACAACGGCTCTCCTCCCGCATCGACGCGGTCAACTGCCATCAGTGCGCGCCGTGGTGGAGTTCATAAGCGAGCGGCTGGGTCAGGAGTGACCCCACCGATCATATGCGTGCGAAAAGCCCCTGCTTCAGCGCCGCGATGCGGTCTTCATTGCGCCGGTAGAAGATCCATTGCTTTATACGTTTTGCGTGTACCAGCTCCGCCTGCACCAATATACGCATATGTTCGCTAAGCGTTGCCGGAGTTATGCCCAGCTTTTCGGCGATGAGCACGGCGCAGACACCGTCGTCTTCCAGGTCGCCATCCACCTGAGGCAAGAAATGCTCCCGCGGCTCTTTCAACCATTCGAGAATGACGAAGCGTCGTTCATTGGCGAGGGCTTTCAGAATATCAACATCTTGCATTTCGTCATTTTGCCAAGTAACGAAATATTGTCAATCCGTGGAGAGCCTGCATGCCGATCGCCCTTTCTGCCGAACGCATTGCCGAAATCGAAGGGCTGATCCGCCCCCATATCCGTCGCACACCCGTGATGTGCGTCGACATCGAGGATTTCGGCGGAGCGCCGCTCAAGGTCGATCTCAAGCTCGAATACCTGCAACATTCCGGCTCCTTCAAGGCACGCGGCGCCTTTTCCCACCTCCTTACGCGGCAGGTGCCCACAGCCGGCATCGTGGCAGCCTCCGGCGGCAACCACGGCGCAGCCGTTGCCTATGCCGCATCGCGGCTTGGCGTGCCGGCCACCATCTTCGTGCCGAGCGTTACCTCGCCTGCCAAGGCGGAGAAAATCCGCGCCTACGGCGCCAATCTGGTCATCGGCGGCGAGCGTTACGCCGATGCGCTCGCGGCGAGCGAGACCCATGAGCAGGCAAGCGGCGCGCTTGCCATACATGCCTATGACCAGGCGGAGACGCTGCTCGGTCAAGGAACGCTCGGCAAGGAAATCGAGGAGGACATACCGGACATCACCACATTGCTGGTCGCAGTCGGCGGCGGCGGATTGGTCGGCGGCATCGCCGCCTGGTTTCGCGGCCGGGTGAAGATCGTCGCCGTGGAATCCGATGGAGCGCCCACCCTCTACGAGGCCTTCAGGGCGGGTAAACCAGTGGATGCTCCGGCAGGTGGCATTGCGGCAGATTCGCTCGCCCCGAAACGGGTTGGTGAACTGATGTTTCCTCTCGCGCAGCAATTCGTGCAGCCGCCGGTGCTGGTAACGGACGACGAAATCCTTGCTGCTCAGAAAGCCCTATGGGAAGGGGCGAGGGTCGTTGCCGAGCCCGGAGGTGCGGCGGCATTCGCAGCGGTGCTTTCCGGCAAATATGTTCCGGTACGCAATGAACGCGTCTGTGTCTTGGTCTGCGGCGCCAACACGGGGGCCGTGAAATTCGACTGACTATTCCGGCGGCAACGGCACAGAGGGCCACCCGGCCGTGACTTGCGCCTGTACCGGCCGCTCGAGATACGTGGAAAGCGCTACGTAGCTGCGCGTGCCGCTGACGCCCGGGACGGAATGAATCTGGCCGAGGAGAAATTCGAGCGCTTGCGGATTTTCCAACCGCACCTTGAGGATCATGCTGGTATCCCCGGCGACCGAGTGCATCTCCTCCACCTCCGGAAACCGGCTGATCTGCAGCAGCCGTTCGCTCTTTCCCCAACCCGCCGCCTCCACATGCACGAAGGCCAACAGCGGCTTGCCGACTGCTGTGCCATCAAGCCGGGCGACCACATCCCGAATGACACCGGACCGCTTCAGCCGCTTGACCCGTTCGTGCACCGCCGGCGGAGAAAGCCCTACCTTTTCTCCCAGCACGGCGTAGCTCTGACCCGCATCGGCGGCGAGAGCTGCTAATATCTTTCGGTCGAACGGATCGAGGCAGGCGCCTTCCCGCCGCTTTTGCCGAATGCCGTCTGTATTTTCCATCCCTTCCTACTCCTGCATTTTCCGGCCGAACTTTATTCGGCAAAATTGCTGCAAAGCCATATGTAATTACACAGGAGCAGAAAATGGAAATGATCGTGCGCAATCCCCACGACGGCATCTACGCCGCCACGTCAGACTACGTGCATGCCATGGAGGTGCGCCAGCCTGACCGTCTTGTCTTCGTTAGCGGAACGATGGGCCTTGATGAGGCTGGTGCAGCCGGCGTCGATCTAGACTCCCAACTCCAACTGATCTGGTCGAACCTCAGGCGAATTTTGGCAGAGGCACAAATGACCGCAGACAACATCGTGCGGCTGACCAGCTATCTGCGCGATGCATCCTTTGCCGAGGCAAACCAGAATGCGCGGGTGGCGGCGCTCGGAGCGCGTCGGGTGCCGACAACAGCCATCGTCGTCGAAACGCTGCGGGAGGACTGGCTGGTCG
Source organism: Rhizobium gallicum bv. gallicum R602sp (assembly GCF_000816845.1). Lineage (NCBI taxonomy): Bacteria > Pseudomonadati > Pseudomonadota > Alphaproteobacteria > Hyphomicrobiales > Rhizobiaceae > Rhizobium > Rhizobium gallicum. Next base: position 339,200 of record NZ_CP006877.1, on the reverse strand, counting down.
AAATCGAGATTATCGCCGCCGCGTAATTGGAAATCACGCCGCTTTGGCGACGTGATACTCCTTGATTGCGACCATCTTGATTGCCGGATAGCGCTCCGCCTCGTAGCGCAGCGAGAAGCTGTCCTGCGCCAGGAACACCGGGTCGCCGTCGAGATCGCGGGCGATATCCCCGCGTTTGACCGTCAAGAACTTTTCGAGTTCCGCCGGCTGCTCGGCCGATACCCAGCGGCAGACGGAGAAGCGCGACATTTCGAAAGAGACCGGCAGGCCGTACTCCGCCTGCAGGCGCTCCTTCAACACATCGAGCTGCAGGGCACCGACAACGCCGACGATCGCCGGCGAACCGTCTTCCGGCGAAAAGAGCTGGACGACCCCTTCTTCGGCCATCTGCTGCAGGGCCTCCTTCAGCTTCTTCGCCTTCATCGCGTCTTCAAGACGGACACGACGGAGAATTTCCGGCGAGAAGTTAGGCACGCCCTGGAACACCAGCGCTTCGCCTTCCGTCAGCGTATCGCCGATGCGCAGCGTGCCGTGGTTCGGAATACCGACGACGTCGCCCGCATAGGCGGTATCGGCGAGCTGTCTTTGCGAGGCAAAGAAGAACTGCGGCGCTGTGAGACCCAGTTGCTTGCCCGTGCGCGCAAGACGTGCCTTCATGCCGCGTTCCAGCTTGCCGGAGCAGATGCGGGCGAAGGCAATGCGGTCGCGGTGGTTGGGGTCCATATTGGCCTGGATCTTGAAAACGAAGGCCGTCATCTTGTCTTCGCTTGCATGCACCTTGCGGGTATCGGCTACCTGGTCGCGCGGCGGCGGGGCGAATTCACCGAGTGCGTTGATGAGATCGCGGACACCGTAATTGCGGAGCGCCGAGCCAAAGAAGACCGGCGTCATGTGACCCTCGAGGAAAGCCTTGCGGTCGAAGGGACGGCAAGCCTCCATCGCCAGTTCCGTCTCGTCGATGAAGGCAACCCGCTCGTTTTCCGGCAACCGATCAGCGACGCTCTGAGGTCCGTTGACCGGCGTTGCTTCCACTTCCGTATCTGAACCGCGCACAGTGTTCGTGGCCAGGTGATATGAGCCACAGAAAGTTTTGGAGCGGCCGATTGGCCAGGTAATCGGCGCGGTGTCGAGCGCCAGTTTCTCCTCCACCTCATCCAGGATCTCGAACGGATCGCGGCTTTCGCGGTCCATCTTGTTGATGAAGGTGATGATCGGGATATCGCGCATGCGGCAGACTTCGAAGAGCTTCAGCGTACGCGGCTCGATGCCTTTGGCGGCGTCGATCACCATGACGGCGGCGTCGACAGCTGTCAGCGTGCGATAGGTATCGTCCGCGAAGTCTTCGTGGCCGGGCGTGTCGAGAATGTTGAAGACGTTGTCGTCATATTCGAAGGTCATGACGGAGGTCACCACAGAGATGCCGCGCTCGCGCTCGATCTTCATCCAGTCCGACCGGGTCTGGATGCGATCCTTCTTCGCCTTGACTTCACCGGCGAGCTGAATTGCGCCGCCGAAAAGAAGCAGCTTTTCGGTGAGCGTGGTTTTGCCCGCATCCGGGTGCGCGATAATAGCGAATGTGCGGCGGCGAGAAACCGCCTCGGCGAGACTTTCGGCCATGATGTGAATCCTGTGGAATTGCGGCGTATCTAGCGATTAAAGCCCGCCAATGCAATTGACCTTGGGCCTCCCGGCGCAAAGTAATGTCGCATGACCATTCACAACGACATGCGTCCGCAGCTCAACCTTGTCCGTTTGCCCAATGGCGAAGGTCTTGACCTGCCCTCTTATGAGACGAGCGGTGCTGCGGGCATGGACCTTCGGGCGGCCGTTGCCGATAACGAGCCGATGACGCTCGCGCCCGGCAAGCGCGCGCTGGTGCCGACCGGCTTCATCTTCGAAATTCCGGATGGCTACGAAGCGCAAGTCCGGCCCCGTTCCGGCCTCGCTTTCAAGCACGGCATCACCTGCCTCAACACTCCCGGCACGATCGACAGCGACTATCGCGGCGAAGTGAAGGTGCTGCTCGTCAATCTCGGCGATGCCGCGTTCGAAATCACGCGCGGCATGCGCATCGCGCAGATGGTGATCGCGCCGGTCACTCAGGTGCGCGTTGCAGAGATCACCGAAAGCAGCGCTACGGCACGCGGCGCCGGCGGCTTCGGCTCGACCGGCGTTTGAGCAAGTCGTTCGATAGTGCCGGGCTGACCTTTCGTCAGGACTATTTCGACGATCGGGCAGCATGGGCAGCGCTCGTCTCTCTCCTCGGCGATACATTCGGCATCGATATCGGGCCGCTGCAGCAGCTCGGCGGCCCGGATCCGACAAGCATGCCTTTCGGCTGGTTTGCCGCCGGCAACACGCTTGCCGCCAATCTATCCGCCTTTGCCATGCCGCTCGTCGTCAACGGCCGGCAGATCAACGCGGCCGCCTTCCAATCCGGCGCCGTTCGCCCGCCATGGCGCGGACGCGGGCTTTACCGCGACGTGACGTGTAAGGCGCTTGAATGGTGCGAGAGTCGGCAGTTCGAGGCTATCGTGCTCTATACCGACAAGCCTTTGCTCTACGAACCTTACGGCTTCCGCAGCCTGCCGATGCACCGCTATTGCGGGGCAGCACCGAAACCATATTCCGCGGGAAAACCTGCCCGAGAGCTCGATCCATTGAATAAGGCGGATCTCGCTTTGCTGCAGGAGGCGCTGAAGACGCGGACACCGGTTTCGGATGTGCTGGCCGTTTCGGGCAGTGCGGCAATGTTTCTCATAAATACCCAACTCGATCCCGAGGTTCGTTTGAGCTGGCTCGACGCGGAGAAAGCCGTCATCGCGTGGAAAGCCGGGAAGTCTGGCCGCTTCGGCCTGCTCGACGTCGTCGCTACGGAAATTCCGCCGCTTGCCGTCATCCTCGGCAGGCTCGGCGAGGGGCCCGAACAGGTCGACGTCTTCTTTTCGCCGGACAAGCTTGACTGGCGCGGAGAGGCTCTCGCCTTCGACAGCGGAACGGCCTTCATGGTCCGCAGTACGACCGATCTCGCGCCCGCGTCGCCGGCGATGCTCTCGCCGATGGCGGACTTCTAGACAGAACGGTTCGCGAGGCATCCATTCAGCGGCTCGAAAGCGGCGGCAGGCGCCGTTTGACGGGGGAAGCCTTGATCATCGAGGTGTTGGTCTCAGCCCTTTCGGCCACCTTGTCCAGAATACCGTCGAGTTCTCCCATCGAGCGGACGACGAGGCGGGCGATAAAGCAATCGTCGCCGGTTACCTTGTCGCATTCGATGAATTCCGGTGTCTCCTGGATGATGCGCTCGACGACATGCAACTGTCCCGGCAACGGCCGGACGCGGACGATTGCCTGTAGCGGATAGCCGAGCGCAGCCGGATCGATATCGATCGTGAAGGCCGTGACGATGCCGCGCTCCTCCAGCCTTCGCAACCGTTCCGCCGCGCTTGGCGAGGAGAGGTTGGCCACCTGCGCCAGCTCTTTTAGCGAGATGCGCGCGTTCTGCGCCAGCGCATCGAGGAGACGCTGGTCGATGCTGTCCAGGCGAGATGCTTCGTTAGCCGTCAATACGAGTTTACCTTTCATTATTAGGAGAAATTCGATTATCGCGCATTGCAGATTATAGAGATTGGCATCCAAACACAATAATCTCTAAAGCACAAAAGGAGATCGCGATGCAGAACGATATAGGCAAAGGCACGGTTGAGATGACGGCGGCAATGGTAATTTCGGGGACGATCGGCTGGTTCGTCGTCATGTCCGGCCAGCCTGTGAGCGGAGTTGTTTTCTGGCGTTGCCTGTTTGGGGCTGCGAGCCTTCTTGTCATCTGCGGCGCCCTCGGATTCTTGAGGCCCGGCATTCTCTCGCCGAGAACCTTTGGCATCGCCGTGCTCGGCGGGATCGCCATCGTGGCGAACTGGCTGCTGCTTTTCGCCTCCTATTCGCACGCATCGATCTCGATCGCGACCACCGTCTACAATACCCAACCCTTCATGCTTCTGGCGCTCGGCGCCGCATTCCTCGGCGAGAAGATCACTTTGGCGAAACTCTTTTGGCTGGCGCTCGCCTTTGCCGGCATGGTGGCGATTATCGAAGCCAAACCTGATGCCGGCGGCATTTCAGGCAGCTACGGGCTGGGTATTGCGCTGGCACTTGGGGCGGCCTTCTTCTATGCGCTGGCGGCACTTGCCGCAAAGTGGCTGAAGGGCACGCCGCCGCACCTGATCGCACTCATTCAGGTTTCGACCGGCATTCTCATGCTGGCGCCCGTGACCGACTTTTCGGACCTGCCTACAACGGCCGGATCGTGGTGCATTCTTGTGGCGATGGGCGTCGTCCATACCGGCCTGATGTATGTACTGCTCTACGGCGCAATCCAGAAGCTGCCGACACATCTCACCGGCGCACTTTCCTTCATTTACCCGATCGTTGCGATCGCGGTGGACGGCCTCGCTTTTGGTCGCGCACTGCAGCCATTGCAGATCCTCGGTGCGGCAATCATCCTTGTTGCGGCAGCGGGAATGAATCTCGGCTGGACGCCCGGGCGTTGGCTGCGACCTATCCGAAATTGATCGCCGCTGCCTGTGCAAGCCGGATTTCATGGCTGCCGGCATCGAACTCGTCGAGCACGGCGTTGTGGTGGGCAATGATCTGTTCGAAGCGGAGTTCGCCCATGTCGGCCGTCATATGTCCATCGGACATCAGCGTCACATCGTAGCCGAGCGAAACGGCGCGCCGCGCGGTGGTATCGACGCAGAACTGGGTCATGCAGCCGCCGACCACCAGCCTGGTGATGCCGTTCTCCCTGAGGCGCGCTTGGAGATCGGTTTCGAAGAACGAGTCGCAGCTGCGCTTGTGAACGACGACCTCGCGATCTTGAGGCGCAATCTCGTCGCGCAACTGCCAGCCTTCGCTGCCTTCCGCAAGACGGTGGGATGCGTGTCCGTCATGCTGGACGATGACGACCGGTGCATTCACCGCGCGGGCCCTTTGGAGAACCTCTGCGAGACGCGCCACCGTTTCGTCCAGCGTCTTGTCGATCAAAGGCTGGCGCCTGGTGCTTCCGAGGCCTTTCAAGATAGCATTCTGAACATCGATCAGCAGCAGTCCGGTTGTCATCGGCTTTCTCCCCTTCGGCGCACTTCTATCTGATTCGAGCGTGTGACTTCATCTTGAAAGCGGGCCGTAGCATCAGTAAGAGAAGCTCTGAGGAGAGCAAAGATGACCGTTGCAGCCCTGCTTGCCTATAGCGGCGCCCTTTTTATCGCTGCGATCATTCCCGGACCCGGCATCACCGCGATCGTTGCCCGCGCGCTCGGCTCGAATTTTCGCGAGACCTTCTTCATGGGTCTCGGCCTTGTTCTCGGCGACATCACGTACCTGACGGCGGTGATCCTCGGCCTTGCATTCGTGGCGCAGACCTTCACCGGAATATTCCTCCTCATCAAATTCGCCGGCGTGCTTTACCTCTGCTACATTGCCTACAAGCTCTGGACGGCAGGTCTTTTGCCGCAGGATATTACCGCGCGCAGATCAAGCAGCATCGGCATATCCTTCCTGTCCGGCCTTCTGGTGACGCTCGGCAACCCGAAGACGATGCTCTTTTACGTCGCCCTCGTGCCGACACTAATCGACATCAACCACATCGGCCCTCGAGAATATGGCATACTTTTAGTCGCAACCTTCGTTGTGCTGCTTTTGGTTTTGATCCCTTACATGCTGCTTGCGTCGCGCGCCCGCACGATGCTGAAACAGCCGCGCGCGCTGCAAGCGGTCAACCGGGTTGCGGCGAGCATCCTGGCCGGAACCGCAGCCTTTATCGCTGCACGCGCAGCCTGAAAAAATCATTCGGCAAAGCACCGTTTTCAAAGGATTTTTTCTCCCGGACGACCCTTCCGTGGATCAAGCCCCTCTGGCCTGCTTGGGCCTTTGACCCTATTCTCTCGCCCAACAATCATGAAGGGAGCGCACCATGTCGAGAAAACCGGGCCGCGGCCGCATCTACTCGTCGATCACGGAAACCATCGGCGATACGCCGATCGTCCGCCTCGATAAGCTGGCCAAGGAAAAGGGCGTGAAGGCCAACCTGCTCGCCAAGCTCGAATTCTTCAATCCGATTGCTTCCGTCAAGGACCGCATCGGCGTCGCGATGATCGAGAGCCTCGAAGCGCAAGGCAAAATTTCCCCTGGCAGGACGACGCTCATCGAGCCGACCTCCGGCAATACCGGCATCGCGCTCGCTTTTGCCGCCGCCGCCAAGGGCTACAAGCTGATTCTCACCATGCCGGAAACCATGTCGGTCGAGCGACGCAAGATGTTGGCGCTGCTCGGCGCCGAACTCGTATTGACCGAGGGGCCGCGGGGGATGAAGGGCGCAATCGCCAAGGCGGAAGAACTTGCCGCAACGCTTCCCGACGCCATCATCCCGCAACAGTTCGAGAATCCGGCAAACCCGGAAATCCACCGCAAGACAACGGCCGAGGAAATCTGGAACGATACGGAAGGTGCCGTCGACATCCTCGTTTCCGGCATCGGCACCGGCGGCACGATTACCGGTGCCGGCCAGGTTCTGAAGTCGAAGAAGCCGGGCATCAGGGTAATCGCCGTGGAGCCCGAGGAATCTCCGGTTCTTTCCGGCGGCCAGCCGGGGCCGCACAAGATCCAGGGCATCGGCGCCGGTTTTGCCCCGGCGATCCTCGATACGAAGATTTATGATGAAGTCGTCACCATCAACAGCGCGCAGGCGATGGAAACGGCGCGTCTTGTCGCCAGGCTTGAAGGCGTTCCGGTCGGCATTTCCTCAGGCGCGGCACTGGCGGCGGCAATCAAGATCGGCAGCCGCGAGGAAAATGACGGCAAGAACATCGTCGTCATCATCCCATCCTTCGCCGAGCGCTATCTTTCGACTGCCCTCTTTGAGGGTCTCGGAAACTGAACTTCCGGCTGAAATCGGGGTGCTTCGGCGCCGCCCCTTCCTTCGTCAGGCCGACGCCGTTCGCCGGCGATAAGATCGGACCGCGCCACCTTGAGTACGGTGATAGCCGCAGGCTCGAAAACCGCATCTTCTCCGCGGCGTGGCGCAGCAGTGCGGACCGCCGGCATCCGTTCGGCATCGTTGAGTGGAGCATGATCGACCCGTTACAGCAGCCATTCAGGGGCCGACTTAAGGACGACTAAACGGTTTCCCTTCCTCATCCTTGCGGTTCAGCCGCTCGACCAACTCCTCGGCATCCTCCTCGGAGAGCATATCCATGACCACCCCATCGATAACGACCGCCTGTCCGGTGACTGCATCGACTACCGTCCAGTAGATGTTTAGGTTCTTGCGATGGCTATACCGCACCGTTGCCATGAGGTGTTCCTTTGGGCGTGGCGAGGCCTTGGCTTTCCTCTTCCCCTTCCGCGTCTCGGTTCCCTTCTCTTGGGCGTTAAGGATAAATTCAAGGTTGCTCGCGGTATCGTGCGGCAACCGATCGAGAATCGCTCCGTCCGTTTCCGCAGCCTTTCCTTCGCGGTAGTCGATGACACGCCAAGTGCCGTCGGAGTTCTCCTCTAAGCCGTACCGCTTGTAGGGCATTGGTTCGCCTTCGGTTACCTTATTACCACTAAACGCCGACCCCGGAGTGTTTGTTGCAGATACCCGAGACCCCATCGAATATACAGAACGCGCGGCGCCCCCCGGCACCGCTTCGATATGCCGTACGGTTCAAGATAACCGTTTGAAAAACACCAATAAAATCTCTTCAAAACTGCGAATGATGCTTGGCTCGCTGCATTGCTCGCCACACCTGCGCCGACAAGCCTTAAAGGTGTCGACCTCCTCAGCACAATGAATACCATTTCCGCGCCCGCCGCTATCGGCAGGGAAAATCAATCCCTTCCCCCGCATTTGCGCCGATTGCTGCCGGAGGCGCGCCGGCAACGAGTGCAATCGTGCCGTCCAGATTGAGTTCGCCGAGCGGAGATCGGCAACACAATAAAGGAACAAATTCACGTCTCAGCTGCAGTCAGGTTGCGAAGGGTTGTAGGGCGTAGACGAAGGGGGCCACGAGCCGGAGCCGGAACATCCTATGGGCGCTTACGCTCAATCGCATCCCAGAGAAGGCTTGCGATATCAGCGCCGCCGAACTTGCGGACTTCGCGTATCCCGGTCGGCGACGTGACGTTGATTTCGGTCATGTAGTCGCCGATCACATCGATGCCGACCAGCAGGAAGCCGCGTTCCCTGAGCGCCGGGCCGATGCGTTGGCAGATTTCCTTTTCACGCGCCGTGAGCTCGGTCGCTTCCGCGCGACCGCCGACATGCATGTTGGAGCGGCTGTCGTGGTCGGCAGGAACCCGGTTGATCGCGCCTGCCGGCTCGCCGTCAACTAAAATGATGCGCTTGTCGCCCTTGCGGACATCGGGAAGATACTGCTGGGCGATAAAGGGTTCGCGGAAGAGCTGGCCGAACATTTCGAGCAGCGAGGACAGGTTTCGGTCGTCCCTCGTCGAGTGGAAGACGCCGGCACCGCCGTTTCCATAAAGCGGCTTCAAGATGATATCGCCCATCTCGTCGCGGAAGCGGCGGACCTCGGCCGCATCCTTGGTGATCAGCGTCTTCGGCATGAGATCGGCAAATTCGGTGACGAAGATCTTCTCCGGCGAATTGCGCACCCAGGCCGGATCATTGACAACGAGCGTCTTCGGGTGAATGCGTTCCAAGAGATGCGTCGAGGTGATGTAGGCCATGTCGAAGGGCGGATCCTGGCGGAGCAGCACGACATCCATGGTCGAAAGATCGACCCGTTCGGGCGCACCGAGCTCGAAATGATCGCCCTTCACGTCGCGCAGCAGCATCGGTTCGACGGAAGCGTAAAGCTTGCCGTCGCTGAGGCTCAGCCGCTCTGGCGTATAATGGAAAAGCGCGTAGCCCCGGGCTTGGGCCTCAAGACCCATGGCGAAAGTAGAATCGCCTGCAATGTTGATGCCTGCGACATGGTCCATTTGGACCGCTACGTTCTTGATCTTGGCCATTTCCGTCCCTCAGTGAGTGCCGGACAGATGTAGGTCGCAAGCAAAGCAAACGCAACGGCCAATCAGGACCTTCCAGGTGTGGGCATCAAGGATTTCAGGCCGCGAGACCCTGCTGGCCGCTGCTGCGCAAAAGGTTGCGAAGCCGGTAGAGGATTGCCACAGGCCTGGGGAAGGGCTTGCGCAGAAAAGCGACCTTCCGGACGTAGTTGTCAACCCGCCAGTTCGCCCATGTGCCGCCCGCGAAGAACGCAACGTCGCCGGCGCGCAGCGTGCGTTCCGTTCCGTCTTCGGCGGTGACGTGCACCTCGCCTTCGAGGATCATCACCGTCTCGTCCCAGCCGAAGAACCAGCGGAACTCGCCGGCTGTGCAATCCCAGATCGCCGTGAGCGATGCGTCGTCATGACCGCGGGAATGTTCGGCCGTGCGCGCCTGCGGGTTGCCATCGACGATCCAGTCAGGATTGATCGGCGTCGATTTCATCGGCAGGTGGTCGCTGGAGTGTGCGACGAAATTCCTGCCGCGTGTTGGCGCGACCGCGTACGGCAGCGAACGCGCGGCCATTGCGACTGCGCTTGCGAGCATGAGCTTCATGGCCATTAGACCCCCAAATTTGCTACCCCAATCATTGCGGAATAGCAGAGAGTCGTAACGGAGGCGTTCAAGCGGCCGCTAAAATTTTAGCAGTCCATTCAGAGTGCCGGATGATGAGCAGTGATCGCAGCACCGGCACCGATGCGCTTGCCGGTATCATGGGCGAAGAAATACAGCTTTTACGGCGTGATTACGAAACGCAGTTCCAATGCCAGCGCCGTTTCCGGGAGACGGCCGCCGTCAGTGGCTGTTCGCCCGAAAGGCCATGCACGAGCTGCTACGAGCGGTGTTCTTCGACATATTGAACCTGCCAACCGCAGATCCTCGGTACGAATGCCGGCGTCACAGCGCCGGAAAGACACGGCCAATCCATCTTTTGCCGGCTAATTGTCCTAGCTACCGCCCGTCCTTCGCCTTCATATCAAGCAAGCGCTGGTAGAGTTCCTTGCGCGGCAATCCGGTGACGCGTGCTGCTTCGGCGGCTGCCTTTGCCGTCGACATGGAAGTCGCAAGGTCGGCAAGGATGGCCCCTACATCCGCTTCGTCCGCCGGCCGCTCTTCCGGTGGGCCGACGACGAGCACGATCTCGCCCTTCACATTGGCGTTTTCAGCATAATGCGCGGCAAGCTCCGCGAGCGTGCCGCGCCGGAACTCCTCATATGTCTTCGTCAGTTCGCGGCAAACGGACGCCCTACGGGTGGGCCCGAGCACGTCGGCCGCGGCAGCCAGCGTCGCGCCGATCCGGTGAGGCGATTCAAAGAAGAGGAGCGTCGCTGGAGCGGCGACAAATTCCGCCAGCCGGTCGCGCCGCGCCTTGTCCTTCGCCGGGAGGAACCCCGCAAACAAAAAGGCGTCGTTCGGCAGGCCCGAGCCGACAAGCGCGGCGAGCGGCGCCGATGCTCCCGGAATGGGCACGACACGGTAACCTGCTTCGATCGCCGACTGTGCAAGGCGATAGCCGGGGTCAGAGACAAGCGGCGTCCCGGCATCGGAGACAAGTGCAACAGACCTTCCCGCCTCCAGAGCCTGCAGCAATCGCGGACCCGCCTCATCGGCGTTGTGCTCATGATAGGCAAAGGGCCGGTTCTGAATGCCGTATCGGTCGAGCAGAACGCGGGTCACGCGCGTATCCTCGCAGGCGAGCACGTCGGCACCCGCCAGCGTTTCCAGTGCCCGCAACGTGATATCGCCCAGATTGCCGATCGGCGTAGCGACAAGATAAAGCGCCGCTTCCAGCGGGCGGGCCGGGATGGCGACATTGTGCAAGCGATAGCCGCGCTGCCTGCCGCCCTCGCCCGCTGTTTCCTCATTATTCAATTTCGATGGCTCCTTTGGCTCTCTGCCTTTATGCGCGGGGGTTTGGCCCGCAGCAAGTGTTCGGATTTCTGTGCGCATTGTCCCGGAAAACGGCAATTGCAGCGCTGCTGCGTCTCGCACCCCTTGCATTCGTCAGCAAAGTTCTGCCATTTTGCCTGTCCACTCCTCCGGCCCGGAGCCGGACAGCATCTTCCGGCGCGTTTTGCGCGCTGGGGCAGTAACGGTCGAAAGCGGTAGCATCCCATGCGTATAACTATTGAGCGGTCAAACCTTTTGAAGTCGCTGAACCACGTTCACCGGGTGGTCGAACGTCGCAACACGATCCCGATCCTGTCCAATATCATGCTGCGCGCCGATGGCCAGAACCTCGACATGAAGGCGACCGACCTTGATCTCGAAGTGACCGAAGCCACGCCTGCCAATGTCGAGCAGGGCGGCGCCACAACGGTTCCGGCGCATCTCCTTTACGACATTGTGCGCAAACTGCCGGATGGTTCGGAAGTTCTTTTGGCAACATCGACGGACGGCGGCTCGATGGCTGTCCAGTCCGGCCGCTCGAAATTCTCGCTGCAGTGCCTGCCGGAATCCGATTTCCCCGATCTGACCGCCGGCACGTTCACGCATTCCTTCAAGCTGAAGGCAGCCGATCTCAAGATGCTGATCGACCGCACGCAGTTTGCGATCTCGACCGAAGAAACGCGCTACTATCTAAACGGCATATTTTTCCACACGATCGAAAGCGACGGCGACTTGAAGCTGCGCGCGGTAGCGACCGACGGCCACCGCCTCGCGCGTGCCGACGTGAAGGCGCCCTCCGGCTCCGAAGGCATGCCTGGCATCATCATTCCGCGCAAGACGGTCGGTGAACTGCAAAAGCTCGTCGACAATCCCGATGCGATGGTCACCGTCGAAGTCTCAGACGCCAAAATCCGCCTCGGCATCGACTCGATCGTCATGACCTCCAAGCTCATCGATGGCACATTTCCAGACTACCAGCGTGTGATCCCCACCGGCAACGACAAGGAAATGCGCGTCGATTGCACGACATTCGCCCAGGCTGTCGACCGCGTTTCGACGATTTCTTCCGAGCGCGGTCGCGCCGTGAAGCTCGCACTTTCAGACGGCCAGCTTCTGCTCACCGTCAACAATCCGGATTCTGGCAGCGCGACGGAAGAAGTTGCCGTCGGTTACGACACGGATTCCATGGAAATCGGTTTCAATGCCAAATATCTGCTCGATATCACGGCCCAGCTTTCCGGCGATCAGGCGATTTTTCTGCTTGCCGATGCAGGCTCGCCGACGCTCATTCGCGATACCGCCGGCGATGATGCACTTTACGTTCTGATGCCGATGCGCGTGTAAACGCACGTCGCATTTGCCGCGGTAAAGTTTGCCGATTGCGACGTTTGGGCTTGTTTTTGCGCCAGAGGATGGCAAATAGATAGCTAGCGGTTTTGGTATATTATTGGTGGAGGACGGCATGGCGTTGCGGCTGAAAGAACGGCTCGGCAAGAAGTTCGATGAAGAGATCCGTTTCTTCAAGGGCATGATGCAGGGGCCGAAAACTGTCGGCTCCATCGTTCCCACCTCCTCGATCACCGCCCGCAAGATGGCAAGCGTCATCCACCTGAATTCCGGCCTCCCGGTTCTTGAACTCGGTCCCGGCACCGGCGCGATCACCAAGGCAATCCTCGGGCGCGGCGTGAAGCCGGAAAATCTCGTCGCCATCGAATATTCGACGGATTTTTACGAGCATCTCGTCCGCCTTTACCCCAGTGTCCGCTTCATCAATGGCGACGCCTTCGCCCTCGACAAGACGCTCGGCGACCTCAAGGATCAGACGTTCGATTCCGTCGTTTCGGCCGTGCCGCTGCTGAATTTCCCGATGCAGGCGCGAATTGCGCTTCTGGAAAGCCTGCTCGACCGTATTCCGGCAGGCAGGCCGGTCGTGCAGATTTCCTATGGTCCGGTCTCGCCGATCATCGCGCGGCCGGAGCGCTACCACATCCAGCATTTCGATTTCATCGTCCGCAATATCCCTCCGGCCCAGCTCTGGATCTACCGACGCAGCTGATATGTACGGGCTGTATATCACCCACCCGCAAGTGAGAATCGATCCGAACGTCGCGGTGCCCAAATGGGGTTTATCCGAGATCGGCGAGGCTCGCGCACGCAAGGCGGCTGAAAGCCGCTGGGCGAGGAAACTGCGCCGTATTATTTCCAGCGACGAGACGAAGGCCATCGAGACTGCGGAAATACTGGCTGCGACGGCAGGCGTGGCAATCGAGATCCGACATGGCATGCATGAGAACGACCGGTCCGCAACGGGCTTCCTGCCACCTCCGGAATTCGAGAAAGCTGCCGACTGGTTCTTCGCGCATCCGCTAGAGAGTTTCAGAGGCTGGGAGCGCGCCGCCGATGCTCAGCAGCGCATCGTTTCGGCCGTCGAAGCGGTTCTCGCCGATCACGATCCGAACGAGCCGATCGCCTTTGTCGGGCATGGCGGGGTCGGCACGCTCTTGAAATGCCATATTGAGAGCCGCGTCATCGCGCGCGATCGCGATCAGCCGCCCGGCGGCGGCAATCTCTATTGTTTCAGCCTTGCAGACCGGCGCTTATCATGCGACTGGACGCCCATGGAAAACTGGCAGGGACTGATGTGAGATGAACGCACGCGAGCGGCTGATCGTCGGGCTGGATGTTCCGACACTTGGCGAGGCGGAACAGATCGTCTCGACGCTCGGCGACGACATTGTCTTCTTCAAGATCGGCTATCAGCTCGTCTTCGCCGGCGGTCTGGAATTCGCACGCGATCTCGCACAGAGCGGCAAGAAGATCTTCCTCGACATGAAGCTGCTCGATATCGACAACACGGTCGCTTCCGGCGTCGAGAACATCGTGAAGATGGGTATGTCCATGCTGACGCTACATGCCTATCCCAAGGCGATGAAGGCTGCCGTCGAAGCGGCAAAGGGTTCCGAACTCTGCCTGCTCGGCGTGACCGTCCTTACCTCGATGGACGAACAGGATCTGATCGCCGCTGGGTACGAATACGACCCGCATACCCTGGTGCTGCGTCGCGCCGAACAGGCGCTGCTCGCCGGGATGGGCGGCGTCGTCTGCTCCGCGGAAGAATCCGCCGCCGTTCGGAAAATCGTCGGACCTGGAATGGCAATCGTCACCCCCGGCATCCGCCCGGCAGGTAGTGAAAGGGGTGATCAGAAGCGTGTCATGACCCCCGCCGATGCGCTGAAGGCCGGCTCAAGCCACCTCGTCGTCGCCCGCCCGATCGTCAAGGCGCCCGATCCGAAGGAAGCGGCACGCGCCATTCTTGCAGAGATGGAAGCCGCGCTCTGACGCTTTGCGACGGACGCGGCTGAGGTGAACATATCAGCGATTTGGATGACGTGGACAACCGTCAACAGGAAGAGAAAACCATGGCAAAAGGATACTGGATCGCACGCGTCGATGTGCGCGAGCCCGAGCGTTACAAGGATTACGTTGCGGCAGCTAAGCCGGCCTTTGAAAAATACGGCGCAAACTTCCTCGCCCGCGGCGGTGCAATCACCGAACTTGAAGGTAAATCGCGAGCCCGAAACGTCGTCATCGAATTCCCGTCCATGCAGGCCGCGGTCGATTGCTACAACTCCCCGGAATACCAGATTGCCGCCAAGATCCGCCAGGAAGTCGCCGACGCGGAAATGGTGGTTGTAGAAGGCGTCTGAGCACTCTTTGCACCTGCGAAGCTCAGGCAAGATGGACCTTTCCGTCGCGCCGTGTTTCGGCTAATACGAGTGCCGATCAACGCGTCCATCCAAGCCTTCGAGGAGCCTGCCATGACCCTTGCCAACCTGCCGCCGCTCGTGACCGTGTTCGGAGGTTCTGGCTTTCTCGGCAGGCATATCGTGCGCGCCCTCGCAAAGCGCGGCTATCGCATCCGCGTCGCGGTGCGGCGGCCGGATCTCGCAGGTTTTCTGCAGCCGCTCGGCAATGTCGGCCAGATTTCTTTTGTCCAAGCGAACCTGCGCTACCGCACTTCGATCGATCGCGCCGTCGAGGGTGCCGACTTCGTCATCAATTGTGTCGGCGTGCTCTTTGAGGCCGGCCGCAACACCTTCGATGCGGTGCAGGAATTCGGTGCGCGCGCCGTGGCGGAAGCCACCCGGGCATCCGGCGCGAAGCTCATCCATATTTCGGCAATCGGCGCCGACGCCAATTCGGATTCCAGCTATGCCCGCACCAAGGGCCGCGCGGAGGCGGCAATCCTTTCGACGAAGAAGGATGCCATAATCTTCCGTCCGTCGATCGTTTTCGGGCCGGAAGACGGCTTCTTCAACAAATTTGCGGAGATGGCTCGCCTTTCGCCAGTGCTTCCCCTCATCGGTGGCGGCAAGACGAAGCTGCAGCCGGTCTACGTAGAGGACGTGGCAGAAGCCGTGGCACGCGCCGTCGAGGGCAAGGCTGCGGGCGGGACGATCTATGAACTCGGCGGTCCGGAAGTGCTCACCTTCCGCGAATGTCTTCAGGTCATGCTGAAGATCACCGCCCGCAAAAACCGGCTGGTTTCCATTCCTTTCAGCATCGCATCGCTGATCGGCAGCGTCGCTTCGCTCGTTCCCTTCGTTAAGCCCCCGATCACGGCCGACCAGGTTCGCCTGCTGAAGCGCGACAATGTCGTTTCAACGAAGGCCGAAACGGATGGCCTCACGTTGAAGGCTTTGGGCGTCACGCCGACAATGCTGACGTCCGTACTGCCATCGTACCTGGTGCGTTACCGCCCGCATGGTCAGTACACGGGTTCGGGAAAAGCAGCCTGAGAAATTATCGCATTGGTTGAACGCCGCTGTGTTTGCTCACAGACGGCGTTTTTCTTTTTGCTTCTTTCAGGCAACGGGGCAAGTTTCGCGTGCTTTCTATAGCGCCGAGCCGGAACGGCGTTGCATAAAAGACGCATTAGAAATTTAGTGAAATTAACGCCACATTTAGCAGCAACGTTTATTGCTATTTGCCATTCCACTGACTACACACCCCGCGCGTCCTGAAACGGACTCAGCGTCATTTGCGGCGCGCCAAATCGACTTGAAAGGCTTTATTCGATGGGCAAGTCAATCGCGCTTCTTTTTGCGTGTGCGGCACTGGTTATCCTCGCAGGATCCTTCATTGCGCCCGGCTCGGTCGCAGCGGTGAAGGGCGGCTGCGCGCCGGCTTATGGCATCGATCCCTGCTCCACAGCCTCTCTCAACCACTGAGGCAAGGGCCGGCTCTTTCCGGAGCCGCCCCGGATGTCGAATATCTGAAAATCAGCCGAACAACGTCAAGCCGATCAGGCCTGCCGCGCCAATGAAGATTCGCCACCAGGCGAAGGGCGCGTAGCCCCGGATCGAGACGAAATCGAGCAGCGCTCGGACAACGAGGAGCGCCGAGACGAAAGCCGCCACGAAGCCGATGACGATGAGCATGCCGTCATCGAAGCTCAGCATATTGCGGTTCTCGTATAAATCCAAAGCAAAGGCGCCGACCATCGTCGGCATGGCGAGAAAGAACGAGAATTCGGCTGCAGAGCGCTTGTCGGCGCCCATCAGCAACGCGCCCACGATCGTGGCGCCCGAGCGGGATGTTCCCGGGATCATTGCCAGGCACTGGAAGAACCCTATCTTCAGCGCCATCGGCAAGGAAAACTCCGTCACATCATGATACTTCGGCTTGAACTGGATCTTGTCGACGGCAAGGAGAACCAGGCCGCCAAGGATGAGGACGACGCAGATCAGCATCGGCGTTTCGAAGAGCACGTTCTTGATAAAGTCGTGCGCAATTGCGCCGATAACGGCTGCAGGCAGAAAACCGAAGAGTACGGCAAGGACGAAATGCCGCGCCCGCGCGCTGCGGGGCAACGCAAGCGCCAGGCTCAGCAGCCGCTTGAAATAGACGAGAAGAATCGCAAGGATCGCGCCGAGCTGGATGAGAACGACAAATGTATTGCCCGGCGACCGAAAGCCCAGGAAATGTCCTGCGAGCAGGACATGGGCCGTCGAGGAAACCGGTATGAATTCAGTAAGGCCTTCAATAAGGCCTAGAATGAGTGCACTAAAGATATCAGCCATGTTTTATCCCTTGTGAGGCGGGGCCAGGCCCGATTTGCTTGTATTGAAGGGGCCAAGCTCCTATAGCTGCAACGAATGAGTCATGACTAGGGCGCTATGAACTTGAGTGCACCAGAGCATGCCGCGAGAAATCAACGATTCGGGTATCGATGCCGACGCTTTATCATCATCCTATGTCATCCGCTTCACGCTTCGTCCGGCTGATTTTGAGCGAGTATGGCTTTCAGGCAGATCTCATTGAAGAGCAGACCTGGGAAAAGCGGCGCGATTTTCTGGCGCTCAATCCTGCCGGTACCTTGCCGGTCTACGTGGACGACAGCATGCGCGCTCTTTGCGGCGCGACTGTCATTTCGGAATATCTCGATGAAACGCACGGGGTGCTGAAGCGCGACCGGCGTCTTCTCGCGGAAGATCCCTTCCAACGCGCGGAAATCCGCCGCCTCGGTGAGTGGTTCATGCAGAAGATGGAGACGGATGTAACGCGGCCCCTGGCGCGCGAGCGCGTGTATAAACTGCAGATGAGCGCAGATCAGGGCGGCGGAGCACCGGATTCGAAGATCCTGCGCACGGCGCGCGCCAACATCCGCCAGCATATGAAATACCTGACCTGGCTTGCCGGTTCGCGGCAATGGCTGGCAGGAGATCGCATGAGCTATGCCGACCTCGCTGCGGCCGCTTCGCTATCGATCCTCGACTATCTGGGCGAGATCGACTGGACGGAATCGCCGATCGCCAAGGATTGGTATCAGCGCATGAAATCACGGCCGTCCTTCCGCCCGCTGCTGACAGAGCGGGTGCGTGGACTGACACCGGTCTCTCACTACGCAGACCTGGATTTCTGACGAGGGCTTTCGATGCCCGAACGCATAGCAGACGATAAAGAACGCAAGCGCCGCGACAATTTGACCGCCTTTGTTCGCGCCCAGGCGGCAACGTTCGGCTTTGAGCTCTGTCGTATCACGCGGCCCGATTCGATACCCGAAGCAAAGGAACGGCTTGGCGAGTTCATCGATGCCGGACGTCACGGCACGATGGAATGGATGGCTGAAACGCGCGATCGCCGCGGCGATCCTCGCACGCTGTGGAGCGATGTGAAATCCATCGTCGTCTTCGGCCTCAATTACGGCCCGGGGGAAGACCCACGCTATATTCTTGAAAAGCCGGACAAGGCGGCAATCTCCGTCTATGCGCGCAATCGCGACTATCACGACGTCATCAAGGGACGGCTCAAGGAGATCGCGACCCGCTTTGCAGCACGGGCCGGGGCCGACGTAAAAGTTTTTGTCGACACTGCACCGGTGATGGAAAAGCCGCTCGCCGCAGCAGCAGGTCTCGGCTGGCAAGGCAAGCATACCAATCTGGTCAGCCGCAGCCACGGCTCCTGGCTCTTTCTCGGCTCGATGTTCACGACAGCCGATCTCAATATAGACGACGCTGAGATCGATCACTGCGGCTCTTGCCGCGCCTGCCTCGATTCCTGTCCGACCAATGCATTCCCGGCGCCCTATCAGATCGACGCCCGGCGCTGCATCTCGTACCTGACGATCGAGCACAAAGGTCCGATCGATCTCGAATTCCGGCCGCTGATCGGCAACCGGATCTATGGTTGCGACGACTGCCTTGCCGCCTGTCCGTGGAACAAGTTTGCCGTCTCGGCATCCGAAATGAAGTTGCAGGCGCGCGACGACCTGAAAGAGCCGTCGATCGCCTTTCTCCTGACGCTGGACGACGCGGCTTTCCGGATTTTTTTCAGCGGCTCGCCGGTCAAGCGCATCGGCAGAGCCCGCTTTATCCGCAATGTATTGATCGCCGCCGGCAATTCCGGTGATCGCAGCCTCGCCGATCAATGCCGATGGCTGGCCACCGACGCTTCTCCGGTAGTTCGCGGCATGGCAATCTGGGCGCTTTCGCGATTGATGGAGCCTGGCGAATTTGCCGTCTTTGCGGCACAACGGCCGGATGAGACTGATGTCGGCGTACTTGCGGAATGGCAATTGGCGGGAGTGGTGTGATGCATGTGATGATTTTCGGCTGCGGTTATTCCGGCACCGCGATTGCCAAGGCTTTCTCAGCCGGAAGCGCCCGCATTTCCGGCACTACCAGATCGGCCGACAAGGCAGAGCTCCTCCGCAGCCAAGGGATCGACGCCTTCATTTTCGACGGCGAGATAATCAGCGACGCCTTGCTTGGCGCTATGGAAAGCGTCACACACCTCGTCCAATCGATCGCGCCGCGGGAAGTCGGAGACCCGTTGATCAATCTCGCAGGCGGCCAGCTCGGCAAGATGATGCCGGCGCTTCAGTGGATCGGCTATCTTTCCACCGTTGGCGTTTACGGCGACCACAAGGGTGAGTGGGTTAGCGAAGAGACCGTCTGCGTTCCTGTCTCCGGGCGATCGAAGGAAAGGCTCGAGGCAGAGGATGCGTGGCTGGCGCTCGGCAAGGACCTCGGTATTCCGGCCGCCGTACTGCGGCTGGCGGGCATCTACGGCCCGGGCCGGAATGCTTTCGTCAATCTAAACCGGGGCACGGCCCGCCGCCTGATCAAGAAGGATCAGGTTTTTAATCGCATCCGCGTTGAGGATATCGGCGCGTCGGCGCGCTACCTCTCAGACCGGTGCCTTGGCGGTATATATAACGTGACGGATGATCTGCCCGGCCCGCCGCAGGATGTCATTGTCGAAGCAGCGAGGTTGATGGATGTCGAGCCGCCTGCTGAACAGCCCTTCGAAACCGCCGAGCTGACGCCGATGGCACGCTCCTTCTACGGCGAGAACAAACGTGTCTCGAACGCCAAATTGAAAGCCGCGGGCTACACCTTTTCCTTCCCGAATTACCCGATGTCGCTTGCGCAATTGTGGCAGAGCGGACGGTGGCGCGGTTAACTCGAACAGGCCATTCCGATGCATTCGAAATGAGTAGAAAATTCCTACTTTGGCATTCTCGCGATCTGAATTTCGCTCCGTATTATGGTTAACGGCCTCTAAATTTGCGCAAATGAGGCATCAATTGTGGCAAGATCGGAAAATTATTTTTGTTACTTTCGCAACATAGCAGGTCGGGGCGCTGCGGCAGAAAAAATCGTTCTAATTTTACCTGATTCTCTTATCTTTTTTCCACTTTCTCGACAACTGCACTTTTTCAAGTCGAATTCATAAGATTCACAAATATTACATACTGTAACATTCCGTGATAATCGGCGGCACTTTTTTGCCACTTTTCGCCGGATTTAAGCCCCGCCGCCCGTAAAGGCGCAAGTTCAATAGTTGAGGGGTAATCCGTTTTGAAGAATATCGGCCGTTCTATAATTAGTACCGTAGCTATTGCAGCTTGTTCTTTCATGCTGCCTGCCGAAGGATTTGCTGCAGCCGGATGTGGTGGTGCTTCGTGGTACGCACTGCATTCCAAAACCGCTTCCGGCGAACGTATGAATCCTGCCATTTTGACTGCCGCTCACCGCTCGCTCCGCTTCGGCACCAAGCTTAGAGTCACCAACCGCAACAATGGCCGCAGCGTTATTGTTCGCGTCAATGACCGTGGCCCGTTCATCCGCGGCCGTGTTCTCGACCTTTCGCGCGCGGCCGCACAGAACATCGGCATGGTCCGCTCCGGTACCGCCAAGGTTTGCTACGAAGTCGTCGCCGCCAGCTAAAGGCGTCCGCTACCTGCGCCGGACGGCGCTTGCTCTTGCCGTCAATCGCGGCTACCACGCGGTTGAGACTTGTGAAATTATCCGCAGCGTCAGTCACGCTTCCCGCGGATAGTGCACACGTCCGTGGCAACAGGAGTTTCGTGAATGCGTTTGGGCGGCCGCCTCGAGGGGGCGATTTCGGTTCTTGCTGATATCGATCAGCGCAAGAGACCTGTCGCCGACGCGCTGAAGGATTGGGGCCTTGCGCATCGTTTCGCCGGCTCTGGCGATCGTGCTGCAATCGGCAACATCGTTTATGATGCGCTGCGCATGCGGCTTTCGCACGGGTTTCTGATGGACGACGACAGCCCGCTGGCGATCGCCTATGCCGTCATGTTCCGACAGTGGGGTTTCACGCCGGAAGCGCTTGCCGCTGAACTCTCCGACGATAGGTTCGCGCCGCCTTCGCTGCCCGATGCAGCGCTTACAGCCTTCCAGAGCCGGGCTCTTTCCTCCGCGCCTGTCCACGTCCAAGGTGATATTCCCGAGTGGGTGCAACCCTCCTTCGAGACGGCATTCGGCGATAGCTGGCTTGCCGAAGCACAGGCGCTCGCCTCCCGCCCGACGCTCGACCTGCGTGCCAATATTTTGAAGGCCAGCCGCGAAAAGGCGGTCAAAGCGCTTGAAAGAGCCGGCGCTCATGAAGCGAAGATCGCGCGATATGGCATCCGGATTGCCGCCGGCGAAGGCGCCTCACGGCTTCCGAACGTCACAGCCGAGCTTGCCTTTCAAAAAGGCTGGTTCGAAGTTCAGGACGAGGGATCGCAGATCGTTGCCGATCTGGTGTTGCCGAAGGATGGAGAACAGGTGCTCGACTATTGCGCCGGAGGCGGCGGCAAGACGCTTGCCATGGCGCCAGCGATGCACAACAAAGGCCAGATCCATGCCTATGACGCCGACCGCAAACGCCTTGCGCCGATCATCGAACGCCTGAAGCGCGCCGGTACGCGCAATGTTCAAGTGCATGACGATGCAAAGGCGCTTTCGAGCCTGCGCGCTCGCTGCGACAAGGTGCTAGTCGACGCCCCCTGCACGGGCACGGGCACGTGGCGCCGCCGCCCCGATACCAAATGGCGGCTGACGGCAAAGAACCTCGACGAGCGCACGAGCCAGCAACAGGATGCTTTGAAGCAGGCGAGCGCCTTCGTGCGCCCAGGCGGCGAGCTGATCTACGTCACCTGTTCCGTGCTCCCGCAGGAGAATGAACAACAGGTCCGACGCTTCGCCGCCGAAAATCCGGCATTCTCCATCGAAAGCGCCCTGACTGCCTGGGATGAGCTTTTCGGCAAGAATGCACCGCGCCCGCGTTCGTCGGATGGTGAAACGGTTACGCTGACACCGGCATCGACCGATACGGACGGCTTCTTCTTCTGCCGGATGCGGCGTAAAGCTTAAGACGCCTGATGTGACGGCGCCTGCGCCGGACCTCCAGATCAGAAGTCGAACAATTGCACGCTACCAGTTCAATTTTCCGCCCTTTTCCAAGTAAAGTCCTTTCTGAACTGGCGTTTTTAAACAAGTTCCATTCTTAAAATCATTCCAAACTAGAGTGTTTGACACTGGTTTTCTTTTGCGCGAAGAGATTCGGGCGATTTCAGACGGATATCCGTCATAGGAGAGGATCATGAAGCTCAACAAGAATTTCTGCGCAGCTTTGGCGCTGGCGATAGCACCCCTATCCAGCCCGGCTCTCGCCGACACCGATGCTGCGGCCGTCGTGAAGCATTATGCCGAAGTGGCGCATGCGAAATACGAGGACTCACTGATCACCGCAAAGGCGCTCGACAAGGCGATTGACGCCTTCCTGAAAACGCCGAACGACGAGACGCTGAAGGCTGCCAAGGATGCGTGGCTTGCGGCCCGTGTTCCTTATCAGCAGACGGAAGTCTACCGCTTCGGCAATCCGATCGTCGATGACTGGGAAGGCAAGGTCAACGCTTGGCCGCTCGATGAAGGCCTGATCGATTATGTCGATGCCTCCTACGGCGCGGAGAGCGACGAGAACGCGCTCTATGTTGCAAACGTCATCGCCAACAAGACGATCAAGATCGACGGCAAGGATATCGACGCTTCCAAGCTGACGCCGGAGTTCCTGTCCGGCACGCTGCAGGAAGCAGGCGGCGTCGAAGCCAATGTCGCGACCGGCTACCATGCCATCGAATTCCTCCTCTGGGGCCAGGACCTGAACGGCACCGGTCCGGGAGCAGGCAGCCGCCCGGCAACCGATTACGACCTCAAGAATTGCACGCATGGCAATTGCGATCGCCGCGCCCAATATCTGAAGTCGGTTTCCACGCTGCTGGTCTCCGACCTGCAGGAAATGACCGACAATTGGGTGGCTGACGGTGCTGCGACGAAGAACGTCGAAGCCGATCCGAAGGCGGGTCTCGTCGCGATTCTGACCGGCATGGGCTCGCTTTCCTACGGCGAACTCGCCGGCGAGCGCATGAAGCTCGGCTTGTTGCTGCACGATCCGGAAGAGGAGCATGATTGCTTCTCCGACAACACCTATAACTCGCATCTCAACGATGCGATCGGCATCGCCGCCGCTTACACCGGGGAATATACCCGCGTCGATGGAACGAAGCTGACCGGCCCGTCGCTGCACGATCTCGTTGCCGCGAAAGACAAGGCACTCGATACCGAAGTCGCGGGCAAGCTGAAGACGACGCTTGATGCAATGCACGCCATGGCAAAACGCGGCGAGACGGTCGAGAAGTACGATCAGATGATCGCCGAAGGCAACAAGGACGGCAACGCCGCCGTTCAAGCCGCTGTCGACGGTCTCGTTGACCAAACAAAGTCGATCCAGCGTGTTATCGCCGCACTCGATGTTGGCACGGTTCAGCTTGAAGGTTCCGACAGCTTGGATAAGCCTGACGCTGTCTTCCAATAAGCAAAAAGGCGGGCCGCTTCCAAACTCAAGCGGCCCGAACTCTGAAATGATCCATAATCCGGCTCGTCGCGTTTTTCTCTGCGCTGCTTTCTGCGCCACGCTTGCCGGCCTTCCGGTGGCCTTTGCCGCCGGTTTTAATCTCCCGACCAAACGCACCGATCTTTCCGATGCCGATTTGAAGCGCGTCGAGGCCGTGACGCGCCCGGCTAGTGATTTTTCCAAAGCCGAGCCATACGAGGCGATGCAGGCGGGTGCCGCCACATCGGTCGATCCGGTTACGCAGGATTCCTTCTCGCATATCTCGGCAAACATCCCCTTCGAGGAAGAGCAGAACTTCAAGCTCGGCAATGCACTCTTCAAGAAGCTCTGGGTTTCCGCGCCATCCTCGACACAGGCGTCGGATGGCCTCGGGCCGCTCTTCAATGCGCGCTCCTGCATGAGCTGCCACGTCAACGACGGACGCGGCAGGCCACCGGAAGGCGGCGTCAGCGCCACATCGATGTTCTTTCGCCTTGGACGAGCAGCGGCGACACCGGAAGAAGGAGCGACGATCGCAAATGCGAGCGCCGTCAATTTCCCGGACCCTACTTATGGTCATCAGTTGCAGGACCTTGCCGTGCCCGGCCTCGCCGCCGAAGGGAAGATGGCCATTCGCTATGCGGAAAAGACCGTTACGCTTGCCGGCGGAGAAACAGTCTCATTGCGCGCGCCGACCTACGAAGTGAAGGATCTTGCCTACGGCCCGCTCGATCCATCGACGACGATATCGCCGCGCGTCGCCCCGGCGATGATCGGGCTCGGCCTCATCGAAGCCATTCCAGCCGCCGACATCCTCGCGCATGCCGACCCCAACGACAAAGATGGTAACCGCATTTCAGGCAAGGCTGCCATCGTGCGTGATCATAGCACAGGCGCGGTCACCCTTGGCCGCTTCGGGTGGAAGGCACAGAATGCAACTGTGCGCGACCAGAGCGCTGCCGCCTTCTCCAGCGACATCGGCATATCGACGCCCGACCGGCCGGATGCACATGGGGATTGCATGCAGGCCGAGTTAAAATGCCAAAAAATGCCGACCGGCATTCAAAAGCGCCTGGGCAATGAAGAGGCACCCGGGCCTGTCCTCGATCTCGTGACCTTCTATTCGGCCAATCTAGCCGTACCGGCGCGGCGAAAGGCAAGCTTCCCCGAGACGCTGAGGGGTAAGGAACTTTTCTATCAGTCCGGCTGCATATCCTGCCACGTACCCAAATTCGTCACACGTAGGGATGCTGCCGAAAACGCTCAGTCCTTTCAGCTTATCTGGCCTTATTCGGATTTCTTGCTGCACGATATGGGCGAAGGTCTTGCCGATGGCCAGCAAGTAGGCCACGCAAGCGGACGTGAATGGCGCACGCCGACGCTATGGGGTATAGGACTGACCCGGACTGTCAGCGGACACAGCTTTTTCCTCCACGACGGCCGCGCCAGAAACCTTACCGAAGCGATCCTCTGGCACGGTGGCGAAGCCGAGAAAGCCCGCGATGCATTCTCCTCTCTGCCGAAAGACGATAGAGAGGCCCTGATCAGATTCCTGGAGTCCCTGTAATGCGCCTTTGGCAACCTCTCGTGCTTTCATTCATGCTCGTGTCATCGGCAATTGCACAGACTGCGTCGACGCCGACGGGGCTGAACGAGGAAGCGGTGCCTGGCGTGATGGCGCGGGCCGTCGACGAGGTGATCCGTCCAGGCTACCGCAACATGCAACAGTCTACCGCACGCTTGACGACGGCGATGAAGGACCTCTGCGACGGTGGCACACAGCAGACTTTAGATAAGGCCAAATCTGCTTTCGACGATACGATCCGCTATTGGTCGATCATCGAGATCGTGCAAACCGGCCCGGTGATGCACGACAATCTCTTCGAACACATCCTCTTCTTCCCAGATCGAAAGGGCGTCGGCCTTAGACAGGTACAGGCACTGCTCGCCAAGGCCGACCCGAAGGATGCAACGGTCGACGCGATCGGGGAAAAAAGTGTCGCCTTGCAGGGTCTGACGGCGCTTGAATACGTGCTTTACGGCAACGGCTCAGACGATCTCCTCAAACAAAAGAACGGGTTCCGCTGCCAATACGGCGCTGCTGTCGCGGGCAATATCCAGCGCGAGGCAGGCGAAGTCGTTGCGGCTTGGGAAAAGCCGGACGGCGTGCAGGCAAGCTGGAAACGTCCCGGTCCCCAAAGCGAAGATTTCATGGATAACAAGGAAGCGGTGACCGCGCTTCTCGGTATTCTTGTCCACGGCGTCGAAACCGTCCGCGATCAGCGGCTGGAGCTGTTTTACAAAGGCCGGGATGACACGGCTCCGCGCCCGCGCATGGCTATCTACTGGCGCTCGAAAAACACCTGGAAATCGATGACGGCAAACCTCGAGGGACTGCGTACGCTCTGGCAGAAGGCCGGAATGGCGGAACTTCTGCCTGCCGACAAGAAGCCCGTTGCTGATGCAATCGAGGCGAACTTCAAGACCCTGCTTGATACCGTCCCGAAGCTCAATCCGGATATCGACGTGGCAACCAGCGATGCGGAGAAAGCCAAGCTCGACGCATTTCTGGCGACGAGCCGTGAATTGATCACCCGCATCAGCGACGAATATGGCGGCGCGATCGGCCTTTCGGCCGGCTTCTCCTTCTCCGACGGGGACTGAGCCGATGTGGCGGAGCGCTGCGATCGACCGGCGCAGTTTCGTCAAGGCAGCAGGCCTCAGCTTTATCGCCGCATTGCAGCCGCGCGGGCTGCAGGCACTTGAGCGCGCGGACGCGGTTTATGCCTCGGGCATCCGCGCTGCCGACGGCTCCTTCGCGGTCGCGACCGTGACCGAACGCGGCGAAATCGTCGATCAGGTCGCCCTGCCCGCTCGTGCCCACGGCATGGCCTTCAGCCCAACCACCGGCAAGACCGTCGCCTTCGCTCGCCGTCCCGGCACCTACGCAATGATCTTCGATCCCTGGAACAGGGGTGAGCCGGTCGTTATCACCTCCGCCGAAGGCCGCCACTTCTACGGACACGGTACGTTTTCGCCGGACGGCCGGTTGCTTTATGCCAGTGAGAACGATTTTGACGGCAATCGCGGCATGATCGGTCTTTACGACGTGACAAACCGCTTCGCCCGCATCGGCGAGTTCCAGACCTACGGGGTCGGCCCGCACGATATGACCGTCTCCGATGACGGCCGCTGGCTTGTCATCGCCAATGGTGGCATCGAGACCCATCCGGATTTCGGCCGCACGAAGCTCAACCTTAGCAACATGCAGCCATCGCTGACGCTGATCGATGCGTCCAATGGCACGCTCGTCGAAAAACATGTGCTGCCGCGGCAATGGTCGCAGGTCTCGACCCGTCACGTCGATATCGACGCCGATGGCCGCGTGTGGTTTGCATGCCAGTACGAGGGCCACCGTCACGACCTGCCGCCGCTCGTCGGCCACTTCGCCAAAGGCGAGGAAGTAACCTTCATCGATCTGCCGGAGAAAACGACCCGCCAGCTCGGCAACTATGTCGGTGCCATTGCCGTCAACCGCAAGGACGCCCTGGTCGGCGTGACGTCGCCGAAGGGTGCATCGGCGATCATCGACGCCAACTCCGGCAAGGTCTTGGCCGAAGACATCATCCCCGACGCTGCCGGCATCGCACCCGCCCAACATGGATTTGCGGTCTCTTCCTATGACGGTGCGTTCCTTGCGACGCGCAGCAGTGTGGCATGGGATCAGCATATCGTCAGGATTGCCCGGGAGCGCGCTTGATCTTCAGCCAGTGCTTGCTGCGGACCGTCTTTGCGGCACTCGGCTCGATCGCATATCGGAAAGTGCTTCCCTTTCATCCTTGTCGAAACCGGCGCGCCGTGCCACTTTCGCGGTCGCAAGGGGACAAATGCATGAGCGTTAGGAACAACGGCGACTTCCGCGAACGGATCCGTCAGAATTTTGCCCGCCAGGCGGCGATGGAAACGATCGGCGCCGAGCTGACGCGCGTCGAGCACGGCGTGGTGGAGATCGAACTTCCCTTCGACGTCAAGCTCACGCAACAGCATGGCATTCTTCACGCCGGCATCATTTCGGCAGCTCTCGACAGCGCCTGCGGCTTTGCCGCCTACAGTGTCATCAACGCCGATGCCTCGATCCTGACGATCGAATTCAAGGTCAACCTGATGTCGCCTGGGCGCGGCGAGCGCTTCCTGTTTCGCGGCGAGATCACCAAACCAGGCTCCAATATCATCGTCGCCGACGGGCGCGGCTATGCGATCGGCGACGGACCGGCCAAGCTGATCGCCTCCATGACGGGAACGATGATGGTCGTTCGCGGCAGAGAGGGAATTACGGGATGAAATTCGAACTGAAGCCGATCGCCGGCAAGTCCATCCTCTTCGTCATGGCGGCGGAAGCCGAATATGGCCCCTTCCTGCGCTCCCGTTTCGAACCGCTGATGACGGGCGTCGGTCCAGTCGAGGCGGCGGTCGCGATGACGAAGACGCTTTCCCGCCTCGATCATGCCGACGACCTGCCGCAGCTTGTCGTCTCTCTCGGCTCGGCTGGTTCCGCGACGCTTGAGCAGACAGAAGTCTATCAGGTTTCTTCCGTTTCCTACCGCGACATGGATGCGTCGCCGCTTGGTTTCGAGAAGGGACACACACCCTTCCTCGATCTTCCAGCGGTCATCGATCTGCCGCTCCGCATTCCCGGTATTCCTGAGGCCAGCCTTTCCACCGGTGGCAACGTCATTTCGGGGGCGGCCTACTCGGATATCGCTGCCGACATGGTGGACATGGAAACATTCGCGATTCTGCGCGCCTGCCAGGGCTATAAGCTGCCGTTGATCGGCCTGCGCGGAATCTCCGACGGCGCTGAAGAACTGCAGCATATTTCCGGCTGGACCGAGTATCTGCACGTGATCGATCGCAAGCTCTCCTATGCCGTCGATGGCCTGTTCACAGCGCTCGAGGATGGTGTTTTCTGGTTCTGAAAGCCTCTAAGGCAGGGACAATCCGGACAATAAAATCCCGGCTCGCCCGATTTCCTGGATTGCCAGGACGGGTGCTTTTCATTAAAGGCTCGCCATGACCCAGACAGCACATCCCGACAGCGTTCTCATCGTCGATTTCGGCAGCCAGGTGACCCAGCTGATCGCACGCCGCGTGCGCGAGGCGGGTGTGTACTGCGAGATCGTTCCCTTCCAGTCTGCCGAAGAGGGCTTCAAGCGCCTTCAGCCGAGGGCTGTAATCCTGTCCGGCAGCCCGGCTTCGACGGTCGATGAAGGTTCGCCCCGCGCGCCGCAGATCATCTTCGACAGCGGCCTGCCGGTCTTCGGTATCTGCTACGGACAGCAGACGATGTGCATGCAGCTCGGCGGCAAGGTCGAGAGCGGCCATCACCGCGAATTCGGCCGCGCTTTCCTGGACGTCGACAAGGACTGCCCACTGTTCGAAGGGCTGTGGTCGAAGGGTTCGCGCCATCAGGTCTGGATGAGTCACGGCGACCGCGTCACGGCGCTGCCGGATGGCTTCGAGGTCGTCGCGACCTCCTCCAACGCACCATATGCTTTCATCGCCGACGAAAAGCGCAATTATTACGGCGTGCAATTCCATCCGGAAGTCGTGCATACCCCGGATGGCGCGAAGCTTATCGGCAACTTCATTCACAACATCGCTGGTATCAAGGGCGACTGGTCGATGTCGGCCTATCGCCAGAAGGCGGTCGAGCAAATCCGCCAGCAGGTCGGCGACAAGCGCGTCATTTGCGCGCTTTCGGGCGGCGTCGACAGCTCGGTCGCAGCTCTCCTAATCCATGAAGCCGTCGGCGATCAACTCACCTGCATCCTGGTCGATCATGGCCTGATGCGCAAAGACGAGGCAGCGAGCGTCGTTGCGATGTTCCGCGAGCATTACAATCTCCACTTGCTGCATGTCGATGCCTCGGACAGGTTCATCGGCGAGCTCGAAGGCGTCAGCGATCCGGAGACCAAGCGCAAGATCATCGGGCGCTTGTTCATCGAGACCTTCGAGGAAGAAGCCAAGAAGCTCGGCGGCGCCGACTTCCTGGGCCAGGGCACTCTCTATCCGGATGTGATCGAAAGCGTATCTTTCACCGGTGGCCCATCGGTTACCATCAAGTCGCACCACAATGTCGGCGGCTTGCCGGAGCGCATGAACATGCAGCTCGTCGAGCCGCTGCGTGAGCTCTTCAAGGACGAAGTGCGCGCCCTCGGCAAGGAGCTCGGACTGCGCGATAGCTTCATCGGCCGCCATCCCTTCCCGGGCCCGGGGCTCGCAATTCGCTGCCCGGGCGGCATCACTCGCGAAAAGCTCGACATCCTGCGCGAAGCCGATGCCATCTATCTCGACGAAATCCATAAAGCAGGTCTCTACGATGCGATCTGGCAGGCCTTCGCGGTGCTGCTTCCGGTCCAGACCGTCGGCGTCATGGGCGACGGGCGCACCTACGAGTTCGTCTGCGCGCTTCGCGCCGTCACCTCGGTCGACGGCATGACGGCGGATTTCTATCACTATGACATGGAGTTCCTCGGCCGCGCCGCAACCCGCATTATCAACGAAGTGCGCGGTATCAATCGGGTGGTTTATGACGTGACTTCGAAGCCGCCTGGCACGATCGAGTGGGAATGATTCAGGCCCATCCAAACGCCGCCGATTTTGCGCCACTGCACGACGTAAGTGACTGAAAACAAAAATAAATCCATTCAATAACTATCGGCAGCTATCGACGGGTATAGTTTGAGCCTGGCGGCCCGTCTGACGGGCCTTGGGCATATTGTTTAGCCGCATTTATGAAAGTACCGTCAGCGGCAATGAGGCTCGTGACGGTACTTTTTTCGTATTAAGCCATTGAATGCAATGGTCAATATCTGTCGCTGAGCCTGGATTTGTGCTGACGGTACTTTTCAGGAGGCAGTAGGGATGCTGACGGACGCGACCCTCAAGGCATTGAAACCAAAAGAGAAGGTGTACAAAGTCGCCGAGCGCGATGGCATGTATGTCCGCGTCATGCCCAGTGGAGCGATCTCATTTCGCTTGGACTACAGGCTCAACGGCCGCCGGGAGACTGTCTATCTAGGCAGGTACGGGCGCGATGGTATCTCGCTTGCCCGGGCTCGAGAGAAGTGCATCGACGCGAGGCGCGCCGTTGCCGAAGGACGGTCGCCTGCGATCGAGAAGCAGCGCGAC
The DNA here is from genome assembly GCF_000816845.1 of Rhizobium gallicum bv. gallicum R602sp. Lineage (NCBI taxonomy): Bacteria > Pseudomonadati > Pseudomonadota > Alphaproteobacteria > Hyphomicrobiales > Rhizobiaceae > Rhizobium > Rhizobium gallicum. The sequence goes on along the minus strand of NZ_CP006877.1, from coordinate 308,383 downwards.
AAGCGTCGCCTGAAAGAGGCGAAGAGTTTTGGAGAGTTCGGGGAGAAGTGGCTCACTGCGGCCCCGATGGCGGACAGCACGCGTGCTATGCGGCGTTCTATCTTCGAACGAGAGCTGTTACCTGTCTGGCGCAATCGTCTCCTGACGGAGATCACGCCAGACGATCTGAGAGCATATTGCGGCGGCATCGTTGAACGCGGTGCTCCGGCGACGGCCATTCATGTGCGAGACATCCTGAAGCAGATTTACGGCTTCGCCATCTTGCATGGCGAGAAGGTTGCCAATCCGGCCGACGAAGTCGGTCCAGCATCGATCGCAACCTTTGTGCCGAAGGACCGCTCGCTTTCGCCGTCTGAAATTCGGGTGATGCTGAAGCAGCTCGAACATGTCGCAACGCTTCCCACGATCCGTCTGGGAATGCGGCCACGGTTTCCGCTGCGGGTTCCGTTTCCGTGCTGCTTGCGGCTTGCGCAGCCGTGCTAGCTACATCCGGCGCGGGCAATGCCACCACCACGTCCGCCGTCGCTTCTCCGACGCTGCGGATTTCCCTATTCACCGTCGCATCCTCAGCCGTCTCGACCGTGACGGCCTTCGCCTTCTTCGCTGTCCTTGCCATTGTTCCAATCCTTTCCTTGGTTCAATGCCGGAGGCATGTCCCCGACATGCCTCCCGGGGGCGCGTGAGCGCTCGGCAGAGAGGGGGGCGGCTGCCGGCGAGCATGGCCGGGTTGCGACGCGAGCGGGGCGGATGGGAACCATTGGAGCGGTGACGGCTATCTGCCGTCTTGCGAGCGCGCTGCCCTGCCATGCGCAGGCGGCGGTCGCGGGGGAGAGATGGCCGAAACCATCTCTCCCCTGACGGTGCAGCAGGTTGTTGCACAATTGGTCGTTCTACTTGATTTTCCCGGCCAATGGCCGTACATCTGCTGGAAAGGAGAATATCGATGGTCCAATCTGCAGTACATCCGCCTCGTGGTCGGGTCCGTGGCGAGCGTCTTGAGACGCGCGTGACAGCCGACCAGAAAAGCCTTATTGAGCGCGCCGCGGCCCTCCAGGGCCGGACGGTGACTGATTTTGTGTTGTCCAGCGTCCAGGAGGCCGCCCGCCGGGCAATCGAAGAACATCAGCGTCTGGACCTCTCGGTCCGTGACAGCGAGACCTTCGTAGAAGCATTACTCAACCCGCAGCCGGTCAATGATCGTCTGCGTGACACGGTGCGTCGCTATCGCCAAACGACCGGCGTCTGACGGGTGGCGGGCGACATCGGAGAAGCCCCGTGGGTCGAGATCCTCGGTGCTCAGCACGACAGGTCTGCGTTTGAAAGTGGCGTCGAGCCGCTTGACCGGTATTTCCGGGTTCAGGCGGGTCAGGATGCCCGCAAGAACATGGCCGCGCCTTTCGTGCTGGTGCTGTCGGACGGTGCGGTCGCTGGCTACTACACCCTTTCGTCGACGGCAGTGAATCTCGGGGATCTGCCGGAAAAGGCAGTGCGGAAACTGCCGCGCTATCCGCTCGTTCCAGCGACTCTTCTCGGTCGACTTGCGATCGACCGACGCCACCAAGGCAAGGGCTATGGCCGGTTTCTGCTGGCGGATGCCCTCTTTCGGGCCGTCAGGAGCGAGATCGCGTCCTTCGCGGTGGTCGTAGACGCCAAGGATGAAAATGCGCGCCGCTTCTACGAGCGTGAAAGCTTTTTGCCGTTTCCCGACCAGCCAATGAAGCTGTTCCGGCCGATGGCGGACATCGAACAGCTCTTCAAATAAGAAATGGGGAAGGAAATTGCATTTTGGGATGGGCGCGGCGCGGCAAAAGAGAACATTCGGTCGTTTGAGACTGCGAAGACCTGGCGACCTTACGTCAGGATCGCCATTCTCGAGCGGCGCAAGGCTATTGCTGCATTCCCGCGAGATGTGGGCCGGTTGTTACGCAAAGCCATAAATCGCTTCGCGGCGGCGGTTTAAAAGGAGGCAGCTCCCGATGGTCAGGGTTCTGGAACAATGGCGGCTATTTGCCGCCCTGCGAGCGCGCGGCCCTGCCATGTGCAGGCGGCGGTCGCGGGGGGGGAGAGATGGCCGAAACCATCTCTTCCCACTTATCGGGTATTGCCCGGCTGCGCTCAGGCTCTGGTTGGTGGTGCTCCGTGGCGTGTTCCGGCCCTGAACGCAGAGGCGCGGTTAACGCACAGGACTCCCTTGGTGCAGCCGGGGCACTGGCGGGCAAGCAGGATGCCGGTAGCTTCGAGTCAGCGGCCGTCGCAGACATCGATCGCCTCGGCCAGAGTGACGGCGCGCCGCCGGTGCCGGTCATCGCGGAGAAGCGAGATCGGACGTGTCCGCAGCGACGGGCCGCGTTACCGAATGGTTGCTTTGAGCCTAGAGCTAGAGTGGTGGCCTCTTCGAGCTGGTACCTTGCCCCTCCACATGGGTAGTGATACAAATCCTCGGATAATAGATCCTATATTACGAGTTTCCGTATCGTGTCACCTATGTCCCAACGCCAGATCGTCCACGCCGTGCTGACCGCGCGCGGAATCTCGCGCTTGGCAGAACTGCGTGCGGCGGGCGTAACAGCCGCCACCGTGAGCCGCATGGAACACGATGGCGAAGTGCTTCGACTCGCGCGAGGGCTTTATCAACTTTCCGATGCGCCCCTCGACGCCAATCATAGTCTGGCTGAGGCCGCCAAACGGGTTCCCAAGGGCGTCGTTTGCCTCGTTTCGGCCCTGGCATTCCACGGTCTGACCGATCAGCTTCCAAGCCAGGTTTGGCTCGCCGTGGGTCAGAAGGACTGGTCCCCGAAGCCCGACAGCACGCCTATTCGGATCGTGCGTTTCACCGAAAGACTGCTCAATGAAGGTGTAGAGACCCATGTCGTCGAGGGTGTTCCCGTAAAGGTCTTTGGGATCGTCAAAACAATTGCGGATTGCTTCCGATATCGCAACAAGATCGGCCTGTCGGTGGCGATCGAGGGCCTTCAGGAAGCGCTTCGCCAGCGCAAAGCCACGGCAGGCGAAATTGTCAGGCAGGCCGAGCGTGGTGGTGTCTCCACCGTGATCCGGCCGTACATCGAGGCGCTGACTGCCAATGGCTAAGGAGATCAGGACATCGGCGCCTCGGTGCGCGCACGCCTGCTGCAACTCGCCAAGGCAAGTGGCCAGAGCTTCGACCTGATTCTGACCCGTTTCGCTCTTGAGCGGCTGCTATTTTGACTCAGCCGTTCACGTCATGCCGAGGGCTTCGTGCTAAAGGGCGCGATGCTAATGATGAGCTGGTTCGATGATCCGCACCGCGGCACGCGCGACCTTGATCTGCTGGGCTTCGGCGATCCGAGCGCTGAGCCGATGCTGGCGACATTTCGGGAGATCTTGGCGCAGGATTCCGGCGATGGCGTGGAGTTCGACGCCGACGCGCTCCGCGTCGACCGCATTCGCGAGGAGTTGGAATATGGGGGGCTCAGGCTGCGGACGACGGCCTCGATCAGCGGCGCCCGGATCGGCCTGACGATCGACATCGGCTTTGGCGATGCACTGGAGCCTGGTGCCGAAGAACTGGACTATCCTTCGATGCTGGACTTCCCAATGCCCCGGCTGAGGGGCTATGCGCGTGAAACCGTCATTGCCGAGAAGTTTCAGGCGATGGTGGCGCTGGGGCGCGCCAACAGCCGGATGAAGGACTTCTACGACATCTGGATTCTCAGCCGGTCGTTCGCTTTCGATCATGACAGGCTGCCACGGGCAATTGCCGCCACCTTCGCGCGGCGCGGGACAGGGATACCTCATGACCTGCCGGATGCGCTGACGCCGGCCTTCGCAACAGATGAACAAAAGCAGCGGCAATGGCGCGCCTTCGTTGCGGACGTTGCGCACAATCCGGGCGAGCTCGCCGATGTCGTGAGAGAACCAGCCGAATTCCTGACGCCGCATGCCGCCTCAGCATCGAGGATGGGCCGATGAGCGGCTTGATTTCAAGTGCTGGGCTGTGGGGCACGGAAAAGGCGGTCGCGTTGAGGCGGATACACGCCCCATCAACATCTTCCAGGCCCGATCGCGCCAGATATCATTGCCCGGGACGCGTATCGAGCCTGACGTTCGGGCCAGACGCTGGCTCAGGTGCTTTTGAGCGTGCCGTTCATCCCTTCCGGATAAAAGCCGCCCTTGCTCACTCCGTCCTTGTCGGTGAGGTAGACGATCCGGAGCACCTCTCGCGGCGTTCTGGTGAAGGCGATTGCGTCCGGCGTCGACGGCACGATGTTGGCTTTCCCGTCCACCTGGATGCCCTGGTCGTCGTCTTCCGAGCCGTCGATCTTGTCGCGGGCATCGGAAACGGCGTTCGCGGCCTTCCAGGCTTCCTCTCCCTTCCGGTACAGCGTCGATCGGGCCATTCCCATGTGATACGCCTCGACCGCCAGAATTCCTGCGGCGGCGGCGAGGAAGTCCTTGTCTTTCAGGACTGTCGCTGCTCCTGCATAGGCGGTAACGCCGACATCCTCGAACAGCATCCCGCCGAGAACGAAGTTCGTTTCATTGCCGAAGGGATCGAAGTCTGCACCGAGACCGGCCGCTTCCGCGACGGCCTTGAACCCTGCGTCGAAATCGATGGCCGGCCGGTCAACGGCGTTGGTTCCGAGCGTTTTGCGGTAGAAGCGGACATGCGCGAGTTCGTTTTCGGCGACTTCCTGCATGAATTCGCCGATGGCGGGCGTCTCGAAAGAGACTTGCTTTCCGCCAACGACGTCGCCGGGTTTCGAACCGGCATCGGCTGCGTCGATGCCTTTCCCGGTGGTGCCGCGGAGGTAGTATTCGGCCTCCATATACTCAAGGTTGAGCGCAAAGCGGAAAATGTCCTCGTCCGATATGTCCTGTGCCCATACCGGAGAAGGCCGCACGATTCCGCCGAGTGCCGCTCCGGCACCGAGTACGACAAGTCCCTGAAGCGACTGACGCCGGGATAGGTGAAGTGCGTCCTGCATGGTGGTCTCCTATATTTGTTGATCAACACCGCTGTCAGCACCGCGGCGCCGAATGCTTTTGCCTAACGATTAGATGGTCCGGGCCGCCAAAATATTCCCGGGTCCCCGGGCGCAATCTCGGTGTGGACGGCGACTGCGTGCGCTCAGTCGCCGCGCTCAACTAATGAGTATCCTTTCGAACCAGGCGGATGGCGAGCCGATCGAGGACTGATTGCGCGAGGCGGTCACAACGGTCGCCTGCGAAGAGAAACGTATCTGTGAACACGGTGGCGAGCTTGTCCCGCAGGGCCTCGCGGAGCAGTCGGCGCGCGCGATAAAGACGGGTGCTCACTGTCCGAGGTCGTAGTGCCAAAAGAACAGCCGTTTCCTCAATGCTCATTTCCTCGACGTCCCGCATGACAAAGACGATGCGAAAGGGCTCTGGCAAGCCACCGACGGCTCGCTCCAGGAGGCTGCGGATTTCAGCGAGAGCGGCCGCCTCTTCGGGATCAGGCTTGTGGGCACTGAACGGAGCGACCATGCCTTCGAGGGCTTTTACGTCCACGGTAGGTCGCCTTTTTCGGCGGCGTCCCAGGGCCTCGTTCAGCGCAATCCGGGTGAGCCAGGTCGAGAGCCGCGCCTCCGCGCGGAATTCGGCCAGATGGGTGAAGGCGTGGATATAGGTCTCCTGAAGTACGTCCTCCGCCTCGGTGTCGTCATTCAGGACGGCACGGGCGACCCGGTGAAGCCGCTGATTGTGACGCTTGATGATCACCCAAAATGCGGCGGGGTCACACTGTCGCGCGTGTTCAACCAGCCTCGCGTCGTCGAGGTCCTCGATCCTCACTGCCACGGGCGACCGGGTCGGCTTCATCATAGGCGCTCCAGATGCATCAGCTTACTATGAGATTAGCGTTTCAGGGTTTCGATCTGCCTGGTAGGGACTTGGAACTCTAGCGGACCCAGCGGCGGCGCGACAGCGGTTCAGCAGGATTCCATCAACGGAAGGGCCAAAGCTCGTTTCTCACGTTCCGGCGTCGAGATGAAGCTCCGGTGATGAAGAACACTGGAAAAGGCGGCAGCCTTATCTTGCCGATGGACGACGTGCAGGGCCAATCTATCGCCATTCCGAACGCGCGAAAGCCGACGCTCTGCAGGGCCTCGGCCTTTGCGTGCCCGATGCCGGTGGATGCCCCGTCGCCAGGGCGATCCCAAGATTGGTCTTATTCACGGATATCACTTCTTTATTTTGGCTGGTTTGCGTTTCAAGACTGTCGCTCGGCCCGCCGGCCGTAGATCTGGTGTTGGAAAAACAGGAACGTTTGGAGGCCGGATTTCAATCACCGGCCCGTCCGGTGCTCGCGCCGGTCAGCTCGTTCGTCCAGCGTCGGAACAGCGCACTCGCGTTGACCCCTCCGAAGCCAAAGCCACTGGAGATCGCGTAATCCATCCCCATTGGCCGAGCTTGGCTTGCGACGAAGTCGATCCCTTCGGCGGCTGGATCCGGGGCGCTCAGATTGAGTGTCGGCGGCGCCACCTGGTCCCTGAGCGCCAGGATCGCGAAGATAGCACCAAGCCCGCCGGCGGCGCCGAGCAGGTGTCCGGTCGCCGATTTCGTTGCACTGACAGCTATCGCGAAATCGCGCCCGAATACCCTCTTTATCGCCGCGATTTCCCCAAGATCTCCTACTGGCGTGGAGGTCGCATGCGCATTGAGATGACGAACCTCGCGCGGCGAAATCCCTGCTTGGGCAATCGCGATCTCCATGGCACGGCGCGCCCCTTCGCCGTCGGTGGGACCGGAGGTGACGTGATGAGCATCCGCCGTCGTGCCGTAGCCGACGAGCTCGGCGAGCGGTTTGGCACCGCGGGCAAGCGCGTGGCTCAATTCCTCGATGACCAGGATGCCGGCTCCTTCCCCCATGACAAAGCCGTCCCGCGCCATGTCGAAAGGTCGTGAGGCCTCGGCCGGCGTGTCATTGAAGCCAGTGGAAAGAGAGCGTGCGGCAGCAAAGCCACCGAGGCTGACGATGTTCATGCACGCTTCGGTGCCACCGCACACGGCGATGTCGGCCTCATTGGCGCGGATAAGACGGGCCGCATCGCCGATCGCCTGAATGCCGGCCGCGCACGCCGTCACCGGCGCGCCCAGTGGGCCTTTGAAGCTATGGCGGATCGAGATGTGGCCCGCCGCGAGATTCACCAGGAAAGACGGTATCGTAAACGGCGACAGGCGGCGGACACCGCGCAGGTCAACCGTGCGCACCGCCTCGGTGATGGCGGGAAACCCGCCGATGCCGGACGCGATGATCGTGGCCGTGCGCAAGCGATCCGCTTCCGAGACGGGCGCCCATCTTGCTTGGGCAAGCGCCTCTTGTGCAGCCGTGAGCCCAAAGAGAATGAACCGGTCCACCTTGCGCTGATCCTTCGGCGCCAGGACCGTATTCGGATCGAAGCCGGCTTCGGGGTCTTCTTCGAGGGACGAAACCACCCCTCCGACCTTTGCAGGGAGGTCGCCCACTACGTCGTCCGGAAGCCTCCGGATGCCCGAGTGGCCGGCCAGGAGACGCGACCAGGACGCTTCAACATCGGCAGCAAGGGGCGTGACCGCTCCCATGCCCGTAACAACAATCCGTCGCATCTGTTTTTCCTTTCAGTTTGGGTGCGCCGCCAGCGCTGCCATGCCGTTCAGGCGCCGGCTGCTTGGTTAATCTGATGGGTCGCCGCATCCAAAAAGCCCCGCGCGAGGTCGGGATCGTTGACGACGCGCGATAACATCAGCGCACCGACCATCGTCGCAAGAATGGCCATGGCCTTGCCATCGGCATCCTCGCCATGGGTCTCGGCAATGAAACGGCCGAGGATCTCGAGATGCTCCTTAATCCCGGCTTCGAACGAAGCTTTCACGTCCATGCCTTGTCTGGCGGCATCCGAACCGAGCGCCACGATCGGGCAGCCGTCCATCTTTTCTCCGCGATGGTCCATACTGAGATAGAACGCGATCACCGCGCCAAGCGGATCCTCGTCTTTAGCCGCAGTCGCGGCCGACCATCGGTGGGTGGCGCTCTCCATCGCTCGCCTGGACGCCTGCGCAGCCAGGTCCTCCTTTGATACGAACTGCTTGTAAAAGGCGCCTTGGGTCAGTCCGGCACCCTTCATCAGATCCTTAAGGCCGATGCCGTCAAAGCCTCGCTCCCGAAAGAGGCGACTTGCGACATTGATCACGGTTTCGCGGTTTTCCGCGGCCTGACTGCGACTTACGCGCATCGTCATCTCCTTTTTTAGATTGCATTCGTAATCTATACCCTATATAGAGGTCGAACGCAATCTAAAAAGGAGATATGAGATGATCCGCAAAACGCTGAGCGCATCGCTCCTGGCCGGGCTGTTTCTTGCAACCCCGGCTTTTGCCGAGGAAGCAACCGTCGGACGCCCGATCGAAGGCGGCAGCCTTAACGAGCGACACCTCGACATGGTGGTCTACTACATCCCGGTCGACGGCGACCTGCTGGAGGTCACCGCCACCTTCGCGCCGAAGACCGGGGGCGATCCGCTGCGGGTCGTCATGGGCCTCGCCGACGGCGCCTCCGTGGCATTTTCCATGCCAGGCCATCAGCACTCGCTTTACGCGTTCTCAAGGTCCGGCAAGGAGGTGACGGTCTCGACCGAGACTGACACGCATCTGCGGGCCGACGCGACAATGCGTTGACCCGACGTTAAGACCGCAGCCTGGCTGCTGCCGGCCGCGGGCTCTTGCGTCGGCGCGGCTCGCCACGCGGGTGTCTTCGATCACGCCATCGAACAAGTCTGGAGGAAAGATCAAATGCTATACAGTTATTTTGTCGAGAAATCGATCCGGCAGAGCTTCGACCACGTCAACAGCCATCGCTGGGATGCGGCGATGAAAGCACTCGCGCCGCATGTCCATCACCGCGTTTCCGGCGCCCACGCGCTTGGTGGTGAACGCCACGGGAAAGAAGCCGTGCGCCGCTGGTTTGAGCGCCTGGGCCGTGTCCTGCCCACGCTCCATCTCACGGTCAACCACATCTGGGTGAAGGGCTGGCCGTGGCATACCACCGTGTTTGCCCAGTGGGACGGCAAAGCAACGCTGCTCAACGGCGACGCGTCGTATGTCAACCGTGGTCTGCACGTGTTCACCCTGCGGTGGGGCAGAGTCTATGCACTCGAGGAATTTTACGATTCACAAGCAGCGGCCGGCGGTCTTGCCGCCCAAGCGGCAGCTGGCCTCGAAGAAGCGGTCGCCGAACAGATCGTAAGCTAGCAGAAGCGCAGCCCTACACCCTGTGTGTTGAGAGGAGGATAGATACCGCAGCGCCCGTTTGCGCGACCGCAAAAGAATGCCTCGCTGACGGTACTTCTCTGATAATGAATCCGCTCGGGTGGGGCGTGGCAATGTGTTGAAAACCGGCGTCACATGATCCAGCGATGGCGAGCCTCCGGCCGGGTCTTCGGTTAATGTGCGTAGGGCGACGGAGCGCGATCACCGGGCTGTATCAACTCCTGGACACTCAGATTGAGGCGGCCGATGCGCTCGCTGATGCGGCTGTGGTTCCAAAGGCCTTGATATGCCTGGCCTCGGCGCTCCAATATCACGAACTGACGCTGCAGATGCCCTCGCCTGTGTGGATGGCGATCGACCGCACTCCTAGCGCCCCAAGATCGATTATCCGCCTATCCAGTTCGTACGCCTCGAGGGGGGCCGCTCTCAGCGAGGGCGTCGAACGGCATCCCATCGAGGGCGTTGAGATCACGAATCCGGCGTTCGATCGTCGATTTACTTCCGCTATCGGACGAAAGTCAGCCTCGACGGTGCGATGGAGTGGCTCCGGCGGCGCGAGATCACAAGCGACGACCTCTGGACATACGCGAAATAGCCCAGGCTCTGGTCGACCATGGGACCCTATGTCGAAGCGACTGCGCGTGAACTCAGAAAACGCACGGCCATCGGTGCGCGCCCGGCTGCTGGATCGGTCTCGCGCAGAGCGCACCGACTTTCAGATCCTACTGACGCGCTACGCGCCAAAGACCCCCTACCGGCTGAACCTATCCGAGCATCGCGACCGCTTCATCCCAAACGGTGCGGTGCTGTACGAAACCTGATCGCCGTCCCGTTGGTGGGATACGGCGAGAACAGCCCGAGGGCCATCGCCGAGACTTTCCATGCCAATTGCACGCAGCCGGTCGACGACGACGGCGTGATCTTCAAAATCCCAGGGATTGCTGCGCCGGCTGCGGCGGCGCAAGTCGAACGCCTTCCAGTTCCAGCATCCTGAGCTTGGAATTCGAGCCGCCCGGCGCCGAAAACCCGCCGATCTTGCCACCTGCGGCGAGCACCCGGTGGCACGGGATGATGAGGGCAACCGGATTCTTTGCCATCGCCTGACCCACGTCCTTCGCCGCTTCCGGGCCGGCGCCAAGTTCCTTCGCCAACGCGCCGTAGGTGGTCGTTCGGCCCCAGCCGACGCGGCGCGCAGCAGCATAGATGCTCTGGAAGAAGGCATCCTGCCCCTCAAGGTCGAGCTTTACGCCTGAAAAATCTGTTTCTTTGCCGTTGAAGTAACGCTTTACCGCAGCGATCGCCTCGGCAACCTCAGGCGTCGGTGTACCGGATTCGGCTGCCGGAAGGCGGCGCAGCAGAAGTCGCTCCGTCGCGTCAGCGGCTTTTGTTGGCAGCTGGAAACGTGTGATGCCGATCTCGTTCCAGGCAATTCCGCAGAAACCACCAACTGTTTCGAAGATCAGATATTGGTGCGCTTTCTCAGCCATGACATCGCCTCCGTGCTTCGCTTGCATCCTAAAATCGTACGGCCGGACCTCGAATTCCACCCGTTTCTTGCAACAGTTTGCCAGTTCGCACAGCCCTGGCCAAGATCAAATGTTCTAATTTTGTTCGTGCGTTTTAGCTTCGGCCCGCAAGACTTGGAACTCCGGCGTGGCGATGCGGTTGAATGGCCCTGCTCAGCGCTGCGATCTCCTGACCGCCTGCCGGTGAAAGCGAACATGAGCATATCGGCCAGTGGCGACTGATCGGATACCAGGAAAATGGCGCAACGGTTCTTGCTTCAAACGAAGTGCGTCATCTGCCGCCTTGCACTTGCCCGCCGGACTCGCATAAAGCTCCGTTAAAGAGAATTTGCGGAGTGACGTAGCGTGGACATTTCCGAGATCATCATTCCGGGCGACACACCCGGCATCGAGTGGCGTCTGCCGGTTTATCGGTTCAAGGGTAACGACCCCGCCGCACCGAAGGTTTATATCCAGGCGGCGCTCCATGCCGACGAACTCCCGGGCACAGCACTTCTGCATTTTCTCTGCGGGACGCTGCGTGATGCAGAAAGTGCCGACAGCATTGCGGGCGACATCACAATCGTACCCCAGGCCAATCCGATTGGTGCAGCACAGTCGCATTTCGGCGAGCTTCAGGGCCGTTTCGATCTCGGCTCGCGGACCAATTTCAACCGGGATTTCCCGCTGATTTCTCTGCGGGACCGCGGCAACCTGATCGACGATCTCGATCGTTGCCCGGCAATCGACCGGCTAAAGCGGCAGCTGATGCATATGGCGCTTGGCGCCGATCTCGTGCTCGATCTGCATTGCGACGACGAATCCCTGCAATATGCCTACATCGACGAGGCCTTCTGGCCGGAGGCGAGCGACCTTGCCGCCGCCCTGGCGATGGACGCGGTGCTCCTTTCCGATGGCGAGAGCTCGGCCTTCGAGGAGGCAATCAGCTTTGCCTGGAAATATGAAGTGCCTGGCGAAAAGCGCACCCGTCTGCCCGGCAAGCTTTCCGTCACCTTGGAACTTCGCGGCAAACGCGATGTCTATCCGGATATGGCCAAAGCGGATGCAGAAGGGCTATGGCGCTTCCTCACTGCACGCAAGGTCATCAGAGACGAGAGGGTATTGCCAAGCACGTTCGCCGGTCCAGCCGTGCCGCTTGACAATATCGAGATGATCCGCTCGCCGGAGTCCGGCACGGTCCTCTTTCATCGCAGCATCGGTGAAATGGTCGCCGAAGGCGATCTGCTGGCAACGATCATCACGCGTCCCGGCATGGCGGACGGCAGCATCCAAGTTCGCGCACCGCAAGCGGGCCTTGTCGTCACCTGCGTTTCAGACCGCCTAGTACGCCGGCAGGCGAACCTGATGAAGATCGCCTGCAGCCAGCCCAGCAGCGTCGTGCGCAAAGCCGGAACCCTCGAGGATTAATATGACCGCCATCATTTATGGTATCAAGAACTGCGACACGATGAAGAAGGCGCGCGCCTGGCTGGAAGAGCATGGCGTTGCCTATGTTTTTCACGACTACAAGGCCATGGGTATCGACCGCGTCCATCTGCAGCAATGGGTCGACAGAGCCGGATGGGAAACCGTACTCAACCGCGCCGGAACCACCTTCCGCAAGCTGCCGGACGCCGACCGAAAAAACCTCACCCGGGAAAAGGCGATCGCCCTGATGCTCGACCAGCCGTCGATGATCAAGCGGCCGGTTCTGGAAGCAGGCGGCAAGCTGCTGGTCGGCTTCAAGCCCGAGAGCTACGGGGCGGAGTTCGAAAAATAAAATGTCCAAGACGACGCGCGCCACGCAGGTTCTTGCCAAAGCCGGTGTCAATTTCACGGTGCATAGCTACGACTATGATCCGAATGCCGAACGCGTCGGCCTCCAGGCCGCCGAAGCGCTCGGCGAAAAGCCGCATCGCGTGCTGAAGACGCTGATGGCGGAAGTGGACGGCAAGCCAGTCTGTGTCGTCGTGCCCTGCGATCGCGACGTCAGCATGAAGAAGCTTGCCAGCGCCTTCGGCGGCAAGACGGCAAACATGATGAAGCCTGCAGATGCCGAGCGGCTGACCGGATATCATGTCGGCGGCATCAGCCCGTTCGGCCAGAAAAAGCTCGTTCCGACGGCGCTGGAGGAGGCCACGCTTACAGAGCCTCTGGTTTACATGAACGGCGGTCAACGCGGACTGCAGGTGCGCTTTGCGCCGAAGGAGGCGCTCACGACGCTGAACGCCAAAGCTGCCTCGCTCATCGCTTAGGCGGAAAATCGCGCCAGCAGATTCACGAGCGCCGTGGCGGCTGGTTCGTCAAGCTTCGAGCCGACGTGGACCTCGATCGCCTTGGAATAAACGGTCCACATGCGTTCGCGAAGCGCCCGGCCGGCCGCCGTAATGACAACCCATCGGCCGCGCCCGTCTTCGGCGAACGTCTCGCGGCTTACGAGCTGCTCGCGTTCGAGCCGGTCGAGCAGCCGAGAGAGGTTGTATTGCGCGAGCAGCGTCCTCTCTTCGATTTCGAAGGGGCGCAGTTTGCCTTCTTCCGCGCGCGCCAACTCCCAGAGCACATCATACCAGCCAAGCGGCGGCAGGCCCGCCTTCTTGAGGTCGCTCTCGATGGCCCGCAGCAGGCGCTGCTGAGCACGCATGATGGAAATCCACGCCTGCGTAGTTGTCTCGGATCGAGGTTCCTTGCCCATATAGATGCAATTACATTTACCTTGACGAAGGAGCAAGATAAATTATATGCATATGCATCTATCATGGGAAATTGACGAACATGAACGCAGATAAATCCATCCTCTATGCAACTGCCCTGCTGCGGATCAGCCTCGGCACGATGTACCTCGCCCACAGCATCGTCCTGAAATTGATGACTTTCGGACTGATGGGGACCGCCGGATATTTTACGTCGATCGGCTTGCCGGGCTGGCTGGCCTACCTCACCTTTGCGGCCGAAGCGGTCGGCGGGGCGCTCTTGGTTCTCGGCATTCAGAGCCGCCTTGTCGCCTTGGCGCTCGTACCGGCCCTTGCCGGCGCGATCATCTGGGCGCATGGGGCGAACGGCTGGGTCTTTACTGCGCCGGGCGGCGGCTGGGAATATCCGCTCTATCTGATCGTGCTTTCGATCGCCCAGGCCATGCTCGGAGACGGCGCCTTCGCGCTTCGCCCTTCACAACCGCTTGCACCTGCAAAAGCCTCTTAAGGGAATATGCCATGCAAAAGCTTACCCTCATCTCGCATCACCTGTGCCCTTATGTGCAGCGGGCTGCGATTGCCCTTGGTGAGAAGGGTGCGGCCTTCGAGCGCGTTTTCATCGATCTCGATGCCAAGCCGGACTGGTTTTTGAAGATTTCTCCGCTCGGCAAGGTTCCGCTTCTGCTGATCGAGGAAGACGGGCGGCAGGTCGCCCTCTTCGAGAGTGCGCCAATTTGCGAATACATCGACGAAACGCAACCCGGGCCGAGGCTTCATCCGCAAGATGCCCTGACACGCGCCCGGCATCGCGGATGGATGGAGTTCGGCTCGTCGATCCTTGCCGATCTTTGGGTGTATGAAACGACTAGCGACCCGCGGGTGCTGGAGACCAAACGAACGGTCCTTGCATCGAAATTCCTTATCATCGAAACCGAGCTTTCCGGTGGACCCTTTTTCGTCGGGAAGAGCTTCAGCCTCGTCGATGCCGTCTTCGCACCGATCTTCCGATATTTCGATGTCTTCGACACAATCAGCGACAGCCACATCTTTGATGGCCTGGAAAAGGTGAAGCGTTGGCGGAGCACGCTTGTGCAGCGGCCGAGTGTTAGGCAAGCCGCCGCTGCCGATTATCACGAGCGTCTCATCGCGTTCCTTGAGAAACATCAGTCGGCATTGCTTGAACAGGCGGCCGCTTAAGATCGGGTGGTCTCTTGCGGCCCTGCGTTTTCACGCTGGCGAGCTTCATTTTCGCCGTAAAGGGGTCTAAGTCTGGAATCTTCAGAGAGTCGATTTCAGGAGGTAGCCGGCCATGACGTTCATGCCCCAGAGTCAGAATTCCGTCGATCCGATCAAGCTGGAAAAGCTCGCCGAGGTCGCCGTCAGGGTCGGCCTGCAGCTTCAAAGAGGTCAGGACCTGGTGATGACCGCGCCGATTGTCGCAATGCCGCTGGTTCGCTTGATCACCAACCACGCCTACATGGCGGGCGCGGGGCTTGTTACGACTTTCTACTCCGACGAAGAAACGACGCTTGCCCGCTATCAATACGGCAGCGACGAAGGCTTCGACCGTGCCTCCGGCTGGCTCTACGAAGGTATGGCAAAGGCATATCAAAACGGTGCAGCACGCCTTGCAATTGCCGGCGACAATCCGATGCTGCTTTCCGAACAGGATCCCGGCAAGGTCGGCCGCGCGAACCGGGCGAATTCCACCGCCTACAAACCAGCGCTCGAAAAGATCTCGAACTTCGACATTAATTGGAACATCGTTGCCTATCCGAATCCCTCCTGGGCGAAGGTCGTGTTTGCGGACGATCCAGAGCAAATTGCGATCGCCAAACTGGCAAAGGCAATCTTTGCCGCCTCGCGCGTCGATCTCGACGATCCGGTCTCAGCCTGGAGGGAGCACAACGCGAACCTTGCCGCCCGCTCCTCCTGGCTGAACGGTCAGCGCTTCGCAGCGCTGCATTTCAAGGGACCGGGTACCGACCTGACCGTCGGCCTTGCCGACGGTCATGAGTGGCATGGCGGCGCCTCCGTCGCCAAGAACGGCGTTACCTGCAACCCGAATATCCCGACGGAAGAGGTCTTCACGACGCCGCACGCGCTGCGCGTCGAGGGCCATGTCTCAAGCACCAAGCCGCTCTCGCACCAGGGCACGCTGATAGACAACATCCAGGTTCGTTTCGAAGAGGGCCGCATTGTCGAGGCCAAAGCTTCGCGTGGCGCGGAGGTATTGAACAAGGTGCTCGATACCGACGACGGCGCGCGCCGCCTCGGCGAAGTGGCGCTCGTGCCGCATTCATCACCGATCTCGGCGAGCGGTATCCTCTTCTACAATACGCTTTTTGACGAAAACGCCTCGTGCCATATCGCGCTCGGACAATGCTACTCGAAGTGCTTCCTCGACGGCGCAAAGCTCAACCAGGACCAGATCAAGGCGCAGGGCGGAAATTCCAGCCTTATCCATATCGATTGGATGATCGGTTCCGACAAAGTGGATATCGATGGCATCAAGCCGGACGGCTCGCGGATTCCGGTGATGCGGCAGGGAGAATGGGCCTGACGGGCGCCATCGCTCTCTGGCTGATCCAGACGCTCGCCAGCACAAGCAGAAATCCGAAGAGCTGCACAGGCGTCAAGCTCTGGCCAAGCGCCAGCCAACCGAGAACCGTCGCCACGAGCGGGCTCAAAAAGCCAAGCGACGCGGCCGCCGCTGGCTCGATCTTTGACAGGCCGCGCAGCCATAGGACATAGGTAAAAGCCGCGCCAATCAGTCCGAGATAGGCCATGCCCAGCACATTTGCAGTTGTCGGCATCGGAAGAGGCGGCTCGAACATCAGCGCGACTGGCACGAGCAAAAGCCCACCAGCTGTCAGTTGCCATGCCGTGAATGCGAGGTTGGAGACCGGCGGCGTCCAACGGCGCGTCAGCACCGTGCCGATAGCCATTGATACGGCGCCGGCCAGACCGGCGGCAACGCCGAGCGGATCGAGCGCAGCCTTGGGTGTCAACACCAACAGCGCGACGCCAACCATTCCGGCCAAACCGGCAATTACGGCAAGAAGCTTGATCGGCCTGCCAAGAAAGAGGCGCGATAACGCGATGACGATCAGCGGCTGAATAGCCCCGACAGTCGCGGCGACACCGCCCGGAAGCCGGTAAGCCGAAACGAAAAGCATTGCCCAGAAGAACGAGAAATTGAGCGCGCCGAGGATGAACACCCTGCCCCACCAGATACCAAACGGCAGGCGACGGATGGTGACGAGCAAGAGGAGACCGGCAGGCAAAGCGCGCAGCATTGCAACGGTCAGCGGATAGCCGGCAGGCAGGAAGGCGGTCGTTACGAAATAGGTGCTGCCCCAGATGGCGGGCGCGATGGCAGTCATCAGGACATCGGCTGCATATGTGCTATTTTTCTTCATGTCAAGAATCTCTACCTCAAGATAAATTCAACTTATCGGCATTTATCTTGACGTCAAGACATATCGTGCTATCGCTTGATTATCGAAGGGATGAAGAAGCAATGGACCGCGTCGATAAAATCCTGTCCCAATGGCAATGTGAGCGGCCCGACCTCGATGTGGAAGCCATGGGTATCCTGGGGCGCCTGAAACGGCTGACGACACATCTCGGACGCGAGGTAGAGCAAGTCCTGCTGCAGCACGGGCTCTCGTCATCCGCCTTTGACGTGCTGGCAACGCTGCGGCGTTCTGGAAAACCCTATCGCCTCTCGCCTGGCGATCTGCTGGCGATGACAATGGTGAGCTCCGGTACGATGACCAACCGCATCGACCAGCTCGAGAAAGCAGGTTTCGTTGAACGCGTTCTCAACCCCGACGACCGGCGAAGCGTGCTGATTGCATTGACGGAGGATGGTTTTGCGGCCGTCGAGAGCGCGGTCGGTGCCCACGTTGCAAATCAGCAGCGGCTTATCGAGAACCTCAGCGATGAAGACAAGGCAGCCCTCGATGCGCTGCTGCGCAAGTTCCTCGCGAACTTCGAATAGTCAGATCGCGCTCAACGCCTTGCGCACGCGATCAAGATGAGCTTGGCGTTTGGTGGCCGTCGCGCGGTCCATGTCGTGCAGGCTGAGCATTCGAAAATTGAGGCCCCTGGAGCAGAAATTCGCAATGCCGCGCTTCAGTAGCCGGCGCACGGGATTGCCCATGTAGAGATGAACCAGCCACCACGGCGAGCCCGTCGTTGTCAGAGCCCAAAGCAGCTTAATGTTTGTCAGCTGCGGAACGATCCGCCCGCCGGCCGTATCATGCGAGAAGGCAACACCGGGCGCAAAGACCCGGTCGAAGAACCCCTTGAGGATCGCCGGAAAATTGAACCACCATTGCGGAAAGACGAGGATCAATCCATCGGCCACCTTCAACCGCTCCACAATCTTGGAGACGCCGGAGGTGTCATAGGGGATGTCGAAGTAACCGCTGCGCTCGGCCTTCGTGAGGCAAGGGTCGAATTCCTCGGCGTAGAGATCGAGCAGATCGACCGCATGACCAGCTTCTGCCAAAGCTTCACACGCAGTCCTTGCAACAGCGGCAGCAAAACTCTCGTTAAGCGGATGGGCGAGCACCAGCAGGATACGCATCGGTTCTCCTAGAACAGGCTACCCTGCTTCGGCGGCATGGTGGGCTCGTCAGGCTTCGGCAAGCGTTTCCTCGGTGGCGCACCGCCTTCGGTTGTCACGGCGCCGATGCGGCCGTCAGCAAACTCGATCGAAATGCCCAGGCCGGCTGAAAGAGCCGCGGCCTGCGAGACCGGCCGGTTCTCATCATCGCGGATGACTGCATAACCACGCTTCAGAACGTTCTTGTAGGAAAGGGACTGCAATACGCGGTCCTGTGCCGAAAGCTCGCCCCTTGCCCGTGTCAACTGATGGCGGACAGCGGAATCGGCGTGACGGGACAGGTTTGCCAGATGGTCGCGCATGCGGGCCGTCTGCGTCTTCAGCCGCGCCGGCAAGGACGCAAAGACGGCATCGGCCCGCCCGACACGGGACCTGGAGCGATCGATCAGTCGCTCCACCGTGCGCTCGGCGCGCGTCATCCGCTCGGCAAGCATCCGGCGGCGCTCGGCAATGCGGTTCGATAGAACGTCCGGCCTCAGATGCGATGCGGTACGCTCGAAGCTGCGGCGCTTGTTGATTGTGTTGAGCTCCAGCCCGCGGCCGAGGCCTGCGGCCGCTTCATCAAAGCGTCGGCGCGGCAGCGCCAGCAACTGATCGAGCGACGGCAGCGCTCGCATCAATGCCCGAACGGACTGCCGCCTGTGATCCATCTGACGGCTCACGCAGCCTTGCAGACGGGCCGAAAGGGCAGAAACCTGGGCGTCCAGTTCGGCTTTGACGGGAACGGCCATTTCCGCAGCCCCCGTCGGCGTCGGCGCGCGCATATCGGCCGCATAGTCAATCAGCGTCCAGTCAGTTTCGTGGCCAACCGCCGAGATAAGCGGAACTTCACTTTCAGCAGCGGCGCGCACGACAATCTCGTCATTGAAGCTCCAGAGATCTTCCAAGCTGCCGCCACCACGCGCGACGATCAGCACATCAGGCCTCGGCATTTCGCCGCCCGGCTGGAAGCCGTTGAAACCGCGGATGGCATTGGCCACCTCCTCGCCGGACCCATCGCCCTGCACCTTGACAGGCCAGACGATGACATGGACTGGAAAACGATCGGAAATGCGGTGCAGGATATCGCGAATGACGGCGCCCGTTGGCGACGTGACGACGCCGATGACCCTCGGCATGAACGGCAGCCGCCTCTTGCGTGCCGCGTCGAAAAGACCCTCAGCACCAAGCTTGCGCTTGCGCTCCTCGATCAACGCCATCAGCGCGCCCGCACCCGCGGGCTCCAGCGTTTCAATGACGATCTGGTATTTCGACGAGCCAGGAAAGGTCGTCACCTTGCCGGTGGCAATCACCTCCATGCCTTCTTCCGGCCGGAACCTTAGCCGCGAGAACGTGCCTTTCCAGATGACGGCGTCGATACGGGCGCGATCGTCCTTCAGCGAGAAATAGGCATGCCCCGATGAATGCGGGCCGCGATAGCCGGAGATTTCGCCACGCACCCGGACCTGGTCGAAAGCAGTCTCGACCGTGCGCTTGATCGATCCCGAAAGTTCGGAGACCGAATATTCAGTCAGGTTGGTGGGCGAATCGGTGTCGAAGACATTGCTCATCCTTCCTTTCTAGCGAAAGCGGAGGGAAAGATCAGTAGAGCATCGGGTTGGCGCTCAATTTTCCGGCTTGAAGAGAAAGAACTGCACCCCAACGCCCGCAGCCTTGGGAAGCGGTTGGAGGTAGGACGGCACATTGCCCTTCGCCAATTGAGAATAAAGTCCCTCCGGCTTCAGTTTTGCGAACTGCATCGTCGGATAATCGTCGCGACAGAAAGCCAAAACATGAACGTCCGCCCCCCTCAGGAAGGCCTCTGCATCCTTAGGTTCCGAGAGGCCGATATGCATTTCGGTCAGCATACCCCGGGGATTGCGATGATAAGGTGCGGTCAGAACATGCTGCCTCGTAAAGCGGAGGATCGGCACGCCGAGTTCAGATGAAGCCGCCACCATGCCGACAGGCATCGCATTCAGCGGCGCAAGAGCCTCTCTTGAGATACACGAAGGCTTGTTTTCCTCGTCTTTCGCTTCGTTCTTGTCCTCCTCCGTTTGCCTCTGCAGCTCAACGAAGGCTCCAGCAACGGCCCAAACAGCAGGTACGCTGGCAAGCACCAGCATGATGTAACAGAATGCGACAGCGACATTTTCCCGATCGCTGTTGGATATACGGCGGATGTCGACAATAAGCAGCGCGAGCGGCAGGATAGCGATCAGATTTGCAAAGGGTGCCCCGCGCACCTGCATCAGGCCGATGGCCCAGCAGAGGACGAGCAGGAAAAGCAGGATGGCGTGAATCCGCACCCTGTCGCGATAGAGGATTCGGAATGCGCTGACAGCAATGCCCAAAAGACCGGCTGCGTAAAAGGCACCGATGCCGAAAGGCTCGTTGCGGATCATGTCGAGCATGGAGCGCGCTTCTGAAATATTGTTCAGCCACAGCTCAACGAGCATTGGATCGAGATCATCAAGCGGATTATGCAGGCATTGGGGCGCGATCACCATGGCCGAAGCTGCAACGGTGATGCCGATACCACCGAGTGCAACGAAGCGTCCTATTCTCGACGCGCTGCTTGCGAAAACAGCCACAACGGAAAGCATTCCACCGCCGATCGCAGTAAGGCCGTAAAAACCAAGCGAAAAATTGTCACAGGTCACGGTCGAATAAAGCCGGGGCGGCATGGTCGAGAAGAACAGAATACTGACGGCCAGCGTGAGCGTCAGCCCGAATGCTTTGGCAGCCTTCTGAAAGGCCTGCCCCACCCAGGCCCAATGAAGAGCGACGACGAGGCAAACCGCTGCGACGAAAGGTGTTGTCTCGACCCCAATGGCGATCGCGAGTGCCGCCATCGAGGCTGCGACGATATAGCTCCAGGCCTGATGCTCCTCATCGAGAAGCATTGCCGTCATCATCGCGACAAGCCCGATCTGCACGTTGTGATGATCGATCGCACCCGGCACGAAACGGTTGCTGGTCCATACGCCTAGTGCGGTCATCACCAGAGAGACATGCATGGCAGGAACGCCGCCGATGCGGCGGCCTGCAATCGCCATCGCAAGCATGAGAGGGAGGGCGAGTGAGACGGGCCAGATCGCGAGCGCCACGGCCTCGGCCTGCTCGGCCGCCAGAAACAAACCGAAGAATTTGATGAGCCCTGCGATCGGCAAATCGATCAGCCGCGACCAGTGCATCAGCGTGCCATCAACGCCGAGCCGGTATTGCGTCAAATCGAACCAGCTCTGCCCAGAAAGAAAATCCCTTACTTCGACGAGCCGCATGCCGTCGTCGTTGTCAGGACCGACATAGTCTTTCGCCCCGATCAGCTTCACCGGCAAAATGGACGCGATCAGCACCGCGCTATAAAGCGACACGGACGGCAACAGACGCGTGAGAAGCATGCGGACAGCGGCAAGCGACACGATGGGCGGCGAAGATTTTGAAGCTGAATTGCCGGTCATTCCTGCGACGTTCGCCATTCCTTGTCCCGTCCTGAGCTGCGCGAACTTTAGCTTTTGCAGATCAAGAAAGTGTAAAGCGTCCGGATGGCTGCCGATTCTTGCCGCGTTATAGGGTCTTATTAACGCTGCATGTTTTAGACTGCGCGCCAATTGTCAATGGCAAGTGGCATCATGACACGATCGCAGACCAGAACGCCAAACATCGCTGTGCTGCTTCCGTGCTACAACGAAGCGGCCACGATCGGTGCAGTCGTCCGCGGCTTCAAAGCGGCACTGCCGCAAGCGCAGATTCATGTCTACGACAACAATTCGACAGACGGCACCGCGCTCCATGCGATGCTGGCCGGCGCCGCTGTCGTGCGCGAACGGCGCCAGGGTAAGGGCCATGTCGTCCGCCGCATGTTCGCCGATATCGACGCCGACATCTATCTGATGGCGGATGGCGACGGCACTTATGCGCCCGAAGACGGCGAAGAGCTGATCCGCACGCTGCTGACCGAACGCGCTGACATGGTGGTCGGAACGCGTCGCGGCGTTCATTCCGACGCCGGGCGCAACGGACATGCTTTCGGCAACCGCATCTTCAACATTCTCTACCGCACGATCTTCGGTCCGGACTTCACCGATATTTTCTCAGGCTACCGGGCCTTCTCGCGCCGTTTCGTCAAGAGCTTCCCGGCCGTTTCCGCCGGCTTCGAGATCGAGACCGAAATGTCCGTCCACGCCTCTCGGCTCAAGCTGCCGGTCGCCGAGCTGGAACTCGATTACGGCCGTCGCCCGGAAGGTTCGCACTCGAAACTCTCGACCTTGAAGGACGGCGGCAAGATTCTCTGGATGTTCGCCATGCTCATGAAGGAAACGCGGCCCTTTGTCTTCTTCGGCCTCATCAGCGCGTTCTTCATGCTGTCGAGCATGGCTTTCATGGCGCCTGTGCTGGCGGAATACTTCGAGACCGGGCTTGTCAACCGCATGCCGACATGGGTTCTCTCCCTGGCGCTGATGATGATCTCCTTCATGGTCTTTACAGCGGGCCTGATCCTTGATTCCGTCGCCCGCTCGCGTGCCGAACAGCTTCGCATTCACTACCTCAACGTCGCCGCGCCGAGCCAGGGTTTAGCGCCGGAAAAGTCCATTGAAACCGCGCAAGGTGGCAGGACCACGCGTATCGCATAGTTGCTTCCGCTCAAAGGTGACGCTCTTTTCATGAACAGAGAAACCACAAACCGTATTCGTTTCGTGCTGGAAGACATCCTGCCGCCGTTTGTCCGTGATTCCGGTGCGTTTCGCTGGGCGGCGCGGCGCGTCTGGGGCGACCATATCACGCACTTGGCGAAATTTCGCGAGCGAGCACCGTTTCTTTCGGCAGAGGAATATGCCGAGCTTTACCGCAAGCATCCCCGTGTTCACGAGGGCACGGACAATTCTGCGGCCTGCATCAGCCGCATCCTCGGATCGATCGCCGGAGAGAGCGTCTGCGATATCGGCTGCGGCACGGGTTCGCTGCTCCGCAGCATCCAGGCGACGCATCCTGGGCTCAACCGCCTTACAGGCGTCGACTTCGTGATTGAAGACGCATCACGACTGCCTGGCATCGAATACGTCGCGGCCAAGGTCGAAAACCTCCCCTTTGCAGACGCGGAATTCGACACGGTCATCTGCACGCATGTGATCGAGCATATTCTCGACTACCGGCAAGCGATTGCGGAACTGCGCCGGATTGCAAAACGCCGCCTGATCATCGTTGTGCCGAGGGAACGCGAATATCGCTACACGTTCAATCCGCACTTCAACTTCTTCCCTTATACGCACTCATTCCTGAGAGCTGTCCACCCGGTGCCTCCAGCATTTGTCTGCGAGGATATCGGTCGCGACATCTTCTATTCGGAAAAAAGAGGTGCAGCGGATTGAAGGACGGTTCGATGCTTTCCACTTTTTCGACCGCAACATGGATTGGCCTTATCGGCACGCCACTGCTGATTGCCGCGGGCCAGGTGCTGTTCAAACTGGCGAGCGCAGCGACAGGCGAGCTCAGTGTCCGCAATATTCTTGCTCTGCTTCTCAATCCGGTGTTGCTTGCAGCGCTACTCCTTTACGGTCTCGGAACAATTATCTGGATTTACGTCCTGAAAGCCGTCCCGCTGACGATTGCTTACTCCTTTATGGGATTGACCTTCTGTTTCGTGCCTTTGCTGGCGCAGGTCTTTCTTGGAGAAGCCCTCACTGTTCGCTACGCCATTGGCGCGGCTTTCATCGTTGCTGGCATGCTTGCGATCAATGGCTGACGCCTCTCTCAATCGAAGCGGGTCGCTTCTGCGCTTTGCCGCATTGTCGCTGCTTGGATTGGCGGCCGAAACGCTACTCTTCCATTTGCTGCTGAAGGTGATGCAAGGCCCGCTATTGACACGGGCAGTGAGCCTTGTTGCAATCCTTGGCATTATGCTCGCTATGCTGCGACGCATCGATTTCACGACGGGCGGCCGGCTGTCGGTCGGCCGCGCCGGGATCGTCGCCATCGTGCTGATTGCGGCGATCTTGAATTATGGTCTCTACGCCACGCTCATAATGGTATTGCCGTCCCTGCAGCCGTTGGCGGCGATGGTTTTCGCCTCCGCCTCTACACTGTGCTTTGCAATTTTCGGCTACATCCGGTTCGCATTTCGCGAATAATCAAACAGGCTCCCAGCCGTCCTTCTCGCTGGCGCGATAGATCGCGTCGATTACCTTTTGGTTCAGCTTCGAATTTTCGAGCGTCACGACCTCTTCCTTCTCGCCCCTGGCAGCGCGGGCGAAAGCTTCTGCTTCACATTTGTATTGGCGGCTGTCCTGGAAGCGGAAGATGGTCGACTCGCTATGGCTGCGGTTAGCGAGTTCCAGTTCTTCCGGTCCCCAGCGGTCGGCGTTGAATGGCGATTTCACCTCGATATAGCCTTCCGTGCCGTGGAACACCATGACCTGGCGGTTTGCCATCTGGGTGGAGATGTAGAAGCTCAGCTCGAAATCGCCGAAGTCGGCCTTCACGCTCGAATAGATATCGGTGCCGAATTCCGGGTCACGTTCGGTGACGGCCTGGATGCGCAGTGGTTCCTTGCCCGTCGAAAAGCGCGTACTGATCGTCGGATAGACGCCGATATCGGGCAGGCCGCCGCCGCCAAGTTCGGGAATGTTGCGCATGTTGCCGGGATCGCGATTGAAATAGGTGAAGGCGCCTTGGACATGGCGAAGCTTGCCGATCGCGCCGTCGGCGATCAGCGAGCGGACCTTTCGCCAGACCGGCGCGTAGGTCACCATGTAGGCTTCGGTAATCAGGACCTTGCTGCGATCGCGCGCAGCAATGAGGCTGTCGATCTCGCCGGCATTGAGCGCGATCGGTTTTTCGCAAAGGACGTGCTTGCCGGCGTCTGCCGCCTTGATGGTCCATTCGACATGCTGCGACGTCGGCAGCGGAATGTAGACGGCGTCGATCACGTCGGAGGCGAGCATCTCTTCATAGGAGCCGAAGGCATGCGGCACGGAAAAGCGGTCGGCCATTTCGCGCGCCTTTTTCAGGTCGCGGCTGGCAATCGCAGTGACGACGCAGTTTTCCGCGTCCTGAATGGCCGGAACGACGAGTTCACGGCCGATCTTTGCCGTCGAAATAATACCGAAACGGAGCATGGCTTAGCCTCCCAGAGCTTGAATGGGCGCAACCTTATTCAGGGGTTGCGGGTGACGCAATGGCGTGCGCACAAATCACGAAAGTTTGGTTTTCCTCTGCCGGAACCTGCACTAGTTTACTTTCGGCGACGTTCTGCCGCATCCGCACTTCAATCAAATCAGCAATTTAGGATAGCGCCATGGAAATGCGCCGGCTCGGAAAAACAGGTCTTTCAATCTCGCCTATCGTCTTCGGCGGAAATGTCTTCGCATGGACGGCCGACGAGAAAACGTCCTTTGATATTCTCGATGCATTCTTCTACGCAGGTCTCAATACCATCGACACGGCCGACGTCTATTCATCCTGGGTGCCCGGCAACAAAGGCGGCGATTCAGAGGAGATCATCGGCAAGTGGCTGAAGAACGGAAAGATTTCCCGCGACAGGGCAGTCATCATCACCAAGGTCGGCTCCGACATGGGCCAAGGCAAGTCGCTGAAAGAGCAATATATCCTCAAGGCCGTGGAGGATTCGCTCCGCCGCCTGCAGACGGATTACATCGACCTCTACCTCTCCCACTGGCCCGACGAAAGTACACCCTATGAAGAAACGCTCGCCGCCTTCGCCAAGCTGAAGCAGCAGGGGAAAATCCGAGCGATCGGCTGCTCCAATCTCGATGCCGGCCAGCTTCAGGCATCCTTCGATGCCGCCGAGAAGGCTGGAGTTCCTCGCTACGATGTGCTCCAACCCGAATATAATCTTTATGAGCGATCGAGCTTCGAAGGCCAGCTTGCCGATCTTTGCGTGAAGGAAGATATCGGTGTCATCACCTACTTCAGCCTCGCAGCCGGCTTTCTCTCCGGTAAGTACCGCAGCAAGGCCGATACGCAGGGCAAGGCCCGCAAAGATAGGGTCGCGAAATATCTCGACGCTAAGGGCATGCGCATTCTCGCCGCACTCGATCAGATTTCCGCCGAAACGAGCGCGAAACCTGCCGAGATCTCCCTCGCCTGGCTGCTCAACAAGAAAGGCGTGACGGCACCGATCGCCAGTGCTACCAGCACCTCACAGCTCGATAGTCTGGTGAAGGCGGCGAAGCTTGAGCTTTCTGACGAAGCAATGAGACTGCTCGACAGGGCAGGAGCCTGAGGGGATGACATGACCGTGACGATCCGCGCTGCTAGACCGGAAGACGAAGCGCGCTGGCGCGAACTCTGGAAGGATTACCTCGCCTTTTATGAAGTCACGGTCGATGGGGACATTACCGATTCAACGTGGCGCCGGGTTTTCGATCCGGCGTCAGCAATCTTCATGCGCGTTGCGGAAGTCGACGGAGAGGTGATGGGGTTCACCCTCTCACTGACGCATGAAGGCACGTGGATTCGCGGCAAGGACTGCTATCTCGAAGACCTGTTTGTCCACCCAGGCGCCCGCGGCAAAGGGGTCGGCCGGGCGCTTATGGATGACCTGATTTTGCTCTGCAAGCAGTACGGCTGGTCGCGGCTTTACTGGCACACGAACGAACAGAACAAGACGGCACGTGCGCTCTATGACAGCTATGTCGAAAGCGACGGACACATTCGCTATCGCATCAGTTTCTGAGCGGCGGAAATCCCTGGTAGAATTTCGAATGATCGCCTTGCCAATTCGCCATGCCCGGCTTGGTGAGAGTTCCGCGCGGCCGCACATAGCTCTGGATCGCACGCTTCGGCCGCTCGTGCCATTGGATATTAAAGGCCCATAGCTTTGGAAAGAAGCAGAGCGATGCGTAGGGCAGATGATCGTGGATCCACCACGCGAGCTTCTGCCAATCTTCCTCATCACGATAAGTATCGATCATCCAGGGTACGGCGACACAGGCCGTCGCCCCCATGCAGCCATCGAAATCGCGCAGGTCCCAGATATGGTCCGCCGCACTCGAGGCATTGCTCGAGCAGTTGAGCTTGTTTTTGTTTCCAAATTCATTGACGGCGGCAGAACGGTAGCCCGAGCGGATGTGCAGCCTGCCGAACGTCGCTTGAAGCGGCTCGAGCAGTTCCTTGCAAAGCCGCCTACCTGCCTCAACTGCAAGATCCGAGTCGTCTGGAATATTTGGAATACGATAGAAATCGGCGATCTCGGAATGCAGGAAATCGCGGAGGAAGAAATTCTTCGAAAGCCGCGTCCGGCCCAGATCCTCGAGCGATTTCATCGACCCAGGCTTTTTCATGCGTCTCTCCTCCATCGGCGGCACGAACCTATCCCGTCATCCGGCTATTGCCACCCGGAAATTGCGGGCTCCAGCGGAACAATTTCCAACTAGGTCGCTTCTCTAAGGGTTCACGACTGCGTGACTCCAAAAACGAGAACAAGGATCGAAGAAATGGCCAAGGGAAAGACACTTGAGGATCTCTACTACGACACTCTGAAGGATATCTACTTCGCCGAGCGGCAGATTCTGCGCGCCCTGCCGAAGATGGCCCGCGCTGCTCAGTCCGCCGACCTGAAGGCGGGTTTCGAAAAGCACAAGGAAGAAACCGAACTCCATGTAGAACGCCTGCAGCAGGTGTTCGAGATTGCCGGCAAACGTGCTCAGGGCAAGACGTGCGAAGCAATTCAGGGCATCATCGCTGAGGGCGAAGAGATCATGGAAGAATTCAAAGGGACGGTCGCGGTCGACGCCGGCCTGATCTCTGCGGCGCAGTCCGTGGAGCACTACGAGATCGCCCGTTACGGCACACTGAAGACCTGGGCGCAGAACCTCGGCTACAAGGACGCCGTCGTGCTGCTGGACCAGACCCTGCAGGAAGAAACGGCAACTGACAAGTTGCTCACGAAACTCGCCATCACCGCCGCAAACCAGAAAGCCGCCCGCGCAGCTTGACGACAACTCCCTGAAACAGCCGGTCTTACCGGCTGTTTCAGAATGGGCACGGCTTGCCAAAGGACCGCCCGCCTCTAAATCCTTCAGCGTTATCATGACGCCGACACGGAGGATGCAAGATATGTCCGAACAGCAGGCAATCGAAGCAGTCGTCCATCTCTACGTCGAAGGCATGACGTTTGCCAACGAAGCTGCATTGCGAAAGGCCTTCCATCCGCAAAGCACAATCATCGGTCACTATGAACACGCGGTCGAATGGCTGACGCGCGACGAATTCATCGCTGCAATCACCGCTGAAGGCGCCGCCCCGCCGGGAACGCAACCGTATATGGATATAACAATGATCGATGTCGCAGGCGATGCCGCGATGGCGAAGGTGACTGACGAATTCGCCGGGATGCGCTTTACCGATTATCTGTCGATGCTGAAGATCGACGGTCGATGGACCATCGTCAACAAGCTCTACTACCTGCACTCCTAGGCGGCGCAGCTTTCAATGAGCCAGGCCGGCGCAGCCGCCGGCCCGCAGTGCCATGGTAGCTTTGTCAGCTTCGCAGCACACCGCCGGTGAACTTCGTCACGCTCGCCACGATCTTCTGCGTCAAAGCCTCAAAATCCTCGTCCGTCAACGTTCGCTCGACGGGCTGGATCTGCACTTCGATCGCAACCGACTTCTTGCCCTCGCCAAGCGATCCGCCTTCGAAGATGTCGAAGACGTTGACACCGGTGACCAGCTTGCGGTCGGCACCGCTCGCAGCCTTTATGATCGTGCCTGCTTCAACCGTCTTGTCGACGACGAAAGCGAAATCGCGCTTGACGGCTTGGAAGGGCGAAAGCTCCAGCGCCGGCTTGGTGCGTGTCGCCTTCTTCTTCGGCTCGGGCATAGCGTCGATATAGACCTCGAAGCCGCAGAGCGCGCCTGAGACATCGAGCGCTTCGAGCGTCGAAGGATGGAATTCGCCGAAATAGCCCAGCACGACCTTCGGACCCATCTTGATGGTGCCGGAACGACCGGGGTGATACCATTCCGGTCCGCCCTGCTCTATCTGGATGTTGCCCATCGGAAGGCCGCAGGCCTCGATCACCGCCAGCGCATCGGCCTTGGCGTCGAAGACATCGACCGGCTTGCCGCCGCCCTTCAAATTGTTCGACCACATGCGGCCGGCGCCGGTGAGCGACGCCGTACCGCGGCGAATGCCACCGGCAACACGGCGCTGGCCTTCCGGCCTGTCATTCTCATAGGTTCCGGAAACTTCGAAGATGGTCACATCGCCGTAGCCCTTGTCGGCGTTTCGCTGCGCAGCCATCAACAAACCCGGCAAAAGCGACGGGCGCATGTCGGACATTTCGGCTGCGATCGGGTTCGCAAGCTTGAGGGCCGGCGAGCCGCCGCCGAAGAGCTTCGCCTGCTCTTGCGAAATGAAGGACCAGGTGACGGCCTCCAGCATGCCGCGCGAGGCGAGCGCCCGCTTGGCCATACGCGTGCGGATCTGCAGCGTCGTCAGAATCTTGCCGTTCACGGCTGCATGGCTTTCCAACGGCGCCGGCTTGATGTTGTCGACGCCGTGGATGCGCATGACTTCCTCGACGAGGTCGGCCTTACCGCCGACGTCCGGACGCCAGGAAGGAACGGCGACCGAGACGCTTTCGCCCGAGCCCGACACCTCAAAGCCGAGGCGGGTCAGGATATCCTTACTCTCCTCAGTC
This sequence comes from Rhizobium gallicum bv. gallicum R602sp, assembly GCF_000816845.1. Classification (NCBI taxonomy): domain Bacteria; kingdom Pseudomonadati; phylum Pseudomonadota; class Alphaproteobacteria; order Hyphomicrobiales; family Rhizobiaceae; genus Rhizobium; species Rhizobium gallicum. The sequence goes on along the minus strand of NZ_CP006877.1, from coordinate 278,661 downwards.
GAGACTTCGAGGCCGGTCAGGCGCCTGACCTCCCAGTAGGGAAAATCGACGATCTTCGGCTGATAGCCCTTGTAGCCGACGACATCCGCCTTCGCCGGCGTGCCGCCGCAAAGTTCAAGAACGAGTTCCGTCGTGCGCTCCAGACCAGGAACCATATATTCCGGATCGACGCCGCGCTCGAAGCGATAGCGGGCATCGGTGATAATGCCCAGAGCGCGGCCGGACTTGGCGATGTTCATCGGGTCCCAGAGCGCGCATTCGATCAGCACGTCGGTCGTGTTTTCGTCGCAGCCGGAATGCTCGCCGCCCATGATGCCGCCGATCGACTCGATGCCGTCCGCATCGGCGATCACGACATTGTTAGGGCCAAGCTTGTATTCACGCTGGTCGAGCGCCAGCACCGTCTCGCCTTCCCTGGCACGGCGGACGGTCAGATTGCCGCTTACCTTGGCAGCGTCAAAGACGTGCATCGGCCGGCCCTGATCAAAGGTCATGTAGTTGGTGATATCGACCAGCGCATTAATTGGACGCAGACCGATCGCCAGCAGCCGCTGCTGCATCCAGCGCGGGCTTGGGCCGTTCCTGACGCCGCGCACGAGGCGGAGCGCAAAACCCGGGCAGAGCCTTTCGTCGTCAAGATCGAGCTTCACCTTGACCGGCGTCTCGCCTTCGACGGCGAAGGACGGCGCAGGCCGCGTCTTCAGCGTGCCAAGACCCGAAGCGGCCAGATCGCGTGCAATGCCGTAAATGCTCGTGCAGTCCGGACGGTTCGGGGTGAGGTTGATCTCGATGACAGGATCGTCGAGATGGGCATAAGCCGCATAGCTGGTCCCAATTGGCGCGTCTTCAGGCAAATCGATGATGCCCTCATGATTGTCAGAAATCATGAGTTCCTTTTCGGAGCACATCATGCCATGGCTTTCGACGCCGCGGATATTGCCGACGGAAAGCGTCACATCGATGCCGGGAACATAGGTGCCCGACGCGGCAAATGCGCCGACGAGGCCGGCCCGCGCGTTCGGCGCCCCGCAAACGACCTGGATCGGCGCACCCTTGCCGGTATCGACCGAGAGAACTTTCAGGCGGTCGGCCTGTGGATGTTTCTCAGCGGAGAGAACCCTGGCGATGATGAAAGGCCTGAAGGCCGCCTTGTCATCGACATCTTCGACCTCCAGCCCGATCATCGTCAGGCGGGTGCAGATTTCATTCAGGGTGGCATCCGTTTCCAGATGATCCTTCAACCAGGAGAGCGTGAATTTCATGATCTCAATCCTCCCTTACACGCTCAAGCCGCCGAACAGCGTCGGCATGTCGAGCGGGCGGAAGCCATAGTGGGTCATCCAGCGGACATCGGCGTTGAAGAAGTCGCGCAGGTCGGGCATGCCGTATTTCAGCATAGCGATGCGGTCGAGGCCCATGCCCCAGGCAAAGCCCTGATATTCGTCCGGGTCGAGCCCGCCATAGCGCAGCACATTCGGATGGACCATGCCACAGCCGAGGATTTCCATCCAATCCGTTCCTTCGCCGAATTTGACGATCGGGCCTGAGCGGTCGCATTGGATGTCGACTTCAAAGGACGGCTCAGTGAACGGGAAGAACGACGGGCGGAAACGCATCGTCACGCTGTCGACCTCGAAGAAGGCCTTGCAGAACTCTTCGAGCACCCAGCGCATGTTGGCGACGTTCGCCTTCGTGTCGATCACCAGTCCCTCGACCTGATGGAACATCGGCGAATGGGTCGCATCCGAATCCTGACGATACGTCTTGCCAGGGATGATGATGCGGATCGGCGGCTTCTGCGCTTCCATGGTGCGCACCTGTACGGGCGAAGTGTGCGTACGCAGCACTTTTCGCTCGCCGTTCTCATCCGGTTGGAAGAAGAAGGTGTCGTGCATTTCGCGGGCTGGGTGGCCTTCGGGGAAATTCAGCGCCGTGAAATTGTAATAGTCGGTCTCGACATCCGGACCTTCGGCGATCGAGAAGCCCATGTCGCCGAAGATCGCGGTGATTTCGTCGACGATTTGGCTGATCGGGTGAATGCGGCCGCGCTCGGCGGGCGAGGAGCGGACCGGCAGACTGATGTCGACCGTCTCGGCCTTCAGGCGGGCATTGACTGTCGCTTCCTTGAGCGTCGCCTTGCGAGCGGCAAGTGCATCTGCGACCTCATTCTTGAGGACATTGATTGCAACGCCCTTGGTCTGGCGCTCTTCAGGCGACATCGCGCCGAGCGTCTTCAGGAGCTCGGAAACGGAGCCCTTTTTCCCGAGGGCCGAAAGGCGCACGGCTTCGAGTGCCGGTTCGTCGTTGGCGGCAACAATTTCGGCAAGCAGCGATGATTTGAGCTGGTCGATATCTGACATCGTCAATTCTTTCCGTCCGGGATCAGGCGGGCAAATCGGAGGCTGGTTAGAACCGGCCGGGCAAGCAGTAGAGAGAAAGAAAAACCCGCGCCAGCCCAAACCAGCGCGGGTTTCCCAAAATTCAAAAAAGCGTCAAGGTTGGGAAGCGCTGGTTAACGAACCGCGCTTTCAAACTCATTCTTCGTACCGGCATCCTTGAGGTACTCGAGGGCCTTCTTGGAGGCTGTGACGAGCGCGCCGAATGCTTCCGGCTCATGGATCGCCATGTCGGAGAGGACCTTGCGGTCGACCTCGATGCCAGCCTTGTTCAGGCCGTCGATGAAGCGGCCGTAGGTAAGGCCGAATTCGCGGACGGCAGCGTTGATGCGCTGGATCCAAAGCGCGCGGAAATTGCGCTTGTTGACCTTGCGGTCGCGGTAGGCGTACTGCTTGGCGCGATCGACGGCAGCCTTGGCGGTACGGATAGTGTTCTTGCGGCGGCCATAGAAGCCCTTTGCTGCCTTCAGAACTTTCTTGTGCTTGGCATGGGCTGTAACGCCTCTTTTTACACGTGCCATTTCATGATCTCCTTAATCTAAAGCGTTCGCGGAATAGTCTTAGAGACCGTTCGGCAGGTAGTTCTTCACAACCTTGCGGCCATCGGGTTCTGCGAGAACCATCGTGCCACGTGCGTCGCGAATGAACTTGTTGGTACGCTTGATCATGCCATGGCGTTTGCCAGCAGCAGCGGCCTTGACCTTGCCGGTCGCGGTAATTTTGAACCGCTTCTTGGCCGAGGACTTCGTCTTCATCTTGGGCATTTTGCTACTCCGTTTCTATCTTCCCTGCGCGCTTCTTCAAAAAAGCCCTTCTGCGATGTCCGGTCTTCCGGCCGTCGCAACAAGGTGCGGGAGTGTTTGTTGTTGATCTGCGGGCATGGCGACGAAACCGTCCCGCAAGCATTCGAAACTGCCACGGCATGCCCTGCCGGTCAGTTCGGACGCGCGCTTATACCCGCAGCGCCGCCAAAGTGCAACGGGGCAGACGAGGATTCTTCAGGCGCGCTGAAAAACACAAAAGCCGCCCTTACGGACGGCTTTGATGCATTGATGAGGACCGCTCACTTCGGCGCGAGCACCATCATCATCTGGCGGCCTTCAAGCTTCGGTTCGGCTTCGACCTTTGCAAATTCCAGTGTGTCCGCCTTGACCTGCTGCAGAAGCTTCATGCCGAGTTCCTGGTGGGCCATTTCGCGGCCACGGAACTTCAGCGTCACCTTCACCTTGTCGCCTTCCTCAAAGAAGCGGCCCATAGCCTTCATCTTCACCTCATAATCATGGGTGTCGATGTTCGGACGCATTTTGATTTCTTTGACTTCGACAATCTTCTGCTTCTTGCGCGCCTCGGAGGCCTTCTTCTGGTTGGCGTACTTCAGCTTGCCCAGATCGAGAATCTTGCATACAGGCGGTTCGGCGTTGGGAGAAATTTCCACAAGGTCGAGGCCGGCTTCTTCAGCCATTCTCAAGGCCTGATCGGTGGGCACCACGCCCAAATTCTGTCCTTCAGCATCAATCAACTGAACCTTAGGAATACGGATTTCCCGGTTCGAACGCGGCCCTTCCTTCACGGGCGCGTCGGTTTTAAAAGGTCTGCGAATGGTCGTACTCTCCTCGAGTTGTTTCAGATCGCAGCTTCGCGCTCCATTGGGGCGCAACGAAGTCTCGCTATCGCTGCGATGTCGTCAATAACACGCTTTAGCGGAAAAATCACCTGCTGTCAGCCTATCGAGAATCTGTTTTATAGGCACAAACAATGGGAGTTTGTGCTTATGTCCGAAGCAACAGCCATATCCGAGCCGCAGTTCCTGACGGTGGGCGAAGGCGACGCGGAGCGAAAGATCGCTTTCATCATTCGTCAAGCCACCTCGAAGGATCGCGGCCCGACCTTCGTCTGGCTCTCCGGCTATCGGTCGGACATGAGCGGCACAAAGGCGATAGAGCTCGATCGGCTGGCCGGCGAACTCGGACTTGCCTGCATCCGCCTCGACTATTCGGGGCATGGACTTTCCGCTGGAGAGTTTAAGGATGGAACGATTTCCCGCTGGCTGGAAGAAGCGCTCGCCGTCCTCCTCCATGCAAGACCCGAGCGCGTCATCATCGTCGGTTCCTCCATGGGCGGATGGATAGCGTTGCGGCTGGCGCAGGAACTTGCAAAGTTGGAGGGGGCGCCAAAGCTCGACGGTATGGTGCTGATCGCGCCGGCACCCGACTTCACATCGGACCTCATCGAGCCGCACCTGAGGAAAAAGGATCGCGCCTCGCTTGCCGAACGCGGCTATTTCGAAGAAAAGTCCGACTACAGCCCGGAGCCCAACATTTACACCCGTGCACTCCTGGAAGACGGCCGCGAAAACCGGGTTTTGACCGGCATCATCAACACAGGCTGCCCGGTGCATGTCCTGCAGGGCATGAAAGATCCGGACGTTCCCTACAGTCACGCCATGAAGCTGGTTGAACACCTGCCCGCCGACAATGTCGTGTTGACGTTCATTCGCGATGGCGACCATCGGCTTTCACGGCCGCAGGATATCGAGCGGATACTATCTGCCGCCAAAGGCCTCATTCGTTAGTCGAAGCAGGCGCCTGCCGCCTCCACCAGAGCTCGAGACCGTGCGCGCCTGGAACCGACGGTTGTGTGGCATTTTAACCATGTCGGGTTGTTAGGGCAGCCCTTCGAGAAGTAATGATTGACTCCTCAACGCCCTCTCCGTTAACTCTTTGTTAACAAATACAAGGGCGATGCAGGGAAACGGGCGTGCGGATCAAGGGTTACTTGATGGTCATGATGGCCATGTTTGCGATGTCTTCGGCCGCATTACCGGCCCCCACAAGAAACCTCTCGATGGTTACCGGCGGCGCCACCTCGCAGCCAATCGGCCATTATGATTTCTGCCAGTTGCACCGGATCGAATGCGGTGCGGACCGCAATGCAGGGCCGGCGGAAATGAATGGCGAGAAGTGGGCTCTTGTCCGCTCGGTCAATTCCACCGTCAACAGCACCATCACTCCGATGACGGACAAGGAAATCTACGGCAAGGACGAAATCTGGGCTTATCCGGGAACGGCGGGCGACTGTGAAGATTTTGCACTCCTTAAGCGCCGCATCCTGATCCAGCGCGGCTTTGAGCCGGCAAACCTTCTGATGACGGTGGTGCGTAAACCGGATGGCGAAGGCCATGCCGTGCTGACGCTTCGCACAACCGAAGGCGACTTCATTCTCGACAACCTCGCTTCCAGCGTGAAGCCCTGGTTCGACACGGCTTATTCCTTCGTCAAGCGCCAGTCGAGCTACAATGCGGGCCGCTGGGTGACGATCGAAAACGGCCGCGACGTCCTGGTCGGCGCTTTGAAGTAAGAAATTCAACCTTCAGCACCAAGGCCTGCGACGGTCGGCCGCTTCATGAGACTTTGTGTGCCGCACGGTCTCGCGCCCTTCGATTGATTTCAAGGCGTTCAGTACTTGCAATCGTGTCACTGACCTCGATTGCTTCGGCTGCGCCGGACCGGGCCTCACCCATGGCCGATCAGGATCCCGGCAGCTAGCACAAGGCCCCCGCCGACCACGACCTGGAAGGCGGCGCGCAGAAATGGCGTTTCCATATACCTGTTCTGGATGAACGCGATCGCCCAGAGCTCGAAAAAGACGATGACGACGGCGGTGATCGTCGCCGTCCAGAATTGCGGAATGAGATAGGGCAGTGCGTGGCCGAGACCGCCGAGCGTTGTCATGATGCCGCAGGCGAGACCACGCTTGATTGGCGAACCGCGCCCGGAAATCTTGCCGTCGTCATGGGCAGCTTCGGTGAAGCCCATCGATATACCCGCGCCTACCGAGGCCGAGAGGCCGACGAGGAAGGTCTGCCACGTATCCTGCGTCGCAAAGGCGGCCGCAAAGATCGGCGCCAGCGTCGAGACCGAACCATCCATCAAGCCTGCAAGGCCGGGCTGCACATAGGTGAGCACGAATTGCCGCCGCGCCGTATCGTCCTCGGCGTCTTTTACGCCCTCCGGCGTATGTTTGTCGCCGAGCATCCTGGCAATGTCTTCATGACCCTGTTCGGCGAGCGCGAGATCGCCGAGAAGCTGGCGCGTCGAGGCATCCGAAGTCTGCTTTGCCGCCTCGACGTAGAAGCGATAAGCCTGCTCCTCCATCGTCTCGGCCTCCTGTCGCACTGCTTCCAACGACAGGTTCTTGCGCAGCCAATCCGGCTTGCGCTCATAAAAGCCCTGCACATGCTCGCGGCGAATTAACGGAATGCGTTCGCCGAAACGCTCCCGATGGATCTCGATCAGCGACTTGCGGTGCGTATTTTCGACTTCCGCCATGTCCTCCAGGACCTGCGCCGAGGCGGGATAAGCGGCCTTCAGCTGGTCGGCATAGGCACGATAGATGCGGGCGTCGTCCTCCTCGGAGGCAATCGCTAGCGCCAGAATTTCCTGTTCCGACAATGATTTGAATGAACGTTTGAACGACCTGAAAAACTGCGGCAGCATAACAATAGCTCCATTTTAGAATTATTCTAAATCTAAACAGCGCTCCGCAAGGCGTCAAGCACCGCGCGGACGATCCCGACAGATTGCCGCAAGACGAATTGTGGACTTCAGTTGGAAGAGGCGGGTGCCTATATGAGGCGTGCTGCAACAAAGCGACCATGGGTCTGAGATGAATAGTGAATTGCAAGGCAGGGCGGCGCATGCCGCCGCAATCCGCCAGCGAGCGGAAGCAGAAATGAATGCGATGGGCATCGACAATGCCTTCATCGACAGGCTGGTCGAGACATTCTACGGCCGCGTCCTTACACATCCCGAACTCGGCCCGGTTTTCGACGCCCGGCTTGCCGGCCGCTGGCCGGAGCACATGGCGAAGATGAAGAGCTTCTGGTCGTCCGTCGCCTTCCGCAGCGGCGCCTACGGCGGGAAGCCGGTGCAAGCACATGTCGGTGTTGCAAACATGACGCCGGCTCTCTTTCCGCAATGGCTGGAGCTCTTTGCCGCAACGCTCGATGATATCGCTCCAAATGCCGCGGCAAAGGCCTGGTTCATGGCGACAGCGGAACGCATCGCGAAGAGTTTGACGCTATCGCTATTCTACAACCCCGCACTGGACGATCCGGCGCGCAAGCCCGCCTAAGCTTTTTCCGTCGAAAAGGTCGCACTTGCGCTCGCCGCAACGACCAGCGCGGTCCCGAGCGTCTGCAACAGCGTCATGGGTTGCGCAAGGATGAGGAAGCCCGCGAGCGCGCCGATTGCCGGTTCCAAGCTCATCAGGATGCCGAACGCGGCCGTCGACATCCGCCGTAACGCAATCATTTCCAGGGTATAGGGCAAGAGCGGAACGAGGATCGCCAGACCTGCCATCTCGACGAGACCGTAGCCATCGAGGTTCGACGCGGCCCCGGCAAAGCCGAAGGGCGTCGCCACCACCGCTGCCACGATCAGCGACATGGAGAGGCCTTCCAGTCCCTTGAACGCCGCACCGACCTTTTTCGTCAGCATGATATAGCATGCCCAGCCCGCGCCGGCGCCGAAGGCAAAGAGCACGCCGGGCAGATTGCCGACCCATTGCTCGCCATCATAGGCGAGGAGGAGAACTCCGGCTGCGGCAATCGCCGGCCAGATCAGGCGCCGCGTCAGGCCATAACCGAACGTCGCGACCGAAAGCGGACCAAGAAAATCGATCGCTACCGCAAGCCCCAAAGGAATTCGCTCGATCGCCGCGAAGAAGGACATGGTCATTAGCGCTGTCGTCGTGCCGAGAACCAGTGCGCCGATCCATTGCTCGCGGCTGTAGCGCAGTAATGGCGGGCGAACGGCGATCGCAAGGATGACTGCCGCGAAGGCAAGCCGTAGCCAGGAGGCACCGGCCGATCCATAGGCTGCGATCGCGCCGGAAGAGAATGCTGCACCAAACTGAATGGACGACATCGACAGCAGGCACATGAGTGCACCGGCCGCAACACCGCTGGAAAATGAGGGGGTCGCTGCAGTTAGCGCAACGGCACTGCCGTTTGCCGCTGGTTCGCCCGTCTTCTGATCCATTTTCCGCTCCTGATTTGCTCCACTGATACGAACGCAATCGCAGAGCGGCAAATGCAAACTTCTGATCCGAACATAAGCGCGCTTTATGAACCGAGACGCTAAAACGCCAGCCTAGTTTCGAGCACCTCTTCAGCCTCGCTGAGGCTCATGCCAAACACTTTTTTGCCGATCTCAAAGCTGAATCCATTCCGGGCGAAAGCTGAAAGCTCCTTCACCTTTCGCTTCTCATCTAGATCGCCACGCCGGAACGGACCAAAGGCGCGCTTGCGGGCGAAGACGACGGCGGCGAACAGATCGTCTGCACGCTCGAGCGCGGTATCGACGATATCGGTTGCCACCCCTTTCGAGGAGAGTTTCTGCGCGATGTTCCGTTTCGACTTGCCGCCGCGCACCGCCGAGCGGGTGCTCACCGCAGCATAGGCGACGTCGTCCAGAGCCTTCTGGTCGTAGGCGAATTTAACCGCCGAGTCGGCCAGCGCCTTCAGCTGCGCCGCACTGATGTCTTCGAACTTCTGCTTCGCCTTTCGCGTGATCGCATCGAAGAGCTGTTTTTCCGTCATCATCCGGCGCTCGAGGCGATAGATCGTCGAGTTGCGTGCCCAGGAGAGCATTCGCGGCGTCGGAACATCGGATTGCTGATTTTGGTCGTCCATCGCAGGCTTTCTAGGCCTCCAGCCCTTTCAGCATATTGGCGACGTTGAGACCGATTTCCGTTACGCCATAGCCGCCCTCCATGCAGGTCAGGACTGGAAGGCCCGCCTTGGCGATCAATGCGCCCATGCGTGTGAAATCATCGGAAGTCAGCTTGAAGAAGGAGATCGGATCGCGTTCGAAGGTATCGACGCCGAGCGAGACGACGATGGCTTCGGCGCCAAAAGCCTTGATGCGCGCAAGCGAATCCGCAACCGCTGCCGACCATGCAGCCCAGGCCGTGCCGCGCGGCAGCGGGTAGTTCGCATTGCAGGTTTCGCCGTCGCCCTCACCGGTTTCATCGGCATAGCCCCAGAAATAGGGAAAGGCATTGGCGGGTTCGCCGTGCAGGGACGCAAAGAAAATGTCGCCGCGGCGATAGGTGATGTCCTGCGTGCCGTTGCCGTGATGGAAATCGACATCGAGGATCGCAACCTTCTTTGCGCCGATATCCAGCAGGCGTTGGGCCGCGACGGCGGCGTTGTTGATGAAGCAATAGCCGCCGAAGAGATCGATGCCCGCATGATGGCCGGGAGGCCGGCAAAGCGAGAAGGCGAACCGGTTTCCGCCATTTAGCCAATCGGCGCCGGTGATCGCGCATTGCATCGAGGCAACGGCGGCCTCGTAGGTGCCGCCGGTGATCGAGGTTTCGGTGGCATTGGCGTAATAGCCGAGCATTCCGTCGATATCGTTCGGCACGCGCTGCGTTGCGCGGCGCACCGGCAGTGAGGTCGGGATCGCTTCGCCCGCGGCCCCGCTCGCCTGCCACAAAGTCCAGGCCTTCGACAGGAAATCGAGATAGCCGGCGTCATGCACTTTCAGAGCCGTTTCCAGTCCATGCCGTTCCGGCGCAACAACATCCGAAAAGCCCGCTTCTTTGACTGCTTTTAGGATCCACTCTGCGCGAAACGGTCCTTCGAACGGCGTCACCAGCAGACCGCCATGCAGCTCTGTCTTCGCATCGCGCAGCTTGTGGTCTTCGGAATAAATGACGCGCACCGGCTTCTCCCCTGATTTGTTTTGTTGGATAAGGCGCGGCGGATGCACGCCTTGTCAATGGTTTAGGGAGCGATGCGCTTGTAGAAGAGCGTGGTTGCGCAATAGCCGCCTTCCGGCCACATCGCATAATCCGGAATGACGCCGGCGCGCTCCCAGCCGAGTCGCGGATAGATTGCCTCCGCCTCGCTGCCGGTTGCTGTGTCGAGCACCAGCAGGCGCTTGCCATGTTTTGCGGCTTCGTGTTCGATCGCTTCCATCAGCAGCCGTGCCATACCTTTGCCACGAGCAGAACGATGCACGAGCAGCTTCTTCAAATCGCCACGGTGCGGCTGGTTCGGCATCGAGGCAAATCCGACCTGCACCGTCCCGACGATCTTTCCGTCGATCTCAGCCACGGCGAGCAGGTTGACGCCCGCCCCGACCGTTTCTGCGACGCTCCTCCAATAGGGCTCGGCGTCGGCCGCCGTGTAAGGCTGCATAAAGCCGACTGAAGCGCCGCCCTCCACGCAGTCGACGAGTATCTCGCAAAGTTCCGGAATAGCCCCATTGGCCTGTTGTGCATCAAGAATACGAATGACGGTCACGATCTCTCTCCTGAAAATCAAATCAGCGGGTGCTACGGTTGAGCACGACGCAATAACGGGCGGGTTTGCCGGTGGGATTGCGGAAGACATGCCCCTCCCCGACCGGCATGAAGAGGCAATCGCCGGGCAAAAGATGATGCACCGTTGCGCCAGTGGTCATCTCCATCTCGCCTTCGAACACCCAGACGTGCTGTGTCATGCCGTGGCTTGCCGTATGCGGCGGAAAGCTGACGCAGGCGCCCGCAGGGAACTCGACGTCGACGATATCGACCTCGGACGACGTTGCGGGTGGCGAGACGGAGCGGCGCAGATAACCGGTTTCCGGATCGCGCCAGACCTGCTGCTCATGGCGTCTTGCAAGTGGCGAGGCCTGTCTTTCATCGGCAAAGAAGGCTGAAAGCGAAAGCCCGAGCGCGGCACAGACCCTTGCAAGCAGCGAGGCCGTCGGGCTCGCCTCCGCCCGCTCGATGCGCGAGATCATCGCGCGGCTGACGCCGGAGGCATTGGCAAGGTCATCCAGCGTCAGGCCCTTTTCGACCCTGAGCTTGCGGATGCGAATGCCGATCGCCGTTTCGAGTTCCTGGTCCATCGTCCGATCCACTGATTCTACTATAAGAGAAATGCATGGCCTGATAATGGAATCAAGCGGTTTTTGTCACCGCCTATGACGCGCGTTTTATCCTAAACGGAGTCCTGCTTTTCCGCTTTGCGGCGGGGGGCGGCACTGCTATATGGCGCGCATGAGCACCAAACCGACGACTCCGCTGTCCCACATCCGCAATTTCTCGATCGTGGCCCACATCGACCATGGCAAATCGACGCTTGCCGACCGTCTGATCCAGACGACCGGCGGCCTTGCCGATCGCGAAATGTCCGAGCAGGTGCTGGACAACATGGACATCGAGCGCGAGCGCGGCATCACCATCAAGGCGCAGACCGTGCGCCTGCACTACAAGGCGGATGACGGCGAGACCTACATCCTGAACCTGATCGACACCCCCGGACACGTCGACTTCGCTTACGAAGTCTCACGCTCGCTCTCGGCCTGCGAAGGCTCGCTGCTGGTCGTTGACGCGTCCCAGGGCGTGGAGGCGCAGACGCTTGCCAATGTCTACCAGGCGATCGACAACAACCACGAGCTCGTCACCGTCCTCAACAAGATCGACCTACCGGCGGCAGAACCTGAGCGCATCAAGGAGCAGATCGAGGAAGTGATCGGCATCGACGCTTCCGACGCGGTACTGATCTCTGCCAAGACCGGTCTCGGCATTCCGGCTGTGCTGGAAGCGATCGTCCACAAGCTGCCGGCACCGAAGAGCCCGGGCGGCGAGAAGGCGCCGCTGAAGGCACTGCTCGTCGATAGCTGGTACGACGCCTATCTCGGCGTCATGGTTCTGGTGCGCGTCATCGATGGCGTACTGACCAAGGGCCAGACAATTCGCATGATGGGCACCGATGCCAAGTATCAGGTGGAACGCGTCGGCGTGCTGACGCCGAAGATGGTCAATGTGGATTGCCTCGGTCCTGGCGAGATCGGTTTTATCACCGGCAGCATCAAGGAAGTGGCCGACACCCGCGTCGGCGATACCATCACCGAGGACAAGCGGCCGACTGCAGAAGCGCTGCCGGGCTTCAAGCCGGCCCAGCCCGTCGTCTTCTGCGGCCTCTTCCCAGTCGATGCTGCCGATTTCGAAGATCTGCGCGCCGCGATGGGCAAGCTGCGCCTCAACGACGCCTCCTTCTCCTTCGAGATGGAATCTTCCGCAGCCCTCGGCTTCGGCTTCCGCTGCGGCTTCCTAGGCTTGCTTCATCTCGAAATCATCCAGGAACGCCTGGAACGCGAATTCGACCTCGACCTCATCGCAACCGCGCCTTCCGTCGTCTACAAGATGTACATGACAGACGGTACGGAGCGCGAGCTGCACAATCCGGCCGACATGCCGGATGTCGTGAAAATCGCCGAGATCCACGAACCCTGGATCAGAGCCACAATCCTGACGCCGGACGATTATCTCGGCGGCATCCTGAAGCTCTGCCAGGACCGGCGCGGCATCCAGATCGAACTTACCTATGTCGGCACGCGCGCAATGCTGACTTACGATTTGCCGCTCAATGAAGTTGTCTTCGATTTCTACGACCGGCTGAAGTCGATTTCGAAGGGCTACGCCTCCTTCGACTATGCGTTAAGCGACCACCGCGAAGGCAACCTCGTGAAGATGTCGATCCTCGTCAACGGCGAACCGGTCGACGCCCTGTCGATGATGGTGCACCGGACGGCGGCTGAAAAGCGCGGCCGCGACATGTGCGAGAAGCTCAAGGAGCTGATCCCGAAGCACATGTTCAAGATCCCGATCCAGGCCGCGATCGGCGGCAACGTGATTGCCCGCGAAACCATCTCAGCGCTGCGCAAAGACGTGACCGCCAAGTGCTACGGCGGCGACGCCACCCGCAAGCGCAAGCTGCTCGACAAGCAGAAGGCCGGCAAGAAGCGCATGCGCCAGTTCGGCAAGGTAGAAATCCCACAGGAGGCGTTCATCGCGGCGCTGAAGATGGGCGACGAGTAGATCCTTTTCCCTTCGAAGTTATGCGCAATTTCCTGCGCATAACTTCGGAAGGACTATCGCCGTGCACCGCCTGTCCGAAAGGCCTCGAATCGGTCTCTCGATGCTCAGATCGTCTCCTCCGCACGCCAACTCAATGTCAACATCTACCGTGCCGCGGAAAACGGGATCACCCGCGCGATCAAAGCCGAGCGCGAATGCTTGCGGCGAGAATGCGGAGGCGATAGCCGAAGCAGATGCTTGCGTTGAAACGCACGGGCTACCGTTTGTGAAGTACGGCAAATTTCATGGCCCGCTTTCAAACCCCTGAAAAAGCAAGGAACCATCCCGCTCCACTGTAGCCGCGGGAGATTGCGTCGGCTTGCAAACGGTCGCAGTTCCTACAGTTTCCAGTAGTAGACGGCGAATCGTCTTTGGCCTATCGATGGACCCATGCGATCGTCCTTGGAACATCTGCCGGAAGAAAAGCAGCGCGAGCTTGCCCGCGTCGTTGCGATCATCCATGAGGAGTTCGCCGACGCCCTGTCAGGCACGTCTGCGGCCTTCAAGAAGCGCGGTCGGATCTTAAAAATCATTTTGTTTGGTTCGTATAGCCGCGGCACCTGGGTCGACGAGCCGCACACGATGAAGGGCTACCGCTCCGACTACGACATCCTGGTGATCGTCAATTCCAAGCAACTGGCCGAACCGCAATTTTGGGACAAGGCGACCGACCGGCTGATGTGGGACAAGGATGTGAAAACGCCGGTCGGGCTGATCGTCCATGGCGCCCGGGAAGTGAACAACTTTTTGGCCGACGGCCAGTATTTCTTCGTCGACATCTTGCGCGAGGGCATCGTGCTCTACGAGCTCGACGACCGGCCGCTGGCCGAACCAAGAAGGCTTTCCGCCGTCGATGCATACAGGGTGGCGAAGGAGCATTTCGAGAGGCGCTACCCGGAGGCTCAATTAACCCTTCGGACCGCGCAATGGCAGGCCAGCCAAATTGGTGAAGCGACCGAATGGGCACGTCTGGCAGCGTTTAGTCTACACCAGGCAAACGAGCATGCTTTTGCGACGGCGCTTCTCACGCTGACCAATTATAGCCCGCCATCGCACAACCTGAAATTCCTACGCGGGCTGGCCGAAGATCAGGACCGCCGGTTGATCGACGCCTGGCCGCGCGACCAGCACCGCTATACCGCCTGGTACAACATCCTCAACGAAGCCTATGTGAAGGCGCGTTACTCGAAGCACTTCGAGATTACCGACGAAGCGCTTGCGTGGCTGGTCGAGCGGACGGAGCATCTGCACCGCCTCGTCGAGACGATCTGCAAGGAGCAGCTGGTCGAGCTGGAGCGGGCGAGCGGCAGCTCTGCAGGCTAATGCGTTTCGCGAAACAGTGCATATTTGCCAGAAGAAGGCTGCTTCGGTCGCATCAGAAAGAACACCACAAATTGGGCCGCAAAGCAGTTTTCGGCAGTTCCGATTCAGAACGCTTGGGAATCCGTGAAATCAAGAGATTGTTGATGAGCGCGGACGAAGTAGGCCGGGTTGGCGACGAAATTGCTGCCGAGCCGGATCTCCTGTTCCAGGGCCTCTAAGCCTCATCCCCGCGCCACATACTCCTTCACCAGCCCCTCATAGGCATTCATTTCCGGCAGCGTTTCAAAGCTATACACCGCACCGGTTTCGGCGAATGACAGCTTCTCCCTCGTCCAAGTCTCGATGAACGGTGTGAACCAGGTTGTATCATCCAGCATGGTGGCACGCAGGTTGACGAACCAGTCCATGCCCTCGGGCCGCGTAAACATCCAACTCATGCAATGCGGGCAGAAATAGTGCCGTGTTACGCCATGCAGGCCGCCGATCACGGGTTCGCCCCGGGTCACTTCGAAGCCTTCCGCCGGAATTGCAGCGCTCAACGAATAGGCGCTGGACGACATTTTCTGGCAGCCGGTGCAATGGCACGCCATGGTGAGCAGCGGCTTTGCGCTGATCTTGAGCCTGACTCGGCCACAACGGCAGCCACCTTCCCATGGCAGGTTCTTATTGCTCATCGGCCAATCCTCCAGGTTCGCCCATAATCTAGCGTCATCCGACGTCAATCAAGGCCACGGCCGATATGCATCGCAATCACTTATGGATTCGCGCCGGATTGCCGACGACCGTCGCACCGCTCGGTACATCTTTCGTCACAACCGCGCCTGCGCCGACGATTGCGCCGTCCCCGATCGACACGCCGCCCAAAATGGTAGCGCCGCCGCCGATCCAGACATCCTCCCCGATCGAAACCGGCCGCGCCATCTCGATCCCGGCTTTGCGAAGAGCTGCATCCTTGTGATGTTCCGCACAATAGATATGCACGCCCGGCCCCAGCATGGACCGCTCGCCGATTGCCACCGTTCCCGAATCGAGGATGGTACAGCCGGCATTGAGGTAGACGCGACTGCCGAGGGCTATGTTCACACCATAGGAGCAATGAAACGGCGCCTCGATGAAAGCGTCGGCAGGCGCCTTTGCAAAGAGCAGCGCCAGCGCCGGTGCCATATTGCCGCGTTCGTCCGGCGGCATCGTGTTGTGCTGGTGAACGGCCCTTCGCGCCAGCTGGCGCAGCCCCTCGAGCTCGCCATCAAGGCAGCAATACCACTCGCCAGCCGTCATCTTGTCCCGCTCGCTCATCTGCCTCTCCCGGTGCTGAACGCCTATTAAGCGGACCGTGCCGCGCAGCACCATAGCTAACTTCGCGACATGAACATGCGACGGCCTTTCCGCGCAAGCCGGACGTTGCGAAGCGGCCACGAAGGCCTTAAATCGAAGCATTGCAAGGAATCCGCCGATGACTGAAAAAGCCCGTGTGACGATCCTCTACTGCACCCAATGCAACTGGCTGCTGCGCGCCGGCTGGATGGCGCAGGAATTGCTGCACACCTTTTCTGATAGCCTCGCCGAAGTGGCGCTCATTCCTGGTACGGGCGGCAATTTCGAGATTCGAGTCAACGACGACCTCATCTGGGAGCGCAAACGCGACGGTGGTTTCCCGGGGCCGAAGGAACTCAAGCAGCGGGTGCGGGACATCATCGAACCCGGCCGCGATCTCGGCCATGCCGACCGCGTTTCGCTGGAGAGCTGACCCTCAGTCGAAGGGCGAATTGCAGGTCTTGTAGATGCCCTCGTAGGTCACAAAACGATCGGTCCTCGGATTGTAGGTCCGATACTGATTTCGGCACCATTCGACATGCATATCCTTCGCCGGCGGACGTATCCGGCGAATTGGCGGCGGATCATAGGAGAGCTGCCGCCTGGGCTGGGCGCGCGGTTGGTAATAGGTCGGCCCTCTCGCTTCCGGCGGACGATAGTTCGGCTGGACATAGGCCGGGCGGTGCCACTGCTGCGGCCCGAAGCCGAAGCAACCGCGATAATCGCAGTAGGTCGATTGCACGTTGATGATCGCCGGAATACGCTGTTGCAGCGGCGCAAGCGGAGGCGCGGCACTGGCCGCAAGCGGCACGAAGCCGATGACGGAGCCGAAGATGATCGTTCGAAGAGCAGACATCACTGATTCCTTTCTGCTGCTGCAGATATAGAACACCCGCCGCCGCATGGCATCCACCACAAGATCGAAAGCCGTTCAGTTCGGCGTGATCGCCCGGTTTTGGCGTGTTAGGGAGGCATATTCGCTCTTTTTTTCAGCCTGTCAGGAAAACTTCAAAAAGCCAGTTGACAGCAAAGAGCCACCCCCTTACATGGCTCTCCGTCGCCCAGATGGCGGAATTGGTAGACGCGCCAGCTTCAGGTGCTGGTACCCGAAAGGGTGTGGAGGTTCGAGTCCTCTTCTGGGCACCATTCCATTACAAAGATAGCAGAAAGAGCCGATGCCAACGGCCGTGGTCTCGTGACCTCGCTGTCTTACCACCTCAGAAATCGTGATCCAAGCAGCGCGCCGATGGCTGTCACTGCCGCGATTGCCGCGGTGTACCAG
This sequence comes from Rhizobium gallicum bv. gallicum R602sp, assembly GCF_000816845.1. Taxonomy (NCBI): domain Bacteria; kingdom Pseudomonadati; phylum Pseudomonadota; class Alphaproteobacteria; order Hyphomicrobiales; family Rhizobiaceae; genus Rhizobium; species Rhizobium gallicum. The sequence continues at coordinate 261,429 of NZ_CP006877.1, read as the reverse complement.
ACTGCGAGAAACAGCGGGCTGTCGTCCGTGCAGTGCAAGGCATAAAGCGCCGCCGCTATGCTGCCGGCGGCAAGGCCTGCTGCAGCACCGGCAAGGCTTGGGTGTTCCGCAGCGCCGTTTTTCAGCGCCCAGAGGAAACCCGCAAGCGGCGCGAGCGACAGGACCGGGATGAAGAACAGGCAGAAGCGTGCGTTGCGGCCGAGCATCGCCGTTTCCCATAAATCCTGCGGAATGGCCGACAATTCGGCCGCAGTGCCAGCTGCCAGCAGGATCAGCGGCACGAACAGCGCCAGGCTTGAATGTCTCAACGGCACGCCTGGACGGCCTATGCGAAAGACAAGCCTGCAAGCGGTGACGGCGAGCATCAGGGTCAGGACCATCTTGAAGAGCACGCGTGCCGTTTCGATCGCGCTTGCCATGTCGTGACGGATACCGACGGCCGAAAGAAGCAACGCCGCAGAGACTGCGACGCCGATCAGCAGCGCACCCAGGAGCAAGGGACCAAGCCGCGTGCGGATGGGCGCGTCTTGTGCCAGGAGGCTGATCAGGTCATCGGTCTTCACTCGTCTCACTCCGATACAATGCCGCCAGCGACTTCAACGCCCGGTGCAGCGCGACGCGCACCGCACCTTCGCTCATTCTCAGCCTTTCGGCCGTTTCGCGAACACCTGCTCCCTCGATCGAAATCGAGCGCACGATATCACGCTGCGGATCCTTCAGGCGATTCAACATATGTTCGGCGTCGAGCCGATCCAAATTGCCCGCCTGTTCTTCCGCTTCGAGCGTTGTCATCACGTCGTCGATGGGCACATCGATGTGACGGCCGCGGCGGCGCAGGCTGTCTATCAGCTTATTGCGCACGATCGTCGACAGCCAAGGGCCGATCGGGCGAGCCGGATCCCAGGTTCCGCGCTTCAGGTGAACTGCAAGCAGCACCTCCTGCACGACATCCTCCGCCTCGCCTGCCGGCGCGCCAAACTGATCGCAGCGCCTGCGGGCCATGGCGCGCAGATGAGGTGTCACAGCGCAAAGAAAGCGGTGATAGGCTTGCGCATCGCCATCCATGGCGCTGCGCATCCAGCCTGCCCATTCCTCTTCCCGTGCTGAATATTTCACCCGATATCATCCTCTACGAGAGGGCACACATCTTTGTTACCGCTCGTTCGAAAATATTTCGCGGTAGCGGGCGAGCCTTTGTTCTCAGGCGTTTTCCCCTGCAATCGCGCAGACGGCAAGCCGGGCCGGCAAAAAAATCGCGAGAAGCGCTGTAACATTCCGTCGACTCCCTCCGTAGCCCGCAATGCAAGCCAATCACGGCTCGCCATTCTTACGGAGATGAATAATGAAAAACAGCATCGTTACGTTGGCTCTCGCAGGCTCGCTCGCCTCGGCGCTTGCAACTGTTGCCGCTCCTGCCGCTTCGGCTGCGGACAACAAGGAAAAGTGCTACGGCGTTTCCATGAAGGGCCAGAACGACTGCGCGGCCGGACCCGGGACCACTTGCGCCGGTACCTCGAAGGTCGACTATCAGCAAAACGCCTGGAAGCTCGTTCCAGCCGGAACCTGCGAGGCGATGAAGACGCCGAATGGTCACGGCTCGTTGAAGCAAGGCCCGGCTCCGGCCTGAGACCCCAAAACATCCGAAAAGACCGGCGGCGCCGATTATCAGCACCGCCGTCCCCTACCAGGAGAGATCACATGAAGGCGTCAGGACTTCCCCGTAGCGCCGGCGTCGGCTTCAAGCCGCAACATTTCGCCGACATCAATGCTGAACCCCAGCCGATCGGCTTCTTCGAGGTACATGCCGAGAACTATATGGGTGCTGGCGGGCCACCGCACGCCCAACTTGGCAAGTTGCGTGAAGATTATGCGCTTTCGATCCACGGCGTCGGCCTTTCGATCGGCTCAATGCAGCCACTCGACAGGGAACATCTTGCCCGCGTGAAAACCGTCTGCGACCGCTACGAGCCGGAGAGCTTCTCCGAACATCTCGCCTGGTCGACGCACGATACAGTCTTCCTCAATGATCTCCTGCCGCTGCCTTATACCGAGGCAACCCTTGTGCAGGTCGTCGAGCATGTCGATGAGGTGCAAAACACGCTGAAGCGGCAGATGCTGCTCGAAAATCCCGCCACCTACCTGCTCTTCGAGGAAAGCACGATCGAAGAGACCGATTTTCTCGCCGAAGTCGCCAGGCGGACCGGCTGCGGCCTGCTCCTCGATGTTAACAACGTCTTCGTCGCCTCCACCAACCATCATATGGACCCGCGCGATTATCTCGCCCGCTTTCCAGTTCAACGGGTTCGCGAAATCCACCTGAGCGGCCATTCGGAAACGGTCGACGATGCGGGGGCGCGATTTTTGATCGATTCGCATGACACGCCCGTAAAGGATCCCGTCTGGGCGCTCTATGAGGAACTGATCATGCGAACCGGGCCGATCGCAAGCCTGGTGGAATGGGACAACGACGTGCCGCAATGGCCGGTATTGCGTGCCGAAGCACAGGCCGCCGATGCGATCCTTAAGGGCGCTGCGCGCCGAGCCGCATGAGGTCTTCTGTGTCAACCATTACGCAAAGCAACTTCGCAGCAGCACTGACCGACATCTCCCTGCCGGTTCCCGAAGGGTTGACCGCCTGGGATGGCCCGCGGCCGGAGCGCCGTTTCGGCGTCTATCGCAACAATGTGACAATCGGCCTGATGGGGGCGCTCGCTTCGCGGTTTCCAGTGGCGGAAAAGATCGTCGGCAATGCGTTCTTTGCCGCGATGTTGCGTGAATTCATTCGGCTTCATCCGCCGCGCTCGCCGCTGCTTCTGGCATATGGTGATGACCTTGCGGAATTCGTCGAACGCTTCGCGCCCGCCAGGGACATCGCCTATCTTGCGGATGTGATCCGTCTGGAAGCGGCGCGAGGACGAGCCTATCATGCGGCAGAGGCGGCTCCGTTGCAGGCCGAGCGACTGGCCGCAATCGATCCGGATCGCCTCGCCGAACTGACATTCGTCGCCCATCCCTCCCTGTCAGTCCTCACATCCCCTCATCCGATTGTGACCATCTGGGCAATGAATGTCGGCGAAATGGAGCTTCGGCCGATTGAAAACTGGACCAGCGAGGACGTGTTGGTGGTCAGGCCACGTGCGCGTGTCGAAGCGCATCGTCTGCCGGCCGGCGGAGCGACCTTCCTATCGGAGCTTGCGAAGGGTACGGCACTGGCTGCCGCCGTAGAGCGCGCCACAAAAGCGTCGCTGGATTTCGATCTTTCATCCAACCTCGCCGGCGCGCTGCAGGCCGGCGCCTTCATCGACGTGCGCTGGAACAGCGCGGGAGACAATCATGACTGACGAGAGCACCATGACAACGATAGCCCCTCGCGGCCTTCCGCAGAAACTCAACGGTTTGCTGCATCTCCTCGATTACATCCCGCACGACCTGATCGCCCTGATTTCGCGCATCTCGATCGGCGCAGTATTCTGGCAATCCGGGCAAACCAAGGTCGACGGATGGCGCGTTGCCGAAACCGCAGTCTATCTGTTCGAGACCGAATACCGGCTGCCGTTTATCAATCCCTGGCTCGCCGCGCATCTTGCAGCTTTCGCCGAGCACTTCTTCCCGGCGCTTCTCGTCATCGGATTTGCAAGCAGGCTCTCGGCACTAGCACTTCTCGTCATGACGCTGGTGATCGAAATCTTCCTCTATCCCGATGCATGGCCGACACACGGCACGTGGGCCGTCTGCTTCCTGGTCATCATTGCAGGCGGACCGGGGCGCGTCTCAATGGACTACTTCATCGCGCGGTATTTTTCCCGCACGGCATGAAGCGTCAGCGCACGGGCTGATAGTGGCCTCTTGCGGGCACTTGCGTTCCTTGGCTCACGTAACCGTCGCGGTCGCATACGTAGACGGTGGTCGGCATGCCGCCGGAGCGGAAGATCCAGTCCCCATTGCGCCGAATGCCGCGCGTTTCGGTGCGGCAGACATATTGTTCCTCATCCTTCTTGTCGGGCTGAGACTTTACGCCGGGGAGATCGGGATAGGGATAGAGCGGCTGAGCGGCTGCTTTGCCCGCCCGGCTCCAATCCGTCGCAAAAGCCGGCGCGGCGATCAGGCCGCTGACGACAGAAAGGGCAGCGAGCAACATCGGCAGGGATCGCATATCGGTGACCTTTCGTTGCAGGACGGGCTCCAGCGACATTCGTCTTCAAATTTAGGAAGCAGCCATGCAGCCATCAAGCGGTAGACCGGGCACAACAAATTGATTTGGTAGCCCTTTACCGCGGGGCCTCCCGGCGGAAATAGCTCCGAATGACCGGATGCCCAAAGAGGCTTGCGAGGATCGCAAAGGCCGCGCCGGCGGCAAAGCCGGTGAAGAGCCCGCCGATAACGCCGGCGATCAATAGAATCTTCTTGCCGGGACCGTCCGGTTTCGTTGGCGGTTCGGCTTCTGAAATGACCCGGATGTTGCTCTGTGGAAGGTTCTGCTCCTCGGTCGTCTGACTGGAGCGCTTCAGGACGGTCTCGTAAATTTCCCTGGCGGCCGTCGCCTTGCGCTGCAGTTCGTTAAGCTCGACCTGCTTGTCGGATGTGGTCGCCTGCAGCGCCTTTTGAATGTTCAGTTCCCTGGCAATCGCCTCCTCGGCCTTTGCCGCCTGCTCAAAATCGGCGCGCGCCGAAGTCACCATGCGCTGCAATTCGCCCTTGATCTCGCCCGAAATGCTCTGCAGTGACGAGCGGGCGGCCTGCAGTCGCGGATGACGAGCGCCCATCTGGCTCTCGAGGCTGCCGACCGCTGCGGCCTGAGTGGCATATTGCTGTCGAAGGCTCGCGAGCGACGAGTTCACAGAATTGCCGTCCGTTTGGCTATTGGCGACGACATCCTCGAAGCTCATGTTCGCGGCCGCATCCGCGCGGGCCTTGGCCTGAATTGTCTTTTCCTGCGCAGTCAGCAGCAGCGTATTTAGCGAGGCAAGACGCTGGTCGGAAATCAGATTGCCCTCCGTCGCCGCCATATCGTTGTCGGCGCGGAAGGTTTCGACGGCCTGCTCGGCCTCCTGCACTTTCTGGCGCAAATCGGTCAAACGAACATCCAGCGTCGCCGTGGTATTTTCGTATAGACCTGTCGAGGCACTGCTTTCCTCTTGCATGAACGAGGTCACGACCTGGTTTGCAAGCTTGGCGGATTTCTCCGGATTGTTCGTCACGGCTGTCAACGATACGACATAGGTGCTGCTCTGGCGGGTGATCGTAAGCGACTTCTGCAGGGCGCTGACTACAGCCGCGTCGTCGCTCCGCCCGCCGTTGAATTCCGGATCCTGCGCAAGCTTCATGGTATCGGCAACCCGGCGCAGCACGTTGCCGGACATCAGGATCTGCACCTGGCTGTCGATCATCGACGAAATCATCTCCGGCGAGATCGTCGATGATTGTGTCGCCAAATCTGCAAGGCCGATCTGGCGCGGATCGAAATAAAGGCTTGTGCTTGCGGTGAACTTCTGCGGCAGCGACGGCAGCAGTGCTGCGCCCGCCAAAGCGCCGAGCGCGGCCAGTCCGAGGACAATCAGCCTTCTGTTCCAGATCGCAAAGATGGCCGATCGCATATCAACAAGCGGCGCATCAGTATCGACGGAAACCGGCGCTGCGCGGACAACGGCACGCTCGGGCTGCGACGGCAAAGGCTGTGTCTGGCGCAAGTCCTTTTCGGGAGGAATGGGCGACGGCGGCGCCTCCGGCTCGGGAAAGGATTTTGCGAAATCACCAGGCCTTAAGACAGGCGCGCGCGCGGCAGAGCTTTCCGGCGCGGTTGGCGCAGGCTCGTAGCTTCGCCAGCTAGGCAGCCGACTAACTCTGTTCCTGTCAAATTGGCTCATAAACACACTCGTGACCCGCCGACGCAGATCTTTGGCGGAGGTAGACCGACTTTAGAAATCCTTAGCTAACGGAGCGTTAAGATACCCTACCCGATATTGCCGGAACATGGCAGAACTCTAGAAAGCGAGATCGATGAAAGCCGCGTTATCGCCCTGGCGCCGCATGCTGACGATCGCCGCGGCAGCAATGCTGCCGTGGCACGTCGGCCTTGCCGAAGCGGCGGGTCCCTGCTTTCGTGGCATCAATCTTTCCGGTGCGGAATTCGGCAATCCGGGTGGAGAGATTTTCAAGGATTATGCCTACCCCTCCGAAGAGACAATCGGCTACTTCAAGCAGAAGGGGATGAATATCGTTCGATTGCCGTTCTTGTGGGAGCGCCTGCAGCCTGAACTCGGGCAGCCACTGAACGACGCCGAACTCCAGCGCATAAAGGATACGGTGGCCCTTTTGCGCAAGCATGAGATGACTGCCATTCTCGATCCGCACAATTATGCCCAGTACAAGAAAACGCAGGTCGGGACACCGCCGGCGACGACCCTGGCATTTTCAGATTTCTGGACTCGGCTTGCTTCCGAATTTGCCAATCAGGACGACGTGATTTTCGGGCTCATGAACGAACCCCACGACATTGCCAGCGACAAATGGCTTAGCGCAGCCAATGCGGCGTTCCGCGGCATCCGGGCGGTCGGCGCCAACAATCTCGTCCTCGTGCCGGGCACGAAGTGGACGGGCGCCCATTCCTGGCAGTCCGATGGCCCAGGCGGGCCGAACGGCACTGTGATGCTCGGCGTCAAGGATCCGCGCAAGAACTTTGCCTACGAGGTTCACCAGTATTTCGACAGCGATTCTTCCGGTACGCATGACGAATGCTCCGGCAATGAGAACGCCAGGAATGCCATCATCCGCATGTCCGAATGGGCACGCGAGCACGGCACCAGGGTGCTCTTAGGCGAATTCGGCGTTTCGCAAGCACCCGAATGCGTCGCCGGCTTGAAGACGGTTCTGGATACGATGCAGGAGAACGACGACGTCTGGCTTGGCTGGACCTATTGGGTGGCCGGTGACTGGTGGCCGGCGAGCGAGCCCTTGAACGTGCAGCCCCACGACGGCCATGAGCGAAAGCAGATCGCGGTGCTGGAATCCGCCGCCAAGGCGCCTTCTCCTGCCGAGGACGCGTGCCGGACAATGGGCAGGTAGCGGCGATGGAACAGCCAGATGCAACAACGAAGGAACCTATCGACTACGGCATCCTGGCCGTCGGCGTGCTGTCGGTCACCTATAATTGCCTTCTCGCCTTCATCAACCACAACATCACGCCGCTTGCGTCGTCGCATGTCGCCCTCAGCGAGATCCTGCTGCTGATCTACAGTTTTGGCTTTCTTTTAAAGAGAGGCCTTTACGAAGAAGACCTCGCGCCGCTTGGCTATTTGCTGGCGACGATCTTCCTCACCGTCTATGTGATCGCGGTCAACCGCGCAGGTTATATCGACCACCTGCGCAACGTGCTGATCATTTTCGCTTTCGTCATCATGGGCCGATGGACGAACGAACGAACGCTGAAGCTGATTTTCAAGATATGCAGCGTTGTGGTGCTGGCGGTGCTGATCTGCGAGATTGTCTCGGTGCAAGCCTATGTGGCCCTGTTCCATCCGGCTGAATATTTCGAAAACACCCGCGGCGTGCCCCGCGCCACCTATAGTGACATCGGGCTTTTTCGCGGCGCGCTCGGGTTCCCATCCCGATTTTCCTTCGGGATTATCGATCACCGGTCCTCATCGATCTTCCTGGAACAGGTGTCACTTGCCAATTTCTGCGGCGTGCTGGTCATCTATCTCGTCAGCTTTTCCAATCGCCTGAGATTGTTCGACCGGCTGCTCTTCGTCTTCACCGTCATGCTGATCCTCATTACCAACGACACGCGTACGATGCTGATTTTCAGCATGGCCTGCCTCGCCGGCTATTTTCTCTTTCCGTGGATTCCGAAGATCTGCGATCTGTTGATGATGCCGATGATTATCGTCATGGGCTTCGTCATTTATGCATTCCGTCCCGATGCCCATGAAGACGACTTCGTCGGCCGCATCAGCGGCACAATCCGGAACATCATCGCAATGGATATCCCGGCGGCGCTCGGCCTTGAACTCGAGAAAGCCACGACTTTCGTCGATAGCGGCTACGTCTACATAACCTATGGCGCGACGATCTTCGGCCTCATCCTCTTCTGGCTGTTCGTCTCCTTTTTCCCGGCAGGCGAGACGCCGAACCAGAAGCGGCTTGCCCATTCGCTGTCGCTCTTCATGTTCCTGAACCTGATGATCGGCTCCACGGCGATCTTCTCCATGAAGACAGCCGGCCTCGTCTGGCTGCTCGTCGGCTTCCTGAAGGTCAACGAGGGCGTGCGAGGGAAACGCGCTGCCGATAAAGTAGGCATGTCGGTTTCTGCCTGAACGGCTGCGCGGCGGGGATACGCGACGGCGCAGGCGGAACGGACTCTCGCTATGACTTCCGTAAGTTGGAGCGTAACGAACGGATGCGAGAGCCTGCAAGTCCTTGACAGCTTCTCCTGCAAATCGTTGCACGAATGAAAGAGCTTCGCCTATGCGGCGTAGCTGCTTTGATCTAAGCAGACCTGTCGGCTATTGCCGTGAGAGGGAAGAGGGCCATGACGCATTATGTACTGACCGTATCGTGCCAATCGACGCGCGGCATCGTAGCGGCGATTGCGAATTATCTCGCCGATCAGGGCTGCAACATCGTCGACAGCTCGCAGTTCGACGACCTCGACACCGGCAAGTTCTTCACCCGCGTCAGCTTCATTTCCGAGGAAGGCGTTGCACTGCCGACGCTGAAGGAAGGCTTCGAACCGATCGCCGAGAAATTCGGCATGGAGGCTGAAATCCACGATGGGGACAGCCGCATGAAGGTGCTCTTGATGGTCTCCCGCTTCGGCCACTGTTTGAACGACCTACTCTATCGCTGGAAAATCGGCGCCCTGCCGATCGATATCGTCGGCGTCGTCTCCAACCACTTCGACTATCAGAAGGTCGTGGTCAACCACGACATTCCCTTCCATCACATCAAGGTCACCAAGGAAAACAAGCCGCAGGCCGAAGCCCAGCTGCTTGAGCTCGTCGACCAGACCGGCACGGAACTGATCGTGCTCGCCCGCTATATGCAGGTGCTTTCCGATGCCATGTGCCGCAAGATGTCCGGCCGGATCATCAACATCCACCATTCCTTCCTGCCGTCCTTCAAGGGCGCCAACCCCTACAAGCAGGCCTACGAGCGCGGCGTAAAGCTGATCGGCGCCACGGCACACTACGTGACCGCCGATCTCGACGAAGGCCCGATCATCGAGCAGGATACGGCGCGCATCACCCATGCCCAGAGTGCCGAGGACTATGTCTCGATCGGCCGCGATGTCGAAAGCCAGGTGCTGGCGCGCGCCATCCATGCCCATATCCATCGCCGCGTCTTCCTGAACGGCAACCGCACCATCGTCTTCCCGGCCAGCCCAGGAAGCTACGCCTCCGAACGTATGGGTTGAAACAACCCGAAAGGGTAGTCGTAAGCGCTTGCCCATGACATGCATTCGATTATCTGCTTAATGTGTAAAATCGAATCATGCTGGGGGATGCCATGACCGATGATGCGCGTGCCGATCGTTTGGACTTGCCGCGCCCGGACGTAACGCCGGCCGAAGCGGAAAGCATCCTGCAATCCCGCTATGGCCTCCACGGCACGATCACCGAACTCGGCAGCCAGCAGGACCGCAATTACCGGATCAATACTGGTGATGGCAGCTATGTGCTGAAGATCTGCCACATGGCTTACGATACGCTGGAGCTCGAGGCGCAGAATGCGGCAATCCGGTATCTGACCAGCAAGGAGGGTACGCCGCGTGTCCCGCGGGTCATGAGCTCGACGGACGGCCAGGATATCATTGCCGTCACGGTTCGCGAACAGACCTTCAAGGTGCGTGTGCTCGAATATCTCGAAGGCGAAGGACTGACGCATCGCAAATACCTGCCGAAGGCTTCCGTCGCCGCCCTTGGCGCACTCTGCGCCCGGCTGGCACAGGCGCTCGCCGACTTCAATCATTCGGGCCTCGACCGCAGCCTGCAATGGGACCTGCGCCGCGCGGGGCCTGTTGCCGTTCAGCTGCTTTCGGCCATCACCGATAGCGCTGCGCGCGACCGGATCGCCAAGAGCATGGTGCTTGCCGTACGCCGCATCCAGCCGCTCGCGCCATCGCTTCGCGTCCAGGCCGTGCATCATGATGTAACAGGCGACAACGTCGTCTGCCGGATTGATGAGCAAGGGCGGCCGATGCCCGACGGTGTCATCGATTTCGGCGATATCATTCGCGGCTGGCTCGTCGGCGATCTTGCCGTTACCTGCGCCTCGCTGCTGCATCAGGCCGATGGCGATCCCTTCTACATCCTGCCCGCCGTCAAGGCCTATCACGAGATCTATCCGCTGACGGACGAGGAACTGAAGGCGCTCTGGCCGCTGATTGTCGCGCGTGCCGTCATTCTCGTCGCGAGTAGCGAACAGCAGATTTCCATCGACCCGGAAAACGACTACGTCCGCGACAATCTGAAGCTTGAACGGCAAATCTTCGACACGGCCATGTCCGTTTCCTTCGAATTGATGGAGGCGGCAATTCTTGACGCAGTCGGCGCCGACATGACGCCCGTCGATATGTCTAGCTGGCACGCGCTTCTGCCGGAGATCGACCTTGCAAACATCGCCTATCTCGACCTCGGCGTTCAGAGCCCGCATTTTGCGGCCGGAAACTGGCTGAATGCGGAGATGGACTGGCGGCTTTTGGCACGCGCGGCGAATGAGGCGGGCATCGCCGCGACCCGCTACGGCGAATACCGGCTTTCGCGCGCCGTTCTTCGAAGCGCCAGGCAGCCATCGACCTACGCGTTGCATACCGACATCTGCCTCCCCGGCGGCAACAGCGTCGCTGCACCATTTACCGGGCGCATCGATTGCAAGAACCACCATCTCGTCCTGATCGGCGACGGTATCAATCTACATCTTGATGGCCTGGACCTGTCTGTTGAGGATGGCACCGAGGTGGAACAGGGGCAGATCATCGGGACGGTCTCGGGCGAAGCCTCTTCGCTCGGCGGCTTGCGTATCCAGTTCTGCACGGTTCCGGCGCTCGAACCGCCCCTCTTTGCCGCGCCGCAGGAGGCAGCCGCCTGGTCCGTGCTTTGCCCCTCGCCTGCGGGCCTGCTTGGACTGAGCGCCAGTGCGCCCGAGCCGGAGACGGAAGAACTGTTCTCCAGGCGCCAGGCGCATCTCGCAAAACCGCAGAAGAACTACTACGAGGTGCCGCCGCAGATCGAGCGCGGCTGGAAGGAACACATGTTCGATGTCGAGGGGCGCGCCTATCTCGACATGGTCAACAATGTCACGATTCTCGGCCACGGGCATCCGCGCCTGGCAGAAGCGATCGGCGAACAATGGCTGAGGCTCAACACCAATTCGCGCTTTCACTATGCGGCGCTCAGTGAGTTCTGCGAGCGATTGGCAGCTCTGGCGCCCGACGGACTGGACCGCGTCTTCCTTGTCAACAGCGGATCGGAGGCAAATGACCTGGCGATCCGGCTCGCCGGGGCGCATACGGGTGCCCGCAACATGCTTTGCCTGCGGGAAGCCTATCATGGCTGGTCGGTGGCAAGCGACGCCGTCTCCACCTCAATTGCCGACAACCCTCAGGCCCTGGCGACCCGGCCGGATTGGGTGCATGCCGTCGCTTCACCCAACACCTATCGCGGCGAATTTCGTGGGCCGGATTCGGCCGGAGACTATCTCACCGCGATGGCGCCCGTGCTGCAGTCGATCGATGCCGGCGGGCAAGGGCTTGCGGGCTTCATTGCCGAATCGGTCTATGGGAACGCCGGCGGCATTTCCCTGCCGGAGGGATATTTATCAGAAGCCTATGCTCAAGTGCGTGCCCGTGGAGGAGTCTGCATAGCCGATGAGGTGCAGGTCGGCTATGGCAGGCTTGGACATCACTTCTGGGGCTTCCAACAGCAGGGCGTGGTGCCGGATATCATCACCATCGCCAAGGGCATGGGCAACGGCCACCCGCTCGGCGCGGTGATCACGACGCAGGCCATCGCCGGGTCGCTGGAGAAGGAAGGCTATTTCTTTTCCTCGTCCGGCGGCAGCCCGGTCAGTTGCGTTGCCGGCATGACGGTGCTCGACGTCATGGTGGACGAAAAGCTCCAGGACAATGCACGCGACGTCGGGGATCATCTTAAAAGCCGACTGGCCGCGCTGATCGACAAGCACCCGATTGCGGGCGCCGTCCACGGCATGGGACTTTATCTCGGCCTTGAATTCGTACGCGACAGAACGACGCTGGAACCGGCGACGCAAGAGACGGCGGCCATCTGCAATCGCCTTCTCGAACTCGGCGTGATCATGCAGCCAACCGGCGATCACCTGAATGTGTTGAAGATCAAACCGCCGCTTTGCTTGACCACCGAGAGCGCCGACTTCTTCGCGGACATGCTGGAGAAGGTCCTATCCGAGGGCTGGTGACCTCGCCGCCGCCATTAACCGGTGCGGTCATTTCGAGGCTTTCGGTTTTTTAATCAAAAGCCCCATTGCCGGAATCAAAACGGCTTCCTATGTCTGGTCCCGGTGATCGAAACGAGGCTTCCGGCCGTCACGCAATTTGCACAAAGATCTGATAACGTTCTTTCAGCAAGTATGTTTGTGGTGGAATTATTTTTTTCGGATCGTCGAGATTTTGACACGTTTCGGAATATGTTTCTGACAGGCTATCCTCTATTCTCTACAAACCAGGTAGATTATAAAAGATAGTCGTCGCCGGGTCTTGAGCCTTTCGAGACCTCAAGAGTGCAACGCCAACACAAGGAACGAGACATGATTGATATCGGTATTCTCGCCACCCTCCTTGGGCGAATTGTGCTCGGCAATGACCGTCCGGGCGCCCTCTCCCGCCCGAACTGTCGAATGTGACCTTCGTCCCCTTTCAACGGTATCAGACAAGTCAATTCGTCATCGCCTCGCAATCCGCGCGGCAGGAGTTCTACGCATGAAAAAGCAAGTTATCGAATATGCAGGCGTCCCCGTGGGGATCGTCATTCCGGATGAAGACCGGCTGAAATTCATCGCCGTGAAGTTTCACGTGCACGACCTTGACGAGCAGCGTTTCAGTTCGCCGGATGAGGTGAAGCTTGCGATCCACGACCTGATGACCCGGCGCCATCCAAAGCCAATCCATGCCTGAAAACAGGCTTAGGTTTCCGCACTTCATCGCTTTCCAAGGTTTATGACCGGCCCCAAAAGAAGGGGCCGGTCTTGTTTTTTCATGCTGGTTGCGATCCTATCCGACGTCAACAAGGACGGCGCATTTGCTCAATCTCATTACCGATATCGAAGGCGTTTCGATTGGCCACGCAACGGACCTGAAGCTCGGTTCCGGCGTCACGGCGATTGTCTTCGACGAGCCGGCGACGGCTTCGGCCGCCATTCTCGGCGGCGCGCCCGCGGGCCGCGACACCGCCTTGCTCGATCCGTCGATGACGGTCGAGAAGGTTGATGCCTTCGTTCTTTCCGGCGGCTCAGCCTTTGGGCTGGATGCGGCAGGCGGCGTTCAGGCCGGCCTGAGGGAAGCCGGCCGCGGTTTCCAGGTGGGCACGGTGCGCGTGCCGATCGTACCCGAGGCGATCCTCTTCGATCTCTTAAACGGCGGCGACAAGGATTGGGGCCTGCATTCGCCGTACCGGGAGATGGGCTATGCCGCCTTCAAGGCAGCGAAGAAAGGCGAATTTCCGCTTGGAACGGTCGGGGCTGGAACGGGTGCGACGACAGCGACATTCAAGGGCGGGCTCGGCTCGGCAAGCACGGCCAGCAGCGCTGGGCATCGGGTGGCGGCAATCGTCGCAGTCAATGCGCTCGGTTCGCCAACGATCGGCGACGGGCCGCATTTCTGGGCGGCACCCTTCGAACGAGACAACGAATTCGGCGGGCTCGGAATGCCGGAGATGATGGATCATCGCTTGCGGCTGAAGGGCATGATGGCGCCTGCAACCACGATCGGTGTAGTCGTGACCGATGCGGCGCTCACGAAAGCCGAGGCTCACCGGCTTTCGCTGGGCGCCCATGACGGGCTGGCAAGGGCATTGCTTCCGGCGCACCTGCCGCTCGACGGCGATACGGTCTTTGCTGCCTCGACCGGTGCACGAGCGGTGGCCGACATGGGCGAACTGATGGAGCTTTGCCATCTTGCGGGGATGGTCATGGCCCGCGCCATCGCCCGCGGTGTTTACGAAGCGACGACGCTGCCTTACGAGGGTGCGCAGCCGGCCTGGAGGGAGCTCTACCCGGACGGGCGTTGATTGCCCGGACAGAGTAAGAAGGACAAGCGGCGGAGAGAAAAAATGCAGATCCGGGCCCTGATGTATTTCGACGAGTTGGTTAGGACCAAATCCATGCGCCAGGCTGCCGAGAACCTGGGCGTTGCGCCGACTGCCGTCAGCCGCCAGATCGAGAATCTCGAAGAGCATTTCGGCGCTGCGCTCGTCGAACGCAGCACGCGCGGCGTGACGCTGACGGCCGCAGGTGAGCTGCTTGCCGCGCGCGCCGGGCGGACACTTCGCGAACTCGAGCACGTGCAACAGCTGATCGAAGATCTCAAGGGGATCGCGCGCGGTAAGGTGACCATCTACGCCAATGGAGCGATCGTCACCAGCCTGCTCGCACCCGCGCTTTCGCAATTCAGCAACAGCTACCCCAATATCCGTTTCGAAGTGATGATCACCAGCGCGCGGCAGGCCATCGAAGCGGTGAACGCAGCACAGGCCGACATGGCGCTGACGCTTTTTGCGCCGCCGATGTCGGAGGCAAAAGTGGTGACGCGCTTTGAAATCGCTTACGACGTGATCGTTTCGGCGCGTCATGCAGCGGCGGGCCGCAAGGAAATCACCCTTCGCGAACTTGCGCGCGATACGCTCGCCCTGCCCGAGAAGTCATTTGGTTTCCGCCAGAGTTTCGATGCACTTATCGAGCGGCAGGGGCTGACGATCGACCCGGTTTTCACGGTAAGTTCGCTGGAAATGCTTAAGGAACTCGTGCTCAGCGACAGCGCAGTGACGCTACTGCCGGCACTTGCTGTACGCCGCGAGATCGAGGCGGGCCAGCTTGCTGCAATCCCTCTTTCCAGCGAAACCTCCATCCGCACCCATGCCGAGCTCTCGATTGCACCGGACCGGCAGCTCTCCTTCGCGGCCAGCAAGCTCATCGGGTTCATCGAGAATTTCATGCGGACGAAACTGAAGAGCCGCTGAGGCCGGTCGCAAGGAGACAGCTTGCATTTTCTCTGTTTTTAGTGTGTAGCTTTTTTCGATACACTGTGAACACAAAATGTTCGCATCAATTTCAAACCGCTTTTTCGGGATTCGCAGGATTATGATCACCAGCCTGTTTCCGGCACCATTCACACGCCTTGCCCAACGCCTCTCCCTCAGCGCTGCCCTTTCCGTCGTGATCATGGCTAGCGTCGCCATGCCGGCTCAAGCGGGCAAGGCGGTGCTGAACCTCGGCATGAGCGTCGAGCCGACGGGGCTCGACCCGACAATCGCCGCCCCGGTCGCGATCGGTCAGGTGACCTGGCAGAATGTCTTTGAAGGGCTGGTGTCTATCGATGAGAGCGGCAAGGTCCGACCGCAGCTTGCCAAGAGCTGGGACGTTTCCCCGGACGGGCTGACCTATACGTTCAAGCTGCAGACCGGCGTCAAGTTCCACGACGGCGAAACCTTCAATTCCACGACGGCCAAGTTCGCGTTGGAGCGTGCCCGCGGCAAAGATTCGGTCAATCCGCAGAAGCGCTTCTTCGCCTCGATTGCCTCCATCGATACGCCCGATCCCGAAACGCTGGTGCTGCACCTTTCGCAGTCGACGGGAAGCCTGCTTTACTGGCTCGGTTGGCCGGCATCGGTCATGGTTGGTCCGAAGTCCGCTGCGAGCGACAAGACGCACCCGGTTGGCACCGGTCCGTTCAAATTCGTAAACTGGGCGAAGGGCGACAAGGTCGAACTCGCAAAAAACGAAGCCTATTGGAACAGCCAAGTATCCGTGAAGCTCGACAAGGTGACCTTCCGCTTCATAGCCGACCCGCAGGCACAGGCTGCCGCACTGAAGGCAGGCGACGTGGACGCCATTCCGGAATTTGCAGCACCCGAGCTGATGAGCTCGTTTAAAGATGATCCGCGGCTCGTGACGAAGATCGGCAATACCGAGCTCAAAGTCGTTGCGGGCATGAACAATTCCAGGAAGCCTTTCGACGACAAGCGAGTGCGCCAGGCCCTGATGATGGCGATCGACCGCCAGACGGTGATCGACGGCGCCTGGTCGGGCCTCGGCACGGCGATCGGTAGCCATTATACACCGAACGATCCGGGTTATCAGGACATGACCGGCGTGTTGCCCTATAATCCCGAAAAGGCCAAGGCGCTCCTTGCGGAAGCCGGTTATCCGAATGGTTTCACCTTCACGATCAAATCGCCGCAGATGGCCTATGCGCCACGCAGCGCCCAGGTCATGCAGGCAATGTTTGCCGAGATCGGCGTGACCATGAACATTGAACCCACCGAATTTCCGGCAAAATGGGTTCAGGATGTAATGAAGGACCGCGCCTACGAAATGACCATCGTGGCCCATGCCGAGCCGATGGATATCGACATCTATTCCCGCGATCCCTACTACTTCAACTACAAGAACCCGGTCTTCAATGACCTGGTGAAGAAGGTGCAGGAGACGACCGATCCCGCCTTGCAGATCAAGATCAACGAAGAGGCGCAGAAAATCCTCGCCGAGGATGTGCCGGCGCTATATCTATTCGTCATGCCCAAGCTCGGCGTATGGGACAAGAATCTGAAGGGCTTGTGGGAAAACGAGCCGATTCCTTCGAACGTTCTGACGAATGTGGCGTGGAAGGAGTGAGGCTGGGTTTTGTGCCGGATATGCAGAAGGCGTGAATAGGTGACGCGCGATTCTCTTCTCCCTCATTTCTGTGCTTGTCACAGGGATCTAGAACGCCGAATTCCTTGGGCGCAAAAGACTCCTTCGATCCAGTCATTCGCGACGCCGACGCGCCGCGGCTGGATTCCTGTGCTGATCCCCGAAGCAAGACCGAGGATGGGAATGAGGAGAACGACGAATGCGTCGGCCGCAAGCAAGCAGCGCCTATGATCGCGCTTCTTGGCCGCCGCTTTGCCGGACTGATCCTGACGCTTGCCGCCGTCTCTTTCCTGATTTTTGCTGTCATGGACCTTCTGCCGGGCGATCCTGCTTCGATCATGCTCGGAACCTCGGCGACGCCGGAGACGCTGGCAGCACTTCGCCATGAACTCGGGCTCGATCAGCCTCTGCTCCTTCGCTACGGCCAATGGGTAGCCGGGGTGTTATCCGGTGATCTCGGGCAGTCTTATACCTATGGCGTGCCGGTTGCGGGACTGATCATCGAGCGGCTGGCGGTGACGCTGCCGCTGGCGCTGTTCGCGATCCTCCTTTCCGTCGTCATCGCCGTGCCGCTCGGTACCTTCGCGGCAGCACGGCGCGACGGCATCGCCGATATCATAGCGACGCTCTTTTCACAGGTAAGCATTGCCGTTCCGGCTTTCTGGGTGGCACTGCTGCTGATCATCCTGTTTTCGACAACACTTGGGCTCATGCCGGCAGGTGGCTTTCCCGGCTGGGGTAGCGGGCTTTGGCCCGCACTGCAGGCGCTGGTTATGCCCGCCACAGCCTTAGCGCTTCCGCAAGCAGGCGTGCTGACGCGCGTCACCCGCACAGCGGTACTGGAAACGCTGCACGAGGACTTCACGCGCACGGCGCTCGCGAAGGGACTGTCGGCCCGCGCAGTCTTATGGCGGCACGCCGTGCCGAATGCGCTGGTGCCGATCCTGACCACCCTTGGACTGCAGTTTACGTTCCTGGTGGCCGGCGCGATTCTGGTCGAAAACGTCTTCAACCTTCCAGGTCTTGGACGGCTTGCCTTTCAGGCATTGTCGCAACGCGACATCATCGCCATGCAGGACGTCGTGCTGTTCTTTGCCGCGCTCGTCGTCATCATGAATTTCCTGGTCGATATGTCCTATCTCGCGATCGACCCGCGACTGCGAAAGGACGTGTGACAATGGCGATCGCTTCCGGCAGTCCCATCAAACGGCGGCCATTTATAATTAGCCGGCAAATAAAGCTGCTCGCCGGATCATCCATCGTCGGATTGCTTGTTGCGGTTGCACTTCTTTCACTCGTCTGGACGCCGCTGCCCCCTGCAAAGATGCAGATCATTTACAAACTGCAGCCGCCCTTCGCCTTCGGCGTGCTCGGCACCGATCAATTCGGCCGCGACGTTCTTTCGATGCTGATGGCCGGATGCTGGAATTCGCTGTCGATCGCCATCACCGCGGTGGTCATCGGCGGCACGATCGGCTCGGCTGCCGGCATTTCGGCCGCAGCCACCCGCGGCATTTTCGAAACACTGCTGATGCGCGTGTGCGACGTCATCTTCGCGCTGCCGCCGATCCTCTCGGCGATGATCCTCGGCGCTTTTCTCGGATCGGGCAGGTTCACGGCGATCACAGCGATCGCCGTCTTCATGATCCCGGTCTTCGCGCGGGTCACACTTGCTGCTGCCCTCCAGGCCTGGAGCCGCGACTACGTGCTGGCGGCGCGCGCGATCGGCAACAGCCGCTTGACGATCTCGGTGCGCCATGTGTTGCCGAACATCATGAACCAGATCATCGTCCATGCCGCGATCCAGCTTGGGCTGGCGATCCTCACCGAGGCCGGTCTAAGTTTCCTCGGCCTCGGCGTGGCGCCGCCGGCGCCGACCTGGGGCCGGATGCTCGCCGATTCCCAAACCTATCTTGGGCTGGCGCCATGGCTTGCCATCCTGCCCGGGCTTACGATCGGCCTTGCCGTTCTCGGCTTCAACCTGCTGGGCGATGGACTGCGCGATTTCTTCGACCCGCGGCGATTTTGATCAGACCGGACGGCGATAGCCGGTCGGCTGTTGGTAGAGCTGGCCTATACGTTTGACAGCGGCCTCGAAATTCTCGCGGGCGACAGTCATCGTGTAGCCATTGGCGTGAAGGATCGTTTCGGGGTCCTCCATGATTGCGACATGTCCCTTCCAGAAGACGAGGTCGCCGCGGCGAAGCCCGGAGCGATC
Source organism: Rhizobium gallicum bv. gallicum R602sp (assembly GCF_000816845.1). Lineage (NCBI taxonomy): Bacteria > Pseudomonadati > Pseudomonadota > Alphaproteobacteria > Hyphomicrobiales > Rhizobiaceae > Rhizobium > Rhizobium gallicum. The sequence continues at coordinate 242,333 of NZ_CP006877.1, read as the reverse complement.
GATCCTCTCGCCGAGGCTTGCTGCCTGCATGTCCGTGTCGCGCGGCGCGCTTTTGCCGGTCATCAGCATGGCCAGTTGAACGAGACCGGAACAATCGATGCCAAGGCCTGAACGGCCGCCCCACAAGTAGGGTGCATTCATGAAGCGCGACGCGATCTCGACATAATCGTCATCCTTGCCGGCGGCGATGGGCTGGACATGCCTTGCAAAAATTGCCGTGCCATCCTCCAGAACGACGTAGTGATTTCCGCGCACCTCTGCCTCACCCGCGACCCTGACGCGGCTGCCCATGGAAAGCACGGATTTATAGGGCTTTCGCAATTCCGGTTGCGGATAGAGGAAGGTGCGCTGTACGGTGACGATGTGTGTCGGCTCCGTCTGGGCGTCGGACAGCATTTCCTCCGGCATATAGCCGACATACCCGTCCGAACGGGCCTTTACCCAGCACCAGCCGCCAGCGCGGTCAAAGACCGTTACATCCTCCCCGAGGAGCAGTTCCGTATCGATGCCGACTGACATATCCGGTTGCGGGCGAAGCGGTGCAACGGCGACGGCGATCTGCGCCGGGATACCGGAAACAAAGCGCAAGGCTTCGACCTTGCCTTCAAGACGCGCTTCGGCAAGATCCGGCCGATAGGCATGCAGGCGGCGGTCGAGCATCGTCATCTCCATTCCACTTAGATCGGCAGGCGGCGCCCCTGGTCACGCACCAGGTCGCCCAGCTTCTCGAGATAGAGCGCGCCGCCGACGGTGCGCTTGATGATCACGTTGCGCCGGTCGCTTTCGTCGCGTGCCCGATCGACAAGGCCCATTTCGCCCATGGTATCCAGCGCCCGGGTGATAACCGGTTTCGTCACGTTCAGTGTCGCGGCAAGCCCCCGTACCGTATGGGGCGGCGGCACCAGATAGATATGCAGCAGGATCGCCATCTGACGCAACGTCAAATCACGTTCGTCATGGTGAACCTGGTTGAGCGTAACGCCGTGCCAAAGCCGCAGGGCCTGCGAGGCAGTCAATTCGATCGGCAAGGCTCCTCCGGAAAATCATTACGCCAGCGTTCTATTTTCCGCGAGAGGAGGCTGGCAGGCAAGAGGCGGCAGAATCTGCCGCCTCCCAGGGTGAATAAAATTTTAATGATCGCGGTCAGCCGCGGCGGATATGGTGGTAAAGGGCGCGGATCGCCTGCGCCTCGCCGCCGCCTGGCGAATGAGCGCGCTCGGTCGGCGCCCAGCCGTAGATGTCGAAATGCGCCCAGCTCTTCGCGTTGCTGACAAAGCGTTTCAGGAACAGCGCCGCCGTGATCGCACCCGCCATGCCACCCGCCGGAGCGTTCGTGATGTCGGCGATCTTGGCGCGGATATCCTTGTCATAGCCCATATAGAGCGGGAGCCGCCACAGCGGGTCGTCCGTCTCGAGGCTTGCGTCGGTCAGATCCTGGGCAAGGTTTTCGTCATCCGTGAAGAACGGCGGAAGATCGGGGCCGAGCGCAACGCGGGCAGCCCCCGTCAGCGTCGCCATGTCGATCAGGAGATCCGGTGATTCCTCGTCGGCATAAGCCAGCGCATCGGCGAGGATCAGGCGGCCTTCCGCATCGGTATTGTCGATCTGGACTGTCAGGCCCTTGCGGCTCTTGTAGATGTCTCCCGGGCGGAACGCATTTGCCGAAATCGAATTTTCGACGACGGGAATGATGACGCGGAGGTCGACCTTAAGCTTCGCGTCCATGATCATCAGCGCAAGACCCATCACGTTCGCCGCACCGCCCATGTCCTTCTTCATCAACAGCATGGAGGAGGCCGGCTTGATGTCGAGACCGCCGGTATCGAAGCAGACGCCCTTGCCGACAAGCGTAACCTTGCGGTGGCCCTTCTTTCCCCAGCGCAGTTCCAGAAGCCGTGGCGCGTCGACGCTGGCGCGGCCGACGGTGTGGACCAGTGGGAAGTTCTCCTTCAGCAGATCATCGCCGATGGTGACCGACATTTCCGCCTTGTAGTGCTCGGCCAGGCCGCGGAAGGCAGCTTCGAGCTGTTCGGGGCCCATGTCATTGGTCGGTGTGTTGATGAGATCGCGAGCGAGGAACACGCCTGCGAGCTGACGCTTGATATCCGCGCCATCGGCATCGCGCGGGATCATCAGCGTCGCGGCTGCCTGCTTGTCGGAACGATAGCGGTCGAAACGGTAGCTACCGAGACCGAAACCGAGCGACAGGCGGTTTGCCGTCAGCGGTGCGGTTTCGATATGCCAGTCGCCGGCGGGCAGTGAACGGGCAAGCTTGCCGGTGATATAGGGCTGCTCCGATGGATTGGCGCCGAGGCCGAAAAGCGCGCCGCCGAGATGGCCGGCGGCGGTCGGGATCAGCAGCAGCGAGCCGCTTTCCGCCTTGTAGCCTGCCTTCTTCGCCCAATCGAGCGCGATCGGATCGATCGTGCCGGTCTCGATATGCGCCGGCGTGACCGCGAAGATCGGCAATGTGGAACCGCCTTTCGTGTTGAAAGGCGTCGGTCTCTCGATGAACTGATAGGGGGCCATATTTATCCTTCGACGATGTCCGGGAATCGTTTTTTTAACGGTCCGTTAGGGTTAACAGACTATTGCTGGAGTGAAGATTGCGTCAAACCTTTCCCTGTTCCGCTTAGAGGTCAAACGCCAGTTTCTGAATTCAGGAAAGCGCAATGCCTCTCCCCGCCATCCATCCATTCAAGAACCGTATTTTCCAGTGCGTCACCGCAGCGCTGGTGGTCACCGCGCTCGCCGGTTGCTCGACGACCAAGGACAAGATGACGACGGGTTCGGTGCCGAAGCTGACAAAGCCCGTCGAAACCATGGATGCGAACGAGCTTCACGCAATGACGGACCGGGTCGGGCAGGCCTACGAGAAAAATCCCCGCGATCCGGTAAACGGCGTCAACTACGCCAACCTGCTGCGCATGGCCGGGCGCGACGCGCAGGCGCTTGCCGTCATGCAGCAGGTTGCGATTTCCAATCCCAAAGACCGCAATGTCCTGGCTGCCTACGGCAAGGCCCAGGCAGCCGCAGGACAGTTCCAGCAAGCGCTCGACACGATCGGCCGGGCGCAAACCCCGGACCGGCCCGACTGGAAGCTCATTTCTGCCCAGGGCGCGATTTTCGACCAGATGGGTAAGCCCAGCGATGCGCGAGCACGTTATCGCGATGCGCTGGACATCATGCCGAACGAGCCTTCCGTGCTTTCAAATCTCGGCATGTCCTACGTGCTGACAGGCGATCTCAGGACCGCCGAAACCTATCTCAAGCAGGCGGCGAGCCAGCCGGGCGCCGATAGCCGCGTCAGGCAGAACCTCGCCCTTGCTGTCGGCCTGCAGGGACGTTTTTCGGAGGCCGAAGAGATCGCCCGCCGCGAACTCGCGCCGCAGCAGGCAGACGCCAACGTCGCCTATTTGCGTTCAATGCTTTCCCAGCAGAATTCCTGGCAGAAACTCGCGGCGAAGGACAGCGCGCCGGCAAGCAACACCAACTGATCTCCGACTACCGAAGCATCGCGCCGGAGAAGATCAAGCGCAAACCCAGCCCGCCCATGACAAGCCCAGCAGCGCGGTCGATCCAGTGTTTGGCGGCCAAATAGACCTGGCGTGGACGGCGCGCGGAGAAAGCCAGCGCCACGATCGAATACCATCCGGCCTCAATCGCGAAGATTCCGATCGGCAGACCGATCATGACACCTGCGGGTACGGTTTTCGGCAGAAACGCTGCGAATATGCTGGCATAGACGATGATGGTCTTCGGATTGCTGAGCTGCGTCAGCAGCGCCATCGAGAAACTGCGGCCGAGCGACGCCCTGCCCTCGACCGCACCGGACACCTCCAGAGGTGCCTTCGCGCCCTGCCAGATGCGAAACGCGATATAGACGAGATAGGCACCGCCTGCAAACTTCAGCACCAGATAGAGCCACGCGAATTGCGTCAGCAAAGCCGTCAGGCCTGCGAGCGCAAGAATGCCGAACATGACGCCGCCGACACCCATCCCGAGTGCCGCTGCCAGGCCATCAAGGCGCGAGCGGGAAATGGCGATGCGGGAGACGACGACGAAGCTCGGGCCGGGGCTCATCGCTCCGACCATCAGTGCTGCAAAAATGCTGGTGAGGATGGCTGCAGAAGACATGAAGGCTCGCTCCTGATTTCGAAAAACGCCAGGCGAGCGGCGGTCACATCAGCGCTTCCGATGGTCTTCGATCGCGTTCGCCAGTCACGCGAAACTACGGCTAGCTGGTTTCCGCCCCGCCTGCAAGCGGCATCAGAACCTGTCGGCGACCTGGATGCCGGCCGGGCCGAGGATGACGGCGACGAGTACGGGAAGGAAGAACAAAATCATCGGAACGGTCAGCTTCGGCGGCAGGGCAGCCGCCTTCTTTTCAGCCTCGTTCATGCGCTCGTCGCGGCCTTCCTGTGCGAGAACGCGCAGCGCCTGCGCAATCGGCGTGCCGTAACGGTCGGCCTGGATGAGGGCCTGGGTGACAGATCGCACGAGATCGATCTGCGTGCGCGTGCCGAGGTTTTCGAGCGCCTGACGGCGGTCCGGCAGGAAGGAAAGCTCGGCCGTCGTCAGCACCATTTCTTCGGCAAGCGGCGGCGACTGTTCGCCGAGCTCTTCCGACACGCGGCGCATCGCGGCTTCGATCGAGATACCGGACTCGACGCAAATCAGCATCAGGTCGAGCGCATCCGGCCAGGCACGCTTGATCGAATGCTGACGCTTCGACATGCGGTTCGAGATAAAGATGTTCGGCGCATAAAAACCGAGATAGCCCGTGCCGATCATAGCAAGCAGGCGGATAGGAAGAGGCTTGGTTGCGAGATTGCCGAGACCGAAAATCCAAAAGGCAGCGAGGGCAAGGAAAACGAAGGGCAGAAGGAAGCGGGCGACGAGGAAGGTGTTCAGAGCGTTTTCCGAGCGGTAGCCGGCTGCGCGCAGCTTGTTCATCGTGTTTTCGTCGACCAGCGCTTTGCGCAGATTGAAGCGCTCGACGATCTGGCGAACAGAGCGATTGTTTTGGTTGCGAAGCGACGCCTTGTTTCCCGCCTCCGTGTTCATCCGGGCGCGCTCGCGTGCGCGAATCTGATCACGCTCCGTCGAAACAGCGCGCATGCGCTTGTTCAGGTCGCCGCGCTCGAAGAAGGGAACGGCGATCGTGTAGAAGGTCGCAAAGACAGCGATCGCAACAAGAAGCGCGACCAGCATGGCCGGATCGGTCAATCGCGCTGCAAGATCTGCTGACATGACGCTTGCCTCCGGCTAGATGTCGAAATTGACCATGTTGCGCATGACGAAGATGCCGATCGACATCCAGACCGCCGATGCACCCATGATGAAGTGCCCCCGCGGATCGGTGAACAGAACCATCATGTATTGCGGTGACGTGAGGTAGACGAGCGTGGCGACGATAAAGGGCAAAGCGCCGATGATGACGGCGGAAGCCTTGGCCTCCATCGACAGCGCCTTCACCTTGGCCTTCATCTTCTTGCGGTCGCGGAGAACCTTCGAAAGATTGCCGATCGCTTCGGAAAGATTGCCGCCGGCCTGCGACTGAATGGCGATGACGATCGCAAAGAAGCTTACTTCCTGCAGCGGCATGTAGTTGGTCATGCGAGCACAGGCGTCGGGAATACTGAGGCCGACCTGCTGCGATTCCACGACCCGGCGAAATTCGGTTTTCACCGGATCGCGGCCCTCGTTTGCGATAAGGCGGATCGCGTCGTTCAGCGGCAGGCCGGATTTGATCGAACGCACGATGACGTCGAGCGCGTTCGGAAATTCGTCGAGGAACTTGTTCTGGCGGCGCTTTATCAGGAAGCCCAGGATCCATCGTGGCAGGCCGAGGCCGGCAACGACCGGAAGCGCAAGTACGACCAGCATCGGCGCGCCGGCAAGCAGCGCAATCAGCATCAGGAACAGGCCGAAGGCCGCGCTGAACATGTAGAATTTGGCGGGCGTGACCGCAAAGCCCGCCTGGGTCAGGCGGGACTTCAGGGACAATTTCCGTTTTGTGTTTTCCTGCTGGCGCTTTTCGAGGTCCTTGAGATTGTCCTGCACCGACTTGCGGCGTTTCGACATTTCCTGGACACGGTCCCGTGCGGCCTTGACCTTCACCCGGTCGGTCTCGGTTGAAGCGACGCGGTTGACGCGATTGGCGGCTTTCTTCTCGGTCTCCATACGGCTGAAGAGCAGGCCATAGCAAACCGCGCCCGCAGCGACCGCGACCAGCACGATGATGGCGAGCACTATCGGGTCGACACCGAACATCATACTTCCTTCGACTTTGCTTCCATCTCATCCAAGGCGGCGGCCAGGCGCTTTTCCTCGTTGTAGTAGCGCGCGCGATCCCAAAAATTCGGCTTGCCGATACCGGTCGACAAATGACGGCCGATCAGTCGGCCGCCAGCGTCCTCGCCTTCGATCTCGTAGCGCATCAGATCCTGGGTGATGATCACGTCGCCTTCCATGCCGATCACTTCGGTGATCGCCGTGATGCGTCGCGAGCCGTCGCGAAGACGCGCTGCCTGAATGATGACGTCGATCGAGCCGGCGATGATTTCGCGAACGGTCTTTGCCGGAAGACTGTAGCCGCCCATGGCGATCATGGATTCGATACGGCTCAGGCATTCGCGCGGCGAGTTCGAGTGGATCGTTCCCATCGAGCCGTCATGACCGGTATTCATCGCCTGCAGAAGGTCGAAAACCTCCGGTCCGCGCACTTCGCCGACGATGATGCGTTCCGGACGCATGCGAAGGCAGTTCTTGACGAGATCACGCATGGTGATCTCGCCTTCGCCTTCGATGTTCGGCGGGCGGGTTTCGAGCCTGACCACATGCGGCTGCTGCAGCTGCAGTTCCGCCGTATCCTCGCAGGTGATGACGCGCTCGTCTCTGTCGATATAGTTCGTCAGGCAGTTCAGGAGCGTCGTCTTGCCGGAACCGGTACCACCGGAGATCACGACGTTGCAGCGCACCCGGCCAATGATCTGCAAGAGTGTTGCGCCTTCAGGCGTGATCGCGCCGAAGCGGACGAGCTGATCGAGCGTCAGCTTGTCCTTCTTGAATTTACGGATCGTGAGCGCCGGGCCGTCGATGGCGAGCGGCGGGGCGATGACGTTGACACGCGAACCATCGGGAAGACGGGCGTCGCAGATCGGGCTCGATTCATCGACGCGGCGGCCGACCTGGCTGACGATGCGCTGGCAGATCGAGAGAAGCTGGCCGTTGTCGCGGAAGCGAATTTCCGATTCGACCGTCTTGCCGCCGACTTCGATGAAGGTCTTGCCGGCGCCGTTGACCATGATGTCGGCGATGTCGTCGCGCGCGAGCAGCGGTTCCAGCGGGCCGTAGCCGAGAACATCGTTGCAGATGTCTTCGAGCAGCTCTTCCTGCTCGGATATCGACATCGCGAAGTTCTTGATGGTGATGATATCGTTGACGATGTCGCGAATTTCTTCGCGAGCGCTTTCGGCATCGAGCTTGGCAAGCTGGGACAGGTCGATCGTATCGATCAGCGCCGAAAAGACCTGCGCCTTGGTGTCGTAATATTCATCGGTGCGGGCCGGCCGCCGGCGCTGGGGGGACTGCATCGGTGGCGGTGTCACCTGGGGCCGGCCAGGCTCTCTTGCCGGCTCGACCAGCACGGCGGGCGCGGAAGAAGGGGCCGCCGCGGCAGGCGGCGGTGGCGGTGCGCTTACGGCACCGCCCTTTCCGAAGCCTTCATTTCCGCGTTTTCCGAACATACCACAAATCCAATCTACTCGTTTTCGTCACTACTTGGCGCGCTTCAGCAGCCCCATCAGCCCGCCGCGCTTCGCCTTCTTGATGGCCACACGGCCGGTGACGATGTGTGCCAGCTGCGAGAAGGTTTCGGCGGTTGGCGATTTCGGATCTATCTCCGAGATCATCCGACCGCTATTGGCGGCATTGCCAAACAGACCGATATCGAAAGGAATGATCGCGATCGGCTCGATCTCGAGCGGTTCGCAGAAATCGGACGGAGCGATTTCCGGCCGCTTCGGCATGCCGACCTGATTGAGGATCAGATGCGGCATCTTATCGTTCGGGCGCAGCTTGCGCAGGGCATCGAGCATGTTCTTTGCGTTGCGCAGGTTCGCAAGATCGGGAACGGCGCAGATAACGACCTCATCGGCGGCAGCCAGGACCGAGCGCGTCCATTCCGACCAGGCGTGCGGAACATCGAGCACCGTCACCGGCGCACTGCGCTGTAGGACTTCAAGGACCGGCTGAAATGCCTGGCCATCGAAATCGTAGGCCCGATCAAGTAGCGACGGTGCTGCAAGCAGCGACAGGTGTTCGGAACATTTCGTCAGCAATCGGTCGAGAAAGACCTCGTCCAACCGATCGGGAGCGAAGACCGCCTCGGCGATCCCTTGCGTCGGGTCCTGGTCGAAATCGATGTTTGCCGTTCCGTAAGGCAGATCGAGATCGGCGAGGATCGTCTCGGTCGAGAAGAGATTGGAGATGCCGAAAGCGCAATTGTGGGCGATCGTCGAGGCGCCGGCGCCTCCCTTGGATCCGATGAAGGCAATGCTGCGGCCAAGCGGCTCGGAATCCGGGTCGACGAAAATCGACGCCATGGCCATCATGACGTCCGGCATCGCGATCGGCTGGACCATGTATTCGGAAATGCCGTTGCGGATCAGCTCGCGGTAAAGCGCGATGTCGTTGTAGTAGCCGATGATAACGACCTTGGTGCTCGGATCGCAGACCGCCGCAAGCGGCGCAAGCTCTGAGAGCAGGCTTGCCGCATTGGCCTTGGTTTCGAGGATGATCAGGTTGGGGGTCGGAGCGCTGGCGAACATGTTCGCAGCAGCCGCAATGCCGCCGCTGGTGATCCGCAGGCTGACCTTCGCCATCCGCCGGTCGTTGCCGCAACGCTCCATCACCCGCTGAAGCGCCTCACTTTCGCAGAAAGCATGCACGGAAATACGCGGCAGCGGCCGCATATTTTCCAGCTCGCCCATGCGAACGGCGTCTTCCGCATGCTGGAGCTCCGTCGTGTTCTTGATCTCGTATTCGATCGGGCTCATCGGCTGGATCCGCTCCTCATTAGAAGGTGCCTGAATTGTCGTGTTCAAGGACGGTCCTGTATTCGCGATATTCAGTGATGGCGTCATTGCGGCGCGCAGCATCGATCGGCGTCATGCCACGTGGCGCAATCAGGTCTTCCGGATTGGCGATCTGCGCGGCCAGATTGTTCTGAGTAGCGCAGCCGAAATTGTAATAATTCTGGTTGTCGAAGCCGCCGCCGATATCCTTCGGCCATTGGCCGCACTGTGTGGTCATGGCTGTGATGCCGACGAAACTGAGGCGGATCGGCGCTGCATCGCCAGGAGCTGCCGAATAACTCGCATTGACGATCTTCGAGCTCGGTATCCCTCGCTTCGAGAGCTCGGCCCGCACCTGGTTCCGCAACTGGCTTGCGGCAGCCGAATTTGGCGAGCCTTGCGGGGTCATGACATAAACCGGGCCGGAAGCCCGGGACCTATAATTGGCTGCAAAACCGCGGATCATATCGCGCTGGGCAATCGTCAAGCGCCGATCCGTAGAGGCGACAGGGATGTCGACCGTCTGCTCGGCCTCGGCCACCACGATCGGATGGCGCTGGCGGTAGTCGTCGGGGATACCGCCAGTTGTCAGATTGTCGCGTGGAGCCGCGCAGCCAGAAATCATCGTCCCCGCAAGTACGGCCGCGCCAAGCATGGCCCACCGCATCGTGGATTTCGCGCTTTGAGCCATCGCCCGGTCACCATATCGTTTCATCGTTTTCGATCCTGCGCCGCTCATTTGTAGATAAACCCAATGGAACCGTGGAATTGCGCGTCTGCCACCGGCGCTTCGCGGCGGCCATAAACCTTGTTGACACGGTTCATGAGGAACGCCTGACCATCATGTTCCGGACTGAAATTGTCATCCGGCCGGTTAAGCTCGTTGCGGGCGACGGGCCGTACCAGATAGGGGGTCGCGATAATGACAAGTTCGGTTTCCTCTCGCTGCACCGTCCTCTGGCGGAACAATGTACCCAACAGGGGGATCTTGTTCACACCCGGCGTGCCGTTCGATGTCTGCGAAACGTTGTCCCTGATCAGGCCGGCAAGGGCGATCGAGCCGCCGGAGGGAAGCTCGACGGATGTCTGGGCCGAACGGCGCTGGTAGGTCGGCTGCGAACCCGAGACGGATGGTGCAGGCTCGGACACATTCGTCACGATTTCAAGGCTGATGCGTCCTGAGGAGAGCACCACCGGCTTGAAGGCCAGATTGATGCCGTAGTTGTAAGGAACCACGGTCACGTTTCCGTCATTGTCGGTGGTCGAATAGAGAACCTGACCACCCGAATTGAAGGTGGCAGCCTGACCGGAAATCGCCGTCAGCGTAGGCTCGGCAAGTGTTCTGACGACTTTGGCCTGTTCCAGCGCATTCAGATAAGTGGAGATGTCGTAGCGGCCGATCGAGGTCTTGAAGAGGGCTGCAAGTCCGCCACCAACCGTTGCAGCGGCGCCATCCACATTAGGCACACCCAGCTGCGCCACGGTCATGCCAGAGGAATTCGATACGAGATTGTCGAAGCCGATCTGTTTCAGGATTTCGCGACGGACTTCGGCGATCGTCACCTTGAGAGTGACCTGGTCCTCGCCCTCAATCTGCAGCAGATTGACGACCTGCGATTCCTGGCGCGCCTCGGCGAAAATCGCGACATCGCCCTGCTGTGCGCTGCTGGCGGCCGTCTCGGTTCGCGTCGTCGCTTCGCCGCCCGTCAGAAATGCCTGGGCAAGGTCGGCGGCCTGCTTGGCATCCTGCGGCGTGCGCACTGTGCCGGTCAGCACGATGTTGTCGGACACGATCTCGACCTTGATATTGGAGTCGACGATGAAGCGCCTCAGGTTCGTCTCGAGACCGGAGACATCGCGTTCGATTTCGATGTCGAGGCTCACGACCTCCTGGCCATCGCTCCCGAAAATGAAGATGTTCGTTTGGCCGACCTTCTTGCCGAAGAGGTAGATGCGGCGCGAGGTGCGCGTTACGGCATCTGCCATCGACGGATCGGAGACGAGGATATCATGTGCTTCTTCGGGCAGGTCGACGACGAGTGCCTTGTTGAGACCGAGTTTCAGCCGGCGGTGGGCGCCGGGGCCGGTCCGCGAGATCTGGATGACGCCTTCCGATTGCGCATGCGCAATCCCTGCGCCAACGAGTGGTGCGAAGGCGGGAGGCGTCAGCCCTGAAACGGCGACCGTCAGCGTGAGGAAGCCTGCGAGGAAAGACTTGGTGCACCGCACTGTGTTGACCATTAAATTCCCCTCACTCGGCCTTTGGCGCACTGCTATCTGTGACGATCGAACCGGACTTGATGACCTGGACCAGCGCGCTTCCATTGTCTCCGTTCAGGAGATAATCGGCGGCACTCGTATCCTGCTCCTGCGCGTCGGCTACGGAACGCAATGCCAGCGACAGCTTGTCGGCCATCTGTTGCGCGACAGTTAGAACCTTGGTTTGATCGGGCGTCAGTTCCAGCGTCGCCGTGGTGCCTACTACAGCCTTGGAACCATCGTCTTTTTCTTGGATCTGCTGATCGATGGCGAGAACGCGGACATTGCTCAGCACGGCCTCGGTCAGGAACTTGTCGCTTCCCTGCGCCCTGCGGACCATGATGACGTCGACACGGTCGTTCGGAAGGATGAAGCCGCCGGCGCCGGTCGCGACCGAGATTTCCGTTGCGACGGCGCGCTTGCCGGCCGGCAGAAGTGCGGAGAGTATACGGCTGTTGGAATCGGCGATTTTTTCGGGGCGGATCGGCTCGCCTTCAAAGATCGGCAGGCGGACCACCGCGCCCAGCATATCCTTGACCGCATCCGGCTTGTCGGCTTCGGTGATGAAGCCTTGTACGACAGCGCCCCGCGGCCAAGGCATCCAATGAACCGCCTTGTCGTCAATGCGGGCGCCGACCGGTAGATTGGCGCTCGAGACCAGCACATTGACCGTCGGTTCCTTTTCGACGACCGATTGCACCTGGGTGACGACGCCGCCCCGCCCGGCAAGCTTCATCGCCAGAAAACCGGCGAGCCCAGCGGCAACGACGGCCACTGAAAGTATCATCAAACGAGCGGGCTTCATTATTCGGTCCTCGGGAGACGGCATGTTCACCCCGAAGAATGCTCAGGAATTGGTGTAATTATAGTTAACGGAACACTTACATTTTAAGTTAACGGACGTTTAAACCGCCGCTATTTCAACGTTTCCAGCGCATTAATCAGCATCGGCGAGTACGGGAACGCCATGAAGCCGCCAATCGCGATTGCGATGCCATAAGGAATCTTCTTTGCGAGCAGGAGTGAATTCGGAAGAGGCAGACCGATAGCAAGGATCGTATTGGACTGCGAACGTATCATCAAAATGAACAGCGTAAGAAAACCGCCGATCACGCCGACGCAGCCAATAAAGAAGATCAAGCTTTGATCGAAGCCGAACCAGAGCGTAGCAGCGCTGAGAAGCTTCGCGTCCCCTCCGCCCATTGTATTCAAGGCAAAGAGCGCGAAACAGGCGCATAACACGACGAGACCTGCAGAAAGATGCATGCCGATCACCGGAACTGACATCCCGGAAAGCGGCGCAACGATCAGAAATGAAATGACGAGAATAAGCGGTACACGGTTCGGGATTGTCATGGTGAACAGATCAGAGAATGCCGCGATCGCGAGGCAGAGAGGGAAAACCACAAAAATTGCTGCTGCGGTCATCCGCGCCTCCTGTGCGAAATATGAAAAGGCTCACCGCTTCGAGCTGTGAGCCTGATTTCATCACTCATTGCCACCGGCAACCATCACGGGATGGCGACGTTGCCCTTTGCGGCAGCACCGTTCATGGTCGTCGCAAGGCTGTTGAACGTGGCATTGATCTTGCCGCCGAGGCTGGTGGCGCCGGCGATGAGCGCTACGGAAATCAGCGCTGCGATCAGGCCGTATTCGATTGCGGTCGCGCCGGATTCGTCCTTCAGAAAACGGCTAAAAAGCTTGGTCATGGTTACTCCTAACTCCAGTTGAGGTTCAGCACGTCCGCCAACTGTTGCCGTTGATCGGATGCCACAACCTAGCGAGGGGCTGTTTCAATCGGCTTAAAGAAGAGGGTTACCAGATCGTAAATGCTAAAGTAGAAACTTCCATGGTAAGTATTGCGTTACTTGGATATATTCAATTTTATCTATATTGCGGATCTCATAAAACACCGATCTTAGGGATGCACCAAAACATTACATCGGCTGCGCCATTACAGATCACTATGCCCCGGGAAATCCCCCTTGCCTGACCCAAATTGGAGAAACACGTGCCATCACCAGGCAGGGCCGGCGATTCTTAAGGCATCATTCACCATTTTTCTCCATTCTATCTTGAGATTTCTCCCGGACTCTGATCCGGATCCCAATAAAAGAGAACGCTATGCCATCGAGCGGCAAAACTATCTCCTTTACCGCGGCAGCCATCCTCGTGCTTTGCGGGCTCCAGGCTCCCGGGCGCGCCGAGGAAGACGTGCTGCGCGTCTATATGGATCACGCGCGTGTTTTGAAGCTCGACCGGCCAGCCAGCAAAGTGATCATCGGCAATTCCAAGGTTGCCGACGCCACCGTTGCCGATCCAAAAACGATCGTGCTGACGGGACGCAGTTTCGGGACGACCAATCTGGTGCTGCTCGATGCCGATGGCAATGCGATACTCGACGAGACGGTCCTCGTTTCCATCGACGAAGGCAACACGGTTCGCGTCTACCGGCAGACCGATCGCTCGGTCCTTTCCTGCACGCCGAACTGCGAACAACACACGCAGCAGGACAATGCGGCAGATGCCGGAGGCTGACGCGGGATCGTCATCCGTTAAATTGTTGACCCGCCCTGAAACGGAAAATCAACGAACGCACTTTACGATCGCTTTATGAACGTTCCATCGGATGGCGCCGTCGCGGCCAATGATCACCAGGCAGATCGAACCTCCATGCCGCCCGGCAGGCGGGGTGGATGGCGGGCTTTTGCGCGCTCGCGCGACGGATCGGCAGCGATAGAATTTGCGCTGCTTGCCATTCCCTATTTCATGGTGATCTTCGCAATCCTGGAGACCTTCATCGCCTTTGCCGCGGAAGAACTGGTCTCCAACGCCGTCGACACCATGAGCCGCAAGCTGCGGACCGGGCAGATCACCAATGTCGTCGGGCAGACAACCTATAAGGACCGGACGGCATTCCGGCAGACCTTTTGCGAGGAAGTGTCGATCCTGATCCAGTGCTCCGCCACCGAGGTCGCCACGCCGAACAAACTTTGGCTCGATGTCCGCACATTCAGCAAATTCTCCGATATTCCCGCCACCATTCCGATGAATGCGACGGGCCTCGATACGACAGGGATGCAATATTCACCCGGCGGCTCAAGCTCGATCAACATGGTTCGCGCCTACTACCACTGGCAGGTCGTCACCGATCTTGTCCGGCCCTATATCACCCCATACCGTACCGCCGACGGATCGAGGCTGAACGACTACCTTATCGTCGCCACAGCCGCCTTCCAGAACGAGCAATACTGATGGCGGCGAGCGGAACCCTGATGCGGTTGAAAGAAAAGCTCGTCCGGCTCGGGCGCGATCGCAGCGGCGTGGGCGCAATCGAATTCGCCATCCTCTTTCCCGTCCTGGTGATGCTCTATATCGGCGCCTTCGAGATCACGATCGGACTGAACGTCAGCAAACGCACCAGCCGCGCTGCCGGCTCGATCGCCGACCTGATCACGCAGCAGCAGAATGTGACCAGGGGTTCGCTGAGCGATATCAGTTCTCTTGCCGGCGCGATTTTCGCGCCTTTCGAAACGACCGGCATGCAGATCAAAGTGACCGGCATCACCATCGATGCCGGTGCCAATGCCAAGGTTCTGTGGTCCTGGGCAAACGACGCGACGACGGCGCCCTACGCGGCAAATTCCACCGTTACGGGCGTTCCGGCCGACATGCAGAAGGCAGATAGCTTTCTCGTGCGGGCCGATCTCAGCATCCCCTATAAGCTGTTCGCATTCGGCCCCGATTTTCTTCCAGGCGACATGCAGGAACTCACCATCCGCCGCACCTACTATTACCGCCAGCGGCAGGGCGACAATGTTGCCTGCGGCGATTGTTGATCGCGTTCCGTTGAAATTTGCCAAGCCTGCGGCAGCATTATATGCCTGAGCAGAATTGCGGCTTTTCGGCCGCCCAGCTTGATGGTTTGCGATGGCCCGTGCATTTCTCTTCGTTCTTGATTCCTTCGGCGTCGGCGGCGGGCCGGACGCGGCGCACTATGGCGACGAGGGTTCGGATACGCTTGGCCATATCGCGGAATTTTGCGCGGCCGGCGCTGCCGACCGGCAAGGCTTGCGGTCCGGCCCGCTTTCGCTTCCCAATTTGTCGGCCCTCGGCCTGATGCAGATTGCCAAGACCGCGACCGGGCGCGCTCCAGCCGGCATGCCGGTTCCAGATAAAGTCTACGGCATTCATGGCTGCGCCAATGAGATCTCCCGTGGCAAGGATACGCCGTCGGGCCATTGGGAAATCGCGGGAACGCCGGTGACATTCGATTGGGGTTATTTCCCCACGGAAGGCGAGGCTTTCCCGTCGCAATTTATCGAGGCGCTCTGCAACGCGGCGGAGGTTCCCGGCATTCTCGGCAATTGCCACGCCTCTGGCACGGCAATCATCGCCCGGCTCGGCGAGGAGCATATCCGCAGCGGCAAGCCGATCTGCTACACCTCGTCCGACTCTGTCTTTCAGGTCGCGGCACATGAGACGCATTTTGGTCTCGACCGGCTGCTCGGCTTTTGCCGCATCGCCCGCGCACTCCTCGACAGCCACAACATAGGCCGGGTGATCGCCCGGCCCTTCATGGGCGAAACTTCCTCAACATTCGAGCGCACCGGCAATCGCCGCGATTTCTCGGTGCCACCGCCGGAGCCGACGCTGCTCGATCGTCTCGTCAAGGCGGAACGCAAGGTTCATGCCATCGGCAAGATCGGCGATATCTTCGCGCATCAGGGTGTTTCAAGGGTCATCAAGGCCAACGGCAACGACGCACTGATGGACGCGTCGCTTGCTGCCATGGAAGAGGCGAACGACGGCGACCTCGTCTTCACCAATTTTGTCGATTTCGACATGATCTATGGCCACCGGCGCGATGTGCCTGGCTATGCCGCCGCGCTCGAAGCCTTCGACGCGCGGCTGCCGGACGTGCACCGCAAGCTTGCCCCCGGCGATCTTGTCATCCTTACGGCCGACCACGGCTGCGATCCAACCTGGCGCGGCACGGATCATACACGAGAACGCGTGCCGATCATCGCTTACGGTCCGGGGCTGAAGTCTCGCAATATCGGCATTCGCAGCACATATGCCGATATCGGCGAGACGGTTGCCCGACATCTCGGCATCGCCGCCGGGCAGCATGGGAGAAGCTTTCTGTGACGTCACATTTGAAGAAGGTCGAGCTGCACTGCCATCTGGAGGGTGCGGCACCTCCGGCGCTGACCGGAGCCCAGGCGCGAAAATACAATACCGACATCAGCGCCTATCTCCGCGACGGAACATATGTCTGGCATGATTTTGCGAGCTTCCTCGAATGCTACGACAAGGTTTCCGAGGTCTACAAGACCGACGAGGACTATGCGCTACTTACCGAGACCTATCTGCAGGAGCTCGCGGGGATCGGTACGATCTATAGCGAACTTATCGTTTCACCAGACCACGGCGAGCGTATCGGGCTTGGTGCAGACGCCTACATCGCCGGCATCTGCGAAGGCATTCGCCAGGCCAGGGCAAAAAGTGGCATCGAAGCGCGGCTGATCGTCACCGGCGAGCGGCATTTCGGGCCTGAGCGCGTGATCGCGGCTGCGAAATACGCGGCCAAGGCCAACAACCCGCTGATCACCGGCTTCAACTTGGCCGGAGAGGAGCGCATGGGGCGGGTTGCCGATTATGCCCGCGCCTTCGATATCGCCCGCGACGCCGGTCTTGGCCTCACCATTCATGCCGGCGAAGTCTGTGGCGCCTTCAGCGTTTCCGATGCGCTCGACGTCGTGCGTCCATCGCGCATCGGGCATGGCGTTCGTGCGATCGAGGACGCGGACCTCGTCAGGCGGCTTGCCGATCTCGGCACCGTTCTTGAGGTTTGCCCTGGCTCCAATATTGCGCTGAACGTCTTTCCCGATTTCGCTTCGCACCCACTGCGCACGTTCAAGGAAACCGGCGTTCGCGTGACGATCAGTTCAGACGATCCGCCCTTTTTTCATACTTCATTGAAGCGCGAGTATGAGCTCGCCGCCGAGGCGTTCGGTTTCAGCGACAGCGAAATCAACGAGCTGACGCGGACCGGCATCGAAGCGGCTTTCGTCGATGAAACAACCCGCATGGCGCTGCTCGCCCGCCTTTGAACCACCGGGGCTTGAAGATCATGCCCTGAAAATCGCCTCCACTCTTGCAGTTGAGGCGCTTTCCATGAAAGAAACGTCCCATAAGAACAATTTAAGGAAGGCCAGGCCATGGAAGGCGTCATCGTCATCGATCACCCGCTTGTGCAGCACAAACTCACCATCATGCGGCGCAAGGAGACATCGACTGGCAGTTTCCGCCGGCTGCTCCGCGAGATTTCGACGCTCCTCTGCTACGAGGTGACGCGCGATCTCGAACTGACGATGGAAACCATCGAAACGCCGCTGCAGACAATGGAATCGCCGATCCTGGAGGGCAAGAAACTCGTCTTCGCCTCGATCCTGCGCGCCGGCAATGGGCTGCTCGAAGGCATGCTCGATCTCGTGCCTTCTGCCCGCGTTTCCCATATCGGCGTCTATCGCGATCACGAGACGCTGCAGCCTGTGGAATATTACTTCAAGGCGCCGGAGGACGTGGCAGAGCGTCTCATCATCGTCGTCGACCCGATGCTCGCGACCGGCAATTCCTCGATTGCCGCGATCGACAAGCTGAAGGAACGTGGCGCACACAATATCCGCTTCCTCTGCCTGCTCGCGGCTCCCGAAGGCATCAAGAATTTCCGTTCAGCGCATCCCGATGTGCCGGTCTTTACGGCAGCGATCGACAGCCATCTGAACGAAAAGGGCTATATCATGCCCGGACTTGGCGATGCAGGCGACCGCATGTACGGCACGAAGTAACTTCAGCTTTCCTTTACCAAATCCAAAGATATCGAAGGCCCGGAGCAATAATCCGGGCCTTTTTAACTTCGCCATTAGCGACTTGTCAGCAATTGCGGCGTAGCGATCTTGAAGACTCAAGCCCGCATGAGGCGTGGTTTATACAGGCAGGATTTCTGTTCATGCTCATGCGTATCGTCATTTTCGCGAGCATTATCGCCGCGCTCGCCACGCAAGTCCCCTCCTTCTTCGAAGGCAACGGCGGTCAGCCGGCTACCGAGACCGCTTCGGCCAACATCGTCTCAACCGCGACCGACCAGCCTATGACACCCGCGCCGGTTCCCGGTAACGGCCGCATGCGCCTTCAGGCCAATGCGCAGGGGCACTATACAGGCGACTTCAAGATCAACGGCAGACCCGTGAAGGGCCTGATCGATACGGGCGCGACCTATGTGGCGCTGAACGAAAGCCTTGCCCGCCGTCTCGGCTACAGTGCCAATCAACTCGATTTCCGGCATGCCGTGAACACAGCAAACGGCCAGACCAAGGCCGCACATGTCACGCTCGATCGCATGGAGATCGGCGGCATCCGCGTGCAAGGCGTGGAAGCCTTCGTGCTCAAGGATGATGCGCTTTCGACGACCCTGGTCGGCATGAGTTTCCTGAAAAAACTCGAGTCTTATTCCGTTGCCGACGGCTCACTGAAGCTGAAGCAATAATCAAATGCGGCCGGATATAACAGGCGGCAGCGAAGGCGCGTTGCCGCAGATGCGGTAGCTTGACGCGATCGAGGCTGCTGCCTTTTGTGCCGCCGCCTCGCTTGCAGCATGCACGATCGCGAGCCTATCGCCCTTCTCGACGCGCGTGCCGAGCGGCAAGAGAGCGGCAAAGCCGACCCGATGGTCGATCTTGTCTGCCGGACCGCGCCGCCCGCCGCCGAGATTAATAACGGCCATGCCGACCTCGCGCGCATTGCAAGCTGAAAGCCATCCGCTCTCACTTGCGAGAACCGGCATTTCGATCGGCGCTTTCACCAGATATTTTGCGGGCTTTTCGACAAAATCCACCGGGCCGCCCAGCATATGCACCATGCGGGCAAAAACCTCCGCCGCCTTACCAGACGTCAGCGCTTCGCGGGCTTTCACTTCGCCATTTTTCAGAGACTGGCAAATGCCTGAGCTCACCAGCATCTCGGCTGCGAAGGCCACAACGACGGCCTCGAGCCGGGTTCCAGCTTTTCTGCCGGCCAGGAAATCCAGGCAGTTCCATATCTCCACGGCGTTGCCCGCTGCGTCCGCCAGCGGCTGGTTCATATCGGTGATCAACGCGGAGGTCTTGATCCCTGCCCCATTTGCCACGTCCACCAGAGATTGCGCCAAAAGCTTTGCCTGCCCGTGATCTGCCATAAAGGCGCCGTTGCCGGTTTTCACGTCGAGCACCAAGGTCTGAAGCCCGGCGGCGAGTTTCTTGGAGAGAATGGATGCGGTGATCAGCGGAATGGAATCGACCGTCGCCGTAACATCACGCACGGCGTATAGTTTGCCGTCGGCAGGCGCCAGAGAGCCCGTCTGTCCGATGATGGCGCAGCCGGCTTCGTTGACGACGTTGCGGAAATGAGCAGCATCCGGCGTGATTTGATAGCCTGGAATGGATTCCAACTTGTCAAGCGTTCCGCCGGTGTGGCCGAGGCCGCGGCCCGAGATCATCGGTACCGCAAGCCCGCAAGCAGCCGCAATCGGCGCCAGCATCAGCGAAACGTTATCGCCGACGCCGCCGGTCGAATGCTTGTCGGCGATCGGATGATCGATCCCGGGCCACGTCAGCATGTCGCCGGAGCGCGCCATGGCGAGCGTCAGCGCGACGACCTCCCCGCGCGACATGCCCTTGAACCAGACGGCCATCGCAAAGGCACCGATCTGACCCTCTGACAACTCACCGGCGGAAAGGGCCTCAACGAACGACTGAATCTCAGCCGTGGAAAGGGCACCGCCATCCCGCTTTTGCCGGATGATCTCCTGCGGGATCATGTTCAATAGCTCGAGGCCTTGGCGGGCGCTGACTGGACGCCGCTGAGGACAGCGAGAATGTCATCGAGCAGGCCGGAGGCCCCGAAACGGAAGGTCGACGGCATCGGCCAGTCCGGCGTCATGATCGTTTCGGCAAGGCTGAGATAAAGGGCGGCATCGGCGACCGAGCCAATGCCACCGGCCGGCTTGAAGCCTACCTTGCGGCCGCTGTGACGGATCGCGCGGATCATGATATCCGCAGCTTCGAGCGTCGCGTTCACGGCGACCTTGCCGGTGGATGTCTTGATGAAGTCCGCGCCCGCATCGATTGCAAGTTCGGACGCGCGGCCAATGAGGGCGGGGTCCTTGATCTCACCCGTCTCCAGGATAACCTTCAACAATACGCCACCGGTGCATTCCGCGCGCACCGCCGTCACCATGTCGATCACGGCCTTTTCGTTACCATCGCGGAATTTGCGGTAGGGAATGACCAGATCTATCTCATCGGCACCGTCCGCAATGGCCTCCCGTGTCTCAGCGGCGACATCGGCCACTTCCATATCGCCGGACGGGAAATTGACGACCGTCGCGATGCGGACCGGATGACCTTTGCCAAGGACCGTGCGGGCATGTGCCACGAAGCGTGGCCAGATGCAGATCGCCGCACTGTTCCCGTAGGGCGTCTGCGCGCGGGCGCAAAGCGTGTCGATCTGCTCTTGCGTGCAATCGTCCTTGAGATTGGTGAGATCAAGCAGCGACAGCGCGACAGCTGCCGTCTCCTTTTGCGAGTGATTATTCATTATTGCTTCCTCCACCCGCAATCATTTCCTTCAAGATCGCGGCGAGACGCGCGCCGCCGACGGGCGCCATGTCTTTTGTTTCTTCGTGGCTGAGTTCGGAACCCGTCATGCCAGCTCCATAATTGGTGATAACCGAAGCTGCGGCAACCCTCAAACCCAGCATTCGAGCGATGATGACCTCCGGTACGGTCGACATACCGACGGCATCCGCACCGAGGAGCCGCGCCATGCGAATTTCCGCAGGCGTTTCGAAGCTTGGTCCCGAAAACCACATATAGACGCCGTGAAAGAGCTTGATGCCAAGCTTCTCGGCCGCCTTGCGCATGGACACGGAAAGGTCGCCATCATAGGCGCTCGTCATGCCGACGAAGCGGTGGTCGCTTTCCTCGCCGATCAGCGGATTCATGCCGGAATAATTGATGTGGTCGGTGATCTGCATCACCGAGCCCGGTGCCATCTCCTCAAGCAGCGAGCCTGCGGAGTTGGTTAGAAACAGCGATTGCACGCCAAGGCCTTTCAGCACCTCGATCGGCAGCCGCATGGCGTTGGCATCGCCTTTTTCGTAATAATGGACACGGCCCGACAACATGATCACAGGCACGCCGCCGAGACGACCGGCAACGACCTCGCCCGCATGCCCGGAGACGGCGCTGACAGGAAAGCCCGGCAGATCCCGATAGGGAATTCGCACCGCATCCGTCAGTTCGCTTACCAGCGAGCCAAGGCCGGAGCCGAGCACGATGCCGTGACGCGGCACGAGCCCACCGAGCTTGCCGACGAGTAGATCGATGGCGGCGTTCATCCGAGTTCGGCCTCGAAGCTGAAGGGAAGAAGCTCTTCCATCGTCATGGTCTTCTTCACGCCCATCTCATCGCAAAGATAAATCTTGGTATCCTTCTCCGCAAATTCAGAAATCTTCTGCCGGCAGCCGCCGCACGGCGGGCAAAGCGGCAGCTTCTCGGCAATGACCGCCATTTCGACGATTTTCTTCGCTCCGCCCATGATCATGGCGCTGATGGCCGTCGGCTCGGCACACCAACCCTGCGGGAAGGAGAGGTTTTCGATATTGGCGCCAGTATAAACCTTGCCGTCCTCGGCGCGGATCGCCGCACCGACCGGGAATTTGGAATAGGGCGCGTGGGCAAAGGCCATGGCACCGCGGGCGGCTTCGAAAAGGTCGTGTGACATGGTTTCAACGCTCCTTCGTATAGGGGACGCCACCAGCCTTTGGCGGAGTTGCAACGCCGATGAAGCCAGCAAGCAAGATGCAGGTGAGAATATACGGCAAAGCCTGGAATATCTGAACCGGCACTGCGCCGATCAGCGGCACCTGCTTACCCTGCATGAAGTTCGCCAGCGCATCGAGGAAGCCGAAAAGCAGGCAGGCGAACATCACCGGCACCGGTTTCCATTTCGCGAAGACCAGGGCAGCAAGGGCGATATAACCCTTGCCCGCCGACATATCCTTGATGAAGGCCGCCGACTGCGCGATCGCCAGATAGGTGCCCGAGAAGCCGCACAGAATACCGGCGCACATGACGGCACGATAGCGCAGCCAACTGACCGAGATGCCGGCTGTATCGACTGCTCCGGGATTTTCGCCGACGGCGCGAAGGCGCAAGCCAAAGCGCG
Organism: Rhizobium gallicum bv. gallicum R602sp; assembly: GCF_000816845.1. Classification (NCBI taxonomy): domain Bacteria; kingdom Pseudomonadati; phylum Pseudomonadota; class Alphaproteobacteria; order Hyphomicrobiales; family Rhizobiaceae; genus Rhizobium; species Rhizobium gallicum. The sequence goes on along the minus strand of NZ_CP006877.1, from coordinate 219,723 downwards.
TCCTGTAGAGGATCCACCAGGAAAGCGGAACTGCCAGGAATGCGAGATAGGTCAGGATGTTGTTGCCGGAGATCACGTTCGAATAGAGCGGACCGATGACCGGAACCTCCCGCATCACGTCTGCGCCCGGAAGCGTAATTGGCGAGAACCGGCTTGCCGGGGAGAGCTGCGGCGTGCGGCCGCCCTGACCGAACCAGGCCTGGCCAAGCACAATGGTGATCCCGGCGATGAAGAAGTTGATGGCAACGCCCGAGATAATCTGATTGCCCCGATTGGTGATCGATGCAAAGCCATGCACCAAACTCAGCGCGACAGAGCAGAGGATGCCCGCGACAAGGCCGAGCCAGGCCGAGTCGGTGATGTATGCAACGCAAGCGGCGGCAAAGGCCGCGCCCAGCATCTTGCCTTCGAGACCGATGTCGAAGACGCCGGCGCGTTCGGAAAAGAGTCCAGCAAGGGCGGTAAAGATCAGCGGGATCGAGAGTCGGATCGTCGAACTCAGAACGTTGATTAGGATGTCGTAGTAATCCATCGTCCGCCCCTCACGTGGTCTTGAACTGTTGGTAGACGCGGACGAGCGCCGGGCGGAACATATATTCGAGTGCGCCTGCAAAAAGAATGACCAGGCCCTGTATCACGAGGATCATCTCGCGGGTAATGTTCGGCATCTCGAAGGAGATCCAGTCGCCGCCCTGATAGAGGATGCCGAAAAGGATCGCCGAGAAGATGATCCCGACGGGATGATTACGTCCCATCAGTGAGACGGCAATGCCGACGAAACCGGCGCCGCCGACGAACTCGACCTGCAGGCGGGCTGAAGAGCCCATGACCGGGTTCAGCGCCATCATGCCGGCCAGCGCGCCAGACAGCAGCATAGCGATCATCACCGTGCGGGCATAGGGAATGCCTGCATAGGAGGCGGCAGTGGGGCTGACGCCAAGCGTGCGCATCTCAAATCCAAGCTTGGTTCGCCAGATGAGCAGCCAGACGAAGTAGGCGGCGACAAGGGCGATCATGAAGGAGACATTGAACGGCGCGGCCCCGAGCTTCGCACCGAAGAGGTTCATCACCCATCCGAGCTTCGGCAACTGGCCGCCTTCGAGGAAGGTGCGTGTTTCCGGCGCCATCTTGCCGGGGACAATCAGCACGTGGACCAGCAGGTAAACCATCAGCGCCGCGCCGATGTAATTGAACATGATAGTCGTAATGACGATGTGGCTGCCGCGTTTTGCCTGGAGGAAGGCAGGAATGGATGCCCAGGCGGCGCCGAAAAGGCCGGCGCCGACGACGGCAACCGGCATGGTGACGTACCAGGGCACGAAGCGGTCGAGCGCCAGCGCAACCAGTGCACAACCAAGTCCGCCGAGATAGGCCTGACCTTCCGAGCCGATGTTGAAGAGACCGGCATGGATCGCAACCGCGACCGAAAGGCCAGTGAAAATGAAACTTGTGGCGTAATACAGTGTGAACCCAATACCTTCGCCGCTGCCGAGCGCCCCCTCGATCAGCAAGGAAAGAGCACCTAGCGGGCTTTCGCCGATCAGCCAGACGACAACGCCGGAGATCAGGAAGGCAACGATCAGGTTCAAAACCGGGATGAGACCGTAGGTGATCCAATTTGGAAGAGAAACAGAAGCAGTGCTCATTAAGACCTCACGCGGCAATGCCGGCCATCATCAGGCCGAGGGTCTGTTCACCGGCATCGGGCGTCTTCTCGCCGACGACATGGCCGGCAAACATGACAAGGATACGGTCTGAAAGGGCGCGGATTTCATCGAGTTCGACAGAGACGAGCAGGATCGCCTTGCCCGCGTCGCGCATCTCGATGATGCGGCGGTGGATGAATTCGATGGCGCCGATATCGACGCCGCGTGTCGGCTGGCCAATAATGAGCACGGCAGGGTCGCGCTCGATTTCGCGGGAAACCACGATCTTCTGCTGGTTGCCGCCCGAGAAATTGGCGGTCTTCAGCCGCGGGTTCGGCGGGCGGATGTCGTATTTCTCGATCTTCTCCATGGCATCCTTGCGGATCGCATCGAGATCGAGCAGCGGGCCTCTGCTGTAGGCAGGCTTGCGGTGATAGCCGAGAACCGAGTTCTCGTATTCCTCGAACTTCAGCACGAGACCCATATGGTGGCGGTCTTCTGGAATATGGGCCAGGCCCAGCTCGCGCAGGCGCGCCGCGTCGGCCTTGTCGATCGGCTGGCCATCAAGGAAAATCTCGCCGGAATGCGGCTTGCGGATGCCCGCGATCGCCTCCAGCAGCTCCGACTGGCCATTGCCCGCCACGCCTGCAATACCGACGATTTCGCCGGCCCGGACATCGAAGGAGACGTTGTCAACCATCGTCACGCCGCGATTGTCCTTGACTGTCAGGTTGCGGACCGACAGCAGCACATCGCCAGGCGTCGCCTCGCCCTTCTGGACACGCAAAAGAACACGGCGGCCAACCATGAGTTCGGCGAGCTCTTCGACCGTCGTTTCCGCGGTCTTACGGGTCGCGACCATCTCGCCGCGGCGCATCACCGAGACCGTGTCGGTGATGGCCATGATTTCGCGCAGCTTATGCGTGATGAGGATGACGGTCTTGCCCTGGTCGCGCAACACCTTGAGGATGCGGAACAGGTGGTCGGCTTCAGCCGGTGTCAGGACGCCGGTCGGCTCGTCGAGGATCAGGATTTCGGCGCCGCGATACATGGCTTTGAGGATTTCGACGCGCTGCTGCAGGCCGACCGGGAGCTGCTCGATCACCGCATCCGGATTGACCTCGAGCCCGTACTCCTTCTCCAGCCGTTTCAATTCGGCGCGAGCTGACGCAACGCCCTTTGCCAGCAGTGCGCCACCTTCGGCGCCGAGCATGACGTTTTCCAGGACCGTGAAATTATCGACCAGCATGAAGTGCTGGTGGACCATGCCGATACCGGTTGCGATCGCCGCCTGGCTGTCGCGGATGGTCACCGGCGTGCCGTTGACGCGGATTTCCCCGGCATCGGCGTGATAAAAACCGTAGATGATCGACATCAACGTCGATTTACCGGCACCGTTTTCCCCGATGATGCCGTGGATCGTGCCCTTGGCGACGGTAAGGTTGATGTCCTTGTTTGCATGAACGGCACCGAATTTCTTATCGATGCCCACAAGTTCAATAGCGGGCGTGTCTGTCACTGCAGGCTCCAAATACGAAAAGGGCGTATGGCGGAAAAATCTGGCCGCCATACGCCCATCTCAGTCGCGGATCACTTCGGGCAAGAGTTGTCCGTCGTGTAATCGTGAACCTTGATGGTTCCTGCGATGATGTCAGCCTTTGCCTTGTCGACGGCGGCCTGCATTTCCGGGGTGATCAGCGGCTTGTTGTTGTCGTCGATCGCAGCGCCGACGCCGTCTTCCTTGACGCCGAGAGCCTGCACGCCACCGGTGAACTTGTCGTTCTTCGTATCGGCGTAGGCGTTATAGACGGCGAGATCGACGCGCTTGACCATCGAGGTCAGCACGGAGCCCGGATGCAGATGGTTCTGGTTGGAATCGACGCCGATCGAAAACTTCTTGTTGTCGGCAGCCGTCTGCAAAACACCGAGGCCAGTCGCGCCTGCAGCGGCGTAAATGACGTCGGCGCCCTGGTCGATCTGGTTTTTGGTAAGCTCGCCGCCACGAACCGGGTCGTTCCAGGCAGCGCCGGTTGTGCCGGTCATGTTCTGAAAGACTTCTATGTCCGCCTTGACGGAGCGGGCGCCCTGCTCATAGCCGCATTCGAACTTGCGGATCAAAGGAATATCCATGCCCCCGACGAACCCGACCTTACCGGTCTTGGAAGCCATGCCGGCGAGAACGCCGACGAGGAACGAGCCTTCTTCTTCCTTATAGACGACCGAGCGGACATTCGGCTTGTCGACGACTGAATCGACGATGATGAACTTGGTGTCCGGGAATTCTGCAGCAACCTTTTCGATTGCCGAGGTCCATGCGAAGGACACGGCCACCACCGGGTTGAAGCCGCGGCTTGCGAAGTTGCGGATCGCCTGCTCACCCTGTGTGTCGCCGGTCGGCTCGAAGTCGCGATAGGCTATGCCGGTTTCAGCCTTGAACTTCTCAGCGCCATTATAGGCTGCTTCGTTGAAAGACTTGTCGAACTTTCCGCCAGTGCCGTAAACCAGAGCCGGCTTGACGTCGGCAGCGAGCGCCGTCGTGGACATCGCGGCCACGGCCAGGAAAGAAAGAAGGGTTTTTTTCATAGTGCAGCCCTATTGTTGCTATTTGTCTGGGTCCTCCCGCAAGCCCTCGGCAGGCATGTCTGCGGAACCACCGGCCTCCCCCCGGAGGCCTGGCTGCGCGCATCCTTGCATGGCTAAGGGAAAAATTCACGAGAAATTTTTCGGCCGGTAAAAATTCCGTGTAGATGCTGAAAATCAGTCCAGATGGGCTGATTTTTGCGCAAAATGAGCTGCTGGAATGCGATTTTTCGAACCAATCGGGCAGCTCACGCCGGTTCCGTCAATACCGTAACAAGCATCCGGATTCTTCGCCAGATACTGCTGGTAATAGTTCTCGGCATAGTAGAATTCACCTGCCGGGGCGCTCTATGTGATGATCTTTTAGGTGCGGCCGGCAGATTTGGGCGTCTCTCGAACGTGTCGCGCACGCGCTCTGCCGTGGCTAGCTGTTGCAGCCTTGCCGTGGATTCGCGGTCCCAAAGCTGATACGCCAGGGCGGCGCGTTTGTTACGCGGTAAAGCGGCCCGCCACCGCCGGCTTCTTGTAGCCCATCATCCAAAGCAGCAGCGCGATCACCAGAAGGACGGCAAAAGCGGGCTGCAGCATCAGCCATTGGAATACGAAGGCATAGAAGCGCGGGTGCACATAGTAGGAAACAGACGACTGCAGTGCCAATAGCGACGAAGGGCTCAAATCCTGCCAGGCATCGCCCACGGGTGTCACCACGACTGCCGACGCCGCAACGGATTGAATTGAATCGATCGTTCCTGCAATCACGGCTACAGCAAGCGCGACAAGGCTAGCCAAACGCAACAAGAAACGCATCAGTACCTCCGACGCCCTACCGCCGGATTTCCGGTCAGCCGCGCCATTCTCCACCCTAGCCAATAAATAATTATCTCATGGCCAAAGCGCAATGGACAGCGCGCGCGGAGTTTTATCGGAAGAAGTCAAAAAACTGTTAGATTTAGGTTGATCAGCGAAAATTCATCGGTATATATCGCGCCGTTCCGACGATTTGCTCCTCTCCGGGTGCGAAACGCAAATGGACAGGTGGCCGAGTGGTTTAAGGCGCACGCCTGGAACGCGTGTGTACGTGAAAGCGTACCGAGGGTTCGAATCCCTCTCTGTCCGCCATTTCTTAATAAAAATCAAAGACTTCCTACAGTATGAAGCGCCTTAAGGCGAATCCTTTTTCTCCCAGCCGAAGACGCTTCTGCCGCCCCAGTCGGATGAGGTTCGGAATTCGCCGGCGACGATCTCCTTGAGGTCTGGGCCAGTGACATATCGCTCGAGCTGGCGGGACTGGTCGTCGAGGCGTTTCAGGGCCTGCAGCTCCTCCTCGCGGCCGAGCCTGCCCTTCTGCACGGCCGACCTCATCACCTTGATCGTCTCGTCATAGACCTTCAGCGGGACGGGAAAGGGATGCCGGTCCTTGCCGCCGTGGGCAAGCGAGAAACGCGCAGGATCGGAAAAGCGGCAGGGCGCACCATGAACCACTTCGGCAACCATCGCCAGCGCCTGTACCGTTCGCGCTCCGACGCCGGGCACGAGCAGAAGCTGCTCAAAATCTTCCGGTCCGCGGTCAGCGGCGGCTGCAAGATTGCCATGCAGGCGCTTCATGTTGACGTCCTTTTCGCGGACGTCGTGATGGGCGGGCAAGATGAGATGCGGCAAAAGCGGCTGGTCGGGCTGCGGTGCGGGCTTTGCGATATCGCGTGCCAAAGCTGCCGCTTCGCGCAAAATACCGTCCGGACCGAGCGTTGTTAGAAGATCAAGCTGCCCGGTACGCGAACGCTCGGCACGCCTGTCGGCCAGATTGATGATATTGCCCTGCCTGCGGCCCTCGATTGCCGTATGCGGCGAATTGACGAAGCTCTCGAGACCTTCCGAGAGCCAGTGATAGCGCCGGGCCTGACGCTTGTCGCCATTCATGCCTTGCTGCACCACGACCCATTTGCCGTCATCCGTGACGATGAAGCCATGGAGATAGAGATCAAAGCCATCCTGAACGGCGGCGCTATCGACTTTTGCCACAAGCCTGCTCGCAGTCGCGAGCGCCCCGCCGTCGAAACCAACTCGATCACCGATCGCAACGAGTTCGCCCGGCGTCTTGCGCGAATGCGATCCGCGGCCACCGCAGACATGAAGGCCAAGTTCGCTTGAAAGCGGAGTTAGCCCGCGCTTGAGAGCGCCAAGCACGCTGGTGGTTATGCCTGATGAATGCCAATCCATGCCCATCACGGCACCGAAAGACTGGAACCAAAAGGGATGCGCGAGGCGCCGGAGCAGTTCATCCCGGCCATAATGGTGCACGACTGCTTCGGTGATCACTGCGCCGAGCTTCGTCATCCGCTCGCCGAGCCACTTCGGAACTCTGCCGCCATGCAATGGAAGATCAGCGCTGCCTGCTCGTTGTGCCATGCTGCGACTATAGCGCGGCCGACGGCGTGAAGGAATGTTTTCCTTGGAGACCATTCGGCGAATAAAAAACGCCGGTTGCGAGGCAACCGGCGCCCTTGGGAGGAAAGCCTAAGGCTTAGGCAGCAGCCGAAGCGAAGCCGGAGGTCGGGACTTCCGAAATCGTCTTCAGGACCTGCGAAGCGATCTGGTAAGGGCAGCCCTGCGAGTTCGGGCGGCGATCTTCCAGATAGCCCTTGTAGTCGTTCTTGACGAAGGAGTGCGGAACGCGGATCGACGCGCCGCGGTCGGCGACGCCATAGCTGAACTTGTTCCACGGGGCCGTCTCGTGCTTGCCGGTCAGGCGCAGGTGGTTGTCCGGACCGTAAACATCGATGTGAGCCTGCAGGTTCTTGTCAAACTGCGCCATGAGCGCTTCGAAGTAGGCCTTGCCGCCGACTTCGCGCATAAACTTGGTCGAGAAGTTGCAATGCATGCCCGAGCCGTTCCAGTCCGTGTCGCCGAGCGGCTTGCAGTGGAACTCGATGTCGATGCCGTACTTCTCGCAGAGGCGGAGAAGCAGGTAGCGAGCCATCCAGATCTGGTCGGCGGCGCGCTTGGAGCCCTTGCCGAAGATCTGGAATTCCCACTGGCCCTTGGCCACTTCGGCATTGATGCCTTCGTGGTTGATGCCAGCAGCCAAGCAGAGGTCGAGATGCTCTTCAACGATTTCGCGAGCAACGCTGCCGACGTTCTTGTAGCCGACACCGGTGTAGTACGGACCCTGCGGAGCCGGATAACCCTGCTCCGGGAAGCCGAGGGGACGGCCATTCTCGTAGAAGAAGTATTCCTGCTCGAAGCCGAACCAGGCGTCTTCATCATCGAGGATGGTTGCGCGGCTGTTCGACGGATGCGGCGTGACGCCATCGGGCATCATGACTTCGCACATGACGAGAGCGCCGTTGGTACGGGCCGGGTCCGGGTAGACGGCAACAGGCTTCAGCACGCAATCGGAGCTGCGGCCTTCGGCCTGCATCGTGGAGGAACCATCAAAGCCCCAGAGCGGAAGCTGCTCAAGAGCAGGAAATGCGTCAAATTCCTTAATCTGCGTTTTGCCGCGCAGGTTCGGCGTCGGTGTGTAACCGTCGAGCCAGATGTACTCGAGCTTATACTTTGTCATTGGCCAGTCTCTCAAACGTAAGGGTGTGAGCAAATTCCGAAGCGACCGCTAAGCGCGTGCTTGATCACCACCGGATGCCTAATACCAAGCACGTGGCGTGCCAGTTTCGAGTAGACATACGGGACTGCCATGAGACGCGCGGCGGGAATCAACCTCCAGACAATCGTCAACTTTCAACGAAAGCGAGGGTTTAGGACCATGGAACACATCCGCACGCAGGACGTTTTTTTGATCTACACATAACGCCTCAAAAAGATGCAGGCATTACGGGGCATTTCATTCGTTTTATCAAATGCTTATGAATCCCACAGTTATTGGCGTTTTTTTAGGCGATTTGCGCAAATCATGTGCACTCTGTTACTATAAGTGCCCGGGCAACCGGTGTGCGAAGAGAATGGAAGGCAATTCGATGCCAGCAAATGTCCATCGCGAAACCGCGAAGATCTATCAGTTCCCAGTAAAATTCCGCAGGTCGGACGAACGCTTTGGGGCCCGCCAGCCGCTCGACATCGATCCCGATGTCTGCGACGCCGCCTTCGATACCTGGTACCACGAAGACGCCATTCGCGAAGCCGAAGAAAAGCGAAAACCGCAAGCCTGAATATCCGACCGACCCGGCGGGGGAACAAGCGGCCGCGCGGTCAGTTTGTCTTTCATGGCAAGGAACGGCACCATCCGTATCGGCATATCCGGCTGGACCTATGCGCCGTGGCGCGGGGTATTTTACCCTGGAGGCCTGCCGCAGAAGCACGAATTGCATTTTGCCGCGCGCAGTTTTGCCTCCATTGAAATCAACGGCACGTTTTACGGATTGCAAAAGCCTGACGCCTTTGCGCGTTGGCGGGAGGCGACACCGGACGGCTTTGTCTTCGCCGTTAAAGGTTCACGCTACATCACGCATTTGAAGCGGCTTCGCGACGTCGAGACGCCGCTTGCCAATTTCATGGCGTCCGGCCTCCTGCGGCTGGGGCCAAAGCTCGGCCCCATTCTTTGGCAGTTTCCGCCGACCATGAAATTCGACGCAGAACTTTTCGCGCGATTTCTGGCAATGCTGCCGAAAGATACGGATGACGCGGCAAAGCTTGCAAAGCGCCATGATGACCGGCTGAACGGCCGTGACTGGCTGGAAAGCGATGTGCAGCAGCCGCTTCGTCACGCGCTGGAAATTCGCCACGACAGTTTTTGCGCCAAGGAATTCATCGAACTGCTGCGAAAACATCACGTGGGGCTCGTCTGCGCCGACACGGTCGAGTGGCCGCGCCTGATGGATGTCACTGCCGACTTCGTCTATTGCCGTCTTCATGGATCCGAGGAGCTTTATGTCAGCGGATACGACGATGCGGCGCTCGATGCATGGGCCAAACGTATCGCGGCATGGGCGCGCGGACACGAGCCGGAAGATGCCCATCGCGTACTGCCGCCGCTCAAGACGTCAGCCAAAGGCCGTGACGTCTTCGTCTATTTCGACAACGACGTGAAGGTTCGCGCGCCGACAGATGCACGCTCGCTTGCCCAAAGGCTTGGCGTTGCCACGCCATTCGAGGAGGCGGCCATGTCAGCAAAACCACGCAGAAAAGGCCGGCGGAGCGAAAAGGAGGAGGCGAGGCCGCACTGGCCCTCCCCGTAACCTTCGTCAGACGAGAACCGTCTGCTCAGTGCGGTCCTCCGCGCCGAAGAATTTGAGGTAACGCTCGACCTCTTTCGGGTCTCCGGTTGCCTTATGAGGATTGTCGGAGAGCTTGACCGCGGGGCGGCCGTTTGCCTCGCTGACCTTGCAGACGATCGAGATTGGGTTGAGGCCGGAAATTTCAGTCGGGGCGCAGCCCGCAAAATCGTTGGTCAGGTTGGTGCCCCAGCCGAAGCTCATGCGAACACGGCCCTCGAAATGCTTGTAGGTGTCGATGATCGCGTCAACATCGAGTCCATCCGAGAAAATCAGCAGCTTCTGGCGCGGATCGCGGCCCATTTTCTTCCACCACTCGATGATCTTCTCGCCGCCCTCGATCGGCGGGGCACTGTCCGGACGGAAGCCGGTCCAATCAGCGACCCACTCGGGCGCGTCACGCAGGAAGGCTGCGGTACCGAAGGCATCCGGCAGGACGATCAAGAGGTTGCCGCCGTAAAGCCTGTTCCAGTCCCGCAGGATCTTGTAGGGCGCGTTGCGCAACTCCTCGTCGGTGTCTGCAAGTGCGGCGGCCACCATCGGCAGCTCGTGGGCGTTCGTTCCTACCGCTTCCAAATCGGAATCCATAGCGAGCAATACATTGCTTGTGCCAGTGAAAGCGGGGCCAATACCTTCCTTCAGCGCCTCAACGCACCAGCGTTGCCACAGAAAGCTGTGGCGGCGGCGTGTGCCGAAATCGGAGATACGCAGGCCAGGCAATTCGCGCAGCCGCTCTACCTTTGCCCACATCTTGGCTTTGGCACGCGCATAAAGCACATCGAGCGTGAAGGGTCCGAGCGCCTTCATCGCCGAGCGCGAGCGCATCTCGTTGATAATCGCAAGCGCCGGGATTTCCCACATCGTCGTCTCTTTCCACGAGCCATGGAAATCGAGCACGTACTGGCCGTCCTTCTTCGACAGCTCGTATTCCGGCAGCTGGAAATGAGAAAGCCAGGCGAGGAACTCCGGCTCGAAAATCTGCGCACGGCCATAAAAACTGTTACCGGCGAGCCAGATCATCTCCTTCTTGGAGAGCCGCAGCGTGCGGGCATGATCGAGCTGAGCGCGCAGTTCCCCCTCGTCGATCTCCTCGGCGAGACGGACGCGCTTGGTGCGGTTGATGAGCGTGAATGTGGTGCTGACATCCGGATAAAGCTTCCAGATCATTTGCAGCATCAAAAGCTTGTAGAAGTCCGTATCGATGAGGCTACGGACGATGGGATCAAGCTTCCAGGCGTGATTGTAAACGCGCCGTGCAATATCTGTCTTGGCCATGCTCCATCCCGTCCCAATCCAGTCGGGTGCCGCAAAAGGCCAGCACACGACGACCGGCTCGTGCGCCTTCTTATCGAAAAATCAGCAGGTAATGTCCAGCGCAAATAAAAGCCCCGCCGCAGCCAGGCGGCAGGGCCTCTTTCGATGATCGCCCTGGACTCAAGCCTATTGCGCCGGCTGAGACGGCGCTGGTGTGGCAGGCGTCGCGGGCTCAACGTTCGGTGCCGGCGGCTGCGTGTTCGGCGTCTCCGTGGGAACCGCACCGCCACTCTGCGTGGTTGGCGGCGCAGCCGGTGCCGGCGACTGGGACTGGATTTCCTGACCGGGCTGCTGTGGCGCTACCTCATCAGCTTCACGGTTGCCCCAGATCTCGACCGGTATCCAAACGACGAATGCAAGAATGAGCGCAACGACCAGAACCATCAGGATGCGGGCACCGGTGCGGCCCTGCTTTGCCTTCACCGCAGAGATCTGCTCTTCGGCATGCCGCCTTCCATCGGCGTTTTCCCAGCGCTTTTCCATCTGACGAGCCATCTTCGTCTCCCTTCGATGTCTCGCGGGCCGTATGCCGGCCCGCCTCAGAACTGTCGCTAGGAGCAACGGCTATGCGGCGGCATGGTTCCACCGCGCTTAGTAGCCTGCCTTCCGGTCCACCACGAACTCCAGCGGCTCACCGCGCTCGTAGCGGGCGATCTGTGCCTCGACATGGCGAAAGAGCGCATTCTCTTCGGAGATTGCGGCATCATGCGGGGTTATGAAGACACACTCCAAACCCCAGAGCGGATCTTCTGCCGGGAGCGGCTCGACCTCGAAGACGTCGAGCGATGCGCCGCCGAGCACACCGCTTTCAATCGCCGCAACGATGTCGCGTTGCACCTGGCTCCTGCCGCGCCCGGCATTGATGAAGACCGGCTTTCCGAGTGCACCGCCCCGATGAAGCTTTGCGAACAGCCGCGCGTCATAAAGGCCCGTCGTTTCCGGCGTTAGCGGCAGCAGGCCGACGAGGAAATCGGTCTTCGACAGGAAGATATCGAGTTCGCTTGCATCGAAGGTTTTTATCCCATCAAGTCGTTTGCGGCTTCGCGACCAGCCAATGACGTTGAAGCCCATGATCTTCAGCTTGCGAACGGCATCCTGCCCCAATACCCCAAGTCCCATAACGCCAACGGTGATTTCCGCAGCTTCCGGCGGCGCCATCTGGCTCCAGATCCGATCGCGCTGATGCCGGTCATGTTCGCGCTGCCGGCGCAGGTGCATCAGGCACTGCAGCACCACCCATTCGCTCATGCGAACCGTCAGGCTGCTGTCGACGAAGCGAACGATCGGCACGTCGGGCAGCCCCGAAAGGTTCATGAAGCTATCAACGCCGGCACCGCCCGAGAAGATGACCTTCAAGTTCTGTGCGCGTTCGAACAGGTCAGCATCCGGCTTCCACAGCAACGCATAGTCGATCGCGCTCAAATCGCGGCTTTTGGCCGCCGGATCGGCAAGATTGATGCTGCCTCGATCCGGAAAGGCGGTTTTCAGAATACGGGCGATGCCTTCGGGGTTGAACTTCAAATCGATGAGAACAGGAGGTCTTGCGGGCATGATCTTTTTACTGCTGGACGGCAGGCGTCGGCACTGCCTCGATATTGAAAGCGGCTGCCATCAGCGCCTTGGTATAGTCGTCTTTCGGCGCGCGGAAAATTTCTGCAGACGGCCCCTGCTCCACCACCTTGCCGAAACGCATGACGATGACGTCGTTGGCGAGCGCCTTGACGACTTTCAGGTCGTGGCTGATGAAGAGGTAGGCCAGATCGTGCTTCTTCTGCAGGTCGCGCAACAGATCGACGACCTGCGCTTGGACGCTCATGTCGAGCGCCGATGTCGGCTCGTCGAGCATGACGAAGCGCGGCTTCAGCACCATGGCGCGGGCAATCGCGATACGCTGACGCTGGCCGCCGGAGAATTCGTGCGGATAGCGCCAACGGGTCAGCGGGTCGAGGCCAACTTCTTCCAGCGCCCAGCAGACGCGCTGGTCCCGTTCTTCATGGGACTGCGAGCGCTCATGCACTTTCAGCCCTTCCGCGATGATATCGCCGACCGACATGCGCGGACTGAGCGACCCGTAAGGATCCTGGAAAACGACCTGAAGCTGGTTGCGCAGCGGCCGCATTTCGGTGAACGAATAGTCCGCTATATCCTTGCCGACGAAGCTGATGCGCCCTTTGGAGGAAATCAGCCGGGTGAGCGCCAGGCCAAGCGTCGTCTTGCCCGAGCCGGATTCGCCGACAACTCCGAGCGTCTGGCCGGCGCGCAGCGAAAGATCGATGCCGTCGACGGCCTTCACATGGTCAACGACCCTGCGCATCAATCCGGCCTTGATCGGGAACCAGACCCGGATATCGGAGCCCTCCATCACCAACGGCTTGGACGGATCGGCAACAGGCGGCTCGCCGCGCGGCTCCGCGGCCAAGAGATGGCGGGTGTAGTCATGCTTCGGATTGCTGAAGACCTCTTCGACCGTACCCGTCTCGACAATCCTGCCTTTGGTCATGACGCAGACGCGATCAGCGAACTTGCGGACGATGCCGAGATCATGGGTGATGAAGAGCAGCGACATGCCGTGCGCGCCTTTCAGCTTGCGCAGCAGGTCCAATATCTGTGCCTGGACCGTGACATCGAGCGCCGTCGTCGGCTCGTCGGCGATCAGCAGTTCGGGTCGGTTGGCGAGTGCCATCGCGATCATGACGCGCTGGCGCTGGCCGCCGGAAAGCTCGTGCGGATAGGCTTTCAGCCGCTTTTCCGGCTCGCGGATGCCGACTTGGTTCAAGAGTTCCAGCACCCGCGTGCGGGCCGCCTGGCCCGTCACGCCCTGGTGCAGATCGAGGATTTCGGCGATCTGCTTTTCGATCGTGTGAAGCGGATTGAGCGAGGTCATCGGCTCCTGGAAGATCATCGTGATGTCGTTGCCGCGCACCTCGCGCAGCGCCTTTTCCGATGCCTTGAGTAAATCCTTGCCCTTGAAGAAGATTTCGCCAGTCGGATGGCTTGCAGCAGGATAAGGCAAAAGCCGCAGGATGGAATTTGCGGAGACGGACTTGCCCGACCCGGATTCGCCGACCAGCGCGACGACCTCGCCCTTCTTGATGTCGAAGGAGATGCGATCGACAGCCAGCGATGTTTCACCGCTTTGATGGAAGGCGACGGAAAGATCGCGGACGGACAGAAGGGGTTCAGGCATCTGGCTCATGCGAAGGTCTTTCTCGGGTCAAACGCGTCGCGAACGGCCTCGCCGATGAAGATCAGCAGGGAAAGCATGATCGACATGGTGAAGAAGGCCGCCAGCCCCAGCCATGGCGCCTGAAGATTGGCCTTGCCCTGCGCGATCATCTCGCCGAGCGACGGCGAGCCGGGCGGCATGCCGAAGCCCAGGAAGTCGAGCGAAGTGAGCGTCGTGATCGAGCCGGACAGGATGAAGGGCAGGAACGTCAAGGTCGCCACCATGGCGTTCGGCAGCATATGGCGCCACATGATCGTCCGGTTATTGACACCGAGCGCGCGGGCGGCGCGGACATATTCGAAGTTGCGGGCGCGCAAGAACTCCGCGCGCACGACACCGACGAACCCCACCCATGAGAAGAGCAGCATGATGCCGAGCAGCACAAAAAAGCCCGGTGGCAGGATCGCGGCGATGATCAGCAAGATGTAGAGCACCGGCATCGACGACCATATCTCGATGAAGCGCTGCAGTAGCAGGTCCGTCCAACCGCCGAAATAACCTTGCACGGCGCCGGCCGTCACGCCGACAATTGCCGAGCAGATGGTCAATGCCAAGCCGAAGAGCACGGAAACACGAAAACCGTAGATGATGCGCGCCAGCACGTCGCGCGCCTGGTCGTCCGTTCCGAGCCAGTTGAGATTGCCGTAGTTGCAATTGGGGTCGTTGACGCCTTGCGGATAGCCGGAGCAGCGCTCCTCCTTGCTCATCAGCCAGAACGGCGGCGTCGGCGCGGAATGCGGGATGTTGGAATTCACCGATCGATAGGAATAATGGATCGGCGGCCAGATCATCCAGCCATTGGCTTTGATCTCGTCGGCAATCACATCCGAGCGGTAATCCGTTTCCGCCAGGAAGCCGCCGAACTTTTCCTCCGGATAATCCACCAGCACCGGAAACAGGATTTCACCCTTGTAGGATGCGATGATCGGCTTGTCGTTGGCGATGAATTCCGAAAACAGCGTCAGGACGAACAGCGCCATGAACAGCCAGAACGACCAGTAGCCGCGCCGGTTTGCCTTGAAATTCCGCCAGCGGCGAATGTTCGTTGGGGAAAGCAGGCCCTTGCGCGGTGGCTTGACCGGCGTGACGGGCGTCGGATTGGCAGCCGCATCCATCAGACATCCCTCCGCTCGAAATCGATGCGTGGATCGATCCAGGTATAGATCAGGTCCGAGAGCAGGCTGACGAAAAGGCCGAGCAGCGAGAAGATGTAGAGCGTCGCAAAGACAATCGGGTAATCGCGGTTGACGACCGAGAGATAGCCGAGGCGGCCGAGTCCGTCGAGCGAGAAGATATTTTCGATCAGCAGCGAGCCGGTGAAGAAGGCGGAAATGAAGGCGCCCGGAAAACTGGCGATGACGATCAGCATGGCATTGCGGAAGACATGACCGTAGAGCACCTGGCGCTCATTCAACCCTTTGGCGCGGGCCGTCGTGACATATTGTTTCTTGATCTCCTCGATGAAGGAATTCTTCGTCAGCAGCGTCGTCGTCGCAAAGGCGGAAAGCGAGAGCGAAATCAGCGGCAGCGTCAGGTGCCAGAAATAATCGAGCGGCTTCTGCCACCAGGCGAGCTGGTCGAAATTATCCGACACCAATCCGCGGAGCGGAAACCAGTTATAGAACGAGCCGCCGGCGAAAAGCACGATCAAGAGGATGCCGAATAAGAAGCTCGGCACGGCGTAACCGATGATAATGGCGCCGGACGTCCATACGTCGAAGGTCGAACCATCCTTCACCGCCTTGCGGATGCCGAGCGGAATGGAGATGGCATATGAGAAAATCATGATCCAGATGCCGAGCGAAACCGAAACCGGCAGCTTTTCCTTGATGAGATCGAGCACCGAGGTATTGCGGAAGAAGCTCTCGCCGAAATCGAAACGGATGTAATTCCACATCATTTCCAGAAAGCGCGTCAGTGGCGGCTTGTCGAAGCCGAACTGCTTTTCGAGCTTGGCGATCAGTTCCGGATCCAGGCCCTGGGCACCGCGGTAACTGGAACCGCTGTCATCAAACTGCTGTGCGAGATCGCCGCCGCCGGAAATCCTTTGGTCGGCACTATCCGCCTGACCGGTCAGCTGCGCGATGACCTGCTCGACAGGGCCACCCGGGGCAAACTGAATGACGGTAAAGGAAATTGCCATGATGCCGACAATCGTCGGTATCATCAAAAGCAGGCGTCGAAGAATGTATGCTCCCATCAGCGCGCAGCCTTCCAGGTCTCGAAATTCATTGCGGTGCGCGTCGCATCAAGAGTCTTCAATCCGCCAGCCTTCCCGCCGGGCGCACCGGCTTTTCAGGGTTTTCCGAAGTGATTCGGGTGGTCCATTTGGAACCCAGCCGTTCCGGCAATGCAAGCCCGCTATTTTGCATCCTTCGACCACCAGACATCCGGAAAGCCAAGGGCGTAGGCTGGCAGCTCAGCCGGCCGTGTGACCGTGTTCCAATAGGCAATCCAATAGGTGTCACGATAAAAGAGCGGTATGACATAGTGGTTGGCAAGCAGCACGCGGTCCATGGCCTTGATCGCCGCCACCTGTTCGTCGCGGTTCGGCGCGAAGATGATCATGCGAACAAGCGCGTCGACTGCCGGATTGGCAATGCCGGCATAATTGCGGGAGCCCTGTTGAGCAACCGAACCCGATCCCCAGTAGTCGGCTTGCTCGTTGCCCGGATTCATCGTCTCTGCCCAGACGTTCCAGATCATGTCGTAGTCAAAGCTGCGCACCCGATTGGTATATTGCGAGGCATCGACAGTCCGCACCCGCGCATCCACGCCGATCTTCTTGAGGTTGTTGACGTAGGGCACGACCCAGCGCTCCAGCATCGGGCTGGACAGCAGGATCTCGAAACTCATCGGCTGGCCGGTCTTGGCATTGACCATGCGGTTGCCCTTGAGGTTCCAGCCGGCCTCCTTGAAAAGCGCGATCGCCTTGCGCAGGTTGTCGCGGCTCTTCTGTGGATCGCCGCCGACCGGGTTGCTGTAGGGTGCGGTGAAGACTTCCGGCGGCACCTTGTCCTTCAACCCTTGAAGAATCTCCAGTTCCCGGCCTTGCGGCAGGCCGGAAGCGGCAAGCTCGGTATTCCAGAAATAGCTGTCGATACGCTTGTAGCTATTAAAGGCGACCGTGCGGTTCAGCTCTTCGAAATCGAACCCGTAGTTCAGCGCCTCGCGCACCCTCTCGTCCTTGAAGACGTCACGCCGCATGTTGGGCACCAGAGCCTGCAGAATGCCGGTGGCACGCAGCGGGTTGGGGACTTCCTCCTTCTTGACGCGGCCTTCCATTACGGCCGGAAAATCGTATCCGGTGGCCCAGCGGCTTGCCTGCGTTTCCTGCCAGTAATCGACATTGCCGGAGCGGAAGGCCTCGAATTCCACGTCACGGTCGCCGAAATAAGTGTATGTGACCGAACGGAAGTTGTTCTGGCCGACATTCACATTGATGTCCTTTCCCCAATAATCATCCCGCAGCTCGTAGCGGATGGTGGAGCCTGCGGAGAAGGCAGCGATCTTGTATGGTCCCGACCCCATCACCGGCTCGAGCGTCGTCTTCGAAATATCCCGAGGCTTGCCATCCGGGCCGGTGCCCTCCCACCAATGTTTGGGGACGACAACAAGCTGGCCTAGAATGTTGGGCAGTTCCTTGTTGTGTTTTTCGTCGAAGGTGAACTTCACATCGCGATCGCCCACCTTCTCTGCCTTGGCGACATGCTTGTAATAATTGGCCTGAAGCGGGCTAAGTTCCTTTGTCTTGTCGAAGCTGAAGATGACGTCTTCAGGCGTCACAGGTCGGCCATCCGCCCATTTCGCCTCCACGCGAAGCCGGAACGTCGCGCTCGATACGTCGTCAGGATAGGAAACGCCCTCCGCCAGAAGGCCATATGACGAGAGCACTTCGTCATCGGCAGATTTCAGTAAGGT
Source organism: Rhizobium gallicum bv. gallicum R602sp (assembly GCF_000816845.1). Taxonomy (NCBI): domain Bacteria; kingdom Pseudomonadati; phylum Pseudomonadota; class Alphaproteobacteria; order Hyphomicrobiales; family Rhizobiaceae; genus Rhizobium; species Rhizobium gallicum. The sequence continues at coordinate 201,811 of NZ_CP006877.1, read as the reverse complement.
TTCGAAGGACAATGCCAGCCCGATCGCAGCCTCGCCCTTCGCAAGCAGCGGGTTGAAGGTGTCAAAAGTGCCGGATGTCGAAAGCCTCAGATTCCCGCCTTTCGGTGCGTCCGGATTGACGTAATCGAAATGCTTGAAGCCGGGCTGGTATTTGAGTTCGCCTATCGTCGACGAGCCAATCCTGAAGTTCTGGTCTTGCGCCGAGACTCCCAGTGGCAAGGAGATCAAGGCAACCAGAGCAACGAGCAAACTTCTTTTCGACCACGCGACCGCCATTCACCAAACCCCGCCATTTTAGCTTTCTTCGAGAATACGGGAAATACAGGCAAAAAACAGGAAAGTGTGACGTTTTCGTCCATCTCGCAAAATTTTGACCGAGTTCAAGCCCCAGAACACGGGTTCCCAAGCCGCCTTGCCAACGTCGTCCCGAACCTTGCTGCCAAAACATCGATTCACCAAAATTGCTTTTCACGGTAGATTCGATGCAAATCACTCCGGCAGACATTCAGGATACCGCATGACATTCCGCCTTGCTTCGCCTTTCCAGACAATCGGCAGACTCGCTTTGGCGGGTATTGTCGGTGCAAGCCTGATTGCGGGCGATGCGGGAGCACAGCAGAAACAGCCGAGTCCCGGCAGCGCCAAAGCACTCTTCGGTTCGGTTTCCCTGCCCGCACAGGGCCCGGCCCAACCGATCGGCTTCTATTCGAAAGGGTGCATGCTGGGCGGCGTCGCCTTGCCCGTGGATGGTCCGACATGGCAGACGATGCGCCTTTCCCGAAACCGCCGCTGGGGCGATCCGGCGATGATTGCATTGCTAGAGCAATTGTCCCGCGATGCGCGACAGAAGATCGGCTGGCCGGGGCTGCTGGTCGGTGATATTGCCCAACCTCGCGGCGGGCCGATGTTCAACGGCCACGCCTCGCATCAGATCGGCCTCGATGCCGACGTCTGGCTAACGCCGATGCCTTCACGCCGGATGACAGCGCAGGAGCGCGAAGATCTTCCCTTCACCACGACGCTGCAGAAGGGGAAGTTCCTGACAATCGATCCCACGGTCTGGACGCAATCCCATGCCAAACTGTTGATGCTTGCGGCAAGCTATCGCGAGGTGGAACGCATTTTCGTCAACCCCGCAATCAAGAAAAAGATGTGCGACACCTGGACGGGCGACCGCACGAACCTCGGCAAGCTGCGCCCGATCTACGGCCACGATTCGCATTTCCACATTCGTATGAAATGTCCGCCGGGCGCTGCGGCCTGCAAGCCGCAGGCGCCAATTACCGACGACGATGGCTGCGGCAAGTCGCTGGCCTGGTGGTTCACCAAGGAGCCGTGGGCCGCACCGAAGCCCAATGCCCGGCCACCTAAGCCCCCGCGCGAAATGATGGTGTCCGATCTTCCGAAATCTTGTGCGGCCGTTCTGGATGCGCCGGCCGCTGCATCCATGGCGGCGACTAACGGCGGCTCGGCCGCAACCGCCCTGACAGTCGCACCGGCCGTACCTGCAGCAGCCGGAGACCTTCTTCCTGCCGTTGGCCCGGTTCCCACCGACAAGCCCTTGGTGCAATAAGAGCGGAAATGCTTGTTTTTCAAATCGTGGGCTTGTTATAGAAGCGGCTGCCAAATCGATTGAATTCATGGGATGGAGGTTCTTTTTCATGGCCGGCGGCAAATGCCTCGCATTGATTGCGCATGACCAGAAGAAGAACGAGATGGCGGAATTTGCCCGCCGCAACAAAGACCAGCTTTCCAAATGGAAGATCGTGGCAACCGGAACAACCGGCGGCCGCGTCCTCGACGCGGTGCCCGATCTCGATGTCACCCGGCTGAAGAGCGGGCCGCTCGGCGGCGATCAGCAGATCGGCGCATTGATTTCGACCGGTGAAGTCGGCGCGCTTATCTTTTTTGTCGATCCATTGACGCCGATGCCGCATGATGTTGACGTGAAGGCATTGATGCGGCTTGCAATCGTTTACGATATTCCAATGGCGCTGAACGAAGCGACTGCCGAAAAGCTCATCCCGACTCTGCACGCCTAGACACGGAACCGGCTATGTCCATGCTCAACACCAGCGATGCCCACCTGCCCTTTCCGATCCTGATTGGCGATATCGGCGGAACGAATGCGCGCTTCTCCATTCTTGCGGACGCCGCCGCCGAGGCCGTCAATTTCCCGAACGTTCGCACGGCCGATTTCAAAACCATCGATGAAGCGATCCTGATGGGCGTTTTTGCAAAGACGGACATGCGCCCGCGGGCGGCTATTCTCGCCGTTGCCGGCCCGATCAATGGCGATGAAATTCCGCTGACCAATTGCGACTGGATCGTCCGTCCTCATACGATGCTTGAAGGTCTCGGCATCGAGGACGTGATTGTCATCAACGACTTCGAGGCGCAGGCACTGGCAATTTCCGCGCTCGGTGAGAACGATCGTGAGCGCATTGGCACCGCATCGAGAGAGCTTGTCGCTTCCCGTGTTGTGCTCGGTCCGGGAACCGGCCTCGGCGTTGGCGGGCTTGTGCACGCGCAAGGCTCATGGATCCCGGTGCCGGGCGAAGGCGGCCATGTCGATCTCGGACCACGCAGCATGCGCGATCTGGAAATCTTTCCATATATCGAGACGATCGAGGGCCGCGTTGCGGCCGAACAGATCCTTTGCGGGCGCGGCATTGTCAATCTCTACCGCGCGATATGCAAGGCGGACGGCATTGATTCCAAATACCGCGATCCGGCCGATATCACCTCTCATGCGCTTGCTGAAACCGACAAGACGGCCGTGGAGACCATCTCGCTTTTTTCAACTTACCTCGGCCGGCTCGCGGGCGATCTGGCGATGATCTTCATGGCCAAAGGCGGCGTCTATCTTTCAGGCGGCATCTCGCAGAAGATCCTGCCTGCATTGAGACGGTCGGAATTCCGCGCCGCGTTCGAGGACAAAGCGCCGCACTCGCACTGGCTGAGGGCGATTCCGACTTATGTGGTGACTCACCCGCTTGCAGCTCTTGCCGGGCTTTCCTTCTATGCCCGCCAGCCCGCAAGCTTCGGCGTCTCGACCGAAGGCCGCCGCTGGCGCCGATAGCGCCGCTCTAGCCAAAGGCGCGCCAACTCTTTATAGAGCCGCCCCAAGCGCGCGGCTCATGTGGCGCACGTAGTCCGAGACAGGAAGCTTCATTTTTGGAATCGTCCGCGAACAAAAAGCGCACCGTCAGCAGCGATACCATCACCGGCGTCTTGAAGCGCATCATCGCCGAAAACGGCCGTGATCATATTGGGGGCTATGCTTTCGCGATCAGCTGCCTCGTTGTTGTCGCACTTTCGACTGCGTTCACCGCCTGGATCATGAAGGTAATCATTGACGAAGCCTTCGCAAATCGCCGTGCGGACATGGTCTGGATCATTTGTCTTTCGATCTTCATCGCATTCGTACTGCGTGGCTTTGCGAGCTACGGCCAAGCGGTTGCTCTGTCCAGGATCGGAAACAACATCGTGGCGCGCTACCAGCGGCGCCTTTATGCCCACCTGATGACGCTGTCCGTCGGCTTCTACAACGAAGCCCGCTCGGCGCACATCGCAGCGCAAGTCAGCCAGAATGTCGGCGGCATCCGCGATGTCATGAATCTGACCATCACGTCGACTGCGCGAGACCTGCTCACTTTCATAGCGCTGCTCGGCGTGATGGTTTTTCAGGATCCGCTGCTAAGTCTTGCAGTCTTCATCCTGGCTCCGCCGCTCCTTTACGGCTTGCGATATCTTTCCAAGCGTCTGCGTCAGGTGACCAGGGAAGCGATTCATCTCAACAGCCATGTCTTGGGCGCAATGCAGGAAACGATCCAGGGAATTGCGATCGTCAAAGCCTTCACAATGGAGGGCGAACTGGTACGCAAGCTCAACAAGCTTGTCGGGGCTGCTGAAAACCGCGCAAATCGGATCGCGCGCCTCTCGGAGCGCAATGCGCCGATGACGGAGACCTTCGCCGGTTTCGCCGTCGCCAGCATCCTTGCCTATGCCGCTTACCGTTCGATCTATCATAACGTGCCGCCGGGCGCATTCTTCTCCTTCGTAACGGCATTGCTGCTCGCCTACGATCCGGCCCGCCGTCTTGCAAGACTGCAGGTTCAGCTGGAACGCGCCGTCGTCAATGCCCGCATGATCTACGAGCTGCTCGACATGGAGCCGCGTCAGCGCGACCTTCCTGATGCCAAGCCGTTGAATGTGACGGATGCCCGCATCGAATTCCGTGACGTGTCCTTCGCGTACAGTGCCGATCCGATCCTCAACAACGTGAGTTTTGTTGCAGAAGGCGGCAAGACGACGGCGCTTGTGGGCCCTTCCGGTGCCGGCAAATCAACGGTCATCAATCTCATTCCACGCTTCTTCGACCCGAAGAGCGGACAGATTTTCATCGATGGTCAGGATATTGCACACGTCACCAAACAGTCGCTTCGCCAGCAACTCGCCTATGTGTCGCAGCAGCCGTATCTCTTCGAAGGCACGATCCGCGAAAACATCCGATACGGGCGGCCGGAAGCGACGGACGCCGAGGTCGAAGAGGCTGCCCGGCTTGCCTACGCCCATGAATTCATCCTCGCGCAATCCAACGGCTACGACACGCCCGTCGGCGAAAACGGCGTGACGCTGTCAGGCGGCCAGCGCCAGCGACTGTCGATCGCCCGGGCGCTCGTCCGGAAAGCGCCGATCCTGCTTCTCGACGAGGCTACATCGGCACTCGATACGGAATCCGAAGCGGCCGTGCAGAGGGCGCTCGATGAAGCGATGACCGGCCGCACCGTCGTCGTCATCGCCCATCGTCTTTCGACGGTCGTACGTGCCGACAAGATGGTCGTGATGCAGCAGGGCCGTGTCGTCGAAGAAGGCAATCACGAGACGCTTGCGAAGCGCAACGACGGACTTTACGCTCGCCTCAACAATCTTCAGCGGCCCGCCGCCTCCGATTCTTTTTGACACGGATTATGAGCTGACATGAGCGATGCTGCGATGAAGCTGGTGGTGGTTGGGGCAGCGGGTCGCATGGGACAAACGCTGATCCGGCTTATCGATTCCATGGAGGGTGTCACGCTGCATGCGGCCGTGGCCCGGCCCGGCTCGCCATTCGTCGGCAAGGATGCAGGCGAAATCGCAGGCCTTGGACCGAACGGCGTCATAATTGGGGACGACCCTCTCGCGGCCTTTCTTCATGCCGACGGCCTCCTGGATTTTACAACGCCCGGGACGACAAACGAATTTGCTGCACTCGCCGCCCAGGCGCGCATCGTCCATGTCATCGGCACCACCGGGTGTTCGGATGCGGATAACGCCAAGATCGCGGCAGCATCGCGTCATGCGCGTATCGTGAAATCGGGCAATATGAGCCTTGGCGTGAACCTTCTCAGCGTTTTCGTAGAGCAAGCTGCACGAGCGCTCGATGCTGCCGATTGGGATATCGAAATCCTCGAAATGCACCACAAGCGCAAGGTCGATGCGCCGTCGGGCACCGCACTGCTTCTGGGAGAAGCTGCCGCCAAAGGCCGGAATATCGACCTGTCGTCGCAATCCGTCCGCGTCCGCGACGGCCATACCGGCGCGCGCGAGACGGGTACGGTCGGTTTTGCGACGCTGCGCGGCGGTTCGGTGATCGGCGAACATTCCGTTCTCTTCGCCGGAGAAGGCGAGATAGTATCGATGTCGCACAGCGCCGCTGACCGCTCGATCTTCGCGCGCGGCGCCATCAAGGCGGCACTCTGGGCGCGCGACAAGAAGCCCGGCTTTTACTCCATGCTCGACGTGCTCGGGCTCTCCTCACATTGATCTCACTACGGAGGCATATTTCATGAGCGGCACCCTCGTCCTCGTTCGCCACGGCCAGAGCGACTGGAACCTGAAAAATCTCTTCACCGGCTGGAAGGACCCGGATCTCACCGAACTTGGCATCGAAGAAGCCAATACGGGAGGGCAGGCGCTTGCCGACTACGGCATAAAATTCGATGTCGCCTTCACGTCGGCGCTCGTGCGTGCGCAGCACACGCTGACGCTCATTCTCGACAAGATTGGCCAGCCTGACCTCAAGACCATCCGCGACCAGGCGCTGAACGAGCGCGACTACGGTGACCTCTCGGGCCTCAACAAGGACGATGCCCGCGCCAAATGGGGCGAGGAGCAGGTTCATATCTGGCGGCGTTCCTACGACGTCCCGCCTCCTGGCGGCGAAAGCCTGCGCGACACCGGCGCGCGCGTCTGGCCTTACTATCTCACCGAGATCTTGCCACGCGTACTGCGCGGTGAAAAAGTGCTCGTCGCTGCCCACGGCAACTCGCTGCGTTCGCTGGTCATGGTGCTGGACCGCCTGACCAAGGAACAGATCCTGGCACTCAACCTCGCGACCGGCGTTCCCATGGTCTACAAGCTCAATGCCGACTCCACCGTCGCTTCCAAGGAAGTGCTCGGCGATATGTCCGGGGCGCATTAAGCCTTCGACATCTCATTCAAAAGCCGGGCTCGCTGCCCGGCTTTTTCAATTCAATTCTCTATCGTGAACTGCACCCTGTCGGCTGCAAAGCGGCTGATCGAATACTGAACCGGCACGCCGTCAAGATCGGTATTCATTGCCTTGGCGATGAGCAGGATGGCGCCTGGCGTCAATTCCAGCGTGGCGATGTCGTGTGAATCGGCGTGAGCGGCGGTAATCTCGGTCGTTGCGCGGACGTAATCCGGCAGTCCGAGGTCGGCAAAGGCCTTGGTGATCGATTCCGTCTTGCGATAGACTTCGTCGATACCGGCAAACCGGTCGGCCGGAAACCATGTCGTTGCGCAAGATACCGGCCGCTTGTCGGCCAGGCGCAATGTTTCGAGACGGATCACCCCCGTCCCGGACCTAAGCTTCAGCCAGCGCGCAACGTCAGCATCAGCCCTCTCTTGCGCATGGTCAAGCAGCAGGCCGCGCATCTCGCGCGCCTGAGCGCCAATACCGGCGGTGAAGCGCGTACGCCGCGTGATCGGAAAATTCAGCCTGTCCTTCCGCTCGATCAAGGTGCCGCGGCCCTGCACTGCGCGCACGATGCCTTCCTGAGCAAGGGCGGCAAGCGCGCTTCTGACCGTATGGCGATTGACGCCGAATTGCAGCGCCAGGACAGTTTCCGGCGGCACCATGCCGGTCTCGTCATAAGCCCCGGCACTGATTGCGTCGCGAATCCGGTCCGCGATCTGGCGCCAGAGCGCCACGCCCGTCTGTCTCTGTACCTGGTTCAGTCCGGCCATTCGTTCCCGCCCCGCACGTTCCCTTGAGTGATGTCACACGCTTGTCACGTCTTCACCTTAAGGCTACAAATACCTTGTATGGTTGTCTATATCAATAGACATTTAAAGGAGCGGCGATGACGTCAGCGAAACAAAAGCGCCTTGCGACCCAGCCCGAGATTGATCGCAAGCGCGTTGCCGATCTTCTCGCGCGGGCTGACCCGCACGAACTCGTTGGTGCCTTTGACGCACTCGCTGAAAAGCCATCGGTTCAACCGGTGCGCGGGCCGGAAACCGGTCTGGTGATGGTGCGCGGCCGCATCGGCGGCGGCGGCGCCGCCTTCAATCTCGGCGAGGTCACGGTTACGCGCGCAACAATACGGCTTGGTTCCGGCGCCGTGGGTCATGCACAGGCGCTCGGCACGGACCGCGAAAAGGTAAGGCTTGCCGCGATCTTCGACGCACTGTGGCAGGACGATGCGATGAAGGATTTCGTCGAGGAGAGGCTGCTTTCGCCGATCGCGGCGCGGATCGCTGGGGTCGATCGCCGCAAGGCGGACGAGACGGCGGCGACACGGGTCGATTTCTTCACCATGGTGCGCGGAGACGACTGATGAGCCTCAAGACAGAAGCCCTGACAGGTGGTTTTGCCGAACCGGTCTTCCACGCCCAAAGCGTCTTCAAGACCATGATGGATGGCATGGCGCGTCCCGGCACGATCCAGACCATCGCGCCCGAAGTTGCGCCACCTGCGCCACTTGGCGTAGCTGCAGGTGCAATTGCGCTGACACTGTGCGACCATGATACACCGGTTTGGCTCTCTTCGGGGCTCGCGAAATCGGCAATGCTTGATTGGCTCGGCTTTCACACCGGCGCGCCCGTGGTGCCTCAAAGGGCCGAAGCCAGCTTTGCCTTTATTGAGCACGGCGTGACGCTTTCCTCGTTCGGACTCTTTGCCTTAGGCACGCAGGAATATCCTGATCGCTCGACAACGCTGATCGTCGAACTTGCAGGACTCGAAGGCGGCCGCCGGCTGGCCTTGACAGGCCCCGGCATTCAAAGCGTGAACGAGATTGCGCCTGTTGGCCTGCCAGAGGCGTTCCTGCGGCTCTGGACGGAAAACCACGCCCTCTTTCCGCGTGGCATCGACCTCGTGCTGACGGCAGGCAGCCGTTTCCTCTGCTTGCCGCGCACCACCAAGATCATCGCAACGGAGATGTGAGCCATGTATGTTGCCGTCAAAGGGGGTGAGGCCGCCATCGAGAACGCCCATCGCCTGCTTGCCGACCGCCGTCGCGGCGACCGCTCGCTGCCTGCGATCGGCATCGACCAGATCGTCGCACAGCTGGCCCTTGCCGTCGACCGTGTCATGGCGGAAGCCTCGCTCTACGACCGCACGCTCGCCGCACTTGCCGTCCGTCAATCGCGCGGCGACATGATCGAGGCAATTTTCCTGCTGCGCGCCTATCGCACGACGCTGCCACGCTTCGGCTATTCGAAACCGCTCGACACCGCGGCGATGAAGATCGAGCGCCGCGTTTCGGCGACCTACAAGGATTTGCCGGGCGGCCAGCTTCTCGGTCCGACCTTCGACTATACGCACCGACTGCTCGATCCTTCGCTGCTTTCCGACGAGACCGTTGAAGAACCGGCGCAACGCCCTGCCGAAGCCGGCCGCATGATCCGCGTGTCGGAGATCCTTGGCCAGGAGGGGCTGATCGAGGCCGACGGCGATATGCCGGAGGATCACGAGATCGGTGACCTTACTCGTGAACCGATGGAATTTCCGATGAGCCGCGACCTTCGCCTGCAGGCGCTCGCCCGCGGCGACGAGGGCTTCCTCCTGGCACTCGGCTACTCCACGCAACGAGGCTACGGCCGCAATCATCCCTTCACGGGGGAAATCCGCATCGGCGAGGTCGAAGTGGAGTTTTATGTTCCCGAACTCGGCTTTGCCGTGTCGCTTGGCGCGATCCAATTGACCGAATGCCAGATGGTCAATCAGTTCAAGGGTTCGGCCAAGGCACCGCCGCAGTTCACGCGCGGCTACGGCCTCGTCTTCGGCCAGAGCGAACGGAAGGCGATGTCGATGTCGCTGGTCGATCGCGCGCTACGCGCCGAAGAGCTCGGGGAAGACATCACGGCGCCGGCACAGGACGAGGAATTCGTCATTTCTCACTCCGACAATGTCCAGGCGACCGGTTTCGTCGAGCATCTGAAATTGCCGCACTATGTGGATTTTCAGGCCGAACTGGACCTTGTCCGCCGCATGCGCCGCGACTTCGAGGCAAACCGAGCCGGCGGCGACACCATCAAGGAGGCGGCCGAATGAGTGATCTTGCCAGCTACAACTTCGCCTATCTCGACGAGCAGACCAAGCGGATGATCCGCCGCGCCATCCTCAAGGCAATCGCGATTCCCGGTTATCAGGTGCCTTTTGCTTCGCGCGAAATGCCCATGCCCTATGGGTGGGGCACCGGTGGAGTGCAGGTGACTGCTTCAATCATCGGGCCGGACGACGTGCTCAAGGTCATCGACCAGGGCGCCGACGACACCACAAACGCTGTCTCCATCCGCGCCTTCTTCCAGAAGGTCGCAAACGTCGCGGTGACCACCCACACCAGGGACGCGACGATCATCCAGACGCGCCACCGCATCCCGGAAGAAACGCTCGGAGCCAACCAAGTGCTCGTCTACCAAGTGCCGATCCCCGAACCGCTCCGCTTCCTCGAGCCACGTGAAACCGAAACGCGAAAGATGCATGCGCTAGAAGAATACGGCCTCATGCATGTGAAGCTCTATGAGGACATCGCCCATAACGGCCGCATCTCCAAGACATATGCCTATCCGGTGAAGGTCGCCGGCCGCTACGTGATGGATCCTTCGCCGACGCCAAAATTCGACAATCCGAAAATGCATCTGTCGAACGCGCTGCAGCTCTTCGGCGCCGGCCGCGAGAAACGGATCTATGCCGTGCCGCCCCATACGGAAGTCGTCAGCCTCGATTTCGAAGACTACCCTTTTGAAATCCAGCGCTTCGGCAAACCCTGCGCGCTTTGCGGCGCGGAGGATGTCTATCTCGACGAAGTGATCCTCGACGATAAGGGCGGCCGGATGTTCGTCTGCTCCGATACCGACCATTGCGAAGACCGCCGCGAGCAGGGACATGCAGGCGAGATGCTTGCGCCGAAGGAGGCTGCGGAGTGACCGACACCCCTCTCCTCAAAGTCAACGACGTTTCGAAATTCTATGGCAATCGTATCGGCTGCCGGAATGCCTCTTTCGAGCTCTGGCCGGGCGAAGTGCTGGCCGTCGTGGGCGAATCCGGTTCCGGCAAAACGACGCTACTCAATTGTATCTCGACGCGCCTGATGCCGACGACCGGCAGCGTCGAATATCATATGCGCGACGGAAACTATCGCGATCTCTACCGCATGAACGAGGCAGAGCGTCGCTTCCTGATGCGCACCGATTGGGGTTTCGTGCACCAGAATCCGGCCGACGGCCTGCGCATGACGGTGTCGGCCGGGGCCAATGTCGGCGAACGGCTGATGGCGATCGGCGACCGGCACTACGGCAAAATCCGCTCGACTGCCATCGACTGGCTGGAGCGTGTCGAAATCGACGCCGGCCGCATTGATGATCAGCCCCGCGCTTTTTCGGGCGGCATGCGCCAGCGCCTGCAGATCGCCCGCAATCTCGTCACCAGCCCGCGGCTCGTCTTCATGGACGAACCAACCGGCGGCCTCGACGTCTCGGTTCAGGCGCGCCTGCTCGATCTGGTTCGAGGTCTCGTCAATGATCTCGGCCTTTCGGCCATCATCGTCACGCACGATCTCGCCGTCGCGCGTCTGCTCTCGCATCGCATGATGGTGATGAAGGATGGCTATGTCATTGAGCACGGTCTGACCGATCGGGTGCTCGATGACCCGCGCGAGCCCTACACACAATTGCTCGTCTCATCGATCCTGCAGGTCTGAAAGGCAACAATCATGGCAACGCCCCTCGTCATTTCCGAAGTCTCGAAGAGCTTCACGATGCATTTGCGCGATGGCATCAAGCTGCCGGTCATCTCCGATGTCGCCTTCTCCGTTGCTGCCAGCGAATGCGTCGTCCTTGGGGGCCCTTCTGGCATCGGCAAGAGTTCGCTGCTCAAAATGATTTACGGCAACTACGCCGTCGACACCGGCCAGATCCTGATCAGTCACAAAGGCCGGGTTGTCGATCTTGCCGCTGCGGACCCACGCGCCGTTATCGATGTCCGCCGTCATACGCTGGGCTATGTCAGCCAGTTCCTGCGCACCGTGCCGCGCGTTGCCGCGATCGATGTCGTTGCCGAACCACTGGTTGCCCGCGGAGAGGCCGCAGCCGGCGCTCGCGAAAAAGCCGCAGCACTGCTTGAAAAGCTCAATCTTCCCGAAGCGTTATGGCAACTGCCGCCTGCGACTTTCTCGGGTGGCGAGCAGCAGCGCGTCAACATCGCTCGCGGTTTTATCACAGAGCATACGGTGCTGCTGCTCGATGAGCCGACCGCTTCTCTCGATGCGACAAACCGCGCCGTGGTCGTCGGCATGATCGCGGAGAAAAAAAAGACCGGCGTTGCGCTTCTCGGCATATTCCATGACGAGGAGGTGCGAGAGGCGGTCGCCGATCGCATCCTCGACGTCCAGCAGTTTTCGCCGCGAAAGGCGGTCGCAGCATGAGCCGGAAGCTGGGCGACACGCCCTATATTCATGAGACCGCCTCCGTCAGCGATGCCACACTTGGCCGTTATACGGAAATATCCGAACGCTGCCGGATCAGCGAAGTCGAATTCGGCGATTATTCCTACATCATGCAGGACGGCTCCATCTGGTGCGCGACGATCGGCAAGTTCGTAAACATTGCCGCCGCAGTTCGCATCAACGCGACCAACCATCCGACATGGCGTGCGACGTTGCATCACTTCACCTATCGCGCCGCGGACTACTGGCCGGATGCGAACATGGAGACGGAATTCTTCGAATGGCGACGTTCCAACCGCGTCGTCATCGGTCATGATGTCTGGATCGGCCACGGGGCCACCATCCTGCCCGGCGTCACTGTCGGCAATGGTTCGGTGGTTGGAGCCGGCGCCGTCGTCTCGAACGATGTTGCATCCTACACGATCGTCGGCGGCGTTCCTGCAAAGCTTATTCGTGAACGCTTCCCCAAGGAAATCGGTGAGCGGATGGACAAACTTGCCTGGTGGGATTGGGAGCATTCAAGATTGCGCGCAGCGCTCGAGGATTTCCGGGCGCTGTCGGCCGAAGCCTTCCTTTGCCGGCATGATGGCTAAAGCTCTGCGGGCAAGGCCGCTGAAAGATCGATGTCGCCGCTTGATCATCATTCTGTCACGGAAATCTTTTAGCCGGGGAGCTTGCTTGCAGTCCATCGCCAAATCGCTGACATTGCGGCTCTGCCCGACCATCTTTTCAGGACAAGACTTTTGCGCTACGCCCTCTATTTCACGCCGCCAAAGAACGATCCCCTGACGGGCGCAGCCTCGATCTGGCTCGGGCGCGACGCATTTGTGGGCGAAACTTACCCGGCTCCAGAGGAAGATGGGATGACGGCCGCGGAGCAATTCGAGCTGACAGCCGATCCGCGCCGTTACGGCTTTCATGCGACTATAAAGGCGCCTTTTGCGCTTGCCTCTTCGGTCAACGAGAAAGACTTGATGGCTGTCGTGGAGGATTTCACCGGCCGTACACCGGCATTCGAAATCCCCGAACTCGTCCTCGGGCAGATCGGCCGCTTCTTTGCGCTCGTTCCAGGTTTTCTGCATGCGCCGCTTCAGGATTTCGCGGCAAGCGTGGTAAAGTCCTTCGAGCCGTTTCGCGCAGCGCTTTGCGAGGCCGATATTGCAAGGCGAAAGCCTGAAAAATTGACGGAAAGCCAGCGTGCCAACCTCATGCGCTGGGGTTATCCCTATGTAATGGAGGATTTCGGTTTCCACATGACGCTCACCGGCCAAGTGCCCGAAGAGCGCTCAGCACTGATGAAATCGATCCTGGAGAAGCGTTTCGCCGCCTTCATCGGCCGGCCGCTTTCCATTTCCGGCCTCGCGGTCTTCACCGAAGAAGAGCGCGGCGGACCGTTCAAGATTCATTCCTGGCTGCCGCTTGCCGGCGCCAAACGCTAAGAGATCCGCAGATGACCACAGAGACAGTCCTTTCCAACGCCCGCATCGTTCTTGAAGACGAGATCGTGAATGGCTCGCTCTTGATCCGCGACGGCAGGATTGCCGATATCTCCGAAGGCAATTCGGCAAACGGAGAGGATTTCGAAGGCGATTACCTGATCCCCGGCCTCGTCGAACTCCATACCGACCATCTGGAAGGCCACTATTCGCCTCGCCCGGGCCTGCGCTGGAACAAGACGGCGGCCATCCAGGCCCATGACGCCCAGATCGTCACCTCTGGCATCACCACCGTTTTCGACTGCCTGCGCATGGGCGCGGACGAGGACGGTGGCTTTGAACACGGCGAAATGCGCGAGATGGCTGACGCCATCCAGAAGGCCGAGCAGGAAGGCCGGCTTCGCGCGGAACACCTGATCCACCTGCGCTGCGAAGTTTCGGCCGACAACGTGCTGGCGCATTTCGCAGACTTCGAGGACGATCCCTATGTCCGCCTCGTTTCGCTGATGGACCACGCGCCGGGCCAGCGTCAGTTCCAGACGATGGATCAGTACGTCTTCTACTATCAGAAGAAGCGCGGCCTTTCGGACGAGGCGTTCGCGCGCTTCATCGAAAAGCGCCTCGGCGAATCCGCTCGCAATTCGACGCCGCACCGCTCCGCGATCGCCAAGGTCTGCAAGGAGCGTGGTATCACCGTTGCGAGCCACGACGATGCGACACTTGCCCATGTCGACGAGGCGATCGAAAACGGCGTGCGCCTTGCGGAGTTTCCAACGAGCTTCGACGCCGCCAAGGCATCGCACACGCACGGGATGAGCGTGCTGATGGGCGCTCCCAATGTCGTGCGCGGCAAGTCTCACTCAGGCAACATCGCCGCTCGCGATCTTGCAGAGCGCGGCGTCCTCGACGTACTCTCTTCCGATTACGTACCGCTCAGCTTGCTTTACGCACCCTTCATTCTTGCCGACGAGGTGGAGACCATTTCGTTGTCCAAGGCCATCGCGATGGTGACCGCCACGCCCGCGCGCACCGTCAGCCTCAATGATCGCGGCCGGATCGATACCGGCCTTCGTGCCGATCTTGTCCGCGTCTTCCGCGACGAGGGCGTGCCGGTGACCCGTTCGGTCTGGCGCGAAGGGCGCCGGGTCGCATGATCCCCTCGCACGAGCCACATTTGGTACCCGGCACAGAGCGAGGCATCATGGTCGTTGTCGTCGGCCCGAGCGGCGCCGGCAAGGACACGCTGATAAACTTGGCGGCAAAGCATTTTGCCGGCCGTCCCGACGTGCATTTCGTTCGCCGCGTCATCACACGGGACCGCGATGCCGGCGGCGAAGATCATCTGTCCGTTTCCGACGGAGGCTTCGTCTCTATGGAGCAATCCGGCAACTTCGCCGTTTGGTGGGAGGCCCATGGCCTGAAATACGGCATTCCAGCAGAGGTTTCCGTCGCGCTCGCCAAGGGACACCTGGTAATCGCCAACGGCTCCCGCTCGGCACTCCACCTCTTCCAGGCCGTTTTTCCCCGCCTCAAGGTCATCAACGTGACCGCCCGCCCGCAAGTGCTGGCCGGCCGCCTCGAAGCCCGCGGCCGCGAGACGCACGAAGACATTATGGCCCGCCTCGCCCGCGGTCCGCTGACCGTACGGGGCGATTACGACGTCACCGAACTGGACAACAGCGGCTCGCTGGAAGAAGCCGGGCGCAAGATCATCGAGACGCTCAACAGCTTCCTTACGAAAATTGGTTAGCCGGCGTCATTCTTCGCGCCCCGACACGATCTCACGTTTGCCGACATGGTTCGCGGGACCGACGAGGCCTTCCTTTTCCATGCGCTCCACAAGCGATGCCGCGCGGTTGTAGCCGATGCCGAGGCGGCGCTGGATGTATGAGGTCGAGCACTTCTTGTCGCGCAGCACGACCTTGACCGCCTGATCGTAAAGCTCGTTGCCGTCCTCGGACGCGATCGCGCTCTTGTCGAAGACGGCGCCTTCTTCCGGCTCGGCATCCTCCTCTTCGTCAGCCGTGACCGTATCCAGATATTCCGGACGGCCCTGCGTCTTCAGATGCGCGACGACCTTTTCGACCTCGAGGTCGGAGACGAACGGGCCGTGGACACGAGAAATCCTGCCGCCCCCTTGCATGTGCAGCATGTCGCCCTGGCCGAGCAGCTGCTCGGCGCCTTGCTCGCCAAGGATCGTGCGGCTGTCGATCTTCGACGTGACCTGGAAGGAGATGCGAGTCGGGAAATTCGCCTTGATGGTGCCGGTGATGACATCGACCGACGGACGCTGTGTCGCCATGATGAGATGGATGCCGGCGGCGCGCGCCATCTGCGCCAGGCGCTGGATCGCGCCCTCGATCTCCTTGCCGGCAACCATCATGAGGTCAGCCATTTCGTCGACGATGACGACGATGTAGGGCATCGGCGTCAGGTCCATTTCCTGCTGCTCTTCGATCGGCGCGCCTGTGCCCTTGTCGAAACCGGTCTGGACCATGATGCGGACTGTCTCGCCCTTTTCGCGGGCCTGCGCGACACGGCCATTGTAGCCGTCGATGTTGCGCACGCCGAGGCGCGACATTTTGCGGTAGCGCTCCTCCATCTCGCGCACCGCCCATTTCAGCGCCATCACGGCCTTCTTCGGATCGGTGACGACGGGCGTCAATAGGTGCGGGATGCCGTCATAGACGGACAGTTCCAGCATCTTGGGATCGACCATGATGAGACGGCATTGTTCCGGCGTCATGCGATAGAGCAGCGAGAGGATCATAGTGTTGATGGCGACGGATTTACCGGAGCCCGTGGTGCCGGCAACCAGCAGGTGCGGCATCTTCGCAAGTTCGGCGATCACCGGCTCGCCGCCGATCGTCTTTCCGAGGCCGAGTGCCAGCTTGTAACCGCTCTTCTCGAAATCCTGGCTCTCGATCATCTCGCGGAAATAGACCGTCTCGCGCATCGCGTTCGGCAATTCGATGCCGATGACATTGCGGCCAGGCACCACGGCGACACGGGCCGACAGCGCCGACATGGAGCGGGCTATATCGTCGGCAAGGCCGATGACGCGCGACGACTTCACTCCGGGTGCAGGTTCGAATTCGTAAAGCGTTACGACCGGACCTGGGCGGACATGAATGATCTCGCCCTTGATGCCGAAGTCCTCCAGCACGCTTTCCAGCAGCCCGGCATTCTGCTCCAGCGTTTCCTGCGGCATGATCTCGCCAAAACGCTCCGGTGGTTCCTGCAGCAGCGAGCGGGGCGGAAACTCGTAGCCGGATGGATCGATTTTCGCCGGGATTGTCTTCTGCGTTACAGCCCGCGGTGCGGGCGCCAGGGCTGCAGCGGCCTGCACGCGAACTGGCATCGGCGCGATCGGCTGCGTTCTCGCGGTCACCGGTGGGGCGGCCGGTCGAGCTGCCGGAGCCACGTTCGATATAGACCTTACAGGCGCTGGAGCGGCTGTGGCCGTGGCTGGTGCGTCGGGCTTTTGCGGCCTCCCTCCGGGGCGCCATTCCATCACGCGGAAGTGTTGGATGAGCGATTCCGGCGTGACCTCAACCTTTGGCAGGAAAGCAACTGGTAGGGTAATCGGGGGCGCAGTCGCCTCCTCGAAGGCCATGACTTCCCAGAAGGCGAAATCGGAAATGCCGGTCAGCTCGGACGAAGCGCGAAATTCCGGCTCGACCTGAATTTCGGCGACATGTTCGGGATGATCGGTCTCGGACGCGGATGGAGCGGCTTCCGGCAGGTAGACGTCGAACGGCACGTCAATCATCATCGGGGCGCTTGACTCGACATCAACTGCCGGCCCTTCGCTGACGATCTCCTCGCAAGACGACTGTTCCGATTCGGCCGGCACGCGGCGTTTACTGATCAGGTTTTCCGGCGTGCGGGTAAAACGCACGTTCGGTGCAAGCGAGAAATTGCTTTGCCAAACCGGCGCTGCGGGAGCGACATTTATGTCATCGCCCGCATGCTGTACGTCTATTTCCGAGGAAAAATCACCGGCATCCGTCAAATTCGTTCTGGGAAAACGCATGCGCCCGCTACTCACTCAATTTCTGACCCATCCGGATTAGAAAACGAAGGTTAACAAGTTCCTTCCAACCTTGTCGAAAAGACACACCTACAGAACCAAAAACCTATATTTGCCAATTAGTTAAGTCATCAAGAAAAATCTTTGGGGCCGGAAGGACGAAGCGCTCAATGCGCTTGGTCCCAATTGGTCGCGGCGCGCGCATCGACCTTCAACGGCACGCGCATTTCGAGCGCCGGCATGGCGGCGTTTTCCATGACGGATACAATGATCGGCATCGCCTTTTCGACGTCGGCATCCTCGACTTCGAAGATCAGTTCATCGTGCACCTGCAACAGCATGCGCACCCGATCCTCAAGTCCGGCTTCGGCGAGTGCCGGTTCGATCTTGATCATTGCCCGGCGGATGACATCGGCTGCCGAGCCCTGGATCGGTGCGTTGATCGCAGCCCGCTCGTTGAAGGCGCGCACCGAAGGATTGGAGGAGCGGATTTCCGGATAGTTGATTCGCCGCCCGAAGATCGTTTCGACATAGCCTTTGTCGCGCGCCATCTGTTTGCGGCTGTCCATATAGTCGCGAATGCCGGGGAAACGCTCGAAGTATTTCTTGATGTAGTCACTCGCTTCCGAGCGCTCGATCGAGAGCTGGTTGGCAAGGCCGAAGGCGGAAATGCCGTAGATGATGCCGAAGTTGATCGCCTTGGCGCGGCGGCGCACTTCGGCCGGCATGCCATCGACAGGAACGCCGAACATTTCGGAGGCCGTCATCGCGTGAATATCGATGCCTTCGGCAAAAGCCTGGGTCAGCTGCGGAATTTCCGCGACATGGGCGAGCACGCGCAGTTCGATCTGGCTGTAATCGGCCGAGATCAGCTTATGCCCGGGCGTGGAGATGAAAGCGGTGCGGATTTTCCGGCCTTCCAGCGTTCGCACCGGAATGTTCTGCAGGTTCGGCTCGGACGACGAAAGCCGCCCTGTCGTCGTCGAAGCCAGCGAATAGGAGGTGTGGACGCGCTTCGTCTGCGGATGCACGTAACCGGGAAGCGCATCTGTATAGGTGGATTTCAGCTTGGTCAGCTGGCGCCAATCGACGATCTTGCGCGGCAGTTCGAAACCCGCCGCGGCAAGGTCTTCCAGCACGCTTGCCGAGGTCGACCACTGCCCGGTCTTCGTCTTGCTGCCCCCAGCAAGCCCCAGCTTGCCGAAGAGAATGTCGCCAAGCTGCTTCGGCGAGCCGATCGTGAACTTCTCACCCGCCAACGCATAGATTTCGTCCTCCAGGCGCGCTGCGCCTTGCGCCAGTTCACCGGAAAGGCGGGACAGGATCTGACGGTCGACCGTGATGCCGCGTTCTTCCATGCGCGCCAGTACCGGCAGCAGCGGGCGCTCCAGACGCTCGTAGACAGCCGTCAGCTTTGCTGCGGCAAGTCGTGGCTTCAGCACCATCCAGAGCCGCAATGTCACATCGGCGTCTTCGGCAGCGTAGTGCGTAGCACGATCGATATCGACAAGGTCGAACGTAACATTCGCCCTGCCGCTTCCTGCGATATCCTTGTAAGCAATCGGCTTATGGCCGAGAATTTTCTCTGAGAGCGAGTCCATTCCATGCGCGCCGGTGCCGGCGTCGAGCACGTAGGACATCAGCATCGTATCGTCGAAGCTCTTTGTCTCGACGCCATATCGCTTCATCAGCAGATAGTCATATTTCAGGTTCTGCGCGACCTTGAGAACGGACTCGTCTTCGAGCAGCGCCTTTAGCCGCGGCAGCGCATCCCGCATCGGTATCTGATTGTCCGCAAGCCCGCCGCCAAGGAGATCGCTGACGCCGTTCTTATGGCTGATCGGGAGATAGGCGGCGCGCGTCTTGACGCCCGCCGGGTTCTTGTCGTTGTCGGCAATCGCCATCGAGAACCCAACCAGCTCCGCCTGCATCGCATCAAGCGAAGTGGTTTCGGTTTCGAAGGCGACCAGGCCGGTTGCCCGCGCATCGCCAATCCATTTGTCGAGCGTCGCGAGATCGCGGATCGTCACGTAGGTGGAATGATCAAATGGCAGCACTGCAAAGGCTTCGGCGCGCGCCTTGGCGAGTTCGGCGGGCGTAAAGCCTTTGCCGGCGGGCTTGGCCTTGACGGGAATCGGAACGGCAGCGCCCTCGACATCCGGGATGCCGCCCGCAACCGGCTCCGGTTCAACGGCATCAAGATCGGGGCCGTGCGCAGTAGTACCCCACTCGACTTTTACGTCGGCCGCCTCGATGGCACTGGCATCGCAATTGCAGGCCTCCGCCACACGGCGCGTCAGCGTCGTGAATTGCAGCGCCTTCAGGAAACCGATCAACTTCGGGCCGTTCTGCACTTCGAGAACGAGGTCGTCCAGACCAAGCACCAGCGGTACATCAGATCGCAGCCGAACCAATTCGCGCGAAAGCCTCGCCTTGTCGGCATTCTCGAGAATCGTCTGGCGGCGCTTTTCCTGCTTGATCTCATGCGCACGGTCCAGCAGCGTGTCGAGATCGCCGTATTCTGCAAGAAGCTGGGCGGCGGTCTTCGGGCCGATACCGGGAATACCTGGGACATTGTCGACCGAATCGCCGGTCATGGCCTGCAGGTCGATCATCTTTTCGGGCGGTACGCCCCATTTCTCGATGACGTCAGGGATGCCGATCTGCTTGTCCTTCATGCTGTCGTACATGTGGACGTTCGGCGTCACGAGCTGCATCAGATCCTTGTCGGAGGAGACGATCGTCACATCGGCGCCCGTCCCTTCCGCCTGCCGGGCATAGGTGGCGATGATATCGTCGGCCTCGAACCCTTCAGTCTCGATGCAGGGCAGGTTGAAGGCGCGCGTCGCCTCGCGGATTAGCCCGAATTGCGGTATCAGCTCATCCGGCGGTGCCGAGCGATTGGCCTTGTAGGCATCATACAAATCCTTGCGAAAGGTCTTTGCCGAGTAGTCGAAGATAACTGCAAGATGCGTCGGCGTGACGCCGACGGAGGTGTCACGCGCATCGGTCAGCAGCTTCCAGAGCATATTGCAGAAGCCAGAGACTGCGCCGACCGGCAAGCCGTCGGACTTGCGCGTCAGCGGCGGCAGGGCGTGAAACGCCCGGAAGATGAAACCCGAACCGTCAATAAGGAAAAGATGATCGCCTTTTTTCATGGCTGCATGGATAGCGTGGCGAGATGGAAACGTCCATTGCACATGCAGTTTGCGGTTCTATTTATTGCTGACCCCCCCTCGCCTTCGGAAAGACTTGCCTATGGAAAAGCACAGGTGCTGCGCTCGCCTATGCCGTCCCGCTTGCTCTCGTGGCAGTCGTCATTGCCAGCGAATGGAACCTTGTGTTCTTCTGGAATGATTGCTGGAGGGCGCGCGAATTAATGCTTCACCGAACTGTTACCAATTTGTAATTATCGGCTCGGCCGGCTTCCCTTGAAAAACCACATTCCCGGTCACAAATCAGGTCTACCGGCGTTTGATCGCGCCGAGGGTCTGATTACCGGCTTGTCCCCCGCCGCATCAGGCTTGGACAAAGGCCTTATCCCCCTCTCCGGGCCTTTGTCCCCATTTTCAAGCCGCCATGGCCAACCTCCAGGCCATGGCGGCTTTGTTTTTTGGCGAAGATGCACATTTATGAAGCTTAAAGGACAAGTTTTGATCCATCGCATGCGATTTGTTGCATTGTTTCGCGTCAGTTTTTGAGCCTAACTGCAATCATGGGATTTAATAGGATGGATTCGGGAGCATATCTTGCCAGCCAGTTGGCCAAGGGTTTTGCCCGCTCGCTGCAGCAGCGCGCGGCGGGGCTTGGTTTTTCCCCCGGGCAATTCCCGATCCTTCTCGAACTTTGGGCGGAAGATGGCCTCACGCAGAAGCAATTGCTCGAACGCGTCGATATCGAACAGGCGACGATGGCCAATACGCTTGCGCGCATGGCGCGCGATGGCCTCATCGAGCGCCGTCCCCATCCTTCCGACAAACGAGCGCAACTGATCTTCCTGACGCCCAATGCGCGGGCCATCGAAGATGAAGCGGTCAAGATCGCACGTGAAGCCGACCTGGCGCTTTTCCAAGGCTTCAAGACCTTCGAACGCGAACTGATGCTGGAATATATCCGCCGCCTCCTCGAAAACGCGAAGAAAATCTGACCGTCTAGGCGCTCCCTCGTTTCGATTTTTCTTCCTCGAAACGTCCCCGCCTTTGGTCTATCGTCCGGCCGAATCTCGAAAGGAGTCGGAAATGACAGACGTAACCCCGGTGCTTTCGCGCGCCGATCAGAACCTCGGTTCAAGCCTGGACAGATTGTTCGAGTTGCTGCGCATCAAATCGATCTCGACTGACCCGGCGTACAAAGCCGAGTGCCACACGGCTGCCGAATGGCTGGTCGCCTATTTGAAGACACTGGGTTTCGAAGCTTCCGTTCGCGATACTCCCGGTCACCCGATGGTCGTTGCACATCATTCCGGCGCCAGCGCGGATGCGCCGCATGTGCTGTTTTACGGCCACTACGACGTTCAACCGGTTGATCCCATCGAGCTTTGGGACAACGATCCCTTCGAACCAGCCATCAAGGACATGGGCAATGGCCGCAAGATCCTGACGGGCCGCGGCACCGCCGACGACAAGGGCCAGCTCATGACCTTCGTCGAAGCTTGCCGAGCCTATAAAGAGGTCAACAGCGCGCTTCCCTGCCGCATCACTATCCTTTTCGAGGGCGAAGAGGAATCCGGCTCGCCGTCGCTCAAGCCCTTTCTGGAGGCAAATGCGACAGAACTGAAGGCCGACTATGCGCTTGTCTGCGATACCGGCATGTGGGACCGCGAGACCCCGGCGATTGCTGCTGCCCTTCGCGGCCTTGTCGGTGAAGAAGTCGTCGTTACGGCGGCCGACCGCGATCTTCATTCCGGGCTTTTCGGCGGCGCGGCAGCGAATCCGATCCATGTCCTGACAACAGCGCTCGCCGGTCTGCACGACGAAACTGGCCGCATAACACTCGAGAATTTTTATGAAGGCGTCGAGGAAACGCCTGCAAACATCAAGGCCTCATGGGAAAAGCTCGGCCAGAGCGCTGAAGACTTACTCGGCCAAGTCGGCCTTTCGGTGCCGTCGGGTGAAAAAGGCCGTTCCGTTCTGGAACTCACCTGGGCGCGCCCGACGGCTGAAGTCAACGGCATATGGGGCGGCTATACCGGCGAAGGCTTCAAGACAGTGATTGCCGCCAAGGCGTCGGCTAAGGTTTCCTTCCGCCTCGTCGGCAAACAGGATCCGGCAAAGATTCGAGAGACGTTCCGAAACTATGTCCGCTCGAAGGTGCCGGCCGATTGCTCGGTCGAGTTCCATGCCCATGGCGCCTCGCCGGCAATTCACCTTGCCTATGATTCGCCGGTGATCACGAAAGCGAAGAACGCGCTTTCCGACGAATGGCCCAAGCCCGCCGTCGTTATCGGCATGGGCGGCTCGATCCCGATCGTCGGCGATTTCCAGAGAATGCTCGGCATGGAATCGCTGCTCGTGGGCTTCGGCCTCGCAGATGACCGGATCCATTCGCCCAACGAGAAATACGAACTCGCCTCCTACCACAAGGGCATCCGCTCCTGGGTGCGCATCCTCGACGCATTGGCAGCTTGAACGAAAAGTGCGTGCCTCGCGATGATTTACGCGGGCACGCATTCAGACAAAAACAAAGGCCGGATAAACCGGCCTTCATCATCCGCTTCGCTTCAATGCCAGTACATCCGTGGTCAAGGAAAAAGCGGACTTTGCCCAAGATTGATCCCGAAAGGTTAACACGCCGTTAAGACGCCCAGCAGTCGGAATGATATGGAAAACGGCAAACGCTTAAGGCGCGCACAGCATCCACTTGGCTGCGATCTGTTGAGCGTCATATCGGAAGCCGCTCCGGCACTTTCAAGGCCTAGAGCCCCATTTTTCCGTTCAAGCTGCGTTCATGCAACACGCGCTATAAACCATTGAAAGACAAGACGAATGATCGCCGGCTAACAAAAGTCGGCGAGCCTCGGACTGTGCCCGGAGCCGGCAAAAGCCGGAGTAAAACAAATACCGGATGTGGCATGACGCTACCTCCCAGGGAGTTGAAAACGTGAAACGCACCCTCTTGAAAATTGCCGCGACCGGTATGCTCTTGTTTGCTCCGGCGATCGCTCAGGCGGCAGAAGGCTTCGCGACGACGAACGTCAATATGCGGGCCGGCCCAAGCACGGAATATCCGGCGGTCACCGTAATTCCGGCCGGCGAGTCCATCGAAATCTACGGCTGTCTTGCAGACGTGCCATGGTGCGACGTGGAGTTCTACGGCGCCCGTGGCTGGGTGCACGGCGGATATATCCAGGCACTTTATCAACAGCGCCGCGTTTATCTCGGGCCTCAATATTATCGCCCACTCGGTATTCCCGTCGTTGTCTTCAGCTTCGGCAGCTATTGGGATCGTAATTACCGCGACCGTGACTTCTATCGCGACCGCGATCGCTGGCGCCGCGGACCGGACTTCTATCGCGACTCCGATCGCCGTGAACGACGCCGGGACTTTGACGATCGTCGGGATCGCCTGCCGGATTTCGATCGCGCGCCCGACCGCAGGCCCAATGTCGACAGGCAGCCGGACTTTGACCGTGATCTGCGCAACCGCGGCGATCGTGATCGCGATCGCCGGAACTTCGAACGTCGAGACGATGATGGCAATCGCGTCATCCGCCGCGGCGACGACAATCGAAACCGCAGCGATCGTGACAACGACCGCCGGAACTTCGAACGTCGAGGCGATGATGGCAATCGCGTCCGTGGCGACGACAATCGTAACCGCCGAGGTGGCGACAATGACCGCCGGAACTTCGAACGTGGAGGCGATGATGGCAATAATCGCGTCCGCGGCGACGACAATCGTAACCGCCGAGGTGGCGACAATGACCGCCGGAACTTCGAACGTGGAGGCGATGATGGCAATAGTCGCGTCCGTGGTGACGACAATCGGAACCGCAGCGGTGGTGACAATGATCGCCGCAGGCCGCAGCGAGGCGCCTGCCAACCGGGCGAGCCGGGTTGCCGGAACTAACGTGGCGCTGGGGCGGCAGAGATGCCGCCCTTTTGCGATAAGCTGCATAGAAAAAGCCCGACGCTCCAAGACGGAGGCGCCGGGCCTGATTTCGATCGGCCGTGTTGAGGGGAGACGACCGATCCATAACGGGACTTGAGGGCTGTCCCGCTACAAAGGAAACTGGCGGGACAGCTAAAGGTTCCAAATTACCAAACGGAAGCTTTGCGATCAGAGCCTGTCACGAGCTCACGCATCTGTGCAAACGGACCGTGCAGCATTTTCAGGCGGCTTTCCTCCATCTTGCTCAGCCGATGCTGCCGGGCAAACTCATGGATGCTCCAGATCTCGCGAAGACAGGTCTCGTCTATTCTCTTAAGGTCAATGCTCATATTAAATGCCTAACTACTACGCTTATTGCTTTTTTCTTCGGCGTAAGGTGGCGCGATATATGTCAGTTTCGTGACAGCTGCAACGAATGGCAGCCATGCGCAAACGGCAGGGCTGAAGCGCCGTCGGGACCGCTTGCCTGCAGTCTTAACCACCCCTTAAATCGCCGTATTTAAAGTCCACCCGGATGATTGCGCAAAGAGCGCTTGCGACATATGGGGTGCGGCCGGTCCACGATGGCAGGTAGGGGCAGATCACGCGATAGAATCGAACCGTCCTTCAGCGGCCGTAGCCGCTTTGAAGAGGACGACGATTTCTCGCTGGACGACGACGATCGTATCTCCGGCCGACGCGGAACCAAACGTTTTTCCTCGGACGCGACACGAACCCGCGCACCCGACAGGAAAAGGCGCAGCAGACGCGAGCCGCCCGAACGCCAGGACGGCGGTCTCTTCAACTTCATCCGCCGCGTGGTCTACTGGTGCATCGTGCTTGGTATCTGGGCCGGCATCGGTGCAGCTGGGCTGGTTTTCTACTACGGCTCGCGCATGCCGAGCGCTAGCACCTGGGCGATCCCTGACCGGCCGCCGAACGTCAAGATCGCATCTGTCGATGGCAGCGTGATTGCCAATCGTGGCGCCACCGGCGGCGAGGCGCTATCGCTCGATCAGATGTCGCCCTACATCCCTGAAGCGATCATCGCGATAGAAGACAAGCGCTTTTACTCGCATTTCGGCGTCGACCCAATGGGGCTTGCCCGCGCCGTCGTCAACAACCTGACGGGCCAGCCGATTCAGGGTGGCTCCACCTTGACGCAGCAGCTTGCGAAGAACCTCTTCCTTTCGCCGGATCGCACTCTGGAGCGCAAAGTGCAGGAAGTGCTGCTCTCTTTCTGGCTCGAGCAGAAATATACGAAGGATCAGATCCTTGCGATGTATCTGAACCGCGTCTTCTACGGCTCGAATGCCTACGGCGTCGAGGCCGCCGCCCGACGTTATTTCAACAAGTCCGCGCGTGACGTGAATCTCGGGGAAGCGGCTTTGCTCGCCGGTCTCGTCAAGGCGCCGTCACGCCTGTCTCCGGCCCGCGACCCAGACGCCGCAAACGCCCGTGCCCAGATCGTACTGCAGGCCATGCGCGACCAAGGCTATATCACCGACAACGAGGTAAAGACGGCGATGACGCAGACGCCGTCCAAGGCGAAGAGCTACTGGTCGGGCGCTGGTCAATATGTGGCCGACATGGTTATGGACGAGCTACCCGGGCTGGTCGGCGAAGTGAAAGAGGACCTCATCGTCGATACGACGATCGACAAGGGGCTGGAAAGGAAGGCTGAGCAGTCGCTCAACGACATTCTCGGCAAGGACGGCGCAAAGCTCGATGCGTCCCAGGCCGCCCTCGTCTCGATCGACGGGACTGGCGCGATCCGAGCGCTGGTCGGCGGCAGGGATTATGCCGAAAGCCAGTTCAACCGCGCGGTCAAGGCGAAGCGCCAGCCGGGCTCCTCTTTCAAACCTTTCGTTTATGCCGCCGCACTCGAAAAGGGTTTGACGCCCTATTCCGTCTTCAACGACGCACCGATTCGCATCGGCAACTGGACGCCTGAAAATTATGAAAAGAAATACAATGGCGAGGTGACACTCGCGACCGCGCTTGCCAAGTCGCTGAATACCGTCGCCGCCCAGCTCGTCATGTATGACGGGCCGGAGCAGGTGATCAAGCTTGCGCACCGACTCGGCATCGAGACCGAACTGCAGCCGAATGCCTCGATCGCGCTTGGCACGTCTGAAGTGTCGCTCACGGAGCTCACCGCTTCCTACGCCGCCTTCATGAACGGCGGCTACAAGGCAACCCCGCATGTGATCCGCCGGGTGACGACCGCCGAGGGCAAGGTTCTCTATGAGAACACCTATGACAACCCGCCCCGCGTTGTTTCTGAAACGGTCGCCGCCAACATGAATGCCATGATGATGGGCACGATCGAGACCGGCACGGGCAAAAGCGCCAAGATTCCTGGCTGGCAGGCGGCCGGCAAGACGGGCACGACCCAGAATTCGCGCGATGCGCTCTTCGTCGGTTTCACCAGCAATCTGACGACCGGTGTCTGGTTCGGCAATGACGACGGCACGCCGATGAAGAAGGTTACCGGCGGCGGCCTGCCTGCGAAGGCATGGCAGGAATTCATGATTGCCGCGCACAAGGGTCTTTCTCCAGCTCCGCTATTCGGCAACGGCCAGTTCATTGCGGACCCGAATGAGTTCGGCAATCAGCCGATGGCGCAGGCTGAACCACGGCCGATGCAGGAGCAGCCGACAACGATCGGCGGCATCATTTCCGGCGTTTTCGGAGGCGGGAGCAGCACGGAGGCGCAAACATCATTTCCACCGGCACCCGGTCACGAGCAACAGGCCGTGGCGGCCCCGGGAGGACCTATTCCACCGGGAGATGTCGGCGGCCCTGCGGCCACCTCTTCCGTCCAGCCGCGCCGCACCACTCTGCTTGACCTGATCATGGGCCAATGAGCGAAGCCGCTCATGCTCGATGCAAGCCGGCTTTGGTAAGTCCACGCAGATGCGAAGCACGGCGGAGTTTTTTCGCTCACTGTAGAAAGTGAATGCAACACGTTCGTTTTGCTGGATTTCGGGCTCATTCTCGCCTTGCAGTCCAGAAAACCGCTCCTTATATACGCCGCATCACCGCAATCACGATTGCGTTAATTCCGAAGACCCACATCCCGTAAGGGGCTGTCAGGGAAATGCCTTCTCGGGGTTCCGACAGCTTGCTTCAAGGAGTAAATGACATGGCAAAAGTAATTGGTATCGACCTCGGAACGACAAATTCCTGCGTCGCTGTCATGGACGGCAAGGACGCGAAGGTCATTGAGAACGCAGAAGGCGCGCGCACGACTCCTTCCATGGTAGCATTTACCGACGACGGCGAACGCCTTGTCGGCCAGCCGGCAAAACGCCAGGCCGTCACCAATCCGACGAATACGCTCTTTGCCGTCAAGCGCCTGATCGGCCGCCGCTACGAAGATCCGACCGTCGAGAAGGACAAGGGTCTTGTCCCTTTCAGTATTTCGAAGGGTGACAATGGCGATGCCTGGGTCGAAGCCAATGGCAAGGGCTATTCGCCCGCGCAGGTCTCCGCGATGATCCTTCAGAAGATGAAGGAAACGGCTGAATCCTACCTCGGTGAAAAGGTCGAGAAGGCCGTCATCACGGTTCCGGCATACTTTAACGACGCGCAGCGCCAGGCAACCAAGGATGCTGGCAAGATCGCGGGTCTTGAGGTTCTGCGTATCATCAACGAGCCGACCGCAGCGGCCCTCGCTTACGGGCTTGACAAAAAGGAAGGCAAGACGATTGCCGTCTACGACCTTGGCGGCGGTACCTTCGATATTTCGATCCTCGAAATCGGTGACGGCGTCTTCGAAGTGAAGTCCACCAACGGCGACACCTTCCTCGGCGGTGAAGACTTCGACATGCGTCTCGTCGAATACCTCGTCGCAGAGTTCAAGAAGGACAACGGCATCGACCTCAAGAACGACAAGCTCGCGCTGCAGCGCCTGAAGGAAGCTGCCGAAAAAGCCAAGATCGAGCTCTCGTCCTCGCAGCAGACCGAAATCAACCTGCCCTTCATCACGGCTGACGCTTCTGGCCCGAAGCACCTGACGCTGAAGCTGACGCGCGCCAAACTTGAAAGCCTGGTCGACGACCTCGTGCAGCGCACGATCGCGCCGTGCAAGGCGGCCCTCAAGGATGCCGGCGTCACCCCGGCTGAGATCGATGAAGTCGTTCTCGTCGGTGGTATGAGCCGCATGCCGAAGGTTCAGGAAGTCGTCAAGCAGCTGTTCGGCAAGGAGCCGCACAAGGGCGTCAATCCGGATGAAGTCGTTGCGCTCGGCGCTGCCATCCAGGCCGGCGTTCTGCAGGGTGACGTCAAGGACGTTCTGCTTCTCGACGTGACCCCGCTGTCTCTGGGCATCGAAACCCTCGGTGGCGTCTTCACCCGTCTGATCGAGCGCAACACGACGATCCCGACCAAGAAGTCGCAGACTTTCTCGACTGCCGATGACAACCAGCAGGCCGTCACCATCCGCGTTTCGCAGGGCGAGCGCGAAATGGCTGCCGACAACAAGCTGCTCGGCCAGTTCGACCTCGTCGGCCTGCCGCCGGCGCCGCGCGGTGTTCCACAGATTGAAGTTACCTTCGATATCGATGCGAACGGCATCGTGCAGGTTTCGGCCAAGGACAAGGGTACCGGCAAGGAACAGCAGATCCGCATCCAGGCTTCCGGAGGCCTTTCGGACGCCGACATCGAAAAGATGGTCAAGGATGCAGAATCGCATGCCGCGGAAGACAAGAAGCGCCGCGAAAGCGTTGAGGCCAAGAACCAAGCCGAAAGCCTGGTTCACTCGACGGAAAAATCGCTGAAGGATTACGGTGACAAGGTTTCCGAGGCCGACCGCACCGCCATCTCTGATGCGATTGCGGCTCTGAAGTCTGCAGCCGAGGCGACCGACCCGGATGCCGAGGATATCAAGGCGAAGACCCAGACCCTCATGGAAGTGTCCATGAAGCTCGGCCAGGCGATCTACGAAGCCCAGCAGGCGGAAGCCGGTACGGCAGATGCTTCGGCAGGTGATGACAATGTCGTTGATGCCGACTACGAAGAAGTCAAGGACGACGACCGCAAGAAGTCCGCATAAATCCGCGGCGAAGCGGTTATGCTAAACACTGCAATCCGGCTGTCCGAGGGCAGCCGGAAATCCATTTCCGGGGTTTAAATTGGCAAAAGCGGACTTTTACGAAACTCTGGGCGTCGCCAAAACGGCGGATGAAAAAGAGCTGAAAAGCGCCTTCCGCAAACTGGCAATGAAATATCATCCGGACAAGAACCCGGACGATAAGAGCGCCGAAATCAAATTCAAGGAAATCAACGAAGCCTATGAAACGCTGAAGGACCCGCAGAAGCGTGCGGCCTACGACCGTTATGGTCACGCAGCCTTCGAGCATGGCGGCATGGGTGCTGGCGGCTTCGGCGGCGGTGCGGGCTTCGCCGGTGGCGGCGGCTTCTCCGACATCTTCGAAGACATATTCGGCGAGATGATGGGCGGTGGCCGGGGACGGCAGCGCTCATCCGGCGGACGCGAGCGTGGTGCCGACCTTCGCTACAATATGGAAATTTCGCTGGAAGAGGCCTTCTCCGGCAAGACGGCGCAGATTCGTGTTCCAACCTCGATCACTTGCGATATGTGCTCGGGTTCCGGCGCCAAGCCCGGCACGCAACCGAAAACCTGCGGCACCTGTCAAGGCTCCGGCCGCGTTCGCGCCGCGCAGGGCTTTTTCTCGATCGAACGAACCTGCCCGACCTGCCATGGCCGCGGCCAGACCATTCCCGATCCATGCCCCAAGTGCCATGGCCAGGGCCGCGTAACGGAAGAGCGTTCGCTCTCGGTCAATATTCCGGCTGGTATCGAAGATGGCACGCGCATCCGCTTGCAGGGCGAAGGCGAGGCCGGCACGCGCGGCGGACCGGCGGGCGATCTCTATATCTTCCTGTCGGTGAAGCCGCACGAATTTTATCAGCGCGATGGAGCCGACCTCTATTGCGCCGTTCCGATCTCGATGACGACGGCAGCGCTCGGCGGCACTTTCGATGTGGCGACGCTCGACGGCACGAAGTCGCGCGTCACCGTTCCCGAAGGCACGCAGGCCGGAAAGCAGTTCCGCCTCAAGGGCAAGGGCATGCCGGTGCTGCGTTCCAGCCAGACGGGCGATCTCTACATCCAGATCCAGATCGAGACGCCACAAAAGCTCTCGAAGCGGCAGCGCGAACTGCTCCAGGAGTTCGAGCAGCTTTCCTCGAAGGAGAACAATCCGGAATCGACAGGCTTCTTCGCGCGCATGAAGGAATTCTTCGAAGGATAAGGGCTGGCGCGCAAACACAGCACAGGTTGAAAGCCGGGGTTTCCATCCCGGCTTTTTTCCGGAATTATGTAGCAAATGCCACCAGCCGGTGATCGTGCGCGGTGACCGCTTTGCGCCGCCAACAGCGGTCATGCGTAGTTTCAGCGTGCACGCTGAAACAGTCAGGCCGAGAGAAGCTTTCCGATGTCTCGGCGTGGCGGAGCCCCGAACAGCCGGGCATATTCCCGGCTGAACTGTGAGGGGCTGGCATAGCCCACCTCAAAGGCGACCGTTTCCGCCGACATTTCGCGCGACAGCATCAGCCGGCGCGCCTCCATCAGGCGGATCTGCTTTTGAAACTGCACCGGTGTCATCGCGGTCATTGCCTTGAACTGACGATGGAAGGCTGTCGGGCTCAGGCCGGCGAGCGCGGCAAGATCATCGACGCGCACCTGCTTGTCGAAATTGCCCCGCAATGCGTGGATCGCTTCGACCAGACGCCGGTTTCGCTCCGCGCCGACGACCATGCGGGCGAAGACACCGCCATGTGGCCCGGCCAGCAGGCGGTAGCAGAGTTCGCGCTTGACGCCGGGATAGAGCAGCGGGATTGCCTGCGGCTCGCCAAGCAGGCTGACGGCGCGCGCGGCGCAGCCGAGGATCGCCTCGTTGAGCTCCATAACGAAGGCGGCGGCATGCTCGCCGGAGGCCGGAGTGGGCGGTGCCTCCATGCTTTCATAGACTTCGCGTAGGATCGCCTGGTCGAGTTCGATGACGGCGCTGAGATAGGGCGCATCCGGCGCTCCGTGCACCACCTGGCTTGCACCCGGCATCTCGACGCTGACGACCATGGCCTGGCTGGTGCGATAATGGAGCCTCCGTTCGCCGAACGTCGTCCATTTCGCGCCCTGCACCACGATGCAGAGCGCTGGCCGGTGGATCAGGTGGTTCGGATGCCGCTCGGAGAAGGATCGGAGCAAGGCCAGTCCGTCGATCACGGTGAAATAGGGGCTCCCGCTTCCATGAGCCGCAAACGCGGCGACGACGGCATCATGCAACATCGAAAGAGTGCTCAATCGGATCCCCCGCAAATCTGGAATTCCAAATTAACGCTGGAGGCAGGATCAGGCAAGAAAGAAGCCGGTTCCGGCATGTTCACCCGTGCTTCGCCCTCTTATGTTCACCGTCATCAACAAAGGAGAACGGCGATGACACAGAATTCCGAACGCAAAATCGCAATCGTCACCGGCGGCAGCCGCGGGCTGGGCCGCAACACCGTGCTCAACCTCGCCAGACGTGGTGTCGACTCGATCCTCACCTACAATTCCAGCAGGGCGGAAGCCGAAAAGGTCGTGGCCCTGGTTGCTGAAGCCGGCGCCAAAGCCATTGCCCTCAAGCTCGACACCGGCGACGCCCAGGGTTTCGACCCTTTCGTCGACGCCATAAAGCAGGCGCTTGCCGATCTGGGCGCCGCCGAGCGCTTCGACTACCTCGTCAACAATGCCGGAACCTCGCACCACAACAGCATCGAGGCGACGACGGAAGATGAACTGGACATGCTTTACAATGTGCACTTCAAGGGTGTTTTCTTCTTGACGCAGAAGCTCTTGCCGCTGATCAATGACGGCGGCCGGATCGTCAACCTGTCGAGCGGCCTGACTCGCATCATCGTCCCTGGCAGCGCTTCTTACGGTGCGATGAAGGGAGCGGTCGAGGTGCTGACCCGGTACATGGCAAAGGAGCTGGGACCGCGTCGCATCGCCGTCAATGTCGTCGCGCCCGGCGCCATCCAGACCGACTTTAGCGGCGGTATGGTCCGCGACAATCCGGATCTGAACCAGCGTGTCGCCGAAATGACGGCGCTGGGCCGCGCCGGCCTGCCCGACGATATCGGTCCGATGATTGCCTCGCTGCTCTCTGAGGACAACCGCTGGGTCAATGCCCAACGCATCGAGGTCTCCGGCGGCATGTCAATCTGAGATGCCGGTCCGGACCGAGTTCAAATAATCCTACCGCTTCGCACACGATGGAGATTCGATCATGATAATGAACAGACGCACATTTTCGAAAACTTTGCTCGTCGGTGCTGCCACGTCACTTGTTGCGACACATGCCGGCCTGGCCGCCACTCACACGCCTCCAAAGGCGCGCAATGTCGTTCTCGTGCATGGACTTTTCGCCGACGGATCATGCTGGACCGAGGTTATCGCCCTGCTGCAAGCGAAGGGCCTAAACTGCACGGCGGTCCAGAACCCGCTCACTACGCTGCCCGAGGCCGTGGCGGCCGCCCGGCGCATCCTCGACCGGCAGGACGGTCCGACCGTCTTTGTCGGCCACTCCTTTTCGGGGATGATCCTCACCGAAGCAGGCGTACATCCGAACGTCTCTTCACTGGTTTATGTCGCTGCCCGAGCACCGGATGCAGGTGAGGACTATGCAGCTTTGGCAAAAACCTACCCGACACCACCCGCAACCGCGGGCATTGTCTTCGACGGCGACGAAGGACGGCTGACGGAGGAAGCGTTCCTGCGCGATTTCGGGGGCGACCTTCCCGAGGCTAGGGCGAGGGTTCTCTATGCCGTTCAACAACCATTCCAAAAGGCGTTGCTCACCGGCAAAACCTCAAACGCTGCTTGGCGTTCCAAGCCAAGCTACTACGCCGTTTCGACGCAAGATGGAACGATAAATCCAGACCTGCAGCGTTTCATGGCCAGACGCATGGGCGCTAAAGCCATCGAACTCAAATCCAGCCATCTGTCGCTCATTTCACATCCGAATGAGATCACCAAGCTCATTTTGGAAGCTGCCGGGCAATCATGACATTGGATCCCCTGACGCCGCGCGAGCCGATATTCCGAGCCTAATCGCTGCCGGCAAGGCCAACGGGGAGATCGCCGAGGCACTCGGAAAAAAGCCCGCCCGGATGGCCGCGAAGGATGACGAATTGCGGCGCGGATATCAAAGCCTGAAGCTAGAGTTGGAGGCGACAAACGAGAGCGGCATCGAGGAATACCTAGCCCAGCACGCACGGTTCATCGATGCCGTGGTAAGACCACCACCAAAGACCTTATCACGGCTCCGGGCCGGAAGCGGCCGCTGGTGGCATTTGCTACCTAGTACCGCTTTTTTCATGCCCGCCTAGGCGTTGCCCAGCCATGTTCGCTCACGTTAGCCGAGGAAACGCTCCTCCCGATGCCAGTTCAGGCCTCCATGCAGACGCAGCCGCTGACCCTCAGGTCGCAATAGTGCTTCCCGTTCTGGAAGAACGCCTTCAGGCGCCCGCTTACGACAAAGCGGAAATCAGATCGGCGGGTGCGTATCCGCGATCGAAACCTTGTGGATGTCAGCACGAAGCAGAAGCTCATTGCTGACCTCCACCCCGCCTCCATGATCCCTGATTTGCGCGCATCACGCGGGACTTCGGTCACGACTGCGCCGGCAAAACAGGCTTTGCAAAAGGGAGGCATATGACAGCACATGCCGTGATGATTGCGACCATCATCCACGCTTCGTTGAGCGCTTGGACGGTTGCCGCGGTCTGAACAAGAGGGTTCAATATTGCTGTCGTATCCGCATCAAAAGCGCCGGTGTGGCCGGCAACGATCTGGGCCGGTGCGCCGATGAACTCGGCAGCCTCCAAATTCCCTGCCTGCAAGCGATCCCAGAGCTTTTGTCCAAGCGGCTCCGAGCGGGTATATAGGATGGTATCGATGAGCGCGATCCCAATTGCGCCGCCAAGGTTTCGCATCAAATTGAACAGACCACTTGCATCTGGAACACGCTCGGGCGCCAGCGTGCCGAGCGCCAGACGGGTCGGCGGCAGAAGGCAAAACATGATGGAGACGCCTCTTATGACCTGTGGCCAGAACATTTCATCATAGTCGGAGCGAGGGTTTTGCGAAGCACTCATACCGATGCCGATTGCAAAGAGCGCGAAGCCGAGCGCGGACAGTAGGCGGGGGTCCATTTGCTTTTCGAGCGCAACAGCAATTGGCGCTGTACATAATTGCGCGATGCCGGTTACGAGCATTGTCATCCCGATTTCGAATGCGTTATGTCCTCTGACAAAGGCCAGAAACACAGGCATCAGATAGACAGAACCGAATAGACCGAAGCCGAGGATGAAGCTTAGCGTCGAGCCCACCATAAAGTTTCGATCTTGGAAATTATGAAGCTCTACCAACGGCCGGGCGCGGTGGAGCGATCGCCATATGAATGCCGATGCTGATAGGGCTGAGACGGCGAACAGGCCACTGTCATAGGTTGACATCCAGCCGCTCGTGGGCGCTTCCTTCAATCCAAGCTCCAGCGTAATCAAAGCGACGGCCATCGTGGCCAATCCCACCCCGTCAAGCCCGCGAAGTTCCCAGACGTCGACGCGCTCTTGAGGGAGCGATCGCATTGCAACAAGAGCGGCAAGAATTCCAGGAATGATATTGATCAAAAAAAGCCAATGCCAGGAGTAGGTTTCTGTCAGCCAGCCACCGACAATCGGCCCGACAGTCGGAGCGAGGACGGCGAGAACGCCGGCAATGGTGGTGGCAAGGGCTTGGCGCTCGTTTGGAAACAGAATGAACACCGCCGAGAAGACAGAGGGTATCAGCGTTCCGCCTGAAAAGCCCTGCACAACCCGCCAAGCGACGAGTTCGCCGAAGCCGCTGCTGATCGCACATCCCGCCGACGCGATCACGAAAAGGACCAGCGACGTCACGAACAGCCATCGCATGGTGAGAAAACGCGTCAGGAACCCGGTTAACGGGATGGCGACTACCTCGGCAATCAAATAGACGGTCTGAATCCAGCTCATCTGCTCGGGATCGATGTCGAGAGCAGACTGTATCGTTGGCAACGACGTCGCCACAACTTGCACATCCAAGATCGCCATAAACATGCCAATGCACATGGCGAAGAAACCGATCCAGATGACGGTCTGGCGGCGATCGGTAAGATCAGACTCAAGCCTGTCCGGCATGGGACAATCCTGCAAGTGCGGCGTTCTTGACGCGCTGGTCACAATGACTGCATTGGCGATGGAAAACAGAAGTGCATAAAGTGGCAAAACCGAGTGGGAGTGCCGCGATCTCGCCCATCACGACAACATAGTTCGGATAGTGCAAGAAGCGATACGGGCCCTTGGAAACAATCATCCCGCCCAGCGCCACGATGATGCTCGGAAAACAAAACGGTCTGATGATAGCGCTATCTCAGTTCAGGCGGGTCCAGATCTGGGTCTTGCACAATACGCTCGTCGCGCAGCCACGGAGTTTGAGGCTGTTTCCCGATACGGTGAGCCTGCCGCTATAGGTTGTCTTGGTCCGCGGATCTGTGAGCCGGCCGGTATACGTATCCGCCCTGCCTGAAAAGAAACCGATCTGCTGTCCCGCATATCGCCCGCTCTTCGCCACAATGCAATAGTTCGCTCCGCAATGGTCGATCACCGACGTCTCGCCGTTTTCCGTCTTCCAGGTTCCCACTACTGTATCGGCAGCACTCGCGACGCTGGCTATCAATATGAAGATTGTGACAAAAACAGACCTGATCGTCATTTGGAAACTCCCATTGCGATGTCTGCTGATATGTAACGGCAATAGCGTCATCGAGTTCCTCGGACTTTCTGACAGGCAATAGTGCAAAATGCCAGTGCGCTCACGTCGCGACTGGGCGTGATCTTTGATCGGATGCCAAGCTGGCCGTGATCGGAGCTTAGGAGGAGTGTTGGAATCGGGTAATGCTTTCAGAGGCCGGCGGCGCACGCAGTGGCATCGTTATGGCCGTTCGCAGGCTCAGCGCTGCCCTTCAACCGATCACGGTAGCGCCCTTAGCTGACCGCCAGGACGAGCCCGGTGTCGTGCTGACGCACGAAATCTACGCGTGTCCCGTTCCAGTGGTAGCTGTAGTGCCGCCCCTGGATCGGTATCGTGATTGCGTCTGGCCAGAATATGCCGATGCATTGCCGGCCTGGCATGCGGACGCTACCCCACACGAGACCATCGCTTCCGGCGGCCCGGAGGCCGCGTCCCTTGGCCTGGGAGACAGTATAGTCGTCCGGGTGCAGCACGTCAGGCACCGCGTTGACGTCATCGAGATCCCGATCGACGCTGCCGATCAGGACCCGGAAGTCCGCCGTCCAGCCGGAGTCGTTCGTGGCGCGCATGAATTTTTCGTGGTGATGAATGGTCTCGGCGACCGCGACTTCTTCGCTGTCGCCCGCATAATAGATCCCGTAGCTGCCATCCGAGAACCGACCGGGACGTAGGATCGAGCAATGCACGAAGGGCGCCATGACGAAGCTCCGGCTGGTCATCATCCGGGCTGGTCTCGCAGTATCAAGGCCAATGCTGGCAATGCACTAATCATCGTTCGCCACGGAGAATAAGGATCACGCGCGCCGTTTTTGGGCCAATTTACGAGCGGCCGATAGCCACCCGGCACATGGCGGCATGTCTCAAAACCACACGAATCCAGAACCGCTCCGTAGAGCTGGCCATTTCTGTTCCAATTTGAAACAGAGAAAACCGGCAATACGTCCTGCGTTAACGCAGGCTGCGGATGCCGCTTGCAACCTGCTGAAATGCCATCACTACTACGCGCATAATTCTGGGAACAAACCAATTGAAGGTCCTTCCATGACGGCAGCAGCCTCCTTGTCCTTTCAGCCGGATGACGTCGACGTCCTTGCCGGCGCGCTTTATACCTGGTGTGCGGAGCGCAATATCAAGCTCCGCAGCCAGCAGGGCCTTTCGATCGCCAGCATCGCGATCGACCTTTATCATGCCGGGCATCACACGCAGGACGACTTGCTTGTCGCGCTGCACGAGCGCGAACTTCATTAGAATCCCGAAACAAAAAGAAACCCGCCTGCGGCGGGCATAAGGTACCGGGATACTCTTTTGCTATGGCGCCGCAATCGAAGCGTCAGGCAGCCTTTTCCGCGCTCATCAGCGTCAGAATGGTCTTGACCGCTTCCTTGCCTGCGGGCGAGTGAAGCCTGTCATAATTGACAGCCAGTTCATAAGCCTCGGGGCTTAGCGCAACTTTTGACGGGAATTGCGACGTTTCGGCGCCTTCAAAGAGTGCGGAGATCTCGACGCCAAGAAAGACCGCGATCTGGTGCAACTTGCTGGCGGAGACCCGGTTGGTGCCTTTTTCGTATTTCTGAATTTGCTGGAAAGTCAAACCAAGAGCTTCCCCCAGCTCCAGTTGCGAGACACGGCGGCGGGCGCGGAGCTGTCTGACATTGCGACCGACGAGGATATCTACGGGATCCGGCACCTGGCATTCCCTCATATATTAACGAATTCCTAACGATACTATGACGGTTCTTGCGCAGAACTCAACCCGATAGTTGCAAAATTCAACCGACTTTTTTTGGGCTTTACGCTACGTCAGGGAAACCAAGCGTCAGTGCGTAGATCGGCGCATGAGCAGGATTGCGCAGACCAACCAATTCACCGATCCGCGTATGGCTTAGAGCCGCGGTTGGGCAAGCCGTCATTCCGTGCGCCGTGGCCGAAAGCATGATGTTTTGCCCAATATGCCCGGCCTCGATCAAAACCACGCGGTAGGCGTTGGCATCGCTATATTTCCACATGCTGCGGTCCATATGGGCAACGAGTACGATCATGCAGGGCATGGTATCGGCCCATTCCTGGCCGCCGACGAGATCGCCGAAAGAGGGCGAAGCGTCCGATATCTTTGCCAGCGAATGCTCGAAGGCCGAATAGTGATAGATTCCTGGCGCCAGGCCGTCGACCGCCTTCACAAAAACATAGGCTTCATAAGGGTTGCGTGCGCCGCCGGACGGTGTCATCGACAGCGGTAGCGTCACCACCGAATTTCGTGCAGTGCCTGTAATCCCAAGGCCTGCGAAGAGCGCTTCGGAGAGCGCGTGTAATGACACGGCTTTCGTAAGACCCTTGCGTTGAGTCCGCCGCCTCGCCATCAGCGCCAGCAAAGAATTTCCGGAGGGTTCGGCCGATAGCGAAATGACATCGCCTTGCCCCGAATTGAGGCTGTAGAGCTCGATCTCGCCATCGCTTGCGAGCGCAGCGCGCTGCAGATCTTCGGCCTCATTAAGGGACATGTAATCGGGGTCCTGAACGCAAAAATGCATCAGGGCGGCGGGCACGCCCCACTTCCAATGCTGACGGAAGGCGTCCTCCCGCATCTCAAGTTCGGATCCTTCGACGACGAGTGCGGACATCTCGACAAGCGCCACCAGCGTTTCATCGAGTTCGTCCTCACTATGGCCGGGCGCTTGATCGCGGATCGCGGCGCGATCACTCCACTCGGCAACAGCGCGCAAAAAATCCAGAAGGTCCGGACTGCACTCGAAGACGGCCTTGGTGAGGAAATTGCAGGCTACGAACTCGGCACCATCATTATGGAAGACGAGCGTGCGGGAGGAACGATAGCGCATCGCAGAAAAATGCCCGCCGCAGCCCATTCGCCCGGCAGGCATCTCATCGCTTAATCGATGCGGAACATCATGCCGCGGCTGACAAATGTCGGCTTAGCCTTGGCTGCGGTAACCTTAAGGTTCGGCTTGCTCTTCTTCTGCATGCTCCATCTCCTCGGTTCGAAAGCAATCGGTGTTGATCGCAGCCCGAACAATGAGACGCCAACCGAAAATATTCGATTAATTCGCAAATATTAGTTTGATACATCACAGTGGCGTATTGCTTCAATTTAAGTCAAAAATCGGAAATTTCTGAATTAAAATCGTTATTTTTGTGTTTATACAGAAATATCTAGCCGAAAAACGTGAATTATGCCAATCATATTGCGCGAATGAACTCGACAAGACGCCGGAGAAAGCACGATGGCCCATAAAAAGACTGCGAAAGCCGAACAAACGCGGAATTTTGATGATGGGGTCGGTGACTATACGATCGACATGCTGAACACGCTGATCGCGCAAAGCCGCAGCGCCCGGCAGCCGATGCTGACCTACCTCTTGTCTATGGCGCTGATCGAGGCGCACCGCGTCAACGTCGATCACGCGCCCGCGACCCATGAAGCCGGGCTGTCGCTCAACTAACCGAGATCGCGTGTGACCGAGGAGATGAAATCGGCACGCTGCTGGGTAATCATGTCCCGTACGATCCGCGGAACGGCCTCATCGGCCGTTCGGTAGACTTTCGCGAGGCGCAGCGCCGTTCTGAGGTTTGTCTTCGTGCTCAGCGGCACCATCACAACGGCGCTGAAGGACGGTCCGGCGGGCGTAAAAATCATGGCGTGCCCTCCAAGCAGCTTCTCGGAGAATGGCAGCCACCGAAGGCGCATCAGCGTCGGCTCTTGCGTACCAATCTGATTGGCTGCGACGAAGGAAAGGCAATTGAGCCGCTCGACGACAATGCCTTTATGATCGCCGGTGAAGCGGGACCAATATTCGCCCTTCTTGATCGCTCGATTGGTAAGACGACGGAAAGTCGTGGCGCTTCCCTGCTTTGCAAGAACAACAACGGCACAAAGTAGGCTCTCCGGCGTACCAGGGATCGTCATGTAGGCATGATAAATGCCGGGTGCGATGCCGGCGGAAGGATCGGCAAAGAGGAGCGGCTCCAGTGCATCCCTCGCCGCAGACAAGATGCGTTGCGCCGATGGACGGCCGTGGTCCAAATCGACCGCAACCGGCCGCTGGTACATCTCTTCCTCGGTCACACCGAGATATTCACAGATCCTCTTTACAGAGGCCCGGCCCGGTGCGCGCCGCGCCTGAAGATAGGATTCAATCTGCGAGCGGCCGATTTGCATACCGCGCGCGGCAGCGCTGATGCTGCCTGCCTTGGCAAGGCAGAGGCGCCGCAGATTTTCGGCGAAATTCTCAAGTGCAGACATGTCCGCGATGGCT
The DNA here is from genome assembly GCF_000816845.1 of Rhizobium gallicum bv. gallicum R602sp. NCBI lineage: Bacteria > Pseudomonadati > Pseudomonadota > Alphaproteobacteria > Hyphomicrobiales > Rhizobiaceae > Rhizobium > Rhizobium gallicum. The sequence goes on along the minus strand of NZ_CP006877.1, from coordinate 161,186 downwards.
TCCAGGAGATGAGTCGGCCTCAAACTAGCGGCTCGAAAGACGGAACACAAACGGGCGGCAAGACAAATCCGGGGATGATCCGATTGAGCCTGATCTGCGCGGCGGCGATACACAGTGCCGGCAGGGTATGTGGTCAGCCTTCATTTTTTTCGTTATGATTCAACGATGGATGAAGCGATGCGCCGGACAGCCGGCGTGACCCGCAACAGTACCGGAAAGCGACGCTCCAAGACAGCGCCCATGCGGATCGCCACATGGCCGAAGCACGCGGGGCCACCGCCCTGCATGGCGACGATACTGATGGCGGAGACATCGGCATCGACACCATAAACGGCACGGCAAATCGTGTCATTGCGTTTGGAGAGTTTGCCATGGGGCATTGAATTTCTCCGTAGGACATCGGCCGAACCAAGGCGAATGCCCAGCTGGCGGATTGCGCGTTGATTGACGCAAACGCTGACGGAGCTTTGCTTGAAGCAACGGTGTTCCTATGCCGAAAGCCCCATCCCATCCCCAATCCAAGCTTCCGATCGTGCCATGCGTCCGTCATTCCCGTCACAATCGAATCGGATAAGATGCCGCTGGTTTTGACATGGGGGCATCATTGTTTCTCTTCTCGAAGTTAGTCTGGGTCGTCGGCCAGCCGCTATCGCTGGTGTTCTTCCTAATTCTCTTTTCATTCCTTGCCGTCGTTCTCCGCTTCAGGAGCCTCGCCGTATTTTTCTCGGCGCTCGGCACACTGCTGCTCTTCGTCATCCTTTTCACCACAACAGGCAATTACCTCCTCCAGGATCTGGAATTGCGCTTTCCAAAGCCGGACCGCGATCCGGATAACTTGCAATGCTTGATCGTTCTCGGCGGCGCGTTTGAAAATGAGGTGAATACGACCAGCCACGGAATCGAGTTCAATGCAGGCGCGGACCGTTTTATCGAAGCGCTGCGGCTGGCGCAGCGATATCCGCAATCGCGTATTCTGATTTCGGGCGGGGACGGCTCGATTTCTGGAAAATATGAAGGCGATGCGGCCGCCTCGGCGCGCTTCTTTCCGCTTTTCGGGATTGCGCGTGAACGGCTTGTCGAAGACAGAACATCGCGCACGACCTTCGAAAATGCGATTAATACCAAGGAGCTGCTTGCAAGCCAGGGACTTTCGAACTGCCTGATGATCACATCCGGCTATCACATGCCGCGTTCGGTCGGCATTTTTCGCAAGCAGGGCATCGATGTCGTGCCGTGGCCGACGGATTACCGGACGGATGGTCATGTAGCGCTGCGCATCGACTTCACGCAGCCGAGCCTCAATGCGCAGAACATGGCGACTGCCGTGCGCGAATGGTTCGGTCTCGTCGGCTATTACCTTGCTGGTCGAACGTCCGAGCTCTATCCAGCCTGAAGCATTATTTCTTTGAAATGGTGACAAACTTCGTGCCGCGAACACGCGCCGTTACGATGCAGGGGCCGCCGTCGGTGCGATCGCAGAAGCGCGGATGCATCTTCATGGCCAGCACCATATTGCCGAAGCGCTTGATGAAATCGTAGCCGTAAATCTGCGCCGTCGCGATCATGAAATAGCCCCCCTCGGCCACCTGCAGGTAGAAATTATAGGTGCAGCCATCGTCGTTGCACTGCGGCCCCTTCTTTCCGTCGCAGGTCAATTCGCCCTCATTGACCACGGCGTCGATAAGGCCGTCATTGTTGATGTCCTGGCGCGTGATGTAAGCGTCCGAAAATTCGGCCTTCGTACATTGCTCGGTGAAATGCTTCTTCTCGTAGATTTCCGGATCCGAGATCAGCGATTGCTGCGCAGAGGCCGACTGAGCCACAAGGAGGGCTATTAAATTCAGGACGATGAGCAGCGCTTTCACGGCTTTCCTCTTTTGTCGGATGGACACTGACAGGCGCCCATTCTGGACGATCCGCCTTGCGCCGCCCTTGCCACCGTGATTCAGTCCAGTATCGTCTGCCGGCTCTGGGGGCCAATCAATGTCTCTGCTCGTCTATCTCGATTATGCTGGCATCGCACTCTTTGCCGCGACGGGTGCACTCGCCGCCTCGCGCAAGCAGCTCGACCTCATCGGCTTCCTCTTCTTCGCTATGGTAACAGGCACCGGCGGCGGCACGGTGCGCGATATCGTGCTTGGCCGCGTGCCGGTATTCTGGGTGCTGAACCCAGCCTATATCGTCATCTGCTGTCTGGTAGGCATCGTGGTTTTTTTCACCGCCCATCTCGTGGAGTCGCGTTACCGGCTGCTGATCTGGCTCGATGCGGTGGGGCTCGCCGCCTATTGCGTCATGGGTGCGGCCAAGGGACTTGCCGCGACAGGCTCGCCGACGATCGCGATCGTGACGGGGACACTGACGGCAACTTTCGGGGGCGTGTTGCGCGATCTGATGGCGAACGAGCCCTCCGTGCTCCTGAGACCCGAAATCTACATCACTGCGGCACTCTTCGGTGCGGGCATCTTTACCGGTGCAACTGAACTCGGCCTGCCGCTTTATGGCGCATCCGCCCTTGGCGTTGTCGCAGCCTTTGCCGTACGCGGCGGCGCATTATGGTTCGGATGGACGTTCCCGACCTACAGGCACAAGCCCGGTCGCCACCCTGACGATGTCATGTGAAATTCAGCGCTTCGGGCGCAGGCGGATTACAACGTCGACATGGGCGATTTCCATGCCCGGCGGCGGCTCCGGTAGATTGCCGATCGTCAAGTTGCTGACCGGAATATCCAGCACTTCATTATCGCCTTCGACAAAGAAGTGATGATGATCGGAAACGTTGGTGTCAAAATAGGTCTTGGCGCTCTCGACGGCGAGAACACGGATCATGCCGGCTTCGGTAAACTGGTGCAGCGTGTTGTAGACGGTCGCCAGAGAAACCGGAACGCCGGCGGTAACTGCTTCCTCGTGCAGTTCCTCGACAGTCAGATGCCGGTCGCCTTTCGCAAAAAGCAGATCGCCGAGCGCAACGCGTTGACGCGTCGGTCGCAGGCCTGCGCTGCGCAGTCTGGCTTCGATTGCGATCGGGGCTGCAGCCGCCATAAGGGAAGAACTCCGGTTATTCTAGCGTCAATCAATCAGGTTTCCTAAGCCATATATCTTTTGCGCGGAAGCCTTTCAATAGTTCCCATGGGGACAATGGCCTCCGAAACGCCGGAAAATCGGGCTTTTGACGCAATTGGGTCTGGCCGGGGCCTTGGCCTTCCTGTATGCGACCACCAAATAAGGCGACAAGTCAGTTCAAGGGCGGGGTAGAACTAGCCATGCTTATGCTTCATTTTCCTTGGAACTTGGACTAAACAATCACTCCATTGGCACGTGCGGGGGAAACAGAATTTTGATGACAACGAAACAATCCAGCTTCACCTATGAGGAAATCCTGACCTGTGGCCGTGGCGAAATGTTCGGCCCGGGTAATGCGCAGCTGCCGCTGCCGCCGATGCTGATGTTCAATCGCATTACGCAGATTTCCGAAGACGGTGGACCGCATGGCAAGGGTTTCATTCGCGCCGAATTCGACATCACGCCTGACCTCTGGTTCTTCCCCTGTCACTTCATGGGCGATCCCGTGATGCCGGGTTGCCTCGGCCTTGACGCGATGTGGCAGCTGACCGGCTTCTTCCTCGGCTGGCTAGGCGAGCCTGGCAAGGGCCGTGCAATCTCTACCGGCGAGGTGAAGTTCACCGGCATGGTGACGCCGAAGACGAAGCTTGTCGAATACGGCATCGACTTCAAGCGCGTCATGCGCGGCCGTCTCGTTCTCGGCATCGCCGATGGCTGGATGAAGGCCGACGGTGAGGTCATCTACAAGGCTACCGATCTGCGCGTCGGCCTTTTCCAGGAAAAGGCCGACTGACTCTACCGGGCGAAACAGCCCGGTATTCCAAGATAGAAAAAACGAAAAGGTCGAAACACATGAGACGGGTAGTTGTCACGGGTCTGGGCGTTGTTTCCTCGATCGGCAAAGATGCCGCTGAGGTCACGGCCTCGCTGCGCGATGCCAAGTCCGGCATTTCCTTCTCCAACGATTTTGCCGAGCATGGCTTCAAGTGCCAGGTCTGGGGCCGTCCCAGCCTCGATCCGACCGATCTGGTCGATCGCCGCGCAATGCGCTTCCTGTCGCAAGGCGGCGCCTGGAATCATGTCGCCATGAAGCAGGCGATTGCCGATTCCGGTCTCGAAGAGTCCGTGATCAGCGGCAACGAACGCACCGGCATCATCATGGGCTCCGGCGGTCCGTCCACCCGCACGCTGATCGAAGCTGCCGAGATCACCGTCAAAAACAACAGCCCGAAGCGCATCGGCCCGTTTGCCGTGCCGAAGGCAATGTCGTCCACGGCATCGGCGACACTTGCAACCTGGTTCAAGATCCACGGTGTCAACTACTCGATCTCGTCGGCCTGCTCGACTTCTGCGCACTGCATCGGCAATGCCGCAGAAATGATCCAGTGGGGCAAGCAGGACGTGATGTTCGCCGGCGGTCACGAAGACCTCGACTGGACCATGTCCAACCTTTTCGACGCCATGGGTGCGATGTCTTCCAAGTACAACGACACGCCGCAAACGGCTTCGCGCGCCTACGACGTCAACCGTGACGGCTTCGTCATCGCTGGCGGTGCCGGCGTTCTCGTTCTTGAAGAGTTGGAGCATGCAAAGGCACGAGGTGCGAAGATCTACGCCGAGATCGTCGGCTACGGCGCGACCTCCGACGGTTACGACATGGTCGCTCCTTCCGGCGAAGGCGCCGTGCGCTGCATGCGCCAGGCACTCTCGACGGTGAAGGGTGATATCGATTACATCAATACGCACGGCACCTCTACGCCGGTGGGCGACAGCAAGGAAATCGGCGCGATCCGCGAGGTCTTCGGCGACAAGATGCCTCACATCCAGTCGACCAAGTCGCTGACGGGTCACTCGCTGGGTGCAGCCGGCGTCCAGGAGTCGATCTATTCGATCCTGATGATGCAGGAAGGCTTCATCGGCGAAAGCGCCCACGTCAAGGAACTCGATCCTGAATTCGATGGAGTGCCTATCGTCCGCAAACGCATTGACAACGCCAAGATCGACATCGCTCTGTCCAACTCCTTCGGCTTCGGCGGCACCAACGCGACGCTCGTTTTCCAGCGCTACAACGGATAAGAACATGACCGCAATCATGCAGGGTAAGCGCGGGCTCATCATGGGCGTCGCCAACAACCATTCTATCGCCTGGGGTATATCAAGGGCGCTTGCAGCCCAAGGCGCCGAGCTTGCCTTTACCTATCAGGGAGAGGCGCTCGGCAAGCGGGTGAAACCGCTCGCAGCGGAAGTCGGCTCGGATTTCGTCGTACCCTGCGACGTCGAAGACATTGCCTCAGTCGACGGCGTTGTTGGTGCACTCGAGGAGCGTTGGGGCAAACTGGATTTCATCGTCCATGCCATCGGTTTTTCCGACAAGAACGAGCTGAAGGGCCTCTACGCGGATACTACGCGCGAAAACTTCAGCCGAACGATGGTCATCTCCTGCTTTTCCTTTACGGAGATCGCCAGGCGCTGCGCACCGCTGATGGCCGAGGGCGGTTCTATGCTGACGCTGACATATAACGGTTCCACACGCGTCATCCCGAACTACAACGTCATGGGGGTTGCAAAGGCTGCTCTGGAGGCCTCCGTGCGCTATCTCGCCGCCGACTACGGTCCGCGCGGCATCCGCGTTAACGCCATCTCCGCGGGCCCCATCCGCACGCTGGCGGGCGCGGGCATTTCGGATGCCCGTGCAATCCTCTCCTGGAACCAGCGGAATGCTCCCCTGCGCAAGACCGTCAGTATCGATCAGGTCGGCAATTCCGCCCTCTACCTGCTCTCCGACCTGTCCGCAGGCGTGACCGGCGAAATCCATTTTGTGGACGCCGGCTACAACATAACCTCGATGCCGACGCTGGATACGCTGCGCAAGGCAGATGTAGAATAAGCGAGGCAGATTGGTCGCCGGCGACGCCTGTTGCTCCAGGCGGCACGACACCGGATTTCTATCAGGGAAACGGCCGCAGCGCGTATCCGCCCTGTTGCTGGATAAAGTTCGGAAAGCCGTCAGTTGTCACCGCTTTCCTTTTCCAATCCGAAAGGCGCTGCTTACCAATCACCGCGACAATCTGGTGCAAGGGTTCGGTCCGCTCAAGGAGCCGGCCCAAGCGTTTCTTCGCTTATCTCGAAGTGCTTCGGGTAGGGCCCTTCACATAGGCTTCGTTGAAGATCTTGTACCGGGCTGTATAGCGGTGCTCATCGCGCAATCGGCCGGCGGTCCTGTTCCGCCAGTCGCCGCAGGAGTTTCAGGTTGTGGGGTGGCGGACTGGCCGTCTTTCTTATTTCTTTGCCCACAGCACTTTGAAACGCGCGTTTCGGCAGGTTTCGCCGCTTTCCTTGAAATTTACAGCAAGCACCGACTCGTAGGGCAAACCGCGATTGGCGACGAGCATCAGACGGCCGCCACCGCGTAGCGCCGATGCAGCCGTCTTGATCATTGCTTGGCCGAGCGAAGGCTCCGCCGCGTGTCCTTCATGAAAGGGCGGGTTCATGACGATCAGATCGTACTTGTCCTTGACCGGTTCGGCCGCCAGATCGTGCCAGAAGAAGCGTGCCGGTGCATTCGGGCAGTTCTGCGCCAGATTGGCCTTGGCGGCCTCCAAAGCCGCGTAGTTGGCCTCGTAGAGGTCGAGGCGCTCGAGGTTCGGCGATTTCTCCGCAAGCTCGACCGAGAGATAGCCCCAGCCTGCGCCGAAATCGGCTGCGTCGCCGGTGAAATTTGTCGGAAGGCGCGAGGCGAGCAACTCCGAGCCGTCATCGATGCGGTCATGCGAGAACATGCCGGCTGAAGCATTGAAGCGTCCGTCGACGCGCACCGGTGACTTGGCGAATTTCGAAACAGCTTCGCTGACGTCCTTCGGCCGCGTAAACCAGAATGCAACACCGTGATATTTCGGCATGTGCTTGATATCGAGGCCGAAGCCTTCCAGATGCTTGCGCAGCGGCTGGATGCCGTCTTCCTTGCCACCGGCAACGACGATCAAGCCACCGACCTTCAAGCGGGAAAGTGCTGCAGCGATATTCGCTTCGTTCTCGCCTTTGTGCTTCGTGCAAAGCACGAGCGCCACATCATAATCTTCGCCCTCGATCTCAGGCGATGCTTCGATGCGCTGCGACAGAAGCTGCCTGTAGAGCGGCCGGAAGCCCTGTACGGCGCTGAGGGATGCGGCAAAGCCCTCCGGTAGCAAAAAGCCTGCTTCCGCACCCAGGAACAGCACGCGCGAATCCTCGCCCGGCGGATCAATGGTACCGCTCGCAAAGGGATGCAGCAGGGTCTTCAGCGTTTCGCGGCTCATGATCTCTTCTCGACTTCATACAAAAAGGGCGCGAGAAATATCCCGCGCCCATGAACGGTTGGAAAGGCGCGACTTACTCAGCCGCCTCCTCCTTCTTCTTTTCGGCAGCCGGGAGTTCCTGGCCAGTCGTCTGGTCGACGACCTTCATCGACAGGCGGACCTTGCCGCGCTCATCGAAGCCGAGGAGCTTGACCCAGACCTTCTGACCTTCCTTGACGACGTCCTGCGTCTTGGCAACGCGCTCGGAAGCCAGTTGCGAAATATGGACGAGACCATCACGGGCGCCGAAGAAATTGACGAAAGCGCCGAAGTCAGCGGTCTTGACGACCGTGCCTTCGTAGATCTGGCCAATCTCCGGCTCGGCGACGATCGAGTGGATCCACTTGCGGGCCGCTTCTATTTCCTTGCCGGACGACGATGCGATCTTGACGGTGCCGTCGTCTTCGATGTTGATCTTCGCGCCCGTCTTTTCGACGATTTCGCGAATGACCTTGCCGCCGGAGCCGATGACTTCACGGATCTTGTCGACCGGGATGTTCATGACTTCGATGCGCGGAGCGAATTCGCCGAGCTGGCCGCGGCTTTCGGAAATGGCTTTCGCCATCTCGCCGAGGATGTGCAGACGGCCACCCTTCGCCTGATCCAAAGCGATCTGCATGATCTCTTCGGTGATGCCGTGGATCTTGATGTCCATCTGCAGCGAGGTGATGCCTGCCTCCGTGCCGGCAACCTTGAAGTCCATGTCGCCGAGATGGTCTTCATCGCCGAGAATGTCGGAAAGAACGGCGAAGCGCTCGTCCTCCTTGATCAGGCCCATGGCGATACCGGCGACCGGCTTTGCGAGCGGAACGCCTGCATCCATCAGCGCCAGCGACGTACCGCAGACGGTTGCCATCGAGGAGGAACCATTGGACTCGGTGATTTCCGAGACGACGCGGAGCGTATAGGGGAACTGCTCAACCGACGGCAGCATCGGGTGGATGGCGCGCCATGCAAGCTTGCCATGGCCGATCTCGCGGCGGCCCGGGGAACCCATGCGGCCCGTTTCACCGACCGAGTAGGGCGGGAAGTTGTAGTGCAGCATGAAGTTTTCCTTGTACATACCCGTCAAGGAATCGACGTACTGCTCATCTTCGCCGGTTCCGAGCGTGGCAACGACGATCGCCTGCGTTTCACCGCGGGTGAAAAGAGCCGAACCGTGCGTGCGCGGAAGCAGGCCGACTTCGGCGACGATCGGGCGAACAGTCGCGAGATCGCGGCCGTCGATGCGGCTCTTGGTGTCGAGAATGTTCCAGCGAACGATCTTTGCCTGCAGGTGCTTGAAAATCGCGCCGACCTCTTCGGCCGTATATTCGGCTTCGCCTTCTGCCGGCAGGAAGTGTTCCTTCACCTTCGCCTTGACCGCATCGACAGCGGCGTAGCGATCAGCCTTCTGGGTGATCTTGTAGGCTTCGCGAAGTTCGGCTTCTGCAAGGCCAAGCATTTCGCTTTCGAGAGTGGAATAGTCTTCCGGTGCAAAATCGCGAGGCTCCTTGGCGGCAACTTCAGCGAGCTTGATGATCGCTTCGAGAACCGGCTGGAAGCCCTTGTGGCCGAACATGACGGCGCCGAGCATGACGTCTTCCGGAAGCTCCTTGGCTTCAGATTCGACCATCAGGACGGCGTCATGCGTGCCGGCGACGACGAGATCGAGGCTCGATTCGTCCATTTCGTCGAGATGCGGGTTCAGGACGTATTCGCCATTGATATATCCGACGCGCGCGCCGCCGACCGGACCCATAAAGGGAATGCCGGAGAGCGTCAGGGCAGCCGAGGTCGCGATCATCGATAGGATGTCCGGGTTGTTCTCCAGGTCATGCTGGATGACAGTGACGACGACCTGCGTGTCGTTCTTGTAGCCTTCAGGGAAGAGCGGACGGATCGGGCGGTCGATCAGGCGGGAAACGAGGGTTTCGTTTTCGCTCGGACGGCCTTCGCGCTTGAAATAGCCGCCGGGGATCTTGCCGGCCGCGTAGGTCTTTTCCTGGTAGTTGACGGTGAGCGGAAAGAAGTCCTGGCCTGGCTTCGGCGCCTTGGCGGAAACGACGGTGGCAAGAACCACGGTTTCGCCGTAAGTCGCGAGAACGGCACCATCAGCCTGACGGGCGATCTTGCCAGTTTCGAGCTTCAGCGGGCGGCCAGCCCACTCGATTTCCACGGTATGGGTATCGAACATATGTCTTGTCCTTCGATGCGGGAGCGCGCGCCGTCGCGGAAAGCGCAGCGCACAGTCGACCGCAATTGGTGTGACGTATCATGGGCAAGACAACGGGAGGCTTTTCATCCCCAGCTTCCTGAGAAACCGGACCAAAGCCCTCCTTGAAAGACTTTGGCCGAAAGCATCCGGCAATCCTGCCCCATGACAGGTCAACGGTTGGTTTGGCAGAACCGGCCCATCCGGGTCCGCCGTATTTCCTCCACGCGAAGATAGGGCGCGGCGGCAGAATTTCATGGGGGCCATCGGCCCTTCAAAAACATCCGGCGGGCGTCCATAAGGAACGCCCGCCGGAAATCATTAGCGGCGAATACCCAGGCTGGTGATCAGCTTGGTGTAGCGGCCCTCGTTCTTCTTCTTGAGATAGTCAAGAAGCGAGCGGCGGCTCGAAACCATCGTCAGCAGGCCACGGCGGGAATGGTTATCCTTCTTGTGACCCTTGAAGTGTTCCGTCAGGTTGTTGATACGCTCGGTCAGGATCGCAACCTGAACTTCCGGAGAACCGGTGTCGCCTTCGAACGTTGCGTATTCCTTGATGAGAGCCGTCTTGCGCTCAGCTGTAATCGACATCGGATGTTCCTTTCTATGAGAGGAGATTAGGTCGCCAAAAGCCGGGATGTCGTCCAGCTTCGGCCGCGAATGCACTCAGGTCCTGCCTGATGCTGGCGCTGCCTATAAACCAAATGAGGCGCGATGGAAAGGGGCCCGCACCAGATGGCGGATTTATCACTTTCCCGCCATCGCGTCGCGGATCATCGCATCGTACCCTTCGGGATCCTGCAGCATCGCAAAATGGCTGGCATCCTTCCGGATGATGAGCCCGCTGCGCGTCGAGCGTCCGTGCCCGCGGCTGTCGGCGACTATCACAAGATGGTCTTTGGCAAGATCCTCGGCCTGACGGCCCCGGACATCGGCACTGCCGAGGCCCTCAAGGATGAACAAGATCGGATCGCCCGCACCCTACTCGGCGTAATACATCTTGATGTCGTTTACTGGCGCCATGCCGCTCGTCTTCGCCGGCGGCATGGGAGGGAAGGCGGGCAACTCCGCTCAGCGCTCGGCCGACCGGGCGCTTGCGGCCGCGAGAGCGGCCGAAAAGAACAACGCGACTGCGACGCAACTGCGCGCATGACCTGCTCCTCAAGCTGGGTGGTTTTCATAGCCGCAAGGAGGAAAAACATAGCTCAAGGGGATGAGCCGTCGCTCCGGCGCCGGAAAGACGCATTGCGACTTAAACGAAGACGCGCTTCGGGCGGAACTCTCCCTGACCGATCTCGCCGATCGCGATGAGCTTTCCGCGTGCCGTCGCATAGGCTTCGCTTTCGGCAACGGGTGCATCACGGCCACGCACCAAGATGGGATTGCCCATCCTCAGGCGATGTGCCTGATCGTCGTTGACGGCAAGGTGTGGCAGCGAGGACAAGGCTTCGCTGGTATCGATCAGCAGGGCGTCGAGCGCGGCAAGACGCTCGTCCATGTCTTCAAGTGTCTCAAGCGCGACGAGGCTTGCGAGCGGCACCATACTGTCTTCGCCAAAAGGTGCCACGAAGGTCCGGCGTAGCCCGGAGATATGGCCGTAGCAGCCGAGCTCGCGGCCGAAATCGCGAGCTAGCGCGCGTACATACGTGCCCTTGCCGCACTCGACTTCGAAATGCGCGGTATTCTCATCCGGGCATGCAAGCAGCGTCAGGCGGAAAATCTCGACTTCACGGGAAGGAATCTCGACGGTCTCGCCGTCGCGCGCCAGGTCATATGCGCGCTCGCCGGCGATCTTGATCGCGGAAAACTGCGGCGGCACCTGGCTGATGACACCGGTGTATTTCGGAAGCAGATTGCGGATCTGCTCCTCTGTGGGGCGCTGGTTGGAACTCCGAGTCACCTCGCCTTCGAGGTCGTCGGTTGCGCGCTCCTCCCCCCAGGTCACTTTGAATTCGTATATCTTGCGGCCGTCCATGACATAGGGAACAGTCTTCGTCGCATCGCCCAGCGCAATCGGCAGCATTCCAGACGCCAGCGGGTCGAGGGTGCCGGCATGACCGCATTTCTGCGCCTTGAAGAGCCACTTGATCTTGGAGACCGCCTCCGTCGAACCGAAATCAATGGGCTTGTCGAGGATCAGCCAGCCGGAAACCGGGCGGCCTTTGGGTTTGCGTGGTTTGGACATTCGCTTCTTCTGCTATTGTTCTTCAGTGTCGCCGTCGAGGTCGCGCTGGACTTCGGGCGAGCGCAGCAATTCATCGATCTTCTTGTAGTTGTCGAAGCTCGTATCGTCGCGGAAACGGACCTCCGGCATGTATTTCATCTGCCGAAGCTGTGGGCCGAGACGGCCGCGGATGTATTTTGCGTTGCGGTTCAGCGCATCGATGACTGCGCCGTGATCGGAAATGCCAAGCGGCGTCACGTAGGCTGTCGCGATCTTCAGGTCCGGAGACATGCGGACTTCAGAGATCGAAATGACGGTCTTTTCGATCACGTCATCGCGCACTTCGCCACGCTGGAGGACCTGCGTGATCGCGGCACGCACTTGTTCGCCGACGCGTAGCATGCGTTGCGAAGGTGCCGAGGATGTGGGTTTTGTTGCCATTATTCTCTGCCAAAAAAGGTTCGGGCGCCGGCCTCTGATGATCCGGCGCCCGTCGAAAATACCAGTCTCGCGCCGTCAGAGCGTGCGGGTGATGTGCTCGACGCGGAAGCATTCGATCGTGTCGCCCGCGCGGATGTCTTCGTAATTCTCGAAGGCCATACCGCATTCCTGGCCGGAATGCACTTCCGAGACTTCATCCTTGAAGCGCTTGAGTGTCTTGAGCTTGCCTTCGTGGATGACGACGTTGTCGCGGATAAGGCGGACGCCGACGCCACGCTCGACCTTGCCTTCGGTAACGCGGCAACCCGCGACCTTTCCGACCTTCGTGATGTTGAACACCTCGAGGATCTCGGCATTGCCGAGGAAGGTTTCGCGCCGCTCCGGAGAGAGCAAGCCGGACATCGCTGCCTTAACGTCATCCACGAGATCGTAGATGATGTTGTAGTACCGGATTTCTATGCCCTGACGCTCTGCGAGCGTACGCGCCTGCGCATTCGCACGAACGTTGAAGCCGATGATTGCAGCACCGGACGCTTCCGCAAGGGAGATATCCGACTCAGTGATGCCACCAGCCGCAGAATGCACGATGCGAGCGCGAACTTCGTCGGTTCCCAGCTTGTCGAGCGCACCGGCGATCGCCTCGATCGAGCCCTGCACGTCGCCCTTGACGACCAGCGGGAACTCCTTGACGCCAGCCGTCTGAAGCTGGCTCATCATCTGTTCCAGCGAGCCGCGCTGGCCCGAATGGCGGGCAGCAGCCTTGTCGCGGGCAAGCCGCTGACGGTACTCGGAAATCTCGCGGGCGCGAGCTTCGTTTTCGACAACGGCGAACTTGTCGCCCGCCTGCGGTGTGCCTGAGAGACCCAGAACCTCGACCGGAGTGGCCGGGCCCGCTTCCTTGACATGGTTGCCCTTGTCATCGACGAGGGCGCGCACACGGCCCCAGACATCACCAGCGACGATAATCTGGCCGGGACGCAGCGTGCCTTTCTGAACGAGGACCGTCGCAACCGAACCGCGACCGCGATCAAGCTGAGCTTCGATGACTGTGCCTTCCGCGGTGCGGTCCGGGTTGGCCTTCAGATCTAGGATTTCCGACTGCAGCAGGATCGCCTCGAGCAGCTTGTCGAGGTTGGTGCCGTTCTTCGCCGAAACCTCGACGTCGAGAACCTCACCGCCCATGGACTCGACGAAGACCTCGTGCTGCAGAAGTTCGGTGCGAACCTTCTGGGCATTGGCCGTCGGCTTGTCGACCTTGTTGATCGCAACGATGATCGGAACGCCTGCCGCCTTGGCATGGTTGATCGATTCGATCGTCTGCGGCATCACGCTATCGTCGGCAGCGACGACGAGAACGGCAATATCAGTCGCCTGGGCACCACGTGCACGCATTGCCGTAAAGGCGGCGTGGCCGGGGGTGTCGATGAAGGTGATCTTCTGACCGTTCTGTTCCACCTGATAAGCGCCGATATGCTGCGTAATGCCGCCGGCTTCGCCGGCAACCACGTTCGCATGGCGGATGGCGTCGAGCAGCGAGGTTTTGCCGTGATCGACGTGACCCATGATGGTGACGACCGGCGGACGCGAGACCTGTTCGCCGCCTTCATCCGTGACATTGAAGATGCCGAGTTCGACGTCGGATTCAGAAACACGCTTGACGGTGTGACCGAATTCGCCAGCGATGAGTTCTGCCAGATCAGCGTCGATAACGTCGCCTGGCTTCATCATCTGGCCTTCCTTCATCAGGAACTTGATGACGTCGACGGCGCGTTCGGACATGCGCTGCGACAGTTCCTGAATGGTGATGGTTTCCGGCAGAATGACTTCGCGGGAAATCTTCTCGCGCGTTTCCTGCATCTGGCTGCGGCGGAACTTCTCCTGGCGGCGACGCATAGCGGAAAGCGAACGGCCGCGCGCATTGCCGTCGTCATCGACATTTGCCGTCGTGATCGTCAGCTTGCCGCGGCGGCGCTCCTCTTCCGTCTTCGGACGCGTCGTCACCGGCTTTGCCGGTTCCGGACGAACGACCCTGCCACGGGCAGGAGCCCCACGAGGAGATCCGCGCTCTTCCTCCTCGCCTTCCGGACGGCGGCCACGGACTGCGGGAGCAACCCCAGCCGGAGCCGGACGTGCAGAAGTCGGCGCCGGAGTCTCGGGACGGCGCACGGCCGGCGGCGCCGGGGCCGGAGCCTCCGCCTGGACCTCAACTGCTTGAGGCGCAGGAGCCTCCTCGACCGGTGCAGAAGGACGGGCGGCCTCTTCGGCTGCACGTCGGGCTGCTTCGGCTGCTTCCGCTTCGCGGCGGACGGCTTCTTCGGCTGCACGGCGCTTTTCTTCTTCAGCCCGGCGGACTGCATCTTCTGCATCACGGACCTGGGCCAGCGCTAGCGCGCGCCGTCTGGCGTCCATTTCCTCAGGCGAAAGATGGTTCAGGACGACCGGACGCGGGCGGTCCTGCTGGCGAGGAGCCTGCGAAGCCGGTTGCTGGGCACGCGGCGGCTGGCCGCCCGGCTGTTGGATGCGAGGTGCAGGCGCCTGCGTTGCCGCCGGAGCGGGTTCTGCCGCGCGGGGCGCTGGAGCCGGCGTGGTCGGGCGATCGTCTTCGGGGCGCATCGGGCGCCGCTTGCGCGTCTCGACAACGACCGCCTTGGTGCGGCCACGGCCCATATCCTGGCGCACGGTGCCTTGGCTTATCCCCGATGGCTTCAGGGTAAGCGTCTTCTTTGCTCCAAGCGTCTTGTCGTCATTGCTATCTGTCATTCGTTCCCGTTCCTTCGGACAGGGAGCGATGACGTCATCAAACCCTATCGTTCAAATACTTTTCGATCAATGATGGGCCGGCCGGTGCCGGTCGCCGCATCATTGTTTTTGCTGGCCAGCGCCGCCTGGTGCCCGGGATTGACCGCCACTGCGGTACTGTTCGAGCATCTTTGCGCGCTTCACTACACCCTCACCTGCCTGCCCTGCAAGCACTGCGGCATGGATAAAAGCATTCTGGCCCATCACGCCTTCCATTTCGCTCTCCGAGAAGAGCCGGAAGGAAGGTATTTTCTCCTCGGTTTCCATTCCGAGGTGCCAGGCCTTGCGAGCCTGGTCGATTTTTCTCACGCCATCGCCGGCCGCATCCGTCGAATGGAACACGGCGAGTGCTGCTCCACTTCTGACTGCGGCATCCACTTTCGAGGAGCCGCTGACGAACTGGCCCGCCTTGCGCGCCATGTTCATCATCTGCATCAGCTGCTGTGCGAGCAGCCGGTCGACGGTTTCACCGAGATCGGCTGCTGCCTTCACGTCCGCCTTCAATGCGCGGGCGAAAGACTTCTTCGCCACCGCCTTGTCGACCAACGCGCGATCTAGCTTGACCCAGCAGCCGCGTCCCGGAAGCTGACGCTTCAGATCGGCGATCACCGTCCCGTCGGGCGCTGCAACGAAGCGGATCAACTCATCCGGCGATCCGCTTTCACGCGTCACGATGCACATGCGGCTGTTCACGTCATAACCTGCAAGATCATCATCCTCAGGGAAAGCGTGCACCTCCGCGATCATTATGCTTCCTGCTCGGCAGCGTCGGCCTCGACAACTTCAGCGCCCTTCGCAAGATCCTCCTCGGTAATCCAGCCGGCAGCAAGGCGTGCCTGGACGACCATCTGCTCGGCCTCGACACGTGAAACGTCGAACTTCGAGAAGAGGCCTTCGAATTTCTTGGTTTCGCCGTTCTTGCGCTCTGTCCAGCCGACGAGATCGTCCGCCGCGCAGCCCGCGAAATCTTCCAGCGTCTTGATGCCGTCTTCGCCAAGCGCAACCATCATCTGGGCGGTCATACCGTCGATCTGACGCAGTTCGTCGGAAACGCCGAGCGCCTTGCGCTTCTCGTCCATCTCCGCTTCGAGCTTCTCGAGATATTCGCGAGCACGCTGCTGGATTTCCTGCGCCGTCTCTTCATCGAACCCGTCGATCGACGAAATTTCGTCGAGGTCGACGTAGGCGAGTTCTTCAACGGCGGCAAAGCCTTCGGAAGCCAGAACCTGGCCGACCATTTCGTCAACGTCGAGCGCATCCATGAAGAGGTTGGTGCGTTCGTTGAATTCCTTCTGACGGCGCTCGGATTCTTCGGCTTCCGTCATGATGTCGATATCCCAGCCGGTCAGCTGCGAGGCGAGGCGCACGTTTTGACCACGACGGCCGATCGCCAGCGAAAGCTGCTCGTCGGGAACCACGACTTCAATGCGTTCTGCATCTTCATCGAGAACGACCTTGGCGACTTCAGCCGGCTGCAACGCGTTGACGACGAAGGTCGCCGGATCCTGCGACCAGGGAATGATGTCGATCTTTTCGCCCTGAAGCTCGCCAACGACGGCCTGGACGCGCGAACCGCGCATACCGACGCAGGCACCGACCGGATCGATCGAGCTATCGTTCGAGATGACAGCGATCTTGGCACGCGAACCCGGGTCGCGGGCGACCGAGCGGACCTGGATGATGCCGTCGTAGATTTCCGGCACTTCCATGGTGAAGAGCTTGACCATGAACTGCGGATGCGTACGCGACAGGAAAATCTGCGGACCGCGCTGTTCGCGGCGGACGTCATAGACATATGCGCGAACGCGGTCGCCGTAACGGACGTTCTCGCGCGGGATCATTTCGTCACGGCGGATGATACCTTCGCCACGGCCGAGATCGACGATGACGTTGCCATATTCGACGCGCTTGACGGTACCGTTGACAATTTCGCCGACGCGATCCTTGAATTCGTCGAACTGCCGGTCACGCTCGGCTTCGCGAACCTTCTGGACGATGACCTGCTTGGCCGACTGGGCGGCAATACGGCCGAAATCCATCGGCGGCAGCGGATCGGCGATGAAGTCGCCAAGCGCTGCGTCGGGGTTGCGGTCGCGGGCCAGCTCCAACGGGATCTGCGTGGAGTAGTCTTCTGCCTTGTCGACGACTTCGAGCAGGCGCTGCAGGCGAATTTCGCCGGTCTTCGGATTGATATCGGCGCGGATGTTCGATTCCGTGCCGTAACGGGAGCGCGCCGCCTTCTGGATCGCATCCGCCATCGCGGCAAGCACGATTTCACGGTCGATGACCTTTTCGCGCGCCACTGCATCTGCGATCTGCAGAAGTTCGAGCCGGTTCGCACTAACTGCCATTGTCTTATCTCTCCGTCTTGGCCTTGCGGGTTCCCGTCCCTGGAGCCGTAGTTGATCGGTTATTCTTCGTCGCCCGCCTCGTTCTGGTTCGCTGCCTGCGCTTTCGCGGCCTTATCGGCGCGCAGCGCATCGCGAATCAGATCGTCGGTCAGAATGAGCTTCGCATCGCTAAGCGCCGTGAAGGGAATGGTGACCTTCTGCTCTTCGCCATCGGCAACCTGGTCACGTTCGAGCGTGAAACCATCCGCGTCCGCTTCGATGATCTTTCCGCGAAAGCGCTTGCGGTTGCCGATCATGATCGACGTTTCGCACTTCACAAGGTGCCCTTGCCAACGGGTGAAATCGGATTTCCGCACCATAGGACGGTCGATACCGGGCGAAGACACCTCCAGATGATACTCCCGATCGATCGGATCTTCCACATCAAGAACCGGAGAAATGGCCATCGAGACCTCTTCGCAGTCTTCGACGCTCATTGTGCCATTGTTGCGCTCTGCCATGATCTGCAGCGTAGCGCCGTTCTGGTTGAGCATGCGCACGCGGGTCAGGCGGAAGCCCATGCCGACGAGCACGGGTTCGATGATGTCGGCAAGGCGCTGGTCCAGCCCGGTTTCGGTAATCAACCGTGGCTCAAGTTCATTGTCTGCGTTCGTCGGATCCGACAAGCGATGCGCTCCTCGCAATTTTCATGCATTTAGACGATCGCGCTAATAAAAAAGAGCGGGTCCTTGCGGCCCACTCTTCATCGCACGATCAAGAATTTGAGTGGCATATAGGCCTGTTTTTAGGAAATTGCAAGCTCTGGGCTCAAATGCGCCGCGGAGGCGCAATCGCGCCTAGCCACGGTCGAGCTTCATCATATATTGGAGCCGAGGGAAATTTAGCAAGCGGGAGGAATCGTGCCATCCAATTCATCAACGCTGGCGCCGCTGAAGCATGAAACCTACCGCACAATCTGGTTCGCAAGCCTCGCCTCGAATTTCGGCGGGTTGATCCAGGCGGTAGGGGCAGCGTGGATGATGACGACCCTCACCGCTTCCGAGGACATGGTGGCGCTGGTCCAGACCTCGACAGCACTTCCCATAATGCTGTTCTCGCTCATCTCGGGCGCGCTCGCCGACAATTTCGACCGGCGACAGGTGATGCTGACGGCGCAATTCCTCATGCTTGCAGTCTCGACGATCCTCACCGCCTGTGCCCTGCTCGGCTGGATCACGCCCTGGCTGCTCCTGTTCTTCACCTTCCTGATCGGCTGCGGCACGGCGCTCAACAACCCCTCCTGGCAGGCCTCCGTCGGCGATATGGTGCCGCGTGCAGACCTGCCGAACGCGGTGACGCTGAACAGTATGGGCTTCAACATGACCCGCAGCGTCGGCCCCGCCATCGGCGGCGTCATTGTCGCGACGGCGGGTGCCGCCGCTGCCTTTATGGTGAATACGGTCAGCTATTTTGCGCTCATCTATGCACTCACGCGCTGGAAGCCATCGCTGCCCGCTTCCAGCCTTCCGCGGGAAAGCCTCGGGAGTGCGATCTCCGCCGGTCTTCGATATGTCTCGATGTCGCCCAACCTTGAAAAGGTACTTATCCGCGGCTTGATCTTCGGCGTGGGCGCGAGCTCGGTGCTCGCGCTTCTGCCGATTGTCGCAATCGATCTCGTCGCCGGCGGGCCACTGACCTACGGCTTCATGCTCGGCTCCTTCGGCATCGGCGCAATCGGCGGCGGGGCGCTCAATGCGCGGCTGCGCGAGATGTTCAGCAGCGAGACCATCATCCGCTACGCCTTTGCCGGTTTTGCCATCAGCATGGTGATTGCCGCGTCGAGCCCGCTTGCCGTGCTCACCTCGGCGGGACTGCTCGTTTCCGGCGCGTGCTGGGTACTCGCGCTTTCGCTGTTCAACACGATCGTACAGCTTTCGACGCCGCGCTGGGTCGTCGGCCGGGCGCTGTCGCTTTATCAGACGGTCACCTTCGGCGGCATTGCTGGCGGCAGCTGGCTTTGGGGTGTGGCCGCCGATCGCTTCGGCGTTTCGAATGCGCTTTATGGCTCAGCCGCGGTGATGCTGATCGGTATCGTTATCGGCTTTCGCTTCTCGATGCCGGCCTTTGCCTCGCTTAATCTCGACCCGCTCAACCGCTTCATCGAGCCCGCGCTTGGGCTCGACATCACGCCCCGCAGCGGGCCGATCGTCATTCAGGTCGATTATCAGATCGGCGATAGCGACCTGCCCGAATTCCTGACGCTGATGGGTGAACGGCGGCGCATCCGCATCCGCGACGGCGCACGCAACTGGGCACTGATGCGCGACCTCGAAAATCCCGGTACCTGGACCGAAACCTATCACACGCCGACCTGGGTGGAGTACATCCGCCACAACCAGCGCCGCACGCAGGCCGATGCGGAAAACGCCGATCGCCTGCGCGCCCTCCACCGCGGCACGGCAGCGCCGCATGTTCACCGCATGATTGAGCGCCAGACCATCCCGCCATCCGACGATGTGTTCCACAAGGCGCCGATCGATCTTCACCACTGAGGCAATGCGATGATCCACACATTCCGAAAAGCCCGCGAAAGCGACCTTATCGACATCATCCGGCTGCTTGCCGACGACGATATCGGCCAAGGCAGAGAGGTCGTCGCCAATCCCGTCGATGGGCGCTACCAGACAGCCTTTGCCGCAATCGACGCGGATAAAAACCAACTGCTGGCGGTTGCCGTGGATCAAAAGCATCACGTCGTAGGCTGTTTGCAGCTCTCATTCATTCCCGGACTGTCGCGCACCGGCACGTGGCGCGGGCAGATCGAGAGCGTAAGGATTGCAAGGGAAGCGCGCGGCACCGGACTGGGGACTGAATTCATCGAATGGGCGGTAGAGACATGCCGTGCGCGCGGCTGCAAGCTCGTGCAGCTCACCTCGGACAAATCCCGGGCGGATTCCATCCGCTTCTATGAAAAGCTCGGCTTTACTGCGAGCCACGAAGGTCTGAAGCGTAGCCTATAGGACGGTTACTTCAGCTTGCCCTTCATCGATGCGTCGGGAAAACAGGTCGGTTGCATTCCATTTTTTTCCTGCCACTGTCCGATCGAACGGCGGGTCTTGTAGCCCGGCAAGCCGTCCGATCCGCCGACGTCGTAGCCTTGGCGTTCCAGTGCTTTTTGCATTGCCGCCACATCGGATCGCAGCATTTTGCCGACATCGCCCCAAGCACCTTGAAAGGCGCCGGAGCCATAAGCGATCCGGTCGGCGAGGTTGCCGATATAGAGCGCGTAGAGATCGGAGTTGTTGTATTCCTTGATGATGTAGAAGTTCGGCGTGACGATGAATTCCGGCCCATCCCGGCCAGCCGGCACAAGCATCATACCCGCAGCCTTCATTTCGCCGGATGGAAAGCCCTTGCCGGACTTGCGATTGATGCCAAGCGAAGCCCAGTGCGAAAGCGGCTGTGCGATATCCGGTCCCTCCTGTGCACAGGAAACCGCCGCCGGGATCGTCACCTCGAAGCCCCAGTCACGATTTCGCTGCCAGCCTTTCTTAACGAGATAGTTGGCTATGGATGCCAGTGTATCCGGTACGGACGTCCAGATATTGCGGTGCCCGTCCTCATCGAAGTCGACCGCATATTTCAGATAGCTGGTCGGCATGAATTGCGGCTGGCCGAGCGCTCCCGCCCACGAGCTCCTGAAGCCGGCCGGTGTCACGTCACCGACATCGAGAATGTGAAGCGCCGCGATCAGCTCGGCCCGGAACATTTCCTTGCGAGTCGACATGAAGGCCTTGGTCGCCAAAACCTCGATCGCCGAATTCGGGATCTTCGCCGCGCCGAAACCCGTCTCCCGGCCCCAGATCGCCAGTACGATCGCGCCCGGCACGCCATAGGTCTTTTCGATGCGCTTCAGCGTCGAGGCATATTGCGAGGCAAAACCGCGTCCGGTTGCCGCCAGCTTCTTCAGCCGGTCCTCGTTGAAATACGGACCGGGCGAGGAAAACTCCGCCTGCGTCTGCTTGCGCTCTTTCGCCGGCGGGAATCCGGGAGGTGCAAGATCGGGAAGACTCCAGTTGAGTGCGATACCCTTGAATGCGGCCTGCAGCGTCTTTTCTGAAATGCCGGCCTTCTTCGCATCAGGGCCAAGATCGCTGATGATCCATTGCTGGAATTGTCTTTCCACCGCCGGCCTGTTCTGGGCAAGCGCAGGAAGAGGGAGGAGAGCGAAAAAACATACCAAAGCAATGGCCCAACGGCAAATGCTGCCCCGCTCCCCCCGACTGGGCGTCTCTCCGACAATGGGGAAGATCGGCAGGAAGCGCCCTCGCCGAGCTCCATCTGATCTCCCCCTCCGTAGCGGGGATGTCACAAAGTGGTAGAGGGGGGTGTCGTCTCGCATTTTGCCTCCTCAGATCGCAGTCCTTGCCCTCAAGGCGGCAGCCAGTGTGCCTTCGTCGAGGTAGTCGAGTTCACCGCCGACCGGCACGCCATGCGCCAACCGCGTGATCTTCACGTCCAATCCCGTCAGCTGGTCCGTTATATAGTGCGCTGTGGTCTGGCCCTCGACAGTCGCGTTAACGGCGATGATGAGTTCGCGAATGCCGCCTTCCCCGATGCGATCGATCAGCCCGCGAATGTTCAGGTCATCCGGCCCGATGCCATCGAGCGGCGAAAGCGTGCCGCCGAGTACATGATATGCTGCGTTCATCGCTGCGGCGCGTTCCAATGCCCAGAGGTCGGAAACATCCTCGACAACGATGATGACGGAGTGGTCGCGGCGCTCGTCGGTGCATACAGTGCAGGGATCGACGGTATCGACATTGCCGCAGCGCGAGCAGACCTTCACCTTGTCATAGGCCTCACCCATCGCGGTCGACAACGGGCCGAGCAGTTGGTCCTTCTTCTTGATCAGGTGCAGCGCCGCGCGCCGGGCCGAGCGAGGCCCGAGGCCCGGCACCTTCGCCAGAAGCTGGATGAGTTTTTCGATTTCGGGGCCGGTGACTCGCTTTGTCATGTGCCGTTCTTAGCCCATATGTTGCCAAAACGGAATCGCGGAAAGAACCGACCATATGATGAAAATACGTGCCGTCTGCACCGCCAATCCCGAGCGGCTGCCCGGCAAGAAATACAAGACGGGTATCTACAAGCATGCCGTCAACGGCGCTGTGATCATCGACTCCGAAGGTCTCGTCGGCGACGCCATTTGCAACCGCAAGCATCACGGCGGTGTCGATCAGGCCGTTTATCTCGAAGGATCGCTGACACTCGACTGGTGGGCGGGAGAGCTCGGGCGCCCGATCGAGCCCGGCACGTTCGGCGAAAATCTTGTGATCGACGGCCTCGACAACCGCGTAGTTTCAGTTGGCGATCGCTTGATAACGGGCGAGCTCGTTCTCGAGGCGACGTCGGCGCGTATCCCGTGCGCGACTTTCGCCGCAAAGATGGCAGATCCGAAATTCGTGAAGCGCTACACCAAGGCCTGCCGCCCCGGCATCTATTGCCGGGTTATCACCGGTGGGGTGGCGGAGGCCGGAATGCCCGTCGAATACGTGCCTTACGGAGGCCAGAAGGTGACGATGCCCGAGATGCTCGCAACATTCGGCAAGCTGCTTTCCGCCGAGGACCGTGCGCGGTATCTCGCCGCGCCCATCCACTACAAGCTGCGCCACCTTCTGGAAGCCCAGCTCTCGGACTTGCAATGACGGCGCTCATCAGGCTGCCAACCACGCACGAGATGCTGCGGCTGACGGGAGAGGACTGCTTCAAGCTCTCGCCGTTGGATCTTGAAACCGTCGTCGACCCATTGCGCGGCACGGCGCGGCCACGACATCGCTCGTGCTGCGCGGCGAACCGTCAAAGCCGTTGGTCGCGACCTGTTGCGACTGACCGGATTCGACAGTCCGCTACTCGTTGACGAAGGCGATGTTCGGAATTTTCGCACAGACGTGACTCAGCGCATCGCGATCGCGACGGCGGCACCGGCCATGGTTCCGGCGCTGGCACGGTTTGCGATCCTGATCGCACGGCGGCTTTTCAGGAAGCCGCGGGCTTTTGAGGCAAGCAGTGCCCAGCTGACGTCGATCAGAATCAGGACAACGAACATGGTCGCGACGAGTTCTGTCCAGCCAACAATGGACACCGACTGGATATCGATGATCGAAGGCAGCAGGGCGACGTAGAACATCATGATCTTAGGATTGCCGAGCGTCACCGTCATGCCCGCAAAGAAGAGCTTTGCAGCGGATTGCGCTTCAGGCAGCTTTTCCTCGTTCTGATCTTGCGAGGCGAACCACATCTTCCAGGCGAGATAGAGCAGATAGCAGACACCGAGCCACTTGATGGCGACAAAGGCCAAATGGAAGGTTTCGGCAACGGCGGCAAGGCCAGCCACCGCACAGGTCAGCCAGATCGCTTCGCCAATCCACATGGCGGCGAGGAATGGCAAAACATCACGGGTGCCCTTCGACAATACGCGCGCGACAAGCGCCGCAACGCTCGGCCCCGGCGAGCCGGCGGCCATGAAGAGAGCGCCGGCAAAAACAAGGAGACTGGTCAGCGTCATCGGCGCTCTCTTCCCGCGTAGATCGCTGCAAAGCTCAGAACGGCATCTTGAAGCCGGGCGGGATTGGCAGGCCGGCGGTCAGCGCCTTCGTCTTTTCGGCTGCAGCGGCTTCCGCCTTGTCCTTGGCATCCTTGTGGGCGGCGACGATCAGATCCTCGAGGATCTCGACATCGTCTTCCTTGAAGAGCGACGGGTCGATCTTCAGGCTCTTCAGTTCGCCCTTGCCGTTCATGACAACGGTCACGAGACCGCCGCCCGCCTTTCCTTCAGCCTGGAGCTCGGCTATTTCCGCCTGCATCTGCTCCATCTTGGCCTGCATTTCCTTGACTTTGCCCATCATGCCCATGAGGTCGCGCATCGTCTGGTTCCTTCTTCAACTTCAGAATTCTATGTCGTCGCCGGGCAGAATGTCACCCTCCTCGGATTCGGCGACTGCAGGCGGTTTTACCTCGCCTTCCTCCTCCGGTTCGGGTGCCCTTACCCGCACGTCGATGATCTTTGCGCCGGGGAACTGCGCCAGGATTGCCGCCACATCCGGATCCTGCCGGGCGTCGCTCACCTGCTGCTCCTTGGCCTTGGCTTCTGCCTCGACCATCGTCGGGTCGCCGGCCTCGCGGCTGAGGCTGACGATCCAGTGTATGCCGGTCCATTCCTTCAACTTGACGGCAAGCTCGTTGAGCAGTGTCGCCGGCGCCCCGTCGGTAAGGTTAACATCGAGACGGCCTGTCTCGATCTTCACCGGCCGCACGAAATTGCGCACGAGTGCTTTCAGCTTCGGATCGCGCTTTTCCGCAGCGAGATTAACGATATCGGCGATCGAATTGACATGAACGAGCGGCTTGGGCGCTTCCGCTGGCTTCGTCTCGATGCGGCCTGCCGTGCTCATCAGCTGCGGATCGGGATCGGGTACGGCACGCAACATGGCCGGTCCCCCTGAAGGCTGCGGCCTCGGCGTGCTCTCCGTCGCGCGTACGGCTACCGCCGACTGATATGGTACACGGACACCATTGCCGCTACCGTTACCCGACGTCGTGGGCGAAGGACGCGAACCGCTGCCGTTTTCGGAGAGTTCGGCAAGGCGACGCGCGGCATCTTCGGGCGACGGCAGATGCGCTGCATGTGCCAGCCGTATCAGCACCATTTCCGCCGCACCGGCCGTGCGCGAAGAGCTTTCGGTTTCCGGAATGCCCTTCAACAACATCTGCCAGATCCGCGACAGCGTCGTTACCGCAATCCCTTGAGCGAACTCAGAAGCCCTGGTTCGCTCGACTTCGCTGAGCGACGGGTCATTAGCAGCGTCCGGCACATATTTCAGCCGGGTAACGAGATGGGTGAAATCGGCAAGGTCGGTCAAAACGACGACGGGATTTGCGCCCGCCTCGTACTGCGCCTGAAATTCGGCAAGCGCTGCGGCGACATCGCCTCTGGCAACATGCTCGAAGAGATCGACGATGCGAGCACGATCGGCAAGGCCCAGCATGCCGCGCACCGCTTCCGCCTGGACTACACCGCTACCATGGGCGATTGCCTGGTCAAGCAGCGAAAGGCCGTCACGTGCCGAGCCTTCGGCGGCGCGCGCGATCATCGCCAGCGCATCCGGCTCCGCATCGATGCCTTCCTTCGCTGCGATGGTTGTAAACAAGGCGACGAGATCTGCCGCGCTGATGCGGCGGAGGTCGAAGCGCTGGCAGCGCGAGAGAACGGTAATCGGAACCTTGCGGATTTCGGTGGTCGCAAAAATGAACTTCACGTGCTCCGGCGGCTCTTCGAGCGTCTTCAGCAAGCCGTTGAAGGCCTGCGTCGAAAGCATGTGTACTTCATCGATGATATAAACCTTGTAGCGCGCAGACACCGGCCGATAGCGTACCTGCTCGATGATTTCACGGATATCGTCGATACCGGTATGGGAGGCGGCGTCCATTTCGATCACGTCGACATGGCGGCCTTCCATGATCGCCTGGCAATGCTCGCCCGGCACGCGCAGATCGATCGTCGGCTTGTCGATCTCGGGCGTCTTGTAATTCAGCGCGCGCGCCAGAATACGGGCTGTCGTCGTCTTGCCCACGCCACGGACGCCGGTCAGCATGTAGGCCTGCGCAATGCGGCCGGTCTCGAAAGCGTTGGTCAGCGTGCGGACCATCGGCTCCTGGCCGACCATGAGATCCGTGAAATCCTTGGGGCGGTATTTGCGTGCCAGCACCCGGTACCCGGTGCCCGTCGAGGCGGCATCTTGTGACTGTCGCTCGGTTTCGCTCATCGCCCTGCTTATCGCCCGGAACGCCGGGCATTTGGAAGAGAGAAGGGTGGGAGGCTGGCACGATGACCCGTGCCGGGCTCGTTAGGGCTGCTTCCTTCCGGACCTGACCCGGTTGGCGAGTGGCTCGTCCACCACCAACCTCCCGGATGCACATATCGGCAATATCGCCATCAAAAGCAAGCCAAGCTCAAAAAAAACTGCTAATCATAGGAAAAATATGGAGGAATGCCTGTTGGACGATTTCATTCTCGACCGTCGGCTGGAGAGCGATAGCGACAGCGTCATGCAGACGGGTCTGTGTGATCTCCGATTATCGAAGGACGCCCGCTGGCCCTGGCTGATCCTGGTGCCACGCAGGGCCAACATGACGGAGATCTTCGAACTCACGCCGCTCGATCAGGTGCTTCTCACCTTCGAAACGGAAATGACCGCGGCTGCGCTGAAGAAGATCACCGGTGCCACAAAAATCAACATCGGGGCCCTTGGCAATATCGTCCGTCAGCTTCATGTTCATGTCATTGCCCGCTTCGAAGGCGATGCCAACTGGCCAGGCCCCGTCTGGAGCTTCGGTAAGGCCGAGCCCTACGAAGCGGGCAAGAGAGATGAATTCATAGCGAAGTTGCGGGAAGCCCTTTCATCATGAACCGATCGCTTTTCGATTCGGATGTCCCACATCCGGAGCCCAGCAATCTCACCGCCTTTGCCGCAAACGACCTCAACCGCGATTCCGAACATCGCGACGAGCAGGCCGTCGAAAATGCACTCGCGAAGGACGGCACGCATATCTTCGCCTTCGCCAAGGACAAGCTTGTCCTGAAGCATGATGGACAAGTGCTCGATCCGCTGTTTGCCCGCTACGAACTACAGGAACTGCAGCCACATTGGGACGAGACGATCCTGCTCGGTTACCGCAAGACGGGCGAACCGCGGCTTGCCGTTCCAGTCGGCATTCCGGCCGAGGAGCTTGAAAGCCACTACAAGCCCGCCGACGGCCGGACCCTCTACCGCGACCAGCTCGTCGATGACGTTCTGCTTGGCGAATTCGCCCAGGCCGCAAGCCTCATCCGCTGGAACGGCGACAACCGCTTCTGCGGCCGCTGCGGTAGCACGATGGAGATGCGTATCGGCGGCTACAAGCGGGTGTGCACGGCCTGCGAACACATGATCTTCCCGCGCACCGACCCGGTGGTCATCATGCTGACGATCGATGAACAGCGCGACCTTTGCCTGCTCGGCCGCAGCCACCATTTTACGCCGGGCATGTATTCCTGCCTCGCCGGCTTCGTCGAGCCCGGCGAAACGATCGAAAATGCCGTGCGCCGCGAGACGCTGGAGGAATCCGGTATCAAGACCGGCCGGATTCGCTATCACGCGTCGCAGCCCTGGCCGATGCCGCATACGCTGATGATCGGCTGCTATGCCGAGGCGAAGTCAACAGAGGTCCACCGCGACGAATCGGAACTGGAAGATTGCCGCTGGTTCACCCGCGAGGAAACACTTGAAATGCTCGAACGCCCCGGCGCCAACGGCCAGGCTTCGCCGCCCAAAGGCGCTATCGCGCACCGCCTGATGCGCGATTGGGTGGAGTGGAAAAAGCAATAGGCTGATGTGATGGCGCGCTCGGAACGCCTTCTGACCCTGCTTCAGACGTTGCGGCGCTACCGACGGCCGGTGAGCGGTGCCGTCCTGGCTACGGAAACAGGTGTCAGCATCCGCACGCTCTATCGCGATATCGCCAGCCTCCAGGGACAGGGGGCTCTGATCGAGGGCGAACCCGGCATCGGCTACGTCTTGAAGCCCGGCTTCATGCTGCCGCCGATGATGTTTTCGCAGGACGAGATCGAGGCATTGGTCCTAGGTTCGCGCTGGGTCGCCCGCGCCGCCGATCCGCGTCTTGCTGCTGCCGGGGCCGATGCACTGGCCAAGATTGCCGATGTCCTGCCACACGAAATGCGCGATGAAATCGAGACCTCGACGCTTCTCGTTCACCTGCGTCCGCCCGTTGCCGACAAGGCGGATCTTGACGCCATTCGCAAGGCGATCCGCAGCGAACGGATCCTCAAGCTGACCTATTCCGACGAAAGCGGAACCGTTTCCGTTCGCAATATCTGGCCCTTTGCGCTCAGCTACTTCGAGCAGGTCCGCGTCGTGGTGGCGTGGTGCGAACTGCGGCAGGATTACCGCCATTTCCGCACCGACCGGATCGTCGAAATGAGACCCCAAGACGTACGCTATCCGCGCCGCCGCGCAGTGCTTCTCAAGGAGTGGCGGGATCAGCAGGAAATTTCGTCTTAGCCTCGACGCTACTGCCATAAACTGACAGTGGGCAGCGCTATTATCGGGACAATCCCAAACTGGAGGACCGATGATGACGAGCTTGAACCTCACCCGATCCACATGCGGAAATCGCGCTGTCGAGGACACGACCACGCAAGCGAGATACCCCCAATCTCTGATGCTGCGAATGATGCTGAACGCATCGCGCAAGATGGTGCGGAGCCGCTATCCTCAGCTCGATCTCGATGCGATGTCCGACTATATGAAGCGCGATATCGGGTTCTTAGACTGGAACCACCCACACCACGAGAGCAACTGAATTCACTGGACCGTCTCATCGACGTAGCGCCGCCGCACCAGCGGCGGCTTTCGCGCTTGCCGTCGTTAGTCGCCGGCAAGCGCTAAACCTGCACCACCTCTTCCAGATACGAGAGACACCGATATGACCAGCCCGAACCTCATCATTCTTTACGTCAAGGATCCTGCCGAAAGTGCGATCTTTTACAAGGATCTGCTCGGCCGCGAACCCGGGGTTGCCGCACCGAATTTCGTCGCGTTCCCGCTCGACGGCGGCTTCACGCTCGGCCTGTGGCGACGCAGCACGGTCGAGCCGCAACCTTCCGCGATCGGCAATCGCGGCGAGGTCGCCTTCATGGTGGCTGGCGAAAATGCCGTTGCCAAGCAATACGAGGATTGGCGAAAGCGCGGTCTGCCGATTGCTCAGGAGCTGACCGATCTCGATTTCGGCCCGACCTTTGTCGCGCTCGATCCGGACGGCCACCGGTTGCGCGTCTGCGAACCCGACAAATGAATGAGCAGGAGGGCGCCGTCGGCGCCCTCCGTCACTTGTGCAGTTGGCCGCGCATCGGGTGGCCCCTGTAGACCCCGAGAATGCGGACATTTTCTGAAAAGAACCGCAACTCTTCCAAAGCCCGGCGGACATGGGCATCGTTCGGATGGCCTTCGATATCGGCGTAAAACTGCGTCGCTACGAATTTGCCACCCAGCTGATAGCTTTCGAGCTTCGTCATGTTGATGTTGTTCGTCGCGAAACCACCGAGAGCCTTATAGAGCGCGGCCGGAATGTTGCGGACGTTGAAGACGAAGGTCGTGACGATCTTTTCTTCCTCGGAACTGCGGTTTGCCCATTCCTCGTCGCGCGAGAGCACGACGAAGCGCGTAACATTGCTCTCGGTGTCCTCGACATTTTCGGCAACGATGTCGAGGCTATAGAGTTCGGCGGCAAGACGCGGCGCAAGCGCCGCCATGGTTCGGTCGCCGGTTTCCTTGACGAGCTTCGCGGCACCTGCCGTATCTCCCGCAATCACCGGCCTCCAGCCATTTGCGCGCACGATCTTGCGGCATTGGCCCAGCGCGTGGATGTGGCTGTGCACGGTGCGTATTTCGTCCTTCGATACGCCGGGCAGCACCATCAGCTGAAAACGGATCGGCATGAAGTATTCGGCGATGATGTGCAGCCGCGACTCCGGCAGGAGGTGATGGATATCGGCGACTCGGCCCGCGATCGTGTTTTCAATCGGGATCATCGCAATATCGGCATCACCGTTGTCGACCGCCATGAAGGCGTCTTCAAATGTCTGGCAAGGCAACGGCTCCATTGTCGGGAACATGTCACGGCAGGCCATGTCGGAATTCGCGCCGAATTCGCCTTGAAACGAGATTCGATTGGTCTTGATGTTCATGACGATGTCCTTCATGCCTTCCTTGCCGAGAGTATGCGCCGGGCTTTTTCGAGATCGGCCGGCGTATCGACCCCAAGCGGAACGGTTTTAACGATCTCCACGTCTATGCGCATGCCGGCTTCGAGCGCGCGAAGCTGCTCCAAGGATTCGCGCTTCTCAAGGGCCGACGGTCCGAGCGAGACGAATTTCTCGAGCACAGCCCGGCGATAGGCATAGAGGCCGATATGGTGATAGAGCGGCCCTTGGCCATAGGGTGCTGTCGCGCGGGTGAAATAGAGCGCATGAAGACGCGTTTCGGAGAGCGGAGACCCCACGACCTTGACAACATTCGGATTGGTCCTCTCTTCCTCATCAGTGATCTCGACGGTGAGCGTCGCGATGTCGACGGTCTCCTCATCCAACGGGCGCAATGCAGCGCGGATCGTTTCGGGATCGATGGTCGGTAGATCACCTTGGACGTTGACGACGATCCTGGCGCGCGCGTCCGGGTCGACCTTGTGCAAGGCCTCGAAAATGCGATCGGAGCCGGATTGATGATCTTTGCGGGTCATAACGACTTCAAAGCCGGCCTTCGAAACCGCCTCGAAAACCTCCTCGTCGTCGACCGCGATGACGACGCGGCCGATCTCCGCTTCCTTCGCCCGCAATGCCACCTGGACGATCATCGGCAATCCGCAAATATCGGCCAGCGGCTTGCCGGGAAGGCGGGTGGACGCCATGCGGGCGGGGATCAGAACCAGCACGTCATCTAAATTTGAAGCAGTCATCGTTCGGACCTTCTATTCCAGGCGGGAAAGTGTCAAAAAGTCTCACGTACAAGACCATTTAGACAGTTGCAACGAACTGCCAAAAGACATAGGTTCCGCGCGATTTCAAGATGGTGCCTATTCAGGGTCTGCCGACTGCACGGGGAGCATTGCAGATGAATTCTTATGTCAATATGGGCGTTGGGGCGCTGCTCGGAACGATTTTCGTCCTGATGTCGGTGTCGATCGCGTCCGAAGGGATCTTCCACTCCGAAGCGCCGGAGAAGGAAGGTTTCGCCATCGTTGCGCAAGAGGCACCCGCTGCCGGCGGTGGCGAGGCTGCACCTGCAGCAGCTGTGGTTCCGATCGCCAAGCTTCTTGCCAGCGCCGATGCCAAGGCCGGCGAAACGGTATTCAAGAAGTGTCAGTCCTGTCATGACGTGACCAAGGGAGGGCCAAACAAAGTCGGCCCGAACCTCTATGGTCTCGTCGATCGTCCGATCGCTTCGCATGAGGGCTTCGCCTATTCCTCCCCCATGAAGGATTTCTCCAAGGGCGGCAGCGAAAAGTGGACCTTCGATCACCTGAACCACTTCCTGCTGGCCCCGAAAAAGCAGGTTCCGGGCACGGCCATGGGCTTTGCCGGTCTGCCGAAGGAACAGGACCGCGCGAACGTGATCCTTTACTTGCACACGCTGGCAGACGCACCGGTTCCGTTGCCGGATCCGAACGCGCCCGACACCGTTACGCAGTAATCGTGCAAAGCTTTCCGACGAAATCGCAAGCCCGGCCGACGCCGGGCTTTTTTGTTGCGATCAGGCGCCGAGCAGGTAGGCCCAGAGCGAAACCGAAATGGCGCCGAGTGCCGTCGTGACCGTGATGGTGGAGGCCGCGAGGCTGTGGCCGACGCCGAAACGGTTGGCGATCAGCCAGGCGTTGACACCGGTGGGAACAGCGGCGATCAGCACCAGCGCCGCGGTCCAACTGCCGGTCAATCCAACCAGATGGCTTGCGGCCCAGACGCAGCATGGAAGCAACACCAGTTTGAAGGCAGATGTGACGCTGGCAATGCCGACATTGCCGGAAACGCCATACTTCTCGAGCGCCATGCCCAGAGAGACCAGGGCCACAGGCCCGGCAACGCCCGCCAGTTGGTCGACAATGGACGCCACCGGCAGCGGCATTGGAACACCTGCAAGGTGAACCGCGGCACCTGCGACAAGGCCGATAACGAGCGGATTGCGAACAAGGTTGAGACCAATCTGGCGAAAGAGTTTCAGCATGCTGCGTTCGCCTTTGCCCGCAATCTTCCGCTCCGCCCGCTCCATCATGATCGTGCCGATGACCATCATGACCGGCAGATGCACGGCGATGAGGATGGAAAGCGGCACAAGGCCCTCATCGCCGACCGTGCGTTGAACAAGCGGCAGACCGACGAAGATCGTATTGGCGAATGCCGACGAAACGCCGGCAAGCACGCCGATGCGATCATCCCGGCCAAAAAGACGGGTCGCTGCGATATGGCCCGCCGTCCAGGTCACCGCAACGCCGGAGAAATAAGCGATCCAGAGACGAAACGGCGAAGCGCCATGAAAATCCGCTTCGGCAATCGTGCGGAAAAGGAGCAGTGGGACGGCAATCTTGAAAACGAAATCGCTCAAGGCGTCGCCGACATCTGCCTTCATCAGTCCAGTTTTGACGATCAGCCAGCCGATCAGAATCATGATGAAGATGGGAAGGACGTCAAAAATGATGGCTATCATGCGGAGGGATGCCTTGCGCGGGGATACCCTGCTCTAGCAGCAAAACTTCTTCGTTGACAAATGGATTGGCAAAAGCGGCGCGCAAAGAACCGGACCACAGAAACAAAAAAAGCGGGCACTGCCCGCTTTTCCGCATCCGGACTGGCCGGACACCCGGTTCCGGTGCTGCCAGTTCATCCGTGGTCAGCGCCTGCTCCGGTAGAGGCGAAGGGCATCATCCCCTTCTCATCCGGCCGCAACCCAAAGGCTGCTCATGCCGGCCTGCTTGTGATCGTGTCTAAAAGCTCAAGGTGACAACGGCATGACGGATCGACGGCATGTGCGAAGAAATGGGCCGTTGGCGGCGTTTTTTCTTCCAAAGCCCGGAAATTCCGGTAAGACCGGATCCCGGCTATCATCTAATCCGGAACCTTCCCTTTCATGACAAAATTCGATGTTCTGACTGTCGGCAACGCCATCGTCGATATCATCGCGCGCTGCAACGACCAGTTCCTCATTGACAACAACATCACAAAGGCGGCGATGAACCTTATCGATGCCGCCCGCGCCGAACTTCTCTATTCGCGCATGGGGCCGGCACTCGAAGCTTCAGGCGGCAGCGCCGGCAATACGGCAGCGGGCGTTGCAAGCCTCGGCGGCAGGGCCGCCTATTTCGGCAAGGTAGCGGAGGATCAGCTCGGCGAGATTTTCGCCCACGACATCCGGGCACAGGGCGTACATTACCAGACGAAACCAAAGGGCACGTTCCCACCGACCGCGCGCTCGATGATCTTCGTCACGGATGACGGCGAACGCTCGATGAATACCTATCTCGGCGCCTGCGTCGAACTCGGCCCGGAGGATGTCGAGCCCGAGGTCGTGGCACAAGCCAAGGTGACGTACTTCGAAGGCTATCTCTGGGATCCGCCGCGCGCCAAGGAAGCGATCCGC
This sequence comes from Rhizobium gallicum bv. gallicum R602sp, assembly GCF_000816845.1. Classification (NCBI taxonomy): domain Bacteria; kingdom Pseudomonadati; phylum Pseudomonadota; class Alphaproteobacteria; order Hyphomicrobiales; family Rhizobiaceae; genus Rhizobium; species Rhizobium gallicum. The sequence goes on along the minus strand of NZ_CP006877.1, from coordinate 127,623 downwards.
GAATGCGCCCGCATCGCCCATGAGAACGGCCGCGAAGTCTCCATGACGCTTTCGGACAGCTTCTGCGTCGATCGCTACCGCGCGGAGTTCCTCGACCTCATGCGCTCCGGCACTGTCGACATCGTGTTTGCCAACCGGCAGGAAGTACTCGCGCTCTATGAGACGGACGATTTCGAGGTGGCGCTCAACAAGATCGCCAAGGATTGCAAGATCGCGGCCGTGACGATGAGCGAAAACGGCGCCGTGATGCTGAAGGGCAACGAGCGCTGGTATGTCGATGCGATCCGCATCAAGGAAGTGGTCGATACGACCGGTGCCGGCGACCTCTTCGCTTCAGGTTTCCTCTATGGTTACACGCAGGGACGGACGCTGGAAGATTGCGGCAAGCTTGGCTGCCTTGCTGCTGGGATCGTCATTCAGCAGATCGGACCGCGGCCGATGAGATCGCTTTCCGAAGCCGCCCGCGACGCGCAGCTTATTTGAAAGCTTCGCCCGGGTAAGCGCCCCAGATTTCCGACTGCGCCACCCAACCTTCGGCGCTGTCGGCTTCGGCATGACACCAATCGCCATTGCATTCGGCGATATGGATCATCACACCCGGCTCCAGCTTGGCAACCACGGTCGCTGACGACTGCGGCTCACGGCGCATGTTGACATAGACGAACTTGCCCTTGCCCTTCATCCACGGTGCGGCAATCGCCGCGCGCTGGCCCGACAGCAGGGATTGGTTGACCCACCCTTCCGTGCCATCCGCATCGCGGATACGGCGCCAGTTGTCGTATTCCTGGATGATTTCGACCGGCAGGCCGGCTTTCAGATACATCCACGACGCGGCATAATCCGTTCCCGGGCCGATGCGCAGATTGACGCGCTTGGACTTCAGCGAGACGAACCGTGGAAGCGGCAGGCCGCTCGGGCCCTTTGCCACCTGCGCATATGCGGGTTCGACGGCTTCCCCCGCAAACATCAGACCAACCGCAAAGACGAGGCAGACCTTCAAATATTTTCCACGCATGGAGATTTCCGTTCGCTCAAGTACGCCAGCAGATCCAGCCTGCTTGCCGCCGGGCTTTGACATTCACCTAACGCTACCCGCGAGTTTTGTTTGTCTTCGCGTGTGGGTCTGGTAGAAAATGCCCGAGACGGGAAAATTATCCCCCGTCTTGGTTAAAGACCTCTGAACAAGGCATGGCCGGCCGCGATGACATCAAAGAAAAAACCGAAGGTTTACATCACCCGGAAACTGCCGGATGCGGTGGAAACCCGCATGCGGGAACTTTTCGACGCCGAGCTCAATATCGATGATTCGCCACGCTCCGCCTCTGAACTCATCGAGGCCGTAAAGACAGCCGAGGTCCTGGTGCCGACGGTGACGGACCGCATCGATGCCGCTCTTATCGAGCAGTCCGGGCCGCAAATGAAGCTGATAGCGAGCTTTTCGAACGGCACCGACCACATCGACGTCGAGGCGGCAGCCCGCAGGGGCATTACCGTCACCAACACGCCGAATGTTCTGACCGAGGACACGGCCGACATGACCCTGGCGCTGATCCTCGCCGTGCCCCGGCGCCTCGGCGAAGGTGCACGGGTGCTTACCGACAAGCCCGGCGAATGGGCCGGATGGTCGCCGACCTGGATGCTCGGCCGGCGCATTCACGGCAAGCGCATCGGCATCGTTGGCATGGGCCGGATAGGCACGGCCGTCGCGCGCCGCGCCAAGGCATTCGGCTTGTCGATCCACTATCACAACCGCAAGCGGGTGAGCCCGGCGACCGAGGACGAACTAGAGGCGACTTATTGGGAAAGCCTCGACCAGATGCTGGCACGGGTCGACATCGTATCCATCAATTGCCCTTCGACGCCCGCAACCTTTCACTTGATTTCCGCTCGCCGCCTCGCGCTGCTGCAGCCGACGGCCTATATCGTCAACACGGCGCGCGGTGACGTCGTGGATGAGAGCGCCCTGATCAAATGCCTGAGAGAGGGGAAGATCGCGGGCGCCGGGCTCGACGTTTTCGAAAACGAACCTGCCGTCAACCCGAAGCTTGTCAAACTTGCGAACGAGGGCAAGGTGGTGCTGCTGCCGCACATGAGTTCGGCGACGATCGAAGGCCGCATCGATATGGGCGACAAGGTGATTATCAACATACGCGCCTTCATCGACGGCCACCGACCGCCGAACCGCGTACTGCCCGGCCGCTAAACGGCGAGAACCTTGCGCATTTCGATATAGGTGACCCGATCGAAACCCGGATGAGATTTTTCGGCCGTCTTTGCAAAGCCCCAGGCGGCAAAGACTGAATGGTTGCCGGTCAATTCGATGCGCGTATCGAGCCGCAGCGCAGATAACAGGCGCTCTCTCGCAGCCGCCTCGGCTACCTGCAGCAACAGCCTGCCGATACCCCTTCCCTGCGCCTCCGGCGCGACCGCGAGCTTGCCGAGATAAAGACATCCCGGCTCAGGCCTCAAGAACATGCAGCCAAGCAGATCCTCGTCTTCAAGCACGACGTAGCCGATCTCGTTTAGGGTTTTCTCGGCAAGCGATTGCGGTGTCAGGCTCAAGGCCGAAGACGGCGGATTGATGCGGCCATTCATATAGGCGAAGGACGAGAGGATTAGTTGCAGCAACTCGCTCCAGCGGTGAAAGTTCTCATCGATCGGGACGATCTTCATGAAACGCTCGGCCCTTGCGCGCGGCGGCGCTTGTAACGGACGCTGTCGAAACGGGCAGACAGCGCATCGTAGAGCAGCAACCGGCCGATAAGCGGCTCGCCGGCGCCGGTAATGAGCTTGATCGCCTCCATCGCCATCAGCGTGCCGATGACACCGGTCAATGCTCCGATGATGCCGGTTTCGGCGCAGGCGGGAATGAGGCCCTCCGGCGGGATTTCCGGAAAAAGATCGCGATAGGCGGGATTGAGCGAGCCATCTTCGGCTCGTTCGTAAGGTTTCAACACAGTCAAGGAACCGTCGAAACGGCCGACAGCGCCGCTTACGAGCGGAATTTCCGCTTTCTCAGCGGCATCGGCTGCGGCGTAACGCGTCTCGAAATTGTCCGACGCATCGATCAGCAAATCGAAGCCAGAAAGATGGCGGCGGGCGGACTCCGACGAAAAGCGCTCTTCGAAGCGGATGATGTTCACATGCGGATTCAGCCGGGCGATTGCAAAGGCGGCGCTTTCCGTCTTCAGTTCGCCAATTGTGCCGGAGTCATGGATGACCTGCCGCTGCAGATTGGAGAGCGAAACGCGATCGTCGTCGGCAATGCCGAGTGTGCCGATCCCGGCAGCTGCCAGATATTGCAGAACCGGTGCGCCAAGCCCGCCCGCGCCGATTACCAGCACACGCGCGGCCTTCAGTCTTTGCTGACCCGCCCCGCCGATCTCAGGCAGCAGAATATGACGCTGATATCTTGCGATTTCTTCCGGGCTCAAAGGTTCCATGGACGCAATGCTATCATGGCCTGAAGGCGCGGGGAAAGCGGCATCCGTCATTCGAAGACCCGGCCCTCGGCAACAGTGAAGAATTGAGCGCGGTCGCCGAGGAGAGAAAACATCGAGCGATCGGTGCCGGTCATGAAAGCCTGGCCGCCAAGCGCATCGATGAGATCGAAGAGCGCGCCACGGCGGGCCTCGTCGAGATGGGCGGCGATTTCGTCGAGAAGCAGAACCGGCGCATGGCCGGTAAGATTGGCGACGAGCTTGGCATGGGCGAGGATCAGGCCGACAAGCAGCGCCTTCTGTTCGCCCGTCGAGCAACGCTCCGCCTCCATCTGCTTTTCGCGGTGCCGGACCAGCAGATCGGCACGGTGCGGGCCGTCAAGCGTGCGGCCGGCGCCGGCGTCGCGATAGCGGTTTTCAGCGAGGATCGCGGCATATTCATCTTCCAGGTCTACGGAAGGGCGCGCGAACTGGCCATCCATGAAACCGGAAAGCTCGAGTGTGGCGGAGGGGAAGGGCGAGGTTTCGCGCGTTTCGTCTATCAGGCGGGCAAGCAGGCCGAGCATTTCCTCGCGTGCAAGCGCCATGGCGATGCCGAGGCTTGCCATCTGCTCTTCGATGCCCGAGAGCCAGGAGGGATCGAAACGGCCATCGTCCAGGAGCTTGTTGCGGCTGCGCATGGCGCGCTCGAAATCGGTGGCGCGGCGACCGTGTGCGGGATCGAGCGACAGCACGAGGCGGTCGAGAAAGCGGCGCCGGTCTGAAGATCCGCCGGCAAAAAGGCCATCCATGGCAGGCGTCAGCCAGAGCACGCGCAGATGATCCGTCAGCTCGTCGGCCGTCTTTACCGGCGTGCCGTTGATGCGCAGCTTGCGGCCGGTATTTTCATCGCTAGTATCGATGCCAGTCCCGATTTCGACCTCACCTTCCATGCCGTCAAGCTCGGCGAAGATCGAAAACCCCGCGCGCGCCCCGACCCGCGTAACATCTGCATAGGTGGCACGGCGAAGACCGCGGCCAGGCGAGAGGAAGGAGACCGCCTCCATCAGATTGGTCTTGCCGGCACCGTTATCCCCCGTCAGCACGACATGCCGCCCGTCGAGCACGAGCGAAGCCGCCGCGTAGTTACGGAAGTCGGTCAGCTTCAGAGAGGAAAGGGAAACCTTGTGGGGCATCGAATATCCGGATTCGGGGCATTGGGGCAGAGCTATGCCGAACGGCAGTTCATGGCAAGGGTCGGTATGAGACAAGCCGCTTTATGACTGCGGGGCGGATGCTAGAATGGTTCGCCTGGGAAACGACACCGCGCCGACCGGCACCGAATATTAAAATGGCTTATCCCGTTGGCACAGGTAGAGACCTCTAGCAGTATATAGAGGAAGTGGAAGTCCGTTCCCAGGTCGAGGGAGAAGCGGTCCTCAGGCTGCCCGAGAGGGCGCGGAATCAAACGAAGGTCAGGATCAGTTCGCCAAGCTATTTCGCATCAGCCAGAGCGCTGGCTGACTGAGGTAGCAAACGCCACCAGCGCAAAGGGCAGCATTCGGCCCGAGGACTAAGCCGCTCGCGCAGCGGGGTGGTCCTCTCCTCCGTCATGGGAACCTCCTGTCTGATGATTGAGAAGACCCCAATCGTGAGCCAGGATCGCAAACCCACAAATGCACGGCGTTCAGATCATTGCTGCACCCTCACCACGGGCGCCAGTGCCGCGCGAGCGGCTTAGTCCTCGGTAGCTTTCTGCCGTACGTCTCATCGATCAGAACGTGCAGGTGGTGCCAACAGTGGACATTCCTGCATTATAGATCGCCCACATGGCGGCAACGACGTCTTCGGCTCCCTCTTAGAGCCGCCGTTGCCGCACTTCCGCGCGTCGTCTCCTTATGCGGTCATCAAATCGATGACCCGCATGATCGCGACCGAATTGCTCGTGTTCTGGGTGCCTTCTGTCGTATCGGCATTAGCGCAGGTCCAAACATCGCCCTTCTTGACCGTGAACTTTTTTTCGTTCTGAACGACCGAAAGTTGTCCCTCAGTCATATGGCAGAGCATGTCGTTCTTCATGATGTCGTCCGGCGTCTTCGCCCCAGGTTGGATAACAACATCCCGCAGTTTCACCATTTTATAAGCTGGTATGACCGAAGCCCGCTCGCCGAGCGCGACAACTCTGACACCGGGTCCGATCTCCTCGCCCTCATCGGGGCCGTAAGTCTGGGCGGCTGCTGGCGTCGCCCAGGCGATCAGTGGCGTTGCGGCCGTTGTAAGGCCGAGTGCGAGCGTGGTTCTACGACTGACGGCTTCCATTGTGTCCTCCCTAGCCAATTTGTTAGAATGCATATTAAGGATTTCTAAAACAACCTCGGCGCGATCATGGAGGTTGTCAAATCAACTCTTTGGAAATGGCTTGCCGCGTCCTATGGAGGCGTACGGCAAAATTCCGCCAATTCGATCATGCGGCAACCGCTAATGATCGCCCGCAACGGGGGCAAACCGATCGGGCCTTCCGCTCGCATTCCGGCCGTCCTGACGTTGGCGGAGATTGTGGCATTTGCCGCGTCGGAAACAGGCTTTCGCTCATTCATCCCGCTTAAATACTGAAGCGTGGGAGATACGTCATCCTCCAATGCTAGATGCTGTTAACACCTGTGCGATCGGGATAAGCCCTATATTAAACTTGAAATCTGGAGATCTTGGTGGAGCTAAGCGGGATCGAACCGCTGACCTCTTGCATGCCATGCAAGCGCTCTCCCAGCTGAGCTATAGCCCCATCAGGGTGGTCCGGTATTTTGCCGGTCCTGGGATAATCCGTGGCATATGCCTGGCGGAGTGGCGGCTTCTTACTTGCGGTTTTCGCAGATGGCAAGCCAAAAAAACCGGCCCGGAGATTTTTTGTCGTCCGGGCCGCGCTTTAGGATCAGACTTCGTCTTCGTCACCGGTGACGCCGATGATGTCGCTCATGTCGTCATCTTCATCGTCTTCGTCGGCTTCGAGGAAGGTATCGTCGTCATCGCCTTCGATTTCGACGTCGTCATCGCCGATATCCGGGATATCATCGCCGGATGCGCCTTCATCGGCGTCTTCCAGCGATACGAGTTCGACTTCGGTGTTTTCGGTATCGACTTCCTGAACCTCGTCTTCTTCGGCGACCTCGGCTGCTGCGGCCGAGGTTTCCTGGAAGAAGGACAATGGGTAGGACTTTCCGGTATAAGGAGAAACAATCGGATCCCGGTTCAGATCGTAGAACTTCTTGCCGGTTTCCGGATCGGTACGCTTGGTTCCAAGTTCCGCTTTCGCCACTATAAGCCTCGTGAGAATGGCCGAATGCTAAATTCGGCAAATGCCGTTCAAACCGGCGTTTCATCGGAATTTATAAGCCGGTCCCCATAATCGTTGCAGCCAACGATGTCAAAGCTAAACTTCGCGCTGCAATCAGTATGGTGAAATGATCGTCAGATGACCGGCAAATAACATTGTGTTAGGTAGCGCCGGAAACGATAAGTCATCGAGAAACAGATGTATCAATCGCCCCATTTCAGGGAAGATGATCTGGTGATACCGCACCAGCTAATCCGCGCCCATCCATGGATCGTTTGCGATGCACCTGAGGATTTTATCCGAGCGCAACTGAAAGGCATCATCGGCGTCGAAATCGAGATTGCGGCGATCGAAGGCAAGTGGAAGGTCAGCCAAAACCGGCCAGCCGGAGATTGCGAATGCGTGGCGGCAGGCGTCGGCGGGACGACTGGTGAGGCCGAGATACTGGATCTTGTGAAGCGCTACGGCAGGCTGGAAGGAAACCATTGAGCAAGACATTTACAATCGCCATCGACGGACCAGCAGCCGCGGGCAAGGGCACCCTTTCGCGGCAGATCGCCGATGAGTACGGCTTTCATCATCTCGATACTGGTCTGACTTATCGAGCGGCTGCGAAGGCGTTGCTCGATGCCGGCCTGCCGCTCGATAACGAGCAGGTCGCCGAAAAGATGGCCCGCGAGGTTGAACTGGGCGACCTCGAACGCGATATACTTGCAAAGCATGAGATCGGCGAAGCCGCCTCAAAGATTGCCGTCATGCCGGCCGTGCGCCGGGCGCTGGTTGAGGCGCAGCGGCGGTTTTCGGAGAAGGCTCCCGGAACAGTGATCGACGGACGTGATATCGGCACCGTCGTATGCCCGGATGCGCCGGTGAAGCTTTATGTGACGGCTTCCCCGGAGGTGCGCGCCAGGCGCCGCTACGAAGAGATCATCGGCAAGGGAGGAACGGCGGATTTCGATGCGATCTTCGAGGACGTGAAGCGACGCGACGAACGCGATATGGGACGGGCCGACAGCCCCTTGAAACCAGCGGAAGAAGCACACTTGCTTGATACGTCGGAAATGAGTATAGAGGCCGCGTTTCAAGCTGCGAAATCGATCATCGACGCAGCATTGAGCCGAAATAACTGAATTCGAGCGATCGTTCCGTGCTTTTGCCGGAAAGCGCTTTATTAAAAGCCTGAAATTCCGTCCAAGCGCCGGATTGCTTCCTTGCAAGGAGGCGGACTGGGTTCAGGCCCGTTTAACACGAACCAACCGGCGCATACGTGGGCCTTGTCAGTATCAAAGGTCACGCAGGAGATTTTATGTCAGTAGCTACTCCCTCTCGCGAGGATTTCGCGGCCCTTCTCGAAGAGTCCTTTGCCAAGAACGATCTGGCTGAAGGCTATGTCACCAAGGGCATCGTCACCGGCATCGAAAAGGATGTCGCCGTTGTCGACGTCGGCCTGAAGGTCGAAGGCCGCATCGCGCTCAAGGAATTCGGCGCGAAAGCCAAGGATGGTTCGCTGAAGGTCGGCGACGAAGTTGAAGTGTATGTCGAGCGTATCGAAAACGCGCTTGGCGAAGCGGTTCTGTCGCGCGAGAAGGCTCGCCGCGAGGAAAGCTGGATCAAGCTTGAAGCAAAGTTCGAAGCCGGCGAGCGCGTCGAAGGCGTAATCTTCAACCAGGTCAAGGGCGGCTTCACGGTCGACCTCGACGGTGCGATCGCCTTCCTGCCGCGTTCTCAGGTCGATATCCGTCCGATCCGCGACGTTTCCCCGCTGATGCACAACCCGCAGCCCTTCGAAATCCTCAAGATGGACAAGCGCCGCGGCAACATCGTGGTTTCGCGCCGTACGGTTCTGGAAGAGTCCCGTGCCGAGCAGCGCTCTGAAATCGTTCAGAACCTCGAAGAAGGCCAGGTTGTTGACGGCGTCGTCAAGAACATCACCGACTACGGTGCGTTCGTTGACCTCGGCGGCATCGACGGCCTGCTGCACGTCACCGACATGGCATGGCGCCGTGTGAACCATCCGTCGGAAATCCTGAACATCGGCCAGCAGGTCAAGGTTCAGATCATCCGCATCAACCAGGAAACCCACCGCATCTCGCTTGGCATGAAACAGCTCGAAAGCGATCCGTGGGATGGCATCCAGGCCAAGTATCCGGAAGGCAAGAAGATTTCCGGTACAGTCACGAACATCACCGACTACGGTGCCTTCGTCGAGCTGGAGCCGGGCATCGAAGGCCTGATCCACATCTCGGAAATGTCCTGGACCAAGAAGAACGTACACCCCGGCAAGATCCTGTCCACGAGCCAGGAAGTCGAAGTCGTCGTCCTCGAAGTCGATCCGTCCAAGCGCCGTATTTCGCTCGGCCTCAAGCAGACGCTGGAAAATCCGTGGGCAGCATTCGCCCGCAATCATCCGGCCGGCACTGAAGTCGAAGGCGAAGTCAAGAACAAGACCGAATTCGGCTTGTTCATCGGTCTCGACGGCGACGTTGACGGCATGGTGCATCTCTCCGACCTCGACTGGAACCGTCCGGGCGAGCAGGTCATCGAAGAGTTCAACAAGGGTGACGTCGTCAAGGCAGTCGTTCTCGACGTCGACGTCGAGAAGGAACGGATCTCGCTCGGCATCAAGCAGCTCGGCAAGGATGCGGTTGGCGAAGCAGCTGCTTCCGGCGACCTGCGCAAGAATGCAGTCGTTTCCTGCGAGGTCATCGCAGTCAACGACGGCGGCATCGAAGTGAAGCTCGTCGACCACGAAGACATCACGTCGTTCATCCGCCGCGCAGACCTCTCGCGCGACCGCGACGAACAGCGTCCGGAACGCTTCTCGGTTGGCCAGGTTGTTGACGCCCGCGTCACCAACTTCTCCAAGAAGGACCGCAAGATCATGCTGTCCATCAAGGCGCTGGAAATCGCAGAAGAGAAGGAAGCTGTCGCTCAGTTCGGTTCATCCGATAGCGGCGCTTCGCTCGGCGACATCCTTGGCGCGGCTCTGAAGAACCGCGGCGAGTAATCGTTAAGCCTTTGAAATCAAGATCCCGCTGGAGCGATCCGGCGGGTTTTTTGTTTGCTTATTCCCAGCCGGCCATGCGCTGATAGAGTGCGTAAACCGGATCGGCGACGGTATTTCCTGATGCTGTGGCGTCAACCTCGGGCAGATCCTGCGGCGCGACACCTTCCGCTCGTTGCTCGCCTTCAGCCTCTGGCTCCTGACGCTCTCCGCCTGTGTTGGCCTGCTGCTCGCCCTCGGAGCCACTTCCTTCGTAGTCGCGACGATGCATTTCCCCGTCGCGGCGTTGGGCACCGTCCTTGGCGAACTGGTAAGGATGCTGGGCGTATGGCATTCCATCAATTGGCTTCAGCAAACCTGACTTCTGCACGGCCTCTGCAATATCGGCAGGAAGAACCTGCGGCTGCGCCACGATGTCTTTCTGCTGATGGATGATCTGTGTGGGTCCGGCAACCGGTAACCGCGCAGTCACCACTGTCTGCTGCAGCTTCGCAGGGACCGCGGCTTCGGAAATGTCTGCCGGAGCCGGTTCTGCCTCGGCCACCATGTCCCCGGCTGGCCTCTCGGTTGTTCCAGGCACCTCTGCCAAATCGTCGAGGAGTGTTGCCGTGTCCTGCTCGCCGATGATTGCAACGATGAGCTCCGAAGCTTCTTCGGTCATCGAGGCAAGAACACCGGTCCAGACTTTCGGAATAACCGGCTCCGAAGGATCGGAGCGCACCGCCGGGATCTGAGCTTCAACGTCTATTGGCTCGTCGATCAACTTCGGCGTATCCAGCGAAACCGGATCCTCGGCCTGCAGGTCAACTGCATCACGGAATTCGAGAGGGTTGTCCTTTGCGCGTGCAGGCTCTTCTAATGCCGCCTCGACGATTTTGACCGGTTGCTCCGCCAATTCGGCAATGAGCACAGCTGGCGCAAGCGGCAACGCTCTCTGGGTTGGCGGGGAGGCCTGAGCTTCCCGTACGGGCGATTGCTGCGCCTTTGCGATTGGCAGCAATTTCTCTTCCTGGATTGCGATGTTTGGCCGCGCTTCCGGGCGCAGAGGCGAAGCATCGTTCTGGCGATAGGAGCGAACGACGGCGCGGGCCGCCAGATCACGATCCTTATGACGGATCGTTTCCAGATAGGCGATCACACGGGCGGCCTCCGGACCGGCCGGGTTCTTCAGTGCCTCAGCAATCAACCGCAGCGGCAGAGTATGACCGGCGCCTGCAAGCTGGGTCTCAATCTCGTTGATCCGGGCGGCCGGAAGCGTCTGGATGGCTTCTGCGAGACGCGATGCAAAAGCGAGATTGCTCTCCAATTCCCGGCGCGGCAGCGGCAGCGCGCGGGAGGCGGCATTGATGGCATCGAGCAACACGTCGAACATGCGCGCGCGAGCGGCTGCGAGAAGGATATTGAGCTTGCCGGCAATCGCTGAATTGAGGTCTGTGGCTTCGACTGCCTGGACAGGCGTCGGCGCAACGACTGAACGACCGAGCCCGTTGGCAGAGATCACTGCAGTTTGGCCGTGGGAGGAAAGGCTTGCATTTGACGCTGCACGAACCGGAGTCAACATGGCATGCTCCTTTTGTCGCAAAGTGACGATGGAAGCAGATCACAAGAGGACCGCGCTCATCCGGCCCCTCGCATTCTCCCGCAGATCCTCCTGTCCGCATGGCGCGTCATCGCACCGTCGAATGCATAAAAATTAGCGGTAATCTTACCGAAGTCTCGTTAATGAAACGCTAACGGCCGGGCGGGGGTGAAATCCCGCCCGGCCGCCGCAGGCATGTTTTTGGCCTCAAGGACGTCAGCTATGGGCGAAGATATCCGCTTCTTCCCAGCCGAGCAGATCGAGTTTGGCGCGGGTCGGCAGGAATTCGAAGCAGGCGGTTGCGTGGTCGATGCGGCCGTCGCGGATCAGCCGCTCGGTCAGCTTGTCGCGCAACGCATGCAGATAGAGCACATCGGAGGCGGCATATTCGAGCTGCGCCGGCGACAGGGTCGCCGCTGCCCAGTCCGACGACTGCTGCACCTTGGAGATGTCGACGTCCAGCATTTCCTTGAGATTGTCCTTCAGGCCGTGGCGATCCGTATAGGTGCGGCACAGGCGCGATGCGATCTTGGTGCAGAAGACCGGCGCCGTGGTGACGCCGAAGGTATGGAACAGCACAGCGATATCAAAGCGTCCATAATGGAAGATCTTCTGGCGAGCCGGATCGGCGAACATGGCGACGAGGTTGGGCGCTTCCTTCTGTCCCGCGGCAATGCGGATGACATCGGCGGTGCCGTCGCCCGGCGAAAGCTGCACGACGCAGAGCCGGTCGCGGCGCGGCACGAGGCCGAGTGTTTCCGTATCGATCGCGATCGCGCCTCTATAACGGGCGGCGTCCGGCTCTGAAATATCGCCTTCGTGGTAACGGATGGTGGCGGCCATGGCTGTCTCTTGTCGTTTCAATGTCTCACGTCGCGCTATAGCGCAAAGGCAGCCGTAGCGATACCGCTTTAACGTTCTTCGAGCGTTAGAATGTCGGTGGTGTATTGATCCACAGGAGCACGGTCTCGCCATCGTGACGATTGCGCCAGGAATGATAGCGGCGGCTTTCGAAGTAAAGCGAGTCACCCGGGCCGAGATCAAAGAACTGGTCGGAATCGAGAACGAGTTCGAGGCGACCCGAAAGCACATGCATGAATTCCTCGCCTTCATGCCGGTAGGCGCCTTCGCTGGCAGCCCCCGGTGCCAGCACGAAACGATGGCAATCCATCATGCGTCGGCCTTCGGCCAGCAGTTGCACCGTAACGCCGGGCGTCGTCTGCGGCCAGGTGCGCCATTCGCCGGAACGGATGATTGCGGTAACGTCTTCGCTCTCCTCGCCGGAAAGGCGCGAGACTGTGGTGCCGTAATATTCCGCGAGATCGTGCAGCGTCTTGAAGCTGACGCCCTGCGACGTGCGCTCCAGCGTCGACAGGGTCGAAGAGGTGATGCCCATATCGTTCGCCACCTGCTCCAGCGTCTTGCCCGCCGCATGGCGAAGACTGCGAAGCCTGCGGCCGATGTCGGAAGTGCTGCTGCTTTCGGCGCTTTCGGCCGATGGGTCCTCGCTTTCCAGCGCCTCGCGGATCGCAGCCGGATTAAGGCCGCGCTCGATGCGATACCACGAAATCCGCTTCAGACGGGCGACATCCTCGGCGCTGTATTGCCGATGCCCTGTTTCCGAGCGACCGGGAACGAGCAGGCCCTGGCTTTCCCAGAGGCGCGCCGTGGAGGCGGAAATGCCTGCCAGCCTTGCCGCTTCGGCCACCTTGTAGCGTACCGGACCGTTGGTGTTCATCAAGTAATAAATCCCTGATTCCGTGTTTGTTTTAGGCATTATGCGTGTCAGAATCTTTTGGCGCGAGCATCCATCAAAAAGCGTGATGTTTGAAGCAAAAAATGCCGCTTGATTTCCTGCAGGAAAAATGTAGGAGTTTTCTAAACGCCTTGCAGAAATTATGCAAGATAATTCCTCTACCTCAGGCGCAGGAGCGCGAGCGCACGATGAACACGATCACCCTTACGGACCGGAAGAATGCCGCCATTTCGCGCGGCGTTGGCATGACCACGCAGATCTATGCCGACCGAGCGGAGAATGCCGAGATCTGGGACAAGGAGGGACGCCGCTACATCGATTTCGCGGCCGGTATCGCAGTGCTCAACACGGGCCATCGCCATCCGCGAGTGATCGCCGCGGTAAAAGATCAACTCGATCACTTCACCCATACCTGCCATCAAGTCGTGCCTTATGAAAGCTACGTGCATCTCGCCGAACGTCTGAACGCGCTGACGCCCGGAAACTTTGCCAAGAAGACGATCTTCGTGACGACGGGCGCCGAGGCCGTCGAAAACGCCGTGAAAATAGCGCGTGCTGCGACCGGCCGCTCCGCCGTCATCGCCTTTGGCGGCGGCTTCCATGGCCGCACCTTCATGGGCATGGCGCTGACCGGCAAGGTCGTGCCCTACAAGGTTGGCTTCGGCGCGATGCCGGGCGATGTTTTCCACGTGCCGTTCCCCGTCGAGATGCATGGGGTGTCTCTTGAACAGTCGCTTTGCGCCCTGAAGAAGCTCTTTGCCGCCGATGTCGATCCGCAGCGCGTCGCCGCTATCATCATCGAACCGGTTCAGGGCGAAGGCGGTTTCTATCCGGCGCCGGTCGCATTCATGAAGGCGCTACGCGAACTCTGCGACCAGCACGGCATTCTACTGATAGCCGACGAAGTGCAGACGGGCTTTGCACGCACGGGTAAGATGTTTGCGATGGACCACCATGAGGTCGCGCCCGACCTGATGACCATGGCAAAGAGCCTTGCCGGCGGCTTTCCGCTGGCTGCCGTCACCGGTCGCGCGGAGGTCATGGATGCACCTGCCCCTGGCGGTCTCGGCGGCACCTATGGCGGCAACCCCCTCGGCATCGCAGCGGCACATGCCGTGCTCGACGTCATCAAGGATGAGGATCTCTGCAACCGAGCCAACCAGCTCGGCGGCCACCTGAAGCAACGGTTGGAAGCTCTGCGCGACAAGGTGCCGGAAATCGCCGACATCCGCGGCCCGGGCTTCATGAACGCCGTCGAGTTCAACGACAAGGCGACAAAGCTGCCGAGCGCGGATTTCGCAAATAGGATCCGCCTGATCGCGCTGGATAAGGGTCTCATTCTTTTGACCTGCGGCGTGCACGGAAACGTCATTCGCTTCCTTGCCCCGATCACCATCCAGGACAATATCTTCGTCGAAGCGCTCGACATCCTCGAAGCCTCTATCCTTCAAGCAAGTGCGGGCAAGTAACCGCCCTTCGGAGTAAATGACATGTCATTCACGACTGCACTGACCAAGCACGTGCCCTTTTCCTCGCCGTTCCTCCGCGACTGCGGATACATCAACGGCGAATGGACGAGGGGCGAAGCAACGAAAACCTTCGACGTTTTAAACCCGGCCACAGGCGAAGTGCTCGCCTCGCTGCCGGACATGGGTGCTGCCGACACCCGCAAATCCATCGACGCGGCCTATGCGGCGCAACCTGCATGGGCAGCACGTCCTGCAAGGGAGCGTAGCGCTATCCTGCGCAAGTGGTTCGACCTGATGGTTGCCAACGCCGATGAGCTGGCGGCGATCCTGACGGCGGAAATGGGCAAACCCTTTCCTGAAGCGCGCGGCGAGATCCTTTATGCCGCCGCTTATATCGAATGGTATGCGGAGGAAGCCAAGCGCATCTACGGCGAAACGATTCCCGCTCCTTCCAACGACAAGCGCATGATCGTCATCAAACAGCCGGTCGGAGTGGTCGGCACCATCACGCCTTGGAACTTCCCAGCAGCGATGATTACCCGCAAGATCGCTCCGGCGCTGGCTGTCGGCTGCACGGTTGTTTCGAAACCCGCCGAGCAGACCCCGCTTTCGGCGATCGCGCTTGCGGTTCTTGCCGAACAGGCCGGCATTCCGGCTGGCGTTTTCAACGTCATTGTCGGCGAAGACGGTCCGGCGATCGGCAAGGAACTTTGCAGCAACGACAAAGTGCGCAAGATCAGCTTTACCGGTTCGACGGAAGTTGGCCGCATCCTGATGCGCCAGTGCGCCGACCAGATCAAGAAGGTAAGCCTCGAGCTCGGCGGTAACGCACCCTTCATCGTCTTTGACGATGCCGATCTCGATGCCGCCGTCGAAGGCGCGATCGCCTCCAAATACCGCAATGCCGGCCAGACTTGCGTTTGCGCCAACCGGCTCTACGTCCAGTCAGGCGTCTACGACGCATTTGCGGCCAAGCTGGCAGCAAAGGTCGAATCCATGTCCGTCGGCGACGGCTTCGAGGCAGGCGTCACGATCGGCCCGCTGATCGACGCGCAGGGCCTTGCGAAGGTCGAAGATCACGTCAGCGACGCGCTTTCCAAGGGCGCCAGGGTTCTGACCGGCGGCAAGCGCATCGAAGGCGCCGGCACCTTCTTCACGCCGACGGTATTGACCGGCGTTGCCCGCGGCATGAAGGTCGCACGTGAAGAAACTTTCGGTCCTGTTGCTCCACTCTTCCGCTTCGAGACTGTTGAAGAGGTGATCGAACAGGCCAACGACACAGAATTCGGCCTTGCCGCATATTTTTTCGCCGGCGATCTGAAGAAGGTCTGGAAGGTTGCCGAAGCGCTAGAATATGGCATGGTCGGTATCAATACCGGCCTGATGTCCACCGAGACGGCGCCCTTCGGCGGCGTCAAGCAATCCGGGCAAGGCCGCGAAGGTTCACGCCATGGCGTCGATGATTATCTCGAAATGAAATACCTGTGCATCGGCAATCTCTGAGCCGAAAGTCAAAGGGCGCCGTCGACGGCGCCCTTTTACAGTCAATAGTGCGGCGGACGCGTGATCGCCGGGGCTTCGAGGGATTGCTCCTCAAGGGACAGAAAGCGTTCCGTCAGCCGGTCGAGCTTGGTGCGCATCTGCTCGACTACCTTCCATTGCTCCGCGAGTTGATCGGAAAGCTCGTCGATCGTCTTTGCCTGATGGGCGACCATTTCCTCAAGTTTGGTGATTCGACCCGTCTCGTCGGACATCGGTTTCCTCCCGGCAATTCCTGCCTTTCCAAAGCGGAAATAAGTCTTTGCGTCAATGCTTTTGCGGCTCGCAAAAAACGATTCCGAAAGTGAACCGTTTAGTTACTAATAGGGCTTGCCGTCCTTGCCCAGGTGGGATAGGCCCTGTCTCATCAGGGAGGAAATCTGATGGATGTAGGAAACGGCTTTCTTCATCCGGACCGGCTCTTTCCGGCCGATCCGGCAACGCGAACCATCGCGCGCGACCTTTACGAAGCGGTTCGCAATCTGCCGATTGTAAGCCCGCACGGGCACACCGAACCTTCGTGGTTTGCCGAGGACAGGCCTTTCGAGGATGCAGCTTCGCTGCTTGTCATTCCCGATCACTATCTTTTCCGCATGCTGCACAGTGTCGGCGTCAAGCTCGACGATCTCGGCGTGCCGCGGCTCGATGGCAAGCCGGTCGCAGAGGGCCGGGCGATCTGGCGGGCATTTTCTGCACAATATCACCTTTTCCGGGGTACGCCTTCCAGTCTCTGGGTCGATCATGCGATGTCGGCCGTGTTTGGCTGCGAAGAGCCGCTGACCCCGGATAATGCCGATAAGCTTTACGACCACATCAACACACAATTGGCGCTGCCCGAATTCCGCCCGCGCGCGCTGCACAAGCGTTTCGGTATCGAGACGATTGCGACGACGGAAGGCGCGCTCGACCCGCTGACCCATCACCAGAAGATGGCGGCTGAGGGATGGATCGGGCGCGTGCGCACCACATACCGGCCCGACAGCGTCACCGACCCGGACGCCGTCGGTTTCCGTGCCAACCTCCTGCAATTCGGCGAAATCACCGGCACCGACATTACCCGGTGGGATGGCATGGTCGATGCGCACCGCAAACGCCGCGCCTATTTCCGCCAGTTCGGCGCAACGGCCACGGACCACGGCGTGCCGACGGCCTTTACCGCCGATCTCCCGCTTGCCGACAAGCAGGCGCTGCTCGACAAAGCCCTGAGAGGTCCTCTTTCTGGGGCCGATGCCGAACTTTTCCGTGGCCTGATGATGACGGAGATGGCCGGCCTCTCGGCCGAAGACGGCATGGTGATGCAAATTCATGCCGGCTCCCGCCGAAACACCGACAGCGGCCTTTTCCAGACGCGCGGTCCGAACATGGGCGCCGACATTCCGACACGCACGGACTGGGTCGGCGGCTTGAACGCTCTGCTGTCGAAATACGGCCATGCGTCCGGTCTCAGGGTTCTGCTCTTCACACTCGACGAGACGACCTATGCCCGCGAACTGGCACCGATGGCCGGGCACTGGGAGTGCCTGATGATCGGTCCGCCCTGGTGGTTCCATGATAGCCCGAACGGCATTCGCCGCTATCTAGACCAAGTCGTTGAAACGGCCGGCTTTGCCAATCTCGCCGGCTTCAACGACGATACGCGGGCACTGCTTTCAATCCCCGCCCGCCACGACGTCTGGCGCCGCGAGGTCTGCCGCTTCCTGGCGCAGCTCGCAGCCGAGCACCGGATTTCAAAGAAGGATGCCGAGATCGTCGCGCGCGAACTTTCCTATGACAATGCGAAGAAGGCATACAAGCTGTGACGGAGCGACTGCAAAACCTGACGAGCCTTGCGCCGACGGCAAAACTTCCGGCCTATGACCGAAGCAGGCTGAAAAGCGGCATCGTGCATCTCGGCCCGGGTGCCTTTTTCCGCGCGCATTTTGCACCCTTTACAGATGCGGCACTTGCGGCCGCCGGCGGCGACTGGGGCATTGAAGTCGCAAGCCTGCGCACCGCCGATGTCGCCGATCATCTGAACGAGCAGAACGGCCTCTATACGATGCTCATCCGCGATACGTCGGGGACGACAGCGCAGGTGATCGGCCCGATCCTGAAGGCGCATGTCGCAACGCGTGACCCAGCAGGGCTGCTTGGCCGCCTGGAAGATCCGGCAATCCGCATCGTCAGCCTGACGGTGACCGAGAAGGCCTATGGTCTGCATACCCTTACTGGCGGCCTCGATCTCAACCATCCCGACATCGCCACCGACCTTATCCATCCGCATGCGCCGCGCGGCGTTGTCGGCTATCTTGTCGAAGGGCTGGCCCGTCGGCGTAAAAAGGGTATTGCGCCCTTCACGCCGCTGAGTTGCGATAACCTGCCGAGCAACGGCGCAGTCCTCAAGCGCCTGGTTCTCGAATTCGCGAGTCGCGTCGATCCTTCGTTGCACGACTGGATCGAGCAGACCGTACCCTTTCCCTCCACGATGGTGGATCGCATCACCCCGGCCAGTACCGACGTTACCTATGCCGATGCCGAACGCCTGACGGGGCGGCAGGATCTCGCGGCAATCGAGACCGAGCCCTTCACGCAATGGGTGATCGAAGACCATTTCGCCAATAGCCGCCCGGCTTGGGAGAAGGCTGGCGTGCTGATGGTCGAGGAGGTCTCGGCCTACGAGAAGATGAAGCTTCGCATGCTGAACGGGGCGCATTCCCTGCTCGCCTATCTCGGATATATAGGTGGCTATGAATACATCCGCGACGTCATGGAAGATGCCGGATTGGCAGCGCTTGCGCGGCGCCACATGAGCGCGGCAGCTGCGACCCTCGATCCCGTTCCAGGGATCAATCTCGAGCACTATGCGGAAGAACTCATAGCGCGCTTTGCAAATAAGGCGATCGCGCACCGCACCTATCAGATCGCCATGGACGGGACGCAGAAACTGCCGCAACGTCTCCTGGAGCCGGCAACGGAAGCGCTTGTTCATGGCAGCAAGGCGGAGACTTATGCAATCGCAGTCGCCGCCTGGATGCGCTATGCGCTGGGCGTCGACCGGAACGGCAAAAGTTACGAATTGCGTGATCCCAGAGCTCGTGAAATCGCACATCTCCTTACAGATGTCCCGCGAAATGGCGCTGCGGTAGCAGCGGCGCTTTTCGGCCTGCCCGGGCTCTTCCCAGCGGCACTGGCGAAAAACGCCGCCTGGACCGAGGACGTGGCGAACAAGCTGGAGATTCTGATCCAGGATAACAGGCTGCCGTTGATCTGAGTGGAGGCGCCGCGTTACTCCGCCGCCACCCGCGCCCAGGTCCTGGGCGCTCGGGCTCTTAATCGGGTGATTCACGGTGGCGTGGCTGGACTCCTGTCATAAGGACAGGAACGAGGAGAGAGGTTGGGCGCTTGCCCGCATAGCAAACGCCGATCAAGCCTTGATGCGCTTCATCTCAAGATCATAGAGCGGCTTCAGCGACACCGTGCAGGGAATACGCTCCCTCGCAACGTCCAGTTCATAGGTTCCCGACAACACGAAATCCTCGGTCACGCCGTCGGGATTGCGGATGTAGCCGTAGCCGATCGGTTTGCCGATCGTGTAGCCGAAGCCGCCGCTGGAAAGCCAGCCGACACGTTTGCCATTCCGATAAATGGTTTCGCGCCCGAGAAGGACGGTCTCCGGATCGTCCGGCACGACGCAGGCGAGCATCTTTTTCACACCCCCTGAAAGCTGGCGCTCGATCGCCTTGCGGCCACGGAAGTCGATGTTCTTCCTCGTTTTGACTGCCCAGGCGAGCCCGGCCTCGATCGGTGTATGATCCGGGCCGATATCCGAACCCCAAGCACGATAGCCTTTTTCCAGACGGCAGCTTTCGATGGCACGGTAGCCGGCATTGACAAGACCGAAACCGCTCCCGGCAGCCATCAAGGCATCATAGACCGTCGTTGCATATTCGACAGGGACATGGAGTTCGTAGCCCAATTCGCCGACATAGGTGATCCGCAACGCCCTGACGGGGCAGCCCACGATGCCGATGGTCTTTACCCGGCTGAACGGAAAGGCCGCCTTGGACACATCACTGGTGGTGACTTTCTCAAGGACATCGCGGGAATTCGGCCCCATCAGGGAAAGAACCGAATAGGCCGATGTCACATCGACAAGCTCGGCCCGCATATCTGCCGGAATATTGCGGGCGATCCAATCGAAGTCGCGAGTGGCAAAGCCGGTGCCGGTAACGATGTAGAATTCGTTCTCGGCGATGCGGGCGACGGTGACGTCGCATTCGATGCCCCCCTTGTCGTTCAGCATCTGTGTGTAGGTGAGCGATCCGGCGGGCTTGGCGACATCATTCGAGGCGATCCACGAAAGAGCGGCCTCTGCATCCCTCCCCTTCAGAACAAACTTTGCAAAAGATGTTTGATCGAAGATGACAGCCGCTTCGCGCACGGCCTTGTGCTCGCGGCCGACGGCATCGAACCAGTTCTGACGGCCGTAGGTATAGACGTCCTTCGGCTCCTCGTCGGCAAAGAGATCGGCGAACCAGTTCGGTCGCTCCCAGCCGAGCTTTTCGCCGAAGCAGGCGCCCTGAGCCTTGAGGCGATCGTAAAGCGGCGACTTGCGGCAGGGGCGACCACTCGAATGCTCTTCGAAAGGCCAGGCCATCGTATAATGCTTGCCGTAGGCCTCCAGCGTGCGAGTACGCACCCAGTCGGTATCGAAGTGGGGGCGGCCGAAGCGGCGGATGTCGACCGGCCAGAGATCATAAGGCGGCTCACCTTTGGCGACCCACTCGGCGAGTGCCATGCCGGCACCCCCGCCGGAGGCTATGCCGAAAGCGTTGAACCCGGCGCCGACGAAGAAATTCCTCAGCTCCGGCGCTTCGCCGAGAATGAAATTGCCATCCGGCGTGAAACTCTCAGGTCCGTTCAAGAGCTGTTTGACCCCCGCCTTCTGCAAGCCTGGAACCCGCTCCAGCGCCTGCTCCATGATCTGCTCGAAGTGATCAAAATTGCTGTCGAGCAGCGTGTAATGGAAACCTTCGGGAATGCCATTCACCGCCCAGGGGATTGGATTCGGCTCATAGCCGCCCATGACGAGCCCGCCAACTTCTTCCTTGTAATAGGTCAGGCGATCCGGATCGCGCAGCGTCGGCAGATTGGAAGGCACGCCGAAGGATTCGGTGATGATGTACTGATGCTCGACGGAGACGAGCGGCACGTTGACACCGAAACGGGCAGCGAAAGCCCGGGACCACTGACCGGCGCAGACGATGACGCGTTCGCATTCGATGCGGCCTTTTTCGGTGATGACGGCGCGGATCTTTCCTTTGTCGATTTCCAGGTCGAGAA
This sequence comes from Rhizobium gallicum bv. gallicum R602sp, assembly GCF_000816845.1. Classification (NCBI taxonomy): domain Bacteria; kingdom Pseudomonadati; phylum Pseudomonadota; class Alphaproteobacteria; order Hyphomicrobiales; family Rhizobiaceae; genus Rhizobium; species Rhizobium gallicum. The sequence continues at coordinate 106,204 of NZ_CP006877.1, read as the reverse complement.
CTTCCGTATCCTCGAAGATCGAGACGCCGGACATCCGGGCGCCTTTTGCCAGCGCCTGCGTGATGTCGGAGGGATTGGCCTGGCCGTCGGTCGGCAGATAGGCTGCGCCCACAACGTCGTCGATCGTCATCAGCGGCCAGAGTTCGAAGGCTTCCAGCGGAGTGAGCAATCGCATGTCGAGGCCGAAAGACTGCGCTGTCGTTGCCTGGCGCTTCACCTCGGTCCACCGCTCTTCATTGCAGGCAAGCCGCAATCCACCGTTCATCTTCCAGCCGGTGCCGAGACCGGTTTCGGCTTCAAGTTTTTTGTAAAGATCGACAGAATAGCCAAGCAGCTGGGTGATGTTGGCGCTGGTGCGCAGCTGGCCGACGAGGCCCGCCGCATGGAAGGTGGTGCCGGAGGTGAGCTTCTTTCGCTCGAGCAGCACCGTATCCGTCCAGCCGAGCTTGCCCAAATGATAGGCCGTCGAGCAACCGATGATACCGCCGCCGATGACCACAGCTTTCGCCGTCTTCGGTAATTCCTTCGCCATATTACTGGTCCTGTTCAAATGCCTTGTAGGCACGCTCGAAGCGCGCGAGGTTTTCGACTGTGTAGGCCGCATAGTTGAAATCGATGGTCGAATGGATCTCGGAAACCATGCTCCAAAGGGTTTCGCGGAGCAGAGATGAACATTTCATGGCGCTATAGCGCCGCCAGAGATCCCGCGTCAGCGGCCGGCCGAAATAGGTTTCCAGCATTTGCCGCTCGGCATCCTCCGAAAACTCGTTGTTGGAGGCGAGGCCGCCGAGGTCAAAGAGCGGCGTGTTGAAACCCGCGTAGTCCCAATCGATCAGCCAGAGACGCTTGCCGTCATCAAGGAAGTTCGCGGCGAGAAGGTCGTTATGGCCGAAGGCGATATCGAAAGGGCCGGCGGTTTGCTCGAGCAGTTCGGCCTTTTCGAGCAGCGCGGGAAGCATCGGCGCATGGTCGCTTTCAGCGGCAATCAGAGTGGCCGCATAGTCGCGGATGACATGGAAGACCCAGAAGATCATCGCCTGGCCACGGAAATGAAGGGCGATGTCATGATGGCAGGCGCGAACCAGTGGCACGATGCGGGCGAGCATTTGCGCATCCTGGATGTCTTCCGCCATCAGAGCCCGCGCCTCGATGAAATCGAGGACGAGCACGCCGGGCTCATAATGGATGACCGCGGGCGAAAGTCCGGCAGCGTAGGCTGCCTGGCTCGCTGCAAACTCGTTCTGGCGACTGATATGATGAACCGGAATATCGGCGCCGAGGCGTACGACGCGGCGCGATATGCGATCGGTTACGAGATAGTTCCGGTTGGTAATGCCGCCGGCAATCGGTGCGATTTCGATCGGGCCGTGCCAGATGCCGAGTGCATGAATCCTATCTTCAGGCGTCACGCTTTCCCCCTCGCAACCCACCTGCAAAGGATGGGCCAGAGCAGGCTTGGCTGTCAAGCAGAGCAGGCTTTATATCGTGGCACCCGAAGCATCGAAAACATGACAGCGGGCGGGGTCGAAGGACGCCGTCACATTCGTTCCGCGCTCAACCTTCTGCTGACCGTCGAGAGCCACGGTCAGGTGCTGGCCGTCCGGCGTCTTCGTATAGAGCATGGTGGCGCCGCCAAGGTTTTCGACCAGGTCGATGTCGACGGTCGCAAGTGCAATGCCGCCATCGGCCACGGACAAGTGTTCCGGACGGATGCCGAAGGTAACCTCCTGACCGGCCGAACCTTTCAAGCGACGCGGCAGGCGGATTGAATTGCCGCAGACATTGATCGTCGTGTCGCCGTCATTGACCCGCTCGATCTTCGCCTTCAGGAAGTTCATCTTCGGACTGCCGATGAAGCCTGCGACGAAGCGATTTGCCGGATGGTTGTAAAGGTCGAGCGGAGCGCCGACCTGCTCGATGCGGCCCGAATTCAGTACCACGATCTTGTCCGCCATGGTCATGGCTTCGACCTGATCGTGGGTGACATAGATCATCGTGTTGCCGAGATTGCGGTGCAGGCGGGAAATTTCGACGCGCATCTGAACACGCAGCTCCGCATCAAGGTTCGACAACGGCTCGTCGAAGAGAAAGATGCGTGGCTCGCGCACGATGGCGCGGCCGATCGCGACGCGCTGGCGCTGACCGCCGGACAAGGCCTTCGGCTTGCGCTCCAGAAGCTTCTCGATCTGCAGGATTTCAGCGGCGCGGCGCACCTTCGGTTCGATCTGGGCCTTCTTGTATCCAGCCGTCTCAAGACCAAAGGCGAGGTTCTTGTAGACCGACATATGCGGATAGAGCGCATAGGACTGGAAGACCATGGCGATGCCGCGCTTGGCAGGCGCCACTTCGTTCATGCGCTCGTTGTCGAGCAGCAGACCGCCGCCTGAAATCTCCTCGAGGCCGGCGATCATGCGCAACAGCGTGGACTTGCCGCACCCGGACGGGCCGACGAAGACCACGAACTCGCCGGGATCGATCGTGAGGTCGATGCCATGGATGACATCCAGCGACCCGTAGCGCTTCTCGACCTTCTGAAGAACGACACTTGTTGCCATCTTCTAAACCCTCTCCTGGTCCGTTATCTCGTTTTTGCACGCCAGTCGGCGTATTTAGGGCTGTCGCGACCGATGGGCAGCGCTATGTCTGCGCCGCTGTCGGACGATTGATAGATTGCTGTTACCAGCTCCAGCGCACGCCGGGCATCGGCGCTGGTGACCGGCAGCGGGCCATGACCGCTGAGGTAGTCATGAAAGCGGGCCATTTGCGTGTTGAACCGGGGGGCAACCGGTCGCCAGTCGCCAACCGCAGCGTCGATCCTTGCTTGCACTTCGTCGTTTGCGGCGATGATCTGCCACGGCCCCTTGCCCGGCGCGTAGGGATCGTGGTTGCTTTCGAAAGTAACGTTCTCGAAATGCAGCCGCAGCCGGCTGATCTGCTGCTGCGAACCCAGCGTGCAGGAAAGCGAAACGAAGGCGCCATTCTGCATCTGAAGGCTGACGGAGGCGCAATCTTCCACCTCGATGTTATTGACGCGAGTGGCAACCCTGCCAAAAACGCGGGCGGCCGGACCTGCGAGATGGAAGAGCATATCGTGCAGGTGCAGCGCATGCGTTACGAGTACGCCGCCGAGTTCAGTTGCCCATTTGCCGCGCCAGGGAACCGCGTAATATTCGGGCTTGCGCAGCCAAAAGGTCTCGACAGCGCCCATGTAGAACTTGCCGGCTATGCCTGCGTCGATGATAGATTTCGCCTTCTGGATGCCATCGCCATAACGATACTGAAAAATCGGCATCAGAGCGCCTTTGGCACTTTTTTCAGCCTCCACGATCTCATCAACAGCGGCGAGGGAGCCGGTGAGCGGTTTTTCACAGACGACATGCTTGCCCGCCGCAAGAGCTGCCACGACCTGTTCACGATGAATGCCGGGTGGTGTGCAGATGTCGATGATGTCAATTTCGTCGTCGCCCAGAAGCTCCGTAAAGGACGTCGTACGCTTCTCAATTCCAAACTCGTCGCCGACCGCTTTCAGCCGCTCCTCATTGAGATCGCAGATGGCTGCGACCCTGAACTTATCCGGATGCGGCAGGTAGCCCTCGACGATGTGAGAACGCCCGATACCGCAGCCGACGATGGCAACAGTCTTGATGCTCATGTCACTTTCCCATCCGCATCAGCGCTTCATGCCGGTCGTGGCGATGCCTTCGATCAGCAGGCGCTGGAAGAAGAGGAAGAAGAAGAAGACGGGCACGAGCGAGAGCGTCGACATGGCGAATAGGCCGCCCCAATCCGATGCGCTGGTCGAGTCGACGAAGGTTCGCAGACCGAGCTGGATCGTGTAGGTGTTCATGTCATTCAGGTAGATCAGCGGACCGAAGAAATCGTCCCAGGTCCATATGAAAGAGAAGATTGCGGCTGTTGCCAACACTGGCAGCGATAGCGGCAGCATGATCTTCCAATAGATGCGCCAAGCGCTGCAACCGTCCATCATCGCGGCCTCATCCAGTTCGCGCGGGATGCCGCGGAAAAACTGCACCATGAGGAAAATGAAAAAGGCGTCGCTTGCCAGGAACTTCGGCACCACCAGCGGCAGGATGGTATTGACCCAACCGAGGTTCAGGAAGAGCACATATTGCGGGATCAGCGTCACGTGATAGGGGATCATCAGCGTGCCGAGCATGATCGCGAACCAGAAGTTCCGGCCAGCAAAGCGCAAGCGCGCAAAGGCGAAGGCAGCGAGGGAACAGGCAATGACATTGCCGACCACCGTCAGCACCGAAATCACCAGGGAGTTCCAGAAGAACCGACCGAAGCTGACATCGAGGCCGACCCATCCACGAAGATAGGATGAGAAATCAATGGACGATGGAAAAATCGACGTTGACGTGAAGATTTCGTTTTCCGGCCGCACCGAAGCCGAAACCATCCAAAGCAACGGATAGAGCATCAGGAGCGAGCCGCCGATCAGCAGGGCATGGACCAGGATCGAGCCCGGCAGGCTGCGCTTGTTGACGTCCGAGGGCGGCTGCGGGGCGGTGACAATGGCAGTCATCTCAGTCATCGTAGTGCACCCAGTAACGCGAGGACAGGAACGAGAACGCGGTGAAGATCGCGATAATGATCACCAGAATCCAGGCAAGCGCCGAGGCATAGCCCATGCGGAAGTTGCCGAAGGCTTCCTGGTAGAGATATAGCGTATAAAATAGCGTCGAATTGATCGGGCCGCCGGTGCCGCCGGAGATGATGAAGGCGGGCGTGAAGGCCTTGAAGGCGTCGATCGTCTGCACGACGGCGTTGAAGAAGATGACCGGCGTCAGAAGCGGCAGCGTGATCTTGTAGAACTGCCGGAACTTCGACGCGCCATCGAGACTGGCGGCTTCGTACATGTCCTGCGGGATCTGACGCAAACCGGCAAGGAAGATGATCATCGGCGAGCCGAACTGCCAGACGCTCAGCGCAACCAGCGTATAGATTGAATAGTTCGGATGCGAGATCCAGCTCGGTCCCTGAATGCCAAATTGTGCAAGTGCCGCATTGACCAGGCCGTCACCGGCAAAAAGCTGGCGCCAGAGTACGGCGATCGCCACGCTCGCGCCGAGCAGCGAGGGCAGATAGAAGATAGCGCGATAGATTGGCAGGCCCTTGATGCCCCGGTTCAACGCCAGCGCAACCATCAGCGCAAAAGCAAGCTTGAAGGGCACGGCCAACATCACGTAGGTCAGTGTGACCGACATCGCCGAGGCGAATTTCGGATCGGCAGTGGCGATGCGCACGTAGTTTGCCGCGCCCACCCAGCCCGGCGACCTCAACATGTCGAAGTCGGTGAAGGATAGGTAAAGCGACATCAGGGCAGGTCCGAACGTCAGCCCGAAGAAACCCAGAAGCCACGGCAGCAGGAAGAGATAGCCTGGAGCATTGGCATTCCACAGCCGCCTGAACCGGCTGTCGGCCACCGCCCCCCGATACCGTTCTACCGTCGCCGCCTCTGCAGGCATCGTGCGCATCGCATTATTCATATGGATCAGCCCCGCGCGAGAATGCGCGTAAGTTCGTCCACGAGCTGCTTGGCGCCGTCTGCCGCTGTCAACTGCCCGAAGCCGACCTGCTCAGAGATGTTTCGAAGCGTGAGCTCACCCTCACCGGCACCCGCAGGCGGCGGCGGTGGCAACTTGCCGGCGAGATCGCCGAGGCCGGAGACGTATTCCAGCGGCACTTTCCCGACAGCGTCGAGCTTGGCTGCCACGACCTCACGCATCGCTGCCGATTCCGGAATGCCGCGTTCAACACCCAGCGCCAGTGCTGCATCCGGGTTCGTGACGAAGAAGTTCACGTAATCGACTGCCTGATCGACCACTTTCGACTGAGCTGAAACCGAGAAGAACATGGAAGGCTTGCGGTAGTGGCCGCCCTTCGAATCCTTTGTCACTCGCATGTGGTTTGCCAGAGTGAGCTTGTCCTTGTTCATCTGCTGGTATGCCACGAATTGGTTCGAGTGCGCGAAACCAGCGGCAGACTTGCCAAGGGTCAGCGTATTGGTCTCGATGTCGTTCTTGTCCAAAGCCTGAATGTCGGGCGGAACGCATGCACCGCTTTCACGGAACTTGTTCCACATATCAAACCATTCGGATGCCTCTTCGACGCCAAAGCCAATCTTCGCATCAGCAGTATAAAGCGCCTTTCCGCGTTGGCGGAGGTAGTTTTCGAAAAGCGGCTCCCCACCGCTGCCATCGGCCATTCCGAACATGCCTTTACGCTTGCCGGCCTTGGTCAGTTCGGCTGCCATCTTGCCAAACTCTTCCCAGGTCGTTGCCTTTGTCGGAAGATCGATGCCCGCTTCCTCGAAGGCGGTCTTGCTCAGCATGGTGGCCGCCGAATTCGCACCCAGACTCACACCATAAAGATGCCCATCGACGCTGCCGCCCTCGATCTGCGCCTTGTCAAAGTCACCTAGATTGAGCTTCGACGGCATGTAGGAATCGAGAGGCGCAAGTGCGCCGCGGTGTGCATACTCGACGATGTAACGGTAATCCATTTGGATAACATCGGGGGCATTCTTGCCAGCGACCTGCGTGGCGAGGCGAGGCCAATAATCACCCCAACCGAGAAACTCGCCGGTTATCGACGTGCCCGGATTCTTTGCCTTGTAGAGTTCCGATACCTTGTTGGTGCGATCTGCACGTGGCTGGGATCCCCACCACAGCAGACGCAGTCGTGTATCCTGCGCAAAGGCATTGGAACCAAGTGCCGAAAGCGAGAGAAGCGTTGCCCCGCCCGCCATGAAATTACGTCTGCTTACGCGTAGTGTCATCTGTTTTTCCTCCTCCCTTGGGGAGCGCCTCCACACGCTCCTTGCTGGTTTCTCTTGCAACAAATAACTAATTGGTTACAAGCTATGGACAAGCATCGGGCCTGTCAAGCGGTGATAATTTCGCGAGGTTCTCCTCCCGGATTGTCGCTTTTACAATCTCGCACCGAAGCCTTATGAGCGCAACAGAGCGTCTGGGGAGATGAGCGGATGGATAATAGCGGCGAGACCGGGGAAAAGAAAAAAGCCAAGCGGGTGGCCGGTGATCGCGTATTGCAACGCGACCCCGAAAGAACCAAGGCCGCGATCCTGGAAGCAGCTACCCGCGAATTTGCCGAAAACGGCATGGGCGGGGCGCGCGTCGACGCAATTGCCGAGCGGGCCGGCACCAATAAGCGCATGCTCTATCACTATTTTGGCGACAAGGAGCAGCTCTACCTACGTGTGCTGGAGGAGGCTTATGTCGGCATCCGTACAGCGGAGCGTGCCCTGCATATCGGCGACCGCAGCCCGGAAGAAGGAATCGGCGAGCTTGCTCTCTTCACCTGGCGCTATTTCCTCAAGCATCCGGAGTTTTTAAGCCTGCTCGGTACGGAAAACTTGCACCGCGCCCGCTGGCTTCGCCAATCCGTCCGGCTCAAGGAATTGCATTCTCACCTGATCGGTGAGCTCGCGCGGGTCCTAGAGCGCGGCAAGAAGGAAGGCGTCTTCATCGAGAACGCCGATCCCCTTCACGTCTATCTAACGATCGCGTCGCTCGGATACTTCTACCTTTCGAACCAACATACGCTTTCGACGATCTTCGGGCGCGAACTGATTGAGCCCTCAAATCTCGACAGTTGGGAACAGCATATCGTCCACGTGACCCTCGCTTCGATCAAGCGCTGAAAATTCAAAATTTGATTTGACTATTGACAGCCCCGCTTCCGATCTGCCATCAAGTAACCGTTTAGTTACTGGCTTGGGAGGGCCGGGCAACGCCCGCTCCCGCCGTTCGACAATTTGGCAGGGAGAAATAAGATGGCTCGTCTGGGGATCATTTTGCACGGCGTTACAGGCCGCATGGGCTACAACCAGCACCTAGTGCGATCGATCCTGGCCATCCGCGACCAGGGCGGTTTGTATTTGAAATCCGGCGAGCGGCTGGAGATCGACCCGATCATCGTCGGCCGCAACCGCGACAAGATGGAAGAGTTGGCGAAGAAGCACAATATCAAGCGCTGGTCGACAGATCTGGACGGAGCGCTCGCCAACCCGGACGACCAGATTTTCTTCGATGCCGGAACGACATTGATGCGCGCCGAGCTGCTTTCCAAGGCACTCGATGCCGGCAAGCACGTCTATTGCGAAAAGCCGATCTCCGACGACCTGCAAGTGGCCGTTGACCTTGCACGGAAAGCGCGAGCCTCCGGCCTCAAGCACGGTGTCGTGCAGGACAAACTCTTCCTGCCGGGTCTTCGCAAGCTGGCGCTGCTGCGCGATTCCGGTTTCTTCGGCAAGATCCTCTCGGTGCGCGGCGAGTTCGGCTATTGGGTTTTCGAGGGCGATTGGGGCGTTCCGGCGCAGCGGCCGTCCTGGAACTACCGCAAGGGCGATGGCGGCGGCATTATCCTCGACATGCTCTGCCACTGGCGCTACGTGCTCGACAATCTTTTCGGCGAGGTGAAAGCGGTTTCCTGCCTCGGCGCAACGCATATTGGCAGCCGCGTCGACGAGCAGGGAAAGACCTACGCCTGCGATACGGATGATGCGGCTTATGCTACCTTCGAGCTTGAAGGCGGCGTCATCGCGCAGATCAATTCGTCCTGGGCCGTTCGCGTGCGCCGCGACGATCTCGTGACCTTCCAGGTAGACGGCACGCACGGTTCTGCCGTCGCCGGTCTTACGAAATGCTGGACGCAGCATCGGGTCAATACGCCGAAGCCGGTGTGGAATCCGGACCAGCCGCAAACGATCGACTTCTACCAGACATGGGACGAGGTGCCGGATACGCAGGCATTCGACAACGGTTTTAAGGTGCAGTGGGAAATGTTCCTGCGCCATGTCGCCGAAGACGCCCCCTGGCCCTACGGCCTAGAGGCGGGCGCCAAGGGCGTCCAGCTTGCGGAGTTGGGCCTGAGATCTTGGGCCGAGCGCCGCTGGCTCGACGTTCCGGCATTGGAGTTCTGATATGCAGACGATCAATCTTCCCCTCGACGGCAGGATCGCCCCCTATACGCTGACCGGAACGCCAATCGAGCTCAAGAAGCGTGATGCGAAAGATTTTCCGCGCGTGGTCTTTGCCGCTGCCCATGTCGTCGCCGACCCGCTGGCGGACAACGATCCATGGTTGACGCCTGCCATCGATTGGGAACGGACCCTCGCCTTCCGCCACCGCCTTTGGGACCTCGGCCTCGGCGTTGCCGAAGCGATGGACACGGCGCAGCGCGGTATGGGACTTGGCTGGCCCGAAGCGCGCGATCTCATTCGCCGAGCTCTTGCCGAAGCACGCACTCGCAAGGATGCACTGATCGCCTGCGGCGCCGGTACCGATCATCTGGCGCCCGGTCCCGACGTGACGATCGACACGATCATCAGGGCCTACGAAGAACAGATCGAAGCCGTCGAGGCAGAGGGCGGGCGCATCATCCTGATGGCAAGCCGCGCGCTTGCGGCAGCTGCGAGAGGGCCGGACGATTACATCCGCGTCTATGACCGCATCCTGCGGCAGGTGAAAGAACCGGTCGTCATCCACTGGCTGGGCGAGATGTTCGACCCGGCGCTGGAAGGCTATTGGGGTAATCCGGATCACGTCAAGGCCATGTCCACCTGCCTGCAAGTGATCGAGGCCAATGCCGCAAAGGTCGACGGCATTAAGGTTTCCCTGCTTTCCAAGGAGAAGGAAATCGCAATGCGCCGGCAACTGCCGAAGGGCGTGCGCATGTATACCGGCGACGACTTCAACTATGCGGAACTGATAGCCGGCGACGAACAGGGGCACTCCGACGCCCTGCTCGGCATCTTCGATGCCATTGCTCCGGCCGCCTCCGCCGCTATGGAAGCACTCGGCCGCAAGAGCAACCGCGAGTTCTTCGACTTGCTCGATCCGACCGTTCCGCTTTCACGTCACATCTTCAAGGCGCCGACGCGCTTCTACAAGACTGGCGTCGTCTTCCTTGCCTATCTCAACGGCCTGCAGGACCACTTCACGATGATCGGCGGGCAGCAGAGCACGCGTTCACTGACGCATCTCGCGGAGCTTTTCCGGCTGGCGGACAAGGCGCGCGTACTTGCCGATCCCGATATGGCGGTCAACCGCATGAAGCGCGTGCTCGCCGTTCATGGCGTTTACTGACGCCGATCGGGAGCGGGAGGAATTCATATGCAGGTCGAAGGACTTTCGATCAACCTTGCGACGATCCGTGAACAATGCGGATTTGGCCAAGCCGTCGATCTCTGCCTGAAGCACGGCATCACCAGGATCGCACCCTGGCGGGAGCAGGTCGCGAAAGTTGGACTCGCCGAGGCCGTTCGCATCGTCAAATCGAACGGACTGAAGCTGACCGGCCTTTGTCGCGGCGGTTTCTTTCCGGCGGAAAACGAGGCGGGATGGCAGAGGAACCTCGACGACAACAGGCGCGCAATCGATGAGGCTGCCGCGCTCGGTGCCGATTGCCTCGTGCTCGTCGTCGGCGGGCTGCCGGGCAGTTCCAAGGACATCGGCGCAGCGCGCCAGATGGTGTCCGACGGTATCGCTGCGGTATCGCCGCATGCAGAAGCCGCCGGCATGCCGTTGGCAATCGAACCCCTGCATCCGATGTATGCGGCCGACCGAGCCTGCGTGAACACGCTCGCTCACGCGCTCGATATGTGTGAGCAGCTGGGCGAAAACGTCGGCGTTGCAATCGACGTCTACCATGTCTGGTGGGATCCGGATCTCGCCAACCAGATCGCGCGCGCCGGCCAGATGAAGCGTATCTTCGCGCATCATATCTGCGACTGGCTGGTGCCGACAAAGGACATGCTAACCGACCGCGGCATGATGGGCGATGGCGTGATCGATCTCAAAGGCATCCGGCGCATGATCGAGAAGGCAGGCTTCCTCGGCGCGCAGGAGGTCGAAATCTTTTCGGCAGAGAATTGGTGGAAACGGCCAGCGGACGAGGTCATCGCGACCTGCGTCGAGCGATACCATAGCTGCTGCCAAGCATAGTTCGATACATTTCAGCACGCCTGAGGAGGATCATTCGATGGAGAAACGCCGTTTTGCACTGATCGGGACAGGAAATCGCGGAACCACCATGTGGGGCAAAGAACTGCTCGCCGGTTGGCGCGAACATGTCGATCTCGTCGCGATCGTCGAAAAGAACTCTCTTCGCGGCGAGCGCGCCCGCACGATGATCGGCAGCAATGCACCGATCTACGAGGATATCGATGCGATGCTGGCCGAGGTCAAACCGGACCTTGTCATCGTCTGCACGCCGGATCAAACGCATGATGCGATCGTCGTTCGGGCGCTGGAGGCCGGGATCGACGTCATCACCGAAAAACCGATGACGACCGCAGTCGACAAGATTCGCCGCATCATCGACGCCGAGAAGCGCACCGGCAGGCGCGTCGACGTGTCATTCAACTACCGCTATGCGCCGACCGCAGCCAAAATCAAGGAATTGCTCAATTCCGGCGAGATCGGCCGCATCAGTTCGGTCGATTTCCACTGGTATCTGAACACGAAACACGGCGCCGACTATTTCCGTCGCTGGCACGCCTATACCGAAAATTCCGGCAGCCTCTTCGTCCACAAGGCCACGCACCATTTCGATCTGCTGAACTGGTATCTCGACAGCGATCCCGAAGCCGTGACGTCCTTCGCCGACCTACAGAATTACGGCCGCAAAGGCCCCTTCCGCGGCCCACGCTGCAAGCTCTGTCCGCACACCCATGAATGCGACTACTATCTCGATCTGGAGGCAGATCCCTTCCTGGACGCACTCTACGAGGAACCGTCGAAGATCGACGGATACTTTCGCGACGGCTGCGTCTTCCGCGAGGATATCGACATTCCGGACACGATGGTCGTCAGCATCCGCTATCGAAACAACGTGCATGTCTCCTATTCGCTGAACACCTTCCAGCCGATCGAAGGCCACCATCTGGCATTCAACGGCACCAAAGGCCGAATCGAAATCCGCCAGCATGAAGCCCAACCCTGGGAGGTGAAGAAAGAGGATGAGATCCTGCTGATCCGGAATTTCCCCAATGGGAAGGAGGCGGTCGAGCGTATCATCGTGCCGCATTCGTCCGGCGGCCACTACGGCGGGGACGACCGGATGCGCAATATGATCTTCAAGCCGGACATGCAGGACAGGCTTCATCAGCGTGCGGGAACGCGTGCCGGGGCCATGTCGGTGCTTTGCGGCATTGCAGCGCTTCAGAGTTCCCGCACCGGCAAAGTCGTCAATCTCGCCGATCTGATGCCTGAGCTTGCCAATGACGACTCGCCGAATTCCCGCAGGGTCGAATAGGCTCAGGCCATCTTTTCGAGATCCGCAAGGGTGACGCCATAACGAAGCGGCTCGCCCTTTAAGAAACGTTCGATCTCGTCCGCCGCCATTTCGCCGAGGCGCATGCGCTCCAGTCCGACGGCGCCTGCAATATGGGGCGTCAGGAACAGATTCGGCAGATCGTAAAAGGCCGATGAAGGCTCGGGAATTTCCGGGTCCGTTACATCGATGATGGCATCGATGCGGCCGGTTGCAAGCGTCGCCAGCAGCGCAGCTTCATCGATGATTGCGCCCCTAGCCGTGTTGATAAGAGTTGCGCCGTCCTTCATCAAAGCCAGTCTGTCCGCATCGATCATATGCTGCGTGGAAGGCAGAGACGGCGCGTGAAGCGAAATGATGTCGGAAACCCTCATGAGAGTATCCAGCTCGACCTTCTCTGCTCCAAGCCCTTGGGCTTCAGCCATGCTAATCGTCGGATCGAAAAGGACAAGCCGGTAGTCAAACGGCTCCAGCAACTTGATGACGCGACGGCCGATCCGCGATGCACCAATGATGCCGACCGTGCGCCGGTAGTTGCCGATCGCCAAACGCTGCATCGGATGGGTGCGGTCACGGTTGCGGTCTGTCACGTAACGGTCGCGGAAGCGGAAAACCTGTTTGCCGGCAAAGAGAATGGCTGCGAGCGTAAACTCCGCGACCGGTGCGGCATTGGCTTCAGCGGCATGGCTGACCGCAATCCCGGCCCTGAAAATCTCTTCACCGATAATGCCTTTGACGGTGCCGGCCGCATGAGCGACAATCTTCAAACGCCTCGCTGCGGCAAGCACCTCACCGCCCACCTGCGGCGCCCCCCAGCCTGTAATGAGGATTTCCGTCTCCGGGAGCACGCGCCGGGCGCGCTCATCAGAGAAATTCTGCAGCGGCTCGCGGTCGAGCAAGCGGCCGATGACTTCCAGGCGTTGAAGCAACTCATCCGAGACGACATGTTCGGTGCGTTCCGGATGCATGGCAAACGCGATGCCGGGACGGCTCATGGCATCTGTCCCGGCGCGACAATGGCGCTGACCGTCACGCCGTATTCCCTCACCTGCTGCTCCAAAGCTCCGATGTCCGGGACAACAGGGCGCTTCATCCAGGCCCCGGAAACAGCTTGCGGATCATTGATTGCGAGCACTGCCGTGATCAGCACGGTCTCACCTGCGGGGATTTCGCCGCGCAACTGCGGCACCAATGTCTTTGCCACAATGAGGTTCGTATTCGGCAAGGCTTTCTGCGCAAGGCCGGTGCGCGTCACGGTCGAGCCAAGATCGGCGATGCCGGAAAAATCACTCTCTCCAATGACATGCGCGGCACCTGCTTCTACCGAAAGCGTATCAAGATCGAAATCCCGTTTGGCGATCGCGAAGCCGCCTTCGGACGTCTGCAGCGCACGTGGCGTATTGATCCTGTGAACGCGAATATGCCAGGGCGCAGCCGGTACGAGCCATGTTTCGACCGAGACATCCTTGAACGGCGACCACTTCGAATAAAGCACGTCACCGGCAATCTTGGCTTCCGCATTTGTCTCGCGAACTCGGTAATGCAATCCATCGTCGCTGAAAGCCAGCGCCGAATCAAAAGCGCCGCCGGCGAAATTTCGCTCGTCGGCCTCAACACTGAATCCGTAGCGCGCTGAATATGCGAATTTTGCGTATTTTTCCGTTCCAAAACGCATCTGCAAATTTTCCTGGCCGGAAGAAAGCGCCACGACATCGCCACCCGCCCGTATCATGACCATGCCCGGATGGCGCTGCGGGGAGACGGCGACCGCTTCCGGCGCCGTTTCCTTTGACGTCCAGAACGGATGATCTGCTGGAATTGCGAGCGGCAAGAAGGCCTTGAAAGCCCAATAGGGCGAGCCTGCAGAATTATAACTCTCCGACATCAGCAGGTTGGGATAGCCGAAACCGATTGAAAGGATGCCGTCTCGGTTCGTCATCGGCTTGTCCCTCCACCAGCGCAGATGCTGGAGGCAAAGATGCTTGACTTCACCCCACGGCAAAGCTTCGAGGTCGGCGAAGGCAAGCGCCGACCAGAAACCTGCGCAGGCGAAACGGTATGTCAGGCTGCGGCCGAAGGGGATCGTCGCACCGTCGGATGCAAACCAGTTCTTGAAATCCTTCGCAAAAAGTACTGCCCGTTCGCGGTATCGCTTGGCATAGTCATCATCGACAAGCTTCGAATAAATCAGGCCGTAAAAGTGCATCGCGAAGGGAATGTAGTGATCGATACGGCGCACATTGCCGTCGCGATACCAGCCATCGCCGATATAGAAGCCCTCCAGCTCTTCCAGATATTGCCTAGTGAGGCTGCGATCGAAATCCGCTCCCAATCGGTCAAGCGCTATATCGACGAAGATGCGGAAGAACTTCCAGTTGTTGTCGGCGTAGTCAAACTGGCGCGCGTGCTTGAGATAGGCGATGACGTTGTTCCGGGCATGACCATCTAATGGCTCCCAGATCTTTTCCGGGACAAGCGCCAGCGCAAAACCGAGCGCGGCAAGCTCCACCATGCGCTGGTCGCGGCCGTTGACCGTGCCCCAATATTCCGGATGCTGCGGATCGGCGCCATTTGCGAGGCCTTCGGCGAAACGTTTCCAATGCTCGAAGCGGCCGTTTCCCGCACCCAAAGGAGCAAGACCCCACAGAGGCCGGGCGAAGCCTTCCAGATCGGCCGCGGCACGATCGAAATGTGCGCCAGCGCCATCCAGCCGCACGCGGGCATTGCCCTTCGAAAAGTAAGGCAGCAGTGGATCGAAGAGATCGAGAAGCGCGCGGCCCATGTCCTCGCGGGTTTCGAGCGGGTTGCCTGCAAGCGGATTGGCGCTGGCCGGATCATAGGTCATCGGAATCACTCATGAGGTTGCAACATCAGATACTGTGCCCCCGGCAACGGGGATGACCCCGAGGCATACATGACGGGCGGGGGCCGCCCGGTCGCGGAAACGCGACATCATCAGACCGATCGCCTCCCGGCCAAGCGCCGCACGATCGACGCGCATGGTGGAAAGCGGCGGATTGGTCATCAATGCGCAGGGCAGATCGTCGAAACCGACGATCGCAAAGTCTTCCGGCACCCGAAGGCCAGCTTCCGTGACGGCTTCCAAGACACCGACTGCAATAAAATCGTTCATGCAGAAGGCGGCAGTGAAGCCGGCGTTCTCCGCAAGAATCGCCGCCGTCAGCTCATGCGCCTCGCGGCTGGCACTGCCATGAAACGTCATCGGCACAAGCCGGCCTTCGGCATCCGGGACCGAGGTTATCGCCGCCTCGAAACCGCGAACACGCTCGCGGATCGTATTGCGGTGGGAACCGGTCAGATGGAGGATGCGGCGGTGGCCGGCCTTCAGCAGCCGCTGGGCAGCCTGGAAGGCACCGAAAAAATTGGAAGGCGAAACACCGTCGAGTCGGAGCTGAGGATCCGTCCCGTTGACGAGGACAACCGGAACTTTCTCGTCGTCGATCCAGCCGCGCAAAGCCCCACTCGGATCAATGCCGACGAGAAAGAGACCCTCGGCACGCGCCGACTTTAAATAGTCGCGAATGACCTCGGGCGTCGCGCGGTCTTCCCGGATGAGGCGAACCTCAAACGACATACCGTGCTCGGCTGCCGCTGTGCGCAGACCCTCGACGATGGATTCGTAGAAAACGCTCAGTCCGCCCGTGACGCCATCGCTGGCAATCAGCGCAAGTCCGCCCGGAACCGCTTCCGGAGCAGACCTCACCTGGTATCCATGCTCGGCCGCCACCCTCAGAATATGCTCGCGCACGCTTTCGCTTATGCCTGGCTCGTTGGCAAGCACGCGTGAAACCGTCGAAACGGAGACGCCTGCTAAGGCTGCGATGTCGGCCTGACGCAGCCGTCTGGGTTTGATTTCGTTCATAACTCAAACATATGCAAATCATGCAAATTTGCAATGATAATATAATTTGTTGCAAACCGAAATTATTTGCGTACTCTACCCCAGACATGCTCGAGAACCGTTGGAGGACGGCACGGGCAGGCGACAAAGGAGGATCATCATGCAGATCAATCGACGTTCATTTCTGATGGGCTCGGCCGGTGTGGCTACGGGCCTCGCATTCGGCGCTGGGAGTGCCATCCCGGCATTTGCCGAAGACGCGCAACTGCGTGCCATGTGGTGGGGTTCTAACGACCGCGCCAAGCGTACGCTGGAGGTTGCAAAGCTCTATCAGGCCAAGACGCCGGGCGTCACCATCGTCGGCGAGTCGCTCAGCGGCGACGGCTATTGGACGAAGCTCGCGACGCAGATGGCTGGCCGCGCGATCGCCGATGTGTTCCAGCTCGAGCCCAGCACGATCTCCGATTACTCGAAGCGCGGGGCCTGCTTGCCCCTCGACGAGTTCGTTCCCTCGGCGCTCAAGGTCGATACCTTCGGCAAGGATATGCTGAAGCTGACGACCGTCGACAGCAAGCTCTATGGCATCGGCCTCGGCCTTAACTCCTTTGCGCTCTTTTTCGATCAGACCATCTTTGAAAAGGCTGGACTTCCCTTGCCGACGCCAGACCTCACCTGGGACGAATATGCCAAACTGGCCGTCGAGCTTACAAAAGCTGCCGGCAAGGACAATTACTGGGGCGGCCCTTACGGCGCGCGCTATGCCTATGTTTTCGATGCCTGGCTGCGCCAGCGCGGCAAGAGCCTTTACGCCAATGGCAGCCTGGGCTTCGACGTCGAGGACGCCAAGGAGTGGTACAGCTTCTGGGAGGACCTGCGCAAGAAGGGTGGCACGGTCGCGGCGGATGTACAGACGCTCGACCAGAACACCATCGACACCAACTGCCTGGCGCTTGGCAAATCGGCGATCGGCATGGCCTATTCAAACCAGCTCGTCGGCTATCAGTTGATCTCGAAGAACAAACTGGCGATCACTATGCTACCGCGCGAAAGGAAGGGTGGTCCCTCCGGCCATTACTACCGTCCCGCGCTTATCTGGAGCATCGGAGCGACGACGAAGAACGGCGAAGCGGCCGCCAAGTTCATCGACTTCTTCGTCAACGACATCGACGCCGGCAAGATCCTGGGAGTGGAACGGGGCGTGCCGATGTCGGCGACCGTACGCGAGGCGATCCTGCCGAACCTTAACCCGACGGAGCAGGATACCGTCAAGTACGTCAACCTTCTTAAGGATCAGGTCGGCGATTACCCGGCTCCTGCCCCACTTGGCGCGACGGAATTCGACCAGCGCGTCCTTCGGCCCCTCGCTGACGAGCTCGCGTTCGAACGCACGACGCCCGCCGATGCCGCCGCTCGCCTGGTGGAACAAGGCAAGGCAACGATCAGAAGCTGAATCCAGGTTTCTCCTCCCGGAAGGCCCGCCCTCGTAAACTGACCCCTGACCGTTGATGTCCAACTTTCACGGGTCAGTTCAGCCTGGCGGGCCTCTTTATTGAGCGTTGGTTGCGGGGCTCCGGCCCCGCCGGTAGGCGGGCGCCCAAGCGGAGGGCGATCGTAATCGGGTTCCCCAAACGCTAGGAATGTGCGGGTTTCCGCTCCCCCAGATTCTCTTTCCCTATCCGGAACCACGCCACGTAGAGCGCCGGAAGGAAAAGAAGAGTGAGTGCGGTACCGACGACAATACCCCCCATCATGGCGTAGGCCATGGGACCCCAGAAGACTTCCCGGGAGATTGGAATGAGCGCCAGGGTCGCGGCCGCCGCCGTCAGCATGATCGGACGCATCCGGTGCTCCGTCGCCTCGACGACGGCGCGCCATGGGGGCACGCCTTCGCTCCGAAGCTGTTCGATCTGCACGACCAGGATGACAGAGTTCCGGATCAGGATCCCTATCAGCGCAAGCACGCCAAGAATTGCGACGAATCCCATGGGCGCGTTACTGAAGAGCAGTGCTATAACCACTCCGATGAGTGCCGTTGGAGCCACTGCGAACACCAGGAACAACCTGCTGAAGCTTTGCAACTGGATCATGAGGATCGTCGCCATGGCAAACAACATCAGCGGCGCGACCGCAGCGATCGGTCCTTGCGCCTTCGCGCTTTCCTCGACGGAACCGCCGTTGGCGATGCTGTAGCCGGCTGGAAGACCCTTGACGAACGCATCGACTTTGGGCTGCAGTTCGGTGACGATAGTCGCCGGCTGTGTCGGCCCGACGACGGCAGCCTTGATGGTGATTGTCGGCGTGCGCGTGCGACGCCAGATCGTCGGCTGCTCCAGCTCGTAGCGGAAATTGGCAACTGCCGAGAGCGGTACCGATTTGCCGTTTGAGCCAGGCAGCTGAAGGTTCTGCAGCGTCTCGATGGAGCCGCGCTCCGAGGTTTGGGCCCTGCCGATCACATCTATGAGATAGATGTTGTCCCTGATCTGCGTGGCCGACGATCCCTCCACGATCCCGTTAAGGGTTGTTGCAATGTCTTGCGACGAGACGCCCAGTTGCCGCGCCTTGTCCTGCAGAACATCGACCTTCACGACACGCGACGGTTCATTCCAGTCAAAGGTCATGTTGGAGAGCAGCGGATGCTGGCCGACGATGCCCGCAAATTGCTGGGCGATATCGCGAACCTTCTGGATATCCGGCCCGCTGATGCGATATTGCACAGGCTTGCCGACCGGAGGCCCGATGTCCAGGAGCTTTACGAACGCATCGGTCCCGGGGAAGGTTTTCGTTAGATAGTCCTGCAGTTCGCTCTTGACCTTGTCGCGAACATCAAGCCCCTTGGTCACGATGATGGTCTGCCCGAACGACACGTCGGGTGTCTGAACATCGAAGGACAGGATGAAGCGGGGAGCACCTTGTCCGACATAACTCGTCCAGTGCTCTATATCTTTATTGTTCGCGAGCATCTCCTGCTCGAACTTGGCCATCTGCCTGTTCGTCTCGAAGATCGAAGTGTTGTGCGGCAGATTCCAATCGACGATCAGTTCGGGTCTGTCAGAGGAAGGGAAGAACTGCTGTTGCACAAGGCTCATTCCGCCGATGGAGAGCGCGAAGGCAACGACTGTCGCGCCGATGGTGATCCAGCGCCACCGCATGGAAAGGTTCAAAAGCCACGAAAAAGCTCTCGCCAGCCGGCCTTTCTGTTCATGATGCGACTTCATCGTGTTGGGAAGGATGCTCACGCCCAAAAGTGGCGTGAACAACACTGCGACGATCCATGAGACCAGGAGTGAGACAGCTATCACCACGAAAAGAGTGAAGGTGAATTCGCCCGCGGCACTGTTATTCAGGCCAATGGGAATGAAGCCGGCGACCGTTACGAGGGTGCCCGTGAGCATCGGGAAGGCCGTAGACGTGTAGACATGGGTTGCTGCTTTTTTCAGATCGTCACCTGCCTCGAGCCGGGCGACCATCATCTCGACGGCAATCATCGCATCGTCGACGAGAAGGCCAAGCGCAATGATCAGCGCGCCGAGCGAAATACGCTGCAGCGAAATGCCCGAATAGGCCATGACGAGGAACGTGATCGCCAACACAAGAGGGATCGAGATTGCGACAACCAGGCCCGCGCGAACGCCTAGGCTGATGAAACTGATCGCAAGGACGATGACGACTGCTTCGAACAGAGCGCGCGTGAAGCCCGAGACCGCTTCGTCGACGACGTGAGGCTGATCGGAAACGCGCTGGACATCCACGCCGATCGGCAGATCGGTCACGATGCGATCCATCTGCTGGTCGAGCGCCTTGCCGAATTCCAGCAGATTTGCCCCGGCTTTCATGCCGATGGCGAGACCGATCGCGGGCTGACCGTTGTATCTGAACAGTGACGACGGAGGATCGACATAGCCGCGTTTGATCGTGGCAACATCGGTCAGCGGAAAGAACCGGTCATTGACACGCAGATTGATCGACTTGAGGCTTTCCTCCGATGTAAACTGACCACCGACGCGCAAGGCGATGCGCTCGGGGCCAGCGTCAACGAAACCCGACTGAGTGACGGCGTTCTGCGCCTGCAGTGTCTCGATAACCGATTGCTGGTCGATACCAAGGGCCGCAATCTTTCGAGTCGAAAATTCAAGGTAGATCGCTTCGTCTTGCGCACCGATAATGTCCACCTTGCCGACATTGGGAACGGTCAAGACTTTTGCGCGGGCGTCCTCGACAAGGTCGCGAAGCTGGCGCTGCGTGAGCCCGTCGCTGGTGAAGGCGTAGATATTGCCGAAAACGTCGCCGAAGCGGTCGTTGAAAAACGGCCCCACGACGCCGCTCGGAAAATCTCCCTTGATGTCGTCGATCATGTTGCGGACGCGCATCCAGGTTGGATTGACATCCCGGGCCTTGGTGGTCGGCAATAGCTCCACGAAAATCGTTGTCCGTCCGGCGACCGTCTCGCTGCGGGTGTAGTCAAGCGACTCAAGCTCTTCGAGCTTCTTCTCGATACGGTCGGTGACCTGCTTGGTCACTTCCTCGGCGGATGCACCGGGCCATTGCGCCTGGATGATCATGGTCTTGATGGTGAAGTCCGGGTCTTCTTCGCGGCCGAGACCGATGTAGGAAAACGCGCCGGCAAGGATGAAGACGATCATGAAATACCAGACGAGCGAACGGTGCTCGAGTGCCCAGTCGGAAAGATTGAATTTTTTCACGGGTTTTCCCCTTGATCCAGCCCGACAGCCTGGCCGTCAGTAAGCTTGTGAACACCGGCAACGACGACGCGTTCGCCCGGATTGACGCCTTCAGCGATGCGAATGTTGCCTCCTTCCGCAACGTCTCCGTCCATCTTGATCGCCCGAATGGAGACCTTGCCGGCCGTGGTATCGACGACCCAGACGTTCGGTTTCCCATCCTTCATCAGCACCGAGGACGATGGGAGCAGGATCAGTGGCTGGGCTGCAATGGTCGCAGTTGCCGTCACGACCGCGCCCAGGCGAAACGCCGCCGGCGGGTTGACGAGCGTTATCTTCGTGCGGCGTGTACGGGTCGTCGTCTCGGCTTCGGGTGCAATTTCTCTAACGACACCGCTCGCGCGAATGGTTGGATCTAGCTGGAGGGAAACCTCGAAGGGCGATCCCACCTTGAGGCCGTCGAAGCTCGCATCCGGTATATCAATGACCGCATCCCGCTGATCGGGACGGGCAATGGTGGCGATGCTCTGGCCTGCGGCAACAACCTGACCCACTTCCGCAGAGGTGGCCGTCACAACGCCATCGAATTCTGCGCGAAGCTGCGCATAGCTCAATTGTTCTTCGGCCTTGTCCAGATTGGCCTGCCCTTTTGCGACGGCAGCAACGGCACTGCGCCGCCCCAGTTGAGCCTCCTCGAAAGCGGCCTCGCTTCCAGACCTTGTTTCGGTCAGACTCCGTTGCCGCTCTTCCGTGGAGACAGCATTTGTCAGCTGTGCCTGCGCATTGGAAAGTTCGGACTGCGCGCTTCTGAGCGCAAGCTCTAGCGCCAGCGGATCAATGGCGGCAACGACGTCACCCCTCTTGACGATGTCGCCGACGCTGACCTTGCGGGTTATCACCCGTCCGAGGACGCGAAATCCAAGTTCGGTCTCGATCTTGGCCTCGACTGTGCCTGGCAGGCTCAGGGACGAAGCGGCTGTTGATTTGGCGACAACGGAAAGAACGGGGCGAGGCGGTTCCTCACGCGCTTCATCCTGCCTTTGGCAAGACGACAGCAGCAATGGGCCAAGCAGCAGCAGCCCGGATGTTACACGGATACTCATTTCGCGGCTTCCTTGTCATAGGAGACGACCTCGTTGGGCCGTAGGAATTTGGTACCATCGGATACGACGATTTCACCTGGAGACACGCCCGTGCGCACAGCGAACCGGCCGGTGCCATAGCTCGAAACATCAACCGGCCGGATGGACACGCTGGACGACGAGGGGTCCACGACCCAAACGGCAGGCTGGCCACCCTTCGAGGCCATTGCCGACCATGGCAGTTCGATTGTGTCCTGTGTGATGGAACGGAAGGAGCCGACGACCGGAGCGCCAAGCGACATGTACGGCGCCCCTTCGAGACCTACCTTCACCCTGATCGTTCCAGTCGATGGGTCAATGGTTGGCGAGATCTCGCGTACAGCCGCATCTACTTTCCGGGATGGAGTCGAAAGCAGGCCAACCGTGACTTTGTCCTCAAGCTTTCGTCCGAGATAGAGGGATTCGTAGACGTTGAAGACCGCGTCACGCGGTCCTTCATGGGCAAGCGTGAATATCCGTTGCGCAGCCTGCGCGATCTGGCCGATCTCGGCGTTTCTCGCCGTGATCACGCCGTCGGCATCGGCGCGCAGCTCCGTGTAAGAGAAAGCGTCTCGCGCCGTGTCGAGCTGGGCTTGCGCCGATTTCAGGCTTCCTTGGGCCGTCAGCAGCGCCTCCTGGGCCTGGTCAAGCGCTGCCCGGGTCGTGACCTGAGCCTTAAAGAGATTCTGCTGCCGACCGAAGGCCAGCTGGGCTTGCGTCTGCTGGGCTCTAGCTGACTGCAGGTTCGCTGTGGCGACATCCAGATCAGCCTTCTGTTCCTCAGCGTCGATGCGCGCAAGCACCTGTCCTGCCTTTACGAACGCGCCGACATCGACAAGGCGCGCGACGATCCGTCCGCTGACCCTGAAGGACAGGTCACTCTGCACGCGCGCGCTTACCTCGCCCGTGATGAAATTGATTTCGCCGACAGGTGCCGTCTTCACGACGACAGTCTCCACCCTCTTGGGCCTCACCTCATTCGTGGCCTGCTTCTCGCACGACGAAAGCGCGACTGCGCCTATGGCCAGCAAGGCGGCGACAAGGATAGTTCTCATGAATTGACCTCTTGCATCCGTTCGCGCGATCGATATAATTGACTGACTCATTAGTCAATAGAAATTGCGGAAAATTGCCTCGTGCCAGGCCACGGAATGACAAGGAGCGCCCAAGGGTGAGACATGCCTGATATGAAGAAACTGACGCGTGCGGAGCAGAAAGCGCGCCGCCCTGCACAGATCCTCGATGCGGCCTTTGAGGAGTTCGTGGAACGCGGCTACGTGGCGACACGCGTTGAAGACATCGCTGACAGGGTCGGAGTAACGAAGGGGACGATTTACGTTTACTTCGAAACCAAGGAGCAGCTTTTTGAGGCAATGATCAGGCACATCTCCGTGCCGTTCGAAGATCTCCTGGCTAGTGCCCATGAGCTAAGCGGAACATGTTCGGAGCGGCTTGAGGGCCTTATAGCGATGCTCTACGATCGCATTGTCGAGAACCGCAGATTGCGGGAACTGATGAGGTTCGTCATCGCGGAAGGATCACGGTTTCCCCAAGTCGTCGATCGGCACCACGAAGAGTTCATCGACCCACTCAACGCTCATTTGCAATCCCTCATCGATGAGGGTGTCAACCAAGGCGAGTTCCGGCCGGCGCCAGCGGCATTC
The DNA here is from genome assembly GCF_000816845.1 of Rhizobium gallicum bv. gallicum R602sp. Classification (NCBI taxonomy): domain Bacteria; kingdom Pseudomonadati; phylum Pseudomonadota; class Alphaproteobacteria; order Hyphomicrobiales; family Rhizobiaceae; genus Rhizobium; species Rhizobium gallicum. The sequence goes on along the minus strand of NZ_CP006877.1, from coordinate 82,554 downwards.
GCCGACGCGGTAGTGGCTCCTGCCATCGCCATGCTGATTTTCAAGCTCATTTTCAATGATCGAAGAGCTCTGGACAAGACGACTTACCTGGAAGCGCATCTCGATCTCATTATGCATGGTCTAATGGCTTGACCGCTTCATTCGCCCAGAACTAAACGCCTTCTTGGGGCTGCTGCTGCGTCTTATCCCATGCAGGTCGCTGAATACCCGGCCTTGGCGGTTGGTCGCTGCTCCGGCGGGCGATCTGCTAAACTGTTCGACAGTTTTCGCGAGGTGACGCTGGATGATCTCGATATGCTCAAGGGGAGCGCAGCAAATCACCCGCTCCTCTACGGGAGCGCCGCAGCATGAACCCGCAAGCTGGCAGTCCCCCGACCGTTCCGGACGCGCGGCTGCCCTGCCGGTACGGCGAACTGCGGAAAAGGCAGTCGAGTGGGCCTTATGGATAAAGATGGCACCGGTGCCTGGCCATAACCGACCATAGGTCCACCATATGGGGCGGGTTATTCGGGTGCGGCGATGCGTATTGGACGTGTTCCGATCGGAGCACCGGTTGTGCGGTCGATCGTGACAGGATCAATCTCCGTTCCAGTCTCGGCGTCAAAGAACCGGGTTACACCGTTTTTGTTGCGGTGCTTTCGCCCCCACGCGCCGATCGAAAACAGAACCGGCAAAAAGTCCCGACCGGCCTCCGTCAGCACATATTCGTCCCGTGGCGGCCGCTCCGAGTAGCGCCGTTTCTCCAGCAGCCCCTCGTCGGTAAGCGCGGAAAGCCGACGGGTTAAAATTGTGGGCGCGATGCCAAGGCTCTTCCGAAATTCATCAAAGCGGGTGAGCCCAGCATGGGCGTCCCGCAGTATCAGCATACTCCATGCGTCCCCTACCAACGCGAGGCTACGGGCGATCAGGCATGGCTGGTCCGAAAGGTCCGGCATGTTAATATCTTTTTGATAGTGACTTACTTTCAAATTGATAGTAACCTAGTTTGCATCGATATTCCACGACAAAAATGAAAGCAGAGACAGATGAGTAAGACAGAACGCGGAGTCGCCCTGGTCACAGGCGCATCGTCGGGCATTGGAATGGCGGCCGCACGAGCGTTGCGGCGCAATGGCTACCGGGTGTTCGGAACCAGCCGGAAGCCGATGGCCAACACCGACGATGGTGTGACAATGCTGGTTTGCGACGTCACCGACGACGAGTCTGTACAGAAGTTCGTCGATGATGTCGTGAGCCGTGCAGGACGGATTGATCTTCTCGTCAACAATGCCGGAATTGGACTGCTCGGAGGTGCTGAGGAGTCCTCTGCCGCGCAAGCAAAAACTCTGTTCGACGTGAATGTCTTCGGCGTCATGCGTTTAACAAATGCAATACTACCGATCATGAGACGCCAACGGAAAGGCAGGATCATCAACATGAGCTCCATTCTCGGGCTCATTCCTGCCCCCTTCAACGCCCTCTATGCATCGACCAAGCACGCAATTGAGGGATATTCGGAATCGCTCGACCATGAAGTGCGAACGCAAGGCATTCGCGTCGTACTGGTGGAACCTGGGGTCACCCGCACATCGTTCGAGGAAAATCTCACGCGCGCGGATCAACCGCTCGCCGTGTACGATAGCGTTCGTGCCGACGCTGAGAAGCTGATGCGAGAGATTGTCGAGACGGGAGACGCACCCGAGATCGTCGCCAACATGGTGGTCAAGTCGGCCAACGCAGCATCACCGAAGAGGCGTTACACCGTAGGAAAGGCTGCGGGGCTGGTCCGTTTCCTGCGCCGCTTCATGCCCGAGTCTTTCGTCGACAAAAATCTTCGGAAATTCAACAGGCTTCCCGCCTAACCCCCAATTGCCGTCACCTTGGGAAAAGAAAGAAAGTTAGTACTCATGAAGGCATTCTTAGTTGATCGCTATACAAAAGGTGGGGCTCTACGGCTCGGTGATAGTCCGGAGCCGGAACTGCGCGACAACGATGTCATGGTGGAGATCCATGCCGCCGGGGTGAACCCCTTGGATAACAAGATCAGGGACGGCGAGTTCAAGCTCATCCTGCCCTACCGCCTTCCACTGGTGCTCGGCAACGAGTTAGCGGGCGTCGTGGTCCGGGTCGGGGCCAAAGTCCGGCAGTTTAAGCCCGGTGACGAGGTCTATGCACGTCCGGCCCAAGATCGCATCGGGACATTTGCAGAATATGTCGCCATCGATGAGGCCGATCTAGCACTGAAGCCGAAGAACCTCACGATGGAAGAGGCGGCATCGCTGCCGCTCGTCGCCCTGACCGCCTGGCAGGTGCTTGTCGAACGGGCGAACCTCAAGAAGGGACAGAAGATTCTGATCCATGCCGGCTCAGGTGGCGTGGGAACGATTGCCATCCAACTTGCCAAGTATCTCGGTGCGACCGTGGCAACGACGACGAGCACAGCTAATGTCGATCTCGTTAGAAACCTCGGAGCGGATGTCGTCGTCGACTATAAGAAGGATAATTTCGAGAAAGTGGTGCACGGCTACGACGTCGTGCTGAACAGTCTCGAGAAGGACACGCTGGAGAAATCCCTGGCTGTTCTGAAGCCGGGTGGAAAGCTGATCTCGATTTCCGGTCCTCCCGATCCGGACTTCGCGAGGCAGAACGGCTCTGGTTGGCTCCTTCAACAGGTCATGCGCCTGCTGAGTTTCAGCATCAGGAAAGAATCGAAACGCCAAGGCATCACTTATTCGTTTGTCTTTATGACAGCGAACGGTGGGCAGCTGGGAAAAATCACATCCCTGATCGAGGCGGGTGACATACGCCCCGTGATGGACCGGGTCTTCCCGTTCGAGAGGACGAATGAGGCGCTCAACTATGTCGAAACGGGTCGTGCGAAAGGGAAGGTCGTCGTCGCGGTGAAGTGATGTCTGGGCCAATTGGCGCTCACTCCGGCGTCTTTAACAAAACCGGCCACCGAGCCTGGACTCTCGAGATCGAATTGCTGGGCCCAAACGCAAGAAAGCCCTCCACGCTGGGACGGCTTTCTTGCTGCCTATTTAAATTCTGGTTGCGGGGGCCTGATCACACAGAGACTTGCAACCTCTAAGACTGTTGGTGAGTTCTGCGACAATGATTTCCGCTTCTCGTCCCAAAGCAACGAAAAAGCCTCAAAAAGAGAAAATAGAACGGCCGCGCACCAGAAGAATTCAGGTATGTTAGCGCGCCGTGGACTGACACAACGGCCTGTTCTATTCCACAACCGCGTCCCTCAGCCAATTGCGAAAGAATCTGAAACTGTCGGACCGAAGTTTCGGATCGGCGAACATAAAGAAATAGTGCTCATGCACCATGTCTTTCTCGAACAGCGCAACGAGTTGACCATCCGCCAGTTCCTGCTTGACCAGTTTCTGGCGAACAATCGCAATGCCAAGTCCTTCGACGGCGGCCGTCAGTTCGAGGCCGGAGCTTTCGAGATCGATGAAGCGTGTGCTGGAAAAAATTCTTGGAGCGCGCGGCCCCAGCCAACGCTCCCAGTTGCGGGTGAATTCCGCGGAACGAAGCAAAGTATGCCGTTCCAGATCGTCGGGCGTATCGAGGGGTGGCGCGCGGCGAAGATAGGCAGGGCTGCAGACCGGTATGAGGTCAGCGTCGCCCAATATCTCGCACACGAATCCCTTTTTGCTGATTGCCTCGCCCACATGGATTGCACCGTCCACCCCCTCGACATCATGCCCGCCCGTAACGAATTTTACGACGATGTCGGGACGGCGAGCATAAAGCGTTCCAAGCACCGGCATGATACATTTCTGCAGAAAGACGCGCGGGCTGCCGATGACGAGCGGTCGCCGGTCGACGCCGACCGATAGGTCGCTCGTCACCGCGCGTATCTGGCCGAGTGAAACATGGATCCTATCCCAGTAGACTTCGCCGACCGGTGTGAATGAGATCCTTCGATGCGACCGCTCGAAGAGATCGCAACCGAGGAATGATTCAAGATTCTGGATCTGCCGGCTAACCGCGCCGGATGTCAGACAGAGTTCGTCCGCCGCCTTGGCAATGCTCATGTGCCGCCCCACCGATTCGAACACCGGAAGCGAGGTCATGGGTGGCAGGTCCCTACGCCTTGTTTGCATTTGTATTTTCCTCCCGCTGCCATCTCTATCGTTCAATTGAGAAAAACTCAATCGAGTCCAGAAAAATTCGATTTTTCACCAGGCAGCGCGGCGATACGGTCCCACAGAATAAATGGGAGGAGGACTATGAAAAACTTGTCACTGGCATCTTTCGGCTTGGCGCTCGCAGCCGCGACATCGCTTGTGCCGCTTCCGGCAGCGGCTGAACAATTGCGCGTGGGTCTCGCCGCGCTCGCCACCTCGGTCGATCCGCATTTCCACCGCGCCGGCTACAACTTCGATCTTCGCGAGAACATTTCGGACGCGCTCGTCTACACCAACGGCGTCAATGGCAGCGTCGAACCGCGCCTTGCGAAATCATGGGAGATCCAAGGTGATACCAAATGGGTCATCACGCTCGAGCCGAAGGCGAAGTTCGACGACGGTAATGCGCTCGGAGCCGACGACGTGATCTATTCGATCTGCCGGGTGCGCAATGTGCCGAACAGCCCCGGCCTCTTTAGCAGCTTCATCGCCACGATCGCCGATATCAAGGATGCCGGCGATGGCAAGATCGAGATAGACACCAAGAAACCCGATCCGAACCTGCTGCGCAGCTTGAGTAATATCGGCATCGTCCAGAATTCGACCGGCCGCACGCTGGCCTATGACGACAAGACCTGCGGAACGACAACTGGTTAGAGACAGCCGGCTTCAACAGCGGCAAGGTATCGCCCGGCATCGGGCACTACCGCGTCAAGAAGTTCGCGCCTGATGTTGAGATCGGATTAGAGCGCAACGAACAGTATTACGGCACGCCGGCTGCCTACGATTCGGTGCTGGTCAAATCCCTGCCGGACAACAGCGCCCGCATCGCCGCCCTGCTCGGCGGTTCGGTGGATGTCATCAACGCCGTGCCAATCAACAGCATCGACAGCATCCAGTCCTCGGGCAAGTACCACCTGTCGTCCATTCCTTCCACGCTGCTAATCTTCCTGCTGCCCGACCAGGGTCAGGAAAAGACGCCGAAGGTTTCCGGTACAGACGGAAAGAACCCCTTCCTTGACCCGCGTGTCCGCAAGGCGCTCAACCTCGCTATCAACCGCGAGCAGATCGCCGAAACCGTGATGGGCGGCATGGCTCAACCGGCAAGCCAGATCATCGTGGACGGTGTCTTCGGCCATAATCCCGATCTGCAGCCTTATCCCTATGATCCGCAGGAGGCCAAGCGCCTGCTGGCCGACGCGGGCTATCCGAACGGTTTTTCGATGACGTTGAACGCCCCCAGCGACCGCTACGTCAATGGCGCGCAAGTCGCTCAGGCCGTCACCGCCATGCTCTCGCAGATCGGGCTGAACGTGACGCTTGAGACCTTCCCGTTCAGTATCTACTTCACCAAGGCGAGCGCCTACGAGTTCAGCCTCTATCTGGCCGGTGCCGCCGCCGACACGGGCGAAGGCCTGAGCCAGATGATCAACCTCGCCGGCACCCGAAATCCCGACCGCGGCTGGGGCGGCGCAAACCGTGGGCGCTATTCCAGCAAGGTCACCGACAAGGCGCTTGAAGACGCACAGTCGACGCTGGACGACGCCAGGCGGGAAGAGCTGATCCGTGCGGCGGTGGTCGAAGTCTACGATGACCACGGCTATGTGCCGCTCTACCACGAGTTCGGCGTCTGGGGCGTACGCAATGGCGTGCATTACGACCCCAACGCCAACCTGACCAACATCTTCTACACCGCGCGCCCCGAATAAGACGATACTGGCAAGGCTGGCGGTCACGCCGGCCTTGTCTTCTCATTCATGAAAGTGCGAAGCCAGATGGGTACAGAATTCAACGACGCCCTCACGTCACAATACGATTACCGGGGACTGCGGGACGCTTTTGCTCCGCCGGCCATGTACCAAGCCTTCCTGGATGTCGAAAAGGCTGTAGCGCTCGCTCAGGGAGAGCTCGGCATGATCCCGATTGCCTCGGCGGAGGTGGTCGCTGAACATTGCCGTTACGAGTATCTGGACGTGGACCGGCTGGGCACGTCGTACCGGACGACCCGTCACCCTCTTATGCCGCTGATCAACGAGCTCGTCCGGCTCTGCGGCCCACGGCACGGCGGGTATGTCCACTGGGGCATCACCACGCAGAACGTCATCCAGACCGGACTGCTGCTGCTCGCCAAGCGTGCCCAGGCAGTGCTGGACGGGCTGCTCGCCGACATCCTGCGCCATCTCGGCCGCCATGCCCGCACCTACGCGAAAACCGTCATGGCGGGGCGGACCCATTATCGTCATGCGGTGCCGATCACCTTCGGCTTCAAGGTCGCGGTATGGATCGACGAATTCCTTCAGGCCTCGGATAGGCTTCGGGAAGCCGAAAAGCGTGCCTTCGTCGTCATAGCCGGTGGCGCAGTTGGTTGTTTCTCGGCTCTGGGCAGGCAGGGCCCGGCCTTCCAGTCACGCGTGGCAGCACTTCTCGGCATGGGCGAAATGGCCATTCCCTCGCGGGCGATCCGCACGCATATGTGCGAGTATGTCAATGCGCTGAGCCTGACGGCTTCCATCTGCCACAAGATCGCGGAAGAGGTCTACCAGAGTTCCTCCGAGGAGTACGGGGAGCTGCACGAAGGTCGCATCGAAGGCACTATCGGCTCCTCCACCATGCCGCAGAAGATCAACCCGATCCTCTGCTACGGCATCATCGCCAACAGCAACAAGCTCTATTCCTGCGCCGGCATGCTGATGGCGACCGCCCATCGCCCGTTCGAATCCGACGGCAGCGCCAACCAGATGTTCGAGGACGGACTAGCGGAGGTGATCAGCGCCATTTCCGAAATCCTCGTGCGGACCGAGCTTCTGGCGCGCGACCTCTATGTCGATACGGAGCGGATGCGGGCCAATCTGGACCTGTCGCACGGGGCGATCTTCGGCGAGTTCGCTATGATGCGGCTTGGCGAGACGCTCGGCAAACACAGGGGCCATGAGCTGGTGCACGATGCCGCCATGGCAGCAGCAGCCGGCAAGGCGCCGTTCCTCGACGAACTGGCACAACTCCCGGGCGGCCAGGCACTGCGCGCTGAGATCGAGAACCGGCTTGAGACCAGCAGTACGGGCGGCATATGCGCCGAATATGCGTTGCATTTCGGATCGCTGGTCCAGGATATTGCGGCAGGGGCGATGCCGACCGTAGAGCAGCGCAACATCAACGCCTACCTGAAGGCTGCCCGCTGATGTTCTCCTTCGTGCTGCAGCGTTTGTTGCAAAGCGTGGTCGTGATCTTTGTGCTGTCGGTCGTGCTGTTCGTCGGGGTGTGGCTGATCGGCAATCCGGCAGACATCCTGATTTCGTCGGAGGCTTCAGAGGCCGACCGGCTGGCCGCCATCACCGCACTCGGGCTCGACAAGCCGCTCTGGCAGCAATACCTGATCTTCCTCGGCAATGCCGTGCAGGGAGACTGGGGCACCTCCTTTGTCTACAAGGAACCCGTCACCAGCATCCTGCTGCAACGCCTGCCGGCTAGCCTCGAACTCGGTCTGGTGGCCTTCATCATCGCCATTGCCGTTTCCGTGCCGGCCGGGCTTTACTCAGGGCTTAGACCGGAATCGCCGCTCGGGCGTGGCGTCATAGCCTTCTCGCTGATCGGCGTTAGCATCCCCACCTTCTGGCAGGGCATGCTCCTGATCGTCGCCTTCGGCATCGCTCTGCCAATCCTGCCGGTCGGCGACCGGGGCCAGGTGACGACCCATTTCGGCATCACCACCAGCCTCTGGACGCTTGACGGCTGGTCGCATGTCGTCATGCCAGCCTTCAGTCTGGCGCTCCTCAAGATGTCGTTGCTGATGCGCGTCACGCGCGCCGCGACGATGGAAATCTCCCGCCTCGACTTCGTTAAGTTCGCCTATGCGAAAGGCGTGCGCAGCCGTAAGGTGGTCGTCAGGCATATCCTGCGCAATGCGCTGGTTCCGCTCATCACGGTAACAGGGATCGAACTCGCCAACCTGCTGGCCTACGGTGTGATCACCGAAACAGTATTTTCCTGGCCCGGGCTTGGCAAGCTGCTGATCAACTCGATCAAGGTACTGGATCGTCCGCTGATCGTGGCCCAACTCACCTATACGGCGCTACTGTTCATCGCCATCAACTTCATCGTCGACATCCTGCATATGGCCATCGATCCGCGCGTGAAATCCGTTCTGAGGCGCGCGGCATGAGCATGACCGAATTCAACAATTTCGCGCTGCGTTTCGCCGAAAGCCGCACCGCCATCATCAGTCTGCTGATCAGCCTCGTTTTCGTCGCGTGCGCCCTCCTCGCACCTCTGATCTCGCCAACGGACCCCTACGACCTGACGCAGCTTCAGCTTTCGGACGCATTGAAGCCCGCCGGCTCGAAGCGCATGCTGCCGGGAGAGGAAGTCCGCGCCAACATCCGCCTGCAGGACGGTGCGACCTCGGTCGAACCCGCCGCACCGGCACAGACCCGCAATAGTATCGCGGCCGAGTCCTGCGGACCGAACTGTCTCAGCGTCGGCGTGCTGCCGGAAGGCACGAAGTTCGCCAGCCTGCAGATCCGCAACCTGCCGGCCGGCGCCACCGTGGAAGGCGGTAGGAAGCATATCGTCCAGCCCTGGTGGACCGTGGACAACCCGGAGGGCGGCAAGGTCAGGATCGTTTCGAACGGCCCGCTCCCTGAAAACTTCACCGTCCTCGCCATCGCGAAATCCCTCGATCAGGAGACGAATTTCGTCTTTCGTCTCGGCACCGACAGCTTCGGCCGCGACATGCTTTCCGCCATCCTCTACGGCATCAGGATCAGCGTCTTCGTCGGGCTGGTGGCGGCAGGCGCCGCGATGTTGCTCGGCACCGGGCTCGGGCTTCTCTCTGCCTGGCGTGGCGGCATGACAGACGCGATCATCATGCGTGCGGTCGATTTCATGCTCGGCCTTCCGGCCCTGCTCGTCGGGCTTGCGATCCTCGCCATCCTGGGCAACGGCGTCAGCAAGGTCGTGCTCGCCATCGTCATCGTGCAATGGTCCTATTATGCGCGCACGGCCCGCTCCTTCGCCATGAGCGAACTCAGCAAGGAATATGTCGAGGCGGCAAGGTGCCTGCGCCTTTCGCCCACACGCATCATGCTGCGCCACGTGCTTCCGAATTGCATGCCGCAGATCATCGTGCTCTTCACGCTCAACATCGCCGCGGCGATCTCGCTCGAATCCTCACTGAGTTTCCTCGGCGTCGGCCTGCCGCTCACCAGGCCCTCGCTCGGTATGCTGATCGCCAGCGGCTACGAATTCATCTTCTCGCACAAGTACTGGATCAGCATCTATCCGGGGGTGGTGCTGCTGGTGATGATCGTCGCCATGAACCTGCTCGGAGACCGGTTGCGCGATCTAAACAACCCGCGGCTCGACCGCTAGAGGAGCCGGGCAATGACGAAACCCTTCTTCCAAGTCGACCGCCTCAACACCTGGTTCTTCACTCGCCAAGGGGTGATGAAATCGGTGCGCGACATTTCCTTCGACCTTCGCCGCGGCGAGGTGCTCGGCATCGTCGGCGAATCCGGTTCGGGCAAATCGGTGACGGGCATGTCGATCATGGGCCAGGTCGATGAGCCGGGCCGCATCGTTTCCGGCTCGATCTCGCTCGATGGTACGGAGCTGACGGTACTCGACTTCGAGGCGATGCGCCGCTATCGCGGCCGGCGGATCGCCATGGTCTTCCAGAACCCCTTGATGACGCTGAATCCGCTGATGCGCGTGCGCGACCAGATGTACGAAGCGATCGAAGAACACGAGAATGTCTCCCGCAAGGAGAAGCACAACCGCTGCATCGAGGCGCTGAAGGCCGTGGGGATTCCCTCGCCGGAGGAGCGGCTGGACGCCTATCCGCACGAGATGTCGGGCGGCATGCGCCAGCGCGTCGTCATCGCCACCGCCCTGCTGCTCGGACCGGACATGATCATCGCAGACGAGCCGACGACGGCTCTCGACGTGACGATCCAGGCTCAGATCATCTACCATATCCGCCGCCAGATCGATGAACGCGGCCTCGGCATGATCTGGATCACTCACGATCTTTCGACGCTTTCGGAACTCGCCGACCGGATCATGATCATGTATGCGGGCGCGATGATGGAAATCGGCACGACCGAGGATATCATCGGCTCCCCGCGCCATCCTTACACCCGCAAGCTTCTCGATTCCGTTCCCTCGCGCAACATACCTGGGGAGAAGCTGAGGCAGATCCCGGGCAACATGCCCTCGCTGCTTTCGCTCGGAAAGGGCTGTCCCTTCGCCAGCCGCTGCGAGCGGGCGACGGAGATCTGCAGCGAGCCGGTGCCGGCGACGGAGCTATCGGCCACGCACCGCATCTGGTGCTATCATCCATTCGAGGGCTGACGCGTGAACGAGATGATCTTCGAAGCAAAGGATCTGTCGCGCAGCTTCATAGCGGGACGCAGCGCATTTCGCGATCTCGCGAACCACTTTTTGCGTGACCGCCCGCCCACCGTGCTGCGCGCCGTCGACAACGTCTCGCTCACGCTGCGCAAGGGCGAAACACTTGGCGTCGTCGGCGAATCCGGCTGCGGGAAATCGACACTGGCGCGGATGATCGCCGGCATTCTGCCTGCCTCCTCCGGCGAGCGGCACTTCCGCGGTGAGCCCTACGACAGCTTCCTTACCCGTAAGCGCGATGCACTGAAAATCCAGATGGTCTTCCAGGACCCGCTTTCCTCTCTCAATCCGCGCCTACGCGTCGGCGAGATCGTCGGCGAGGCGGCAGTCCTGCACGGACTAGTGCCGCGCTCACTGGTAAAGGATTATGTGGTCGACATCCTTGCGCGCGTCGGCCTGCCCGCGGACGGCGTCGGCCGCTACCCTCATCAATTTTCCGGTGGTCAGCGTCAGCGCGTGGGCGTCGCCCGGGCGCTGGCAGTAAAGCCCGACATGCTGATCTGCGATGAGGCGGTGGCCGCACTCGACGTGTCTGTCCAGGCGCAGATCATCAATCTCCTGATGGACATCAGGCGCGACAGCGGCCTTGCGATGATCTTCATCAGCCATGATCTTGGCGTCATCCGCCATTTGTGCGACCGGGTAGCCGTTATGTATCTCGGCCGCGTCGTGGAGCTTGCCGAGACCGAGCAGCTCTTCGCGTCGCCTGCGCACCCCTATACGCGCATGCTGCTCGACGGCATGCCGAAGATCTCGCTGCAGCGACGCAAGTTCATGCCGATCCAGGGCGAAATCCCCTCGCCGCTCAACCCGCCCCCCGGCTGCCATTTCCATCCGCGCTGTCCAATTGCGACCGACCATTGCAGACGGACACGTCCGGAGTTGCGAGAGATTGCGTCGGGGCACGTTCACGCATGCTTGAATGTTGAAGCTCAATAAGGAGCATGGACAACGATGCACTTGAGAGCGGGATGCCGAGCTACCCCTGATCGGCGCACTGCAACGAAAGGGCTACGATCCACGTCCCGGCGGTTCAGGTGAGATGTTCAAGAAATTCGGTAGCACTTCACAGACAAGCGCTTTATGGTCGCTTCACGCCGTCCTCGCGCAAACAAAAAGCCCGCCGTCGTGAACTGACCCCATTAAGTTGGACGGTCTAAAGGCAAGGCAGATTTAAGGGCTGGGTTCTGTATTGTACAGGACTCAGCCCTTTGAGTTTCATTTTGATCCTGTCGTGATTGTAGTAGTTGATATAGTCGGTGATGGCGGACTGCAGGCTTTGAATGCTGGCGAATTTGGTCGGGTAGAACAGCTCTGATTTCAGCACCGCGAAGAAGCTTTCCATTGCCGCGTTGTCGAGGCAGTTGCCTTTGCGTGACATGCTTTGGATGACGTCGTGTTTTTCAAGCGTGCGCTGATAGGCGGTCATCTGATAGTGCCATCCCTGATCGGAATGCAGGATCGGCTTTTCGCCGCTCCCCAGCCGGTCCAGCGCCTTTTTCCACGAGTTTGAAGACGGGACGGCGGGCTGTCTCGAAGGCGATGATCTCGCCATTGAAGAGGTCCATGACCGGTGAGAGATAGAGCTTTTCGCCCGCAACGTTGAACTCGGTCACATCCGTCACCCATTTCTGGTTTGCATCCTCAGCCGTGAACTTGCGCTGGATGAGATCGGGAGCGGTGCGGCCGGTAGCGCCCTTGTAGGACCGATACTTCTTCGGCCGCACCAGCGATTTCAAACCCATTTGCCCCATCAGCCGCTGAACTGTCTTGTGATTGACGTGCTGTCCCAGTCGGCAGATGGCAGCCGTGATGCGGCGATAGCCATAGCGCCCCTTGTGAAGGGCGAAGATGGCTTTGATGCTGTCTTTGAGCGCGGCATGGCGGTCGGCCAGCGATGCTGCCGTTTGCTGGTAGTAGAACGTGCTGCGGGCCAGGCCTGCCAATTGCAGCAGACCGGCAAACGAATGGAGCGGCCTTAACGCGTGAACGGCTTGCGCTTTTTGAGCCGCTGTTGTTCCTGCGTTAAGGCCTCCAGTTTTTTAGGAAAGCGTTCTCCATGCGCAGATAGGCCAGTTCCGAAAGCAACTCCTCGCGGCTCTTCGTGTCATCGCTCGCCAAGGCTTGCGGTTCATCGGTGGTAGGCGGTTTGGGCATCAATCGGGGCCTTCCTCTACACCGCGGGGCCAACGCCTCTATCCCGCCGCGCTCGTAACACGTCTCCCAATCGACAAGGCTACTCTTGTTGCGGATGTTGAAAATCGCAGCCGTCTGCCGATAGGAAAGCCCATCGTCCCACATCCGCTGCAATACCGAAAGCTTGAAAGACGCGTCAAAGGAGCTGTATTTCTTTACCAACCCAGACACGCCATGCGCCGCATGAGCCGCAGCCCATTTGCGCACCGTCGAATGATCAACGTCAAACCGAGCCGCTACTGCGCGTGCCCCTTCCGTGCCGCTCTCATAAGCGGCGATGACGGACTGCTTGAACGCTAAGCTGTACTTGGACATGCAAAACCCCCGAAGGTCGGTGTCCAACTTTCGGGGGTCAGTTCATCGTGGCGGGCTTGCTTTGGTTGCGGGGGCAGGATTTGAACCTGCGGCCTTCAGGTTATGAGCCTGACGAGCTACCGGGCTGCTCCACCCCGCGTTATTTTGATTGAGCGGAACGGACCGCTTGATTTGCGGCCGGTTTATCTGGCTTATTTGCCGTTTTATTGTTTTTGAGAAGATTTTTGATTTGTTGCGTTTCGCAGACCTGGCGGCGACCGACTCTCCCGCGTCTTGAGACGAAGTACCATAGGCGCTGGGGCGTTTCACGGCCGTGTTCGGAAAGGGAACGGGTGCAGCCACCCCGCCATAACCACCAGGTCAGCGAAGCGCAACGATTTGAGAAGCTGGAGAAGTTTTCACTTCGTTTTTTTTGAACACGTCTTGACCGGTAAGGGTCAGGCTCATTTTTGATGAGCATTGTCAATGAGAACGATCAAGCCGATCGAGCTATTAGTACCGGTAAGCTTCATGCATTGCTGCACTTCCACACCCGGCCTATCAACGTGGTCGTCTTCCACGGCTCTGATAGGGAACACTCGTTTTCAGGTGGGTTTCCCGCTTAGATGCCTTCAGCGGTTATCCCTTCCATATGTAGCTACCCTGCTATGCCCTTGGCAGGACAACAGGTCCACCAGAGATATGTCCATCCCGGTCCTCTCGTACTAGGGACAGATCCTGTCAATATTCCTACACCCACGGCAGATAGGGACCGAACTGTCTCACGACGTTCTGAACCCAGCTCACGTACCGCTTTAATTGGCGAACAGCCAAACCCTTGGGACCTGCTCCAGCCCCAGGATGCGATGAGCCGACATCGAGGTGCCAAACAACCCCGTCGATATGGACTCTTGGGGGTCATCAGCCTGTTATCCCCGGCGTACCTTTTATCCGTTGAGCGATGGCCCTTCCACGCGGGACCACCGGATCACTATGACCGACTTTCGTCTCTGCTCGACTTGTCAGTCTCGCAGTCAGGCGGGCTTATGCCATTGCACTCGACGACCGATTTACCGACCGGTCTGAGCCCACCATCGCGCGGCCTCCGTTACTCTTTCGGAGGCGACCGCCCCAGTCAAACTACCCACCATACACTGTCCCGGATCCGGATAACGGACCGCGGTTAGACATCCATAGACGATAAGGGTGGTATTTCAAGGATGGCTCCACGGAAACTGGCGTCCCCGCTTCAAAGCCTACCACCTATCCTACACATGCCGACACGAATGCCAAGTGTAAAGCTATAGTAAAGGTGCACGGGGTCTTTCCGTCTGACCGCAGGAACCCCGCATCTTCACGGGGAATTCAATTTCACTGAGTCTATGTTGGAGACAGCGGGGAAGTCGTTACGCCATTCGTGCAGGTCGGAACTTACCCGACAAGGAATTTCGCTACCTTAGGACCGTTATAGTTACGGCCGCCGTTTACTGGGGCTTCAGTTCAAAGCTTGCACCTCTCCCTTTAACCTTCCAGCACCGGGCAGGCGTCAGACCCTATACGTCGTATTGCTACTTCGCAGAGCCCTGTGTTTTTGATAAACAGTCGCTACCCCCTGGTCTGTGCCACCCCATCCTGGTTGCCCAAAATGGGGTCACGCTTCTTCCGAAGTTACGCGTGCAATTTGCCGAGTTCCTTCAACATAGTTCTCTCAAGCGCCTTGGTATACTCTACCTGACCACCTGTGTCGGTTTCGGGTACGGTCTATACGGTGGAGCTGTTTCCTGGAACCGCGTCCCTGCAAGATCAATCCAATAAGACCTTACAAGTTGAGCAATCCGTCACTACCACCAGGCCCACGAATATTAACGTGGTTCCCATCGACTACGCGTGTCCGCCTCGTCTTAGGGGCCGGCTAACCCTGCTCAGATTAACTTTAAGCAGGAACCCTTGGTCTTTCGGCGAGAGGGTCTCTCACCCTCTTTATCGTTACTCATGTCGACATTCGCACTTCCGATACCTCCAGGATGTCTCACGACTG